>CAZFSR010000005.1:0-147255 GCA_964521575.1 uncultured Synergistaceae bacterium
CAGGTGCGGCTTCGTCCTCTCAAAATGCTCCTTCGCCATCTTCGATACCCTCCCTTGTTTAGAACCGCCCTCGGCGTTACCGCTTCAAGACTTTTTCGGCCACTTCCGGGCCGACTTCCGCGTATTTCTGGAATTTCATCGAGTAGGAAGCTCGACCGGAGGTCTTGCTTCGCAGGTCCGTCGCGTAGCCGAACATTTCTGCCAGCGGAACGAGGGCTCTGACGATCCTTGCATTGCTCCGCATCTCCATTCCCTCGACGCTGCCCCGCCTCGCGGCGAGATCACCCATGACATCCCCGACATAATCCTCGGGAGTGACGACCTCGACTTCCATCACCGGCTCCATGAGAACCGGGGAAGCTTTCTTCATCGCTTCCTTGAAGGCCATCGAAGCGGCAATCTTGAAGGCAAGCTCGGAACTGTCCACATCGTGGTAACTTCCGTCGACGAGGGCGATCTTCATCCCGAGAACCGGGTATCCCCCGAGAATGCCATTGTTCCTGGCCTCCTCGAGACCTTTCCTGACGGCCGGGATAAATTCCTTGGGGACAACTCCACCGACGATCCTGTCCTCGATTTCGAAACCCACGTGATCCGGCAGCGGTTCCATCTCGATGACGATATCGCCGTACTGGCCGTGCCCGCCGCTCTGCCGAACAAACTTGCCCTGGGCGCCTGCGGCATGCCGGATGGACTCCCTGTAAGCAACTTGAGGACGTCCCACCCTGACCTCGACTCCGAATTCCCTCTTCAGGCGATCCACCAGGATCTCGAGGTGCAACTCCCCCATACCCTGGATGATGGTCTGCCCCGTCTCTTCGTCGACATGGACGCGGAAAGTCGGGTCTTCTTCCGCCAGCGCAGAAAGCCCCTTGGAGAGCTTGACTTGATCCGCCTTGCTCAAGGGCTCGACGGCAAGGTCAATGACCGGTTCCGGGAATTCGAGGGATTCCAGGACGATCGGATGTCCTTCTTCGCAAAGCGTCTCCCCCGTCCGGGTCCCTTTCAAGCCAGGAAGGGCGATGATCGCTCCGGCTTCGGTCGATTCAAGCTCTTCCCGCTTGTTCGCGTGCATCCGCAGGATCCGCCCGATCCTCTCGCGTCGGCCGGTCGTGGCGTTCAATACGCTCTGTCCCGCCACTACCCGCCCGCTGTAAACCCTGCAAAAAACAAGGCGCCCCACGAAAGGATCCACCATGATCTTGAACGCAAGTGCCGTAAAAGGCTCCTCTTCGGAGGGAATTCTTTCCTCCTCGGCGTTCGTGTCCGGGTTGACGCCCTTGATCGGAGGGAGGTCGAGGGGACTGGGAAGGTAATCCACAACCGCGTCAAGGACAAGCTGGATTCCCTTGTTCTTGAATGCTGAACCGCACATCACCGGGACAACATTCATGGCGATGGTCGCGTTCCGGATCGCGCGCTTGAGGGTATCAAGCGGAATCTCCTTGCCCTCGAGATAGAGTTCCATCACTTCCTCGTCCACATCCGCAAGGGTTTCGACGAGGAGCTCCCTGGCCATGGCCGCGTCTTCCTGAAGCTCGGCCGGAACGCTCACAACCTTGTAGTCGGTCCCAAGGTCGTCCTGGTAAATGACCGCCTTGAAAGCCACGAGGTCGACCATGCCCGTGAAACTGTCCTCTAGGCCAATCGGGATCTGGATCGGAAGGGGCCTTGCGCCAAGCCTCTCCCGCATGCCGTCGATGACGGCGTTAAAGTCCGCCCCGACACGGTCCATCTTATTGACAAAGGCGATTCGGGGAACTCCATACCTGTCAGCCTGGCGCCAGACCGTTTCGGATTGGGGCTCAACCCCTCCTACCGCGCAGAAAACAGCCACCGCGCCATCAAGGACGCGCATGGACCGTTCGACTTCAACGGTAAAATCCACGTGCCCGGGCGTATCAATTATATTGATATGCGCATCGTTCCACAGGCACGTCGTCGCGGCCGAGGTGATCGTGATGCCCCTCTCGCGCTCCTGCTCCATCCAATCCATCGTTGCGGCGCCCTCGTGGACTTCGCCCATCTTATGCTTGCGTCCCGTGTAAAACAGGATGCGCTCGGTGGTCGTCGTCTTTCCAGCGTCGATATGGGCTGCAATCCCGATGTTTCGGATATGTTTCAAATCAACTTTCGGCATGGTTTCAAGCTCCCCGGAGCCGGCAGCTCCTGTACTGACACATCAGTTCTACCAGCGGTAATGCGCAAACGCCCTGTTGGCCTCCGCCATCTTGTGCGTGTCTTCGCGCTTTTTCATGGACGCCCCTTCACCCTTGAAGGCGTCTGTAAATTCGCGTGCCAACCGCTCAACCATCGGCATGCCCTTCTTCGCGCGGGCATACTGGATAATCCAGCGGATTGCAAGCGCTTCGGCCCTCTCGGGCCCTACTTCGACAGGAACTTGGTAAGTCGCGCCTCCCACTCGACGAGGCTTGACCTCGACGACGGGTTTGACGTTGTCCATTGCCTTACGGAACACCTCTTCAGGCTGTGAATTCAGCCTCTTCGCAGAGAGCTCGAGCGCTCCGTAAACGATGCGCTCGGCCGTGCTCTTCTTTCCGCAGTACATGACGCAGTTGACGAATTTCGAGAGCGCCTGGACTCCAAACACCGGGTCCGCAGGCAAGGTTCTTTTCCTGATGTGCCCCTTTCGTGGCATGGGCTAAAGCCTCCCTTTCCGGTAAGTAACTATTTCGGGCGCCGTGCCCCGTACTTCGAACGGCTCTGACGGCGGCCGTCCACCCCGCCACAGTCCAAGGTCCCGCGGATAATGTGGTAGCGCACACCCGGCAAGTCCTTGACACGCCCACCGCGGACGAGAACCACGGAGTGTTCCTGCAGGTTATGGCCGACTCCCGGGATGTAGGCGGTCACTTCGATCCCGTTCGTGAGACGGACACGGGCTACTTTCCGCAAAGCGGAATTCGGCTTCTTCGGTGTTACGGTATAAACTCGCGTGCACACTCCCCTGCGAGAAGGGTTCCCCTGAAGGGCAGGAGCGCTCGAGCGCTGCCGCTTGTCTTCCCGCCCGATTCGGATCAACTGACTGATCGTTGGCACAGAACTCCCTCCTTTCCTTACTCGATGTTCTTCAAATTCTCCTTGATCAACCCCGCGGCAGTTGCCCCACGGGAAATGGCGCTGGCTCGCCCCAGCATTTCCATACTTTCACACCATTCCACCGTCACATTCTGCCTTCCGGCTTCTTCAAGGAGTTCCATGACGCGTTCTTCTGTCGCGTCGCGCGCGAGGAAGAGCTTTTGCAGCTGTCCCATCCTGATTTTGCGGAGAACCTGGCGGACACCGACAACCCGCTGGCCCGAGGCAAGCTCACTTAAAGGCACAGCAATCCCCTCCTGTGCGGACGCACCGAGACATAATATCAACCGGGGGAGTCCCTGTCAAGAAAAGACGGGAACACCCCCCGGTTCATGGAAGAAAATCCTTTTTCGGTCGTGCTAACAGGTTTCCTGCATATCGATGCGCCGGTAGCTTTCCGCTCCGGTCCCGGCGGGGATCAAGTGTCCGATAATCACGTTCTCCTTGAGCCCCTTCAATGTGTCAACGTCGCCCCGAACGGCCGCCTGAGCCAGGATCTGGGCCGTCTGCTGGAAGGAAGCCGCACTCATGAAGCTGTCGGTGGCAAGGGCGGCTTTCGTCACGCCGTGCACGACCGGGCGCCATTGCGGTTCTTCCCTCATTCTGCGGACAAACGAAACCCGCTGGATCAGCCGCTTCGTTTCAAGCGAGCTGGATATCGGCCTGACGACCAGTTCCTGGAATTCGCCTTTCACAAGCCGGTCGATGACTTCGCGGCTTATCTCCGTCCCGGCTTCGACAAGCAGGTTACCCTTCGAGTCGTGCACCGGCTCGAGGAGGACCTTCCCGTAGGCAAGCTCGCTTAAAACCTGTCCCAGCAGTTTCTCGCGGGTGACGATTTCCTGCGTTTCGCCATCGAGCTCCACAGCGGCGATTTGTCCTTCTACAAGACCTCGGACGACCCTTCCGTCCAGGATTCGGCCAATATCGTTGACCGCGTTGCCCTGGGAGTTGATCGCCTGTTTGATCGGCCTGCTGAAGAACTTCTCGATCAGGTGGTGGTTCAGTGCGTCGTCCACGTTGTGGCGACTCGGCATACGCCAGATCTTCACAACCGAGGCGTTCGCCTTCTTGAGCCGTTCCTGGGCCTCGGGCGTCAGGGGCCTGTCCCTTCTCAGGACAACTTCCCCGTCCGAAACGACGTCTTCTGCCAGGTAGGCTCCCTTCTCCAGCGACGAAAGCGTATCGGTGTCCCTCACGCAAAGGGGCTGGGGCTTGCCCCTGGTAATGGCCAGGAGATCCTGGAGGCTCAATGATTCCGTCGGGGAGATCTCGGCATTGTCCCCAACGGGAACCGGAGCGATAAGCTCGAGTCCCTCCATCTCTCTTCGGAACGCCGCCTCCCCGAGGATGACCCGGACCTGCCCGTCGCGGTCTTCGACCGTTATCTCCCGAACGGCCGACCCGGGGGCCAGAAGTCGCTGAATCGTATCAGGCTCAAGGGGCCTGCCTTTCAGCGAAAGGATATTGTCGATGCCGCTGTGCCCCTCGATATCCCTAAGAATTTTGTCCTGCAGGAAATCCATGGCCTCCTCAAGGCATCGGTCGTTTTCCTTCCGGATGCGGTCCAACTCCTGGTCCAAGTCATCGACCCAGGCCAGTTCGTTCGCCACGAAGGAGCTGTCTCCCTCCTCGGTGATCCGGACGCGGTTCACCGGGGCAACCTTCCGCAGGATGACCTCGATGTGCTTGTTGTTGATCGAAACGCCCTGGGAGAAATAGACCTCCTGGATGCCGTCGACGAGATATTTCTGGACCGCTTCCAATCCTTCGACCTCCAGCAGTTGCTGGGGATCGATGTACCCTTCGGTGAGGCTCTGTCCTTTCTTGACCAGCTGCCCCTCTTCGACGAGAAGGTTCTGGGAAGCGGGCACGGTGCAGACCACCTTCTCCCCCTCGTCTTCTTCTTTCCCCACGATGACCTTGCGCTTGCCTTCCATCTCGCGGATTTCGAGCACACGGCCGTCCGCTTCCACCAGCTGGGCAACTTTTTTGGGCCGTCGGACTTCAAAGAGCTGTTCGATGCGCGGGAGCCCCTGAGTGATGTCCTCCCCCGTCAGGCGAACGCCGCCGGTGTGGAAGGTCCTCATCGTGAGCTGGGTTCCGGGTTCCCCGATGGACTGGGCAGCCACGACTCCCACCGCTTCCCCGATCGCCACTGTTTTCCTTGTAGCGAGGTCACGTCCGTAGCACTTCCGGCAGATCCCGTTGCGCAGGCCGCAGGTCATCGGACTCCTGACCCATACCGCCTCGATTCCGGCGTTCTCGATCCTTGCCGCCATTGCCTGCGAAATTTCGTCTCCTCCCTGGACAAGCATCTCGCCCGTCGAGGGATCCTCGATATCGTTCAAAGCTGTTCGTCCGGAAATTCGGTCTGCGAGCGTGACAACCGTCTTCCCGTCCTGGACAAGGGCACTGATGCGGGTTCCCCTGTCCGTGCCGCAATCCTCCTCGGTGATGATCAGGTCCTGCGCCACGTCGACCAGGCGTCTCGTGAGGTACCCGGACTTGGCGGTACGGAGAGCGGTATCGGCCAGCCCCTTCCGGGCACCGTGCGTCGAGATGAAGTATTCGAGCATGTTCAATCCGTCTCTGAAGTTCGCCACGATCGGGTAGTCGATGATCCGCCCGGAAGGATCCGCCATCAGGCCGCGAATGCCCGCCATCTGCGCAACCTGGTTCTTGCTGCCCCGGGCTCCCGAATCGATCATCATCCGCAAGGGATTGACCTGGTCCATGTTCGCCACGATGTCATCGGCAATTTGGCGCGCCGCCTCCGACCAGAGTATTTCCTTCTGCCGCAGGTATTCCTCTTCCGTCAGGACTCCCATGCCGTACTGGGCAGAAAGCTCTTCCTCCCGCTTCATGGTTTCATCAACCGTCGTCTTCTTGCTGGGAGGAATGACGGCACAGTCGAGCCCGAAGCTGATCCCGCTCTTTGTTGACCAGTGATAGCCCAGGATCTTGATGGCATCAAGCATGTCGACGATCGCCGCCTGACCGACCTTGTCGTAGGCCTTGTCAAGGAGCGTTCCTAGATCCTTCTTGCCGATTTGCCGGTTGATGTACCGAAGATCGGGGTGAAGGACGCTGTTGAACAGTGCACGTCCGGGAGTCGTTTCGATCCATTCCCCGTTCCACAGCATCTTGACTTTGGTGTTGGGGTGGACGACGCCGTGATCGATCGCCACAAGAACGTCTTCGACGCCGCCGAAAGCCATCCCCTCGCCCTTCAGGCCTTCCCGCATTCCGGTCAGGTAGAAGATTCCCAGCACGATATCCTGCGTGGGGGTCACCACGGGTCTCCCGCTGGCCGGGGAGAGCAGGTTGTTTGCGGACAGCATCAGGATTCTTGCTTCCGCCTGCGCCTCAAGCGACAGCGGAACGTGAACGGCCATCTGGTCTCCGTCGAAGTCGGCGTTGAAGGCAGTGCAAACCAGAGGCGGGAGTCGAATGGCCTTCCCTTCCATCAGCACCGGCTCGAAAGCCTGAATCCCAAGACGGTGCAGGGTTGGGGCCCTGTTCAGCATGACGGGGTGATCCTTGATGATTTCTTCCAGGATCGCCCAAATCTCGTCGCGGCCACGCTCGATGATGCGCCTGGCGCTCTTGACGTTCGGCGCTAGGCCCCTCTCAACCAGCTTGTGCATGACGAAGGGCTTGAAAAGCTCAAGAGCCATCTGCTTGGGAAGCCCGCACTGATAGATCCTGAGCTTGGGCCCGATGACGATGACCGATCGCCCGGAATAGTCGACGCGCTTGCCCAGCAGGTTCTGCCTAAAACGCCCCTTCTTCCCCCGAAGGAGGTCGCTGAGGCTCTTGAGGGTCCGGTTTCCGGCCCCCAGGACGGCCTTCCCCATCCTGCCGTTGTCGATGAGAGCGTCAACCGATTCCTGCAGCATCCGCTTCTCGTTTCGGATAATGATCTCCGGGGCCCGCAGTTCCTGAAGTTTGCGAAGGCGATTGTTCCGGTTGATCACGCGGCGATAGAGATCATTCAAGTCGGAGGTGGCGAATCGTCCTCCTTCGAGCTGAACCATGGGGCGCAAGTCGGGCGGGATGACCGGAAGCACCTCCAGGATCATCCACTGCGGCTTGCTCGCGCTCTTCCTGAAATCCTCGACAACCTGCAGGCGCTTGATCAGTTTCCTTTTCTTCTGCCCCGTCGTCTCCGAAATCTCTTCCCTCAAGGAAGCGGCCATCTCGTCTAGCCCCAGCTTGTTCAGCAGCAACTGGACGCCTTCCGCGCCGATTCCGGCCGAGAATTCCCGGTCGTAGGCGGCGCAAAGATGCTGTTCCCTCTCCAGAATGATGTCGCCGCGGACAAATGGGGACTCTCCCCCGTCAATGACCAGGTAGCAGGGGTCTTCGATCGTGGCCATTTCCTGCTGGGCCTGGAAACGCCCCGGGTACTTCTGGTTGAAAAGCTGGATTTCGCTGGCGGCCAAAACATCGTTCTTCTGAAAAGGCAAATGGGCCACCGCCGTGACGACGAAAGCCTCGTGATTGCCGACCTGCGCCCTCTGGATCCCCGGGAAGGCTTCCGCCCCTCCGCGGGCCTCCAGTTCGCTAGCCGAAATGATTTCTCCCGGGCCTTCCCCTTCTGCCGCTTCGATACGGAAGGCCGGCTCGACCTTGAAGATCTCGTCCCCGTAATCCGCCTTGAACCGCGAAACCTGGCTGGCCGAAATAATGTCCCCCTCGTCCACCGGGACATCGTCCACCTGGAAGACACGGTAGGCTTCCTCTGCCTTGAATTTCGGGTCGTAATGGGAGTGGATCCGCTCCTCGGAAGCGTCGATGAGGTCTCCTCGGCGTGCCAGGTCAGTCCTTCTCCCCTCCATGACGACCTTGAAGACGGGTTTCCTCTTCCGGATAGGTGCAAAGTAGACCACCTTTTCCAGGTCTTTTGTCGCCGTGCCGAGAAGAAGGCTCAGGCGGCTGGGAATGCCTCTCAGGTACCAGATGTGGACGACAGGGGCGGCGAGTTCGATATGCCCCATCCGTTCGCGCCTGACCCGGTTGTCGGTCACTTCCACTCCGCATCGGTCGCAAAGGATTCCCTTGTACTTCGGGCCGCTCCGCTTGTATTTTCCGCAGGCGCACTCGTAACTACGCGTGGGCCCGAAAATCCTCTCGCAAAAAAGCCCGTCCTTCTCCGGGCGAAGCGTCCGGTAGTTGATCGTCTCCGGCTTTTTCACTTCTCCGCTGGATAGTTCACGGATTCTCTCCGTGCTGGCAAGCTTGATGCGGACCCCGACGATTTCGCGACGGCTCATTTACGCATCCTCCCCCTCGTCGGCCAAATCCTGGGCACTCGGCCCCTCTTCTTCCTCGAAGCCGGAATCGAGTTCATTCGGGTCAACGAAAAGCATTTCCTCGGTCACGCCGCCCGAAGACGGGGGAAGCACATCTTCCCCGGCCTCCAGGTCGACCATCGCTGGTCGCGGCCTCGAAGCCCCCTGGACGACAACCTCCTCGTCCTCTTCGTCAAGCAGGACTTCACCAACCGTTCCGTCGTCGTACATGATCTCGACGTCAAGAGCCAGCCCCTGCAGTTCCTTGACAAGTACCCTGAAACTCTCCGGCACGCCAGGCTTCGTGAGGTTTTGACCCTTGACGATCCGTTCGTAGGTTTTCAGCCTTCCCCGTATATCGTCAGACTTGACCGTCAAGATTTCCTGGAGAATATGGGAGGCCCCGTACCCCTCTAGCGCCCAGACCTCCATTTCACCGAACCGCTGGCCGCCGAACTGGGCCTTCCCGCCCAGGGGCTGCTGGGTGATGAGGCTGTACGGACCTATCGAACGGGCATGGATCTTGTCGTCAACCAGGTGGATCAGCTTGAGCATGTACATGTATCCCACCGTGACCTTGTTCTCCATCGGTTCCCCGGTGCGGCCGTCATAGATGGTGATGCGGCCGTCTTCGGCCATCTCGGGATAGGCGCCCTCCGATAGTCTCTTGACGCCGTCGAAGATATCCTGCTCGTTCGCTCCCTCGAATACCGGCGTGGAGACTTTCCATCCGTTGTGAACCGCAACGAAGCCCATGACGGTCTCCATGACCTGGCCAAGGTTCATACGGCTGGGAACGCCCAGGGGACTGAGGACAACGTCGACAGGGGTTCCGTCCGGCAAGTAGGGCATGTCTTCCACCGGGAGGATCTTCGAGACGACCCCCTTGTTACCGTGGCGTCCCGCGATCTTGTCGCCCTCGGAGATCTTGCGAAGCTGGGCCACGTAAACCTTGACGACTTCGTTCACGCCAGGGCTCAGATCATCGCTGTTCTGGTCTATGGTCAACCGCTTGACGGAAACGACTTTGCCGCCCTCGCCGTTCGGCACCCGCATGGACGTGTCCCTGACTTCCCGGGCCTTTTCCCCGAAGATGGCTCTCAGCAGCTTTTCTTCCGGAGACTGGTCGGATTCTCCCTTGGGAGTGACCTTGCCGACAAGGATGTCGCCCGCCCGGACATCCGCGCCAACCCGAACGATTCCGTTCTCGTCGAGATTCTTGAGCGCGTCTTCGCCGACGTTCGGGATATCGCGCGTGATTTCCTCGGGACCAAGCTTCGTGTCCCGGGCCTCGACCTCGTACTCCTCGATATGGATGGACGAATAATGATCTTCCTGGACGAGTCTTTCGTTCAGGAGGATCGCGTCTTCAAAGTTGTAGCCCTCCCAGGAGACGAAGGCCACGAGGACGTTGCGGCCCAGGGCAAGCTCCCCCTGGTCGACCGACTGCCCGTCGGCGATGATCCCGCCGGCCTCTACTCTTTCCCCGCTTGACACGATGGGGCGCTGGTGGATGACGGTCCCCTGGTTGGAACGGCGGAATTTCGTCAGGTTGTAAGAATCGAGCGTCCCATCATCCGAACGGATGTCCACCCGGTTGGCGTCGACGAAAGCAACCGTTCCTCCCCGCCGGGCCCTGACGCAGCATCCCGAATCCTTCGCGATGTGGTGTTCGATCCCGGTACCGATGATCGGCGCCTGAGGAAGCACTAGGGGAACCGCCTGCCGCTGCATGTTAGAGCCCATGAGCGCTCGGTTGGCGTCGTCGTGCTCAAGGAACGGGATGAGAGCCGTCGAGATCGACACGATTTGCTTGGGGGAGACGTCCAGGAAATCGATCTTTGATGGTTCGACCGTTTCGATTTCTCCCCGGAAGCGGACATGGACATCCGGGCCCTGGATCCGGCCCTCGCTGTCAACAGGCGTGTTCGCCCTGCCGACGAAGAACTCGTCTTCCTCATCGGCCGAAAGATACACGATCTCGTCCGTGACACGGGCATCGATCACGCGCCTCTTCGGGGTCACGAGGAATCCGTACTCGTTGATCCGGGCATAAGTCGCCAGCGAGGTCACGAGCCCGATATTCGGGCCTTCAGGCGTTTCGATCGGGCATACGCGGCCGTAGTGGGTGTAGTGGACGTCGCGGGCTTCAAAGCCGGTACGCTCCCGGCTGAGCCCGCCAGGCCCAAGGGCCGAAAGGCGGCGCCGGTGCGTCAGTTCCGCCAATGGGTTCGTCTGGTCCATGAACTGAGAAAGCTGGGCAGATCCGAAAAACTCCCGAAGGGAAGCGGAAATCGGACGGACGTTGATCAGGTCTTTCGCCGTCGCGTTGGTCAGGTCCGGCAAGGTCGTCATCCGCTCCTTGGCAATCCGTTCCATCCGTAATAGGCCGATGCGGACCTGGTTCTGGAGAAGTTCCCCTACCGCCCTCACGCGACGGTTCCCCAGATGGTCGATGTCGTCCTCGGTTTCTTCTCCGTTCCTCAGCCGGAGGATCCCCTTGATGATGGCAACGACATCCTCAATGGTCAAAAGCCGCTGGCTTTCCTGGATTTCAAGATCCAGGCGCTTGTTGAGCTTGTAGCGTCCGACCCGTCCCAGGTTGTACCTGCGGGTGTCGAAAAAGAGCCCGTACACGTACTCCCTTGCGTTTTCCATCCTGGCGGGCTCGTTGGGGCGAAGGCGCCGGAAAAGCTCAAGGACGGCATCCTCCCCGGAGCGGGTGTTATCCCTTTCAAGAGTGGCCGCAATCGCGTTGTCCACGCTCCAGACCCAGACTTTCGTCATGCCCATTTCGAAAAGGATCTCGAGGTGTTCCTTCGTGAGTCGATCGTTGCGGCGAATCAGGACTTGCCCTTCCTTGTCCAGGACCGCCTCGGCAAGGAGGCGTCCCCTTGCCTCGTCGTGCAGCTCGACAAGGTCGACCTGTTCCGGCTTCGCCCCGAATAGCTTCAGGATTTCCTCGTCGCTCGTGGCCCCGAACGCCTTGAGAAGCATCGTGACCGGGATTTTTTTCCGGTTGTCGATGTTGACGGAAAGCACGTCGCCGGGAGTAAGGTCGAATTCGAGCCAGGCTCCCCTGTCGGGTATCACCTTGGCCGCGTACGATTCCCCGCCGGGAACCGTGGTGTCCGCGCTGAAATAGACGCCGGCCGACCGTGCCAGCTGGTTGACAACGACGCGTTCGGTTCCGTTGACGATAAAGGTTCCCCTGTCCGTCATGACCGGGAAATCGCCGAGGTAGATTTCCTCTTCCTTGATCTCCCCGTTTTTCCTGTTGACCAGCCTGATCGTGGCCCGTACAGGCATGGACCAGGTCAGGTCGCGCTGGCGGGCTTCCTCTTCCATGATCGGGGAATCGTCCACAAAGTAGCGAACAAACTCGAGCGCAAAGGATCCATCGTAGCTCTCGATGGGGAAGATCTCCTCCAGGATTTCCTGGAGCCCCTGGGACTCGCGTGAATCCGATTCCGTTTCAGCCTGGAAAAACCATCGGTAGGAATTCCGCTGGACCTCGACAAGATCGGGCAGATCAATGAGATCCTTGGCTCTCCCAAAAACACGGCGCTGAATGTGCTTCTTCGTGGGGGCAAAAACTGTCATGGGAGTTACGACCTCCCTTAAGGGGTTTAGTGGGGACAATCCTAGACGTGACGAAGGGGCATAATAGCAAAAAGGCCGTGCGATGTCAACAGACAGGCACGACCTGGCGAACAAATTTTCGCGAGTTTTTGGTGTCGAGGGGGGGAGTTGAACCCCCACAGGCTAATGCCCACTAGAGCCTGAGTCTAGCGCGTCTACCAATTCCGCCACCCCGACATCACGACCGACAAACGGGATTTTAGCAACAGGGCCCCTTTTTGGCAAGGGGCTTCTTTCTCTATTCCGGGATAGGATGCCCCCCGGAAGCCCGCTTCAGCCGGTCCCTTAGCGCGAGGCCGACCCGGGCTGCCTCCGGCCAGTCTGCGATAATCACCTGGGCGCCCGACTTCTCCATTTCTCTCAAGGCCGCGAAAAGCCCGCGGGCGTAGGACTCGACATCCGGAAAGAGGCGGATGACGGCACAACTGGCTACCGGCGGCCTGATTCCCACGTAAGCCCTTTGGTCGGCCGTCCATGGCACGACCCTGTCCCAAACGGACTCGTCCTCCCTTAGGAAAAGGGGGATCTTCGGGGCATAATGCCTGTATCGGGTACCGGGGGAACGACGGGCAGCCGGTGTGTCTGAGCCGGGAAGAACGGGACGGTAACCCAAAAACTCCTCAAGCGATTCGATGCCGACCCCGCCGGGCCTTAAAAGCACGGCCTTTTCCCCGGTGATGTCCAGCACCGTCGACTCGAGGCCAAAATGCGTCGGCCCTCCGTCGAGAATCATTTCCACCCTGTCGCCGAGATCCTCTTCCACCGCCTCGGCATCTGTTGGGCTAGGGCGCCCGCTCAGGTTGGCACTTGGAGCCGCCACCGGCACCCCGGCCAAGCGGATCAATTCCAGCGCAATCGGCTGGGCCGGCATCCGGACAGCCACCGTCGAGAGCCCCGCGGTCACCTGAGGAGGAACGATTCCACGGGCCGGCATCACAAGCGTCAAAGGCCCAGGCCAGAAGCGTTCCATGAGCTTCCGCCCCAGTTCGGGGACGTATGCCACCCTCTCGGCCCCTGAAGGGTCCGCAACGTGGACAATCAGCGGGTTATCCGCGGGCCGCCCTTTTGCCTCGAATACCCGGAGCACGGCTCTCCCGTCAAGTGCGTTGGCGCCAAGCCCGTAAACCGTCTCGGTCGGGAAAACGACAAGGCCCCCATCCCTCAGCAGGTCTGCCGCCTCCCTGAGACCTTCGCAGTCCTGATTACGGGAAACGTCCAGGACCTTCGCCCTCATGAAACGGGCCCTCCTTCACCGAACCTTGCCAGGAAAGCGTCCTTGAACTCAGGAAAGTCCCCTCGCAAGATCGCCTCTCGGGCCTTTTTCATGAGCCCAACGAGGAAATGGAGGTTGTGCCATGAACACAGCCTCGCCGCCAGGATCTCCCCGGCCTTGTAAAGGTGCCTGAGATAAGCGCGGGAAAAGCGTTTGCAGACCATGCAGTCGCACTCGGGGTCGATCGGGTTGAAATCGCGGGCAAATGCCGCGTTCTTGAGGTTCAGTCGCCCTCCTGAGAAAAAGACAGTCCCGTTCCTGCCGGTCCGTGTCGGCAGCACGCAATCGAACATGTCGACCCCCCTCGACACTCCCTCCAGGAGATTCGAGGGCAAGCCCACTCCCATCAGGTAGCGGGGACGTTTCTCCGGAAGAACGGGATTCAGCACGTCCAGGATCCGATACATTTCGGAATGAGGCTCTCCGACCGAAAGCCCTCCGATCGCGTAACCGTCAAAGCCGATTTCCATCAATGCCTCTGCGGAACGAAGCCTTTGCCTCTCGAAGACGGATCCCTGCACGATACCGAAAAGCGCCTGGTCGGCCCTCCGGTGGACGGCTTTGCAGCGCTGGGCCCATCGCGTCGTCCTGAGAACCGCCTCCATGGACAAGGCCTCGTTCGATGGATAGGGAACGCATTCGTCAAAGCACATGGCGATGTCGCTCCCGAGATCCTCCTGCACGGAAATCGCCAGCTCCGGGGTCATGAAATGGGAGGAACCGTCCAGGTGGGAGCGGAAGGCGACTCCCTCGTCCGTGACCCTGCGAAGGTCGGAGAGGGAAAAAACCTGGAATCCTCCGCTATCGGTGAGGATGGCCCCTTCCCAGTCCATGAACCTGTGAAGTCCCCCCGCTTCCCTGATGAGATCCGACCCCGGCCGGAGGAAAAGGTGGTAGGTGTTCGAGAGGATGATTCGGGCGCCCATTCCGGACAGTTCATCCGGGGTCATGGCCTTGACCGTCGCTTGCGTTCCGACAGGCATGAAAACCGGCGTTTCGATAATCCCATGCGGTGTGGCCAGGGACCCTGCCCGCGCCCCGGTCACGGGGCACCGCGCCTCTAGGCGAAATTCGAACATCTCAGGCACCCCACCCGAAAAACCGGGCGCCGTTCTGCCAAACCTGTTCCGCCAGCGCTTCCAAAGAGATTTTCCGAACCTCCGCAATCGTTTCATAAACGGCCGACACATAGGCCGGCTGGTTGGGCCTCCCTCTCCAGGGCTGCGGGGCCAGGTAGGGAGAATCCGTTTCGCAAAGCAATCGGTCGAGCGGTACGCGGGCTGCCACTTCCCTCAAGGCCGTTGAACGCGGGAAGGTCACCGGACCCGCGAAGGAGATGAAAAAACCAAGGTCCAGGGCTTCCACAGCATGATGCCACTCACCGGCGAAACAGTGGATCACCCCGCCGCTTCTTCCCGCCGAGTCTTGACGAAGAATTTCCAGCGCCTCATCGTAAGCCTCCCGCACATGGACGATCAGTGGTTTTTCAACCCGAGCCGCCAGGTCGATGTGCTGCCGGAAGCAATCTTCCTGAAGATCCCGCGGAGAGAGGTCATAGTGGTAGTCCAGGCCGGTTTCTCCAATGGCCACCACCCGCTCTTCCATGCTCCATGCCGATAGGCTCTCCGGCAATCTTCCCGACGGGCAGGTTTTTGCGTCATGGGGATGGATGCCAACCGCAGCAAAGACCCCTTCCGCAACACGGGACTTCGCAAGGGCAACGGCCTTTTCGCTTGAAGGCTCGTCAAAACCGGCTACGAGCAGCCGGAGGACATTTGACTTCCTGGCCGAGCGGAGCACATCGTCCAGGGTGCCGGCAAAATCTGTCATGTTAAGATGGCAATGACTGTCGATATAATTCATCTTTACCTCCGAAATGGAATCGCGGGCTGGCTTCTGCCCGCGATTCCATAACCATTCTCCCTGGACTTTGCTAAACAGGTCACCGCTAGTGGATTCTGCTTCCCGGCATGATCGGCCTGTCGAGCGTCAGCAGGGCGAGTTCTTTTCCATCCGGGCTCTCCGCTGCGAGAAGCATCCCGTTGCTCACGACCCCCCTGAGCTTGGCGGGCTTCAAGTTGCAGATGACGATAATGTCCCTCCCTACGAGCTCATGAGGCTGGTAAAACTCACGAATGCCGGACACGATCGTCCTTCTCTCGTATCCGAGGTCCAGTTCGAGTTTGTAGAGCTTATTGGCGTTCGGAACAGGCTCGACCCCCAGGACCCGTGCCGTTCTCAGTTCGATCTTCCTGAATTCCTCGACGCCGACTTCCTCCTCGTGCTCGCCAGGGTCCGGGAGCAGGCTCTTTTTCGCATCCCGCTCCGCCTTGGCCGCTTCCCACTCCTTCATGTCGATGCGAGGGAAAAGGATTTCCTCCCGGCGGATTGCCGTTCCCTCGGGAAGGAATCCCCAGGGGTAATCCTCGAAAAGGGCGTTGTTCGGGTCTCCTTCGAGCCCAAGCTGGCTCCACATGCGGCGAGAGGTCTCAGGCATGAAGGGGGCCACCATCAGGGAAATCTGGACAAGAGCCTGGTAGAGCGTCCCGAGGACCGAATCGAGGCGGGGGTCGTTATCTTTCCCCAACTTCCAGGGAGCCGTCTCGTCGATATACTTGTTCATCCGGGAAATAAAGGTCCAGATCGCTTTCAGCGCCTCGTCGAAGGCAAATTCGGACATCCTGCCGAGAAGTGCCTCGTAGGTCGCAGCGGCCAGCTTCTCCATTTCCAGGTCCAGGGGATCGGACGGACCGTACCCGGTGACCATGCAGCCCTTGAATCGCTCGATCATCTGGAGGGTTCGGTTCAGAAGGTTCCCAAGGTCATTGGCAAGATCCGAGTTGATTCGGCGGGCAAGTCCGCTCTCGGAAAAGTCCCCGTCAAGCCCGAATGGGACCTCCCGAAGCAGGAAATACCTGAACGCATCCTGTCCGTAAAGATCCACCATCTCGAAGGGATCCACCACATTGCCCTTGGATTTCGACATCTTCTCCCCTTCGACCGTCCACCACCCATGAGAAAAAACCTGGCGGGGTGGATTGACTCCCAGGGCAAGGAGCATGGCGGGCCAGACGACACAGTGGAAGCGGATGATATCCTTGCCGACGAGGTGGCGCACGAAAGGCCAGAACTGCTTCCATTTCGCCTCGTCGTCCGGATACCCGCAAACGGTCAGGTAATTGATCAGGGCGTCAAACCAGACGTAGATGACATGGCGGTCGTCCCCCGGCACAGGGATCCCCCATTTGAGTGTTGTTCTTGAAATGGACTGGTCTTTCAAGCCGCTCCTGATGAAACTGACGATTTCGTTGTAGCGGGTTCGGGGCAGGATCGCGTCGGGATTCTCCTCGTAAAACCGCAGGAGGGGCTCCTGATACTTGGACATCCGGAAGAAATAGCTTTCCTCCGTCATTTTTTCGAGCGGGCGCTTGCAGTCGGGGCACGTCTTGCCTTCCCCCATCTGAGCCTCTGGAACGTAGGTTTCACAAGGGACGCAGTACCATCCTTCGTAGGTCCCCTTGTAGACATCGCCTTGCGCGATGAGTTTCTCGAAAATCGCGGTGACAACCTTGAAATGCCGTTCTTCCGTCGTCCTGATGAAATCGTCGTTTGAAATTCCTAGCACTGCCCAGAGTCTCCGGAAATTTTCCACGGTCTGGTCTGCAAGCTGCTGGGCCGTCAACCCTTTGTTCGCCGCCGCTTGCTGGATTTTCTGCCCGTGTTCATCGGTACCCGTTGCAAAAAGAACAGGCTGCCCCATCATCCTGTGGAAGCGCGCGCTCACATCTGCGGCTATCGTCGTATAGGCATGCCCGATATGAGGGACATCGTTGACATAGTAGATGGGGGTCGTGATGTAAAAGGGCTCCTTGCTCATTTTTTCGGTCCTCCCCTTCGCGGATTCGTCCTCTTGTTCAACAGGAACGGCTTATTCCCGACTCACCGGTCATGAGAAAAGCCTTGGCGCGATTTTTCGAAATACCATATCGCTCGTGGACCGTTTTGACAACATCCCGCATCGAAAGGCCTAGCCCGATTGCCTCTTTCGCGAATGCTTCCCAGGATTCGCCCGGTTCGGCTTGGGGGTTTCCCCGGCAACTCTCCGGGGCACCGCCGACCACGAGGACCATTTCACCTTTTACAGGAGACTGGACCTTTATCGCCAGTTCTTCAAGATCCATCCTCGTTACCTCCTCGTGGACCTTGCTGAGTTCGCGAACCAGGGCACAGGGGCGGTTGCCGAGAACATGGGCGCAATCGGCCACTTCGTCCCTTAAACGGTGGGGAGAAACGTAGAAAACCAGAGTGCAGGGAACGTCCTTTAAGGCAAGAAGGCGTTTCCGCCTATCTCCCCTCCTGGGAGGAAGGAATCCCGCAAACTGGAATGTATGGGTAGGAAGACCCGAAAGAACGAGTGCCGGTATCAATGCGGTGGCACCCGGCAGCACTTCGACTTGAAGCCCTTCCCTGATCGCTTCTCCGACGAGGTGAGCCCCGGGATCCGATATGCCTGGCGTGCCTGCATCCGAGACCAAGGCGATTTTTTTGCCTTCCATCAGTTCCCGCAGGAGAAAAGGAGCTTTTTCCTTCTCGTTGTGCTCATGGTAGGAAACGAGAGGGACACGGATTCCGAGATGGTTCAGAAGGCGGAGTGTCCTCCGCGTATCCTCACATGCGATCAGATCCGCTTCCTTCAGGACGCGGATGGCCCTCAGCGTGATGTCCTCCAGGTTTCCGACCGGTGTCGGGACCAGGATCAAAGGCATGGGGGACTCTCCAATCGGTAGGCGGCAAGGAGTTCGGGGGTATACTCCCCGCGTTCGTCCGTGATGAAAAGGGGCGGGTCGACCACCATCCCACCCTTGCCATGCTTCATGGCGGCAAGAAGAAAGGCCGAGGCATCCTTGCCCGGACAGGAATGGATGAAACGGATCCGTTTCGGTTCCAGGGAATTTTGCCGGAAGAGGCAGAGCGCTTCCGCAACACGGTTCGCTCTCATGACCAGGTAGAACCTCCCCTTTGGCTTCAGGAGATAACGAGCGGCCTCGGCCACGTCGGCCAGGCTGCATGCTGTCCCGTGACGGGCCACCGCCTTGACGGAATGGGAACTGACCCGGCTCTTTTCGGGATCGTTATACGGGGGGTTCATGAGAACCACGTCGAAAGACTCCGCAAGGAAGAACGTTCGAATTTCCTTGAGGTCCCCGCAGGTGAATCCGACTCTTTCTTCAAGGCGATTGCGCAGGGCGTTCTCCACGGCCATATCCGCAAGATCCCTGCATATCTCGAGCCCTTCGAATCCCGAAGCCTGCGGGAATTTTCGGGCGAGGATGAGCAGCACGGCCCCATGGGCACACCCCAGTTCCAGGACTCTTTCCCCCGAGCGTAGCCTGACCGCGGCCGCGAGCAGGACCGTATCGACGGAAACGCGGGGGCCCTCGGCAGGCTGCTTGAGCTTCAACTCGCCTAGCAAGATGTCATCTATCGTCGTTTCGGTCATGTCCAGTCCTCCATGCGCACCCCCACCAATTGGGAAAGCCCTGGTTCCGAAAGGGTGACTCCATAAAGCACGTCAGCCTTTTCCATGGTCGTCCGCCGGTGGGTCATGGCAAGGATCTGGAGGTCCTTCGCATATTCCCCCGCCAGATCCACATACCGTCTCAGGTTGACTTCATCCAAGGCGGCGTCCGCTTCATCCAGTATCGCGATCGGGACACGGGCTTCTTCCATGGCGGCAAACAAGAGGGAGATCGCCGTCAAGGACTGCTCCCCCCCCGAAAGCTGCGCTAGGCCCTGAGGCCGCTTGCCTGGAGGACGGGCAGTGACATCCACGCCGGCCTCCCATCCCCCGCCGGGCCCTTCGATCTCCAAATGCGCTTCACCGCCTCCGAAAAGGCGCTGGAACAGGGTATCGAAGCGTCGGTCGATCCCCTCCATGGCAAGACCGAAAACCCTTGACGCCTCCCGGTCTGTATCGGCGATGAAGCCTTGAAGGGTCCGGATGCCCTCTCTCACGTCCGAACACTGTTCGGAGAGGAAAGCCGTCCGCTCCCGAAGGGATTCCTCTTCGGACAGGACTCCCATCTCCACCTCTCCCATGGACCGAAGGATTCTTTCCGCATTCCGAATCCTCCGCTTCACTTCTTCCAAATCGGCTTTTTCGCATAATCCGGCACCGGGATAAGGGTGTTTATCCTCCCATTCCGCCACCAGCTCCGTCAAGCTGTTTTCGGCTTCAAGAGTTTCCCGTTCCAATTCAACCATCCGGGTCCTGCAACGGCGGTCCGCTTCCTGGGCCCTGCCCTCGCGCGCAACCACCCTGACGAGGTCCTTCCTGTCCCTCTCGGAGCGGGATGAAAGATTTTCTTCCCTTTCCTCGATTTCCTTCTTTCTTTTCCACAAAACGAGGTATTGCCCCCCGAGGTCAGATAGGTCCGCAAGAAGCTTCGCAACGATACGTCCGCGTGAGGCGATTTCCGTTTCCGCTAGATCGAGGGATTCCCGAACCCCTCGAATCTCCTTCTCCACCCTCCCCAGCAATTCCCGGGCGCCCCGCTGCTTCTCTTCTGCCAGGAGAACCTCCGTTTCAAGGCTTGTGGGCCCTTCTTCAATAGGTTGCCCTTCGATCGCTTCTCCCATGGAACCCAATAGCGCGCAGGTCTGTTGCAGTTCGATGGAAACCGAGAGAAAGGTCCTTCCCATCACCGAAAGGCTTTCCAGGAGGTTTTCCCGTGCTTCGCGAAGCTGCCGGGCTTCCCGATCCGCTGTTTCTTTCCGCCCTTTCAGCATTCGCAGGGCTTCCTGCGATTCGCGCCTTTCTGCAAAACGGCTTTCTTTTTCGGCCGCGGTTTGCATTTCCGTTGCCTCGGCACCGGACAGAACGGTCTGCCACCGATCCGCTTCGATTTGCAGGTTTTCAAGCAGGGCTTCAAGTTCTTTCCGGCGGCGCCGGATTTCGATACCGCCTGCTCCGCTTCGCTGCGCTCCACCCGAAATGGACCCGCCGGGCATGAAAACCTCTCCATCCAGGGTGGCAACCGCAAGCCTGGGGTTTCTCCGCACGAGATTCGCAGCTGCGCCGTAATCTTCCAGAATCAGGAGATCTCCCAACAGGTGCTCGACAGCCCGTTGCCACTCTTTACCAAGATCGACCAGATCCAGGGCCCATCCCAGCACTCCCGGTTCCTTTTCGACGCCAGCATCCCTCGATGGCCTCGATGGCCGGCACCTCTCAAGCGGCAGGAAAGTCGCCCTGCCCGCCTGTGCCTGGCGAAGCCTGTCGATGCAGAGGCGTGCGTCCTCCATGCTTTTGACGATAAGCCAGAACTGCCGAGCCCCAAGATAGGACTCGATAGCCTTCACAAAACGGTTTGGACACTCAAAGGCCTCGATGACGGGGACGGGGGAAACCGGAAGACGTCCTAGCTTCGCGGCAGCGACAAGGAATTGGACCGGGCGCGGGAAGACCTGTCCGTCCATTTTCTGATTGATGTTTTCCAAATCGGAGGAAACCTGGAGGACCTGCTTCCGCAACCGTGCGATTTCAGCCGCCGCCTTCTGGGAAGCCGCAAAGGCTGCCGAGTGCGATTCGACAGCGGCTTCGCAATTCATGCCGATTTCGAGATCCCGGGTTTCCGCCTCCTTCAACTCTCTTTCCAGCCTCGAGGCCTCGGACAATCTTTCACGCAATTCCTTTTCAAGAGAACCGCATTGCCGCCCATGGGCGGCCAGTTTAGCCTTTAAAGTCTCCGCTTCGGCTCCCAGCTCGGCTTTCTTGCGGGAAAGCGCCTTGAATTCCTGTTCCCGCCTCTTGCTTTCCTGCTGTTTCCTCAGCCGTTCTTCCCTGGCCGCTAACGCTTCGGTCCTCTTCCTCGAAAGCTCGGACTCGAGTGAATCGGCCAGTTCCCGCTGGACCTTCTCCTCCCGCTCCAGGGCGAGCAAGGCTTCCTTTTTCCTGGAAAACTCTCTCTCTGCAGCTCTGACCTGGTCCTTGTCCCTCCTGAGGGCGGAAGCCAGCGAAGCGGCCTGTCGAAGCTTTTCCTGCAGGGAGTGGAGTGTCGAAGCCTGCAGCTGGCGGCTGGATTCCATCTCGCTCCGGAGGATCCCGAGACTTCGCTCCAGCAGATCCTTCCTTCGGCTCCAGCCTGCACTCCAAAACGAAAGGACCGCCTGTTCCCGCTCAAGGGAATCGCGCCGCTTCCTGAGGGATAGAACGGCGTCTTCCGACCTTTCCCTGCGCAGCCAATAATACTGGCGACGCAGGTCTTCAAGGCCATCGAGGACCTCCTGGGCCTTCCGTGCCTTTTCCACCATGGGGCCGATCTCTTCCCGCCGCGAGGAAAGCTCGGAGAGCAGGGTCGCTAGGCGCAGCAATTCTTCCTCGGCCTTCTTGAGCCGATCGACCGCCTCTTCCCTTTTCCTGCGGTAGAGGTCGATCCCGAACAGGCCTTCGAGGAGCATTCTTCTCTGGAGAGGTTTTTGCTGGATGATTTCAGAGATCTCTCCCTGCCCCATGAAGGCGAAACGAATGCCTTCCAATCCCCAGGCCCTTTTGACCTGGTCCAGGTCCTGAAGACGAATACGGTTCCCGTCGACCGTCAAAAGGCCCGTGCCGTCCCTCTCGACCTTTCTCCGGATCAGGCATCCCGCCTTGCCGGAAACGAGGCGCACCGCAACTTCCGTTTCCTTGCATGGAGGAAGGCTTGCACTCCCCTGGAAAAGCAGGTCTGACTGGCGCGAGATCCTGAGATCAGAAGGGGCCCCTTCGCCAAGAACCCACCGAATGGCATCAAGGAGATTGCTTTTTCCGCTTCCGTTCGGCCCGACAATGCAGGTCAGGCCAGGAGAAAGCGACAGATCGTGGTCGCCTCCGAAACTCTTAAATCCCTTGAGTAACAGTTGGGCGATGTACATTGATCTTGTGTTCCGCCTGGGCGAGTGCCCCCTGGAAATCAAGCCGGAATTTTTCCCAAGGGAAAAGGGGCATCTCCCGCAGGAAAATCTTCCTCTCGAACTCTTCTTCCCAACCCTCGAGGTAATTTTCTGCAATGTGACGCGCCACGGCGGGATAAAGTTCGAGGATCAGGGCCTCGGCTTTTCCCGACCTGCAGACCTTCCTCAGGAACCGCTTGATCGAAAGGGCGAGTGTGTCTTCCTTAAGGACCCAGCCGTTACCCGAGCAAAACGGGCAACTCTTCGTGAACGTCCCCTTGAGGTCTCCCCGTGCCCGCTTTCGGGTGATCTCCACAAGCCCCAGCTGCGTTACCCCATAAACCCTTGCCTTGCACCGATCGTACCGGAAGAGTTCCTCAAGCCTCTGCAGAAGAGCGTTCTTGTCCTCCTCGTATTCCATGTCGATGAAATCGACGACGACGATCCCGCCGATTGACCTCAGGCGCAAGACCCTGTAGATCGACTCTGCAGCCTCGAGGTTTGTTTTCAGGACCGTTTCCCTCAGGTTAGTCGCTCCAACGTATTTCCCCGTATTGACGTCGATGACGGTCAAAGCCTCGGTCTGGTCCACCACGAGCGTTCCTCCGGAAGGAAGCCAGACTTTCCTCTCCAGGGCCGCGGCAAGCTCCTTTTCGATGCCGTAAAACTCGAAAATCGGAACAGAACCGCTATATAGCTCGACTTTCGGAGGAGAATCGGAAAAGAAATCACGGACATAGGCCGTCACTTTTTCATATTCTTCGGGGCAGTCGAGGACGATCTCCGAAACATCGCCGTTCAGTTCGTCTCTCAGGATCCTCCCGACCAGGCCGATATCACGGTATAAAAGCGAAGGAGCCGGTTGGGTTTCTGCCAGGGTGGAGATCTCCCGCCAAAGGTCCAGCAACATGGCCAAATCACCTTGAAGAGCTTCCGCTGAGGCTCCCTCGGCGACAGTCCGGACGATGACCCCGAAACCCTGGGGACGGAGGGCACGGGCAAGCTGCCTAAGCCGTTTTCGTTCCCCCTCGTCAAGGATCCGCTTCGAAACTCCGGTTTCGTTGCCTCCCGGAACCAGGACCAGGAAACGTCCCGGCAGCGACACCCTGGCCGAGACCCTTGCCCCCTTGCCTCTCCGTGCCGCTTTCACGACCTGGACGACGACTTCGGCGTTGGCGCGGACATCCACTCCGCGCGCATCCTCCAGGTAGAGGAAAGCATTGCGGCCATCCCCGAGGTTCACGAAGGATGCATTCATCCCCGGCAGGACGCTGTCCACCCGGGCTTTGAAAATTTCTCCCGCCTTCTGCGTTTCCCACATCCGCTCGCAAAAAATCTCCGCAACGCGCCCTTCTTCCAGTATCGCAAGGCGCATCTCTTCAGAATCGAGCACATTAGCGATGATCTGTCGTTCTATCGCCATCCCGTCACTCCCCAGGTCAAACAAGAGGCTTTACGGTGTTGTCTTCCCAGGTTCCCACTGCCGTCCTCATGATCAGCAGGTCTTTCCACCCCTCGACAAAACCGGAAGCCGTAAAGGCTTTGACGAAAAAACCCGGCCCGAACCGATCAGGCTGGGCAAGGACAACCCTAGCGGAAATACCCTCCATTTCCAGGCCGTAAAGCAGTCCTTCCTCCTGAAGGTTCGTCTCGATCGCCTTTCTCAAGGCTTCCACTCCAGGAAGGCGGCCCCTGAAAAAGACCCGGTACTCCGCAGCCTTGCAGAGGCGACTCAGGGCCGGTCCCTCCACCGTCGAGGCACGAAGGATGTCGAATCCCAAGGGCATCATCGTCCGCCATTCTCCAGCCGCTGTTTCGCTCCAGTTCCCCACCCAGATTTCGGCAGGCTCGGCCAGGGCAGGAACCCCAACCGGCAGGGCCGGCCCAAGGCTGATCTTCGGATGCGGGGAAAGGCCTTCTGTCTGGAGGATTTCCAAGCCGGCCCTCCTTGCGGACCTGGAAAGGAGAGGCGGCATTTCCACGTGAGGGACAAAGGCGGCCAGTCCTCTTTTTGAAAAAAGGAAACGTACTCTGCTCATCTTTCCGCCCCCTGCCGCATGCGTGAACATTCCTCGGGGAAGAAACCGCAGCCATGGCATTTCCCAAGGCGGCAGTCAGGCGTTATGGCTTCCATGAAGGCTTTTTCTTTCTCGCGCCAAAGGAAATCGCGGCTGATCCCCGTGTCGATATGGTCCCAGGGGAAAAATTCGTCCTTCTCCCTCCGGCGGGTAGTAAAAAAGTCCGGATCCAGCCCTTCCGATCTGAAAGCCTGCATCCAGGATTCAAAGCGGAACGTTTCCGTCCATCCGTCGAAGCGGCATCCGCTTTTCCAGGCCCTCTCGATGACGTTCCCAAGACGCCTGTCCCCCCGCGCGAAAACCGCCTCAAGGAAGCCCTGGCGGGGATCATGGTAATTCAGCGCAATTTTCGGGTTCCCGAGCTGCCTCTTGAGCCATTTGCAGCGGGCCTCCGTTTCCTCGAGGGGAAGCTGCGGTTCCCACTGGAACGGGGTATGGGGCTTCGGGATGAACCCGTTGACCGAAACCGACACTTCCGCCCTTCGATGGCGCCTGCGAAGTATGGCAAACGCTTCCCGGGTGATATCGGTGATTCCGGCGAGGTCCGCTTCCGTTTCCGTCGGTAGTCCCACCATGAAGTAAAGCTTGACCCGATCCCATCCATGCTCGCTCAGGGATTCGATCGTCGTCCGGATATCGTCCTCCCCGATCCCTTTGTTGATGACATTCCGCAACCGCTGGCTGCCGGCTTCCGGGGCAAAGGTCAAGCCGCCTCTCTTGACCGTCTCGAGGCGCGCCGCCAACTCGACCGAAAAGGCGTCCATCCGAAGGCTCGGCAGACTCAGCTTGACGCCCCTCTCCCGAAGGGAAGTCGATAGGGCTTCGAGGACGGGGACAAGTCCTGTGTAATCACAGGAAGACAGGGAAACCAGGCCGACCTCTTCCCACCCGGTTTTTCCCAGGAGTTCCCGCGCGATTTCCACAACCTTTTCCGGGCTCCTTTCCCGCAGTGGCCGATAGACCATTCCAGCCTGGCAGAAACGGCACCCTCTCGTGCATCCACGAAAAACCTCCACGGGGACCCGGTCGTGAATGATGCCGGTGTCGGGGACAACGAGGGATCGAGGCACAAACACGGAGTCCATGTCCCGGACAAACCGCCTCTTTACCGGAAAAGCCTGTTTTGAGCGAATCTCGACTCCATTCGGGGAGTATGTGCATGTCGCGAGTCCCGGAACGTAGACCCCGGGGATCTCCGCCAGCCGTGAAAGCCGGTCTGCCCTTCGGTGCCCCCTGGTTTCCGCGACGGCTTGCAAAACGGCGGGAAGGAGGATTTCTCCATCTCCAAGGCAGAAGAAATCGATGAAAGGGGCCAGCGGTTCCGGAGCAAGGGCTCCAGGGCCTCCTGCCATGACGAGCGGATCGTCGTCGCCTCGAAGCTCCGATCTCAGGGGAACGCCCCCAAGGTCCAGCATCGTCAGTATGTTCGTCGCAGTCAGCTCGTACTGGAGCGTGAAACCCACGGCATCGAAACGATTGAGGGGTGTTCCCGACTCCAGGGAGGTCAAGGGCAGGCCTGCGGAACGCAGGGAGGCCTCCATGTCGATCCATGGGCAGTAGGCTCTCTCCGTCACGACACCTTTAATGGAGTTCCCCAAAGCATAGAGGATCTGGAACCCCAAAAAACTCATGCCAACCTCGTAAACGTCCGGGAAAGCCAAACAAAGCCGAACGGCGGGATTTGCGCTCCCCAACCGTCCGGCCACCGTCCCCCATTCCTGCCCGATGTAGCGGGAAGGATGTTTGACCGCCGCCAAAAGGGGCCATAAAGGGTGATCCATTTCAAAAGGTCGTTCCACTGTCATTTTTCACCTCAAGAACCGTCATCTGGCCGCGGGTTTTCGACGACAACGCTCTGTACAAGCCCCAGGGCGATTCCCAGCGCGAGGAGGGAACTCCCCCCATAGCTCAGGAACGGCAAGGGTAAACCCGTCACGGGAGCAAGGCCCATGCTCATCGCCATGCCTTCCACCACCTGGAACCATATCCATCCCGCAATCGAAGCGACAAGGACCTTGCCCCGGAGATCCCTTGATTTGACCCCAGCTGCGAGTATCCGCCACAACAGGAAGAAAAAGAGCCCCAGCAAGGCGATGCCGCCAAGGAAACCGAATTCCTCGGCAAAAACGCTGAAAATAAAGTCCGTGTGCGGTTCCGGCAGGAACCCCAGCTTGCTCTGCGTTCCCATCATGAAACCTTTGCCTACCAGCCGGCCCGAACCAACGGCAATTCTTGACTGGATCACGTTGTAACCCGCTCCAAGCGGGTCGATATAGGGGTTCAGGAAAACCATCAGGCGCAGTTTCTGGTACGTCTTGAGGAAATGCCAGACGACCGGCAGGGCCGACAGTGCCGCCCCGCAGAGCCCAAGCAGGTAGCGGGCCGGTGTTCCAGCCACGTAGAGGGCGGTAAAGATCATGACGGATAGGACAATCGTGCTTCCCAGGTCAGGCTGGATCAGCACCAGGACAAGGCTGACTCCGGACAGTCCCAAGACACCCGCCAGGTCTTTCACCTGCTTCACAGGATGCCTGCAGAGGTGCTTGGCCAGTAAAAGCGCCAGCGCCACCTTGGCCAGCTCGGTGGGCTGAAACCGGATTCCCCTGAAACCGATCCAGCTTTGAGCACCCTTCGCCGCATGACCGACGACAAGTACAAACACCAGAAGGAGCATCACAATCCCGTATATCCTGTACGTCCAGTCGAGCAAGCGCGAATAGCCAATTCTCAGGACCGAGACATAGGCTGCAAAGGATACCGCACCCCAAGCCGCCTGCCGGATGACAAAAGTCCCGGCGTTCTTCTCCATGCCAAGGCCTGCGCTGAAGATTGAAAAAAGGCCGACGAGGAAAAGGCCGACTGCCGCGGACAGCAGATTGCGGTCCGACAAGACAAAAAGCAGCCGCAGGATGTTCCCCTTTTCCTCACTTAGTTTCATGCAGGCTCCGCCCTGCGCTCCGCTCTCCTCTTGACGTTCTTAACGGGGATGTTCGCCACAAGAGCCACGGAACGCTCCTCTTTGGAGAAATCGAGCTCGATCTTGTCCTCTTCGATATCGAGGTAATTACTGATGACGCCGATCAGGTCCTTCCGAAGGTTCTCCATCATCTCGGGGGAGATGTCCGTTCGATCGTGGATCAGCACAAGCTGAAGACGCCTTTTCGCGGTCTCCTTGGATTTCTCTTTTCCGATCACCTGGAACAAACGGGCGAGGAAATTCATTCCGTCCACACCTCCTAAAGCCCAAGGGCTTTCCTGAGAAAGCCGAAAAAGCCTTTTTGATCGGGAGAATCCAGGTCAAGAAGGGGGACTTCCTCCCCGAGAATCCGTCTGGCAACGTTAGAAAAGGCCTTGGCTGCCGTGGAATCGTCCCCGAGTGTCAGCGGTTCGCCCTTGTTGGTCGAGACAACGACAGCCGTGTCGTCGGGAATGACACCGATCAGGTCAATCGCCAGGATATCGAGAACATCCTTGACGTCGATCATGTCGCCGGACTTGACCATTGCCGGGCGCAGGCGATTGAGGACAAGCCGGATCGGAGACTTTGACATCGATTCAAGCATGCCGATGATCCGGTCCGCGTCCCGTACGGCAGAAACCTCCGGGGTCGTCACGACGATTGCTTCGTCGGCGCCTATCGCGGCATTCCTGAAGCCTTGTTCGATGCCTGCAGGGCTGTCAATGAGGGTAATATCGAAGTTTTCCCGAAGTTCGTCACAGAGCTTCAGCATCTGGTCCGCGCTAACGGCGTCCTTGGTCCGCGTCTGGGCTGCGGGAAGCAGGAAGAGGTTCTCTACCCGCTTATCCCGGACCATCGCTTTCTGCAGCTTGCACGATCCCTCAACGACATCGACGAGGTTGAATACGATCCTGTTTTCAAGTCCCAGAACGACGTCCAGGTTCCTTAAACCGATATCCCCGTCAACCGCGGCGGTTTTGTATCCCGCCCTTGCCAGGGCAACGGCCAGGTTTGCCGTTGTCGTCGTCTTGCCGACTCCTCCCTTTCCAGATGTCACAACGATGATCCTCGGATCCATGGAGCCCCCTCCTCTTCGATCAGGTGTGATCAAGGCAATTCTCTTGCGACCAGCGTGTCTCCCTCTACGGCGAAAAGGACGCTCTTCCCGTACCATGGCGAAGCGCTGTCAAAAGTGCTGAAGAGACGGCCGATCCGAACCTGCGTTGCCTCGAATGACTTTGCGATGACCCTTGAAGACACATTCCCTTCCGCTCCGGCATGGACCAATCCCTGGAGCCTGCCCCATACAACGATGTTGCCTGCCGAGACCACTTCCGCACCATCGTTGACCTGTCCGACAATAAAAACATCGCCTGGATGCTCGACTTTCTGTCCCGACCTGAGAGACCGGTCTAGAAGGAGGGACTGGAAAGACCTTGTCTGCCGGCTATCCGGAATGGTCGCCATCGGTTCTCCCACGGACAGTCCCGCTTTCCGGAGCAAACCTAGCCCCTCGTTGTCGAAGCTGATCCAGGACAGGATGTTGAGGCCGTGGTTCCAGATCACGTCCGTTAGCAGCCGCCCTATGAAAGCTTCCGTGAGTGGCCTTCCCTGGAGGTCAAGGACCACACGGGCACCCCCAAGGAGATGATGGGCCTCGATAATCGCCTTCTCCAGGGCAGGCCATACCTCGGGATCGGCAAGCCCTTCCGGAACGACGAGGCGAAGGTGGCCGGCGCCTCCTTTCAGGGTGACGGCAGGCTTTTCCCTTTCGACTTCCATCTCCTTCTCCTCCCCTTTCATTTCTCGACGCCCACGAGGTAAGCCAAAACCTGCCCGACAATCGGAGCGGCAACCGAACTGCCATGCCCTCCACCTTCAACAAGAGCGACCGCCACATAACGTGGTTTGTCAGAAGGAGCATAACCCACAAACCACGCATGGTCATCTCCATGCGGATTCTGGGCTGTTCCTGTTTTGCCCGTAACGGACACGCCGTAAACGCCCGAAGCCCTTCCGGTTCCTGACCTGACGACCTCTTCCATTCCCTTGCGGACCCAGCCTAGAGATGCGGCTGGAAGCCCCAGGCTCGTTCCCTCAGGGTGTTCCTCTGCAGAAAGGTGAGGAACGACGAGAGTTCCTCCGTTCGCAAGGGCAGCATAGAGCCGGGCCAACTGCAAGGGCGTCATGAGGAGGAACCCCTGGCCAATGGAATAATTAACCGTGTCCCCCTGGAACCAGGATTCCGAGAATCGCCTCTTTTTCCATTCACGCCCGGCAAGGTTCCCCCTCGATTCCCCAGGGAGGTCGATACCCGTCAATTTTCCGACACCCAGCCGGGCAGACCAATCGATCAGGCGGTCAGCTCCGAGCCAGAGCCCGACTTGGTAGAAGTATACATCACAAGAATCCTTGAGGGCCGTGACGAGGTTCACGGTTCCATGGCCCCCCTTTTTCCAGCAGCGAAACACCCGGTTACCCAACTTGAACTGACCCGGGCAATAAACCGTCGTTTGAGGGGTCACCACTTTTTCCACAAGTGCAGCCAAGGCGGGAACCGCCTTGAAGGTGGAACCGGGGGGGTACGCACCGCTGATCGCCCTGTTCATCATCGGCCTGTCCGGGTCCTTGAGAAGGCGGGCCCACTCTCCCGAGGAGACGCCCCAGGTCAGCGGGTTAGGGTCGTAGGAAGGAGCCGAGTAGAGGACCTTGACCGCCCCGTCACGGACATCCATCGCGACGATAACCCCTTTTTTGCCGCCGAGAAGTTGCTGGGCTTCGCGCTGAGCCCCAAGGTCCAGGGTCAGCCTGAGATCCCTCCCTTTGGTCGGCGGGGTCATGCTCAGCCTTCGCCTTCTTCTTCCCATCGCGTCGACCTCTACCGCCTCTTCAGCCGCCACACCCCTCAGGCTTTCCTCGTGCATGAGTTCGATACCCGTTTTCCCGATCAAGTCCCCCACCATGTAGTTTTGCTCGACCCGATTTTCAAGCTCCTCGCGGGTCACCTCGCCGACATAGCCCACAACGTGTGCGGCAAGCGCTCCAGCAGGGTATACCCGCCTGAAAACCGGCGTCGGAGAAAGGAACTTGGGAAAAGCAGGGTCGGAAACAAGGCTTGCCACCTGGCCAAGGGTCAGGTTTGACGCGACCGTTACGGGACGGTAAGGAGCCCAGTATTGCTTTTGGATGCTCTCGCCCAAACCTTCGGCCGTCGCCGGGATCCCCTGTCTTCCAAGGAGCGCCGCAACCTCGGCAAGAACTCCGGCTTGCCTGAGATCAGGGGGATAGCCCACGATATCGAACGTTCGCACGCTTACGGCTAAAGAAGCCCCATGGACGTCCGTGATCTCGCCCCGGGGGCTCGAGGTTCGAATCACGCGGATTTTGTTCTGCGTGGAGAGGCCGGCGTAATAGGATCCTCTCAGAACCTGGAAAAAAAAGAGGGCCAACGCAAGCCCAAGTAGGGAGTACGCCATGAACAACCGCCAGTGGTTCAACCGGAGGTTCAACTGGGACCGACGGCCGATATCCCTAGTCATGACTAATTCTGCAGCACCTGATGAACAGTGCCGTCAATACGAGTGCACAGGCCACGGCCATTCCCTGTTGCGTTGCCAGCGAGGGGGAAAGGCCCAGGCCTTTACCGGAGAAAAGAGCCGGGAGGAGGGTGGAAAAAGCGTGAGCTGCAACCGCCCACAAGAAAAACAGGACGGGGTTCCCCCGCCTGGCGGTGGAAAGGTGAAACCATGCCCAGGCACTGGCGGCAACGGTCAGAGAATACGCCGCCGCAGTCATTCCGGGAAGCGCCGTCCACCTCAAGTCCCAGAAAAGGCCCGCCAGGAAGGCGGGAATGAAGAGAGGGGTCGCATCCTCACAACGGAAAACGGACAGCCAGACGATCGCGAAAACCGTCAAGTCCGGGACCAGCGCCGTTCCGGAAAAGGCAACTTGCAGGAGGTCCCTCGCTAGAAGAGAAAACCAGATAGCGCCCATCAGGGTTGGCCCCCCGCCAGGACCTTGACTTTGTACAACCTCGAAAGATCTGCGTTCAGGGCAACGCGGTAGAGGCGGTAACCCCCGATCTCTTCACCGACACTCGAAATCCTGCCAATCGGAATCCCCGGCGGGAGTTCCTCCGAAACAAGCGCGGTGCTTATTCCCATCCCTGGTTTCAATGTCTTCTCCAAAGGAACATAGAGCAGCCAGACGATCCCGTTTCCTTCTCCGTTCAGGACGCCGAGATCCCGCGTCTCCTCGACCACGACGGGGATGTAGAGGGATGAGGAGGTCAGGAGCTCGATCCAAGAAGAATTGGACTCAACCCGGGAGACCCTTCCCACCAACGCTCCGTCCTGTGTGACTCCCATGCCGGGACGAATCCCCTCCTTCGCCCCCTTGTCTATCCTGACCTCAGACCACCAGCCGGTTGGCGGCCTCAATGTGATATGCCCTTCCTTCGCGTCGAGTCCAGAACCAAAATTGATCGTAACCTGCAAAAGTCCCCTCAAAGAGAGGTTTTCTTTCTCCAGGCGGTCGATCCTTTCTCTCAGGGCCCTCTCCCCCGCGGCCAGGTCGACCGTCTTGACGACCAGATCGCGCAGCACGCGCGCAGGCCACTCCGGGCCCTTCATGAGCAAACTGACCAGGTCGATCGCCTTGTCGGCAGCAAGGGACCCCGGTGAAACGGCGGCAAGGAGCAGGCTAAGGGAAAACGTTCCAAGGAATGAAATCCAGTACCGTGTCCCGGCACGCCCCATCGCCGGCTCCCCCCTATAGGGAACCCCGTTCGACCGTGCTCATGATCGGGCGTTTCGAATCCAGGTCATCAAGGATCTTCGCCAAACCGTGCGAAACGGCGATAAGGGGTTCCTCAGCCACAAAGACCGGAACGTTAAGCTCCTGGGACAGCCTCTGGCTCAGTCCCCTCAACAGCGCTCCCCCGCCGGCGAGAACCAGCCCCTGCTCGTAAATGTCCTTGACCAGCTCCGGTGGAGTGGCTTCCAGGGTCTCCTTGATCGTGTCGCCTATCCTCTGGATGATGGGCTCAATGGCTTCCCTCACTTGAACGGAGGAAAGCGTGATGGAACGGGGCAGGCCATCCGTAAGCGCCCTGCCCTTCACCTCCATCCTGAGTTCCTCCTCCAGGGGGAGGACGCTACCGAGTTCCCATTTGATCTGCTCGGCCGTCCCTTCCCCAATGGCGAGCTTGTGGTTCAGTCGAAGCATGGTCACGATCGCGCTGTCGATTTCGTCCCCGGCCCCCCTGATCGATTTGCACACCACGATTCCGCCCATGGAAAGGACCGCCACTTCGCAGGTTCCTCCCCCGATGTCGACAACCATGTTCCCCCTGGGTTCATGGATGGGCAGAGAGGCCCCCAGCGCAGCAGCCAGGGGTTCCTCGACCACATACGCTTCCCGTGCTCCCGCGGAAAGGGTCGCATCCACGACCGCACGCCTTTCCACTTCGGTCACGCAGGCAGGGACGGAAACAACCACTCTCGGGCGCGAAAAGAAACCTCTCCGGTCATCCGCGGCGCGCACAAAATGGGAGATCATCGCCTCCGTCATGTCGAAATCCGAGATGACCCCTTCTCTCAAGGGCTTCACCGTTTCGATCCCGGAAGGGGTCTTCCCCACCATTGCCTTGGCCTCGTGCCCGACGGCAAGGATCTCCTTCCGGCCGCCGCGAACCGACTTGCGGATGGCGATCACCGAGGGCTCGTTGATGACGATGCCCTTCCCTTTCACGTAAACGACGACATTGACCGTTCCGAGGTCGATTCCGATATCACTTCCGAAAAAACCAGAAAATAGTCGAAACAAGGCTTTCCCTCGCTTTCATGGCTCAATGCACCGTCACAGGCCTTGAGGCTCCGCCCGCGACGACAAAGTGACCGATCAATTCTATACCCAGCAACTTAAGCTGCCTTGCGGCCGCAACCGTCAGGGAACGATCTTCCGCGCTCGGTTCCGGGTTGCCATCCGGGTGGTTGTGGATCAGGACCAACCCGGCAGCTCCCATGCGAACCGCCCTTCTGCAAAGGTATGGGGCATCCAGGAATGCCCCGTCAAGCCCCCCAAAGGATATTTTCTCCGAACCCAGGACCTTGCCTGCCTTATCCGTAAAAAGGGTCAGGATGAACTCCCGCTCCTCTCTCGCCATTGTTTTTTCAAGCGTATGAAGAATTCCTTGCCAGGCCGGCCCCCCGTTGTTTTTCCTGTCGCTACCCAGCCTTCGGCCCAGTTCGATCGCCGCAAGAAGCGTTGCGGCCTTCGCCTCGCCCAAACCTGGGAAACCGCTCAGTTCCGCCGGCGTAGCCCGAGCCAGGGCGCGCTCGTCAGGGTAATCCCTGAGCAGGCTTGCCGCAAGGGACATCACGTCAGTGCCCTTCTTTCCCGTCCTCAGGAGAATCGCTAGAAGTTCCTGCAGCGAAAGGGAGGCTGAACCCATCCTCAAAAGCCTCTCTCGCGGGCGCTCGCTCGTCGGCAGGCTAGAAAGGCTCATGACCAGTAAGGGTTTTCCGCCCTCTCCCGCCCCAGGCTCGTCTCCGGACCATGTCCCGGGAGAACCGGAAGCCGGTCATCGAGCTCAGCCAGCTTCACCAGGGAAGCCTTGAGGTCCCGTTCGTTCCCTCCCGGCAGGTCCGTCCTTCCTACGCTCCTTGCAAAGAGGGTATCGCCAGAAAGCAGGACCTCGCTTCCCTCGTCGGAAACGAGGAAACAAGAACTGCCTTCAGTGTGTCCAGGCGTGTGGATGACACGGATACTCATTTGGCCAACGGAAAACGTATCCCCGTCTTCCAGGAGTTTCTCCGCGGCCGCGGAACGGATCGGTTCCCCCATCCAGCGCGAAAGGTTCTCCTCCGGGCTGGTGAGCATCGAGGCATCGGCACGATGAACAGCGACCCCCATTGCGGATCTTCTACGGGCTTCTTCCAGACCGCCGATATGATCCCCATGCCCGTGGGTCAGGAGAACCCACTCGATTCGGAGCCCCTTTTCCTCCGCGAAATCGAGCGCCTCGGAGGGGTCCCCTCCAGGGTCAACCAGCAGGGCCACCCCTTCTCCATCCCAGATAAGGTAGGCATTTGTCCAGAGGGCCCCCATTGGGAAGCGTCGGTATTCCATCGTTTAAAAAACTCCCTTGCTGTCGATGATGAGCGTTACGGGTCCATCGTTGCAAAGCGAAACTTGCATCATCGCTTGAAAAACGCCTGTTGCAACCGTAAGTCCTTCATTCTTCAAGGCAAGAACCAACTCGTTGTAGAGTCCTTCTGCCTGGTCAGGTGGCGCGGCCGAAGTGAAGGAAGGCCGGCGTCCTTTCCGTGCATCCCCGTAAAGGGTGAACTGCGATACAAGGAGAATTTCTCCTCCGATATCCCTGACGGATCGGTTCATTTTACCCTGCTCGTCTTCGAAAATCCTGAGGTTGGCCAGTTTTTCCGCCATCCAGGCGACATCCTGCCGCCCGTCCTCATGGGTCACCCCGACAAGCACACAGAGGCCCGCCTTCGTCTGCCCCTTCACTTGCCCGTCCACCTCGACCCTTGACCAGGAAACCCTTTGGACGATCGATCTCAACCCTGTTCACCCCCGGAACACTTCGATGATACCATTCAGAGTATTAAGCTTCGCCATGATCCGGTAAAGGTGTTCGACATCCTTGACCCGGATCTCGACAGTCATCCTTGCCCTATTTGCCGCAATGACGCTGGCCTTCACCCCGACGATGTTTCCGTCCAGTGACGCAATGGCCTGCGACACATCCGCAAAGAGCCCCGATCTGTCCAGGCCTTCAAGTTTCAGCCGGGCAGTGTAACGATCCGATATCAACCGCCCCCATTCGACCTTAACCGCCCTTTCCGACTTGGCTTCCTCCACGTTGCGGCAATCCGAGCGGTGAATAGTAATCCCCCTGGTCCGGGTGACGTAACCGACTATTGCGTCTCCGGGAACGGGGCAACAACAGTTCGCCAGCGATACGAGCACTCCCCCCGCACCCTCGACCACGATTTCCGTGTCGAACTCCTTACGGACCATGGCCGGTGTAACGGCCGTCTGTGCAGTCTCGATATGAGCTTCGGCCTGGGGGATTGCACGGGTTTCAAGGAGCTTCATCACGACGGTGGAAGCGCTTTGGCTGTTCGCGCCGACGGCAGCGATCACATCTTCCCCGCTTGAATAACCCAGCTCATGGGCAACCCTGTTCAAGGCCCCTGACATCGTCGGTGCTGTCCACTCGAATCCAGCATCACGGCGGCGGAACTCCCTCTCAAGGAGTTCCCTCCCCTTCAGGATGCGTTCTTCTCTCTCGGTTCTCTCGACCTGCCTGAAGTACCCACGGATCTTGGAACGCGCCTTGCTGCTCCTTGCGATCTTGAGCCAGTCCCGCGACGGCTTCCCCTGCGGTGAGGTGAGGATCCGGACGATCTCCCCGTTCTGTATCTCGTAATCGATCGGGACGATCTTTCCGTTCACCATCGCTCCGACATATTTGTTGCCCACTTCGGTATGGATCATGTAGGCGAAATCGAGCGGAGTCGACCCGGTCGGGAGGGAGATGACATCTCCGTTCGGTGTAAAGGCGAACACCTCGGAGGTCAGCACGTCGCCCTTGAGGTTTTCCATGAATTCGGATGGGCTTTCCCCCTGCCCCTCCAAAGCCTGCCGAACCCAGGCAAGGCGCTTGTCCATCTCATTCAGCCGGGTTCCCGGTTCCTTGTAGTGCCAGTGAGCCGCAATGCCGTATTCAGCCAGCCAGTGCATCTCTCTCGTTCGTATCTGGATTTCGAGCGGCTCCCCGCTTGGCCCGATGACCGTCGTATGGAGGGATTGGTACATGTTGTTCTTGGGGTTTGCAACATAATCGTCAAACTGGCCCGGGATGGGTTTCCAAATCGTGTGGACAATCCCCAGGACCGAATAGCATTCCGCCACCGTTCCGACGATGACCCGCAGGGCGAGAAGATCGTATAGTTGCTCAAGAGAGAGATTCTTCCTCTGCATCTTTTCGTAGATGCTGAAGAAATGCTTGGCACGCCCGGTGATGGAGACATCGATCCCGATATCCTTCATTTTCTGGTTAAGAATATCGATCGCCTGCTTGATGATCAGCTCCCGTTCCGGGAGCTTCTTTCTCACTCTTCGACGGATCTCGTAGAACATTTCCGGGTCAAGGACCTTGAAGGAGAGATCTTCCAGGTCCCGCTTGATCTGGTAAATCCCGAGACGGTGCGCAAGCGGCGCGTAGATCTCCACGGTTTCCTTGGCGATACGCACCTGCTTGTCCCTGCGCAGGGTCTGGATCGTCCTCATATTGTGAAGGCGGTCGGCAAGCTTGATGAGAACAACTCGAATATCCTTCGCCATGACGAGGAACATCTTCCTGAGATTCTGGGCCTGATAATCCTCGAACGAATTGAAAGGCAGTTTCCCGAGTTTCGTGACCCCGTCAACCATGACCAGGACATTTTCGCCGAAGGCGTTCCGGATCGTTTCTCCCGTCAGGTCCGTATCCTCGAGGACATCATGGAGAAGAGCCGCGGTTAGGGTGTCGATATCCAGTTCCATATCGGCAAGGATCGAGGCAACCGAAATCGTGTGGACGACATACGGTTCCCCGGAGGAGCGAGTTTGCTGCTCATGCGCGATCGAGGCCATGACCATTGCCTCGCCGAGGCGGCTCAATTCTTCCCTGGGGAGGTACCTCGACGCTTTTCCCCAAAGCTCCTGCCATGCAAGTTTGACCGGTGCCACTCTCTGCGTTTCGCCGATCCGGCCAAGAAAGCTATCCCTCAGGAGTCGCAGGGACTTGCCCCCTTCCTGGGAGGCGGATCCGCCCACGTTGGCCGTTGGATGGCTCTCAGGTTCTTTCAAGGAGTTCACCTCCTAACGGGACTCCTTGGAAACAACCGCTTTTTCCAGAAAAAGCTCGACACGCGGCTGCCCTCTCCAGGAACTCTTCCGGGCCCGGTAGATCCATCCTTCCACCGAATCCAGATTCCGCAAAAGGTCGGAGGATCGAAAGGCAACTATAGAAACCTCTCCGAAGCTAATCCGGACGTGCTGGCCGCCTTTTCCGAGAGGCACCAGCCGTTCCGCCTTCTCTCGGGAAACGAAGAAGAGAGGTGCCGGATTCCCGATGCCGAAAGGCCCCAATCTCTCGATTTCATCAAGGCGGTCCAAGGACAGTTCCCCAGGGTGAAGATCCAGGACATCGACAGCCTCTTCCGCCGTAGCCTCAAGCCCGGCGAGCAGGGTTTCGAGAGAATCCCTGACTAGAGGCCATTGTTGCCTCCTCACGCTGAAGCCCGCCGCCTGCCTGTGCCCTCCCCACTCGTGAAGGGAAGGCGATAGGCTTTCCAGCACGGACACCGCATCCCCGCCCTTAGGAACACGCAGGGTTCCTCGAACCAGTCCGGCACTTACCGGTGCCGCAAGGACGACGGGCCGTCCCGTTTCGCTGCATAGACGGCTTGCGACACCACTCAGGACCCCGACGGGCCAATCTTCCTTCCCAAAGACAAAGCATCTTTCCCCGCTCAAGAGAGAAGCGGCTTCTTCCATGATTTTCGCAGCGAGTCCCTGCCTTTTCCGATTAAGCGTCACGAGTTCGTCGACCGACTTTTCCAATGGGGGTTCCATCGAAAGGACCTTGACGGCAAGGTCAGCGAGCTCCAACCTGCCCGGAGCATTCAGGCAGGGGATCAGCTTCATCGCCAGGGCCTCGCTGTCAAGGCTTTCAACGTCCAGGCCAAGCTGGCTCGACAAGGCAGTGAGCCCAGGTTCGCGGCCTTCCCGGATCTTCTTCAGGCCTTCCCTGAGAAGCGCCCTGTTCAAGGGCCCCAAGGGCACGCAATCCGCAACAGTCGCCAAGGCAATCAAACCCAGGTTCTCCTCCAGCCAGTCCTTGTCTTCCGCCCCGTTCTTCCAGGCCCAGGTCCAAAGCACCGCGGCGCCGCAGAGTCTTTTCGCCTCCGGGCTTCCGGAAAATTGGGGATTGACGAGAACCGCATCCGGAGAAGAACGCCAGTATCCTTCTTGCGGGAGATGATGGTCAAAAACCAGGACTTTCATCCCGAGTTTTTGCGCCGTTTCTATCGAAACCGCGCTGGAAGTTCCGCAATCCACCGCAACAAGGATGTCACAACCCCTGTCGGCAATCTTCCTGACAACCCTTTCGTGCAAACCGTAACCTTCCTGGTGACGGCTAGGGATGAAATAGCGGACATCCGCCCTGCGGGCCGAGAAAAGTCGGGCGGCGAGGGTCGTCGCAGTGACTCCATCCACATCGTAATCACCGTAGACCACAAGCCGTGTCCCCGGGCCGATCCCATCGAAGAGTTCCCTTGCGCCGTACCCCCCCTCCCCCAGTTCGAGTTGCTCCAGCAAGGAATGCAAATCAGGGGAAAACAGGTCTTGAGCACCTTTCTCAACCGGAAATCCCTTCATCCTCAGAATTGCAGCAACGAGTGGAGAGCAGCCGACCTCACCCGAGAGGTCGGCTGCTTCTTGATCGATCCGCCAATGCCGGAGAGATCCCGGTTCTATGCCTGCAATCACTGCATGTCCCCGCTTGCTGGAACTTCCTTCTCCGGCGTCCCTGCTGCAACCTGGGCCGTTTCGGCAGGAGGAGTTTTCAGGGCATCAAGCAGTTGTTGTTTCTCCTGCTCCAGGACTCGAATCCGTTCTTCCTGGTCCTTGATCTTGCGTCGCAGGGCACCGCGAACCTCAACCAAGGATGCTAGGGAGACGATCCACATGAGAAGGCCTCCCGCTGCAAAGAGAAGAATGTCCCAAAGTCCCTGGGGGAGGGTTTTTTCCCAGATGATGAAACGGACGACCACATCTCCCGTGTTCTGGAAAGCGTAGCCGGCCGCTACCAACATGGCCAGCAGGATTGCCAGGGCATAACTCTTCACATTGTTCCCTCCTTCTTTGCGTTCCCGATACCGCTCGCGGGTTCCTACCGGGAAATGACCCGGTGCGAGAATAAATCTCATACCGAGCTCCTGAAAAGGCGACCTCAAGGAATCTCTCTTGCTTACGCAACTGGGGAACGCCGGTCGCGTTCTCCACAACTCCTTTATCAGTATAGCCCCCGGGGCCAGGGCGCGGGGCCGCTTCTAGGCATAAGGCGCGAAATTGGGATTTCAACCGCTTCGGAGAACCTTCTGGGTGGAGCAAAGGCTTTCGTTTTTCATTCCTCGAAATCCCGAACCGAACGATCCGCAGAGGCTCGAACGGTTCCCAGGCACGATAAAAGGAAAGTAACCGTTAGAGAAGGATTAAGCCCCTCTCGATTCCAGCCTTTCGAGCCTTTCTTCGAGGTGCTGGAGGCTTTTCTCAAGCAAGGAGAACTCTTCCTTGGAAACGAGGGGAAGATGCTTCATCAGGCGCTGGAGTTCTTTCTGGAATCCCGCGATCAGCGTTTCCCGCCGTTCTTCCAAGGATCGCTCAACCTCCAGAAGAAGCCCGTCCAGGTCCGCCTGGCTCAAAGCTCCCTTCCCGACAAGAACCATCATGTTTTCCCTCACGATTGCCAGCGCGGCCTTCCCCGTACCGAGCCCCTCCATGAGAAGCTGCAGGACCGTCTCCATGCGATTTCCACCTTCCTTTCCCCGCTCCATTATAAACCTCGCCTTAAAAGCACGGGGACGGCGCGATCACGCCGTCCCCGTCCATCAAGCACACCGAACTGTCCCCTACCGGGGTGAACGCTTAAACCATTCGCAAAGAAGCGCGCAAGCGATGAAAACCGAGCTGTAAGTCCCGACGACAAGCCCGACCAGAAGTGCAAAGGAAAAATCGGCGATGACGGGCCCTCCGAACAGGAAAAGCGCGATCACGGGCAGCATCGTCGTCAAGGAGGTATTGATCGTCCGGGATAGCGTCTGGTTCACCGAGTCATCGAGCACGCGCTCGATTCCAAGCTGGCGGACTTTTCCCCAATTCTCCCTGACGCGGTCCAGGACCACGATGGTGTCGTTGATCGAGTACCCGACAACAGTCAGGATCGCCGCGATGAAGGTGAGAGAAATCTCTCGGCCGGTCAAGGCAAAGGCCCCTGTCACGACGATCGCGTCATGCGCCAGAGCCGCGACGCTGACCGCCGCGAAACGGAACTGGAAGCGAACGCTGACGTAGAGAAGAATCCCGAGCAGAGCGAGAACCAACGCGATCAACGCTCCCCGCGTCAGTTCCTTGCCGACGACCGGACCGACCTTCTCCAGGCGGAGGACCTGAATTTCACCGAACTTCTGTCTAAGGGCTTCCCGCGCTTGTTGTCCTATCGTTTCTTCGCCTGCCTTGAGCCGGATGATCATGCCGCGGTCGCTGTAGGCCTGAATCACAGCCTGTTCCTGCCCAACCGTCGACAAGGCCTGGCGAACCTGCTCGACCGATTCGGCGGCAGGGAATTCAACTTGCAGGAGTGTCCCTCCCGTGTAATCGATCCCGAGATTCAACCCCTTGAAAGTGATCAGCAAAAGGCTTCCGATAACCATAAACAGGCTAATGCCCACGGCCACTTTCCGGAACGCCATAAACTCGAACTTTTTATCATGCAACAGTTTCATGTCAGTCCCTCCCTCAGTTCGACCCGAGGGCCTTTTTGCGGCTTATATCCATCAGGAGCTGCAGGATAACCCGGGTGACCAGGACGTTGCAGAAAACGCTTGAAACGATCCCGATGCTCAGTGTCACGGCAAAACCGCGGATCGGGCCGGTTCCGAAGTAAAAAAGAATCGCCGCGGCAATCAGCGTGGTCAGGTTGGAGTCGAGGATCGTTGTCAGGGCTTTCCGGAATCCCGCGTCAAGAGCCGCCAGCCGGGTCTTGCCAGCCCGCAGTTCCTCTTTCATCCGCTCGTAGATCAGGATATTTCCGTCAACCGCCATACCGATGGTCAGAACGATTCCGGCGATACCCGGGAGCGTCAGCGTGGACCGGAAGGTGATCAGTCCGGCAAACACAAGCAGCAGGGCCACGCTGAGGGCCATGTCTGCCGCGATACCCAGGAAGCGGTAGTAAACCAACATGAAGATCAGGACCAGGACGGCACCAATGACGCCTGCCCTTAGCCCCGAACGAATCGAGTCGGAACCAAGGGTGGGGCCGACCGTCCGGTTCTCGGCCACCTCGACCGGGACCGGAAGAGCACCCGCCCGAAGCATGATCGCTAGTCGGTTGGCCTCGTCCACGGTGAACCTGCCCGTGATCTGGGCTTCACCCCCGCTGATCCTTTCCTGGACGACCGGGGCGGAGATGACCTCCCCGTCAAGGACGATGGCAATCTGGCGCCCCACATTGGCAGCCGTCGCCTCGTCGAAAAGCCGCGTCCCTTCCGGGCTGAACTTAAGGGAAACCATCGGTCTCGAAAGGCTGTCGAATCCCGTTTTTGCATCCTTCAGGTCTTTCCCGACAACATAGGTTTTTCCGAGAAGGTACGCACGTCCGTCGTTATCCCTCCCAACGGACATCCCGGGGGTGTTTGCAACTTTTGCCTTCAGCTCGTTCGCAACGGCATCCACCTGATCCTTGGCTTTCTGCCAACGGGACTGGGCGGCAAGAAAATCCTCGTCGCTGGCATAGTTGGGCCTGTTCGGAGCGGGGGGAACCGCCCCCGTTGATTGCAGGACCTCCTTGAACTCAAGCAACGCCGTCCGCCCGATCAGTTCGAGGGCCGCCTCAGGATCCTGGATCCCCGGAAGGTCGAGGATGACCCGATCCTTTCCCTGCCTCTGGATGACCGGTTCCGTCACACCGTACTGGTCAACGCGGTTTCGCAGGACCGCGATCAGTCTTTCAAGGCTGTCATCGGTCAGGGGACTCTCCGGTGTATCCTTTGCCAGAAGGACGATATGAGCGCCACCCTTGAGGTCCAGGCCTAGCCGAACCCTCCCTTGGATCGGGAAAACTGCAAAAAGTCCTGCCACAATCACCGCGGCGACCAAGATCAATCGCCAGCGATCCCTCTTCAACATGGGACAAACCTCCTCGAAAAACCCATCAGGTCCGAATAACCGAACGGTGAGAGGCCCTTGACGGGCACCCTGGTCCGTTCGGGACAGAAAAAAAGGAGCAGGCGCAATGACCCACTCCGCAGACCAGCCCTTTGCTAGGCTTCAGGGATCCCTTCAACTACCGGCGTTTCTTCTTTCTTTCCCGCCTCTTCCGTCCTCTTGTACTGGATGGAAGATTTCAGGATACGGGCCTTGACTCCGTCCGCGATCTCAAGAATATAGCTATCTTCCTTTGTTTCCCGGACAATGCCGAAGAATCCGCCCGCCGTTACAACCTGATCGCCCCTCTTGATCGAAGCCAGCATCTCCTGGTGCTGACGCTGCCGCTTCTTCTGGGGGCGGATAATCAGGAAGTAAAAGATGACAACGAACAAAGCGAGGGGAAGAAGCATACCCATCAGTCCACCCTGAGCTCCACTGTTCAAACCGAACGCCTCCTGTCTTCAATCTCGTTTTTCGGCATGGACAATTCTAACACGACTTTACCGTTCGAGCTGCTTGAGAAAGAAAAGAAGCTTCTCGAGCTCGGTCGCGATATCCACATGGTAGACAAGAACAGACTTGGGGGCAATGACCGCCGTCTGGGCGAACGACAGGATACCGCGAATCGTTCCCGCCGCCACGGCCCGATCGACGCAATTCTGCGCAGCAGTTGATGGAACGGTCAGGATCAGGATTTCCACTTGCTCTTCCTTCAGGATCTCGGTGATCTTTTCCACGGGGTGACACGGAATTCCCATAATCGACCGCCCGAATTTCTGAGGGTCATTGTCGAAAAGGGCCAACACCTTGAACTTGCTGCTCTGGAAAGCCTTGTGGCCCAATAGGGCCTCTCCGAGCCGCCCTACGCCGACCAGGGCGATCCGCCAGAGACGAGGGGTCGAAAGAATGCTCTTGATATGCTCGTATAGTCTCTCAACATGGTATCCGACGCCCCGCTTGCCGATCTCCCCAAAATAGGAAAGATCCTTTCGGACCTGGCTCGCCTTGAGGGAGAGCATCTCCCCGATTTCCTGCGAAGAAACGACCCTTCTCCCCTCCTCATGAAGGAGCTCAAGGAGGCGGTAATACTGGACAAGCCGCTCGATAGTCGGCTCAGCGACTTTCATCGACACAATCCCCCGATCGTCGGCCTTGATTGCCGGGTCATAAACGACTGGCGACAACCTCGATTTCGACGAGGGCCCCCTTCGGCAATGCAGAAACTTCAACAAAGGACCGCGCAGGCGGTTCCTCTTCGAAGAAACGCCCATAAACCTCGTTCACCGCTGAAAAATTCCCCATATCAGTCGCAAAGACGGTGGCCTTCACGACATTCCGGAAGGTCAATCCCTGAGAGGCAAGGATCGCCCCTACGTTTTTCAGGACCTGTTCAGCCTGGGCTGCCGCATCTCCGTCCACCATCGTCCCGGTTTGGGGATCGATCGGGATTTGCCCGGAAAGGAACAGCAACTCCCCTGTCCAGACGCCCTGGCTGTAGGGGCCTATCGCCGCCGGTGCGCTTGTGGTTGAGATGATTTTTTTCACTTGGGCCACTTCCTCTCCAGATGGTTTTCTATCGGATCCGACAAACGCTCTCCAGCATTGTCGTCTTCCACTCGCCGGTCCTCTATCACCCGGAACGGCGGTTCACCCTTCTTGATGAGCCGCTCGTCGTCGGTCAGCACCTCCACGATCACGAGCCGCCTGGGATACGCGACCTCGATCCGGTCGGAAACACGAACCTCCGCGGAGGGCCTGACCTTTCGCCCGTTCAGCTTGACCGCGCCCAACTCGACCATTTCCCGTGCGGTCGCCCGCCTCTTGACAAGACGGGAAAGTTTCAGGTACAGGTCAGTCCTCATGTTTGCTCTCCATATCACAAGCCCTCAGAAGTATACCAAACCCGCCTTCCCGCAACAAATGCATCCTCCCTTATTCGAGGAAATCCCTCAGCTTTCGGCTTCGGCTGGGATGGCGGAGCTTGCGGAGGGCTTTGGCTTCGATCTGTCGTATCCTTTCTCGAGTCACCCCAAACCGCTTCCCGACTTCCTCCAGGGTATAGGCATGACCGTCTTCCAGCCCGAACCGCAGGTGCAGGACCTCCCTTTCCCTGTCCGTCAGATCGTCGAGCATCTCTTCCAGCTGCTCCCTGAGAAGCTGCCTGGAAGCGGCATCCTCTGGACTCGGAAGATCCTTGTCCTCTAGGAAATCTCCCAGTTGGCTGTCTTCCTCTTCCCCAATGGGAGTCTCAAGGGATACCGGCTCCTGGGCGATTTTCTGGATCTCCTCCACCTTCTGGGAGGTGATCTCCATCTCCCTTGCGATTTCATCGGCCCTGGGCTCACGCCCCAGGCGCTGCACCAATTGGCGCGACACCCGGATCAATTTGTTGATCGTTTCGACCATGTGGACGGGAATCCGGATCGTCCGGGCCTGGTCGGCAATCGCCCGCGTAATCGCCTGCCTTATCCACCAGGTGGCGTAGGTGCTGAACTTGTAGCCTTTTCGGTAATCGAACTTCTCCACGGCACGAATCAGGCCGAGGTTCCCTTCCTGGATAAGGTCGAGAAAAAGCATCCCTCTCCCGATATATTTCTTCGCGATGCTGACGACAAGGCGCAGGTTCGCTTCGACGAGCTTGGCTTTCGCTTCCGCCTCTTCGGCTTCCACGCGCTTTGCAAGGTCGACCTCTTCTTCGGGGGTCAAGAGCGGAATTTTCCCGATCTCCCTCAAGTACATCCTGACGGGATCTGACAGAGGCAAGTCCTCCAAATCGCCCGAATCTTCAGCTGCCGTTGCGGCCGGTACAGCTGGCGACGCCGGTTCTTCCGGGACCTCCTCCTTGCCTTTCGTTTCCTCCATGACGTCGATGCCGAGTTCCATCAGGTTGAAATAAAGGTTGTCCAGCGTATCCGCGTTGAGGTATTCGGGGGGAAGGTGCTTCTCGATATCCTCATAGGTGACGAACCCTTTCTCTCTTCCTTCATGCAACAGGTCCCGGACATTCTCGATATACTTCGACATTTCTTCCGGCGCCGCTTCAGCGGAAACTTCAGCAGCCGCCGCAGGCACTGCTTCGGGGGCCGCCCCGGGTGCTTCGGCCGTCTCCGCTGTCAACCCTTCTCCGCTTTCCGGAAGGTTTTCCTTCGATGCTGCTTCGGGTTTTGACTTCTCCCTTTTCGCCATTCCGGTCATCTCCTCCCCTTCAGGATCCGGGCCAGTTCGTTCAATCTGGACATGTCTTGGCTCGTCGCCAACCCCCGGGTCATTTTTTCCCTCAAGCCCTGATACTCCTTCTCCACTTTTCTTTTCCTTAGGCTTGCTTCAAGTTTTTCCCAGGCTTCCTCCCGATTGCCGAAGGTTTCGCAAAAATCGCCTCCGGCAGCGAGGGCCGATTCAAGGTAGCGGTCGTTCGTTTCATACCACAGGCTCCTGAGCGAATCGGGGGACTCCCCGTTCAGCAGGGCTGCAACCGCGCTCTGGATCCTTTCGTCGAAAATGAGAGGCAGGGTCGCTTCAGGCGCGGCCTTCGCCCGCTTTTCCTGCGAATCCCAAAGGAGAAACAGCAATGCGGATTCCCTTGGGTCAGGCGTCTCTGCGTTTGTCCGCTTTCCTTGTTCATTTACATATACGCCGGAAAAGGGGGATTCCCTCTTTTCCGGATTCCCGGCATTTTTGCTTTCCTGCGCCTGCCGCGCCCGCAGGATATCGGCAAGCTGGTGCGGGAAGATTCCAAGAGAGCCGGCAATCGCACTCAGGTATGGGGCCAGGTCCAGCATGGACAGCTCGGAAAGCCCTTCCAGAATTTCCTCGACGGTCTTTTTCCTGTTAAGCCCGTCAAGCAAACCTCTTCTCGCATGCACGTGATACAGGGGCAGCGGCAACGCATCGGACAAGGCTTGCGCAAAAAGCTCCGGCCCTCCTTCGGAGGCGAGAAGTTCATCAGGGTCCTTGCCTCTCGGCAATTCCACCACATGAACATCCAGCCCTTCCTTCTGGAGAAGGGTCATTCCCCTCAATGTCGCCTCCTGCCCTGCGGCGTCGCTGTCATAACAGATGAGGGCGCGATCGGCCATCCTTTTCAGCAAGGCTGCCTGCTCCGCTGTCAGTGACGTCCCGAGCGTGGCAACGGCATTCCGAAAACCGCAAAGGTGAAGCCTAAGGGCATCCATGTACCCCTCGACAACAATGGCCTGCCCCGATTCGCGTATCGCGCCCTTGGCGGCCGGAAGCAGGTATAGCAGGCTACGTTTGTTGAAAAGGGGCCCTTCTGGGCTGTTGATGTACTTGGCTCCCTCACCCGACAGGATCCTGCCTCCAAAGGCCGTCAGTTTTCCCGCAATGTCGCGAATCGGGAAGAGGATACGTCCACGAAAACGGTCGTAATCCCCCTTCTGCCCCTCGATGATGAGACCGCATGCCAAGGCCTCCTGCCTTGAGATGCCCTTTTTCCTGAGCAAGGTCCACAAACTATCCCAGGCCGGTGGGGCCCACCCCAGCTCAAATTGTGCCCAGGAAGAATTCGGGAGATTGCGGGCCTGGAGGTACTTGCGAGCCGGTTCTCCCTGCGGGGCCTGCAGGTTCTCCCGGTAATGGGCAAGGGCGATCTCCATGACCTCCGAGAGGCTACGCTTACCGCCGGAACGCCGCCTTATTTCCACGCCGGCCCTCTCGGCGAGGACCTCCAGGGCTTCAGGAAATGAGAGGCCTTCCTTGTCCATCATGAAGGCAAAAATATCCCCACCGCGGCCGCATCCATAGCAATGAAAAGTCTGCCTTTCAGGAGAAACATAAAAAGACGGGGTTTTTTCAGCATGAAAGGGGCAGAGCCCCCGCAGGTTTTTCCCTACTTTCCTGAGGGGAACGGAATCCCCGACGAGCTCGACGATGTCGATCCTTTCCTTGATTTCCCGGACTGCCTCGTCCTGGCTCATTCCGGCACCTCCAGATTTGGAGACATCGAGGGGGGCAGAACTGCCCCCCTCGATGTCTCTTCCAAACTAGGAAAACTGCGGAAGTCTACCCGTCGGTCTCGCTTAGGAGAACAGGGGAGCGATAACCACCGCCACGACGGACATCAGCTTAATCAGGATATTCATACTGGGACCCGCCGTATCCTTGAACGGGTCGCCAACCGTATCGCCGACGACAGCCGCCGCGTGGGCCGGGGTCCGCTTGCCGCCATGGTGTCCCTCTTCGATGTACTTCTTGGCGTTATCCCAGGCACCGCCCGAGTTCGCCATGAAGATGGCCAGCATGACTCCCGTCACGATCGAGCCTCCAAGGAGTCCTCCAAGGGCCGCCGCACCGAGAAGAAGGCCGACGATGACCGGAGCGATGACGGCCATGAGCCCGGGAACGATCATTTCCTTCAGGGCTGCTGCTGTCGAAATGTCGACGCAGCGTTCGTATTCGGGGCGGCCGGTTCCTTCCATGATGCCGGGGATTTCGCGGAACTGGCGCCGAACCTCGTCGATCATGTGCTGCGCCGCACGGCCAACCGCGCCGATGGAAAGGGCGGCAAAGATGAAGGGCAACAATCCGCCGATGAAGAGACCCACCATGACTTTCGGATCACGCAGGTCGATGACGTCGATGTGTGCAGCCTGAGCATAAGCGACAAAAAGGGCAAGCGCGGTCAGGGCTGCGGAACCGATGGCCAACCCCTTGCCGACCGCAGCCGTTGTGTTCCCGACTGCGTCCAGCTTGTCCGTGATCTGGCGGATCTCATGGGGCAGGTGGCTCATTTCCGCGATGCCACCGGCATTGTCGGCAATCGGCCCATAAGCGTCTACGCTCAGGACCATTCCCGTAATAGCCAGCATTCCGACTGCCGAACAGGCGATTCCGTAAAGACCCCCGAACCGGACCCCGACTAGCGTCGCGGCACAAATCAGCAGGACCGGGACAGCCGTCGATTTCATGCCGATTCCCAGACCCGAAAGGATGTTCGTCGCAGGACCGGTCAGGGAGGCCTCCGCGATTTCCTTCACGGACTTGTAGGTGGATGACGTATAGACTTCGGTGGCGAAACCAATCGCGACCCCGGCTATCGTCCCGGCGACCACTGCATAGAAGAGGGTCAGTTCGCCGAACATCGCCCTGGTCAGGAAGAACGTTCCCACGATCAGGAAGGCCCCCGTCGCGTAGGTTCCCCTGCTCAGGGCCGCCTGGGGATCCCCGTTCTCCTTGACTTTGACGAAGAAGGTCCCGAGGATTGAAGAAAGGATGCCGAGCGCCGCGAGGAGCAGCGGATAGATCATGCCGGCGTTCCCGAACGTGACGACCCCAACCGCCATGGCGGCAACGATCGCGTTGACGTATGACTCGAAAAGGTCGGCCCCCATTCCTGCGATGTCACCCACGTTGTCACCCACGTTGTCGGCGATGACAGCCGGATTTCTCGGGTCATCCTCCGGGATGCCGGCTTCAACCTTGCCTACGAGGTCGGCACCGACATCTGCCGCCTTGGTGTAGATCCCCCCTCCGACTCGGGCAAAAAGCGCGATGGAACTGGCCCCGAAGCCGAAACCCACGATGATGTTCGGGTCCTTGAAAAGGATCATGCAGAGCAGGATCCCGAGGATGCCGATGCCCACCACGTTCATCCCCATGACCGAACCGCCGGTGAAGGCAACGGTCAAGGCCTGGTTCATTCCCTTGGTCGCGCTATAGGCGGTTTTGCCGTTGGCCTTGGTCGCGACATTCATTCCGAAATAGCCGGTCATCGCACTGCAGAACGCCCCCAGAACAAAGCAAAGCGCGGAACCCGTTCCGATCTTCCAGAAGAGCAATCCTCCAACCACGATAACGAACGGCACAAGGGCCTTGTATTCCCTGTATAGGAAAGCCAGCGCTCCTCCATGAATGATGCCGGACAGTTCGTTGATCCTTTCGTTATCGACCCTGACGGCGCCGATCCTGCCGGTGGCCCAGACCGCGTAGACCAGGGCAAGGACCCCTGCCAGCGCCACCAGTAATATGACCTGTGTTCCCATCGATGAAACCTCCTTTGGACTATGAAAATTCCGTTCGGCGTAACAACTTGCCCGCCCCTTCAGGGCGGGCATTGGCATGAAAAGCGCCCATTATTATAGACATCTCGCGCATCCTGCACAAGGGACTCCTTGAAACCGTCATAGGGTTCTTTCGTTTCGCCGGCGGATGGTGATCGAGATTTCCTTCCCGTCCGTATCCTTGAGGGACCGGATCATGCCCAGTATGGATTCGCCCAGGAAACCCTCCAGGTAGGGCTTGAGAAAAACTTTCCGTCCGTCAACATGAAGGCTGACCGACGAGAGAAGCCTGTCCGTAAGAAGCCGTTCGACAAGAAAGCGGGCCAGGCGCTCCTCTTCGCCCTTGCCGAAGGAAGAGGGACGGTCCTGAGCACCGTTTCGATCGTACCAGGCCAGGATGCCGCCGGGCCCCTCAGGACAGCTCCCGGCCCCCCCCACCCACACGCGCGGCAGAGGTAATCCCTTCCCGCCTTCAAGAAGAACAAAATCCACACCAGGCAAAAAACGTTCGATCATCCAATCGAGATCGAGGTCACTCTCCCGGCTCTCTGCCCGTACTCCGTCCGGGCCCCAAAGGACCGTCGGAATGCCTTCTCCGAGCAGGAGGCCTGTGTCGTTTTCCCGGGAACCGGACCAATTCGTCTCGTGAGTCCTCTTGATGAACCCCACCCTGATTCCCATGTTTTGCATATGGGCGGCCAAGGCGAGGCAAAGGGTCGTTTTCCCGGAATTCTTGAACCCGCTGATAGCGACAATCGGCCTCAAGACGGCGGGACCTCCGGGTGAGCGTTCTGCCTAAGGTTCAGCCACGTTCTGCGATAGGCATCGAGGCAGAAGAAGAAAAGGGTCATGACCAGCGGTCCAAGGAATATTCCCAATAGCCCGAGGGTCGCGAGCCCCCCGACAACCCCGACAAAGACGATGAGGATATGGACCTTGCTCCCTTCGGAAATGAACACGGGCCTGAGGAAGTTGTCCACGGTGCTGACGACAGCCAGCCCCCAGAAGGCCAAGGTCAGGGCAGAACCATGCTGGCCCGAGGCGAACAGGTAGACCGCACCGGGTAGCCACACCAACGCCGTTCCCACAAAGGGGATGATCGCAAAGATGAACATCAGTGCACCGAAGAGAAAGGCATTGGGAAGCCCTACCCACCACCACCCGAGAGCCCCTAGGAACCCCTGGACCGCTGCCGTGAAGGTGAAACCGTACACGACAGCCTGAAGCATTCGGCGCCCCCGGCAAAGCATGGCGTCGGTTTCTTCCGCGGAGAGGGGAACGATATCCCGGATATACTCGACGATCACGTGCCCGTCACGGATCATGAAGAAAGAAGAAACCGTGATGACGATCATCTGGAACACAAGTTTGAAGGCGCTTTCGAAAACCCCCCTGGAAACGCCAGCGATCCACCCGGAGAACCATCTTCCCAGTTGCCCGACAAGGTCGTTGAACAGGTTGACCTGTGAAAGCCAGGGTCTCAGGAATTCCTTGAGAGATTCAGGGAATAAGCTGAAAAGGTAGGAAATGTCCTGCTTTTCCAGTTTCTCCACCATTGCCGTCATGCGGCCGTAAAGGGCCATACCGTCATGGGCAAGGTAAAACACGAAGAGGATCGCCGGCATCAGCAGCATCGCAATAATCACTGCCGTGGTCAACCCTGCAGCAAGGTTTGAAAAACGCCCGCGGAACAAGCGAACGTGAAGTAGCTGGAAAAGCGGATAACTGAAAAAGGAAAGGATGATCGACCAAGCCAGAGGTCGCAGGAGCGGAAAAGCCAGCAGGAGTGCAATCGTCGAAAGAGCGGCGAAAAAGACGACGAAGGGAACGTATGTCCCTCTCGGCCGGGCCCTGACCGTTCCGGCGTTACTCGGTTCCACCACGACGGCCACCTCCTTCCGAGATCAGGGCTGCGGAGATCCCGGCTCCCAGTCCGTTGTCGATGTTGACGGCCAACACGTTCGGGCAGCAGCTGTTGAGGATCCCCAACAGGGCCGCCAGCCCTCCCCAGTTCGAGCCATACCCAACAGAAGTCGGCACCGCAACGACCACGGTCCTGAGCAAGCCCGCGGCGACCGTTGGCAAGGCCGCCTCCATGCCCGCGACGGCGATGACGACATCTGCCCTGCGAAGTTCGGGCAATATCGAGAGAAGACGGTGAAGACCCGCCACGCCAACGTCATAGTGGCAATCGACCTGACAACCGCAAAGCTCCGCTGTCAAGGCCGCTTCGGCTGCGACGGGCAGGTCGGCGGTTCCTCCGCTGATGACCGCGACTCGCCCCCTGCATGGGCTGTCCTGCCTTCTTCGATAGCCAAGCCGGGGAACTTCATCATAGACAAAACCGGGAAGGATGCCGCCGACGGCTTCGGCTTGAGTTCCATCCATCTTGCTGAAAATCACGGTCTCTTCCCTCTCGCGGCAGGCTTCCGCGATTTTTCCGATTTGCCGGGAAGTCTTTCCCGGGCAGTAGATGATTTCCCCGATGCCGCACCGGAATTCCCGGTGCAGGTCCAGCCTGATGTCTCCCATGTGCAGGGTGGCCATCCTCGAAAGCGTATCCAGCCCTTCATCCACGGACAACTGCCCGCTCCGGACCCGCTCGAGAAATTCCCTGAAGGCCGTTTCAGAAGTCGACATCATGCCCCCGGCTGTCCTACTCCCATTCGATCGTTGCAGGGGGTTTGCTCGTGACATCGTACACGACGCGGTTGACCCCCTGGACTTCATTGCAGATGCGATTGGCCGTCCTATTCAGCAGATCAGCCGGCAGCCTGGCCCAATCGGCGGTCATCGCGTCGAGGGATTCAACGGCGCGCAGAGCGACGGCTTCTGCATAGGTTCTCACATCCCCCATCACGCCAACGCTCCGGGTGGGCAAAAGCACGCAAAAAGCCTGCCAAAGGCGGTCGTAGAGCCCAGCCTTCCGGATCTCATCGATGAAAACGGCATCTGCCCTTCTCAAAGTGTCCAGGCGTTCGGCCGTGATTTCCCCCAGGCAACGCACCGCAAGCCCCGGGCCAGGAAAGGGATGCCTTCCGAGAATCGTTTCCGGGACACCGAGCATGCGGCCGATCGCTCTTCCTTCGTCCTTGAACAGGTCCCGAAGGGGTTCGAGAATTTTGAGCGACATCCTCTCAGGGAGGCCTCCCACATTATGATGGGTCTTGATGACCGCTGCCCCCTTGCCCTTGTGGCCGCTCTCGATGATGTCGGGATAAAGGGTCCCCTGTAGAAGCCATTGCGCTCCGCCGATCTCTTCGGCTTTCTCCTCGAAGACCCTGACAAAGAGTTCGCCGATGATCTTCCTCTTTCGTTCCGGTTCGGAGACGCCCTTGAGTCGTTCCAGGAAACGTTCCGTGGCGTCGACATAATGGACCTTGAGGTTCATCTCCCGGTAAGCTTCGAGAACTTCCTCCGCCTCGTTCAGGCGCAGGAGGCCGTTATTGACGAAAATACAGTCGAGCTGGTCGTTGATGGCCCTTGCCGTCAGGACGGCAGCCACCGTCGAATCCACCCCGCCTGAGAGGCCGCAGACAACTCGATCGGAACCGACCTGGCGCCGGATATCGCGGATGGACTGGTCGGCCCAGTCGCTCAAATCCCAATCCGGCGTACAGCCACAGATCGAGAAAAGGAAATTCCTGAGGATCTCCATTCCTTTAGGCGTGTGAGCCACCTCGGGGTGAAACTGCAGGGCAGTGATCCGGCTCCCCTCGCCTGCAAAGCCCGCGATCAGGCCCCCACCGCTTTCAGCGATGACGGAGAAGCCTGGCGGCAGAGCCGTCACGCTATCCCAATGGCTCATCCAGACGCTAAGGGTATCAGGCAGCCCCCTCAGCAGAGGGGTCTCGGGTGAAAGGACGCGGACCTCGGCGGGTCCGTACTCCGCAAGGGGAGCCTGCATGACGGTTCCCCCCAGCCGATGGGCCAGAAGCTGCATGCCGTAGCAAATCCCCAGGATCGGGATGCCGGAATGGAGGATCGAATCCGGAAGCGAGGGAGCGCCCTCTTCGAGCACGCTCCTCGGACCGCCGGAAATGACGATGCCTTTCGGGTTGTGGGCCAGGATCGCCTTTTCCGACGAATCCCAAGGAAGGATTTCGCTGTGGACGGAGAGTTCCCGTATGCGTCTTGCGATGAGCTGCGTGTACTGGGAACCGCAATCCAGGATGATGATGTTCGAATGAGAGGACATAAAAGAGCCCTGAGGGCTTCTCCCCCTTCGGGTAGAAATCTTGGTGAAGGTGCCATCGATTATCTTAACAGACAAAGACATCGACGGAATACCGTCACTCCGAAATGAAATGGCCCCCGCATCGAGCGGGGGCCGGAAACGGGAAATCCTGTCGACTAGTCGTAGTCTCCCATTCCGCCGGGCATGGCGGGCATGGCGTCCTTCTTCTCCGGCTTGTCGCCCACAAGAGCTTCGGTCGTCAAGACCATGGCAGCGATGGAAGCCGCGTTCTGCACCGCGCTCCTGGTGACCTTGAGCGGGTCGATGATCCCTTCCTTGACCATGTCAAGGTATTCGCCGGTGGCAGCGTTCAGCCCCTGGCCCTTGGGAAGTCCCAGGACCTTCTCGACGACCACGTCGCCCTGGTAACCCGCGTTGGAGGCGATGAGGTGAAGCGGCTCGGTGAGGGCCTTACGCACGATCGTGGCACCCGTCTTCTCGTCTCCGGACATGGAACCGATGTACTTGTCAAGCGCCGAGAGGGAGTTCACGAGGGCAACACCGCCGCCTGCGACGATCCCTTCCTCGACAGCCGCGCGGGTGGCATTGAGGGCGTCCTCGATCCGGTGCTTCAGTTCCTTCTGCTCGGTTTCCGTCGCGGCACCGACCTGGATCACAGCCACGCCGCCGACCAGCTTCGCCAAACGCTCCTGCAGTTTCTCCTTGTCGTACTCGGAGGTGGAATCTTCCAACTCCTTCCGGATCTGGGCGGCGCGGGCATGGATCTTCTCGGGATCGCCCTTGCCCTCGACAATCGTGGTTTCTTCCTTGGTCACCCTGATGGTCTTCGCCCGGCCCATCATGGAAAGATCGGCGTTCTCGAGCTTCAGGCCGACTTCTTCGCTGACGACCTGGCCGCCGGTGACGATGGAGATATCCTGGAGCATGGCCTTGCGGCGGTCACCGAAACCAGGAGCCTTGACCGCAACAACCTGCAGAATGCCGCGGAGCTTGTTGACGACAAGGGTAGCGAGGGCCTCTCCCTCGATATCCTCGGCGATGATCATGAGAGGCTTGCCGGTCTGGACAACTTTCTCCAGGACCGGGAGGAGGTCCTTCACGTTGTTGATCTTGCCGTCGTTGATCAGGATGTAGGCATCCTCGAGGACGGCTTCCATCCGCTCAGCGTTGGTGACCATGTAGGGGCTGATGTATCCCTTGTCGAACTGCAGTCCCTCGACGGTTTCAAGAGTGGTTCCGACCGTCTGCCCGTCCTCAACCGTGATGACGCCATCCTCGCCGACCTTCTCCATGGCTTCGGCGATGAGGTTGCCGATGACCTTGTCGTTGGCGGAAATGGCCGCGACCTGGGCGATCTTGTTACGCTCCTTGACGGCGATGGACAGCTCTTTCAGCTCGTCCACGACGACATCGACAGCTCCCTCGATCCCACGGCGCATCAGGATCCCGTTCGCGCCCGCCGCTACGTTCTTCATGCCCTCGCGGATCATGGCACGGGCAAGCACCGTTGCGGTGGTCGTCCCGTCGCCGGCGACATCGTTGGTTTTCGATGCGACTTCCTTAAGAAGCTGGGCGCCCATATTCTCGAACGGGTCCTCGAGTTCGATCTCCTTCGCGATCGTCACGCCGTCGTTGGTGATGGTGGGAGAACCGAACTTCTTCTCGAGAACGACATTGCGTCCCTTGGGGCCTAGCGTAACGCCAACGGTATCTGCAACCTTGTTGATGCCCCTCTCAAGGGAGCGGCGGGCATCCTCACCGAAATTCAGGATCTTGGCCATGTCAGGGTCCCTCCTGTTCTGGATTTTTCAGGGTTATTCAACGATCGCGAGGATATCGCGCTCGCTCAGGATCAGGTATTCTTCGCCGTCAACCTTGACCTCGGTGCCGGAATACTTGCCGAAGAGAACCCGGTCGCCGACCTTGACCTCGGGAGCGAGCTTCTGGCCATTTTCAAGGACCTTGCCCGATCCGACAGCCATCACCTTGGCTTCCTGGGGTTTCTCCTTCGCTGTGTCCGGAAGCACGATCCCGCCTCGGGTCTTTTCTTCCTGGGTCAGGACCTTGACGACGATTCGATCCGCCAAAGGCTTCAACTGCATGAGACATCCCTCCTGCGATTTGGTTTATTGTATTAGCACTCGTCGATAGCGAGTGCTAATTTCCCGGAGAAAAGTGTAGGAGGGAGTCGCCTTTCCCTCAAACGGCATTTGGAGTCATGGAAGGGAAATATGCGCGATTTTTCCTTACGAACTTGCTATTGCCCAGTTTTTCTCCGTCTTAATCCGATAGGAGAGGTAAGCTAGGATCCGGCGAAAGCTCCAGCCCGCTTCGTCGTCCTCTCCAATAGCCGCTGTAGGCGGCTGCGGCCACCATGGCGCCATTGTCGGTGCAAAGCCTGGCCGGCGGAAGGTAAACCTGCCAATCCTTACGCGCGAGCATGGCTCCGCGCAATCCGCTGTTCGCGGCGACCCCCCCCGAAAGAGCCACTTTCGACACTCCGGTCGATCGGACCGCCAGCTCGACCTTGATCATGAGTGCCTCGACCACGGTTTTCTGAAAAGAGGCGCAAAGGTCTTCAAGCGGAAGCGCATCAGCATTTTCCAGGCGTCGAAGGAGAGTCAACGCAGCGGTCTTGAGTCCGCTGAAGCTGAACTCCACCCGCTGGGTGTCCGCCATCGGCACGGGAAGCGTGAATGCTCCGGGATTTCCCTTTCCGGCGAGCCGGTCGATCGCGGGCCCTCCCGGATAACCCAAGCCCAGGAGCTTGGCCAACTTGTCATAGGCTTCGCCGGCGGCATCGTCCCGCGTGCAGCCCAGGATCTCGTAATCTCCGAATGCCCGCACCAGGATCACCTCGGTATGCCCGCCCGACACAAGAAGGGTCAGGAAGGGAGGTTTTAGGCCCGGTGAATGGATGATGTTCGCGAACAGGTGGGCTTCCAGGTGGTTGACGCCCAAAAGTGGAAGCTCCCAGGCCTGCGCAAGGGCCTTGGCGGTCATGACGCCCACCAGCAGGGATCCCATAAGCCCCGGGCCCGCCGTCACGCCGACCAAGTCCAACTCCGTGCGGGGATCCGTGATTCCTGCCTCCGCCAGGGCGGAAAAGACAAGGGGAAGGATCCTCTCCTGATGGTCTCGCGAGGCAAGCTCCGGAACCACACCGCCGTAGGGGGCGTGAAGGTCAAGCTGGCTCGAGATCAGCGAGGACAGGACCCTCGACGGCCCTTCCAGGACCGACACCGCGGTGTCGTCACAACTGCTTTCGATTCCCAGGGTCAAAAATCGCCCGCGGGTCAATGCCCTCCGCACCCCCTGCATCCCCCGCAGGAACCGCTGCAGTTGCATCCTTTCGAACGCCGGGCAGGACCGCTTTCATGAAGGAGGACCTTGCTTCGGCATTCCGGGCACCGGTTTGCGAAATTTCCAGACTCGAACCGATGGCCACAGGAAGCGCAACGATAGATGTGAATTGCGCTCATTTCCCCGGCACTTTCCATTTGACCGCTTCCTTTTCATAGCCCAAGGCGACTTCCGCCCCGGGTTTCAATTCTGTTTTCGGGACCGAGAACGGTAGCGTCCCCGTAAAACCGCTCGGGAGTTCCCCGGTTGGCGTGAACTCTTTTAGGGAGAGGACATCGTCGGATAAAACATTGTAGTTGCCGACAAAAAGCTTCCCGGGGATCAACTCCCAGGGGGTGAAGGTTTCGAATCGCAGGATGAAGAGGTTCCTGCCCTTCAAGTATTTCTCACCAAGATGCCTGCTGTGCCAGGTAAGCCATTCGGGAGAACCGGGGTCGTTCCTGGCAGCCGTAGCAAGGGCTGGATCAACGTAGATGAAGGTGAGCCTTGCTTTTGCCCCCAGGACAAGCTCTCCCAGGACTTGGCCATCGATCCAGACATTGGCGGACCTTTCGGCGAGGAGGTCGTCCAGGCTCTTCGGCTGGGCGGTCCAGGCCGCTCCCGGAAAAACGCAAGACACGGCCACAAACAGAAAAATACAGACAAGGCGCTTCATTCTCACTCATTCCCCCCCTGCTCAGGCATTCTGGGCGGATTTCCCTCCCAAGTCCCGTCCAGCTCTTCCTCATCGAAACGGTAGGTTGTCCCGCAAAAATGGCACCTGACCTCGAGCTCTCCCCCATGATCCCCATTCCCGGCGGATTCCTTCAGGATGGCTCGCGCAAGTTCCCGGCTGCAGCGGCAGGACGATTTGAATTCCACGTCGTCGAACCATTCGATGTCCAGCCCTTTGAAAAGTTCTTCCATGGCGCTTTTCGCATCCGGGTGGGCTTCCAGGAAACGACTCACCGAAGGAGTGCTCCTCACCCGTTCCTCGACCATGGCGATGAGGGAATCCGGGGCGCCGGGCAGGACCTGGACCATGTAGCCTCCAGCGGATTGCACTCTTCCAGGAGCGGCGAGCACCCCGAGGCCGACGGCTGTCGCCGTCTGCTCGGAAAGACGGTAGAATTGGGCGACGTCTTCTGCCACTTCTCCCGAGAGGAGCGGCACCTGGCTCGAGACCGGTTCTTTCATCCGGACGTCCCTAAACACGCTGATCGTTCCGTTCCGCCCCACGCCTGCGGCAACATCCAGTTTCCCGGAATCGGAGGGAGGGAGATCCACTTCGGGGTGCGCGACGTACCCCCTGACTTGCCCCTGCGGCTCTGCATCCGCCACCACGAGCCCCAAAGGGCCGCCGCCATCCAGCTTGAGAGTGACACGGGCCTTTTTCAACTTGATGTCGAGGGCCATCATCATCGCGGCCATCATGAGCCGGCCGAGAGCCGCCGCGGCAAGCGGGCTCAGCCTATGTTTCATCATGGATTCCTCCAGTAAGCCGTCCGCCTTTACTGCAAAAATCCTGAAGTTGCCCCCGGACAGTAATCCCCTTGAAACGACGGCCACAGGCCGAGCCTGGCCCGATTTTGACTTTTCCCGTTCGCTCACGCGCTTTTTTCCTCCTTATCGAGGGCCCCGAAGACCCATTTCCACTCGGAACATCCCGTCGCCCGGGAACCGAGACCATAAACAACCGCTCCGGCCACGACCGCAGCAAGGACCCAAGCAAGTTTTCCCCAAAGCCTGGAAGAGGGATCGTAAGGGAAAACGAATGAACCTGCAAGGATCGCAGCCGCCATGGCCGCAAGAGCCAATCCGTGCGAGACGGCCCATTTACGGGTGAGGACCGGAATAGGCTCTCCCAGGTGACGCCGAAGCGTCCACGCTCCCATGAGGGCCCCTCCGCTGAAGGCAAGAGAGGATGCAAGCGCCAATCCAGCATAAGAGAATGTTCGGACCAGCACCAGGCAGAAAACCAGGTTGAGCAGCACCGTGAACCCGGTCACCCTTAGTGCCTCTCTCGGAAGGCGCCTGGCGTACAAGCCCCGCATCACCACTGTCGAACAGGCCATCCCCGGCAACCCCAGGGCGTACAAGGCCAGGGCACGGCTGGTCGCTTCCCAGGCCCAGTCGTTGAACGCACCGCGAACAAAAATGACGTGAACCATGGGGCGCGCAAGGAGCGTGATTCCCAAGACGACCGGCAGGATCACGAACAGGGTGAACCGCAAGGCGTCACGGATCATCAGGGCAAACTCGGCATTTTCATCGGGCCGTAGGCGCGAAAGCATCGGAAGGACCGCCTGGGAGATGGCGATCACAAACAGCCCGAGGGGCAACTGGATTACACGGTCCGCATAGCTTAGGACGGAGATGGTTCCCCCCTCCAGGAAAGAGCCCACCATGCGGCTGATGACGGGATTCACCTGGTTGAGCGACAGGCCGGCCATATAGGGGAAAAAGAGGCAGATCACCTTTTTCAGCTCCGGGTCCTTCCAATCCGGCCTGGCCGGGACAAGCGGCATCCCCAAAGCTTTGGCCCTCCACCATTGCAGGAGCATCTGGGCCACGCCCCCCATCAGCACCGCCGCTGGGAGCGCCCAAACCCCCATGCGCGGTGCTAGAATGGCCAAAAGCAGGATGTATAGAAGATTGCTGAGGGCCGGGGCGACCGCCGGGATGAAATAACTGTCGAGAGTATTGAGGACTCCCATCGCAAGTGCAGCGACGGACACGAGAAGCAGGAACGGGAACATGAGCCGGGTCAGGGTGATGGCCAGCAGGGTATCCGCTCCAGAGAATCCCGGTGCCATCAACTTGACAAGCAGAGGGGCTCCCAAAAGGCCGACGGCGACCACCCCTCCGCCAGCCAGGAGAAGAACCGTGGTCATTTGCCGGGCCAACCTTCCGGCCTTTTCCCGGCCTTCTTCGGCGACAACCCTTGAAAAGACCGGCACGAAAGCTGCCGACAGCGCTCCTTCCGCAAGAAGCTGCCGGGAAAGGTTGGCAAGCGTATAGGCAACGAGGAAGGCATCCAGCTGCCGGGTGGCTCCGAAAAAAGCCGCGGTGATGATCTCCCGCAACAACCCCAGGACCCGGCTGGCAAAAGTCCCGACCATCATCCGCATGGCGTGCCTGACCATCTTGCTCAATGGGGAAGACATAAAGAAAGGACCTCCTGAAGTCCAGGGTGAAAGGGGAAGTCTCCGTGGAAGAAACCGTTACGACCGTCTGGTGCCTGGGCAACACGCTTCGGGGAGACGACGGGGTTGGAGTCCGTTGCGGGGAATGGCTGCTCGGGGATCCCGTCCCTCATCTGGAAGTCGTCCTGTGCGAAACGGTTCCGGAGAACTTTGCGGCCCCTCTTCGCAGGACGCCCCCAAAGAGGTTGATCATCATCGACGCCTGCATCATGGGAACGGCACCCGGCACGATGCGCCTCCTGGATCCCGACTGCCTGGACGGCCTCACGGAAACGACACACGGGCTGCCGCTGGGCGAGATCCTCAAGGAAATCCTCCCCCGGGAGAGAATAGTCGTCATCGGCATCGAGCCGAAAGAAACCGGTTTCTCGCTCGCGCTTTCCCCTGAGGTCGAGTCCTCCGCACGCAAACTCGTCCGGGCCTTGAGGGAAGGGTCGTGGACGCACCTTTTTCGAGCCCCCTCAAAGGTCATAGAGTGAACCGGTCCCCAAGATAATACTTCCTTGCAACCCCGCTTTCCGAGACCTCCTTCGGAGTTCCCTCGACCATGATTTTTCCCTGATGGAGAATGGCTGCTCGGTCCGTGATGGCGAGCGTGTCCCTCACGTTGTGGTCCGTCAGCAGGATGCCGTATCCCTTGCCCCGCAGCCCGAGGATCATCTGCTGGATATCGAAGACGGCTATGGGGTCAATCCCGCTGAACGGTTCGTCCAGCAGGAGGAATTCCGGCATCGCTGCAAGGCATCGGGCGAGTTCGACCCTTCTTCTTTCTCCCCCGCTCAGCGCATAACCGGGGGAGTCGAGAATACGGTCGATCCCGAATTCCGCGACAAGGTGGTCAACCATCCTGCCCCGCTCTGCCGGGGTTTTCTCCAGTTCCTGGAGGACCAATTCCAGGTTTTCGCGCACCGTCAGGTTCCTGAAAATGGATGCTTCCTGCTGAAGGTAACCGACCCCCAGGCGCGCCCTCCTGAACATGGGAAGACCGGTAATCTCCCGATCGTCGATGAGGATCGAACCCGCATCAGGCCGGACCAGGCCGACAATCATGTAGAACGTGGTCGTCTTCCCCGCTCCGTTCGGGCCCAGAAGACCGACGATCTCTCCCTGCCTGACATCTATCGAGACGGAGTCGACAACCTGCCTGCCCCGGTACGATTTCTCCAGGGAAACGGCGCGAAGGACGTGTGAAGCCGTCAAGGTTCCTTTTTCTCCTTGCCGGGGGTAAAGATCAGCTGGGGTCTACCCTGCGCCTCGATCCTCCTCGAGGCGAGGTCGTATAGAATGCTTTCCGAGCGGACGCTGTGACCTGACTGCACGGCTTCAGCATTTCCGACCAGCGCAACCGACCCCTTGTTTTTCGAATACAGAAGCCGATCCCCCCTGAGGTTGACGGGAGTTCCATCGGATCCCTCGACAACGGCGAAAACCTGGCTTGAAGCGGTCAACTCCCGCAACTCTTCCCCTTCGGTCCGGGCCTCGACCCTGCCTGCCTTCACCGAGAGCTTCTCCCGCCGGTCCTCGAAACGCCTCACCTGTGAAGCCCAGAACCGATCGCCCTTGCGGCCCGCTTCCTCTGCCTCCAGCACCCTGCCAGGCATCTCGGCCTTTACCCCGCCCTTGGCGACATATTCCTGCGAAGGGCCGAAAACCCAATCAAGGAATGAAGCGGTAAGCCTTTCCTGCGGCCGCGTGAGAAGGACCTTCCCCGAGGCAGAGACACGCCGCGGAACTCGGTCGGTAAGGGTAACCTCCTCTGCCGATAATTCCATTTTCTGGTCGCCCCAGCTGGCCTTTACCGAGCCCCATGCACGGAAACGCTCTCCAGCAGGATCCCCTTCCGCGAAAGCAGAGGTCAGGGTTAGCCCCTGTCGGTCCAGCCGGACGTTCCCTTCTGCGCGGACAAGCCGGCTTGCCGGGTCGTAGATCAAGGTATCGGAAGTCAGCCTCACCTCGCTTGCCCCCGCAGTTGCGGAAACCGCCGCGAACAGCGAGAGCCCCAGCAACAGGGAACGGAAAAAACGTATCCCTCCCAGATGAGCGTGCATCGCCCCACTCCCTCCCCCGGTCGAGGCCGGGTCAAAACTCCAGGCTTTGGCCCGGCTCGAGCCGAATTCCTTCAACCCATCCAGGCAAGCCTTTCAAGAACTCCTCCGGGTCAGCCTCGATCCCCGGAAACGTGTTGAAGTGCATGGGAACCGCCCGTTTTGGCCGAATCATTTCAACTGCCCGGAGGGCGTCCGGGATGTCCATGACGTAGCATCCGCCGATCGGCAGCAAGGCAAGGTCAACGTTCATGGCCTGCAGAAGGCCCATATCCGTGGTCAAGCCCGTATCCCCCGCGTGGTATATCCGGAATTCCCCCAATTCGAGGATAAACCCGACGGCGACACCGCCGTAGAGGATCTCCCGGCCTTCCGTAATTCCCGATCCGTGCACTGCCGGAACGAGTTTTACCCGTCCAAACGGGAAGCTCACCCACCCCCCGACATACATGGGGTGGGTTTCAAGGCCCTTCCCGGCCAGGTAACGGCAGATCTCAGCGTTTGCCACCACCGTTGCTTTCGTTTTGAGCCCGAGTTTGATCGTGTCCCCGAGGTGGTCCCCATGGCCATGCGAGACGAAAAGATGTGTCAGGTGGTCGAATTCCCCGGGAAGGACGCAAGCCTGCCTGTTGCCTTCCAGGAACGGATCGATCAGCCCTTCCAGCCCCGGAGCGCTCACTTGGAAAGCGGAATGCCCCAGGTAACGGATCATGGACATTTCACAAGCCTCCCCTCCACCTGGATATCGGTTTCACTGTAATGCCCCGATTCATGCACCCTTACGCCCAGAATTCTCAGTTCGACTTCCACCCTGCCTTCGCCGAGCTCCAGCCTGAAGGCTCGATCAGAGCGGGCTTCCGCCCAATCGGCCATCGCCCGCGACTCCTCCCAACCCTCCACGGCCAAGTCTCCGCGAACCTTGTCGCTGGCAGGATCAAACTCCAGGCGGTATCGCCACGGCCATCGTGCGGCTCCATCTCGGATGCCACGGCCGCCTATCTCCCTCACGCTTCTTCGCCGCCCTCGCGGATGCCGATGCCAAGTTCCCTTAGCTGCTTTCCGTCCACTTCAGATGGGGCTCCTGACATGAGGCACTGGGCCTTTGCCGTTTTCGGGAACGCCATAACCTCACGAATCGAACGGCAGTTGCAGAGAAGAGCGACTAGCCGGTCAAACCCCAGGGCAAGACCTCCATGAGGTGGGGTCCCGTAACTAAGGGCCTCGAGCAGGAAACCGAATCTTTCCCTCGCCTGTTCGGGAGTGAAGGACAGCACTCCGAAAACGCGTTCCTGCACCGCCGGATCGTGGATACGAATGGATCCCCCGCCGATCTCACTCCCGTTGAGCACGAGATCGTACGCCCTTGAACGGACCTTGCCCGGATTCGTTGCCAATATGGAAAGGTCCTCCGGGTGAGGAGCCGTGAAGGGATGGTGCATCGCGCTCCACCGCCCTTCTTCTTCGTCCCATTCCAGCAGCGGGAAATCCCTCACCCACAGGAAAGCCCAGGCTGAGCGGTCCACGAGGTCCAGCTTCGCTGCAATCTCGAGCCTCAGGGTTCCGAGCGTCGAGCAGGTCAAGGCCCAATCCCCCGCCGCAACGAAGAGGGCATCCCCCTCAACGAGGCCCGATTTCTCAAGAAGGGCACGGATCCCCTTCTCGTCCAGCGTTTTCACCAACGGCCCCTTCAATTCCCCCGACTTGATCATGAAAGAAGCCAATCCTTTGGCGCCCAAGTTTTTCGCCCTCTCTTCAAGATCGGCGATCTCCTTGCGCGAAAAAGCGCCCCCGCCTGGAACTCGCAACCCTCTTACGGCTCCGCCCTCGGCCAGGATTTTCCTGAATGGCTCGAAGCCTGCATCCGAGAAAACGGGGTCAAGGTTGCAGATCCGCATGGGGATTCTCAAATCGGGCTTGTCGCTTCCGTAGGCCTCCATGGCCTCCTGCCAGGTCAGCTGAAGGAAGGGGGTCTGGATCTCTTCAGAAAGGATCTCCCTGAAAAGCCCCTTCACATATCCCTCAAGGAGCCCGATGATATCGGTTTCGGTGATGAAGCTCATCTCAAGGTCGATCTGCGTGAACTCCGGCTGGCGATCCGCCCGCAGGTCCTCGTCCCTGAAGCATTTGGCGATCTGGAAGTACCGGTCGAACCCGCTGACCATGAGGATCTGCTTGAAAAGCTGGGGTGATTGGGGCAGGGCGTAGAATTCGCCATGGTTCACGCGGCTGGGAACAAGGTAATCTCTCGCACCCTCCGGGGTCGATTTGGTCAGGATGGGAGTCTCCACTTCCAGGAAGCCGTGCTCGACCAGGTAGTCGCGCGTGAACTTCGCGGCCTTGGCTCGGACCCGAAGGTTTTCCTGCATTTTCGGCCTTCTCAGGTCCAGGTAACGATGCCTTAGCCGAAGGTTCTCGTCAACCCTGTCCACCTCGCTCATTTCAAAAGGCAAAGGAGCTGAGGGAGAAAGAACCAGAAGGTCCTCGGCGAGCAACTCCCATTCGCCCGTCGGCAAGTTGGGGTTTTCGGTGCCCTCCGGGCGACGGCGAACTGTCCCCTTGACGGCGACGACGAACTCGCTCCTGAGGTCCTTTGCCATCTCGTGAGCCTCGGGAGTCGCTTCCGGGTTGAAGACCACCTGCACCGTTCCGGTATGGTCCCATATCTCGAGAAAGATGATTCCTCCCAGGTCACGGCGTTTCCTCAGCCACCCGTTCAGGACGGTTGCCTTGCCTTCGTCCTTCGAGCCCACCTGGCCGCAATAAACCGTTTTCTTCCATGCATCGTCAAAATATCGGCTACTCACCACTTCAGGACTCCCTTCAAAGAGGAAAAGACATTCAACACCGTGCCGCTCCCGCCTTCATGACGAGATCAGCGACAATCCGGTCGCGTCCGATTTCGGCCTGGGTTCCCGTGGACATTTCCTTCAGGGAGACAACGCCCCTCGCGATCTCGCTGGATCCCACGAGGCAGACATAAACGGCATTTGCCGCCCCCGCAGCCTTCATCTGGGCCTTCATTCCCTTGCCGGAGACATCCATATCCGCAGGGACGCCGGCTTTCCTCAGTTCGTAGAGAAGGCGGAGTCCTTCATCCCTTGCGCTCTCGTCAGCGATCACGACGGTGGCAAAGATGGACGGTTCCTTTCCAAAACCGAGCCCCTGCTGTTCCATGGTCAGGACGATACGGTCCAGGCCGGCCGCAAAACCGACTCCCGGAGTATGCGGTCCGCCGATCGCCTCTGCAAGGTTGTCGTAGCGCCCGCCTCCGCAGACCGCGTTCTGCGCCCCCAAATCTCCGGAAAGAACCTCGTAGGCTGTTTTCGTATAATAATCCAGGCCCCTGACAAGCCGTTTGTCAATCCGGGCTTTCGCCCCGATCAGGTCAAGCCCCTTCAGGACCTCTTCAAAGTGAACCCGGCACTCCTCGCAGAGATGATCCCTGACATCCGGCGCCCCGTCGGTTATGGTTCGGCAGGTCTCCACCTTGCAATCCAGTATCCTGAGGGGATTTCGCTCGTACCGGCCCTGACAGGTCGGGCAAAGGGATTCAAAATGCCCTCCAAGATACGCCTGGAGCGCGGCCCGGTAGACAGGCCTGCAGGCCGGGCACCCCACGGAGTTCACCAGGACCTCCAGGTTCGATAGCCCAAGCCTGCGGAAAATCTCGAGTGAAAGGGCGATCACCTCGACATCCACCAGCGGGCTCGAAGAGCCAATCGCTTCGAAATCAAGCTGCCAGAACTGGCGATAGCGCCCCTTCTGCGGGCGCTCGTAACGCATCATCGGGCCGGCGCACCACAGTTTCGAAGGTTGCGGCCCGTTTGCCATGCCATGTTCGAGGTAGGCGCGCACCATCGAAGCCGTTGCCTCTGGCCTGAGCGTCAAGCTCCGGCCGGAACGGTCGGAAAACGTGTACATCTCTTTCTCGACGACATCCGTGGTTTCGCCGATTCCCCTCGAGAACAACTCGGTTTGTTCGAAAATCGGCAGGTGGACTTCGCGATACCCGAAATCCTCCGCAATCTTCCGGGTCACATCGAAAATCGACGCCCATTTCCAGGACTCGTCTGGGAGTATGTCTCTCACGCCGCGAGGCGCCTTGATGTTTTCCATCCGTTCTGACCTCCTGCAAGTTTGAGTTCGTGACGTGTATTTTACCCGAAAGGGAGACAATTTCATCCGGTTTGCAAAAAAAGGCGGCCTCCCTCTTTGCGGAGGAAGACCGCCATACCGTCTCCTTTTCCCCTGGGAAGTGGCTACCTGGCCTCCAGCTGAAACTTGATGGCGGTCCGCTCCTCCCCGTCGATGTCGATCTTGGCAAAAGCCGGAATGCAGACCATGTCGATTCCGTTCGGGGCGACATAACCCCTCGCGATGGCGATGGATTTAACGGCCTGGTTCACCGCTCCCGCACCCACGGCCTGCACTTCCACGACCCCCTTCTCACGCAGAACGGCTGCCATGGCTCCCGCAACGGACTTGGGTTGTGACGTGGCCGAGACCTTGAGGACTTCCATACTCTCCGACCCCCTTGCGCTGTTGTGATGTCGTTCGGATGTCCGAATAAAGCCGCGGGTTCAGGATTTGTTAATTGTATAGCCATCCTCTTTCTAAATCAAGGCTAGTTTATCACGTTACTTGATGGCTTGCGCAAACGCCCGAAAAGATCAACCTTTTCGGCCAGGTCACGCGCGACCTCCACAGGAGGGATCAAGGATCGCCAAGTCCAGTTTCCAAAGACCCTGGCCGGTTGATTCATCCTCGATCGGCCGTCCAGGCCAAGAACATCCTGCAGGGGACAAAGCGCCCAGGCTGCAGGAGAGGACAGGGCCAGCCTGACAAGGTCCCCGGCCACACCGTCGGCCGTCGCCTTGTGTCCGAAGTAACGGGAAAGAACCTGGCGCCTCTCCAGGGAGAGATCCTCTTCGAACCAGCCGCGCGAGGTGTTGTTGTCATGGGTTCCCGTGTAGGCAACGGCATTTTCCGGGAGATTGTGCGGCGCATGGGCATTGGTTCCGACTTCGCCTGAAAAGCCGAACTGGAGGACCCTCATTCCCGGCAGGCCGAACCGCTCCTTCAGCCTCTCGACGTCCGGCGTGATGAGGCCGAGGTCTTCAGCCACCAAAGGCAAGCCGGGATGATCTTCCGCAAGCCGCTCCAGCAATTCCTCCCCAGGAGCCGGGATCCATTTCCCGCGGACGGCCGTCTCCTCTTCCGCCGGGATCGACCAGAACGCGGCCAATCCCCTGAAATGGTCCAGGCGCAGACAATCGAAAAGGGACAGGGCATGGGCGACCCTGGATCTCCACCAGGAAAAGCCCTCCCGGCGATGGTTCTCCCACCGGTAAGTCGGGTTTCCCCATCTTTGCCCCGTTGCGCTGAAATAATCGGGCGGCACACCGGCCACCGTCAGGGGCCTTCCGTCCGCCCCCAGATCGAATCCCTCCTGCCGGCTCCAGACGTCCGCGCTGTCCAACCCGACGTAAATGGGAAGATCCCCGAAAAGGGTGATCCCCCGTTTTTGGGCCTCGGCCCGCAGATTGCGCCATTGCCGGAAGAAAAGCCACTGCCCGAACTCGATTCTTTCCCGTGCCGCAGTTAGATGCCTGGCAGCCTCATGAAGCGCTCGCGGCTCTCTCGAACGGATCGGAACGGGCCATTCCCCCCAGGGCTTGCCTCCCTGGGAGGACTTGATGGCGCAGAAGAGGGAGTAATCGCTCAACCAAGCCCGATTCTTCTCCCGGAAGGCATTGAAATCCTCCTCGAGGATCCCGGACCCGCAGCCTGCCGTAAAGCGCCCCCAGGCTCGGTCCAGGGCCAAGCTTTTGCGGTCGAAAACGAAATTCCAGTCCACGGGGGCATCCGGTGCGGTCCAGCGCGGCGTTCCTTCCCCCGGGGGGAGCAAGCCCAGCCTCTCCAGGTCTTCAAGATCGACCAGCAGTTCATTGCCGGCGAAAGCAGATACGCCGCAGTAGGGCGAACCGCCGAGAGCCCGGTCGACCGGCCCTGTGGGCAGCATTTGCCAAAGGCTTTGCCCCGCCTCGACGAGAAAATCAAGGAAAGCGGTGGCGCCTTTGCCGAGATCCCCTATCCCTGTAAAGGAGGGCAGTGAGGTCAGGTGGAGCAGGATTCCGCTGGCACGTTTCCCTTTCAGGTTCATCGGCAGGCCTCTCTAAGATCGCATCGCGTTGCCGCGACATTGCTTTTATTTTACCCGAGGGGGCAAAAACCATGACAGAAAGTTCCCAAGGCCATAGAATGAAGGGCAAGCCGATTCGGGGGAGGAATCCGCATGGACCTTCATGAGCATTTCAACCGAAAAGCGGGGCGTATCGGCCCTTCGATCATCGCTGAAATGGCAGGGATGGTTGGACCTGACGGCATCTCGTTTACCAGCGGCGAGCCTTCCCCCGACCTCATCCCCATCGCGGGACTCGATGCCGCCTTCCGGAGGGCCCTCGAGAAGGCCGAACTCTTTTCCTACCCTTCAACCGCCGGTTACCTTCCCCTGCGAGAGTGGATCGTCGAATGGATGTCAAGGGAAAACCTGGCGCCATCCTGGATCGATCCCTCCTGCCTGATTTTGACGAACGGCTCTCAAGGAGCCGTGAACCTTATGGCCGAGACTTTTATCGATCCGGGAGACCTGATTCTCACCGAAAGCCCCACCTACCCCGAGGCACTTCTGGCCTTCCAGAGGGAAGGGGCCTCCATCCTGCCGATCCCGGTCGATTCGGAAGGACCCATTCCAGAGGAGATTGAGGAAAGACTATCGGGAAAGAAAGCCAAGTTTCTATACACGGTGGTCAACTTCCAGAACCCTTCCGGCTGCACGACCTCCGACCGCCGCAAGGCAGCAATCCTCGCACTGGCGCACCGGCACGGCTTTTTCATCCTTGAGGACGATCCCTATCGATACCTGCGTTTCGAAGGAAATCCAACGAGAAGCTATTTCGAGATGGCTGGGGAAGATCGGCGCGTCATCTACCTCGGGAGTTTCTCCAAGATCATCGCGCCGGGAATGAGGTGCGGCTGGTGTGCCTTCCCCGCCGATATCCGGAACAAACTCCTGGAGGTCCGGCTAAGCCTCGAGCTTTGCTCCACGGCCCTGACACAAGCCGCTGTCTTCGAATTCCTGCGGGCCTGCGACCTTAAGAAGCACGGCGAGGGGCTCGCCCTCGCCTATAGGACCCGGCGCGATGCCCTCGTCGGGGCGCTGGAACGGGAAACCTCCGGGCTCGGGCTAAGCCTGAGCGTCCCGTCGGGCGGTTTCTTCCTGTGGGGGACCTGCAGGGGAATTCAGGACATGCTTGCTTTTGCCCGGTATGCGGCCACCGTGAGAAAAGTGGGATTCATCCCCGGACGCTTTTTTTACCCGAAGGAGGGCGAGGGAGAGGAATCGATCCGCTTTGCCTTCGCCAAGGTCAAGCCGGAACAGTCAAGGGAGGGAGCCGCTCGTTTCGCGGCCGCCTTAAGAAGCCATCTCGGGATCCGGCCCTCCTGAAAGGAACTTGCAATAGGTCACGAGATCGTCTCCAGCCTCGTAAAAATCGGGAATCCGCCCGGTCTCGTGAAAACCGGTGCGAAGGTAGAAGTGGCGTTGTCCCTCGTATTCCTGCCTCCCCGATGTCTCCACCCGCAGGATCACTTTCCCGGTGGAAGCCAAGGCGGCATTTTCAATCTCTCCAAGAAGCCGTTTACCGAAGCCCCTTCCCTGGAGCGGCCTGTCGACAACGATCCAATAAAGATCCCAGGCCCATTCCGTCATAGGGGCCCTGCCGAAAACCGCAAAGGCCGCAATTCTTCCGTTCTCCCGGTTTTCCAGGAAACAGTACCCCTTGGCGGGATCGACAAACACATCCACCAGGACTTCCCGGAGAATTTCGATTTCACAGGGGCGGAAGGCTCCCGTCCGTTCCGCAACCGCAAGGTATTCCTCCACGGGGTTTCCTGAAGGCGAGCGGCAGGAATCAGCCGGCATAGGCATAGCTAAGGATCCTTTCCACCACTTCCGGGTAGGAGTACCCGCGCGCCCTGCCCTGCCGGGCAAAACCGCTGTCTTCGTTGATATCCGGGTTTGGGTTGACATCGAGCACGTAAGGGCAGCCTTCCCTTTCCCTCAGGTCAACCCGAAAATACCCCCGGCACCCCAGAATCTCTCCGGCATTTCGAGCCGTCTCCACCAGCCTCTCCCGAAGGGAGGGAGAGATCCCCTTCTCGATGACCGGAAGGATTTCGTTGAACTCGGCACAACCCGGATCCCACTTGGAACCGTAATGCAGAAACGGGAGGCTGTCCGAGTAACGGGAGTAATCGATCATGGAAACGCCCAGGAGTTCGTACGGGGGGGTTCCAAGAAAACCGACGTTGTACTCCCGTCCCGGGATGAATTCCTCAAGCACGATTCCCCGGGGGAACTCCCCAAGCTTCCGGCGGATGGTCCGCTCGATCCCGGCCTCTTCCCGAATCAGGCTGTCTTCCCGGATCCCCACGCTGCCGTCCTCGAAACACGGCTTGACGAACAGCGGAAATTCCAGTCCCTTCCAGGGGGCCCCTCCGGGCTTATCGATGAAAACCCCTCGCGGGACCGGGATCCCGCCTTCTGCCAAAGTCCGTTTCGTGCTTTCCTTATCAAGACATCTTCCAAGGACCTCGGAAGGATTTCCCGTGAAGGGCACACCCAAGCTCTCCAGCAAGGACGCAAAAGAAATCTCCTTGGCGGAATCCCCGCTGAATCCCTCGAAAAGGTTGAAGACCTTCAACGGTGTCCGAGAAAGGATTTCGTCACGGATGCGGTCCAGGGCCGGGAAATCATCCGAGCACACAAAAAGCTTCTCCACCGGGACACCCATCCCGGCGCAAACCGATTCCACCGACTGCGTGCAGCGAAGCACATCAAGGACATCCGGACGCTCGGTCTGCTCCAGTCCCACGGCGATGAGGACGCGTCGGGGGTCAGGCATGTCCGCAACCGACAGGCCAAGCCAGGCCGCAACGACTAAACGCTTCCTCGAGGAGGATGCGGATGAGGGTCTGGTAATCCCCGCCGTTAAGCTCGAAGAGAATCGGCAAGTCCCCGAACTCGGGGTTCAATCCCGGCAGGGGATTGACGTCGATCACACGCGGAATCCCGTCCATGTCCAGGCGAAGATCGATCCTGGCCATATCCCTGAGCTCCAGGGCTTCGAAAGCTTTCACGGCTTCGGCCTCGATCGCGGCACGGACCATCGGAGGCAGCCCAAAGCCGTTTTCGTACCGCATGCACTCGCGCCATTGCCGTTTTCGTTCGATGGAATAGAGGAAATGCCCTTCGGGATCCGTTTTCGGCAGGACCCTCATGATCCCCAGAACCCGAGCCTTGCGGTTGCCGGCCAATGCCACCGTGACCTCGTCGTTCGGCAAGAAATCCTCGATGAGAGCCGGTTCCTCGTACCTTTCAAGGATTGTCGCGACCTTATCCCTGAGTCCCCGCTCGTCGAAGACGACGGAATCCGCGAAAACACCTTTTGAGGACCCTTCCCAGCGCGGCTTGACGATGTAACGCCTGCCTCCGTCAAAAATACCGCGGAGAGAGTCCAGGCTGTCCAGCCTGTCCACAACCAGTTGCCCGGGCACCGCAACTCCTCTGGCACGCAGGAATTGCCCCGTTGTGAACTTGTCCAGCGTCATGCCCAGCGCAAGCGCGTCAGATCCCGAGTAGGGGATGCCGAGGCTTTCCAGGATGCAGGGGACCTGCGCTTCCCTGGATCGGGACTTGCCCCTTCCCTCGGCGATATTCAGGACAAAGTCGGGCGGGGTCTTCGAAATGGCTTCCAGGAAAGAATCGTCCTGGTTGTAAAGCAGGACATCAAAACCGTGCCTCTCGATCTCAGCCCGAAGGGCGAGGATCGTCTCGAGGGGGTCGTACTCTTCTTCTTCCTCTCCGTGGCCTGTCTTCAGGTTGAAAGTGATGCCTACCGTCCTTACCGGTATCAGCGGGACCTCTTCCCCTTCCATGGATGTCCCTCCCAAAGAATCGATTCAAAGATTTTGCGCCTATTCTGACATCATAAGAGAGGAAATCAAGAGGGTAGGGACAATCCGTGCCTAACTCGGGGGAGACAAGCTCGAAGCACGGTGTTATGATGACGGCCGGCACGAACCATTCTACGTTCACAATAGCCGGCGCCAAGGCCGCGGTAACGCCCGGCAGAGGGACCTCCGCCCGGCGGAACCGAAAACCTGAAATCTGTAGATCTAGAAGGGAGTGAAGGGATGAAAACCCCACAGAATCAACTGGACCTTTTCCCCCAGGATCTCCCGCAGGAATCACCGTCCATAACGCCGGACGCGGAAACGACGGTACCCGCTCCCTTGCCGAAGGAAACCGCCCCATTCAAGCCCCAGCTGAGTCCCATCCACTGCTCCCGGTGCGGTGATTGGCTGTGCGACGCCCTTGCCGGAGCCCGGTCCTATTGCCCCCGGTGCCGGATTTGGTCCTGCAGCGGAGAACCGATACCGGAAGCAAGGACTTAATGGCGATTGAACGCATTAAAGTTTTCTGCTATAATTACGCACCGAAGCCTTGAAAGACCTCTAAAGGAGTTGGTGAGCGTGTCCGAAAAGTGGAAAGACCGCCTGACCGATCAGCTCTGCAAGGCCCTGCTCTCGCTCGATTCCGAGGAGGAGGCCTATCGTTTCCTCGAGGACGTCGCCACAATCGGTGAAATCATTGCCTTTGCCCAGCGCCTAGAAGTCGCCCGCCTTCTTTACGAGGGCAACAACTACCCGCAAGTGGTCCAGAAGACGGGTGCGAGCACGGCGACAATCAGCCGGGCAAAGAACCTCATCGAACACGGTGCAGACGGCTTTACCCTTGTCCTTGAAAGGATCGCAAAGAAAGAAGAAGGCAAATCCTGACCGGATCAGGATCAAATGAAGAAGAGGCGACGACGGGATCCCGTCGTCGCCTCTTCTTCATTTTAAAAGTTCACTTTAAAAGGTCGCTTAGCCGCTTTTTCCTCAGGAAATCCACGAACTCGAGCTTCATCTTTCCCAGAAGACCTTCGAAAAGACAGCTTTCGAAAGGACATTTCCCGCAATCGAGAAGGCATGTCTTCACACCCGGGTCTCCCTCGATCAGTGCGTATACCTCGTAAAGAGTGATCTCCGTCGGGTCCTTCGCCAGGACGAACCCTCCGCCGGGTCCCCGCACCGAAAGGACCAGCCCTCCCTTCGAGAGGCGCTGGAAGACCTTGGCCATATGGGCCTCGGAGACCCCTATCTCCGCCGCCATTTCCCGTACGCTAAGCCTTCCCCCTCTCGAGACCAAAAGGCCCAATCCATGGAATGCCAGTGACACGGCCTCGGTTACCTGGACGATTTCCGACACACCCCCACTTCCTTTCGGCCTAGCTATTTAGGATATTTGATGCCACTTTTCTGTTATTGTCAAGGCCGCTGGAACCACATGGAAATAAGCGGTACGCCCCTTATTTAACGATCCTATTTTAGTTCCGGTTGCGTAGGGAATAGACTTGCCATTTTGGTATCCACAGCCAAATTGACCGTCATTGTACGCCGATGATTGTTGGAATTTCCTTGCTGCGTTTTTTCGTGTTTGTTGTATACTACCATCGGTGCGGGCCTGAAAAGCTTTTTGGCCGCCAGGCCCAGCCATCAAATTCAAGGAGGGATGGAAGTCATGCAAAAGCGCAAGTTCCTGTCCATCGTTTCGCTGCTCGTCTTCTCCCTGCTCCTCTCCGCCGGTTGTGCCCTCGCTGCGGAGAACGTCCTCAAGATCGGTGTCCTGTTCCCGCTGACCGGGCCCTGCGCGACTGCAGGGCAACGCTGCGTGGCTGCCGTTGAAACGGCGGCAGAGGTCATCAACAACAAACATCCCGAACTGGATGTCCCCCTTGCGAAACAGGAAGGCATCCTCAAGGGAACGAAAATCCAGCTGGTCGTCGCCGACACACAGGGGAAACCGGATGTCGCGAAGTCCGAAGCCGAAAGGCTCGTGAACCAGGAAGGCGTTTACACGATCATCGGGTCGTACAACAGCTCCGCGTCCAAGCCAGCCTCCGCCGTGACCGAACGCTCCAAGAAACTCTTCATGTGCGGCTGCTCCAGTTCCGCCGCCCTGACCGAACGCGACTTCAAATATTTCTACCGCCTTGCCCCGACCGACAAGACCGAATCCAAGGAGTTTATCGAGTACATCGAATGGCTGAACAAGAAACAGAAAGCCGGTATCAAGACGATCGGGCTCATTTACGAAAACACCGAGTTCGGGAAGCACGCCGCCGATGAGGGCAAAGCCGCCGCGAAAGCCGCTGGCTTCGAAGTTGTTGCAGACGTCGCCTTCAACCCCGGTGCCACCAACCTGAACAGCGAAGTCCAGACCCTGAAGGCGAAGAACCCGGATGCCGTTTTCGGGGCTTGCCTTGGCGGAGACTACACCCTTTGGGTTCGGACGATGAAGCAGATGAACTGGCTTCCGAAAGTCGCCCTCAACTACTGCACGGGATACCAGGATCCGAAGATCGCTCAGCAGCTCGCTGCCGACGGCAATTTCTTCATGGGCGGAACGGGCTATTCCCCCGAGATCGGCGCGAAATACATGAAGAAAGTTGCAGCAGTTGAGAAGATCTACACCAAGAAGGTCGGCGTCCCCTTCGACAGCGATTCGATCCAGGAAGCCGTCGCCCTCTTCATCCTGGCGCAGGCCATCGAGAAAGCCGGCAGCCTCGATGTCGAAAAGGTGGCTGAAGTGCTTCGCACGACGACTTTCGATTCCCCGCTTTCTCTCGGCGGCAAGGTTGCCTTCGGCCCCGGCGGGCAGAACATGAAGGCCACCAGCATCATCACGCAGCTGCACGACGGCAAATACATGCCGGTTTACCCGGCCAGCTACGCCGAGATCAAGGCCACCGTCCCGATGACTTCTTGGGACAAGCGCTAATCCGCGCTCGTCCGGAAAAACATCTGGCCCGGGGCGGGGATCCTCTCCCCGCCCCTTTTTCAACCTGACCCGTTCCGTTAGGAGGATCTCGCATGAGCACTTTCGTGCAGGTATTGCTGGACGGTCTTCTGGCCGGGATGCTCTACGCCCTTGTTGCCGCAGGTTTAAGCCTGATTTGGGGCGTCATGGACGTCATCAATTTCGCCCACGGCGAATTTCTGATGGTGGCCATGTACCTGAGCTACTGGCTTGGCTTTTTGGCCCATGTCGACCCGATCGTCTCATGGGTCGCTTCCGGCGCTTTCGTTTTCATCCTTGGAGTCCTGACCTATCGCTTCATCGTGTCCCGCTGCATCGGCAAAGCGGCCATGGCTCCGCTGCTCGCCACCTTCGGTCTCTCGATGTTCCTCAAGAACGTATGCCTGAATCGCTTTTCCCCTAACTTCAGGATCTTGCAGACGACGCTGCTCGAGGGCAAGAAAATCATCCTGGGAAACATCGTGATCGGGCTGCCGCAACTCGTCACCGGGCTGTTTTCCCTCGCGATCCTTTTCGCCCTTTATTTCCTCATGAAAAAGACCCGTCTGGGCTGGGCCATACAGGCTACGGCAATGGACCGTGAAGCCGCGGAGCTCATGGGCATCAATACCGACCGGATCTACCTCCTGGTCTTCGGTCTCGGCGGAGCCTGCGTCGGCATCGCCGGCGGACTCCTGACCTCGTACCTTGCGGTCCACCCGGAAGTTGGCGCCCTTTTCGGCCTTATCGCGTTTCTCATCGTGGCGATGGGTGGATTCGGGAGCATTCCCGGCGCTCTGGCAGCGGCGATCATCATCGGGCTTGTCGAAGCCCTTGCGGGATTCTATATCGCCCCGGTCTTCAAGTATGTGGCGGTCTTCGCCATCTACCTCGCGCTCATCATGGCCCGCCCCAAGGGCCTGTTCGGATGGTGACGGAAATGAAAACGCGCAAGCTGGAACAGAAGGATTTCCTCTGGATCGGGCTGGTTTGCCTTCTTGCCGCCCTTCCCCTTGTTCCCGGGCTGATCGGGAACTCTTTCCGCGCCCACGTCCTGATCCTGGTCCTGCTCTACGCGAGCATGGCCCAGTCGTGGAACATCGTCAGCGGTTATGCAGGACAGGTTTCGTTCGGCCATTCGGTCTTCTTCGGAATTGGGGCCTACGGCACCGGGATGGCCGTCGTCACGTACGGACTGACTCCGTGGCCGGGATTTCTTGCCGGCGCCGTCCTCGCCGCCATCGTCTCGGTTCTCATCAGTTACCCCTGCTTCAAGCTGAAGGGACATTATTTCGCGATCGCGACCTTTGCCATCGTGGAGATCTTCAACCGCCTATTCATGGTCTGGGATTGGGTCGGCGGCGCTCTTGGCCTTGACTACCCCATTCTGCCGGACGGATGGAAAAACTTTGTCTGGTCCGAAACGAAGGTCGGTTTTTTCTACGGTGCACTAGGGCTTTTCATCCTGATATTCGGTATTGTCCGGTGGATCGAAACCCACCGCCTGGGCTATTACCTGCGGGCCGTCCGCGAAGGGCAGGAAACCGCGGAATCCCTCGGCGTGAACAGCGCGGCGGTCAAACTTTCAGCAATGGCCTTTTCGGCTTTCCTGGCAGCCCTCTGCGGGGGATTCTTCGTTCAGTACAACTACCGCGTCGACCCTCCCATGGTGATGTCTCTCGACATGTCCATGAAATTCGTGCTCATCACGATCCTCGGAGGCGTGGGCAACTTCTGGGGTCCCCTCCTGGGGGCGGCGATCCTGATCCCCCTCCAGGAATACAGCCGGGCCTACCTCACCGCTTTAGGGAGCGGCGTCGATCTGATCATCTTCGGGATCATCATCATGTTGATGATGATCAAGCAACCCAAGGGGATCATGGGAATCCTCCAGGACCTCGGGATCGGGCACCGGAAAAGGGAAGGGGAGGAAAACTGAGATGGCCCTTCTTGAAGTTCGCAATCTCACGATGAAATTCGGATCCCTGGTGGCGAACAGCAACGTATCCTTCGACGTCGAAAGAGGAACGATCGTCGGCCTGATCGGGCCGAACGGAGCAGGCAAAACGACCCTGTTCAACTGCGTCGCGGGTTTCTACAAGCCCACGGAAGGACAGATCTCGTTCGACGGCCGGGACGTCACGAACCTGCCGGCCTACAGGATTTCCAGGCTCGGGGTGGCTCGAACCTTCCAAGTCGTTCGGCCACTCAAGGAAATGACCGTCATTGAAAACATCCTTGTCGGAGCCTATCTACGGGAGGCAGACCCCCAAAGGGCACTGGAAGTCGCGGAAAACTGTTTAAAGACCTGCTTCCTCGAACAGTTCAGGGATCGTCCGGCAGGCGGCCTGACCATCGGCAACAAGAAGCGTCTGGAGGTCGCCAGGGCCCTTGCGACAACACCCAAGCTTCTTCTGCTGGACGAGGCGGTTGCAGGGCTGACCTCCACCGAGGTCAAACACATGGTCGAACTGATCAAGGGCTTGAGGGAAAGCGGGATCACCATCCTCATGGTGGAGCACATCATGGAAGCGATCATGCCTATCGCCGACAAGATCGTCGTCCTTGACGGCGGGGTCAAGATCGCCGAGGACCGGCCCCAGGCCGTCGTCGAAGATGAAAACGTCATCAAGGCCTACTTTGGGGAAAAATTCAGCAAGAGGCTGAAAGCCATGAAGGACGGTGGCCAAGCATGAGCGAAGCGATCCTGAAAGTCCAGGACATCCATTGCGCCTACGATGCCGTCCCGGTTATTCACGGCATATCCCTGGAGGTCCGGGAAGGTGAAATCGTGGCGATCGTAGGAGCCAACGGGGCAGGCAAATCCACGACGATGCGGACGATCGCCGGTCTGATGCACCCAACCAGCGGAACCGTCTCATTCCTCGGGGAAGACGTTACCCAGACTCCCGGTTACGCCATGATCAAGAAGGGAATCAGTTTTGTTCCCGAGGGACGTCGGCTTTTCTCAAAGCTCACCGTGCGGGAAAATCTCGAACTGGGAGCCTACACGGAAAACAACAGGCTCGTGATCGATGAGCGCCTGGAAGAAGTGTTCTCCCTTTTTCCGATCCTGAAGAATAGGGCAAACCAGATCGCCGAGACGATGAGCGGCGGGGAACAGCAAATGTGCGCAATAGCCCGCGGCCTCATGTCGAAGCCGAAACTCCTGATGCTGGACGAACTTTCCCTGGGATTGATGCCTTCCCTCGTCGAAAAGGTCCTTGAAACCGTCGTCGAGATCAATCGAAAGGGAACAACCATCCTCCTCGTCGAGCAGATGGTCCAGGAAGCCCTGGAAATCGCCACCAGGGGCTACGTGATCCAAACCGGGAGAATCGTCCAGGAGGGCACGGCAAGGGAACTCCTCGAGTCCGATTCGGTCAGGAAGGCTTACATGGGCTTGTAACCCAACGGGGAAGAAGGGGCCGGCGGCGTAAATCGCCTCCGGCCCCTTCTTTTTTCTGGGGTGCAAAGCCTCTGTCCTGCTGGTAGACTTATCGATGTGATTTTGCGTTATGGAGGGGATCTCGCCTTGAAGCTCCGGAACATATGGCTTCTTGCCGCATTTGCGTTCTGTCTTATCGCGCTGCCTGCCGCAGCCGCCCAGGCACCTGCCAAAGGAACCCCGGAGTGGGCTCCGAAAGCCGGTGAGCGTTGGCTTGAAGTGATCAAGAAAGACCGGAAGCTCCACCTCCGCCAAGGGGAAACGATCCTGAAGACCTACCGTGTCGCGATCGGGAGCGGAAAAGGAACGAAAAAGAGCCCTATCGACAAGATCACGCCCGAAGGGGTCTTCACGATCCGCCGGATCGCGGACCCGACGGACTGGGTTTTCGACCCAAAGGTCTTCAACGAACCCGGTGAACCCCAGAAAGACGTTTACGGGACGCGCGCAATCAGCTTCAGGAACCCTTGGAACCTGGCGATCCATGGGACCAATGCCCCTTGGTCCATCGGGAAAGCCGTGACCCACGGCTGCATTCGCCTGAAAAACTCGGATATCGAGGAGCTCGTCAAGCACGTCAAACCAGGGATGAAACTGGTCATCCGGGAGAAACCCCTTTCGAGTGACAGTCGTATCGTCACCTCTTCCGCCGCTGCAAAACCTCTACCAGCCCAGAAAGCGGTTTCTCCTGCGGCCCAAAAACAAGCAGGGTCCGCTTTATCCCCCGTTGTCCCCCAACCTGTCTCTTCGGCTGGAACGGTTTCGGTCGATATCGAACCCTCCGGGCCCTCGCCCGAATCTTCCGATGCAGCCCAGGGAGAGACGTCCGAACCTCAGGTTTGAGGCCAGCCTCGCCCGTAATCGAGCTAGAGGCGCCCTGCCGCGATCCTGCGGAGTCGCCCCCAGGCTTCAGCAGGAATTCCCCATAACGGAACTTCCCTGCTGAAGACCGATGGATTGCCAAATCCGGCAAGGAAACCGTTCACCCGGGCTGCGGCCGTCGAGTCGACGAGTGATTTCTCGTCGGGAAACGCGTCCCGGAAGGCTTTCATCAGGAATGGATCGAGGCGCAGGCGATATTTCTGGTGAAAGCTCTCAGCCAGGTTGAAGCCCGTGTAGGGGCGGATTTCAGTGGTCAAACGACGTCGCTGGGCCAAGGCAAGACGAGCCAGGCTTGACTCGGCTTCGATTTTCTGTGCGGGGAAATGCACAAAGATCAAAGAAGCGTATTGGCGTGACCAGGCAGGGACTGTCGGGTCGTGAGATTGCCAGAAAATCTCGAGAAGGTTCCCGTATGTAATGATTTCCGGGTCAAAATCGATCTGCACCGACTCCGAGTGATCGCCCAGATCATGATAGGTGGGGTTTAGTGTGGTGCCCCCGGCATATCCGACGCGCGTGCGGACAACGCCCTCAAGACTCCCGAACCGGGCGTCCGGGCCCCAGAATCACCCGAGGGCGAACGTTGCGGTTTGCAGCTGGTTCTCATCTTTTCTTCCGGTCAGCATGTTCCTTCTTCTCCTTTTGCCTGGCCGTTTTTCCCCCGGCCGACCCAGCGGGGAAAGCGCCTCTCGGCCGGACAAGGCATCTGGACCCGGAGCCGACCAGGTCGAATCGTCCTGCCCGTTCAAGCGCTTCACGGACAAGATCCGCGTTCTTCGGATCCCGGTACTGGAGTAAAGCCCGCTGGAGCTTCTTTTCATGCGAACTTTTCGCGACGTAGACCTTTTCTCCCGTCAGGGGGTGGATCCCTGTGTGATACATGCATGTGGAAAGCGTCCCGGGGGTCGGGATGAAATCCTGGACCTGCTCGGGATGTATTCCCGTGTCACGGAGGAATTCGGCCAACTCGACCGCTTCCTTCAAGCTCGCCCCGGGATGGCTCGACATGAAGTAGGGGACGAGGTATTGCTCCTTTCCCAACTTTTTGTTCACCCGCCTGTAGGCTTCCACGAACTCAAGGTACGACTCCTTCCCGCTCTTGCCCATCAGCTCGGTCACTTTCTTCGATACGTGTTCCGGGGCAATCTTGAGCTGCCCGCTGACGTGGTGCTCGCAAAGTTCGGTCAGGAAAGGTTCCGTTCCTCCCAAAAGAAGGTAATCGTACCGGATCCCCGAACGGACAAACACCTTCTTCACCCCGGGGAGGGCCCGGATCTCCCGGAGAAGGTCCAGGTAATCGGAATGGTCCGCATCAAGCCTGGGGCAGGCTTTTGAGCCCAGGCAGTCCCTTCCCCTGCAGGTCCCCCGCTCAAGCTGGCCATCGCAGGACGGGTGCCGGAAGTTCGCCGTCGGTCCGCCCACGTCATGGATATAGCCTTTGAAACCTGGCAATTTCGTCAGCAAAACCGCTTCCTTCAGCAGGGACTCCTTGCTCCGGGACTGGATGATCCTTCCCTGGTGCGAGGTGATCGCGCAAAAGCTGCAGGCCCCGAAACACCCGCGGTGACTGACCAGGCTGAACTGGACCTCCTGGATCGCCGGAACTCCCTCTTCGGGCTCGTAATCCGGATGAGCGGCCCGCGCATAGGGAAGATCGTAGATCGAATCGAGTTCCGGTGTCGTCAAGGGGTGTGCCGGGGGGTTCTGGATGACGTACCGGGAACCGTGGGCTTGCAGGAGGGTTTTTCCCCTGATCGGATCCTGCTCCAGGTAGAAAAGGCGAAACGCCTCCGAGAAAGCCTCCTTCGAAGCCAGGACCGACTCGAACGAAGGGAGTTCGACGGATTCGCCCCACACTTCATCCCTTTCGGATGCCATCCAGCAAGTCCCCGACACGTCCCTGATGTCCGCCGGGCGGATCCCCAAGTCGAGCTGGCGGGCGATCTCCACGATCTGCGACTCCCCCATGCCGAAAACCAACAGATCCGCCCCGCTATCCACCAGGATCGAGCGGCGAACGGCATCGTCCCAGTAATCGTAGTGGGCAAACCGCCTCAGGCTTGCCTCGATCCCGCCGATGACAAGGGGAACGTTCCCCATTGCCTGGCGAACCCGGTTGCAGTAGGCGATCGTGGCCCTCTCCGGCCTTCGGCCTGCACGATTTCCGGGCGAGTAGCTGTCCGTGTGCCGCCGTTTCTTTGCCGCCGTAAAGACATTCAGCATCGAATCCAGGTTCCCGGCGGACACCAGCACTCCCAGCCTTGGGCGCCCCATCGCCAGGAAGGCTTCCGGAGAACGGTAATCGGGCTGGGCAAGAATTCCGACCCGGAACCCTTCCCGTTCAAGCACTCTTGCGATGATCGCATGACCGAAGCTGGGGTGGTCCACGTACGCATCACCGGAAACCACCAGGAAATCGAGTTCTTTCCATCCCCGCGCCTCCATGTCCTGCCTGGAGACCGGGAGAAAAGCCTCCCTTGGGAACCCCTTGCTCATAGGAAGATCCGGACGACTTCCACGGCAATCAGGATGATGATGATCCACTCCAGGACCTCCGCTCTCCGGCTCGTGAACTCCTGGTTCAGCAGCTCGACGGTTTCCCTCATCGCCCTGAGCTTTTCGTCCATTCGCGTTAGCCAGGCCTTCGTCCGAAAAAGCTGGAGGGCCCGGTTGTAGATCTGTGCGTAATAGACATCCTCCGTTACGCGGACCGCCGATGTCAGGTGGTCGGTCATGAGCTCGGTCTCGAGGATGAGCTGCATCGCGGTTCGCGCGATACGGCTCATTTTTCCCGAGAAAACCGAGGTCAAACCCCATCGGGTTTCCCCGAGATCCTTGAAAAGCCGTTCCAGCCGGCGGTTCAACAGGTCGTCATAATAGCGCGCCTCGAGAAGCTGGACGTTTGCGTACTCGAGCAAAAGGCGAAGGTCTGCGTAATCTCCTTCCTCCACAAGAAAAGCGTTGTTGTAGTTCAGGATGACCAGGTCGTCTGCGGTGTAGGAAAAGGCATTTTCCAGGGCCAGGTGGGCCTGTTGCCGACTCAAGGGTTTCTTCTCGCCGAAAATGAGGCGAATCAGGGCAGGTAGCTCCCGCAGGTCACTCCTTGTCACCGGCTCGGCAGTTTTCCGAACCACGTAGAGGGTGTACTCCTCTGAAAAACCGGGAACGGGTCGGCGGTCGACAAGAGTTTCAGCAACGGAATCCATAAGGGCGCGGAGTTCCGTTTCGAACAGGCGGTCCAAATCCGGCCCCAGGCTCATCTGGATCGCGCGATCCGTGAATTGGTCCAAGTCAAGGTTTTTCAGCGTTGCCGTGGCCCCCAGCGAGATCACCCCAAAATCGAAGAACCGCGCCGAGAGATGAACCTCGACGGCTTCCCCGCCGACCACCCAGGCCTGGGGCCCCAGCTCGACGGCAGCGGGAGGGCGTACGAGGTCGATGGATTGGTTGTCAACCCTGACCAGTCCCTGCCTGAAAGGTAGCCTTCCCGAGAACAGGTTTCCGGAAAGCCTGTCAAGGCGTATCTCGTCCGCTACATCATAAAGTCGCAAAAAAACGATTTCGGCCGTTTCGATGAGCATCTTCTGGCTTCCCCCTTTTTCTCTTTATCAGGATAGCCTCTCGTGCTTTGCTTCGCAAGCGGAGCCAGTTTGGGGCTTGACCTGCCTGGCTTTTTTGGCTTAGGATGATGGCGCTCAAGAGGGAGTAGCTAGAAAGGCCGCATCAACAGACTGGCGCGGAAGTGCCTGGTGTGGCCGTTGGCCGGATTCGAGGTCGATTAGCGAGACTTTTGGCGAGGATACCCTTGCCGAAGGTCTTTTTTTTTGGGGGGGAGCGATGCAAATGAGCCCACTGTTCCCGGTGTTTTTGGGGTTAAGCCTTTCCATGGATGCCTTCGCGGTATCGGTAGCCATGCCTTTCTGCGTGCCCTCTCTCTCAATGCGGCAAATCTGGAGAGTCGCCGGGGCCTTCGGTTTTTTCCAGGCCCTGATGCCGCTCCTGGGTTGGATACTCGGCAGTTTGGCCGCGAGAATGATTGCCCCCTTCGACCATTGGATCGCCTTCGCCCTCCTGTCGTTCATCGGGGGGAAAATGGTCCTGGAAGGGCTCCAGAGGACAGAAGAGTGCGATACCCGGTCCGATCCCACGACAGGATGGACATTGTTGACCCTCGCGGTCGGAACGAGCATTGACGCCCTCGCCGTCGGCTTCAGCTTCGTCGCGATGGACCTGAATGTCTGGAGCACCGCGGCCGTCATCGGCACCGTGACATTTATGACTTGCTGGATCGGCATGGTCGGGGGACGGCAGATCGGCCGGTTTGTCGGCAAACGCATGGAAGTGCTCGGCGGCCTCGTCCTGATCGGAATCGGCCTGAAAATCCTGATCGAGCATCTTTCCAGGTAGTCCGCCTTGCCATTTGCCTCGGGGTACCCCATAATACCCGTGCACAGGATGAAGAAGGGGGGGAGATAAGGGGTGGCTCAAGCGAACCAGCCCTTGATCGTTGTCGATAACCTCTGCAAGAGCTTCGAACAGGGGGAGGTACTGAACCATATCAGCATCTCCATTCGCGAAGGAGACCTTGTATCCATCATTGGTCCCTCTGGCTGCGGCAAGTCGACCTTTCTGCGCTGCCTCAACTGCCTGGAAATCCTCGATTCAGGAACCATCTCGATCGCCGGCGTCACCGTTTCACGCAAGGGCCCTCTTGATCCCATCACCGACGATCTCCTTGACAAGGCCCACCTGCTCAGGCAGGAAGTCGGGCTGGTCTTCCAGATCTTCAACCTCTTTCCCCACAAATCCGTTCTAGAAAACATCATGCTCGCGCCGATGGTGGTCAAGAAGGAAAGCCGCGAACAGGCCGAGGAGACTGCCGTGCGTCTCCTGAAGAAGGTGGGGCTGGAAGACTGCATCCACCGGGATCCCGCGATCCTCTCAGGGGGGCAGAAACAACGGGCGGCCATCGCCCGGGCGCTCGCCATGAACCCCAAGGTCATGCTTTACGACGAACCCACTTCCGCCCTTGACCCTGAACTGGTCAAGGAAGTCCTCCAGGTCATGCGCGACCTCGACGCCGAAGGAATGACCCAGATCGTCGTCACCCACGAAATGCGCTTCGCAAGGAAGGCTTCCGACTACATCGTCTTCATGGACAAAGGGGAAATCGTCGAAGTGGACGACGGGGACATCCTCTTCACCAACCCCAAAAACGAGCGGACAAGGGATTTCCTGAGGCACTTCGAGGGGGATGCGCTATGAAAAGGACTCTGGTTCTCCTCGGACTTGCACTGGGGCTGGCTCTTGCTTTCTCGGCGACTGCGAACGCCAACCCGAAGGAACTCCGGTGGGGCGGCGATACCGAAGGCGGAGCCCCATACATGTTCCAGGATCCAAAGGATACAACGAAAGTGATCGGCTACGAGGTCGAAATCATCGAAGCCATCGCCAAACACCTTGGAAGGAAACCGGTTTTCATCCAGAACGGATGGGACAACCTGATCCCCGGGCTGCAGCGTAAACTTTACGACGTCACCCTGGACGGCTTGGAAATCACCCCGGAACACAAGCAGGAGGTCAATTTCTCCATCCCCTACTATGCCACTTTCCTGCAGCTTGCCGTCCGACGGGACAACAAGACGATCGAAAGCCTGGAAGACTGCCGCGGCAAAGTCGTCGGAACCTTGAAACAGGCTTATTCCCAACAGGTCCTCGAAGAGTTCGGAGGAATACAGATCAGGCTTTACGAGGACGAAATCAACGCCTATAGCGACCTCGTCAACGGCCGCCTGGACGCCACCCTCTTCGACGCCCCGATCGCCGTCTTCTACGCGGGCTTCAACCCGGAAATCAAGTTCGTCGGACCGGAAATCGGCCGGATGGAATATGGAATCGCCGTGAAGAAAGAGGACAAGGAACTGCTCAAGGATATCAACGGGGCTATTGTCGCCTTGCGGGACAGCGGAGAACTTCGCCGCATTTACGACCGGTGGAACCTGTGGAGCCCCATGATGGCAAAGGAATTCAACGATTACAGCCCCCGCAAGACCGATGCCGTCATGTTCAACGAATGGGCAGAGCAGCAAAGGCCCGAACTGACCATTAAAGACCGCATAAAGCGTTATGCCTCATTCATGCCCGTTTTGGGCAAAGCCGCCGTCACAACCATGAAAGTCTCTATCGTGGCGATGCTCCTGGCCATCGTTTTCGGTTTTGTCCTCGCGCTTGCCCGGGTTTTTGGCCCCACTTTCCTCTCCCGGCTTGCCATCGCCTACATTGAAACGATCCGTGGGACTCCTGTGCTGATCCAGCTGTTCTTCATCTTCTACGGTCTTCCGAACATCGGGATCAAGCTCTCCCCCTTCGTGGCGGGGGCCGTCGGTCTGGGGTTGAACTATGCCGCCTACGAGGCCGAGAACTACCGTGCGGGGCTGGTTTCAGTCCCCAAGGCCCAGATGGAAGGGGCTCTCGCCCTGGCCATGACTCGCTGGCAGGCCTTGCGGCATGTCGTCATCCCACAAGCCTTCCGGTTCGTGCTGCCCCCCGTGACAAACGACTTCATCTCGCTGCTCAAGGACTCCTCGCTTGTCTCGGTCATCACGATGGTTGATCTCACGAAAGCCTACGGGCAGCTGGCCACGACCTACTACGACTACTTCGGGACCGGGATCATCGTGGCCGTCATCTACCTGCTCCTGGGATTGCCTTTCGTGAGGTTGGCCAGATGGGCGGAAGAACGGCTCGCCAAGGTCGGGAACATGGCCCGGATCGAAAAGGAATCCACAGAAGAGCTCATCGCTTCAAAAGAGGGCATGCTTTAACGGTACAGCGATGACAAGAGCGGCGGGAGGCGGATCCTGTTGGCCGCCTGCCGCCGCTCTTGTCATCGCTCGTTTCATCCCTTGATCACGGCAATCGGCCTCAAGCATGCCACCTTACGGCTCAGCCCCGCCCTTTCCACGACATCCACCACGACATCCACGTCCTTGTAGGCCTCAGGAGCCTCTTCTCCTAGGGTACGCAGGTCCCCGGCACGAACGAGGATTCCCTTTTTCCCCAAAGCCGAGACGACACTCCTCGCATCCGCGGCCTTCAGCGCCGCTTTTCGGCTCATGACCCTTCCCGCCCCGTGGCAGGTAGAGCAAAAACACTCGGCGGCACCGGACGCTCCCGCCAGCACGTAGCTGGCCGTACCCATGCTCCCGGGAATAATGACAGGCTGTCCTGTATTCCTATATCGTCGAGGCAATTCTGGATGGCCCGGCGGAAGCGCCCGGGTCGCCCCCTTCCGGTGAACACAGAACCAGCCTTCTTTCCCCTCGTAAACATGCTTTTCCAACAGAGCCATGTTGTGGCTGACATCATAAAGAAGCTCGAGGGGCTCTCCAGGAAAGAAGCGGGAGAAAACTTCCCGTATCCTGGATCCGATCGCCTGGCGATTGCCCATCGCGAAATTCGCGGCGGCCTGCATGGCGCCGAGGTAGGCTCGCCCTTCATCCGAGTCAATCGGAGCGCAGGCCAGCTGTCTGTCGGGAATCTCAATGCCGTAACGCGACACCGACCGGGAAAGGATTCGCAGGTGATCGTCACAGACTTGGTGCCCCAATCCCCGGCTGCCGCAATGGATCATAACCGTCACCTGACCTGGATCGAGTCCAAACGAATGAGCCAGGACCGGGTCGAAAACCTCATCCACCCTCTGGATTTCCAGGAAATGATTCCCCGACCCAAGGCTTCCCAATTGCCCCTTTCCGCGCTCCTTAGCCCTTTCGGACACTTCATCGGGATCGGCCCCGTCGAGGCATCCCCCATGCTCGATTCGTTCCAGGTCGCCTGCCTCCCCGAAACCGTTCCTTGCAGCCCAGGCTGCCCCACCCTTTAGGACCGCGTCCAGTCGACCGCCCTTTAGGCAGGTTAGTCCTTCCGAACCCACTCCACAGGGTATCGAGGAAAAGAGGGCATCAAGGAGAGCAGGCAATACCGGCCTGATTTGTCCTTCTTCCAGAAGCGAAACGTGGAGGCGAACCCCGCAGGAAATATCGTATCCCACGCCTCCGGGGGATACGACTCCGCCTTCTTTGGCAAAGGCAGCCACGCCTCCTATCGGAAATCCATACCCCCAATGCAGGTCCGGCATGGCGAAACTGTATCCTGTAATCCCGGGGAGGCAGGCCACGTTGGCGACCTGCTGGAGTACGGGGTCATCCTTCACTTCGGAGAGAATTCTGCCATCCGCGTAAAGCAATCCCGGCACTCTCATCCCCTCCATGCAGCTCTCCGGGATGAGGCAGCGGACGGGGCCTTTCCTTTCAATTTGGATGGCCACGAAACCACCCCCTAAATATCCATAATCACCCTTAACCGCCACGGCGGCCCCTGGTCAAATTCCAGCCCGCCGTAGGTCACCGCCTTGACGCGACCGCCAGGGCAAGGTGCCGCGCTCCACCCCCCATGGGCCACAAGTTCACCTCGGCTTTCGGCGATTTCGACCATACCAGGGATGAAGACCCGCCCAGAGTTTTCCAGATGAAAGAGAAGCTCGTTCATCCAGGTCACGAGAAGACCTTCAAAGTCGCCCTCTCCCGCGCTAACGGAAATCTCTCCCGGAGATTCCTGTCCCGCTTTTCCCGGCACCGCCCCGAGAGTCACGCTGTAGAAAGCGCACGCACACTCTTTCACCAACTCTTCCAGGCCTTCTGCCTCGATCTCCAGGCGGATATCCGCGGGGTGCTCAAGTTCTCGCCAAGGCAAAAAACACACCCCCATCTTGTTACTGTTGTACCGCTTTATTATAGCCAATACCTCCAAACAAAAAGATAGCGGGGATTTTCCCCCGCTCCCCTTCTATTTCGTTTCCACTACTTTTTAGGTCCCTTTCCGTTTCCGGGGTTATCCGAATCCTGGCCTTTTCCACCTGGATCGTCTCCTGCTTCAGGTCCATTGCCCAATCCCTTGTTGTCCTTATCCTTGTCCTTATCCTGGCCGGGAGGTCCAGTGTGGTCGTGGTTCGGGTCACCATACCCGTGCCCCGGACGATCGGGCTTGTCGTCGTCGTCATCGTCGTCATCGTCGTCATCGTCGTCATCGTCGTCATCGTTATCATCGTCATCGTCGTCATCGTCGTCATCGTCGTCATCGTCATCATCGTTATCATCGTCATCGTCGTCATCGTCGTCGTCATCGTCATCGTCGTCATCATCGTCGTCATCGTCATCGCCCGCAGGGAGCAAGGGTTGCTCAGCGATATCGCCAACCTTCTGGCAGACGCCCGTGTCAATCAGGAACTGGAGGTTTTCCTCCGTCACGTCCTCGGGGCTGACCAGGTTCCAGTTGCAGGTGTACTCGTTCTCCAGATCGCTTACAGGGCCCCTGAAAGCGTAGGCAAGGTAACTGGGGGTCACGAGCCTGGTCAGGATCACGTAGGCAAGGACGATATTGAGCAACAAACGTCTTAGATTTCTATTCATGGCCTTTCACCTCGTTTCTCTTTTTCTCCATATATAGCTAAGTGGTATTTATTTACCTTAATGCTAATATAAAACCATTATAAACGAATCTATTGGCTTGTCAAGCACAGTCTCTTCTCGAAATTAGCGCAAAAAGGGGGAGCGGGGCAAAAAGCCCCGCTCTCTCCATCGAAATTCCTTCCACCAGCACAATCTATAAGATTTCGCAACTATTTGGGGTATTTTGTCTCCGTATCCTTGTCCTTATCGTGGCTGGGTAGTCCGTTATGGTCACGGTTATTATCACTCAAAATAAACCCGCTTCTTTTGGAGTGGAGGCGTCAACAGCCAAAGGACGCAGCGGGAATGGCCTCTCTACAGGCTGTCGGAGGAAATAGGATGATAACCATCACGGTTTCCCATCGGATTTAAAACCAGCCCGTTCCCAGTCAAAAGCCCGTGGGGTGACTTTTGGGTTCAGCTTAAGCTTGAGAAAACTATCGAAATTTCTGTACGAAATATTCTGGAGCATTTCCTTGGACAGCCCCAGCCCGTTGAGCTCCACTCCGGGGAGGATAGGGGTCCTGTAACTTCGTTTGGATAGCATATCCAGATAGGCTCTGAACCGCTCCTCGATCCATTTTTCGTTTTTTTTCGGGTTGTCTGTAAATACCATATCCGTCGCAAAGAAAAAGCGGTTCGGGTATCTCCTGAAGATATCCCGGAATTTGTCAGGGTTCCTCGAGATTCGCTTCAATCCTGCAATGAGAAGATCATCATGTCCGAAACCTATGTCCGTGTAAAGGTTGTCGAACGTGTCCAGGAAGACCCGAAGCCGATTATCGGCGATAGAAGACAAAAGATAGTGAGGGCATATGACTTTCAAGCCGGGGTAACGGCTGAGCATGGAGACAAATTCTTGCGCAAACCCTGGAGTCTTTGGCCCCGGGTTGACGTGGAGGCATACAGGAATACCCTTCTCCTGACAGAAAGCGTACAACTCATCCATGACCGGATCATCGATAGGGACGACATGGAAAAAATAGGTCCCCGTATTCGGGTTGACGAAACCATGCCCCAGATACAGCTTAAGGCCCGAAGCACCGTCCTTGACATACTCTTTGAACTTGGCGAGTTTGTCCGGATCTTTGGGATCTACAGTCGGCCAGGCTTCGAAGCGCCCGGGAAATGCTTTCATGATTTTTAGCAGTTCCCTGTTATTTTCATCGTATCGGGTAAAACCATCGTTGGGGTTCTGGGTTATTGTAAATCTCGAACTACCGACAAGAATGATTTTTTTGATTCCTACACGGTCCATTACATTGACCAACTTCCTGGCTTGGGCCATGCTCTGAATATGTTCATGCACATCGACAATCTCGATTCCGGGAGCAGGGGTGTTGCTGGCCGTGGCTTTAAGCGCAACCGCTGGAATGATAAGAGAAATTACAAACAAACTGAACAAACCCGAAAACCAGGTTAACCGAAGCAGATGCCACATGGCCCTTGCCTCCTCTCTGTTTCAAAAAACGTAAAGAGCAGGAAAGGCGGGATCAAATTCCCGCCTTTCCTTTTTTTCTCATTGATACACCAAGTTATTTGTCGTGACCGGGAGGTCCGGTATGACTATGATTCGGGTCTCCCCAGCCGTGCCCCGGCTTTCCATCATCGTCATCATCGTCGTCGCCCTTGTCCTGGCCTGGAGGTCCGGTATGGTCGTGGTTCGGATCACCGTAACCGTTTCCGGGCTTTTCGTCCTCCCCTTCGCCTTCGCTTTCGCTTTCACTCTCGCTCTCGCTTTCACTCTCGCTTTCGCTTTCACTTTCGCTCTCGCTTTCACTCTCGCTCTCGCTTTCACTCTCGCTTTCGCTTTCACTTTCGCTCTCGCTTTCACTCTCGCTTTCGCTTTCACTCTCGCTCTCGCTTTCACTTTCGCTTTCGCTTTCACTTTCGCTCTCGCTTTCACTCTCGCTTTCGCTTTCACCCTCGCCCTCGCCTTCGCCACCGTCGTTGTCGTCGTCATCGTCGTCATCGTCGCCAGTGTCGTCATCGCCCGCAGGGAGCAAGGGTTGTTCCGCGATATCCCCGATCCTCTGGCAGACGCCCGTGTCAATCAGGAACTGGAGATTTTCTTCCGTGACGTCCTCAGGGCTGACCAGGTTCCAGTTGCAGGTGTACTCGCTCTCCAGATTACTCACAGGAGCCCTCAGCGCAAAAGCCAGGTAGCTCGGACTCACCAGGCGGCTTACGACCACGTAAAACAGCACAACATACAGCAACACTGTTTTCAGTCTCATTGCTTCTCACCTCACTCCCTCTCTCAGCTCGGCTCCTCTCCGTTTCTGTCTGTTTAAACTACCTATCTAGCTATTTAAAATTATATTACTTTCATGTCTATTCACATCCCTGAGCCGCGGCAAAAAAAGAGGTAAGGCGGAAATATTTCCGCCTTACCTCTTTTTTCTTTAATATACTCGCTATTTATCCTTCTTATGCCCCTTGCCAGGATTGTCAGAATCATCTCCCTTGCCGCCGGGGTCATCTCCGGGTTCAGGACCATTCCCAATACCTTTGTTGTCCTTGTCCTTTCCGTCGTCATCATCGTCGTCATCATCATCGTCGTCGTCATCATCGTCGTCATCATCATCGTCGTCGTCATCATCGTCGTCGTCATCATCGTCGTCATCATCATCGTCGTCGTCATCATCATCGTCGTCGTCATCATCGTCGTCGTCATCATCGTCGTCATCATCATCGTCGTCATCATCATCGTCATCATCGTCGTCATCATCGTCGTCGTCATCATCGTCGTCATCGTCGTCATCATCGTCGTCGTCATCATCATCGTCGTCATCATCATCGTCGTCGTCATCGTCGTCATCATCATCGTCATCATCATCATCGTCATCATCATCGTCGTCGTCATCGTCATCGTCGTCATCATCGTCGTCGTCATCGTCATCGTCGTCATCATCGTCGTCATCATCGTCATCATCATCGTCATCGTCATCATCGTCGTCGTCATCGTCGTCATCATCGTCGTCATCATCGTCATCATCATCATCGTCATCATCATCGTCGTCGTCATCGTCATCGTCGTCATCATCGTCGTCGTCGTCATCGTCGTCGTCATCGTCATCGTCGTCATCATCGTCGTCATCATCGTCGTCGTCGTCATCGTCGTCGTCATCGTCGTCATCGCCCGCAGGGAGCAAGGGTTGCTCGGCGATATCGCCAACCTTCTGGCAGACGCCCGTGTCAATCAGGAACTGGAGGTTTTCCTCCGTCACGTCCTCGGGGCTGACCAGGTTCCAGTTGCAGGTGTACTCGTTCTCCAGATCGCTTACTGGGCCCCTGAAGGCGAAAGCCATATAACTCGGCGTCACAATCCGGGTAAGGACCACGTATAAAAGAATCAGAAAAACAGCGGCGTTCCTGATGTTAATTTTGTTTAGTCGCGTTCTCATTCTCTTCACCCCTTGCACAATGGAATCCACTTTATAAACATCAATACATTTACAATTTGTAACGATGAAAAACCAATTTCATCTCTTACACTGTCATTTCTCACCAAAAAAGTTTAACCAAAAAGAAATCTATCCAGAAATCACACACCAGTCTTTACCCATTACCGAAATCACTCCCCCCACACAACCCAGCACTCACAAAAAATGTTTCTGAATGCAATTTAAAATGAATCTATATCATATTAACATAAAAGACCTTCGGGTCAATAGAAGGACAGTTGTTCATTCAGGAAGATGGATCAAGGCGGAAATCGCGTGCTGGACATAATCGATACGGACAATGGGACTCACCAGGCTTTCCCTGAAACCGCCAAGGCTTCTTTCCGGATTCCGGCAATACATTCCGGTTTCCGGCCCAACCTGGACCCTCAGCAAAAAACCTGTCCCTCTTTCGATGGCCTGCCGGATTTCTTTCGCTTGGGCCGCTTTGCCGAAATCTCTCGCGAGGGCGTATGCGGAATCCAGGCCTTCCATTCTCGTCGCCGTAGGCGCGGAGCGCGGCGGCTTGTAGTACCCTCCATCCCAATCCGGCTGGGGTTGGTTCTTCCGCGTGTGCTGGGCCTCGACGATTACCCGCACAAACCGCATCGCCCCCTCAAGGAACTCCGCTCTCGGCCTCTTGCGGTGGACTTCGTTAAGCCCATACAAAAGCCAGTGGTCATGCGGCAGTTCACTGTCATCCAGCCGGGAAAAATTCTTCAGCTGGTAGATTGCCCCCTTTTCCGCCGCGTCCAGCCACTTTTTTTCTCCAGTCAGGGAATAAAGGCGCACCAGGGCAAAGATGGCCTCCCCCGGGTAATACTCGGACTGAAAAGAGGAGATTCGGCCTGAAGTTAAGTCTTGCTTGTGAACCGTAAAACGTCCATCCGGGGCCTGCGTCGCCAGAATCCACTCCCCCAATCCCTTCGCGGTCGCGTCATGGGACCGGTTCCCCGTCACGCGGGCGTACTCCGCAAGGGCAAGTGCGGCAAGCCCATTCCCCCCAAGCTTGATCTCGCTTCCCTCCACAACGAACTTGACCGGTTTGCCGGAAACAACCCCGTCGTGAATTTGACGCAGCAGGAAGCCAACCGCCTTTTCCGCCGCCTTGAGGACCTCTGGGTCTTTCTGTCGCCCGTAAAGCTCCATCATCGAGAAAACCGTCCCGGCGTGGCGGAGGATGTTGTAATCCGCCGCAGCCCGGTCAAGAAAGGGGTCGTACTCGTAGACAAAACTTCCATCGTCCTTGACCGCACGAACCAGGTATCTGCCCGCCATTTTCAGGGCCCCGTCGATATCCGCTTTCGAGAAAACCGCCCATTCCCGGTTACCCCGAAACAGTCTCCAAGCGGAATCCCCGCTCCCGAATAGCGATATCGTGTTGAAGACCACCACTTTCTGCTTTCCGGCCCCGATTCCGGAACGCCAGGGAATGATCCGTGTTTCCCTGAGCAATTGGTTAGCCCTCTCCGCCGAGAACCGCTTTCCCTTTCCGCTCGCCAGGATGGCCAACTCCTCCGGCAAAAGAGCCTTGTCCGTCTCTCCCTGGATGGACAGACCGAACAGGCTGGTTTCGAACGGAAGAGCCTGCTCAAGGTCGAACGTTTTCAAGACCTGGGCGCCTCTGACGATATCCAGCTTCATCCACCTGAACGACTTGGAAAGGGGATCCCTTGAAAGCCCTTCCGCGGCCCTGCTTACCGCTTCCGCAAGCCCCCATCCCGAACCGACGGAGACCTTTCTTTTTCCCTTGCCGTCGGCAAGGCTGACAAAGCAGATTCTCGGTTCCGTGTCATTTTTTAGCCGATCCGGCAAGGGCACCGGGTCCTTTTCTCCCCGGATTCGAGAAACCACTGCGGAAACCAGAGCCTCCGGTTCCCCGGAGGCAAGATCCCTTAGAGGCTTCCCCAACTGGTTGAAGTTTGGGAGGTTTTGCGTTTGCCCTTCCGCGCTCCGCAAGACTGAGAAAAAGGCCGGCAACAGCAGGCAGAGAAAAGCCAGGACCCGTTTCCAACGATCGTTTCGATTCATCATGTTGTCTCGCCTCCCAAATGCTTCTCTAAGACCACTCGCCGTCCCCCCACTTGCATGTTCCATGACTCATGCCTCAAATAATTCATTTTTCTAGGCATACTTGACAAGTTGAGCTTCGTTCTGTAGTATATGTGAACAATTGTTCCGTGCACGCCGCGAAAAGGCAAAACTGTCGAAAGACGGTGACGCAAAACCACGGGTCTAAAGCCGAAGGGCCAGGACAGCCGGGTTGCCGAAGGTGAAAGCATTGAAGCGAAGACCTTCGGCAAAGTGCCGGAGGTCTTTTTTAGTGAACTCGAAAAAGGCAAAACCGCCGAAAGGCGGTGACGCAAAACCACGGGTCTAAAGCCGAAGGGCCAGGACAGCCGGGTTGCCGAAGGTGAAAGCATTGAAGCGAAGACCTTCGGCAAAGTGCCGGAGGTCTTTTTTAGTGAACTCGAAAAAGGCAAAACCGCCGAAAGGCGGTGACGCAAAACCACGGGTCTAAAGCCGAAGGGCCAGGACAGCCGGGTTGCCGAAGGTTCCAAGCCCCTGCCTTCCCACCCGCGCCTGAGCCCCCGTGAATACAGGGGGAACATCATGGAACGGGAAACGCCCACAGCCCCAAAAAACTCGATAGTAAAAATCGCCGTGTTGATCGGCCTTTTCGCGCTTTGCCTGGGTCTTGCCCCGGCGGCATCCGCCTGCACGCTCTGGGGAGCCGCAGGAGAAAAAGTCGAAGGCGGCGGCACCCTTATCGCCAAGAACAGGGACTGGACACCCACCCAGGTACAGGACGTCCGCCGCGTCGTTCCCCGCGATGGGTTCATGTATCTCGGGCTTTTCGCGACCGACGAGGAGGGCACCGGCCTGAAGGCAGGCGTCAACGAAAAAGGGCTGGTCGTCGTCACCGCCACCGCTTCGGTCATCCCCGGCGAAAGGCGCGGGAACCCCGACAGGAAGTCCATTTCCAGCTCCGAAATCCTTAAAACCTGTTCTACGGTTGAGGAAGTCACCAGCCAACTCGATCGTTTCACACACGCCTCCTATTACCTCATCGCCGACAAGGCCAAGGTAGCCGTCATCGAAGTCGGGCCCGGCGGCAAAGCCACCGCAAGGATTACGGAAAACGGAACCCTCGCACAGACCAACCACTACCTCGACGAACCGCTCCGGATCCTGAACAAGAAGGTCTCCCAAAGCAGCCGGGACCGCTATGACCGAATCCGCGAACTTCTTTCAAAAGACCCCGACGGGTTTTCCCTTGAGGATTTCGTCGCCTTTAGCGAAGACAAAAACGCCGGTCCCGACAACAGCATCTGCCGAACCGGAAGCAGCCCCGCCCGCTCACGCACCCTCGCCACCTGGATCATAGAAAACCCGGCGAGCGGAGCTCCTCTCCTCTACCTGAAAGTCGCCAACCCGGACGAGCCAGAAAGAACCATGCGGCTTTCACTCGACGAAAGCTTCTGGAGAGGAAAGCCGCACGGAGACAAGGCCTCCGGAGCGAGCGAAGAAAAACCCACCGCCTAGGCTAGACCCCCCTCCCAAGCCGGTTCCAGAGAACCGGCTTGCCCTTCCCGGAAGGGCAGCCAGGCAATTGCCGCAAGCTGCAACACGGTCCCCGTGGCCGAAGGCCGGATCGTCAGCCTTTCCAACTCCTCCGCCGCAGGGTCGGTTTTCCCTCCGAGGGCCGCTACTTCGGCCTCGAACTCGGACTCCAGCTCCTCGAGCTTCGCATGAAGGTCTTCCAGCTTGCGGCCCGCAAGCGCCACATCCTCCTGCGCGCGCAGGGAGCGGCCGACCCCGCGGGCTGCCGTGGTCGCTCGCCCCAGGGAGGTCATTTTTATGGCTTTCCTGCCCATGAAAGCCCCGAGAAGCGTTGCGCCGAAAGAAACCGCCGTTTGCAGTTTCTCCTGTTTCGCCTGCTGCTCCTCCCGCTGCACCGCCAGTTCCGCCCTGTCGATCTGCCCCTGCAGCGCCTCGATCCTTTTCGCGTATTTTTCCCTCAGTTTCCCGACGGCCTCGTCGCGGGCCTCCCTCGAAACCTGCTGAAGGCGAACCCGGAACTGTCCCTCGGATTCCCCAGGCAGGGAAACCATCTTCAACGAGGGGCTTTCAAAGAGCTCATACCTGCGCGACCGGACAACCCATTTGAGCGCCTCCCGGCCAAGGCGGGCGATTTCCTTGCCCGAAGCGACGGAAACCGGAGGCTCCTCGAAACCCGCCGTTTTCCCAACCGGTTTCTTTTCCAGCGCCGCCTGCCCACCCGGCAAATCGAGGGCCTGCTCCCAATCCACGGGGACGGGACCTTCCGCGAAAGGCCACAGGATCGTGAACGGGAGGTTCTCATCCACTTTCAGCCGCACATTCACATAGGCGCTGTTTCCGGAAACCAGCAGCATCGGCCGGTAGGTGAAAGGCCCTTCCCCCGCTTCCCTTGCAGGCCTGACATAGACCTGCTCCACGTCCGCCGGGAGCACGGGCGCTTTCGGGTTCCCCGGCGCTATACCGGCTGGAACACGCGGAGGACGCGCTTCGGCTGCCTTGGGAGGGGCCCCGGCTGGCACCTGCAGGGTCTTGATCTGCGCCCGGGTCAAAGGACCGCACAGGTAGCTCATCGCCCAGCGGCTTTCGAAAAGAACGGGCTGTTCTTCATGCACGTTGTGAAGGAGAAAAACCCGGTTTCCGAGAGAAGAAAGCAAACCATCGAGCGTGTTCTTTTCCATGTGCGCCTCGGCACCCTGGAGGGCCTCCAGAACCCTGCCCTTGTCCTGATCTGTCTGCAGCCGCCCGACGAACCAGGTCCCGACGTTGGACAGGCCCTTGTAGTCCAGGTCCACTGGGTTCTGTGTCGCCAGCACCACCCCCAGCCCATAAGCCCTCGCCTGCTTCAAAAGCCTCAGCAAAGGCTCCTTCGTCGGGGGATTCGCCACCGGGGGGAAATAACCCATGATCTCGTCCATGTAAAGGATCGCCCGGAGGCTGGTTGTCCCGGCCAGGCCCCTTACCCATCCGAGCACGGCGTTCAGCAGGATCGAAACAAAGAATTGCCTTTCCTTTTCTCCCAGGTGGGCGATAGAGAATATCGCCACGCGAGGGCGCCCCTGGGGAGTGTAAAACAGCTTTGCCGGGTCGAGGGGCTCCCCTTCCAGCCAGAGAGAAAAACCGGGCGAAGCCAATAGGCTGTTCACTCGCATGGCAAGACCGGACCGCTCCCTGGCCGGGAAGAACGATTCCAGGTCCATCACGCCTATCCGCGAAAAAGGCGGCGATTGGACGTCCCGGACGAGATTGGACAGGTCAAGGTCCCGTCCCTCCTTCCAGGCGGAAGCCAGAAGGGTGGACAAAAGAATGTGCTCACGCCCCTGGAACGGGTCCGAATCGATCCCGAGCAGACCCAAAAGGCTCGTCACCGTCATCCCCACGGCATCGTTCAGAGCCTCTGCGTCCTCCAGCACCGACTCCCCCGGGACGGACAGGGACTTGAGGATGGAAACCGGGCGCCCGGCCGTGCTGCCTGGGGTGTAGAGGGCGAACTCCGCAGAGGCTTTCAAGTTGCCGATCCTTTCCGGGGACTGATCCCACGAATCCAAGCCCTTTCTCCAGAGGTTCGCCTGGCTTTCGGCGTACTCCTCCACGGAAAGCCCCTTTCGGGCCGCCTCTTCCGGGTTCACCCAAGGCAGGAAATCCGCAGGAGACAGTTCCGGGAACGTCAGGAGGAGATTCCCCATGTCGCCCTTGGGATCGATGATCAGCGCGGGAATTCCGTCGATCGCAGCCTCTTCCAGGAGGTCGATGCAAAGCCCCGTTTTCCCGCTTCCGGTCATGCCGATGCAGACCGCGTGCGTGACCAGGTCCCGGGAATCGTACAGGCAAAGGGAATCCGTGGTTTTGCGGGTTCCGGGATCCACAAGCCTTCCAAGGTAGAAACTTCCCAGCTTCTCGTAGTTCTCCAAGGTGTTGTGCCTCCCTCGTATGGAAGTTTTACTCCCTTATCGCATGATAAGAGCATAGCACCACCGTAGCCCTTCTCAGCCTATTGCTTTACTGACGAGTTGAATTATAATATAAAGTTGATTCAAATGATTCTTAAGGAGGTGGCAACCATGCCCGAATTCACCGAGCGGGAAAAGGAAGTCCTCCTTGAATTCCTGGAGGAGGCCATCGCAAACCTCCGTGCCGAGATCGCGGCCAGCGACAAGGAAGAATACAGGAACATGCTGAAGGAAAGGAAAGAAATCCTGAAAAGCGTTTTGGCGAAAATGGGATAAAACATGCAATTTTCAGCGACAAGGGATGATGCTAGAATATTCCCAAGCCTTTTCAATATAAATTAAGAAAATGGAAGGGACACTAAAAATCGATGAAGAGCGCAATCGCCCCCGACAAACGGCACCCCCGAAACCCTTGCCGTTTCCGCCAGGGTTTTACCCTGGTGGAAACGATTGTTGCGTTCATTATCCTTGGGATCATCCTTCTCGCCCTGACCCTTGTCCCAATCATGTCCACCCGCCTGATGAGCGACACCGTTGAGCGGGAAAAGGCTGTTTTGCTCGCTGTCAGCAAACTGGACGAGATATCGGGAAATTTCGCAGGCATCCCGGTGGGAGGAACTTCATCCGACACGACACATTCCCCATATACAATCTCCTGGACATCCAGTTCCGACACCCCTGATTCCAAGATTGTGACCCTCACCATTTCCTGGCCAGGGGTCACGAAGCAGCAAACCCTCGAGTTCAAGCGCCAGGTCACCAACGTGGACTGAGAGGAAGACCAAGAGGGGGATACGGTTTGATGACAAGCGGAACGGGCAAGAGAAAGAAAGGTTTCACCCTAACTGAAATCCTGGTCTCAATCGTCATCCTGGGCTTGATCATGGGGGCGGTGTTGGGATTGTTCTTCGCGATCGTGAAACACCTGGAACAGTCCAACGACATCACCACCGCCCAGCAGCGAGGCGAAATGGTCCTGACGGCGCTGGGACCGAAAATTATGGCGGCGGGCCTGGGAATGCCGGAAACTTCGGGAGATACTTCGGGAGATAAGTTCGAGACTCAGTTTTCTGCACTGGCTTTACCCGACAGCTGGGGTGCCGCGGTAATGGTTAGTGAGGATAATAAGGAATTGACCGTCATTTATTCTGAGCCGACGGACGCAATCGTCTCCGGAGAAAAATCCTTCTCCTCAGGTGATGTTGTTTCGGTCGACTTTTTGGGAACAATTCCTCCGAATACAGTAAAAAGGGCAAATAACCAGGCAGCCGGTTGGGTTGTTTTCCCCTCAACAGGCGTCGCAATGGAAGTCATCGATGACTCGCCCCAAACTAGCCCGCTAGAGCTAAAATCCCATGCCGGTGGAAAGATCTACTCATACGATCATTTGCATTTAGTGAGAGTCGCCCAAGCGAAGATAGATAATGAAAACTGGTTCTTGCTGAACGATGCCAAACCGCTTGTGACGCATAGGATCGTAGAAGGGATCGCCGACATCCGGTTCTATCTGGACTCGTCAACGAATCCAACGCAGCTGACCGTGAAAGTCCTGGCCCGTGGGGGACAGCGCCACGATCCGCTAATAAGCCCAAGTACAATGCCCGATTGGGTCGACCAGGCTGAGCCTCCTAATCCCATAAGCATTAGCACCGAGAATCAACATTATCGCCTCAAGGTGGTTCAGCGGACATGGAGGTTGAGAAACCTATGAACAACACCAAACGACGTATTTTCTCATCAATGGGTTGGAAATTTCGGGGTATGGCGTTGCCCCTGGTCATACTCCTCGTTCTCGTGGGATTCGTCTTTGTTGGTGTTGGAGCCTACGTGGTGAAGAACCTGTTCTGGAGCTCTCAGGCAACGGTTGTTCAAGCCAAATTGTATAATGCAGCGCAATCTGGCGTACAGTGGGGCATGGGGCTGTTGCTCGAAAACGCTGATCAACTCGAGACCGACATCCTGCTGTTTGACGGAAACCCAAACTTGGATTCGATACGGGCAAGGACGAAAGCAGGCGCGATCCTGGATGAGATGATGGCCCCGCCCGTGGTTGATTCGAGTATTTCTGTTACGGTTGATATTTTGGATTGTAACTACGATTTGAACGGCCACAGCAGGTTAGCAACACTTCCACCGATCGTTCATGAATCCGGAGGAACAGGATCAGGTGTGTCTGGCATCCCGGAAGGAACTTCTGCGATCATCGACCCAAGCCGGGTTATCCCGATGAGCGGGGGCGGAGGCCCGCACCGTTTCGTAATCAGGGCTACTGCTTCCAAAGGAAGCAGAAATTTCCAAGTTGAAGCCATGGTGGTGATCTCACAATGAATAATAGGAAAAGGTTAAGCGCTTTAGGCATAGCAGTGGTTTTCCTTGTTTTTCCCATGGTACTTTTCTGGGCCGCAGGCATGGGGGATGCTGCACAGACTCCCTCAATACAAATTACGATCTTGCCTGCTGATGCAGTTACACAGGGTGCAACCTGGTCGATTATCAGCCCAGTTTCTTCCGGTCCTCATGCATCGGGCGAAACCGTCGTGGTCGATGGGCACACTCAATACACGGTAAGGATCGATTGTCCGGGTTATCAACCTCCCGCGGAGAATCCTTTCCCCGTTTATGTTCAAAACAAACTTGTCTCAAAAGAAATAACTCTGATCAAGAGCACAACTCCACCTGTCACGATCAGCGACATCACCCTTTGGCCGACATGGCCAGTTCGAGGCACAACCAGTGCCGTCTGGGAACCATCTTCCTTCCTGAGCATCGGACGGGACGTCGTTGCATGGGTTACTTTTGAACGTCTCGCTTCAAACGAAAATTTCTTCAAGGCTAACTTGAGCGTCATGGTTAAGGTTAGCGACACATCTTTTCCTCCAGTCGATATCGACTTTGACTACGGCAGCCAAGTTTTCAAGATGATCCCGCAAAACCAGTTCCTGGATTTTCCCACGTCCTATACTTCCGCTTTGGCCGGATACCTCCAAAGCAAGTCCGTTCTCAAGGGTTACTCGGCAAACTGGATGACAAACAATGCCGTAAGTTACCCAAACCAGAATTTCTCGAACAGCCAGACCTGGTTCAACATGGGGGAGTGGAATGATTTCCTCAAAGGAAATGCCGGCTTTGAACTGGCAGATTCCGGGCATGCACCGCCCCTGCTGATGTGGGAAGAAGATGCTTGGCTGACCTTCTACGTGGACAAGAATTCGGCGCCTGCTGCATGGGCCGGGAAAACGTTCCTTTTTCTCCCCACAAACCAGGGAATGCTCTATGCTTTCGACGTAGCAGAAGGATCTACCGCAGGCGCCAAGCGGGTATGGTCCGTCATGCCTGCCCCTGCCTTCAAGCAGGCCCCCTACCACCAAGCGAGGAAAAACTACGACGGTTATTACTCCCGAATGACGGTGTTGGACGGCCCGATAACCGTTCATGACGCCCAGGATTCGAGTAACACCTGGAAGCGGCTGCTGGTCGGAACAACGGGCTTGGGAACAAAGCAAGAAAACAAACTACCTGGAACATGGCTGAAAGAACAAAGCCCGGTGAGCCCCTCTGGAGCTCCGGAAGTCACGGATCCAGGAAGAGTGTTCGGTATCTACGCGATTGATGTGACGGACCCTTATGCCCCTACTAGCCTTTGGTCGGTCACAAACCAGGCTTGTACTAGAAACCTGAATAGCTCCTTCAGCAACGTAGTGATCGAAAACGCTACAGGCGGCAGTATCAGCGGTACCGATTACCAAAACCTCTTTTACTCCGTTTCCAAGCCACTAATAGGTTTTACACAGGATGCTTCCGGAAACAGGGTCTGGCATCTGCTGGTGGTAGGCATCGACAAGAGCAACCATTACCATTGGTACGACATCAACCCGATGACGGGAGAGGTCTACCGGAACGGAACCTTTGTCAGCCGTGACGGTAGCATTATGACCCTCCCGGACGAGGCAACCTATGGATTTAATTTCGAGGAGTGGTACCCGAGCCGGATCCTTTCGGCGTACCCCCAAGCGGGGGGGCTGCCAGTGCTGAGCGATGTTTACGTCTACCTCTCCAATGGGACGTTCTTCCAGTGGAACCTGAACACGTCCACGGACAATACACCTCAGCACCTGCTCTCGATTTATACCAATGAATCGCACGAATACCCAGCTCCGCCGATCACCGACTTCGATATCGCCTACATCGGGGGGCACCGCTACCTTGCCGCAACAGCTCCTTTAAATTACCCGGGGGCTTCCCCTCACGACACTTACGGACTGCTTATCGTCGATCTTGACAGGGCGCCGGTTGAACTGAACACCCAGGGTGCCCAGGGCCAGGGTGGAGACACGAAGATCCGCCTGATGGAAACCGGGGTGGCAATGGTCCAGTTGCAGACCGGGACGGGATCCCACGCTTACGACTTCAATGACATCGCCGCGTCCCCGCTTTTCGTTAACAATATTCTCTACGAAGCTCTTTATTCACCTGAAGGGCATTTGAGCCGACTTTACACGCTTGATATGGGGTATATTTCCGGAATAACCAAAGACCACGGCAATACGTTCCTGCCTGATGATGCTTATATCGATGACACGGAGAACATCTTTGCTGCTATGACTATCGATTCCGAGGGAAACCTCCTGGTTCTGGACGAAGAAGGAAACATCGTCTACCGGGTCGACAAGGTTCTAGACTATGCTTCTGGAGGCAGCGGACCTGGCGGCTCCGGAAGTTGGAAAATGGATGTTGTTTACTGGAAGACCTCCTGAGTTTAGCTAATACCTAGTTTGATCTTTTGGTGAATAACGAAGAGCCCCCGGCTAAAGCCGGGGGCTCTTCGTTATTCGTTCGTGTGGTACTTGAACGACAGGCTGATCTTCGTCCTGAAAAGTAGGGGCTTGCCCTCCTCGATCACCATGTCCTGCTTCACGACTTCCGCGATACGGAGGTCCTTCAGGGTCTTGGAAGCCGTTTCCACGGCATTCTTCGCCGCCGCCTCCCAGGAATCGGGACTCGTTCCCACCAGCTCGATGATCTTGTAGACGCTGTTCGGCATCGCCATTCCCCCTCTTTCGCTCGAATTGGGCAATCGCCGCTTAGCGCTGCCTTGGTAGTATTATAAAGCATTATTGAGAATACTTTAACACTCAATGCCCGGAAATCTCTCTCCTCTGCCTGAACCAGCGGGGCAGGAACTCTGCCACGAGAATCGCCGAAAACATCAGGACGGCACCAATGGCCATCTTTGGAGAAAAGCGTTCCCCCAGGAACACGCCTCCCGTGAGGGCCCCGAAGAACGATTCGGTTGAAAGAATCAGGGAAACGTGCGTCGGCGGGGAGTGACGCTGGGCCGCCATCTGGACGGCAAAGGCCAGCACGGTGGCAAACAGGACCAAAAATCCCATGCCCCAGAGTCCCCGCGCATGGATGGCTGTCGGCCAGGTTTCCAGGGGGACCGCGAAAATCCCGCAATAAAGGGCCATGGCGATCATTTGCGTCACCGCCAGGATGATGGGATCCATCCGCTTCGCGTAATGGTCGATGCTCATCAGCTGGGCTGAGTAGAAAACCGCGCAGAGAAGGGTAAGGGCATCTCCCTTGTTGAAACCGCCAACCCCCTCCCCTCCCAGGGTCAGGAATCCGACCCCGACGATACAGAGTCCAGCAGAAAGGAAGGCATGGAACCCGGGAAACCGCCTGGTGAGGGCCCATCCCATGAAGGGGACAACGACCACGTACGTGGTGGTGAGAAAGGCATTCTTGCCCGCCGTGGTGTAGACGAGACCGTAAGTTTGGGCGATGAACCCGAGGAATAGGAAGAAGCCGACGATGAATCCGGCCTTGATGTCCGTCCGGGTCATCCTCGTGACCCTCCGGGAAAAGACAATCGAAAGAATCGCCGCCGAAAGCGAGAACCGGACAGCAAGAAGCGTCATCGGCTGGAAGGTGTTGAGGGTTTCTTTCAGGACGGCGAACGAGGCCCCCCAGATGAGAGCGACGGCAAGAAGGCCCGCATCGGCCAGCAGAACCGTTCGATTCATGGCCGAAGATGCCAGAGCATGCGCCCTTTTTCGAAGCTCGGGACGATCTTCCCCTGGTCGGCCAGGAACGACAGGCAGGCTGAGACGGTAATGGAAGTCAGCACGTACTGGACAGAAGAGAGGTTGATCCCGTAAGTCATGACGAGCCTGGCCAGCACGTCCTCCCGCGACGCGCCGGTCGCGCAGGCCTCACTCACATTCTCCAGAAGTTTTCTCAGGGCATCCCGGTTGGCGGTCACGAGGGGGCGGATGTCCGTGGAGACGCCGGCGTGGCAGGGAACGAAAACTTTCGCATCGAGGGATTCTAGCCGGTCGAGGGTCGCAAATTGCCCGGCGACGTCACAGCAGACCACGAAGCCGTACTTTGCCAGGATCGTCTCGGAGAAAAGGCTGTCGGCCAGGAAAACGACGTCGTCGGGCGTCCGGAAACCCACCATTTCGATATAGTGCCCCGGCAGCGAGATCGTAGAAAAAGGGGTTCCTTCCACGGGGCCCTCAGGAGGCAGGATGTCCGTCACCTCAGACGGTTCGGCCTGGAGGAACTTGCCCCGCAGGTCTTTGAAGGGTGCGGCTCCCCAGAGGAAAAGCGGTTCGAGAGAGGGATCCGCGATCATGGGGGCTTCGTTTCGGGTCGCTGCAATGCGGCACCCCGTCCTTTTCTGGAGAAAGGCGTTGCCCCCGATGTGGTCCGCGTTGGAATGAGTGTTCAGGATGGACTTCAGTTTCCATCCACGGCCATCCAGCAGTTTCAAAACTTTACGGCCCGCGGATTCGTCGTTCCCGCTGTCAATGAGGAACGCATCGTTCCCTTCGACATAGACGCCAAGGTTCGTTGGCCCCTCGATGACATGGGTGTTTGCGGCAACCTGCTTCAGTTCCATGACGGGACTTCCTCCTCGTTCCTCTACATTTCCTCCGGCAGGGCCTGCCAGTTGCCGTATTCCATGTATCGGGCCGTTCGATCGGCCACCTCATCCCCATGGAGCTTCCGGACGATATGAAAGGCTACATCGATCCCGGCGGAGATGCCCCCCGCGGTCAGGATGCGGCCGTTGTCGACGAAACGGGCTTTCTGGTTGAGCGTGGCCCTTGGAGCAATGCGGCGGATATCATCGAAAACCTCGTGGTGGGTGGTGACCTCCATCCCGTCCAAAAGGCCCATTCTTGCCAGGATCCGAGCTCCCGAGCACACCGAGACGGTCATTTTTGCCCTGTCGCTGTTCCAACGGATCCACTCGACGATAGCGGACTTGTCCATTTCCTTCTTCGTCCCCACTCCCCCGGGAATGACCAGGATGTCGATGGGCGGGTGGTTGTCGAAGGCAAAATCGGGCTTTACTTTCAAGCCGTTCACGGTGCGGATCTCCTCGCCGTCCTCGGAAACGGAAAACACCCGGAAGAGGGTGTAGTCGCTCAGTTCCGAAGTCACCGAGAAAACCTCGTAGGGACCGGCGAAATCCAGAAGCTCGATATCGTCGAAGAGGAAAAGGCCCACGTTGTTCACTGCTGACTCCTCCTTCTCTACCAAGGCCAGGTGCAGTCGGCGCAAAAGCCTTGCTCCATAATGTAGCGGCAAATCCGTGATCGCGCTATAACATTATCATCAATGTCACCGGAAAGGGGAGTGGGAAAGGTGCTGAAAACCCCGAAACTTGTGATGATCCCGGGACCAACCCCGGTCGTCCGGTCCATCCAGGACCAAATGGGGCGGGAAACCGTCGCCTTCGGGGACGCGGATTTCGTCGCCGATTTCGCCGAGGTCGTTTCGGACCTGAAGGCCCTATGGAAGTGCGGAGGAGAAGCGTTCGTCGTCGCCGGGTCGGGAACCCTCGCGATGGAAATGGCTATCGCAAACGTCGCCAGAAAGGGCGACAATGTGCTCATCTGCTCCAACGGCTTCTTTGGGGACCGTTTCATCGATCTTTGCGAGCGCAAGGGGCTGAACGTCGACGTGCTCCAGGCCAAATGGGGGGAATCCGTCACGCCCGAACAAGTCGAGGCCCGGCTTGCCGCGAAGGACTACCAGATGGTCACCGTTACGCACGTGGAAACCTCGACCGGGGTCGCCGCGCCCGTCGCGGAGATCGCCCGGGTCGTCCGTGAGAAGAGCGGCGCGCTCACTATCGTCGACGGCGTTGCGGCGACAGGTGGAGTTGACGAAACGATCGACCCGATGGGGATCGATGTCCTCCTGACCTGCTCACAGAAGGCTTTCGGTGTCGCTCCCGGCCTTGCGATGCTCTGGGCGGGAAAACGGGCCATGGATAAGCGGGCGACCCTGGGCCGGATCCCGGAATCCTACGTCGATTTCGACAAATGGCTCCCGATCATGCACAACCCGGCCAAATACTGGGGAACCCCTCCGGTCAACCTCATCTGGGCCCTGAAGGAATCCCTGCGGATCATAAAGGAGGAAGGGCTAGAGGAACGGTATGCCCGCCATGCCCGCCAAGGGGCTCTCGTCGACGCCGCCCTGGAAGCCATCGGCTTCAGCGTTGCCGCAAAGAAACCCTTCCGGGCCCCGACTCTTTCGGTCTACCTCTACCCCGAGGGCTCGGGGATCGAAGACGCCGCCTTCCGGGCAACGTTAGCGGGGGAAGGCGTCCAGTCGGCAGGATGCCTGGGCGATTTCCAGGGGAAAGGCTTCCGCATGGGACACATGGGGAACATCGATAAGCACACGCTCGTTTCGGCCGTGGGGGCCGTGGAGCGGGCCTGTTTCAAATGCGGCTACCAGATCGAGTTTGGCAAGGCGCTCGGGGTTCTCCAGGAAGGGCTGGCCAGGGAGTGATCTTCTGATCGGGGTTCTTCGAAAGAGGGCCTTCCGTTTTCTTCGGAAGGCCCTCTTCAGACTGTTGACAAAGGCCCTTTCGGGGGCCTTTTTTCGTGGATAACTACAGGGGAAACGGGCTCATGTGGAAAGGGAAAATCTGCTAGGGTTTTGTGAGACGAGACTCGAGAAAAGGCAGGGATGGAGAGTGCTCACGAACCGAGGCCGACGTCAGCAGGAGATGGAATACGTCAACCTGGAGGAAATGGTCCCGAAGGATCATCTTTTGAGGAAGATCGACCGTCACGTGGACTTCGAGTTCATCCGGGAGAAGTGCCGGCTTCTGTACTGTGAGGACAACGGGCGTCCGAGCCTGGACCCGGTGATGCTGTTCAAGATGCTGCTGTTGGGTTACCTGTACGGGATCCGTTCGGAGCGGAGGCTGGTGCAGGAGATAGAGGTGAACCTGGCGTACCGGTGGTTCCTGGGGATGAGCCTGAGGGAGGAGGCACCGCACCACTCCACGTTCAGCCAGAACCGGATCCGCCGTTTCAACGGAACCACGCTGGTGGAAGAGATCTTCGGGGAAATCGTGGGGCAGGCCATGAAGAAGGGGCTGCTGGAGGGTCGCCAGCTGTTCACGGACTCGACGCTTCTGAAGGCGAACGCGAACCGGAAGCGCTTCGAGGAGAGGCGCGTGGAGCAGGCGAAGAAGGAAGCGAAGGATTACCTGGAGGACCTGGACCGGGAGGTGGAGGAAGACCGCCACCTGCACGGCAAGAAACCCCTGAAGGAGAAGAAGGAAGAAGCGGAGGGGGAAAGCCGGTCGGTGAAGGTGAGCCTCACGGACCCCGAAAGCGGATACGTGTACCGGGAGGGGAAGCCGGAGGGGTTCTACTACTCGAGCCACGTGACGGTGGACGGGAAGCACAACCTGGTGACGGACGTGCACGTGACGGCGGGGAACGTGAGCGACGGGTCCTGCTATTTGCAGCGGCTGGATCACCAGAGGAAACGGTTTGGTTTTGACGTGGAGGAAGTGGCGCTGGACGCGGGATACCTGAATGTGCCGATCTGCCGGGGCCTACAGGAGCGTGGGATTTTCGGGGTCATCGCCCACCGTCGTTTTCATCCCCGGAAGGGATTCATCCCGAAGGGAAAGTACGTTTACGACGGAAGAAGCGACAGCTACACGTGCCCGGAGGGTCAGGAACTGACCTACCGTAGGACGGACCGTGAGGGTTACCGGCATTACGCGTCGGATCCGGGAGTTTGTACCGGTTGTCCAGTGAGGGGGCAGTGCACGACGTCCAGGGAAATGAAGAAGACGCTGACCCGCCACATCTGGGAATCGAGCCGGGAGTGGGTGAGGATGAACCGTCTCATGCCCCGTGGGAAGGAGTTGTATGCCCGGAGGAAGGAGACCATCGAACGATGCTTTGCGGACGCGAAGGAGCTTCACGGGATGCGGTACGCCCGTTACCGGGGCCGTGAAAGGGTGCAGGAGCAATGCCTCCTGACGGCCACGGCGCAGAACATCAAGAAGATGGCCCTGGTTCTCTCCAGGATGGGAGGAGGGACCCCTTCCCATGGAAGCTGTCCTCCATTTTACAGCCTCAAGGTGTTCCTCTCCCGATTCTTGCCCCGCCTCTTTTGCCTCCAGGAAGCCTGATAAACAAAAACCCCGCTTTTTCAGCGGGGGTACGTCAACAGTCTGAAGAGGGCCTTCCGTTTTCTTCGGAAGGCCCTCTTCTTCTCTCAAAAATCCTGGCCTTGCCAAAAGGTCCTCTTGACGTCGGAAGCCACCGTTTCGATGAAATCCCCACCTGCCGGGTCCGGACGGGTCATCAGGCTGACCGCGACAAAGAGAGCGACGCTGGCACACAACCCCCACACCGGAGGCCATTGCCCCAGGAAATTCGTTTTGGTCCAATACAGGGCTACCGTTAGAAGGGCCCCCGAAATCATCCCGGCAATTGCCCCGGCCGCCGTTGCCCGCTTCCAGAAAAAGGCTCCGAGGATGACGGGAAGCTGCGCCATGAGGCCCGCGGAGGCCATGGAGGAGAGCACGGCAATCAGGCCGAGCTTGAGGCTTCCGAAGGCGTAGCACGCGACCGTCAGGACAGGGATCAGCAGCTTGCCCCAGATCAATTCCTTCTCCTCCGAAAGCGGGAAAGCGGCCCTGAGGAGGTCCCTCCCGAACATCGAGCTCAAGGTGAGGATGATCGAGTTCAACGTGGAAACCGCGGCGGCGAAGATGCTGAGCACGACCAGGAGGGCAAGGCCGCGGGGGACCTTGGTCAGGAGGGCGGCCATGGCCCCGTCGGGGTTTTTCAGTCCCGGCACCAGGACGGCGGCCGAGAGCCCGAGAAGAACGCAAAGGACGGTATAGAGAAACCCGAAGGCAGAGAAACCCGCCACCATCCCGCGAATGCTGCGTATGTCCTTCGGGGCATAGAGCCTCTGGACAACCTGGGGGTTCGTGAGGGCAAAAAAGGTCCAGGGAAGGGTCAAACCGAGGAACATCGGGAACGGCCAGCTCACCTTCAGAAGATCCGGCCGCGTCTCCATCGCGTTCAACCATCCCCCCGGAAACAGGAAGAGGGCGATGAAGGCCACAAGGAGGCAGCAGGCGACCAGCATGATCGAGGCCTGCAGGGCATCGGTGAGGGCAACCGAACGCAACCCGGCCCAAATCGAGAAGACGACGGTGATCACGGCTGCGACCGCCATCCCGGCCCAGAAGGGGAAGGCCCCTCCCGACACGCCTTCGAGAAGGTAGCCCATGCCCATCAGCTGGACCGAGGCATAGGGGACCAGGGTCACGAGGCAAAGCAGGGAGGCCGTGGCCCCGACCCATTTCGACCCGTAACGGGTGCTCAGCAGTTCCGAAGGGGTCATCAGCCCGTACCGGCGGCCCGCCAGCCAGTACCGGGGAGCGAAAAGGACCAGGAGAAAAACGGTCCCCACGAGGTAGGTCAGCTCGAAACCAAGAGAGGCGATTCCGCCCTTGTAAGTCAGGCCGACCAGTCCCACCATCATGAAGGCACTGTAGGTGGTGGCGCTATAGCTCATCGCTGATACAAACCCGCCGACCGTCCGGTTGGCGAGGAAATAGTCGATCACGCCGCTCCCCATCCCACGGCGGGCCTTGGCAGAAAGCGCGGCCCCCAGGAGAAACCAGGCGAAGATACCGGCAACCAGCCAACTCAGCGGCATGAGAAATCGCTCCCCTCTCCCCAGCGGGACATGACGGCGATCCCCGCGCCGATGACAACAAGGGTCACCACGCACCAGAACAGGAACGACCCGCCGATCCCTTCCCATCCACTCAACAGGCGGTAGGGGAAAAGGACGTTTATGAAAAGGGCCGCCATTCCGAACAGGGTCCACTTCTTTTCCACTTTGGACATTTCTTTCTACCTCCCCAGGAATCCTTTCTCGCCGAGTGCGGATTCGATCCGATCCAGCGTTTCCGTGTTGTCCGCCTCGATGGTGTGAAGGTGGAACCCGCCCGAAAGGGAGGAAAGCGTTCCTCTTCCCGTGCTTTCCAACAGGTTGACAAATCGGTGGACCTCTTCAGGTGAAGCCGCATCGATGTTCCCCTTCAGCTCGCCGTAGACGGGATGATCGACGATCACGTCGATGACGCGTCCGCCCAGCCCGACGATGGTGAGCAATTCCTCCCTGACGTCCTCCGGCCGATGCCGGACGGCAACAAGCCTTCTCACCCCGCAGCCCAGCCGGTCCAGGGAATAGCCCGCCGCCGTCGCCCGGATGAGGCATCCCGAGTCCCGCAAGCGGGCGATGTCCTGTACGATTGCCTGCCGGCTGACTCCGAATCGCTCCGCAAGTTCCGCCCCGCTGAGTGGTTCTGTGGCGGATTGGAGGAGATCGGCGATTCGCTCGAGTCTTTCGTTCCGGTCCATGCTTGTCCCTCCCTATCTGCAACTAGCTGATAGTAGCAGAAAGGGAGGGTTGTGGGAAGCGGCACTTTGATGCGGGATGCGGGTTTAAAGGATGGGGCTTAGCAGTTTCGCCATTCCGTGGAGGCTCTTCTTCCAGGCGGGAAGCCTTCTCCACTCCTCAGCCTCCAGGCGGCGCGAGGCGGCAAGATAGGATTCCTGGATCTTCAGGAGCCCAAGGGCTTCCTGCCTGCCGTAAAGAATCATGTTGAGCTCGAAGTTCAGGGCAAAAGACCGGATGTCGAAATTGCTGGAGCCGAAGAAGGCCAGGCATTCGTCCACGGTCATGGTTTTGGAGTGCAGGATTCCTGGCTTGTAAAGGTGAAGGGAGACCCCCAAATCAATCAGCTTCCCGTAGTAGGCTTTGGATGCGTTCCCAACCAGGAGTTGGTCCACTTTTTCGGGAACGATGAGGTCGACATTGGCCCCGTTCAGCACGGCCACCTCCAGGGCCTGCAAAAGGCCGTCGTCGGGAACCAGGTAGGGGGTTGTGATGACGACCCGTTTCCGGGCCTCGAAGAGCGCGGAAGTGACTAACCGCTGAAAGTTCTCCGTCGCGTAGGCCGGCCCGCTCGGAACCGTTTGGAGCACAAACTCCCCCCGCGTCGAGGGAATCAGGGGGACCCGATCCTCGGGAGGGATTTCTCCCGTCTCGACAAACCAGTCCTCGAGAAAGACCCCCTCCAGCTGGGAAACCACTGGCCCCTCAAACCTGATGGTCAGGTCATGCCAGGCCCGCCCGCCCGCCTTTCCGCCGTAGGTCGGGTCGGTGACGTTGTGGGACCCCATGTAGCCGATCTCCGCGTCCATGAGGGCGAGTTTCCTGTGATTCCTCAAGTCGTAGCGTGCGGTTAGCCTGTTTCGCCGCAACAGGCGGCCGAGAGGCAAGGCTTCCACGACCTGTACCCCGGCTTCCCGCAGGTCCCGCGCGTCTCTTTTCAGGAAAAGCTTGGATCCCAGGGCATCCACGAGAAGCCTGCATTCCACCCCTCTGGCAGCGGCTCGCTTCAAGGCTTTCACAAGAGGTTCGGTCGACGGGTCGACCACAAAAATGTAGAAGAGGAGGTCGATATGGTGCCGCGACTTGTCGATGTCCCTCACCATGCTCTCGAAGAGAGCCGGAGCCGCGTCGAAATAGGTCATGGCGTTCCCCTGCACGATCGGCCATTCCCCCAGCTTCCTTCCGAGGCGTGCAAAACGGGCCAGCGGCTCGGGCAAGCTCTCCAGCGACGCATCGGGATCCTTTTTCCAGACGCGTTGATGCGCTTTCCTGAGGGTTGCGACCGCTTTTTCATGCCGGTCCTTCCTTTCTCTCGGCAGGCGCGTGGAACCCAGGAACAGGTAGAGAAGCCCGCCGGGCAAGGGCCAGAAGAGGATAACGAGGAGCCAGGCCATCGCTGTCTGCGGATTGTGACGCAGGGGCAGCAAGCACAAGGCCGCGACCCGGACGAGGAAGGAAAGGCCATCATGGACGGCCAGGAAAAGAACGCCGAGGGTCATCCCGTTTCTCACTCCCGTTGGGTGACGTCAAAGTCGCAGACAAGCGGCAGGTGGTCGGAAAACCGGACTTCCGGCACATCGAAACGGCGGACCCTCACTCCAGGCCCCGTCAGGAGGAAATCGAGGCGGAAACGGGGCAGTCTGCTCGGGTAGGTCTTTCTCGCCAGGGGATCGGCGTCGCGCAAGCCGGTTTCCGAAAGAAACCAGCCCAGTTCCCCGCTTCCATAAAGGAGGTTGAAGTCCCCTCCCAGAAGAACGGGCTTCCGGAACTCCTTTATCATCCGGGCAAGGGTTTCAAGCTGCGCCTGGCGGGCTCCCTGGCCAAGGGGCAGGTGAACGAGAAGAAAGACAAAATCGTCGAACTCGGCCTTCAGGAGAGTTTTCTTCATTCCTCTCACCAAGTCGACCTTTTCCGTCCGTATTGCGGGAACCCTGGAAAGGATCGCGTTCCCCTGCGAGCTCAAAACCGGGATCTTCCTGAAGATCGAGTCCCTCCCGTACTTGCAGGAAAAAAAGTGGTCCAGCTCCAGGTTTTCCGCCAGGCATCTCGCCTGTGACTGTCCTCCGTGTCGGTAGGATCCCCCATCCACCTCGACGAGGCCGACGATGTCCGGTTTCATCCCGTCGATGAAGGTCGATAGGCGCCTCAAGGAGGTCTCCGTTCTCCGAAGAAGACCTGAGAACGGCAGGGGAAGGTGGAAATCCCAACCTGTTCCCGTACCGTAGCGGATATTGTAGAGGACGATCCGCACCCCTACTCCTCCCGGCGCATTCCTAGATCCTGCCGCTCCCTGACAGGACCAGAACACGGAAAAGCGGCCTGATCGAAACGAGAACGAGGGCCGCGACATAGACCCGCACGTCCAGCGCCAGGAGCCCTGGGCAGATCTTTGCCGCGAGAAGGGCGAAAAGCATCGCCCCGACCTTGATGCATCCCATGTCGATCCAATCGAGGCGCTCGATCCTGCGGTTCATCCACTTCCCAAGGGACAAGAGCGGTGCCCCCTTTCCTGTTTTTCGCCTGTCTACATGATCGCGGATTTCGGGCAGCTTGCCCTCGGGTAAACACCCGGGGGCTTTGCGCACCATCTCGATGACCTCCGGATCAGATATCCACCGTGATGCCCCGGTTTTCACGCGCGGCTCTCGAAAGGGCCCTCTCTGCGGTCAGGATATCCTGGATGGCCATTCCCGTGGCATCAAAGATCGTGATTTCCTCGGAAGATGTCCGGGCAGGCCTCCTCTCTAGAAGGATTTCCCCGATCTCGTCCACATCCCTAGGGAAGATGCGGCCGGCCTTGTAAGCGGACTGGAATTCCCCCTGGCGAAGCACTTGCTCTCTCGAATCCGCAACAAGACGGGCGGAAGCCACGAGCTCGACATCCAGTTCCTGTTTTCCCGGCATATCCGCCCCGATGGCATTGATGTGGGTCCCCGGGCGGATCCAGGCTTTTTCGACCAATTTCTTGTGGGAGGGGGTACAGGTCACGACGATGTCGGCTTCCCGGCAGCCGGTCTTCAGGTCATCGAGCCCCACTCCTTCGAAGCGGGTCCTGGGGAAACGCGCCTGCATCTTCGCAATGTAGGCTTTCGTCTTGAGCGGGTCCCTGCCGCATGCGATCAAACGCGAAAGGCCGGGCCGCACGGCCAGCAGCCCCTCCACCTGGGCTTCCCCCTGCTCCCCCAGACCGACCACGAGGGCCACCTTCGAATCCTCTCGCGACAGGGCTTTCGCGCCTACGGCGCCGGCGGCTCCCGTGCGAAGACGGGTGACGGTCCTCGCTTCCACGAGCCCCAGGGGCTGCTGGGTTTCGATGTCCATGACCACGACGAGCCCTGCCAATGCGGGAAGATTCCTCTTTCCGGGGTTGTCCGCCGCCCACCCGATGACTTTCAGGCCATAGAGCCCAACGCCGACAAGATGCCCCGCCTTGATGTCCATCTCGTTGCGCTCATGCTCGAACTCCTTGCTGAGGATCGGGAAAACGTCCGCCTCCCCGCCCGAATACAAGCGGTAAGCCTGTTCGACGACACCGATGACCTCCTCCATCCGGAGCGTGGCTTCAATTTCCCTTGCGGTAAGGATTCTCAAGATTCCCAAGCGGCCTGCCTCCCATGGACAATCGTTAGCTGGGCACTTTCCTATTTTACTTGAAGAAAAAAGAAGGCGCCCCGCACGGGGACGCCTTCAAGTCGTTTTCCAGAGACTTGCCGGGTCGTCTCCTAGGCCATCGTGACGACGGTCCCCTCTTTTCCCTCCAGGGCGTCGACAGCCTTGTAGAGGGACGTGATGATCGCCTTCCGGCCGGGGAAGGTCCGGGCGAACTTGATGGCAGCCATGACCTTCGGCAGCATGCTCCCGGGGGCGAAATGGCCTTCCTCCATGTATTTGATGGCTTCGGGAACCGTCATATGGTCGATGAACCTCTGGTCCGGTTTCTTGAAATTGAGGCAAACCTTGTCAACCTCCGTCAGGATCAGGAGGATATCTGCCTCGATGTCTTCCGCAAGGCGCTCCGCGGCCAGGTCCTTGTCGATGACCGCCGCGACACCCGTCAGGGACCCGTCCATGTTCTCGATGACCGGGATTCCGCCTCCTCCGGCCGTGATGACGATCGTCGTGTCCCAGAGCCGCTTGATGGCCGAGAGCTCGACGATTTTCTTCGGCTCGGGCGAGGGGACAACACGCCTCCAGCCGCGCCCTGCATCCTCCTTCATGGCGAAGCCCTTCTCTTTCTCCATCCGGCGGGCTTCTTCCTCCGTGTAGAAGGGCCCGATCGGCTTCGAGGGGTTTTTGAAAGCAGGGTCGTTCGGGTCCACAACGACCTGTGTCGCGATCGTCACGACAGGCACGTTGCGGTTCCGGTTTCTCAGGGCGTCGCGCAGGGCCTGCTGGATGTGGTAGCCGATGTACCCCTGGCTCATGGCCCCGCAGACATCGAAAGGCATGGCGGGAGTCTGGGGATTCTCCTTCGAGGCGATTTCCTGCCCCAGGACGATCCGCCCAACCTGGGGCCCGTTGCCGTGAACGATGGCCATCTCGTATCCTCTGCTGCTGATCTCCGCCAGGTAGCCCGCCGTCTTTTTCACCACTTCGAACTGGGCCTCTGCCGTCGGCGGAGTTCCGGCTTCCTGCAGGGCATTTCCTCCCAATGCGATGACAACCTTGGTGATGCTCATGGGCTTCTCTCTCCTCTGTTTTGGGATCCGATCTCTAGAGAGAATTGTAAACCATAAACCCGTTTCAGTTCAATATCGGGCAAAGAGAATGGGGAGGGACCAATCCCTCCCCATTCTCTTCAAGATGGGTATTTCCCATGCCGCAAGGGGATTTCAATCACTTGCCAGGAAATATTCCACCGTGGTCACGACCCTGACCTTTTTGTGATCCGGTGAACCCTTGTCGCGATCATCGATCGTAAACAGTCCCTGGGAAGCCCTTCGCATGCTTCCCACCCTGGCTCCTGAATCCCTGGCGAACTGCTCGGCGGCTTCCCGTGCGTTCTTCGTGGCTTCGGCAATCATCGCCGGCTTGATGTCGTTGAGGGCCGTGAAAAGGAATTCCGTTGAGCGGGCATAATCCTGCTCCGCCAGGACGATTCCCCTGAGAACCAGCGTGCCGGAATCCTCCATGGCTTTCTTGGCCGCCTTGACATCCGTGGTTCGAAGGGTGATCGTCACCGTCGCGATGTAACGGTAATCCCGTTTCTGCCCATCCCCGTAAGTTTGCGCCTTCAGGTCCGTAACCTGCGGGGGCATTTCGGAGACCTCTTCCGGCTTGAACCCGGCCTTGGCAAGGAAAGCCTTGACTTCCGCCTTGTGGGAATCCACGACCCTCTGCAGTTCCGCCAGGTCGTTGCCCGTATCGCGGAAGGTGATGGGCCAAATGACCAGGTCCGCTTCAACGTTCCTTTCCGCGAAACCCCTGACAGTCACGAAACGCTCAGCGGAGCGGGCTTCCTTCAGGGCTTCCCCTACGAAAAAGCCGGCAAGGGCCAATCCCAACCCCACCAGGGCACCCAAAGTCGCCGCAGCTATCGCCAGACGGTTTCTCATGCGCTCTCCTCCTTCCCGTTTTCGCCGGCCAGGCATGGAACGTCGACCAGGTGGGTTTCCTCGTTCAGCACCAGCAGTGCTTTCGGGACAACCTTGAGAGTCAGCTCCGGGGTTCCGGAGCCCCCGTAGACATGTTCCTGCCCGAGAAGACATCGATCGACAAGCGTCGGTAACCCCAGGCCGAAAAGCGGAACCTCGCCGGGCCTGATCCCGAACCGATCCCGGATTTCAGCAGCCGTGGCCATCCTCAATTCCTTCTCTCCCGTCTGCCTGGCCAGGGCCTGGAAGTCAACCTTCCCGGCGGCACCGGAGAGGATCAACAGCAGGAAACGGTTCTCCGCTCGAAGGATAAGGGCAGGGGCTGTAGACTCCAGGCGGATCCCCCAATAGGCCGCTCCCTCGGCAGCGCTTTTCAGCCGAACCCGGTTTTCGAGGAATTCGAAGGAAAACCCGCTTGCCTCAAGAGCTTCCCGGATCGCCGAAAGATCCACCATTTCTTTCACGCAATATCGTCTTCCGGTCGCGATGCGGAACAAACTCCCTTTCCAAGGGGGGTCGATCCCGTTTCCGCCAGTTTTTCCCAAAGGATTTCCAGGCCCGCCTCCGTTGTCGTCGTCGTGGGAGAAAAGGCGCGGTCAACGAGGAAAACGGCTTTCCTCGTTCCTTCATCAAGGCCCACGAGCCGGCTGTCCCTGTGGTTCCACAGCCAGCAGCAGATTTTTTCCTCATCCGCATAGACGACATGCTGAGGAAGGACCTCTTCGACTTCTCCCTGCCCCAACGGGGAGAAGCTCTCTCCCGGCTTCCCGAAGCGGAGGGTGAGGTTTCCCCGAACCTTGTCGAGGTCGAAAGCTCCCATGGGAAGCAGGGTTTTCACGGAAACACAGTTGTAAAGGTCCACGACACTGTTGACCGTCCAGAGGTCGTTGTCTTTCAGGACCCGCCGCAGCAACGCTTCCAGCGAAGACCTGTACTTGCTGGGCTTGACCCCCATCGAGCCGAAGACCTGGCGCCATCGGGCCACTTCGGGAAAAGAAGAGAGGTTCTCCAGCGACAAGCCGATGGAAGCCACTTCCCCGGCAAGGGCTGCCTTCAGCCGTTCGACTGTCGGGTCGGCCGAAACCGGCAAAACGTCTGCGACAAGCCATCCGACCTCCGTCTGAGGGTACCGTTCGAGAACCGCGCCATCTATTTTGAAGCGCACGTGTCTCCCTCCTGTTCGCGGGGTACAAGGCAAAAGGAACTCCATTCCCCTGAAAAACTTCTTAAGACTACCCCTGCATTTCCTTTCCCGAAACTCCGCAATGGGGTTTTGCGGATCCTTCTTCAGGAGGAAGGGGGGCATAGTAGGAAACCGGTTCCATGTGCAGCGAGATATAAGTCCCGCGACCGAGATTTTCCCTCAGCAAGCTTTCGACTCTTGCCGAGATCTCGTGAGCCTCCACGAGGGAAAGGGATTCGTCCATGAGGACGTGGACATCGATCGCGATGACGGACCCGATCTTCCTTGTCCGGAGCTTGTGGGTTCCACGGATGCCCTCGACGCTCATGATCAGGTTTTCCAAGGCTTTTTCACTTTCTTCGCAAAGTGAGGCTTCGAGCAGTTCGTCCATGCATTCCTTCAGGATGGGAAGGGCCGCCCTGACGATGAAGACGCTCACGATGACGGCAGCCAGCGGATCGAGGATTCGCGCGGATTCTCCCAGGAAAAGGGCCCCGCCGATCCCCACGGTCGTCCCGATCGAGGAGAAGGCATCGGAGCGATGATCCCAGGCTTTCGCGATGATGGCGTTGCTATTGAGTTTTCGGCCCCAATCGATCGTGTAGCGGTAAAGCCACTCCTTCGAGACGACGGAGATGACGGCTGCGGCAAAAGCGATCATCCCAGGCCTCCGGATCTCCTGCCCCGTAAAGTGGTGCCAGATGGCGTGTGTCCCCGACCAGAAGATCCCGAACCCGGCCGCGACGAGCGTGATGCCGCAGAGACCGGCAAGCAGGGCCTCGACCTTCCCGTGTCCGTAGTCATGGGTCTCGTCAGCCGGCTTCCTGACGATGCGAAAGCCCAGGATGACGACGATGTCGGTCACGAGATCGGTCAGCGAATGGGTCGCATCGGCAATCATGGCCGCGCTTCCGCCCAGGAAACCGGCGGCATACTTGAAGAGGGTTAGCACCGTATTGACGACTAGCCCGATCCAGGTCACCCTCACCGCCCGCGCTTCACGATCCACAATCCCTTCACCCGCCCTTTCGGAAAATTTACGGGTCATTATGAGCCCATCTTTTGCAGTGTCAAGACCTTGCTAACTTTATCTCGGCATATGATAATCACTTCATCTGATTGTACTCGTCGCGTTGGAGGTGGTCTCCCTGAATCCAAGGCGAACGTTCATTCTTTTCCTGGTCTTCCTTGTCGCGTCGATCGCCGCTTCGGGCCCCCTGCGTGGAGCGGAGTGCCGGGCAAACGAGCGGGTCCTGGATTTCCAGGGACGGGTGGAGTGCCTTGAAGACGCCTCGATCAAGGTGGAAGAGCGGATCTCCGTGCTTTCGGAAGGCCAGGAGATCCGCCACGGCATCTACAGGGATATCCTGCTTCGTAACTGGGAAGGACGCCCGTCGCGGATCGAAATCCTCGGGGCCCGGCTTGACGGGAACCCGGTTGCCTTAAGGGGAGAGGTCATCACCCAGGGAAAGCGGATCTATCTAGGCGACCCCGACAGGGAACTGCCTCCCGGTGTTCACCTGTTTTCGCTCTCCTACCGCATGAGCGGGCAAGTCGCGAACCTGCGGGACCGAGACGAGATTTACTGGAACGTCACGGGAAACGATTGGACCTTCCCCATCGAGCGCGCCTCCTGCCTCATTCTCCCTCCGGGAGGGGTCAATCCCGGGGGTAAAATTCAGATCGCGGCCTATACCGGACCTCGAGGGTCGCGCGGCACGGATTTCCGGCACGAAGTCTCCGGCAAAGGGATCCTGTTCACCACAACCCGGCCGCTCGAGCCCGGAGAGGGGTTGACCGTCGCGGTTGGCTGGCCCAAAGGACTTGTCGCCTTCCCTCCGTCAAGCTCACGGAACACAGGCTGGATCACCTTCGCGGCGGGCATGGGGCTGGTCCTGCTTTATTACCTTGTCGCCTGGTTTCTCTCTGGAAGGGACGCCCCGAAGGAGATCGTCACCCCTCTGTTCGAGCCGCCAGGAAAGATGACCCCGGCGGAAGCGCGGCGCATTTACCGGATGGCTCTCGATATGGGCGCATTCCCAGCCGAACTCGTGGACCTGGCTGTCAAAGGAGTCCTCCGGATCGAAGAACGGGAAGGTGAATTTTTCCTCTCCATGGATCGTCAACCTGCCGTTTCAGATCTCCCGGGGCACCAGAAGGCTCTCCTGAAATCCCTCCTCGCGGCGGCCCTGGAATCCTCGGGAAGGCTGGAGTCCATAAAGGCCGTGGCCGGCCGCAAGGGGCTCATCGGCCGGTTGGCACGCATGAGCCTCGAAATGAGGAAGGTTCCCGCCGACCCTGCGAACCCGGCAGGCCGGATCGATCTTCCACTCTCCCGTTCCAATGCTGCCGGCCTGCAATCATCCTGGGCCGCCTTGCGCAAGGATCTCGAAGCGAGACAGGCTTCGCGCAGCCTCTTTTCCAAGAATACGGGAAAGTGGGCCCTTGGCCTTGCCGGATCCCTGCTGGCACTTGCCGGGATGTTCTACGCAAACGACCCCACGGGCTTCATCGAGGGAGGAGGACTCTTCCTGGCCCTTTGGCTTTCCCTCTGGACAATCGGAGTGCTCCTGCTGTCAACGGCAGCCGTCATGCTCTGGGCCAGGCTGCTCAAGTCTCCCTCCCTTTCAGGGGTTCTCATGGCCCTGTTCTTCACCCTGTTCTCGCTTCCCTTCGTAGCGGCAGAGATATTCGTCCTCTACCAGCTTTCCCTGGTTACGTTCACCCCGATCCTGAAACAGACAATCCCGGCGCTTTCCGTCGTGTTCGCCGCGGATGCCCTCTTCAAGGTGCTGCTGAAACGATATTCTGCGGAAGGGCAATCCCTGAGAGCGAAGGTGGAAGGATACCGGCTCTATCTTTCGATGGCCGAGGAAGGTCCCCTCAAGGCCTTGTCCTCCCCTTCAGCGAGCCCCGCCCTCTTCGAGAGGCATCTTCCCTTCGCCATGGCCCTCGACGTAGAGGAAGCCTGGGCAGGGCGTTTCGCCGGTCAACTCGGCACCGGTTACGCCCCCGATTGGTACCGGGGCGGTTCCTTTTCCGGTGGGGACGGTTTCGTCCAGGGCTTTTCGGGGGCCTTTTCCGGGGCGGTTTCCTCTGCTTCTTCGTCTTCTTCCGGAGGGTCCGGAGGCGGAGGATCTTCGGGGGGAGGAGGAGGCGGCGGCGGTGGCGGGGGCTGGTAGGAACCCTTTCATCAGCCGGGGAAAGCTTCCGGCAGCGAACCGGGATCCTTCATTCCGCAAAGGCGGCCGGCGATCGGCCGATCCGCCGCAACGAGGTCAATCCCGTCGAAATCACCCGGCAAGACCCACTGGAGGCCCTGGTGGGCGTTTTGCCGGAGCTGGCCGGAAATCCAGCGACAACGGTAGGCGAAAATCTCCACGGAAGCGTGATCGTAATCGAAACGGCTGGCGCAAAGGAACTCGCCCACCTGGACAACGATCCCCAGTTCTTCCAGGATTTCCCTGGCGAGGCATTCTTCAGGGGTTTCCCCCTCCTCGATCTTGCCTCCCGGGAACTCCCATTTGCCGGCAAGCCGATCTTCCCTGCCCCTCTGGGCGAGGAGGACCCTTCCTTCCCTTTCGATCACGGCGGCCGTCACCCGTATTCGCCCCTGCAACTTTCTGCCCTCTTTCATCAAGAGAATCCCCCGTTGCGGAAAATTGAGCGGGGCGCGGTCTTTACGGCCGCGCCCCCGTCTTCTAGAGGTCTACCTGCGTGCCGACTTTTTTCTCGCTCGCTTTTTCCAGGATTAGGCGGGCGGTCATGACGTCGTGGCTTGCGATACCCATGAGAACCGCGCCGCGGCGCCCCTTCATGGAGGGCTTGACCAGGCCTGCGCATACCTGTCCCATGTCTCCCGTGATCTGTTCCTCTTTCGGATAGCCTTCCTGGAAATAGACGCCGTGCTCCTGGGTCCACAGGTACTGGTGCAGGTCATCGCACACGAAAGCGGTCGCCCCGGTCATGACGTCGGCATCGAAAGCGGAATCGTAGTCCACGGAGATGGCCAGCATTTCCGCCTTCAGCCACTCGGAGCGGACAAAACGCTTCGGGTTCGCGACGATGGGCGTACAGGTCACCACGACATCTGCTCCCTTCACCGCCTCCTCGACCGTTGAGCAAGGAACGACCTGCTGTCCCTTGAGGAAGGGCGAAACGAAGGCGGTGTATTTTTCCGCCTGCCCGGGGAAGTTGTCGTAAACCTTGACGGTCTTGACTTTCGGCAGGGCCTCCAGAAGAGCGACAGTGTTCGTGCGGCCCTGTACACCGAGACCGATTACGGCAATCGTTTCGGAGTTCGGGTCGGCCATGTGCTTCGCGCAAACCCCGCTGGCCGCGCCGGTCCTCCAGGCCGTGATCCAGTTCGCGTCCATGATGGCCTTGACAAAACCCGTCTGGGATTCGTTCAGGACCATGATGCCGGTTATATAGGGCAATCCTGCCGCCTGGTTGATCGGGTAGCCGGCGACCCACTTGATCCCGGCGGCATCCACGTCCCCGCCCAGCCAGCAGGGCATGGCATGGATAAAGCAGTCCTGGCGCGGATGCACGCCAATCTTGGCGGGCATCTCGACCTGTTTCCTTCCCTTCAGCGTCCATCCTTCCTCCACGACGCGCATGACCTGAGAAACCGGGATTCCGAGAGACTCGACCTGCTCCTGCGAAATGCACAGAACCTTCACCTTTCATCCCTCCCGTGGCTGATTTTCGATTCCCCGATCAGACAAGCTCGACGATATCGATATCCTTCCGCTCGAAAAGGTCCTTCCCGGCGGCAAACTCTTCGAAGTCCCGCAACTTTTCCCGCATTTTGCCGGGGTTTTTCATGTAAAAAGCCGTGAGCAGGGCATGGGTCATGGCAAAGGCCCCCGCGCAGGGATCGATGAAGGTGATGAACTTCATCGGGGCCTCCAGGAGCACGTCGGATAACGGAGCCAATGGCGACATCCCGCTGTCCGTGATCCCCACGACCGGGATCCCTTCCTTGCGGAAAAGCCCGGCCAGGGACTGCGTTCCCACCGGGTACCTCGGGAAACTGTAGATGACGGCGGCCGCATTCTCCCCGGCATCCCGAATTTTCCCGTAGGCCTCGTGATTGAAATCCGTAAGGATCTGTACGTTCCCCCTGAGGATGGAAAGGAAGTAGCCCAGGTACTCGGCAAGACAGGTATTGGCGAGAAGGCCCACGACGAAGATGGTCCCGCGCTTTTCCATGAGTTCCACTGCCCGCCGGACTGTTTCCTCGGAAAGTTTTTCCTTCATCTGCCGGAGAACGTGGAATTCAAGGGAAAGGACCCGCTGGAAGAAATCCTCCTCGCCCGAAAAGGGTTCGCCCGGGAAACGCTCCAGCGAATCGTACTGCCTTTCCGTAGCCGCCTGGAGGGCCTTCTGGAATTCGGGGAAACCGGAAAACCCGAGTCGGAAAGCGAGCCGAATAACCGTCGGGTTGCTGACACCGGCCGCCCTTGCCAACGTGACGGAGTTCATGAAGGCAACGCCCCTGAGGTTGGAGTGGATGAAACGGGCCAGCTTAAGCTGCTGAGGGGCCAGCTCCGCGGATATTTCCGTCAACCTGGCAAGAATATCCTGGACGCTTGGCGGCAAGGGCGCCTTCCTCCGATAAGAAGATATTTCTTCATATAAGATAGCTACTGTAGATAAAATGTCAAGCTTCCCCGGGATGCGAATCGCGCTGTTCCCGCCTTGGGCTGCACCCAAGGCGGGATGCAAAACCCGGCTTCCCGCAACAACTTCCTGAAGAAACGGCTTTCGGGCAGGACCCTTTCCAGGAGTGCCCAGAAGTAGCGGGAGTGGTCAAGGTGACGGGTATGGCACAACTCGTGGCAGAGGACGTAATCCACCAGGTGGGGGGAAAGAAAGGCGAGTTTCGCGTTCAGGCTGATCGTGCCTTTCGCGGAACAGCTTCCCCACCGGGTCTCCTGGATTCTCACTGCAAACTTGCGGAACGGCAGGCCGTGCCGGGCTGAAAGCCTTTCAAGCCAGGGGCCCAGCCCCCTTCCGCTCCTCAGGATAAGCCATCTTCTCAGTTTCTCAGGGGTTTCGGGATCATGCCAGGACCCTCCGAGGACAAGCCGCCTCTTTTGCCGTTCCTCCACCAGGTCGTCGGACCGGGAAAGCTTCCCATCGAAGAGGATTCCCCACCTTTCACCAAAGGCGGCCAGGTCCAGGCACGCAGGGTCGTCCCCATTCCCCTTTGTAGCGGGAATCGCGGCCTCGCTGAATCTCGCCAGGGCCCTTCGGATCCACTCCCGCTTCTTTTCCAGCACCCCTGGGACCCTGTCAGTGCAAAAACCTGCAGGAACGATCACAGACAAGCGACCCTCACGGGAAACGCGGATACGGATATTCCTGGCCCGGCGGCTTTCAAGAATTTCATAGGGGACGGCCTCTTCAAGCTGCATTTTCATCACTCTCCGAAATCAATAACCGTTGCCCATCCGGTATAGAAAACAGCGTTATCAAGGATATGCGTGAAAAGCGATTTTCAAATGCCGATTTTTCAATTACGTAATTCCTGAATGCTTGCTTTTCACCCGATCTTTTCTATACTGTTTATTGAAGCTCAACTTTCCACGATTCTAAAGACATGTTGAGAGGAGTGCGTAAAAATGACCTCAGGGAAAGATCCCTCCAAAAAAGTGACAAGAGTGAGGCGCCCACTAGAAGAACGTCTTAAGGAAGCGCAGGAAAAGGCCAGAAAGCTAAGGGCCCGGTCAAAGGAAAAAGAAGCAAAGGCGATCCAGTACGTTTGCGCCGCAATTTTCAAAATTGCCGATTACGAAATCTCGGAATCGGTTGTCGATGAGTTGATTCGGACAAAGGGAGAAAGCGCGGAGGCGATCGCAAAGGAGATCATCGAGAAGGCGAAAGCCTGATCGAGCTTCGTCCACACCCAAAGCACAGATGGGGCCCTCGTTGGGCCCCATTTATGGTTTTCCCGCATCCGCTTCTCCCCCTTAAGCCCTTCTCAGCCAGACTCTCCTGCTTTTTCGGTTTCCCTGACAAGCGTGCTGTCTCGCCTGGCCTTTTCGCGAACCCGCGCTCGGGCTGAGGAAAGAATGGCGAAAAATGGGTGTGTCTCGTTCCCATGAAGGTTGAGGGGGGTACGAAGGGCGCGGACCAGGCGGCTCTCAACTTGCCAGGGGGTCGGGTGAGACACCCAGGAGACCCACCCATGTTCCGCAATCCAGTCGCCAAGCGTGGCTTCGCTCAAGCCGAAATCGACGCGGCCATCGGACCGGGCAATGGGCTCGAGGGACAGCTTTTCCATCAGGAGAGCCCCCAGGCTCAATCGAAGCGTCGACTGCCTCGCGGTGTTCCTGAGGTGGTTCCTCAGCCGATCCCTGAGCTTTTTCCTGCTGTCCCGACGGCTCGGCACCATCCCGACGTATAGCAAGGCTCGTCCTTCTACCAGGACCTCATAATATCCGCCCCTGATCCCCAGCCTGGCGGGTTCGAAAAACCACGCGTACACTCCCTCTTCCGCCGGGACCCTAACGGTGTTGTTCCGCACCAGGCTTGAGGGAACCTGCCTTTCGCTTTCCCTGAAGGCGGAAAGGATCGTTTCGAACTCATCCTCCCTTGCCATGCCCGTCACCTCCATCCCGTTCCTATCGGCAGTCGTTTCCGGTACGTTACCTCCCCTTGTTTTTCACCTATCCGACAGTCTCAAGCAAACTGCGAAGATCCTCCCTTCCGGATGCTCTCGGATTGAGCCGTGTCGGCGCCGCGCCCATGGCGTCGTCCAGCATGGCCTCGTTCACGCGGAAATCCGAAACCCCCAGGTCTCGGAGGGTCTTGGGGATCCCAATGTCGCCAAAAAGCTCTTCGAGGTTTTCCACCACCCGCTTCGCTGCCGAAAAATCGTTGTCCCTCCCCGTGTCGATTCCAAGGGCACCTGAAAGCCGCGCCAGCTTTTCAGCACAAACCGGCAGGTTATAGCGCAGGACGGGCTGGAGGAACATCCCGCAGCAGATGCCGTGGGGCACATGGTAGAAGGCCCCAACCGGGTGGGCCAGGGCATGAACGAGCCCGAGCCCGGCGTTCGAGAAGGCGAGCCCTGCCATGCAGCTTCCCATGAGCATCGCGTGGAGGGACTGCAGGTCGTGGCCGTCCGCCACGACTCTCCTCACGTTCGAGGACAGGAGCCGCATCGCCTCAAAAGCCAGGGCGTCCGTTATCGAAGTCGATTTTCGGGAAACGAAGGCCTCGATGGCGTGAACGAAAGCGTCGCTTCCCGTTGCGGCGGCAACCCCCGAAGGAATTCCCTCCAGCAGGTTCGCGTCCAGGATCCCCGTTTTCGGGAAAAGGGAAGGCCCCCTCAAGACCATCTTGACCTTCTCCTGCAAGTCGCTGATGACCATGACCCCAGTCACTTCCGACCCCGTGCCGGCGGTCGTCGGGATGGCAACAAGCGGCACCAGGGGAGCCGTGACGGGGAGGCCCTGCCTGTAGGCCCGAAGGTCCTCCCCCGTGGAAACGACAACGGCCAGGGCCTTGGCGGCATCCATGCTGCTGCCTCCCCCCAGGCCGATGATGGACCCGCATCCTTTCTCCCGGTAAAAAGCCGCCGCGGCTTCAATCGTCTCGAGCGGGGGATCGCTTTCGACCTTTGCGAAAAGGGCAAACCGTATCCCGGCCTCTTCAAGGACACGACAGACCCGGTCCGCAATGCCCGCCTTCTCGACACCCGGATCCGTCACGATCAGGGGGACATCCCCCGGGCCGAACTCCGCCGGAAGTTCGGACAGGGCCCCAGGGCGGAAAACGAGCTTCACGGGGTTATGAAAGGAACCAAAAGCGGCAGAATGGCTGTTCATCGACAGAACCTCCTCCTGAAAACTCGGCATTTCGCCGAAAGAATTCCGATTTTTTAATCTTATCATAAATCAGTTTTCCGACCTTCTTTATTAATGCACGAACATCTATTCGACACTTCTCCATGATAATATTTAAACAAGAGAGAGGAGGGAGTGGTCATGATCGTCCAATCCTTTTTCGTGCCCGGGATCGCTCATTCCTCTTACCTGTTGGGGGGCACGAATTCCTGTGCCATCATCGATCCGAGGAGGGACACCGACATTTACCAACAGGCCGCCAGGGATCTCGGCCTCAGAATCACCCATATCCTGCAGACCCATCTGCACGCCGACTTCGTATCGGGACACCTCGACCTGGCAAAGGCCACCGGCGCCGAGATCGTCATGCCGGCGGCGGCAAAAGCGGCCTTTGCCCACATTCCCGTCAAGGAAGGCGATTCCCTACGAATAGACGACATTGAGCTCGACGTCCTTGAAACCCCTGGACACACCCCCGAACACGTCACCTACGCGGTAAAAGACCTCGCGCGCGGGCAGGAACCCGTTTCGATCTTCTGCGGGGACACCCTTTTCGTAGGAGACGTTGGTCGGCCGGACCTCTTCCCAGGGCAGGCGGTTTCGCTGGCGACTCTTCTTTTCGAAACCCTGCACGGAAAAATACTGAAGCTTCCCGGTTTTTGCGAGGTTTACCCTGCTCATGGAGCCGGGTCTCTCTGCGGGCGCGCGATGGGGGCCAAGAGGGAAAGCACGGTGGGGTACGAAAAACTCTACAACGAAGCTCTCCGGATCGTCGACAGGGAGGCTTTCGTCTCGTCCCTCACCTCCGGGATGCCTGCGGCTCCGGATCATTTCAGCCGGTGCAGCCGCATCAACGGAGAAGGCCCGGCCCTGCTCGAGAGCCTGCCGTCGCCGACCCCTCTGGCCCCTAAAGCCTTTTCCAGCCGGATGTCCGATCCGGGCACCCTCGTGCTGGATATCAGGGACTACAGCGCCTTCGGCGGCAACCACATCCCGGGATCCATCAACCTTGACCTGGGGGGAAACTTCGCCACCTTTGCGGGTTGGGTTCTCCCCGCGGACAAGGAAATCCTGCTCGTTGCCGACCGCCTCGAAAATGTGGGGATTGCCGTCACCTGGCTTCACCGGGTCGGGCTGGACAATGTCGGGGCCACGCTGGACGGTTCCCTTTTCGCCTGGGCCAGGGCAGGTTTGCCGACCGCCCATGTCCCGCAGGTTTCTCCTTTTGAAATCCATGACCTTGCCTCCTCGTCCGGAGCCCCCGTCACGCTCGTCGATGTCCGCTCCCCTGTGGAATATGACGGTTTCCACATCCCCGAGGCCATAAATATCCCTGCCCCAGACCTGAGATTTCGCCATGTCGAGCTGAATCCGGGCTCGCGGATCGTCACTCTGTGCGGTACGGGGCATCGTTCGAGCCTGGCGGCAAGCCTTCTCCTCCGGAGAGGCTTCGAGAAGGTCTATAACCTTTCTGGCGGGATGATGGGCTATGCCGCTGCCGGACTCGCGCCGGCCTGCCCGCTTTGCGTTTCCCCTCACGGTCCCAGATTCATGGGGAAACCCGCGGGCGTGTAACACGAAGGAAGGAGGACCGGACCCATGGACTGGCTATTCCTGCCCAGATGGCCGGCGATGACCGCAGGGATCCTGATCGGGCTTCTGGAGTGCCTCGCGTTCCTCCTGCTCGACAAACCGATCGGGTGCTCGACAGCCTTTGCCCGGACAAGCGGCATGATCGAGTCGGCGCTTCGCGGTAGCTCGACAAAAGAAAAACCCTACTACAGGCTTTTCCCTCCCGTGATCGACTGGGAGTGGATGTTTGTCCTCGGGATCCCCCTGGGGGCCTTTCTCTCGGCGATATCGAGCGGAACTTTCCGAATAGAGTGGGTTCCTCCGCTATGGGTCGGGATTTTCGGTCCGGGAGTTGCCGGCCGCCTCCTCACGGCCCTTGCCGGGGGGTTCCTGGCCGGGCTGGGAGCCCGCTGGGCAGGCGGCTGCACGAGCGGGCACGGCATCAGCGGAACCCTGCAGCTTGCGTTGAGCAGCTGGCTAGCCTCCGCCGCCTTTTTCGCGGGAGGGATCCTGGCGGCCACCCTGCTCTTCTCCCTGGCGAAAGGATAGGGGGAAACGACGATGGCCAAAACCCCGCTGCTCCTGCCTGAACCGGTTCGAAAGCCCTTCGCCCTCTTCCTGGGCGTCCTTTTCGGGTTTCTCCTCCAAAAAGGAGGAGTCACCCGCTACGAGGTCATCATCGGGCAACTTGTCCTGGTCGATTTCACGGTCGTCAAGATCATGCTCTCGGCCGTCCTAACCGGAATGCTAGGAATCCAGCTTCTCCTGCATCTCGGGCTTGTCACCCTTCATCCCAAGCAAGGGTCCCTGGGATCCTCCGCCATCGGCGGGCTCATCTTCGGCCTGGGGTTCGGTCTTCTCGGCTATTGCCCCGGAACGGCAGCGGGAGCGGTGGGACAAGGGTCGCTGGATGCCCTTTTCGGCGGGGTCTTCGGGATGATTCTTGGAACGGCCTTCTATTCCGGGATCTACCCCAGGATCGAAACCACGATTCTTCGATGGGGGAGCTTCGGAGACATCACTCTGCCCGAAGTCCTGCACGCCCCCCGGTGGAAGGTTGTCATCGCCGTCGCCGCGATCATCGCGACGGCCCTGTCTGCCTTGTCACTGGCGGGCCTCTAAGAGGAAACCCCTCATGACACGAGAGATCACCCTGGTCTTTTGTGTCCTGGTTTCGGCCATTGTCCTCTTTTCAACCGAAAAGCTGCGCTCGGACATCGTCGCCATCCTGGTCATGCTGGTCCTCCCGTGGCTCGGCCTGCTCGAGGTGAAACAAGCCTTTTCAGGCTTTTCCAGCAGTGCTGTCCTCGCTCTCATGGGAGTCATGGTGATGGGAGCGGGAATCGAGAAAACCGGCCTGATGAACCGGATCTCGCGCCCGATCATCCGCTTTGCCGGATCAGACGAAAAACGACTGATCGTCCTCGTCTCGGCTTTTGTCGGTTCGATTTCTGCCTTCATGCAGAACATCGGGGCCGTCGCACTCTTTCTTCCTGCCCTCCTCGGGATTTCCAGGCAGACAAAAATCCCTGCCTCCAGGCTCCTGATGCCCATGGGGTTTACAGCCATCCTGGGGGGAACCCTGACCCTTGTCGCATCAGGCCCCATGATCATCCTTAACGACCTGCTCCGGCAAGCGGGCCTTGCACCTCTGGGCCTCTTCAGCGTCACCCCGGTCGGGGTTGCCCTTCTGGCGAGCGGGATCCTTTATTTCCTGTTCCTCGGAAGAAGCCTGCTGCCCGGGAAACACGGGGAACAGGAACCAGGCGAGGGAGATCTCCTTGTCGACAGCTGGGACCTCCCCAGGAAAATCATCCGGCTGGAAATTCCTCCGGGGTCTCCCCTGGCCGGCCAAACCCCCGAAGGGATCGGCCTTTGGCAGCGCTGGGGCTTGCACCTGCTGTTCGTGGAAAACAAGGGCAAGGCAACCTATGCTCCCTGGCGCCAGTCCGAATTCAAGGAGGGACAAATATTGGGTGTCTCGGGCATGCAGGAAGGGTGTGAAGCTTTTTCGGCAGCTTTCGGGCTGCGGGTCCTGGATCACAAGGCGGATAGGGAACAGGTGTGGTTGCTTGAGAACGCCTCGTTCGCACAGTATGTCGTTCTGCCCCGCTCCCCGATGGCCGGTAAATCCATCCGGGGGATCGCCCTTCGTAGGAATTTCGGCGTGGAGCCGCTTGTCCTGCTTTCGGGGGAAAACGTTTACCGGGAAGATTTTTCCGACTTTCCGCTGCGCCCGGGGGACGCGCTCGTTGTTCACGGTCCCTGGGATAACCTCCGGCGACTGGGAAGGGAGGAGGGCATCGCTCTCGTTACGCCGCTTTCCGGCCAACCCCTCAGGGAGGCGAAGGCGATTCCTGCCGCCGCTTGCTTCCTGGCTGCGATCGGGCTGGCCGTTGCCGGTTTTTCCCTTTCCCTCTCCTTGCTGAGCGGCGCCCTGGCCATGGTGCTCCTGGGGGTCCTGTCAATGGACGAAGCCTACGAGTCCATTGAATGGAAAACGGTTTTCCTCCTGGCCGGGCTGATCCCCCTGGGTCTCGCGATGGACTATACCGGGGGTGCCAGGTTCCTCGCAGAAAGGCTCACCCTTCTCCTGGCAGGAAGCCCCCCGACCTTGATCCTGCTGGTCATTGCGGGGCTTTCGACTGTTTTCTCCCTTTTCATGTCCAACGTAGCCGCCACGGTCCTGCTGGTCCCTTTTGCGATTCTAGCCGGAAAGGAGTCCGGGCTTGACCCCCGGGCCCTCGCCATGCTGGTGGCCATCTGCGTCGCGAACTCCTTTATCCTGCCGACACACCAGGTGAATGCCCTCCTGGTTTCCCCCGGCGGATACCGAAACGCCGATTTCATCAAGGCAGGCGGCATCATGACGGTCATTTTCATCCTCGTTGCGGTGGCCTTGGTCCGCCTGTTTTACCTCTGAACCCGGACCCGGGTTCCCTCCGCGATGTCCAGTCCTGCGTTCCGGACAACCTCGTCACCTTCCTCAAGCCCCTCCAGTATCTCAATAAGCCTCCGGTCCGTAATCCCGGTCCTGATCTTTACCGTCCTGATCCGGTTTCCCTCGACCCTGAGCACCGTTCTCTCTCCCTTTTCCGTCGATCGAACGGCTTCTACCGGCAAAAACAGGGCACCCGAACGGCGTTCCGTCTCGATCGCCACGCGGACCTCGAATCCGGGCTTCAGCTCAGGGGTATAGGGAAGGCTGATCTTCACCTTGACCCGGCGCTGCACAACGCCCAAAGCGGAAAGCTTCTCGAAAGCCTGAGAGTAGATCTTTGAAACCCGGCCTTCCAGGACAAGGTCCCGGAGTATCGGGGCTGTCACCCGAACCTTCTGGCCGACCGCCACTCCGCCCAGAGCATCTCCCAGGACGTCGGAAACCACTTCCATCATTGCATCGGGGGCGACCGTCACCACGAGGTCTCCGGGCTGGAAAACCTTGTCCTTTTCTGCCGGAAGTTCGAGGACGAACCCCCTGATGGGGCTTCTGACGAGGAGCTCCTTCGCTTTTGCCTCCAGTTCCGACAAGGTTCGCCTTAGCCCGGACTCGAGGGCCAGGGCTGAAGATTCCGCCGATCGGGTTTCCGCCAGGTTCTCCTTCAGGCGCCCTTCAACGAGGCGAGCCTCCTCGAGCTCGGAGAGGGAGATCGCTCCTGCCTCGTAAAGCCTCTCCCGCCGAAGGGCATTCCGGAACGCGTCTTCAAGGAGCAGCCGCGCCGATGCCGATCGGGCGGCAGCTCCGCGGCGTTCCTTCGCTGCCTGTTCGAGAAGCGTTCGCGTTTCCTGGATCCTGACTTCCAGGTCCGGATTCTTCATCCGGACGAGGAGCTTTCCCGGCAGGACGGCATCGCCGTCCTGCACGGCGACTTCCAGCACCCGGGCCGTCTGGGTCGCGAAAATCCTTCGGTCATCGGGAACCTCGACGATTCCATCCTCTTCCACCGTTCGGATGAGATTCCCCCTGGATACCCGGACCGTTTCGACATCCACGCTTCGACCGCCGAAAAACCATGCCGTCAGGCCAATCGCCGCCAGGATAAGGAGCAGGAAGAGAGTTTTCCTCATCTCGTCCTCACCTCGATCAGTCTCTTGCCTTGATGATTTCTGCAAAATCCAGCCGATCCAGCCCGCGTAAGCCAAGGACCAAGGCCAGCGCCGCGAAAACCAGCCCTCCCAGGGTCGCCAGTAGGTATGTCCTGGGATAGACGACGGCGACGAAGGTGAAAAGATCCGAACTGACGGCCCTGGCATAGCCTTCGGATAGCCCCCTGCCGAACGGAAGTCCTGCCAGGGTCCCGGCCAGAAGCAGCAGGAGGTTTTCCTTCAGGAGGAACATCGCGACTTCCGGTTTCGTGAATCCCATAACCCTAAGGCCGGCCAACTCCCGGCGCCTTTCGGAAAAGGCGAGGACTGACGCGTTGAAAACAATCGCAAAACCCAGCAGGATGGAAAATGAAACCAGGATGACAATTGACGCGTAGAGGTAGGCCAGGTTCTCGTTCAGGTAACGTTTTTCCCTTTCGCGGCTGAGCACGGATGAAATGTTGACCATGTCCGCCGTTTCCTTCTCGACAGCTGGGCCTTTCCCCCGCTCGACCCTGATCGCCGCAGCCGTCACAAGCCCTTTTTCCCGGAGAAGATCGTTCAATTCCTCAAGCCCCAGGTATGCCGCCTCTCCGACCGACTTGCGGCTAAGGCCTGTCACGACGACGCTGGCCTTTCGCGAGGGCCCTTTGCCCAGAAGGGTCTCCACTTCGAGGGTTTCGCCTGTCCCGACGCCCAGCTTGCGGGCGACATTCCAGTCCAGCAGCAGCCCTGCGGCCGGGAGTCCGCAAGCACGATCTTCGGGGTCTCTCAAGCCGAAAAGGGACTGTCCGGGCGAAAGCCCCACCATGACGGTTTCCTCCCTGCGCCCCCTGTAATGAAGCCGAACCGGCAACTCGAAGAGGGGTTCAACGCGGGTGACCCCCGGCAACCGCTCGAGGTTGAGCAGCTCGATTCCCCTAACCGGGGACGAAAACCGGGCTAGCAGGTCGTACCGGAGTTCCGTGTTGAAATGCCGGTCAAACAGGGAATCCATCGAATCCCGGGTGAAGAGTGACACCACCAGCATCCCGATGGAAACAAAGATCCCGAGGAACGTGACGGCCGACCGGAAGCGATTGCGGGAAATCGACCTCAAGCTCATGTGCCATGAGAGGTCGAGGCGGTTCCACAGCACCCCCCACCTTTCCAGGAAGCTTCTGGACGTCCGGGAGGGAACCGCAACGCGCATGGATTCGGCGGGATGGATTGACAGGACCTGACGCGTGGCCGCGATTCCCGCCAGGACCCCCAGAGACAGGCTGAGGAGCAGCCCCAGGCCCGCTGCCCTGAAATCGAACCCCGCATCCAGCCTCGGGAGGTTGAAATAGGTGGCATAGAGCCGGATAAAGAAACCGGCCAGCCCGTAACCCGCCAGGATCCCGACCAGTGCCCCCGTTCCCGAAGAGGCCAGGCTGTATCCGCCATAGAGAAGCATGATCCTGCCGTTATCGAATCCCAGGGCCTTCATCAGTCCGATCTGCGTCCGGGCCGCTTTCACCAGCCGACTGAGAAAAACCGCCTGCATGAGGGCCGCGAGCCCGAGGAAAAAAGCCGGCAGAAAAGTGGAAGCGACCTTGAGCTGCTCCAGTTCTCCCCTCAAAATCGCTTCGCTGACCTGGTCCTTTTGCGGGTAGTCCGCCAGGTTCCCGTAAGGTTCCAGGATCGCCCGTATCTCTTCCCTGACCCGGTCCCGGTCGATGCCCGGTGCAAGCCGGACCAGGACCTGGTTGATGGAGCCCTGCATATCCAGGATTTGCTGGGCCTGTTTCCGGGAAATCATTGCGGCCCCGAAACTGGACGGGTCCTCGAACACGGAGGCGGCGTCCTTGATGGCATAGACGAACTCAGGGCTTGCGGCGAGGCCGACGACTTCCATCGGCTTTTCTTTTCCCTCCGCGGCCACGTTGACCTTGCTGCCCAGGCTCAGGCCGTTCGCCTTGGCGAATTGAGGATTCAGGAGGATCTCCAGCACCCCGCCCTCGGGGTTTTTCTCGAAAAGTCGCCCCTTCTGCACCCAAAGGCGGTTCAATTCCTTCTCCATAGGCACCTGGAAACTCGTCAGGCGCAACGTTGCCCGCGTCCCATCCTCGCGAAAGAGGGAAACGTCCTTCTGTATCCTGCCCGTGACCCTGACAACGCCCCTGATTGCCGAAACCCTTTCCACGATTCCTTCGGGGGCCCTTACCACGTGAAAGAAGAGGTCGGCAAAATCCGTGTTCCTGTAGAATGTCTCCCTGGATCGCGCAAGGTTGTCCGAAACCGCGGTCATGGAAACGAATACGGATAGCCCGACGGCGACGACCGCGACCACACCGGCGAAAGGACCCAGCGTACTCGATATGGTTCTCACGAGCTTGAGGAAAAGCGGGGATCTCACCATTCGATTTCCCCCGGCGGCAAGGGTGCTGGGTGTTCGACCCAACCTGCGATCCTCCCGCTGCTCATCGTGGCCACCCGCTTCCCCATCCCGCCGATGGCCGCATTGTGCGAAACGATGACCACCGTCGTCCCATAGATCCGGTTCACCTTCTCAAGAAGGGAAAGGATCAGCCTCCCCGTGGAGCAATCGAGCGATCCCGTCGGTTCGTCGCAAAGCAGGAGGCGGGGATTCTTGACAACAGCCCTGGCGATGGAAACCCGCTGTTGCTCCCCTCCGCTCATCTGGGAGGGAAAATGCCGCACCCGGCCGGCCATGCCCACTTCTTCGAGGACCGCCTCGGGATCAAGCGGATTTCGGGCAAGGCAAGCCCCCAAGGCCACGTTTTCCAATGCCGTGAGATCCGGGACCAGGTTGAAGAACTGGAAAACGAACCCCACGACGTCCCTTCTGTAGGCGGTCAGGCGCTTTTCGCTCGCCCCTTCAAGCGCCTCTCCTTCGAAAAGGACCCGCCCGCTGGTCGGGACATCCAGGCCTCCCAGGATGTTCAGCAGGGTGGTTTTTCCCGAACCGCTGGGGCCAAGAATGACCAACAGCTCTCCCTCCCCGATCTCCAGGGAGGTTTCCTGCAGGGCCGTCACCTTGACCTGTCCCATCGTGTAAGTCTTCGTCACGTTCTCGAGCTTCCAGAGGGGCTCTTTCTCAGGCACTCACCGTTTCCCCCTTCCGTGGGAAAACGCGATCCCGGAACCGCCAGGCAAGTACAGGCATGAATATCATATCACGCTAATATCATGAAGTGGGATTCGGCTGAAAAAGGCCCCGGCAAACAACCGGGGCCTTCGGGACACGAACGGAACGTCCGCAGCAGCTTCAGGAAACGGCGCTTCTTTCCACCGGGAATCTTTCGTATTCCCGGTGGTCGATGATCCCTTTCAGGGCATCGGCCACTGCCCATACCTCCGAGAAGGTGTTGTAGAGAGCGACAGGGGCAATCCGGATCACCCGCGAAGGCCTGAAATCCGGGATGATTCCCCGGGCCTTCAGCGCGCAGCAGATCCTCCAGGCTTCCCTGGGGTGCTCGATGGCGAGATGCCCCCCGCGCCGCCCGTGATCCCTCGGGGTGGCGACGGAATAGCCATAGGGTTCCTCTGAAAGGTACCGGTCGACCAGGTCGATAAGGAAGTCCGTCAACTGGAGCGATTTTTCCCGAATGCCCCCGATCGTGGCTTCCTCCTGGATCGCCAGGGCAGCCTCCAGCGTCGCTGCGGAAAGGACGCTGGGCGTACCCATCTGCCACCCGCCGGCTGAACGGGCGTGCTCAAACCCCAGGGCCATGTCGAACTGTTTTTCCTTGACATACCCGAACCAGCCCGCCAATCCCGGCTCAAGGCCGAAATGGCGTTCGTGGAGGAAGAGGAAAGCCGGGCTTCCCGGCCCGCCGTTCAGGTGCTTGTAGCTGCACCAGAAAGCGAAGTCAACGTCCCAGTCATGGAGGCGGTGGGGAACGGATCCCGCGGAATGGGCGCAATCAAACCCGATGGCGATTCCCTTTTCGTGAGCCGCGCGGGTCAGTCTTTCCATGTCCAGGAGCTGGCCGCTGCGGTAAAGCACCGAGGGAAGAAGGGCCACGGAAACGGTTTCGTCCATCAAGGGGACCAGGTCGTCCTCCTCAAGCATCCCTCCGCCTCTCGACCTAGCAAGGACCAGGTCGCTTGCCGGGTCGCCTCCCTTAAGTCGGATCTCGCTTGCCAGAGCGTAAAGGTCGGACGGGAAATTGAGCTCGTCCGCCAGGATCTTTCTGCGGGTCCCCTCCGGGCGGTAGAAGGTGCTGACGAGGGAATGCAGGTTCGAGGTCGTGGAACCCGACATGACGACCTCACCGGGCAACGCCCCCACCAGGGGAGCCATCCTCCGGCCCATCTCCTCCGGCATCGTGAACCAAGGGATCTTGCCCTCCAGCCACCCGTCGATGTTCAGGACTTTCCATTCCTCCAGCACGCGCTGCACGCCTTCAAGGGAAGCTTTGGGCGGAAGTCCGAGTGAATTGCCGTCCATGTAGATCCGTCCGGGAGGGATGACAAACCGTTCCCGGAACCGGCCAAGCGGATCCTGCTCATCCAGTCTTGCCGCGAAGGCTTTCGCCGACTCCATTTTTTCCATTCTTCCCATTCCTCCTCACTTTCCCTGCCGCTCGGCATTATTCGCCATCCGGACTAGCAAGCCGAGTGCCAGGTCCCTTTCTCCCGGGTCAAACCCCTCGACGAGCAGGGCATTCCACGCCTCCAGCTCCCTTAAAACCAGCGGCATCTTCTCGCTGGCCTGCTGCGTCAGGTAAACCCGGAAGGCCCTGGCATCACGGCCATCTCTTTCTTTCCGCAGCCACCCGGCCGCAGTCAGGCGCTGGACAGCCCGGGCAACCGTCCCTTCGTCGAAGGCCAGCTCGACGGCAATCTGGTGCTGCGTCAATCCTTCGTTCCTCGAGAGAAGCGCAAGGTAGAGATAGAGTCCCTTCCCCAATCCCACCGGTTCAAATACCCGGTCGAGGTGAACCCGGCTCCGCCGGAAGAGGGTGGCGATCCAGCGCCCCAGCGACCGCTCCTGCCGGTCCATATCGATCCCCTCCGTAATTAGTTGCATATGCAATCATTACCCGGATTATAGACGTCTTCCGCCATGACTGCAAGACAAGAGGAAAACAAAAACCCCCGTTTCCGGGGGTCATGAAGAAACGGGCTAACCTGGCAGGCGGATCATCGAATTGGCAAGCGGGTGGCCCGAATCCAGGATCTGTAGGGCAACCCGCGCCGCCATCCGGGCCGCTTCCCCGCAAACCTGGGGACAGGCAAAATCCATTTTCTCCATCAGGGCATGTATTTCCTCCCGTTCTTCCAGGCGGGTAAGCTCATACTCCCGGCCGTAAAGGTCCTTCTGGATGTCTCTGCAGAGGACGGATCCAAAGCGTTCTTCAAAGGCCCGGTAAAGGGTGTCGCAATACCCGAGGCCTCTCGCTGCCTGGTCGCGCATTTCGAGATCGTCCCGACCGGCCAGCAGGCCGATGAACATGAGCGCCCCGCTCAAGGCCCCGCACATGTGCCCCCGCCTGACGCCCCCTCCCGCAAAAGCCGTTGACGCCCGCAGGACATCGGGGTTGTGGATTCCGAAGCCCCTCATCAGGGCCGCCACCGTTCCCTGGCTGCAAAGGTGGTATCGCACCTCGTTGAGGCATGCCTCCCGTGCCGCTTTCTCCAGTACCGCTTCCCTTGTCGTTTCCATAACGGACCTCCTTCATGGTCTCGATGATTCTTTCCATTTCGGAACGCTCCCGACCCCGGGCTTCCTCTCTACTTCCTCAAAACCAGCATGGATCCCAGGACGAGGAAGAGCACGCCGATAGCCCGGGGCAGGTCCAGAGGCAGTTTCTGGAAACCAAAGGCTCCTACCGAATCCAGCGCCAGGCTGGCGGCCAGTTGCGCCGCGATCGCCGCGGCCATGGCCGCGGTGGTGCCGATACGGGGAACAGCCAGAACGAGGCAGGTGACGTAAAAGGCTCCCATCAACCCGCCGAGGACCTCCCACGGAGCGGCCCCGGATATGGCCTTCAGGTTTCCCCTCCCGAAAATGAGCACGATCACCCCAAGGCAAAGGGCCCCTCCCAGGAAAGACACGAATGCGCTCTCTAGAAGGCCGACCTTCTGTGCCAGCCTTGCGTTTACGCCAGGCTGAAGGGCCGAAACCGCCCCGGCAAGGAGCATCAGGGCAAAGAGCCATATCCTGGACAACGATTTCCCCCTCCTTCGCATGATCGGCCTGGCAGGGTTAATCCCATCGGCCATTTTCTGCTATGATGTCCCGAGTCCCATTTTACCCACTGGAGGGAACTTCTTGCTCGCTTTCCCCGTTGACATCCCCCTCGCGGGATCCCTGGTCAATTCGCTTTCGATCGCTTTCGGCGGTGCCCTCGGCCTTGCCGTCGGTTCGCGCCTGCCCGGCCGCTACTCCGAGATCACCTTCCAGGCCCTCGGGCTTTTCACCGGCTTCATCGGGCTTTCAATGGCCTTGAAAAGCACCCGCATCCTCATCCTGGCGTTCAGCCTGGTGGCGGGTTCGCTGCTTGGGGAAGCGCTCCAGCTCGAATCCCGCGTCAACCGGCTCGGCGAGTCGATCAAAAAAAGGATCCGGTCGAAGAACGAGCGATTCGGCGAGGGGATGATCGCCGCTTCCCTGCTCTTCTGCACCGGATCCATGGCAATTCTTGGCGCTTTCGAGGAAGGCCTCCACGGGACACGGACCATCCTCCTCACAAAGTCCCTGATCGACGGTTTTGCCGCGATCGCCTTCGCGACAACATTCGGGGTCGGCATCGTGGCATCCGCCGTTCCGCTTTTCCTCTACCAGGGAGCACTCACCCTGTTCGCGGGGCTCCTGGAACCCGTCCTCGTTCCCGCCGTGGTCAACGAGATCACCGCCACCGGCGGCGTTCTCATGATCGGGATGGGGATCACGATCCTGGGAATCAAGCCCCTCCGAATCGTGAACATGCTGCCCTCCCTGGTCATCGCCGGCATCCTCGCTGTCCTTTCCGGGTAGGACACCGGGGCGGCGAGCTTGGCTTACATGTACCCTTCGTACCGGGTCGGGACCAGGGCCGAGTGAACGTACTTGATCATGGTGATGAAATCGAAGACAGGGCGTCCCGTTGCCGCATGGACCGCCGCCGCGTAGGGAGGAAGATCGCTGCACTCCAGTACGATGGCCGCAACTTCGGGATGCTCCCGGACCATCCTCTCCGCAACCCCGACCACTTCTTTCTCGACGAGGTCTGAATCCATCGTTCCCTTCTCCTCCAGCACGCTGGTCCTGAACTCATCCTGGTCTTCCATCCCGTAAACGACGATCGGCATGTCCTTCGTGATCCCAACGTTCTGGAAGTGTTCCTCGGTGAGGACACTCGCGTTCGCCGAGATGATGCCCACCTTCTGCTTCGAGGTCAGCGTCCGGCAGATGAAGGGAACCTGCAGCAGGCTGGAAAGGAACACGGGGATTTCGACCGCTTCCGCCACCTGCTTCTGGAAAAGGGCCATGAAGCCGCAGGCCCCGGTGATCGCCCGAACGCCTTCCGCCTCGAGTTCTTTCGCACCCTCGATGAAGGGCCTTAGCAACTCGGGGTCCCTCTCGTTCAGCAGGCGTTCGATCGAGGATCCCCTGATTTCCTTGTACCGGACGGGAAAGGGATAGGTCGTCGCGTTCCCGACATTGCCCGGGACACAGGGATACGCCGCGTCCAGGATCAGGATGCCGATCGTTTCACCATCCCAGGACCGTGTCTTGCTCTTGATGCGATAAACCGTCATCTCGCCTTCCTCCTTTTTTTCCTCGTTCCTGTTCCAGGCTTCCGGTCACACGCCACCGATTCGGTTCTTCATCGGACCCCGTCGCAAACCAAGGAGCTCCATTTCCGGCGAGGACCTTGCCCCTTTCCCCTTTCACCAATCCGAAAGCAGCTTTTCAAGAGGCGCCTCGACATCCTTTTCGGTGTCCAGGGCCAGTAGTTTTCCTCCGCTGACCCTAAGCTTTCCCCCAACGTACACATCCCGCACCCCGGAGGCGTCCACGACCTGCAGGTCGGCGCAGTAGCCCGGAACCAGGGCTCCCAGGCGGCAGCCCGGAAAGGGAAAATCCGAACGGCCCAGTTTGCGGATCAAGGCCGGTTCGAGTTCCGGGAAGTCCGCCGCGAGGAACCTCCTTTCCCCTTCGACGGAGAGATCGTCGTTGCTGGCTTCGCCATCGGTCCCCAGGTAAAGCGTGATTTTCCTTTCGAGGTAACCCGCCAGGTCCGCCCGGCCCGCCTTCACGCGCCTGTTCATCCTCGGGTCGAGGACCAGGCGTATCCCGTGCTCGGCCATCAGGTCCTTTTCGAGGCTGTCTGTCCAAATCCCGTCCGAAACCAGCAGATGGGAAAGCCCAGGGACCTCGCCACTCCGGACGAGACGGTCAAGAACCTGCACCGGGCGCATTCCGTAGCGTTCGAGACAGAGCGCGACATCCCCCTCGTCCTCGGAAAGATGGAACTGGACGAGGCGTCCCAGGTCTGCCCCCAGCCGGATCCCGTGAGCGATGGCCTCCAGGCTGTTCGCATGAAAACTGTGAAGGGAGGGAGCGACGGCTACAAGCGGATCGCCGCCCACTTCCTCGAAGAGTTCAAGAAAGGCCGCTTCGTATTCGGGGACGGTTTCGTAGTAGGATTCCTGCGAAGCTTTCTTTTCCGCGTATGCTTCGCTGGAAACGAGGTCGTAATGCATGCGCCCGAAGTACAGCCGGATACCCGTATCCCTGGCGGCACGGATCACCTCGCGGTCTAGTTCGTTTCTCCTTCTGTTGTGGCAGTAAAAAGAAACGACCGCAGTCGTGACACCGAGCAGGAGCATGCGTGAGAAAGCCCGGCAGCATCCGAGGTAGATGTGTGCCGGGGTCAGTTCGGCACTATGCCTGTAGATCGTCTTTCGGCACCACTCCGCAAGCCCCCAGGACGGATCCACGAACTTCACGTAAAGGGATTGCTCCGGGTGGCTGTGGGCATTGACGTCGCCCGGCAGGATGCGAGACTCAGCATCGTATTTCGCAACCCGGGCACCCGGCGGGACGGCGGTCTCGCCTGCAGGCCCAAGAGAAGACACAATCCCCGATCGGGCGTCCAACAGCATCTCGACCTGCTTCGCGCCCCCCGGGAAATCCATCCATCCCGTGACCAGGACATTTTGTCCGTTCATTCAGTCACTCTCCGCCGGGTTACCTTAATATAGCTCGGACAGTTTCCGCACCAGCGTCCCGGGAGGGAGGTCTGCGATATTGCCCGCTGCCGCGAAAATCCCGTCCATGTAGATCTCGCTTGTGAAATCCGATACGGTAATGCGGATGATCTCATCCTGTCTGCCGAGAACGATCTCGTGCTCCGAAAATGGCCCAGGGTAAGGGAGCCTCTCCGAGTGCACCGGAATCCCCGCGATCTTTCCGCCAAGCACCCCTCCATACACTTCCCTGCTTTCAACGACACCCTCGGGACCTCCGGAAGCGGAGTGGGCCAACATCGCCGCTGTTCCGCTCGGGGCATTCGCCATTCCGGGGTGGTGCCGGTCCGTGATGGTCAGGTACGGATAGAACGGGCGGGCCTTGGCCAGGAAATCCATCACGAGGTTGATGCCCAGGCCGTAGTTGGAGATGATTGCCCAGCGAAGCCCGTGGGCCTTCACCATGGACTCCGCTTCGGCAAAATCTTCATCGGAGAGGCCGGTTGTCCCGATCACCGCGTCCAGGCCAAGCGCGGCATAAACGGAAAGGTGTTTCATCAGGACAGAGGTATGGGTGAAATCGATGACGAGGTTCGCTCCGCTTCCGGCAAGCCCCTCCCTGAGGTCCGAACTTGCCAGGATACCGATCGGAGGGATCCCCGCCAGGCTCCCGAGATCCTCCCCGCATTCCCGGCAATACCCGCCTGCCAGGTCGAAGCCCTCACGTTCGATGACATTCCGGACCACCAAGCGGCCGACGTTGCCCGACGCCCCGGAGACAAAAACCTTTTTCAATCGAAATCCCCCTTTCCCGAAGACCTTTTTTCAATCATGGCAAAGAACTTCTCCAAAGGGATAGGGAAAGGGGCGGGGGATTCCGCTCTTCCCCCGCCCCCGGCTATCGGTGCGGCAATCGTTTTCGTTCTCTAATTACTCTCCGTCCTTGGCAATCGAAATATGATACAGGCACCAGAAAAGCCCTCCGACAACGACCACCATGACAAGCGCCATGTTAACCATCCACATGAGAATCTCTCCTTCCATCCCGACCGGGCTAGACTTCCAGGCGGTGGGTCATCCTGTCGGCAAGCCAGTTGTTGAGGAGGATGCAGATCACGGCCGCGATGGCCCACTGCCAGTACATCGTGCCCACCGTGAACGTGTACTTGCTGATGGGCAGCCACTTGTACCATTCACCGGGATACCAGGTGATGGCCTGCCAGGTCCACCAGCCAAAGATGAACGCGAACCACAGGGGGAAGAACCGGATCAAGGAGAACATCCAGTAGTGCTTCATCTGGGTGTAGGGCTCGATGTGCTCGTCCCAGATCTTCCTTACGCCGATCTTCAGGGCGCCCAGGCCCATCAAGAGCCCGGCCAGAAGCAGCCCGATCCCCCAGACCCAGTCCTGGTTGTCCAGGAAGGTCATGTTCATGGCGGAAGGAAGCCCCAGGAGCAGCGTGGTGATGCCGATGCCCCAGGTCGCCTTTTTCCGGTCCCAGCCCGCGTCTTCCAGGATACGGGCGCCCATTTCGATCATGGCGATTTCAGAGCTGAGAGCCGCCAGGACCAGGGCGAGGAAGAAGGCGATGGCCATGATAGTGCCGCCAGGAATCTCGGAGAAAAGCTTCGTCATGTGGATGAAAGCCAGCCCCGTGTTGCCCGATTTCACTGCCGCCATGGGATCGGGCGAGTAGGCGAAAATGGTGGGGATGACGCACAGCCCGGCGAGGAAACCTGCCGTGGTATCCGCGAAGCAGGTCGTCGTCGCTGCGAGCATGATGTCCTCGCTCTTCTTGACGTAGACGAAGTACGTCAGGAATAGCCCCCAGCCAGCCCCCGTGGACCAGGCCACCTGGGTGAAGGCCTCGAGGTATGTCCTCGGGTTCAGGAAGTCCGCTGGCCGGGCCGTGAAATAGAACTCATAGCCCTTTACTGCGCCGGGCAGGAAGGCTGCCCGGATCGCGAGGAAAATAAGAAGGATGAAGATACCGGGAACCATGACCTTGCAGGCTTTCTCAAGACCGCCGGCCACACCCTTGGAGGTGATGAACATGCAGATGGCGACAACAAGAGCAAACAGGATACTTTGCTGCATCCCGTTCGCCGCGAAGGCCTTCCATAGGGGCTCGGTGTCTAGCCCGGGCTTGAAGATCCCCATCACGGCATACCCCAGGTACTGCATGCACCAACCCACGACAACACCGTAATAGAAGACAATCCCCAGAACGATGACGGCCATCAGGGCCCCGGCCCAGGTCCACCCGCGGCCGCACATGTGCTTGAAGGAACCGATGATGCCCATGCGGGAAACCTTGCCCCACACGCCCTCTGCCGCCATCAGCGGGATCGCCCAAAGAAAAAGCGCCAGCACGTAGGCGAAGAAGAAAGCTGCACCGCCGTTCGCCGCCGAAACCCTTGGGAACCGCCAGATGTTGCCCGTTCCCACCGCCATCCCGATAGAAGCGATAATCAGCCCCCATCGGCTTGACCACATGTTCCCTTCAAGAGTCTTAGCCATAATCATCCTCCTCTCAGCTCTGTTTCTTTGCTCCTCTGTGGTGCCGGAACCCGGTATCCTGAACGGTCCCCCTTTCTGAGCCGCCGAACGATTCGGCAATGGATTTTATGAAGCATAAAAAATACAAACCACAAAACCTAAATTCTAACGCTCGTACAAGAGAATATCTTTTGTGCTAGGGTCATGCTAGTTTAGTCCATTCACCAAAGCAAGTAGTCTCCAGGTTCGTCTGTTTGGATAAAGACATACATATAGACTTTGATTTAACCATAAGGCAAACAAAATCAAGCCATTCATAATTCGCTTACCCAAGTTTAAGAAGCTTAATGGAATTGACTCGGGTTATATCTTAATAATCGAATGAGGGTATTTTTCGATTTTTCGCAATATTTTCCCTTGTCTGATTTATCGTTTTATTGGTTCGACCCATTTTCTTTTATCAATCAACAAAGTCGGTTTGATGGAAGACGCCTTGAGGAATATCCTTTGAAAAGGCGGCATAAATTGAAGAGAAGGAGTGCTCCGAGATGCGGACGATTCTTTTCGAACCCTTTTCCGGTGCGGCCGGCGACATGATCCTAGGGAGCCTTATCGGCCTGGGAGCCGACGGGGGAAGGATCATGTCGGCCCTGGAATCGGCCTACGGCGTCACATTGAACGTGGCGACGGTCACCAAGAGAGGCATCCAGGCTGTGGACGTCCAGGTCCACAGCCACCGGGAAAACCAGGCCCGGCCTTACGCCGTACTGCTTGAAACCATCAAGAAGGCTTCCCTGCCCGAGAAAGTTCGGGAAAATGTCCTGGAGATCTTTGCCATTCTCGCAGAGGCGGAAGCGAAGGTTCACGGCGAACCGCCGGAAAAGTTGCACTTTCACGAGGTGGGACAGGACGATGCCCTCGCAGACGTGACCGGAACCTGTCTCGCCCTGTCCGAACTTGCCGCCGATGCGGTTTTCTGCACCCCCATCAATGTGGGGGGCGGACAGGTCCATGCCGCGCACGGGATCTTGCCGGTTCCCGCCCCGGCCACGCTGGAAATCCTCACGCGGTTCGGTCTTCCCTTTTACGGGAATGGGAACCGCGAATTGCTCACGCCGACTGGAGCCGCGATTCTCGCGCACTTCGCGCGGCCGCTCAGCAGCCTCCCCCTGGGAAAAGCGCTCGCAACCGGCTATGGTGCCGGAGACGCCGAAACGGAACAACCGAACGTTCTCCGTTCCCTTCTGATGGACATTGAAACCGGGTGCGGGGGCGACAGGGTCGATATCCTCGAGACCAACCTCGATGATGTGCCCGGAGAAATCCTGGGGAACCTTTTCGACAGGCTGATGGGCATGGGCGCACGGGATGTGAGCGTTTCCCCCCTTACGATGAAGAAGGGACGCCCGGGCCATCTCGTGAGAGTTGTCACCTCACCGGAGATGAGTTCTGCCCTGGCTCTTGAAATCATGAGGGAAACCGGATCGCTGGGGATAAGGGTCCTGCCGGCCGTACACCGGTTTACCGCGGAAAGGCGAATGGCCTCCGTGCCCCTGTCCGCCGGAAACGAAAAAGTGGAGATCCGCGTCAAGTTCGCTTTCGACCAGCGCGGGGATATTCTCAACGTCTCACCGGAGTACGAAGACTGCAGGGCCATTGCCGAAAGAGCCGGACTTCCGCTGAGGGAGGTCATGAGGAGGGCCCAGGAGGAAGCCTGGCGGATATTCGGTTCACCCTGGACATCCTGAGAACGGAGGGAACAATATGCTTTACAGGATCATGCCAAGCAACGGCGACAGGCTTTCAATCCTGGGGTTTGGCTGCATGCGCCTCCCCATCAAGGACGGGCAGATCGACGAACCGAGGGCAACCCGGCAACTGCGCATGGCGATTGATGCCGGGGTGAACTACATCGACACCGCATGGCCCTACCACGCGGGAGAAAGCGAACCTTTCCTGGGAAGGGCCCTTTCGGGCGGATACCGGGAAAAAGTCCGCATTGCCACCAAGCTGCCGTCCTTTCTCGTGGAAAAACCCGCCGATATGCCCCGTTTTCTCGAGGCGCAGCTGGACAGGTTGGGAACTGGCCAGATCGACTATTACCTTCTGCACTCCCTGACGGGCCCCCTATGGGATCATTTGGAATCCCTGGGAGTAGGGCATTTCCTGGAAAAGTGGAAGAGAGAGGGCAGAATCGCCAATGCCGGGTTTTCCTTCCACGGGACGCCGGCGGACTTTGAGAGGATCGTCGACGCCTTCCCCTGGCAATTCTGCCAGATCCAGTACAACATCCTGGACGAGGAATACCAGGCCGGGACAAGGGGACTCCAGCTTGCGGCTTCGAAGGGGCTTGGCGTTATCGTCATGGAACCCCTTCGCGGAGGCTTGCTCGGCATGGCGAACCCTCCTTCTGCGGTCGCTGCCGCCTGGGATTCAGCCGCAGTCCGGAGGACTCCCGCCGAATGGTCGCTCCGCTGGGTCTGGAATCACCCCGAGGTCACGGTTCTCCTTTCCGGGATGAACAACGAGGAGCACATCGCGGAAAACATCGCCATCGCGGACAAAGCTTTACCGGGGTCCCTTGCTCCGGACGAACTGGAAATCGTCAAGAGGGCGGCCGCCGGGTTCAGGGACTCGATGAGGGTAGGATGCACCGGCTGCGGGTACTGCATGCCCTGCCCGGCAGGGGTGGCAATCCCTTCCTGTTTCGAGGTTTACAACAAGATGCATCTTTCGGGCAATTTTCAGGAGGGGCTCGCCCTTTACGCCATGAGGAACAGCGGCATCCTCCGCAAAGGCACGCCGAGCTATGCGTCACAATGCGTCGAATGCGGACAGTGCCTTGAAAAATGTCCCCAGCACCTGCCAATCCCGTCGCTCTTGAAAAAAGTCGCGGCCGAACTCGAAATCCCCGGGCTGGAGGAGCGGGTGGCCAAGGCCCGCAAGATGCTGAACATGGAATAAAAAAGAGGCGGTGCCGTTTTTCCGGCACCGCCTCTTCCTGTTTTTCAGAACCTGGCTATTCCTTGGTATATGGGCTATTTGCCAGGACGCCGAGCTTGACGGGCTTCACGGGAGGCCGGAAGACCCCCGGATCCACGGAAGCCATGGGAATTCCCTTGGCCCTGGAGATCTCGCGCATGATGATCTCGCGGCAGCCGCGCCCCTGGCACGGGC
>CAZFSR010000006.1:0-142571 GCA_964521575.1 uncultured Synergistaceae bacterium
ACTAGCCTCCTTTAGTGTCCTTTAGTCGTTGACAAGCACCAGGGCTTGCGTCGGGCAAGTCTTGGCGCAAAGCCCGCAGGCCACGCACTTGAAAGGTTCGGTCTGCTTCGATGCGGCGTAGAGCATGTTCCCGGTGGGGCAATAGCCTACGCACATCAAGCAGGAGGTACACTTGGACTTATCCAACTGCACCACGCCGTTTTTGTCACGGTAAAGGGCCTCGGTCGGGCATACGGCCATGCAGGCCCCGCACTGGTTGCAGACGCTGATGTTCTGTCCTGCTCCTGGATTTGTCACCACAACGCGGGAAAGCGCCGGGTTCTCTTCCTTGAAGTAGGTCTTGGAGCACGTTTCCATGCACTTCCCGCAGTTGATGCACTTTTCCGCGTACGTCTTGAGCCACCGCAAAAGGATCCCCCCTTGATCGATATAGACGAAGAAACGCTTCGTCCACGGTCAGATTAAGTATACAGAAGGGCCTGAGCAAGCGCAAGTTTGCACAAACCCTTCGATTGACGTCATCTGGCAAGGGTGTTAAAATTCGCAGGCATCCGGGGCGTAGCGCAGTCTGGTTAGCGCGCATGGTTCGGGACCATGAGGTCGGAGGTTCAAATCCTCTCGCCCCGACCAAAGGAACGACGGGACCCAGGTCAGGCCAGGGTCCCTTTTGTTTTGAATTGGCAAAGCCATCTGACCAATGTTGACTTAATGGAGAAAAACAAGTAGAATTCACTCATGGGCGATCTAAGAGCGGCAGAAGAGGAAAAGACGGTCGCGCAAAACCGGAAGGCGCGGCACGAATATTTCATCATCGAAACCTTCGAAGCGGGGATCGTCCTGACGGGAACGGAGATCAAGTCGGTTCGCGAGTCCCGCCTGAACCTGAAGGATGGGTATGCCCGCATCGAGAACGGGGAATTATGGCTTCACAAGGTCCACATCTCCCCGTACGACAAGGGTTCCTATTACAACCCCGATCCTGACCGTAGCCGGAAGCTCCTGATGAGCCGGCACGAAATCATAAGGTTGGGTTCGAAGCTGAACGAGCGGGGATTGACGCTGGTTCCGCTTCGTATTTACATCAAGAACCGGCGTTGGGCCAAGGTAGAACTGGCTCTTGTGAAACACAAGACGCAGGGGGACAAGCGCGATTCCATAGCAGAGCGTGATGCCGAAAGGGAGATGGCCCGGACGGTCAGGCGGACTCGCGAGGAAAGCGATTAAGAATGGGGGCGACTGGTTTCGACGGCAGTCGGAGGGCCGAGAGGAGCGAGCCAAGATTCCCGAGACCTTGTAAAACGCGGGGCAAACAAGAAGTGCCAACGAAAACTACGCACTGGCTGCTTAAGAAGTAGCCACGTCGATAGGGACCCCTGCCCTTCGGGTGCCTAAAGACGCCAAAAAGGAGGGCCGCTCCGGAGGAACTGCACCCGCACTCCGGCTAAGACAAGGGGGCTGGGGAGGAGAGATCCGGTCGCCGGGAGCTCGAATCCGACACGAAATCGGTGACTACGCTCGTAGAGCCTGTCTGGTTGGCCACTGTCGGACCGGAGTTCGATACTCCGCGCCTCCACCAAAAGTGGAAAGCCGTTCCCGGCAAATTGCCGGGAACGGCTTTATTTATGGCATCTAGAAATGGGACAGGATCCATTTTCTGCAGGCCTGAAGGAAGATTCCGTAAGGGCGCCCCGCGAGGGCGAAAATCAGGGTCATGCTGCCGGCCGAAACGACCATCTGCCTAAAGGAAGCACCGGCGATCATCAGGACGATGCCGTAGAGAGGCACCTGAAAGGAAAGAAAAGCCGCCGTGTCCGCTACGGCGGCCTGGAAAAAAGAAGCTTCCCTCGTGCGAAAAAGCCTGAAAATACAGTCTCGGTAAAGACCGTAAGCACGCCCGGTCAGGATGTTCGTCGGGACAGCGGCGACCCTGGCGGTGATGGATTGCCCTAAAGTGAGACCTGCCAGAAGGATCTCGATCGTCATGCAGAGGACGGTCGAGAAGAGAGTCATTGATAGGGTATCCGCAAGGAACATCCTCAACCGAGACAGATTCATCTTGTTTTCTACAGGAGGCTTTTCAAGGCTTCTATAGCGGCTTCATAGTCCGGCTCGTTGCTTTGTTCCGGTACGATCTGGACGTAGCGGACCACGTTGGCAGGGTCGACGATAAAGATCGAACGCGCCAGGAGCCGGAGTTCCTTGATCAGGACCCCCCATTTGGTGCCGAAAGAGGCGTCCCTATGGTCCGAAAGCGCCACGGCCTTGTCGATCCCTGAGGTGGTGCAGAACCGCCGGATCGCGAACGGGAGGTCCATCGAGACGTTGATCACGACGACGTCCCCGGGCTGCCTGGCGGCGTCCTCATTGAACCAGTGGATCTGGAGGTCACAGACGGGCGTGTCGAGGGAAGGGGTCACGGAGATGACCTTAAACTTGCCCTCGAAATCCGCGAGGGTTCTAGGGGCGAGGTTTTGGTCGACGACCGTAAAGTCCGGGGCTTTGTCGAAAGGTTTGAGTTCCGGACCAACGAGGGTCAGGGGCTTCCCTTTCATGGTGATGATTCCGGTTCGCTCCATATTTTCACCTCCCGGGAAATCTATTAATTATTTTATCACGGAAAGAATCTCCTAGAAGTTGACGACCGTGCCGATGTTCAATTCTTCAGCCTTTTTCAGGGCGATGGCTCCCACGACCAGGTCCTGGATCGCCATTCCCGTGGCATCGAACAAAGTCACGTCAGAAGAGTCGGTGCGGCCGGGCTTCGCACCCTCCAGGACGGCCCCGATCTCCGTGATATTTCCCACGGAAATAAGGCCAAGCCTGGCCGCATGCTGGCATTCTCCCTTTGCGACCACCTGGACGGCGGAATCCGCGAAAATCCTCACGGAGGCGACGAGCGCGGGTTCGAGTTCCTGTTTCCCGGGCATATCCGCTCCGATGGCGTTGATATGGGTCCCGGGAGAGACCCATTCTTTTTTCAGGAAGGCTTCCCTTGACCGCGTGCAGGTGACGATAAGGTCGGCCGCCGAGGCCGCCTCGGCCATTCCTTTGAACGGCACGACTTCCAGGTTCAAGTCCGGGTATCGAGGTTGCTGTTCGGAGACGAACCGGTTTGCCTCTTCGTCCACGATGTCGCAGACGTAGACGGACTCAAGTGCCGGAATCGCCAGGCTCAGGCCCCAGAGTTGGGCGCGTCCCTGGTTGCCTGCTCCCACGATTAGGGCCTTACGGCTGTCGGCACGCGCGAAGGTTCTTGCCCCGACTGCCCCAGCCGCACCGGTGCGAAGGAAAGTGACCGGTGTGCCGTCAAGGATACCCAAGGGCTGCTGCCTGTCGACGTCCATAACGACGATTAGACCGGCGAGGGGAGGCAAGTTCCTGGCGGGATTCTCGGCGCACCAGCCGAGCATCTTCATCCCAAAAACGCCTGCGCCTGCAAGATGCCCGGCTTTCAGGTCCATTTCCCGTTTTCCCGGCTCGAACTGATAGACGATAACGGGAAAAACCCCAGCCTCGTTGCGGGAAAACAGGCGATAGGCCCGATCAACTCCATCGATCGCTTCTGCCATGCCCACGAGCGTTTCGAACTGGGAACGATCCAGCAGTCTCAGGGGATACATGAAAGGCACCGAGTCGTTATCTGGCGTAACGGGCCAGGGTCCTGTCGATACGCTCGAGCCCCTTGGCAAGGAAGGTTTTCTCGACGCCGAAGTTCATCCTCAGGTGTCCTTCGATTCCGAAGCAACTCCCGGGAATGACGAAGACACTGTCGTTTTTCACCATGTCCATGACGAGTTCCCAGGAAGTCACGGGGAGGTTGAACTTGACGAAAGCGAAGCACCCGGCCTGGGGAGGGGTGAATGATAGGACCCCACTGTGGGAGTCCACCCAGTTCGTGAAGGTCGAAAGGTTCTGGCGGACGATCTCGCGGTTGCGCCTGAAGATCCTGTCCCTCATTTCCGGCTGCAGAGCCCGGGTGGCGAGCATATCGCTGAAAGTCGTCACGGTCGTCGAGAGGTAGTCGTGATAGAACCAGGCTTTTTCAGCGATGTCCTTTGGCCCGGCAATCCAGCCCACCCTGAGGCCGGGAAGTCCGAAGGATTTCGACAGGCCGCTGATGACGATGACCTTGTGATAGAGCCCCCAGAAGGTCGGAGTCATGTCATCCGATTGCTCCGCACCCCGGTAGACCTCGTCGGACAGGATATAGGCCCCGACGCTTTCCGCGACTTTGACGATTTCGGCCATATGCTCCCTGGAAAGGACAGTCCCTGTGGGGTTGTTCGGGTTGCAGACGCAGATCAGTTTTGTTTTCGGCGTAACGGCCGCCTTCAGGCTTTCCACGTCAAGCGACCATTTTTTTGCTGGGTCGAGGGTGAAGTTGCGCACGACCGCACCGTTCGCTTCCACGACGTGGGAAAGCAGCATGAAGTTTGGAAGCATGAAGGCGACTTCGTCTCCCGGCTCGATCAGGCTCCAGGCCAAAAGGTAGAGGGCCTCGGCGGACCCGTTCGTCATGAAGACACAATTCGGGTCCATTCCTTCGTAAAAGGTCGACACGGCTTGGCGAAGATGCTTCGTCCCGGCGGTGTGGACATACTTGAGGTGAAGGTTATTGTAGACATCTTCCATTTCTTCCGGAGACAGGATTTCACGGATGAAGAGGGGGTAGATTCCCGAGGCGCTCAGATCGTATTCCACTTCGTTCTGGAAACGGGCCAGTGTGCGTTCGAGCTTGAATTCAGAGATCTTCAAGATTGCTCACCTCCAAAAGATGACGACATGCATTCATGCATGCTATATAATCCTAGGGTGAGCCTAAAGAAATGTCAAACCACTTTTCGGGAACTGCACTGGGAGGTTGGTTCTATGAAGGAAAATCTTTCGCCGTCGCAACTTGCCTACAGGGAGATCATGCACCTGATATCGGAAGGGGAGTACCGGCCCGGTGAGAAGATGCCAACCCTTCCCTTGGCCGAGCGTATTGGCGTGAGCCGAACCCCTGTCACGGAAGCTCTAAAACGAATGGAAGCCGAAGGAATCGTCACTTTCACGCTCGGAAGCGGAGCGAAACTGATCGACCCCACAGCCAAGGAAATACGGGATACATACCTCGTACGTGCCCACCTGGAGGCCTTCGGCTTGAGGCTCGGTTTCGAAAGGGTATCGAGGCCCTTGGTGATCCAGCTCGAATCCTATGTGGGGATGGAGAGGGAGTATTTCGAAACAGGGGAGAAGATCAACTGTATCCAAGCCGGACTTGATTTTCACCGGGAACTGGCGAAAGCTTCGGAAAACGACAGGCTGATTTCCTATATCAACAATACCCTGACGGCCTCTTTCGTTTACCTTGTCCTTCTCGAGCCTGCACGGCACAGGCTCGCTTCACAGCACCCCGGCCAGCACCAGGAACTGCTTGGCCTGATTTCCGCCGGGAAAAAGGAAGAAGCGGTTTCTTTCCTTGAAAGGCACATCCTTGATAGCTGCAGGATCAACATCCCCGGGCTCTAGAAAGGATGCTGGGGAAAGCGGATCTTGCGCTTCATCCAGACCCGGAAAGCGTTGTAAAGATATCCGGGGACTAGGTCGAAGAAAACTCCGGCAAGCGAGGCGGTATGCTTTGCAGGCAGGGGATTTTCCTTCAGGGCAAGCGCTTTGAAGGAACAGGAACGGACGCAGAGACCGCAACCGATGCAGCGTGCCCTGTCCAGTGAAACCTTTCTTCCGTTTAGAGACAGCGCACCCATGGGACAAATCCGGACACATTTCCCGCAGGATACGCAAAGGGAGACGACTGGTTCGGGAATGAAACGGGGGGGCGAGATCAAGCCCGGCGCGTTGAACTGGGTGATGCTTCGCATGGCATGGCAACAGCATCCGCAGCATGAACAGCTGGAATTGCCTCTGGGAACGCCGCCAACATCGTTGTTGATCCAGGTTACACATCCGGTTTCCTCGGCCTGCCTTTTCAGGGCAAGGATTTCCTGCGCATCGGAGTGTCTCATCAAACCCCGATCGATGAACTTCCCCGCATTGGGACCCATGACCACGCAGTTTTCAAGCGGTCGCCCGCAACCCTTCCCGACCAGTTCCATGGCGAGCCTGCACTGGCAGTTCCCGACGGCAAAATCGGAATAGCGATCGAGGATGGCCTCGAGTTGTTCCGTCGGCCAAGCGAGAGAAGAAGGGACGATGGTTCCCGGCAAGGGAAGATAACGGATTCCCGGAATCACTCTTTTCGTGTAATCGGCGATATAGCCTTCGTCCCAAATCTCTTCGAAAAGGGCAGCGAATTGCCTGTGCCATTCGTTCCGGCTCCCGAGATCCGGCGTCATGAGCGCCATTTCGAAAGTTCCCGGGATAACCGGCAGAAGCGTATACTTCCTGGGGTTTCCGTAGGAAAGGATGACCCTCTTCTGCAGGGAAAGGAAATTCATCATCCGTTCCGTTTCCGTGCGGCTTCTCCCGGACAATTCGGCGATCCTTTCTGCCGTTCGGGGCCTTAGCGGTTCGAGGTGTTGGGCAAGCTCGGCTTCTTCCTCGGAAAAAAGGTGGAGGACAAGGGCTAGCAGCTTTTCCGAGGGCGCCGGACCCAAAAGCAGCGGAGACGAGAAATGCCTCATGATCCTGAAATGGGAAGGGGCCGGGGACCGGGCACTCTTGAAGCCGGAAGGAGCACTGTCCAACGATAGGTTCAACAAGATCGAATTGGTCGTCATCGCAACACTTCCCCTAATAGCTATAAAAGACTATTCTATCAGTACGTTACAAAAGGTACGCAAGGAGGGACTCAATGAAGGACTTGACTCTTTCGATTGCGCAGATGTCCCCCGTGTTCCTGGATATCCGGGAAAACACGTGTAGAATGACGGGTTTCATGGAACAGGCTGCAATCGACGGCAGCGACTTGCTCCTTTTCCCGGAGATGGCCCTGACGGGGTATGGGATCGGGGATACGATAAGGAATCCTGATGTTAGGCGCATGCTCGAGGGCGAGGCGCGTAGATCGCTGGCTGAAATCAGGAAGGCGAGCTGGCGGCTGAATCTGGATGTCCTTGTGAGTTACCCTCTTTTTTCCGGGGGAAAAACCTATATCGCTGCGGAATACATAAGCAACGGAAAAAAGGCGGCCTTGCACAGGAAGATCAACCTCTGCAATTACGCTCACTACACGGAGCACCTCCATTTCACTGAAGGTTTTTCACCGACAGTCGTTACCGCTGAACGGGGAACATTCGGGATTCTTGTCTGCGAGGATTCCTGGCACGCGATGAACGGGATCGTTGAAACCCTTCTTGGGGCAGAAATCCTCGTCGTGCCTTCCGCACCCAGTGTCTTGGAGCGGCCATTGGGAAAGGAGAGCATGTCAAGGTGGGAAGCGATAACGAAAAGCACGGCCTTCCTCCAGACCTGCTATGTCGTCGTGGGTGCGCTCGCCGGAACGGAAGGGAATTGCCACTTTCTTGGCGGTTCCCATGTCGTCTCTCCCGAAGGCGAGTTCCTATGCCGGCTGCCCCTTTTTGAGGAGGCGTTGGCCCAGGTCAGGCTCGAAGCCGCCCTGCTGGAAAAGGCCAGGGAAATGAGGCCCCTTCTTCGCAACGAGCGGATAGGTATTTATAGGAAGATCTTTGCAGAAATGGGTAAGAAGAGTGGAAGAACGGGCAAGTGAGGGTAATAAAGAACCCTTTCACAAGAACAAGAGGTGTAGAATAACCCGGGCATTCTTCTGGATAAAGTATATTATCTTCAGGGAGGTGAGTTGATTGGTGATTTTTGCTGCTTCGGCCCTTACCTACCTGCTGCTGGTCTGGGCCGGCGGGTCCATCGAATGGCTGGAGGTCGTGATTGCAGTTGTCTTCGGCGGCCTGATCTCGATCATGGCCAAACGCTGGAACCCGGATATCACCCTTCGTCATTCCTGGCTCAACCCGGTTCGGCTTGTCAAGTTCGCCGTCTACCTATTCGGGCCCTTTCTTGTGGCCTTGGTACAGGCAAACCTTGATGTTGCCATGAGGGTCATCACCGGGAGGATCAACCCAGGAATCGTCCGTATACCTACAGGGTTGGCAAGCGATGGGGCATTGACCCTGCTCGCGAATTCCATAACCCTGACCCCCGGGACCTTGACGGTCGACGCCAACGACGATTCCCGTGAACTTTACGTTCACTGGATAAACGTCACTACGGAGACGCCTGAGGCCTCGGACATCTGCGGGACCTTCCCGGAATGGGCGAGGAGGATTGCGGAATGACAACCGAGGCGCTTTTTTCCTATGCGGCTGTCGTCCTGGGGCTAGCCGCTCTTGTCATGCTCGGCAGGCTAGTCGCAGGTCCCACCCTGGCTGATAGGGCCGTAGCCCTTGACGCGATGAACACGCTTGTGGTCGCGCTGATGATCATCCTTTCCGTCATTTTCGATTCGGTCGTTATGGTCGATGTTGCGATCGTCTACGCCGGTCTTTCCTTCGTGGGGACGATGTTCATTGCCCGGTACCTGGAAGGGAGCATGTAGGATGAACACCGCGATCGGTTTTCTCCTCGGGATCGGCCTCATTTTCAACGTCCTGGGAACGATTTCGCTTTACCGGTTCCCGGATGTTTACACCCGTCTTCACGGAACGACCAAGTGCACGACATTCGGGAGCCTCTTCACGTCTGCCGCTGTGATCGTCTATGGGCTGACGAGGTTTTTCGAGGGCTATGAGGGACGTTTTGTAACCCTTTCTCTGCATGTTATGGTCGCAATCCTGGCGCTTCTGATCAGTAACGCAACCGGAGCCAATGCGATCGCCCGGGCGGCCCACAGAAGCGGAATCTTGCCCGTGAGAGCGGTCGTCGATCGTCTTGCGGAAGATGAAAAAAGCAGAGGGAGGCGAGTCAGTTGATTGAAATCCTCCATTTGTCGATCCTCGTCACGATTGTCATAGCGGGTATTCTGACGATCTGGTTCCGGAATCTCCTATCTTCGGTCATTTCTCTTGCGGTCCTCAGCCTGTTCATTTCGCTGGAGTTTTTCTACATGCAGGCCCCGGACGTCGCCATTGCCGAGGCTGGAATCGGTGCGGGGCTGAGCACGGCCATCTACATCATCGGCCTTAGGGCATGCGGAAAGAAGCAGTTCCGAAAGGAGGGCGAACGCTGATGAAGGCACGGATACTCTTCCTTGTTTCCATCCTTCTTGTTGGCGGCCTCCTTTGGTCGGGCCTGCAGGCGGTTCACCCCTTCGGCGAACCGTACGGAACCCCGATGGACGATTACTTCATCGCCAACGCGCAGAGCGAGGCGGCTGCAAACAACGTCGTGACGTCTATCGTTTTCGATTACCGCGGTTTCGATACGTTGGGGGAAGGTGCGGTCCTCTTTACAGCGGTCATTTCCGTCGCGGCACTTTTCCGGAAAAGGGGGCATAACTGATGAACCCGCTTTCCGTTGTCGCTCGTACAGTCTGTAACCTATTCGCATGGTTTTTGGCGGTCTTCGGTATTTATGTCATCGTCCACGGCCACCTCACTCCCGGCGGCGGTTTCCAAGGAGGAGCGGTTGTCGCGACCTTTATGGCTTTTCTTCTGGTTGCTCACGGCGGCAGGAAAATGCAGTCATGGGTCAGGAAGGAAATCTTCACTTTGATGGAGTGCCTTGGCCTGACAGTTTTCATTTCGGCGGGTCTGCTGGGAATGTCGAACACCTTTTTCTTCAACTTCTTGGCCAAAGCGGGGGGGCTTTTTGGAAGCGTTGTTCCCATCGGCCCAAACGCAGGAGCCCTGAACACGTCCGGGACGATCGCCCTGATGAACCTCTCGGTAGGACTCGAGGTCGTGGGTGGGCTTTCCATGATCCTGCTCTACATGTTTTCAGGGGTGCATCCGGAAGAACCCTTTGGAAGGGAGGAAGCCGGGCATGACCGGTAATTTCCCGTACCTTGTCGTTGGCATCTTGTTCGTCATGGGGTTTGTCGGGCTCATTTTCGAGAAAAACCTCGTGAAGATTGCCATATCCGTTTCCGTTGTCGAGGCTGCGACAAACCTTTTCATCATCACCCTAGGATACCGCTCGGGAGGAAGCATACCGGTCTGGACAATGGCCGGAGGTGGGGCATCGAGGATGGTTCTTCCCACCCCCCAGGCCCTCACCCTTACTGCGATCGTCATTGGTCTTGCGACCACAGCGCTTATGCTTTCTTTCGTGATGACGATCTACAGGCATTATGGTTCTCTCGACGTCCGGGACGTCAGGAGGTTACGCGGATGAGTTGGCAAGTGCACCTTCCGGCGCTTTTGCTTGCTGTTCCACTTCTCGGTGCTTTCCTTGCCCCGCTGACGGTCATGGGAGGAAAAGGCCTGCGGAACGCGTGGTTCGTGTTCATCAGCGCAATCTTCACCCTGATTGCCTTCCTGCTGTGGGCGCGAGTTGGAGCTACGGGAACCGCGGTTTACGTCATGGGCGGGCAGGGGTGGAACCTGGCACTGCCCAGCGGCATGTCCATACCGGTCAGGATCCTGATGGAGGTCGATGCCTTTTCCGCTTTCATGGTTCTGCTCAGTGCCGTAGCTGCCCTGGCTGGGGCGATTTTTTCAATCGCCTTCATGGACCGCTTCTCAGGGCTTGAAAAGTTCGTGGCTCTTTATTTCCTCATGGTCACAGGGATGTTCGGTATGGAAATCACCGGGGATTTTTTCAACTTCTTCGTGTTCCTGGAGATTTCATCCGTCGCTTCCTTCGGGCTTGTCGCTTTCTGGCGAGACAGGGGAGAAGCGCTCGAGGCCGCTTTCAAGTACATGCTGGTCTCGACCCTGGGTGCGCTGATGGTGCTTGTCGCGGTGGCCTTCCTTTATTCGAAGTACAACGTCGTGAATATGGCGGCGCTCGGTAAAGTGATTGAATGGGGCTTGGTTGAAAAGACCGCCCTTGTGCTTTTCCTGACGGCCCTTGCCATGAAATGCGGAGCAGTTCCGATGCATATGTGGATGCCTGATGCCTATGCCGAAGCTCCAGCCGGCGTGACCTGCGCGCTCATTGCGGTCAGCCAGGCCTCCCTGTACGGGCTTTTCAGGGTGACTTACACGATCTTCGGGGCATTCATGGGAAGCCCGGTCATTCCCTGGGTCATTATCGTTCTAGGGGTTCTCTCGATGTTCATCGGTGTTTCGATGGCGGTCATACAGAAGGAAGTTGGAAGACTGATCGCCTACCATTCGGTCTCCCAGGTCGGCTACATGCTGCTTGGTTTCGGAGTGGGACTGCTTGCCCTATCCGACGCGCGTGCCATGGCCGACTACGGCTTCACCGCTCTCAAGGGAGGGATCTACCACATCGTGAACTACACGATGTACAAGGGATTGCTCTTCCTTTCGGCGGGGGCTCTTTATTACGCCACTGGTTGCCGTAACCTCAACGACATGGGCGGCCTTGGGAGGAAGATGCCGAAGACGATGGGGCTTTTCATGATCGCCGCTGCAGCCATTGCTGGACTGCCTCCCTTCAACGGGTTCGTGTCGAAGCTTTTCATTTATGAATCCAGTTTCGCCGTACATCCCATTCTCGCCGTATTTGCCATGGTGACATCTGTCCTGACCCTTGCGTCCTTCGTGAAAATCTTCCAGACGGCTTTTCTCGGGCCAGAACTGAAGAAGTTTGCCAATATCAAGGAAGTCCCTGCATCGATGCTCGTTGGAATGTCGGTCTTGGGACTGGCGATTTTGGCCCTGTCACTTTTCCCGACCTGGTCAGTCAACCTCTTCGTTGAACCTGCCGCGAAGGCGCTCGTGGACCAGGCTTCCTATATCGGAGCCGTTTTTGCGGCTGCCGTAACGGGAGGTGGCCTCTAATGTGGGATAAGGTTATTACCGGTTTCGGTTACTGGGACGTTTATGCCTGGCTTTCCTTTTTCCTTATCGCAGGGGGGATGGTTTATTTCCTCCGGTCCTTGGGAAGGAAGGATTACAAGCAGGGAACCGAGCAGGACGAAATTTTCTTCGGCAGCAACCCTGTTCCGGAAGATGGAGAAGCGCTCAAGGTGCCTGCAAGCTCGGCTTACTGGGGGTACACCCAGGCGCTGAAACCATTCTATGACGTCTTGGTCGGGTTCCATACAGGACTTGCGACGGATTATGCGGGCTGGTACATCCTGGTCACTGCACTGGTCGCGCTGTTGATCCTGGTATAAGGGGGACGATGCAGATGAAAATGACCAGGGCATTGGAGATCCTGCCGAAATCCTTATGGGTTTTTCATTGCAACAGCGGTTCCTGCAACGGCTGCGACATCGAGATCGTTGCGACGATCACGCCGAGGTACGATATCGAACGCTTCGGAATGAAGTTGGTGGGAAGCCCGCGACACGCGGATGTCCTTCTCGTGACCGGGCCGGTCACGAAATATATGACCGGTAGGCTCCGCAGGATCTATGAACAGGTTCCAGACCCAAAGGTTGTTATTGTTGTAGGCAACTGCGGGGCCTCGGGTGATGTCTTCTACAAGTCCTATAGCCTGGATGGTCCAGTCGATAACATTATTCCAGTGGATGTTTACGTCCACGGTTGTCCCCCAAGGCCAGAAGCGATCATCGAAGGGGCGGCAAAAGCGGTCCTCCTTCTTGAGAAAAAACGGGAAGAGCTATTGAAGGCAGGTGCTTCGCGATGACATGCCGGCCAGAATACGTTAAGGAATGCAAGTGCCCCGATGAAGTGATGAACTGCATACGGGAAACCCTGGGCGAATCTCTCCTTGAAATGGAGTTGCGGGAAAGAATGGACGGGATGCCGAGGCGCGTTTTGTACCGTGACCTTTGGGTTCGGCTGGAAAGAGGCGGGTTTCTGCGTCTCGTGGATCGGCTAAGGGAAATCGATTTCCTCCATTTTCACGTCATGTCGGGAAACGATGACGGGGAAGTCGTCACTCTCAACCTGCATTGCAGCCTCTTCAGGGAAGCGGGCCCAGGCAACAGGCTGGGAATTACGCTAAGCATACCGATCCCCAAGGCGGATCTATCCTTTCCGAGTCTCCATGACCGCATTCCCGGGACGGAATACAGCGAAAGGGAAATGCGCGAGATGTTCGGAATTCATTTTGAAGGCCTGCCCAACACGGACTTGCTCTTCCTTCCCGAAGACTGGGACGAGGAAATCAAGCCTTGGCGAAGGGATGAAACAGGGCCGGCTCCCGAAAACATTCGGGAGCTATCGTAGGAGGGTTGAAAAATGGCTGCCGGATCCCATAAGACTTACCGGATCCCCATTGGTCCCGTACACGTCGGCTTGAAAGAACCGGTGACGACATGGCTGGATGTAGACGGTGAAAGAATCGTAAGGGCCACCGTCAGGCCAGGCTCGATTCATAGGGGGATCGAGTGGATGGCCAGGGAAAGGAACCCGATCCAGGTCATCTACCTTGCAGAGCGCATCTGCGGAATCTGTTCCTTCACGCACATCGTCGCATTCCTGAGGGCGGTGGAGGACGCCGCGAAGATTGAAGTCCCGATTCGGGCACAGTATATCCGTTCCCTTGTTTTAGAGCTGGAAAGGGTACACTCGCATATCCTCTGGGCGGGAGTGGCCTGTTACACCTTTGGGTATGATTCCGCTTTCAACCTTGGAATGCTGCTCAGGGAAAAAGTCATGGATGTGCTGGAAGCCCTTACGGGTAACCGGGTCAACTACGGTGTCGGGACCGTAGGCGGGGTCAGGCGGGATTTGACACCCAAGACTGCGAAGGCAGTCAGGGAAATGATCGATTTTTATCGCCGTGAATTTCAGGCTTTCCTCGACGTCGTGACAGAAGACCCGATCGCAAAGGCTCGGATGAGAAATGTGGGAATCCTGTCAACGGAAGATGCTGTTCGGTATTGCGCACTGGGGCCGACTGCCCGTGGAAGCGGCCTCCGGATTGACCTGCGTTACAGTTCGCCTTACGAGGCTTACGGAGACCTCGGGGTGACTCCGCTCGTTCCGCAGGATTACAACGGAGAGGTTTTCGGGGATGTCTATGACCGCTTTTTTGTCAGGGTCATGGAAGTCGTCCAGTCGCTTGATCTTTTGGAAAAGATCGTGGACGGCATACCCGAGGGCCCGATCACATGGGAACCCAAGCTTCCCAAGGTCCTAGCGGCCCTAAAAGCAGCCGACGGGGTGGGCTGGGGGATCATCGAGGGGCCCCGTGGCGATGACACTCACATCGTGAAGCTCACCAAGGGCGAAGAAAACGTGACCTGGTGGAAAGTGAGGGCCCCAACCTATTCGAACGCGGTTTCATGGCCCCTTATGTTTCAAAACCAGGAGATCGCGGATGCTCCCTTGATCATCAACAGTATCGACCCTTGCATTTCCTGCATGGAAAGGATCCTTGTCGCGGATTCACGGACGGGACGCTCCGAAATCCTAACAAGGGCTAACCTGATGGAAAAATGCCGCGACAAGACGAGGAGGCTGATGGGCGCATGACCGAGTTCCTGATGAGACTCCTGGGCGGAACTGCACTTCTTTTCCTGGTCCTTCTCCTCGCCATCCTTTACGATGGCGTGGACAGGGTCGTTCATGCCCGGATGCAAAGACGCCTCGGGCCGCCTTTCCTTCAGCCTTTTTATGACCTAATGAAACTTTTCGTGAAGGAGAACATCATCCCTCGAAGAGCTGTCGCCTGGGTTTTCAACGGTGCTCCATGGCTTGCCGTCACAGCGGTCCTGATGGTTTTCCTTTATGTTCCGATGGGATCCATGCCGGCAATACTAAGTACCGGGGGAGATGTCATCCTTATAGTCTACCTTTTTGCTCTTTCGGCGGTAGCAATGGTCGCAGGCGGTTTCGCAAGCGGTTCCCCTTATGCGAACATCGGGGCCCAGCGCGAGATGGTCCTGATGATGAGTTATGAAGTCCCGTTGGCAATCGTCGTCACGACTCTCGCCTATTTTGCCTACCGGAACGGGATTCCGGGTGAACCTTTCAGCCTCGCGACTTTTGTGGCCATGCCGCTATGGAATGTGGCGAACTGGATGGGGATCCTCGGCCTGGCTGCACTTTTCGTCTCCCTCATGGCGGTCGTTCCCGCGGAAGTCGGAAAAGTTCCGATGGACATTGCAGAAGCGAAGACCGAGATCCTGGAAGGTTTGATCTGCGAATACTCGGGCAGGAACCTGGCGATGTTTAAATTGACTTTTGCCCTGAGAAACAGCGCGATGTGTGCAGTCGTCGTTTCCCTATTCTTTCCCTGGAATATCGGCAACCTTCTGGGCATAACGGGAGCGGGGCTCCTTCTTATGGACTTTCTTTTCTTCTGGCTGAAGGTCCTTCTGCTGCAGGTTTTTGGTGTAACAGTGATACGAACGGCTTTCGGTCGTTTCAAAATTTGGCAGGCTTCCCAGTTTTACTGGGTTCAGGTCGGCGGTCTTGCGCTGGCGGGGATGATTCTTCTTTCCCTCGACGTTCTGGTATAGGGGGCGGAGATAATGCTTAACCGGATGACGCTCCAGATATTCCGCCAATGGGCACAGAAGGTTTTCACGAATCCCTTCCCGGTTCCCCACATGCCGGACAGCTTGTCTGGCGCTCTCAAGGCTGCAGCGAAGGGCAAGGTGGCCATACAGCCCCCCGTCGACACGCCCGAACGATTCAGGGGAAGGATCGCTTACGAGAAGGGGAAATGCATCGGGTGCAAACTCTGCATGAAAGTTTGTCCCGCGAACGCAATCTCCTTTGTTACTGAAGAAAAGAAGGTTCAGTTCCACGTAGACCGTTGTTGTTTCTGCGAACAATGCACCGAGATTTGCCCGGTAAGTTGTATATGGATGACGGACGAATTCATGATCGCTTCCTACGAAAGAAAGGAGCAGGTCGTTTCGGATTCGGGCCCGAGACCGGCGGTCGTGAAGGAAGAGGGCGAAGAAGTTCCTGCTCCGGCAGGACAGAAGTACGAAGTGGACGAAACGAAATGCATCGGCTGCACGAAATGCGCCCGTATTTGCCCGGTGAAGGCAATCACCGGTTCGGTCAAGCAGCCGCACGTTATCGACAAGTCCCTCTGCGTAGGATGCGGGGCCTGTGCGGAAGGATGCCCGGTAAAAGCCATTCACCCATGTGACTAAAATATTTAAGAAGAGGCGGGGGTGCACCCCGCCTCTTTTGCTATTAAACGGACGTAAAAGGGGTGATCCTTTTGGAAAAGGGAAAGAAGAGAGTCCTTGTCGCCCTGACCGGAGGAACGATTGCGAGCGCTTTCAAGGGGCAAAGCGCCTGGCCGGACGAAGCGGCTGTGAACCAGCTGCAACGAGCCATCTTGGAATTCTTTGGCGAAAAAGGAATCGAGCCGACCTTGTTCGAACCATGGGGAAAACCCGGGTATGACAGTTCCGACCTGGATCCGGGACATTGGATCCAACTTACCGAGGCTGTAGCAGAAGCTTTCCAGGGGGGGGCAAGCGGCGCTCTCGTGCTTCACGGCACGGACACGATGGCCTATACGGCGGCTTGGCTTAGCCTTTGCTTCGCAGGAACATCCCTTCCCGTCATCCTTACCGGAAGTCAGTTCACACAGGATTTCACCCCTGAGGACGGATCGGTCAACCTTAGAGGGGCAGCCCAGGTCATTGCCTCCGGTTTCCCGGGCGTCTGGATCTACTTCAATTGGAAACTGATCCCGGCCGTAAGGGCCCATAAAGCCAGGGCCGTCCATCCTGACGCTTACGTGGCGGAAAACGGATTTCCCGTTTATTTCAACCCGGCGTGGGGTCGAAGCGGTGAACAGGGGGTTGCCCAGGGGACTTCCGAAAGGAAGTGGACACCGTCAGAAGAATGCCGGATTGCGCTAGAGAAAGGGCCCTCTTCAGCGCGAGAGGCGTCAAGAAGGATACAGTGGGTCTTTTGCGCTCCGGGATCGACGCCCGTCATGACCGGAAGGGAAAAATACCTGGGTGTCATCGGCTTCGGCTCCGGGAATACTTCCCAGGCTTTTCTGCGGGAAATAAGGGAGATGTTCCAGGGGCGGGAAAAACCGCATATTCTCGCCTGTAGCCAGGCTGAAGGAGACGTGAAAAATCCCAACGCCTACCACGGCGTCGGGATCGGGTCGCTAGCCGAGGCCGGCTTTCCCGTATGGAACCAGATGGATTATCCCCTTGAATTCATCCATGCCCTGACCTGTTTTGCAGAAATTGTCTCACCGGGAAATCCAGCCCAAGTGCTGGAAAGGTACCTGAAACAGATTCGGAGAGAATAAAGATCAGATCGCTGCAAAAGAGTCTCCCATTTTGACTTCAACGGTTAAAGGAACGGAAAGTGAAACGGCGTTTTCCATCGAGTCCCTGAGGACCTTGCTGGCCTCCTCCAAATCGGATTCGCAACATTCGCAGACGAGAGAGTCATGAACCTGGAGGACAAGAGGATTCCGGCCGTCGGCAGATAAGCGGGTTTTAGAATATGAGATCATCGCCAGCTTCGCGATGTCCGCGGCCGCGGACTGGATGGGGGTGTTCAAGGCGATTCGCCGGACTGCGTCAATCCCTCTTCCGTTGGCGGTGGAAATTTCCGACAAGGGGCGCACGCGCCCGAAAAGGCTTTGTGTATAACCCCTTTTGATGGCTTGTGAAACGGAGTCCTCAAGGTAATCCCTGACCGTGGGAAGCGCGGAGAAATAGCGGTCGATGATCGACTTGGCCTCGTTCCTGCCTAGGTTAAGACGCTGAGCGAGGCCATGGCTTGACATCCCGTACAGCAAGCCGAAATTGACCGCTTTAGCCGCACGACGTAGATCTGGAGTCACGAGCGAAGGATGGACGTTGAAGACCCAGGATGCCGTTTCCGTATGGATATCCCTGCCTGATTCGAATGCCCCCCGGAGTCTTGAGTCTCCACAGAGATGGGCTAGTACCCTCAACTCTATCTGGGAATAGTCCGCAGACAGGAATTTACAGCCCCTGCAACGCGGAACCAGGCATTTCCTGAACCGTCCAGCCCACTCACCGAACTGGGGAAGGTTCTGGACATTCGGGTCCTTGCTGCTCAGCCTGCCAGTGGCGGTTGAAAGAGGATCGAATGTCGAGTGGACGGCCCCCGTCGCTGGTTCGATAGCTTTCTGGAAGGTCTCTACGAAAGAAGAGAGGAGTTTAGAAATTTCCCGATGCTCGAGGATAAGAGTCGGTACCTGACCGTTCAGCGGATCGCTTGCCAAAGACTCCAGGACGGAAGAGTCTGTTGAAGGCCCCGACTTCTTTTCCTTCAATGCCTTCAGACCAAGCCGTCCAAAAAGGAGGGCGGCCACCTGCTGGGGCGAATTCAGGTTTATGGTTGTCCCTGCTTTTTCAAAGATCGACATGGCGATCTCTCCGGCCCTCTTCCGAAGGTCTTCTCCCAGTGCTTCGAGAGAATCCGATTCGACGCCGATCCCATGTCTTTCGATGTCACCGAGTACGGGAGACAGAGGCATGTCGATGCTCCGTCCCAGACAGTCGAGACCGCGTTCCCTAACCGAATCGAGAAGGGGCCGGCCTTCCTGGAGGATCCGGAGCGACTTGCTTTCGAGGGAAAGGCCGTCGTCTTCGGAAGGAGCATTCTGCCTTTCAGGATGAAGGAGATAACGCCCGACAAGAATGTCGAAAATCTTTGCATAGTCTGTCGGTTTCCAGCCTGTCGCGGAGCAGAATTCTTTCAGGCCGGAAAGATAGAGATCCCCATTCTCAAGAATTTTCTCGATTTGCTGGGGCGTTAGTGACTTGACGGGTTCAAGGAAGGCGAAATCGCCCCTGGAGGAAGACAGGCATGCAGCGGAAATCCTGAAGGCTCTGGCCGGCAGTTTTTCCAGGGAATAGGAGAGGGCGAACGGAGGGGCGGCCAACACCTCTTCGAGATTTGAAGCGGCGGATAGGGGAAGGCATTCCCCAAGGTCGAGGGAAGCCTGTCCGCCTACGAAGGTTCTTTCCGGTTCAGCAGTTTCAAGGTTTAACCGGCGGGCAAGCTGCTTGAAACCGAGTTTTCTCATCCAGGCGGCCAAAAGAGAGGTCTGTGGAGAAGAGGAAACGAGTTGATCGAGTTCGAAGGGCAGGTCTTCCTTAAGAGATACGAGCAATAGGTTTAAATCGAGTTGCTCCCGCCTGGATCGAATTTTTTCGGCCGTTTTCAGGGGAAGGTTATCCAGGTTTTGAAGGATGCTCTCCAAAGTCGGGTACTTTTGCACAATAGCCGAAGCCGTTTTTTCCCCGACCCCGGGAATCCCCGGGATATTGTCCACTGAATCTCCTGTCAGGGAAAGCCAGGTCTTGAAGAAAACGGGTTTAAAACCGAACTTTCGGATAAAAGACTCTTCGTCAAGTGTTTCAAACTCGGAAATCCCTTTAACGGGTTTTAAAATGGTTATGCCTGGTTTCAGCAACTGCAAGAAATCCTTGTCCGCGGTCAGGAGGACGACTTCCCATCCGGCTTGCCAGGCTTTCTCGGCTACCGTCGCCAGGAGGTCGTCAGCCTCGATGCCTTCCTGTTCAAGGACGGGGCAACCGATCAATTCAAGAAATTGCTTGACGAGAGGGAGTTGCGGCTTAAAGTTTTCGGGCGTCGGCTGTCTGGTTTCCTTATACTCTTTGAAAAGGGCCTTCCTGAACGACGGCTCGGAAGAATCGAAACAGACGGCGACATTCTCCGGGGAGAGGTCGTTGAGGACTTTTATATACATATTGGCAAATCCCAGGACGGCGTTGGTTGGAGTCCCATCTGGGGCATTCATCGCCGGCAAGGCGTAAAAGGCCCGGAAGGCCAGTCCATGCCCGTCAATGAGGAGAAGCGTCTTCTTTGCCAAGGGGGCTCAACCCTTTCCTGGAGGAGTCCTGATGTATAATCTCACAGCAAGTATATGCCGAAGGGAGACGGTTTGGATGGAAGGTCCGGTGCGAGTTCGTTTCGCCCCGAGCCCGACGGGAGCGTTACATATCGGGGGGGCCCATACTGCGCTTTTCAATTGGCTTTGGGCAAGGCACACTGGAGGGCGCTTCATCCTAAGGATAGAAGACACGGATCTCCAAAGATCGACAAAGGAATTCGAGGAGACGATCCTTGCAGGAATGCGGTGGCTCGGCCTCGACTGGGACGAGGGACCTGACATCGGCGGGCCGTGCGGGAACTACCGGCAGTCCGAAAGGCAGTCCCTTTACCGCGAGTATGCCGAAAAGCTTCTGGAGCAGGGGCTGGCCTACCGAGAGGGCGATGCGGTCATTTACCGTGTTCCCCAGGGAGTCGAAATCACCTTTGAGGACGTCGTTTACGGCCGTGTTTCCGTCATGAGCGATACGCTAAAGGATATCGTCATGATGAAAAGCGATGGAATGCCAACGTACAACTACGCGGTTGTCATCGATGACGCGACCATGGGAATCAATATGATCATCAGAGGCGAGGATCATATCTCGAATACGCCGAAACAACTTTTGCTTTATGATGCACTCGGTTTTGCCAGGCCCGGTTTTGGGCACCTTCCCATGATCCTTGGAACAGACAAGAAGAAATTGAGCAAGAGGCACGGTGCGACGAGCGTCTACGAGTACCGCGACCTGGGTTACCTCCCCGATGCCGTATTCAATTTTCTAGCCCTTCTAGGGTGGTGCCCCAGGGACGGCCGAGAGATCTTCAGCCGGGAAGAAGCGGTCAAGCTCTTCGAAATCAGCAGGGTTACGAAACGCGCGGCAGTGTTCGACATGGACAAGCTGAACTACATCAACCAGGAATACGTCAAGGCCCTTCCCAAGATGGAAAGGCTGGACGTGACGATGCCCTTCTGGAGAGACCTGTCCTTTCCGGTTGAACGGCACACACCGGAATACCTGGCGGAAGCGCTCGCCCTCATGGAAGGACGAGGACAAACCTTACGAAAAATGGCGGAATTCAGCGATTATTTCCTTTCATTTGAACCTGTAAAGGCAAGATATGACGGTTCTGCGGTGGATGCGGAGAAAAAAACTGCGCTTCGCCGTTTTTACAGTGAAATGCTCTCCATCGAACCCTGGAAGGCGGAGGAAATGGAATCCCTGGCAAGGACATGGGGGGTTGCAGAAGGGATTGCCCTGAAGGAGATCGCGATGCCGCTCAGGTTTATGCTGACGGGCGGGAAGGTTAGTCCGGGTATTTTCCATGTGGCAGAGTTGATGGGCAAGGATGAGGTCCGAGCCAGGCTTTCCCATTACGGGATGGCGTGAGCGAAGAATCGTTTTGACAGGGAGCGGAATGCGAGATTATGATATCCAGGCTGCCCTGATTTCAAGGCAGCCACCTACGAAGGGAGTCGAGCAGCCTTGCTGATGAACAAGTTGAGGACCCAGGTCAAATGGATCATGGCGGCGATCGTCGTTGTCTTTGTCCTCTCCATCTTCCTGATGTACGGTCCGGGCGGCGGGAGAGGAACCGGAAACAAGGATTATGCGGTTGCCGAGGTGGATGGCAGAAAGATCATGCGAAGCCAGATTGAAGCGGGGCTCGCGGAAATGGCCGACCAGGCCCAAAACACCCAGGTTAAATCGGAAGACCTTCCTTTGTTGCGTCGAAATGTTCTCGACAGCATCATTATCGAGACCGGGCTGCAAAAGGAAGTGAAAAACAGGGACATCAAGGTGACGGACGAAGAGATCGAAAAAGTGGTGGCACAGATTGAAAGCCAGTTCCCGACAAAGGAAGCTTTCACTCAGTACATGCAACAATCCGGGATCGACGAGAAGAAGATGAAGCTTGACATCACCAACCGCCTGGCCCAGCAGAAAGTCCTCGAAAGCATTTCTGCAGGCGTAATCGTGAGCGACGACGAAGTCGCGAAGTTTTATGATTCGACGAAAGACCTGTTCTTCCGTCGGCCGGCCGGCTATAACGTCAACTTTGCCAGTTTCGCTACGAAGGACCAGGCCGTGAAGGCACGTGCCAAACTTGCCTCTGTGGCCGATTGGGACAAGGTCCTGGCAGAAGTCTCGCAGGATGTCAAGAATTCGACGCCATACGGAAAACCGACCTTTATCGCGGAAAAAGACATGTCAGGTCCGATGAACGTCTTGAAGGACCTCCCGCTTGGGAAGTTAAGTCCCGTTATTTCAGTGACGAGCGAAGATGTCCTCCTGGTTGTCAAGCGGACACGGAGCCCGGAGCGAATTCTTTCCCTTTCCGAGGTCAAGGATGAAATACACAAAATGCTGAAGGCTCAGAAGGAGCGCGAACTTCAGCAAAAATTCTTCCAGGAAATGAAGGCAAAGACGCCGGTGAAAATCCTTGACGCCTCGATTTTCCCGGTGGAAAAAACACCTGAATCGGCTGATAAAACCCAGTAGAAAGGCTTTCGATTGCTGAATATGCCGCGGTGGCGCTATTGACACCTCGGCGAGGGCTGATAGAATTATCCCTGCTTGAGGTGGGATGGCCGAGTCGGCTGAAGGCACTCGCCTGCTAAGCGAGTAGGGTGGCAATAAACCGCCCTCAAGGGTTCGAATCCCTTTCCCACCGCCATTCGATGACAAGGCGGAATATGCCAGGCTTGCGGTGCGCCGGTAGCTCAATTGGATAGAGCATCGGACTACGGATCCGAAGGTTACGGGTTCAAATCCTGTCCGGCGCGCCATCGAGTGAAAGAGCCCCATGGGTTAAAACCCATGGGGCTCTTTTTATTGAAATGCAAGATGTATTGTTAACTATTCAAGCCTTACTATATAAAAAGTTTCGGCTATAATGTTCAAAGTGTATTGAAAAGCACGACATGCAAGGCAAAAGTACGAAAAAGAGGAGGATGACCGTTGCGGAAGCTGATTCTTTTAGCGTTGGGGCTTTTTACGGTGATTTTTTCACATCGTGCGGATGCCGCAGGCTTCGGGATTTACGAGTGGAGCGCCCGGGGAAACGCACTTGGAGGGGCGATGGTGGCCCGGGCGGATGATCCTTCGGCGGTAGCCTTCAACCCTGCCGGGATGGTCCAGTTGGACGGGACGCAGGTGATGTTCGGTTTTACGGCGATCTCGCCAACGGCCGATCTCCTGAATGAGCTGGATCCCACACCGAAAGGGCGGGTTTCAAGCGTTGCTTCGACCTGGTTCCCGCCTCACCTCTACTACACGAGGCAACTCGACGGGAAAAACTGGTTCGGAGTAGGAGTGTTTACGCGATTTGGGCTGGGGACCAAGTTGGAACCGGATTGGTTTGGGCGCTATAACTCCTACAACGCGGAGATAACGAGCCTTTCTATCAATCCCAGCTGGGCCTGGAAGCTCAACGAGAGGTGGGCGGCCGGAATCGGCATCGAAGCCGTGTACTTCGGAATTGACCTGAGAAGGAAGATCTTCACCGGGCAGGGATTTGACCTCGACTCGAAACTGGAGGGTGACAGCATCGGTTGGGGATGGAACCTGGGGGTTCTGTACCGCCCCACGGAAAAGGTCCAGCTCGGCGTGACGTACCGCAGCCAGGTTGGTCAAAAGGTCGAAGGAAACTTTGATGCCACGCTGCCAGACGGGTCAAAATATCTTCGAAAAGGGGCTTCGGGAGAAATCACGCTGCCGGATCTCTTCACGGCGGGAATCCTTTTCAAGCCGACGGAAAGGCTCAGCCTCGAGGCCGATGCCGTCCTGACAAGGTGGAGTTCTTACGATAAGCTGCAGATCGAATTCGATGACGATACCAGCGTGACTTCGGCAAAGAACTGGAAGGATGTATGGCGGTATCAACTGGGTATCGAGTATGCCTTGAGCGAAAAAATGGATTTGCGGCTGGGTTACGTTATCGATCCTTCTCCCATCCCGGACGAAACGGTCGATTACATCGCGCCGACGAACGACCGGCGGCTCTATTCCATAGGACTCGGATACAAGAATGGGGATTGGGCTTATGACCTCTCCTACATCTACCTGAAGATTAAAGAGCGTGAGATTGCTGGACGACCTGCCGAAGGCGTGTTCCCCAGCCGCTCGGAAAACGGCGAAGCGCACCTTTTCGGAATTTCGCTATCCCGGAAATTTTAGGACCTAAAAGGAGGAACGCATGTCAGAACGACTGGAAAGCAAAATCCTGGTTCGTCTTCAGGCAGAGTTGAAGGAACAAACGCTTTGGTGGAAGGGGGAGTGGTGGTCTGCAGGCCGTTTTCTGGCTCTTGTCGAGGCCTGCGAAAGAAACCTTCGGGAAGGCGGTTTTGACGAAGGGCAACGGCTGGTTCTCCTGCTGCCGAACTGCCCACTAGTCCTGGCGCTTTCGATCGCAGCCTGGAGATTGAAAGGGGCCGTGGCTCCGCTCAACCTGCAATCCGGAACCGCTGCCATCGTTGAAAACCTGGGAGTCCTCGACCCTTGGGGGGTTGTTCTGCCTATAGGCATGGAAAACCTTGGCGAGGCCATTCGCGCCGCGGGTTATGGAACCCTGGCTTGTGAGCTTGCCGAACCTATCCCAAAGACGGCGGGAGCCAAGGGCAAAGCCGACCTGCCGGAAACAGCGGTGGTTTTTTCCACTTCAGGGACGACCGGCACACCTAAAGCAGTGCTCATCACTCATGACAACTTGATCGATAATACGACGCGAGTGTTCGAATTTGTCGAGGAACTCCGGAAGGACGACATTTTCCTGAACGTTCTCCCGAATTTCCACACCCTTGGATACAGTGTTTCCGGCATTCTTCCGTTGACGACCGGTTTGAGGCAAGCGATCATCCCAGGGTTCATGCCTCCGCAGAGCGCTGTTGAGGCAATTCGTGAAGCCGGAGTCACCGTCATGGTTGCCGTTCCGACGATGGTGGCGATGACATTGGCAACTGCCGCCAAAGGCGCGGACATCGGCAAGACCCTCAGGGTCATCATTTGCGGAGGGGACCGCCTGAATCCAGCTTTCGACAAGAGAGCAAGGGAGACGATGAACCTCTCCATTCTTGAGGGCTACGGTCTTACTGAATGTTCCCCGGTTGTGACCGTGAATCCTTGCCTGGCGAAGAGAAAGCTGGGAACAGTCGGGCCCTTCCTACCCGGCTACGAATACAAGGTCATTGACAGGGAGGGGAATCCGGTCGAAGCAGGCAAGGATGGCGTTCTCTGGGTGAAGGGACCTTCGGTTACACCGGGATATTTCCGCAGCGCCGAGAAGACGGCGGAAAGGTTCCGCGACGGTTGGTTCAACACCGGTGATATCGTCCGTGTGGATGAGGACGGTTTCGTGACCATCCTTGACCGCGATACGGATATCCTGATTGTAGGGGGGTTCAACGTCTACCCGCAGGAAGTGGAGAGAGTTCTCCAGGAACATCCCGCGGTCCACATGGCGGCGGTCATCGGGATTCAGCATCCAGTCAGCGGAGAAATTCCCAAGGCCTTTGTCATCCTTAAAGAGAACGAAGCCGTGACCCAAAGAGAGTTGATCCAATTTTGCAAGGAAAAACTGGCCCATTATAAGGTTCCGAGAAAAATCGATTTCGTCGACTCGTTTCCCCTTTCGCCGGCCGGAAAGGTCCTTAGGAGAAAGTTGCGTGAGATCGAAAAACAGGCATCTTCTGTCAACTTCGCGTGATGTCACCGACTGCGGCTTGAGAAGCAGAGACCAGGTCCTTTGGGTTCAGGATCATCTGGACACCACGCAGGCCGGCGCTAACCGAGATCTCTTCGTATTCCAAGGCGCTCTGGTCGACAATGACGGGAAAGTTTTTTTTCGCTCCCAACGGGGAGACGCCACCCCGCTGATATCCTGTAAGCGGGAGGACTTCTTTCAGGTGGACCGGTTCGCACCTCTTGTTTTCGGTCAACGCAGCGGCCGCTTTCAGGTCCAGTTCGGTATTGCCGGGAATCACCGCCAGGAAGATTCCCGTTTTGTCGCCCCTGACGACCAAGGTCTTAAAAACGCGCTCAAGGGGTATTCCGATCTTTTCAGCGACGGCGACCGCTCCCAGATCCTTCTCGTCGAACGCATATTCGATAAGGCGGTAAGATATCTTTAAGCGTTCCAACTGCCTTGCAGCGTTTGTTTTTTTCAAAGTGGATCCCTCCATTTTAAGAGAATCATGTCGTGGGATTCGCAAAAAAACGGAAAAACGATATAATGCCGGCATCTTCAGGAAAGGGTGTCGATACGGGCGATGAAAAAGATCAAACCCATCAAGAAGCTAAAGCTTTACGGATTTAACAACCTGACTAAGACCCTGAGCTTCAACATGTACGATATCTGTTATGCAAAAATGCCGCAACACCGGCAGGAATACATCGATTACATCGATGAGGAATACAACGCGAAACGGTTGACTGCCATATTGAAGGAAGTTGCACAAATCATCGGGGCAAACGTCCTCAATATCGCGCAGCAGGATTATGACCCCCAGGGCGCGAGTGTCACCATGCTGATCTCAGAGGAGAAAGTTGAGTGCACCTCAACCCCGGACGGGACGGACATCTGCTCGAGCGAAGCTCCGGGTCCTCTCCCGGAGGCCGTTGTCGCGCACCTTGATAAAAGCCACATCACGGTCCACACTTATCCTGAAAGTCATCCCGACCAGGGGATCAGCACATTCAGGGCCGATATCGACGTTTCCACATGCGGAAAGATTTCTCCTCTGAAAGCGCTCAATTTTCTCCTGCACTCGTTCAACCCCGACATAGCGGTCCTAGACTACAGGGTACGTGGTTTCACAAGGGACATCACGGGCGAAAAATTCTTTATCGACCACAAAATCAATTCGATCCAGAACTTCATCGCCGATGAAATGCGTGAAAAGTACCAGATGATCGATGTCAACGTTTACCAGGAAAATCTATTCATGACCAAGATGATCCTGAAGGAGTTCGATCTTGACAACTACCTCTTCGGCATGGGCAAGAAAAGTCTGCTGCCAGGAGAGAAGAAAAGGATCAAGCAGGAATTGAAGCGCGAAATGGCCGAAATATTTTCCGGCAGGAACATCCCGAAGCTCTAGATGGCCTTTGGCCCTTGACAACCGAAGGCCGTTCGGATATAGTTTCACAGCCGATGGCGCCATCGGTGAAGTCTATTACAACCATCTCAGGAGGCAGCAAGCTTGAAAACCAACGGTACGGTAAAGTGGTTCAACGGCACGAAGGGCTACGGGTTCATCACGACTGACGAGGGCAAGGATGTTTTTGTTCACTTCAGCGCGATCAAAATGGAAGGCTTCAAGACCCTTGAAGAGGGGCAGCGGGTTTCCCTCGATGTGGTCGACGGGGCCAAGGGTCCTCAGGCCGCTAACGTCGAAAAGGCATAACAACCCAACGACAAGCGAAGGCGGGAGTTGCTTCGGCAACTCCCGCCTTTTATTTATTTAAACGCCAAGCTTAAAGATAGAGGTAACCCTTCAGCACCCGTTTCACCTTGCCCGTCAATTCGACCCTGTCCCGTGAAACAAGCCTCGCATGAACGATGCCTGTCCTTTCGGAAGCCTGCAGCGCAGTAAAGGCGGATTTGCCGAGAATCCCACTCCAATAAGGCGCCAGAACCGTATGCGCAGATCCTGTTACCGGATCTTCGTTGAGACCTTCCCAGGGGCCGAAGTAGCGCGAACAGAAATCGAAACCCTCCGGGCCTGGGGCAGTGATGATGATCCCCATGGCACCATCCCGTTCGGATACTCCAAGTAGCTTGGTGTAATCCGGGGAAACTGCAAGGACTTCGTCATGCGATTGCAAAGGGATCAGCAGCATTTCGGCTTCTCTTGAAAGCCAGCCGGTGCTGGGGGCCACAATGCCGAGCCCCTGCAGGATCCCTTCTGGAATCGGATGCGGGCGAGGGGGATTCGAGGGGAAGTCCAGGGTATACCCCTCAGGGCCTCTACGGGCTTCGAGCACCCCGCTTCTGGATTCGAAAGTGATTGAATTGGCCGGGTTTTCGGCTTCTGCATAGATGACGGAGGCTGCAGCTAGTGTGGCATGCCCGCAAAGAGGAACTTCAACCCGGGGCGTGAACCAGCGGATGCGAAATAGGGTCGCATCGTGGAAGTCCCCATTCAAGGGAATGACAAATGCAGTTTCGGAGAGATTCAGTTCCGCTGAAATCTTCTGCATGAGCCTTTCGGGAAGGGGGGTGCGAATAAGGCAGACGCCAGCAGGGTTTCCGGCGAAAGGCCTATCGGTGAAAGAATCAACCTGGAAAAAAAGTATCCCCGGATCCGCACGCCTCATGAATTTCCCCCCCTGGAAAATATCAGTTTTTCCCATTATTTTACGAATGGCTTCTCTTTGCAAATGGAGGGTCTTTTGTTAAAATGCACCACGGGCCGAAAATGGCCTCGGGGAGGACCGCCTGTTGCAGCGGATAATCCAGAAAGCAGAAGATTTAAGGTACATGCGCCTGGCGCTGGAACTTGCAAAGAAAGCTGCGGGAGATGGGGAAATCCCGGTAGGGGCTCTAATCGTCCGATCCGGCCGGATCATCGGGAAAGGGGCGAATTGCCGCGAAGCCGGAATGGACCCCACACTTCACGCCGAGATCGTAGCGATGCGCGAGGCGGCGAAAGCGGTCGAGAACTGGCGACTTGAGGGGTGCACTCTATACGTCACCCTTGAACCGTGCCCGATGTGCGCCGGGGCCCTCGTCCTTTCAAGGGTGGAAAGACTCGTTTACGGTTGCCGGGACCCCAGGGCGGGAGCTTGCGGTTCCCTCTACGACCTCGGAAGAGATTCCCGGCTTAACCATAAACTTTTTGTGCAGGGCGGAATTTTGAGCGAAGAGTGTGCTAGAATCTTACGGGATTTCTTCCAAGCCCGAAGAAAACCGCGGAGAGATGGCCGAGTGGTCGAAGGCGGTCGACTCGAAATCGACTAGGTGGTCTTGAAGCCGCCTCGTGGGTTCAAATCCCACTCTCTCCGCCAATTGAAAAATGACAGCGCAAGCATGCGGAGAGGTGGCTGAGTGGTCGAAGGCGCACGCCTGGAGAGCGTGTGGGCGGCCTAAACCCCGCCCCGAGGGTTCAAATCCCTCCCTCTCCGCCATTTTTTTAGCCTGCCGGAAGCTCCTGGCAGGAGACCCAGCCCCGTGCGGCGAGGCCCCGTGAACCCCGCCAGGTCCGGAAGGAAGCAACGGTAAACGGATCGTCTCGGGTGCCACGGCAAGTTGGGTTTCCTGCCAGTAGCTTCCGGCTTTTTTCTGTCCGGAAGTCTTGGTAGACTGCTGAGAAGGGGGTGGCAGAGGAATGACAGGTGATTTTAGGGGAACCCTTTCTCCTGTTTTTGAGCTCGGGGAAGGTCCTTTTATCCTCGTTCCGACATACCTCGTTCCGGTCGAGGTCTTCTCAAGGGGAATGATGACACGGACGAGTTATTCCTTCTTTACCGCCGTCGTTGATGCGGTCAGTGGGGCGGTTTCCCTTCATCCTCCGAAAACCCTCCTAGTGGCCGAATCGGAGCCCCCCGAGGGCAAGAAACTGGACGCAAAAATTTCTGTCGAAGTGGCGCTGGATCTTGCCGAGTCGGCAGCTCATTCAATAGGAAAAGGAAAATGGACGGGGGCTTTCCGTTACAATTCCGTCCTGGTGGATCGTGAAAAAGTGCTGTCCACATGGCGAGTTTGGAGAGTCGAAGGGGAGGTCCTGGTCGACTCCGTGACGGGGCGTCGCGAAAACTTGGGAACGCTGGTCGCAGCGATCCTCGGGGAGGGCTTGCCGACCGGGGGGCCTTCCTTCCCCTAGTCTTCCTCTTTTCCGACCGTCAACGGGGCGAGATCGAGCATGGCCCCGATGAGAGCCTCGAGTTCCTTCGTGTCATCAAGGCTTTTCGTGGCAACACACTGGTGAATGTAATTCTTGAGGATCTCGATGCAGGCCTGCTGCATGGCCTTTCTTGCGGCGGACAGCTGGATGAGGATGTTGTGGCAAGGCTTGTTTTCTATGATCATGCGCTGGATTCCCCTGAGTTGTCCTTCGACCCTCTTTAGACGGTTGAGCATAGCCTTGCTCTCCGGGGAGAGGTTCTCCAGCTGTTCAATTAAAGATTCCTTTGGCATCTCTTTTCGCCTCCGTTTGATGGTATATCGTTTAAATGAAAATACCGGGTATATGCTAAGCCTTTCACTCTTGAAGGTCAAGAACGAGTTATGATATACTCCCCTTTGGCCCGAAAATCGCACACGTTCCGACGACAGGAAAGGTGCCCGGAAGGGTCTTCCGCCGAATGAGGGACGTGGAGGGTAAACCAGCACAGGGAGGGATACACGTTGTCTGTCGTGAGCATCAAGCAGTTGTTGGAATGCGGCGTGCATTTTGGCCACCAGACGCGACGGTGGAACCCGAAGATGAAGCCCTACATCTTCACTGAGCGGAACGGTGTTTACATCATCGATCTGCAAAAAACAGTAAAAGGGTTGGAGAAAGCTTACGATTTCATTCGCGAAGTTTCGAAATCGGGCGGTAGTGTCCTTTTCGTCGGAACGAAAAGGCAGGCGCAGGAAATCGTCAGGGAAGAGGCTCTTCGTTGCGGGCAGTTTTACATAAACCAGCGGTGGCTCGGCGGTCTTCTGACCAACTTCCCCACCATCCGCAAAAGGGTCAATCGAATGGTCGAACTCCAGAAGATGGAAGAGGATGGAACTTTCGAAACCCTTCCGAAGAAAGAAGTCAGCGTCCTGCGAAAGCAGAAGGAAAAACTCGAGAAGTACTTGATCGGGATTCGTGACATGAAGGATCTCCCCGATGCTCTTTTCATCATCGATCCCCGCAGGGAGACGATCGCCGTCCAGGAAGGGCGGAAACTCGGCATCCCGGTGGCCTCGATCGTTGACACGAACTGTGACCCGGAAGTGATCGATTACCCGATTCCCGGTAACGACGATGCGATCAGGGCGATCAAACTGATGTTCTCCCTGATGGCGAACGCCGTCATAGAGGGGCGGCAGGGTGTCGACGGCGCGCTGGTCGAGCAGGAGGAAGAGGGATCCGAAGGGGAGGAAACGATCGAGGTTCGGGAGAAACTTCACGAAGTATACGCCGAAGTCCAGGAAAAGCTGGTTGAGGCGGAAATGGAAGACCGTAAGGGTTGGAAGGAGGCCTAGTCTGATGGCGGTGGATATGGATGCGGTAAAGGACCTTCGGGCCCGAACGGGGGCAGGAGTTCTCGATTGCAAGAAGGCGCTTGCGGAATGTGGCGGAGACATCGAGAAGTCCGTCGATTTCCTTCGAGAGAAGGGTCTTGCCAAAGCGGCAAAGAAGGTCGGCCGCACCGCCTCCCAGGGGATGGTTTTCAGTTACATACACACGAACGGAAAAATCGGTGTGCTCGTCGAGCTGAACTGCGAGACGGATTTTGTTGCACGGACGGATGAGTTCCAGGCGCTCGGCCACGAGTTGGCCATGCAGGTTGCCGCTGCCATCCCGCAGTACGTTTCTGTTGAAGATGTCGATGCGCAGGCCCTTGAAAGGGAAAAGGAAATCTATCGGCACCAGGCTCTCGAAGAAGGCAAGCCTGCCCACATCGTGGACAAGATCGCCGAGGGACGGGTCAAGAAATACTATGAGGAAACCTGCCTTCTCGAGCAGGCTTACATCAGGGACCCTGAAAAGCGCATAAAGGACCTCGTGATGGACGCTATCGCGAAGCTTGGGGAGAACATCGTCGTCCGTCGTTTTGCCAGGTTTTCGATCGGGGAATAAGGATGTCTTGAAGGGCGGGGATCGTATCCTCGCCCTTTTTTTTTCTTCCATAAAGGAGTGAGATGAAGTGCCGCGATTTCGGCGTGTTCTTTTGAAGCTTTCGGGAGAGATTCTTGCCGGGTCAGCCGGTTTCGGGATCGATTACGTCGCGGTTCGGAGCATTTGCGGACAAGTCGCTGCGGTTGCGAAGGCCGGCGTTGAAATCGCGATGGTTGTGGGCGGGGGAAATATCTTTAGGGGCGTCGAAGCCGAAATTCAAGGGTATGACCGGGCTCAGGCCGATGCGATGGGGATGCTTGCAACGGTCATTAATGCACTTGCATTGCAGGATGCATTGGAAAACATGGGAATTCCGACGCGAGTCCAGACTGCGGTTGAAATGCGCCAGCTGGCGGAGCCTTTCATTCGGAGGCGAGCGATCCGGCATCTTGAAAAGGGCAGGGTTGTCATTTTTGCGGCGGGGACGGGTTCGCCGTATTTTTCAACTGACACGGCCGCAGCCCTTCGAGCGGCTGAGATCGATGCGGAATGCCTGTTGAAAGGCACAAAAGTCGATGGTATATATGATAAAGACCCGAAGAAGGACCGGACAGCGAAATTTCTGCCGGAGGTCACCTACCTGGAAGCGATCAGCCAGCAATTGAAGGTCATGGATGCAGCCGCCTTCTCGCTCTGCATGGAAAACAGGATACCCATCGTCGTGTTCAACATTCTCGAAGCCGGCAACCTGGAAAGGCTTTTGCTTGGAAATGGCCAGATCGGCACGATCGTATCCGCGAAGGAGAGTGGAGACTGATGCCGCAAACGGAAATGAAAACCCTCAGGCAAAAAATGGAGAAGGCTGTCGATTTTTTCCGTTCCGAGCTCCTGGGTGTTCGAACCGGGCGGGCTCATCCGGCACTTGTCGAGGAAATCAAGGTAGAGTATTACGGAACCCCTACGCCGATCAAGCAGTTAGGCACGGTTAACATCCCGGAAGCCCGGCAGATTGTCATCACACCTTGGGACAAGAGCGCCGGGAAATTGATCGAGAAGGCCATCCAGGCTTCATCCCTCGGAATCAACCCGAACAACGACGGGGAAAGTATCCGATTGACTCTGCCCGAACTTAACCGGGAGAGACGCCTCGAATTGACGAAACTCGTCAGGAAATATGGCGAAGAGGCAAAAGTTGCCGTCAGGAACCTTCGGAGGGACGCCATCGAAAACCTGAAAAAAATGGAAAAGGATAGCCGTATCACTGAAGATGACCTGAAACGATTCCAGAAGGAAGTTCAGGATATGACAGATGAATTCATCAAGAAACTGGATACCGTCCTGGAGGAAAAGGAAAAGGAAATCATGGAACAATAACGCCCTTGAGAGAAACGAGGGCCTGCCGTATAAAGCGGCAGGCCCTCGTTCTTTATCGTGGACAAGCTTGAAGGGCTTCGCTAAAATGTAACCAGGCTGGGGTAATTGTTCATCCCCTGACCAGGAGGAATCTTCGTGAGAAAACGTGTGGTCGTCGCACTTGGAGGCAACGCCATCCTTCAGCGAGGACAGCGTGGTACGGCCGCTGAGCAGATGGAAAACGTTAAAATGACCGCCGAACAAGTCGTAAAAATGATTGAAGCGGGATATGAGGTTATCCTGACGCACGGGAACGGACCCCAGGTTGGCACGATCCTCATTCAAAACGAGCTCGGAGCCCGGCAGGTTCCTCCCATGCCAATGGACATTTGCGGTGCTGAAAGCCAGGGATTCATTGGGTACCTCTTTTGCCAGGCCCTTGCAAACAAATTCGGCCAGAAAAAAAACCTTTCTTCCCGGCCGATATGCCTGGTGACGCAGGTGAGGGTTGACCGCGAAGATCCAGCCTTTCTTCATCCCACTAAGCCGGTCGGTCCTTTCTTCACCGAAGATGAAGCACGACGCAGGATGAGTGAACGCAAAGAAACCTGGATTGAAGACGCCGGAAGAGGTTGGCGCAGGGTCGTCCCGTCTCCGGATCCGAAGGAAATCATCGAAAAGGAGGCTGTCTCGGCTCTGGTGGAAAAGGGGTTTGTCGTTATTGCCTCAGGTGGAGGCGGCATACCGGTTGTTGTTGACCAGGAAGGGAAGCTTCAGGGAGTCGAAGCGGTCATCGACAAGGACCTGGCTGCCGAAAGGCTCGCTCACGACGTGAAGGCCGATTTCCTTCTCATCCTCACCGACGTCCCCCAGGTTCTGATCAACTATCGCCAGCCTACCGAGAAAGCCCTCTCAAAAGTTTCTGCTTTAGAGCTGGAGGCTTACCAGGATGCGGGGCATTTCAAGGCGGGCAGCATGGGACCGAAGGTCGAGGCAACATTGAGGTTTGTCAGGAACGGCGGAGAAAGGGCGATCATCGCTCGCCTTGACGAAGCCCTGGAAGCCCTGGAGGGTTCAAAGGGCACGCAAATTGTACGGTAGGGAATGCGAGATATAAAGAAAGGCGGGAAGCCTCGTTGGCCTTCCCGCCTTTCTGCGATTATAGGGCTAAAGTTCGGTCAGGAATCGCCGGAAACGCTTCATGCCTTCTTCGATCTCTTCGACGGAGTTCGAATAGGAAAAACGCAAGTATCCCGGCGCGAGAAAGGCGCTTCCGGGAACCGCAGCGACGAATTCTCCCTCCAGAAGGGCCTTGCAAAGGGAAATGTCATCGCATATCGGTTTCCCCCTGTAGCTTTTGCCAAGGCACTTCCGGGCATCCACGAAAACGTAGAATGCCCCGTCCGGTTCGGTGACAGAAATGTGCGGCATGAGCGAAAGGGCCTGGAGGATAATCCGGCGGCGCTCTTCAAAGGCTTTTCTCATGACCTCGACTTCTGGTTCCGCCTCCCTTAGTGCACCAACCGATGCCCATTGTGAAATAGAAGTCGGGTTGGAAGTCAGGTGTCCCTGGACGCCTCCCATTTTTTCGATGAGCGATTTCGGGCCGAGAGCGTAGCCGATCCGCCAGCCTGTCATCGCGAAAGCCTTGCTGACGCCGTTGACGATCAGGGTCGAATCGCGAAGGGAAGGAGAAACGGTCAGGATATTCCGATGAACGGCTTCCCCGTAGACCAGGCGCTCGTAAATCTCGTCGAAGATTAACCAAAGCCCCTTTGCCTTTGCAATACCGGCAATCCCCTCGAGGAGTTCTTTCCGGTATACTGCTCCAGTCGGGTTGTTGGGAGTGTTCAGGAGAATCCCTACGGTCTGTGGTGTGATCGCCTTTTCGAGCATTTCCAGGGTCGGGAGAAAAGCGTTTCCTGCTGTGTCCACGATGACGGGCTTCCCGTCGCAAAGGGAAATTTGCTCAACATAGCTGACCCAGGCAGGAGCGAAGACGATGACTTCATCGCCCGGGTTCAGGAGGCAAGCGAGCGCTTCGAAGAGAAGGGGCTTCGCTCCGGCTCCGACAAGAATCTCCGCAGGCTGGTATTCCAGACCGAAACGGTTTCTGTAATAGGCTTGTATCGCTTCCTTCAATTCTGGAATCCCGGAAGTCGGGGTATAATGAGTTTCCCCTCGGTCCAAAGCTTCCTTTGCTGCGCGGATAGCAGCTGGAGGGGAAGAAAAATCCGGTTCCCCCGCACCGAAAGAGATGACGGGCTTGCCTTCGCGTCTCAGTTCCTTTGCCTTTGCGACAACTTCGAGAGTGGCAGAAGGCGCAAGTTTCAAGGCTCGTTCCGATAGGCGCACTTGCCTCACTTCCTCTTCTTCGTGAAAGTATGGACTCTTGAGAAGTGATTGTATCAGATCACCCTGAAGCATGTCAGGAATCATCTTGTATGGCAAGGCAGCATAATGAATAGCTGATAAAGCACCAATACGGCCTTTCTCGAACGACTAGCCGGATGTTATAATCCTGTAAGAAAGGTCTTTTCGACGTCGGAATGGAGGGATGAGCATGAGCGTTCGCTTTGTCTCACGAAATGTCGAGCTATCGGACGATCTCAAGGATTACATGGAAAAGAAGCTTGGAAAGCTGGAAAAGTTCTTTGACAAGATCCTCGACTCGAAGGTTGCGTTGAGCCACAACAGGGGGATGTTTGTCGTCGAGATCACTTCGAATGTCAATGGGGTGGTCATGAGGGGAGAAGAGTATGCCCCGGAGCAGAGGAAGGCTTTCGATGGGGCGATCAGGAACATCGAGACACAGGTGAAGAAACACAAGAATTTTCTGAAGGATAGGGCATTCCTCAAAACGCACGACCTTTCGCCGGAACTCGCAAGCCTGTATGCCGCAACCGAAAGTTCCATTCCGGCCGCTACCGAGGATGAGATCGTAAAGACAAAGAAATTCCCTCTTCGACCGATGAGCCCGACTGAAGCCACGTTGCAGATGGACCTTCTTGGACACAGTTTTTTTGTTTTCCGCAATGCGGAAACGGGACAGACGAATGTCGTCTACAGGAGGAAAGAAGGCGGTTTCGGACTCCTGGAACCTGAGAGTTGAACAAGGTTGAATCAGGGGCCCAAAGGGCCCCTTTTTTTCTTTTTTGTTGATGTTGGGGAGGAATCCGTCGATGCACGAGATGTCGCTCGTAGAAGCGATCCTTGAATCCCTGCTGCCGCTTTGCGAGAAAAACCGCTGGAATAGGGTCGAGCGCTTAGTTCTGAGAATTGGGAGCCTTAGGCAAGTTATCCCTGAAGCCTTGGTATTTTGTTTCGAGGCTGCATCCTCTGGAACACCGCTTGCTGGTGCGTTGGTCGAGATCAAGGAAGTTCCGATCCGGCAGAAATGCTCCAGCTGCGGATTAGAATGGGAAGGGGAAGTTCCCTTGGGGCGATGTTCAGGCTGTCGCTCTGCAGATGTTGTCACGGTCGCAGGCCTGGAACTGGAAATCGAAGCACTGGAGGTTTTGGAAGATGCCAACGAAAAGGGTTAGCGTGCTTAAGTCCGTTCTTGCAGAGGATGAACAATTCGCATCAAGGATCCGCAGGGAAATGGAAAAAAGAGGAGTGCTTGTCCTCAACCTGATCGGTTCTCCGGGCGCGGGGAAAACGTCTCTTCTGGAAGGAACGCTCAGGCGGTGCCGTTTCAGAGCTGCAGTCGTGGAAGGAGATATCGCGACCGCCCGTGATGCGGAACGGATTGCCTCCTGCGGAGTCCCTGTCGTCCAGATCAACACAAAGGGCGGATGCCATCTGGAGGCCAATCTTGTTTCGAAAGCGCTCGACACTTTCGATCTGGACAAGATCGACGTGGTTTTTATCGAGAACGTGGGCAACCTTGTCTGTCCTGCCGAATTCGACCTCGGCGAGGATGGAAAGGTCGCCGTGTGCAGTACGGCTGAAGGGGCGGACAAACCCCTGAAATACCCGCACCTCTTCCACGAATGCAAGGCTGTGGTCCTGACGAAAAAGGACCTTTCCCCGTACGTTCTTTTCGACAGGGAACTCTTCTGGGGAGATGTGGAAGGACTCAACGGGAAAGCCGTGAAACTCGAGGTCAACAACCTGACCGGCGAGGGGCTTGATGCTTGGCTGGAGTGGATTGAAAAATGCCTGGAGCAAAAGCGGCAGGCATGAAAGACTTGTCCGGCTTGAACCCGTGCCAGCGCGAAGCGGTGGCTTACTGTGACGGTCCTCTTCTGGTGCTCGCGGGTGCTGGGAGCGGGAAAACGCGGGTCCTGGCTTTCAAGGCCGCATATCTCGTTTCGAAAATCGGGATTCCACCGGCGCGTATTCTAGCCGTGACGTTCACCAATAAAGCCGCAAATGAGATGAGAGAGAGAGTCAGGACCCTCCTTGGATCGGATTCGAAAGGACTGCAGGCCTGCACCTTTCACTCTTACGGACTGCGTTTCCTGCAAAGGAACCGGGACAGTCTCCATAAAGTGGGACTTCGGAAGGATTTTGTCGTGTTCGACCGATCGGATTGCCGATCCGTGGTGAAGGATATCCTCGAGGGAATGAACATCGACCAGGAAAAGATCGAGATCCCCTGGATTCTCGACCAGCTTTCCAGAAGGAAGACGAAAACGGTCTCCCCAGAGGAAGAGACAACTTTTGCCGACAGGCTAGGGGAAATCGAAAAAGCCTACGAGGCCGTGCTGAAGGAGCAGAACGCGGTCGATTTCGATGATCTCCTGGAACTCCCGCTTGAACTGATGAAAGACCCGGTTTTGCTTGAAAGGGAACGCGCTTCCCTGGATTGGATATTGGTTGACGAATACCAGGATGTAAACCGGCCCCAGTACCGACTCCTTCGGAAACTGGTCGGGAATTCCGGACGCATCATGGTGGTCGGTGACCCGGACCAGTCAATTTACGGCTGGCGCGGAGCGGATATGAATATGATCCTGAATTTCGAGCGTGACTTCCCAGGGGCAAAAACCGTGGTTCTCGACCAGAATTACCGCTCCACGGCTCAAATTCTGGGGGCTTCGAACGGATTGATTCGCAACAACTTGAAGAGGAAACCGAAAAATCTCTGGACAGCCCGTGACAAAGGAGAACCGGTCAAGATCCGCCTCAACGGGGACGAAAAAGAGGAAGCCAATTTCATCCTGTCGGAAATCGAGTCCTTGCGCAGAAAAGGCTACCGTCATGGACAGATTGCCCTGCTATACAGGGTCAACGCCCTGAGCCGAACCTACGAACAGGCTTTTCTCGGGAGGGGCATCCCTTACCGGGTCGTCAGGGGGACCGCTTTCTACGAACGCAAGGAAGTGAAGGACGTTCTTTCCTTCATGAGGTTGGCTCTCAATCCCTCGGACACCGTCTCCCTTTCGAGGGTTGCAAACATTCCGCCAAAAGGGCTAGGGAAAAAAGGTGTCGAAGAGCTTGCGGATTACCTTATCAAGGAGCCGGGTTTGGACCCAAGAGAAAAATGGGGGAGAATCGCTGAAAACCGTGCGGGTTTCAAGGGTAAGCTAGCGGTTTCCTGCGCAGCGCTCGGCGCGCAGATGAAGGGCATCCTGGATCGCTCTGAAAGGTTCGCGCTCGCGCTACGTTTCATCTGGGAAGACTCGGGATACGGTGATCATCTTGCCAGGACGGATCCCAGAGGTTTCGACGAGAGGCGTGAAAACGTCATGGAGCTTTTGTCGATCGCTTCGAAACAGGAAGGGAACCTGGCGGAAGTCCTCGCGGAAATTTCCCTCTTCACCGATCTTGAAAAGATGGATGACGGAGGAGATGCGGTCAACCTCCTGACGCTTCACGCGGCGAAAGGCCTTGAATTTCCTGTCGTGTTCATGGTCGGGATGGAAGAGGGCCTCTTCCCCCACTCCCGCTCCTCCGAGGGAGGAGAAGGGGTTGAGGAGGAACGTCGGCTTTGTTATGTCGGAATGACTAGAGCCGAAGAACGTCTTTACATGTCCGGAGCGGAGAGCCGCGTTTTGTTCGGCTCCGTCCAGAGAAACGGCTATTCCAGGTTCTTGTGGGAGATTCCGCAGGATACGGTGCAGATTTCCGAAAAAGCCCATCGCGAGGAAAGGGGTAATCCTTATGCTGGTCGTGGGGCTTACAGGGGACGTTGGGGCTGGTAAATCGACCGTCGCGAAGACATGGAACCGGCTGGGGGCCTCCCTGATCGACAGCGACGAAGTCGTACGAGCCCTTTGGTCCACCGACCGGATACGTGAAGAAGCTTTTAAGCGCTTCGGCACGAAAAAGATTAAAAAGGATGACGGGGCAGTCGATTTGTCTGCCATCGCGGATACCGTCTTTTCCAGTGAAGAGCACTACAGGTGGTTGTGTGGGCTATTGCACCCTCTTGTTCTCGAGAAGATCGAGCAAATGCTCGAAGATCTGCACGGGTGGGTGGTTGTCGAGCTGCCGCTGCTTTTTGAGGCGGGCCGCCCCCAATGGCTTGACATCGCGGTTTACGTAACCGCCCCTGAAAAGACACGCATAGACCGAACCAGGTCCCGGGGGTGGGGTGAGGGCGAACTGAGGCGCAGGGAAAGATGGCTTTTGCCGTCTTCTCATAAAGCCGCTCTCGCCGATATCGTCATCGTGAACGATGGCTCGCTGGAGAGCTTGCTGCAAAAGATCGAGAAGATGGGCAGGAAGATGGGAGAATTCGCAAAACGGGCCGACAGGTTTCCCCCAACTGGAAATGAGAGGAGAAAACACTTGCTGGAGGCGATCCTGAAGTGAGGGTCATCACGAGCCATATCGGTTCCGATTTCGACTCCTTTTCCAGCATGGTCGCTGCATCAAAGCTATATGACGATTCGGTCCTCTGTTTTTCCGGAGCGGCTTGCAGAAACCTGCGGGAATTTCTGAAACGATTCGGAAATCGTTGGAAGGTCCTGACCCCCCGGCGGATCAACTTCGATGAAGTTGATCATCTCGTGGTTGTCGACGCCCGCTCAAGGTCACGAATCGGGCCCTTCGGCTCCCTCTGTGGCAAAGAGGGGGTGGTGATCCATGTTTATGACCATCACCCGCCCGTCAGCGACGAGATTCCTGCTGCGAAAGCCTTGATCGAGCCGGTGGGGTCCACAACCACCCTTATCGTTGAGCGTTTGATTGCCCTGAATATCCCTATCCAACCGTTCGAGGCAACCCTCTTTACGATGGGCATTTATGAAGACACGGGCGCGCTGACTTTCGGCTCGACAACGAGCCGCGATTTCAGTGCTGCCGCTCGCCTGAGGGAATTGGGAGCGGACTTGACCATTGTTCCGCTCCACATTGAAATGAACCTCAACGCTGGAGAAAGGAAACTGCTCGACAGCCTCATCGAGAACGCCCGAATCCGCTTCATCGGAGGCGTGAAGGTGGCTTTATCGGAAACAGCCAGTACGGTGTATATCGAAGGAATCTCACTTTTTGTACACCGGCTGAGGGATTTTTTTGATGCCGACGTGGCCCTGGCAGTCGTCTACATGGAAAACAGGACTTATATCGTTGCAAGGGGAAGGCCGGACCTCATCGACGTCGCCAAATTTCTGGAGCCCTGGGGCGGGGGCGGCCATCCGCAGGCAGCTTCCGTGACCTTGGGCGGTTATGGGCAAGCTGCAAGCATGGACCTTTTGGAGAAAAGACTTGAAGAATGCATCCGCCCCCTCATACGGGTTTCCGACGTGATGAGCAGTCCTGTGATGGCCGTTGAACCGAACCTGGCGATCGATGACGCCTACCGACTTATGATCCGATACGGGCATGCTGCCCTGCCTGTCGTGAACGAGAAGGGAATTTCTGGAATCATCACGAGAAAGGATCTCGATAAGGCAGAGCTTCACGGCCTCGGCAACGTGCCCGTTTCGGACTTCATGACGGAGGGTGCCGTCACGGTTTCGCCTGAGGCTTCAGTTTCCGAAGCTCACAGGATGATGGTGTTGTACAACATTGGAAGATTGCCGGTGGTTGATGCGGCCGGAACCTTGGTCGGGATCGTCACCCGTACGGATATGCTCCGGGCACTTTACCCGTACTCGATCGCCATTGAAGAACAGACAGAAGAAATTTCGCGCCCATGGACGGAAGATGTCGGGGAACTGATGTCGCAGGAGCTGGTTCCCTGGGTACAGATCCTTTTGCGAAGGCTGGGTGAAAGGGCAGAATCGCTTGGAATGAAAGCCCATGTTGTGGGAGGTTTTGTCAGGGACCTTCTTCTCGGCCGTCCTAACCTGGACCTTGACATGGTCATCGAAGGGGACGCAGTCCAGTTTGCCCGGTCATGGGAAAGAGACGGCTGTCGAATAGCGATTCACCAAAGGTTCAAAACAGGAACGATCGTTTTCCCGGGAGGTCGTAAGGTGGACGTTGCGACGGCTAGAAGGGAATTTTATGAATTCCCGGTCGCCCAGCCGGAAGTCACGACGGATTCGCTCAAGCACGACCTGTACAGGAGAGATTACACGGTAAACGCTATGGCGATCACCGTCAATCCAAACGAATGGGGGAAACTTCACGATTACTTCGGGGGGCGAAGGGATCTCCAGAAAAAGACGCTAAATGTCCTTCACAACCTGAGCTTCGTTGAAGACCCGACACGCGTCCTGAGAGGAGTGAGGCTGGAGCAGCGGCTGCACTTCAGGATAGGGCCGACAAGCCTCAGGTTGTTGGAAAGCTGCATACGGGGAGGGCTTATTTCGAGATTGTCCGGAGTCCGTCTGCGGAGCGAACTGGAACTGATCTTAACGGAAAGAGAACCCTACCCGATCGTAAAACGCCTCGCTGAGCTCGGTTTCTGGCAAAACCTCACCACGGGCCTCACGATTGGCCAGGAATGCCGAAAAGCTTTTCTCAGGTTGTCCTTCTTCCTCAAAAGGATGGGACGAGACTTGCCCGATTTCGGTAAAACAGAGTGGCTTGCTTTCCTTTCTGCCTTGTTGATGGAATCCGAACCCCAATCTGCCGAAGGTGCGATTTCCAGGTTACAACTGGGGCAGGAAGAAGGGCGATTGGTCAGGGAAAGCCTGGAAGGGCTTAGAAGCATTGAGCAGGCACTGGGAGGAAGGCAAGAAAAGCGAAACTGCGAAATTTACGAATTGCTTGAAAATGTTTCTTTTACCGTTATTCTTTTCTGGGCGGTTGCCACCAGCCGTTGGAGGGTCCGCCGGCGTCTCCTTGTGTACCTCCTGCGGCTCCACAGGGTCCAGCCCATGCTTACCGGACGTGACCTTCTCGACCTTGGTTTCCGGAAAGGGCCGTTGATCGGGGATATCCTCGACGGGCTCAAGGTTGCAAGGCTCGAAGGAAGGGTTGAAACGCGGGAAGAAGAGGTCGAGTGGGCCTTAACCAACTTCCCACAGAGAAAGAACGGTGATCAGGATGTTCACTCTACCGAGACTCGCTGAGCTTCTTCTAAGCCTGCCCGCAGTTTTATGGGCCATAACCTTTCATGAGTTCTGCCATGGATACGCGGCCTACAGGCTTGGTGACCCGACGGCGATGCGAAGCGGCCGCCTTACGTTGAACCCCTTAGCCCACCTTGACCCCATAGGGGCCTTAATGCTCCTTATCGCCCGGTTTGGCTGGGCCAAGCCGGTACCGATCGATCCAAGATATTTCAGGAATCCCAGGAGAGATATGGTGATCGTTTCCATGGCCGGGGCGGCCGGCAATATTGCGACTGCCTTCGGGGTGGGAATTCTGATGAGGATCCTGCCCCGGGCGATTCTCATGAATTACGCTGCGTTGAACTTTCTCGTCCTCATGGTCTTCATCAACCTTGGGCTGGCTGTCTTCAACCTCCTCCCAATTCCTCCGCTCGATGGATCGAAAGTTCTGTATGTCTTTCTGCCTCCCCGCTGGATGGAAGCTTTCTACCATCTCGAACGCTTCGGCATGCCTATTTTGATGATCCTCGTCATTTTCGGCGTCGTCCAACGGGTCATGACTCCGGTCGTTCTCTTTATCGCCTCTCTTGCCCTTCCGGGGTGGTTTCCGCTATGAAATCCCGGCATCTTCTTTTGACTAACGACGACGGGATTTATGCTCCGGGTATCATGACTCTTGCAAATACCCTCCATGAGTCGGGATACCCTGTGACCGTCGTAGCCCCGGACCGCGAGAGAAGCAGCGTCGGGCACGCTTTGACCTTGAACAGGCCTATTCGCCTCTGGGAGGCCGATAGGGGCGGGTATGACGTGGGAATACGGCTATTCGGTTGTGACGGAACCCCTTCGGATTGTGTCGTTCTTGGGGCGGAAACAGTCGTTCCGGAGGCTTCCTTTGTCGTTTCGGGGATAAACAGGGGGCCCAACCTCGGAGATGACCTGACCTATTCCGGAACGGTTTCTGCCGCTATGGAAGGCCTGATCCTCGGAAAAAATGCCCTGGCGGTCTCCCTGAACTGCACAAGGTCGGAACCGGTGCATCATTATGCGACCGCTGCGGAGGTAGCCTTGGAAATCCTTGATTGGTCCGAAAACAATTCGTTGCCCAGGGAAGTCCTTTTGAATGTCAACGTTCCGAACATCGAAAGGGCATTGATCGAAGGTTTCGAGGTGACGCGGAAGGGAATCCGGACTTACGAAGGGAAGGTGACGGAGTTTCGAAGCCCGCATGGCACACTTTCCTACTGGATCGCCGGACGACCCGAAGATGAAATGGCGGAAGGGACAGACGTCTGTGCCGTCGCTCATGGAAGGGTCTCCATTACCCCGGTGCACATGGACATGACCCATTTCCCTTCGATTGAGTCGCTAAGGGCAAAAGGACTGGAGAGGCTGGGGATGGAAGGACGAAGAGGTTGACAAATAAAATGGGGGTCTGTATAATCTCCGCAATTTCGAGCTTTACCGAAAGGAGCCACGTTGGATGTCGCTGATTCTCGAGAGACGAGCGAGACGCATAAGACCGGTCTCCATCATCGAAAACCTGGGATACAGGGCGATGAAGGGATATGCTGGCTGCAAGCTCGTCGACAGAGATGAAGCGCCCCGGGCTGAAAGCGCTTCTCGAAAGAGAGCAGTCGAGTAGAAACCCCGAGCCCGCTCCGAAGAAAGGCTTGACCAAGTAGGAGCGCGACTAGCCCCCGATAGAGGGCAATAAAAGAGGCGGATCGCCTGTTGGCGAAACGCAATTTGGGTGGCACCGCGGGCAAAACGCTCGTCCCTTCAAAAAGGGACGAGCTTTTTTGTATTTAAATTAAGGAGGAAGATCGATGGGCTACAAGGGAAAGGTTGTACTGGCGTACAGCGGCGGACTGGATACTTCTGTTGCGATTCTTTGGCTTAAGGAGCAAGGATACGACGTCGTTACGATGACGGCTGATGTCGGACAGGCGGTGGATCTTGCCGCAACGAAGGAAAAAGCCCTTAAAACCGGGGCCTGCAACGCCTACGTGATGGACCTCAGGGAAGAGTTCGTCGAGAACTTCGTCTGGCCCAGCCTCAAGGCAAATGCGATGTACCAGGGAACCTACCCCCTTAACTCCGCCCTTTCAAGGCCCCTGATCTCCAAGTATCTAGCCTGGGTGGCAGAGGTCGAAGGAGCTGTGGCCGTGGCCCACGGGTGCACGGGAAAGGGGCAGGACCAGGTTCGTATCGAAGTTTGCACGAATGCCCTTAATCCTGACCTTGCCTGTATCGCGCCGGTGCGCGATTGGCAGTTTACCCGCGAGGCGGAAATCGACTTTGCCGCGGAGCACGGGATCGAAGTCTCGTTGACTAAGCAAAGCCCCTACAGCATTGACGAGAATATGTGGGGGCGCTCAATCGAGTGTGGTGTTCTAGAGGATCCCTGGAACGAACCCCCCTCCGATGCTTTCAAGCTAACGGTAGATCCGTGGAAGGCTCCCGACGAAATGGAAACGATTGAAATCACCTTTGAAAAGGGAATCCCCGTGGCCCTGAACGGAAAGTCGATGGGTGGTGTTGACCTCATCCTTGCGCTGAACAAGGTCGCAGGGGCACATGGTGTCGGACGAATCGACATGATCGAGGATCGGCTTGTCGGGTTCAAGAGCCGTGAGGTTTACGAGTGCCCCGCTGCGATCACTCTCCTGCAGGCGCATAAGGCTCTCGAAACCCTGACCTTGAGCAAGGACCTGCTGACGACGAAAAAAGAGCTCGAGACGAAGTACGCCGAGCTTGCCTATGTCGGGTATTGGTTCTCGCCGTTGAAGGAAGCCCTGGACGTCTTCTTCAACCATACGCAGGAGTCCGTCTCAGGAGTCGTGAGGCTCCGGTTGTTCAAGGGACAGGCGGTCGTCGTCGGAATGAAATCCGCATCTTCCATCTACAAGCACAATCTGGCGACCTACTCAGAGGGCGATGCCTTCGACCACAAAGCGGCCGTCGGGTTCATCAAAATCTGGGGTTTGCCGATCAAGACCTGGCGGCAGGCTCACCCGGTAGAGAATGTTCCCTCTCAACCGAATTTAAAAGCTGCCGGCGAAGAATAAAGGCAAAACGGTCTTTTTGTGGGGACGGCGCAACAGCGCCGTCCCCCTTTTCATTTCTTCGGAAGTGATAGGATAAAGAAAGAGTCGTGAAAGGAAGTGCTGAGGTGTTCGGTGAGTCGGTTCTCCTAAAACGGCATGCTCTGGAGATCGCAAGGGAATCTTTGAGGGAATGCTCCCCAGAGAGGCTAGTGCGGGCATATTTTGAAAAAAACAATCTGAAAGCAGAAAGAACGGGCCTTTTCTCCGGTTCGCCGAGGGTATTTATTGTCGCTGCCGGGAAAGCTTCATTGCCTATGGCGACGGCAGCGATTGAAGTTTTGGGCTGGAACCGGGTGGAAGGGCTGGTCGTGACCAGGAAAAGGCCAGGCGATGGACCATGCGGTTTGCCGCTTCAGGTGATTGAGGGGGGCCATCCCTTGCCCGACGAAAACTCCCTGATTGCAGGTAAGGGGGCTCTTTCTGCTTTAAAGACCCTGGATCCCGGCATCCCGTTCCTTTTTCTTCTCTCAGGAGGGGCTTCGGCCCTGTTCGAATCCCTTCCTGAGGGCATCAGCCTAAAATGCCTGAGAAAAATAACGGAATCCCTTCTTCTTTCCGGGATCCCGGTCGAAGAAATCAACACAGTCAGAGCCTCCCTTTCGGAAATCAAGGGAGGAAGGCTTCTAGAGGCTGCCGGTGACAGGGAATGCCTGACTCTGGTTCTTTCCGACGTAGTTGGGGACTGCTTTGAGGCGATCGGATCGGGGCCGACTATCCCGCGGGCCGACAATATTTCGGAAAAGGCAATCGAAATACTGAAACGAGCGGTTTTATGGGAAACCCTCGATCAAGATGTGAAGGCGTTTCTTGAAAGGGGAGCGGCGAGCTGGACAGGGGGGCCGTCATTCCCCAAAGCGAAAGCCGAACTTGTGGGAAACAACCGGATTCTCTGCCAAACGGCAATCGGAAAACTACGAGCCCGGGGTTTCAATACCCTTTTCCTCGGCTCCTCCATTTCCGGCGAAGCCAAGGAAACCGGGCGCCTGATGGCCGACTTGGCGAAAGAAATCCTCGTTTCGGGAAACCCGGTAGAGAGCCCTGCAGCGGTTGTCTCAGGCGGAGAAACGGTGGTTACCGTGGGAAGAAAGACTAGGGGAGTAGGCGGCCCGAACCAGGAAGTCGCCCTGTCTTTTTCCATCGAAGCGGAGGGTTTACGGGACACGGTATTGCTGTCCATCGACACGGACGGTTATGACGGGGCTTCAGTTTACGCTGGCGGGATCGTCGACGGCCAAACCTGCGCCGGAATCGGGAAATTCGGTATCGACCCGCGAAAAGCGCTCGAAGAACACAACGCCACGGTCGCTCTCGAAGCCGGATGCGGCCTCGTCGAGACGGGAGATACGAACAACAACCTGAACGACTTCCGGGTTTTGCTGGTTGGGACACCTGATCTTCGTATGTGTGGGAAAGGGGGATGAAATCGTGAAACCCAGAGTGTTCGTCTCGCGCGAAATTCCTGAAGCCGGCCTTTCTCTCATGGAGGGTAAGGTTTCACTTGAGGTCTGGGAGGACGAAACTCCTCCAGGCAAAGAAATACTGGTCGAAAAAGCTGAGAAATGCGAAGGACTCGTCGTGATTCCCGGAGACCCGGTTGACCGGGAGGTGCTTTCCTCAGGCCGGACCCTAAAAATCGTCAGTTGTTTTGCCGTCGGGTTCGATTCCATCGACGTGAAGGCGGCGACGGACCTCGGCATTATGGTGACAAACACTCCGGATGTTCTGACCGAAGCGACTGCGGACCTATCTTTTGGTCTTCTTCTTGCGGCTGCCCGCCGCATCGTTGAAGGAGACAGGCTGGTGAGGAGCGGTAAATGGGACCGATGGGGCCCCAGGTTCATGCTTGGAAAGGATGTCTGTGGTTCTACGCTGGGGATCGTAGGGTTGGGAAGGATCGGCCAGGCTGTCGCCAGGAGGGCGAAAGCCTTCGGTATGGAAATCGTGTATCACGCACGGCACCGAAAAGAAGACGTCGAACGGGAACTCGGGGCGCGATACCTGGAATTCGAGGCGCTCCTGGCTGTCTCGGATTTCGTCTCCCTCCATTGCCCGCTTGGGCCAGCAACGGAAGGGTTGATCGGGGAAAGGCAACTAAGGGCGATGAAACCCACTTCAATTTTGATCAATACGAGTAGGGGCCGCGTCGTTGTCGAGACGGAGTTGGTGAAGGCTCTTAAGGAAGGGTGGATAGCAGGGGCCGGGTTGGATGTTTTCGAGAAAGAACCCCTTCCTCCGGATCATCCCTTCCTGCACATGGGAAATGTCGTGATTTGCCCGCATCTCGGAAGCGCAACGGTCCGAACGCGGGACAAAATGGCCGTCCTGGCAGCGGAAAACCTCCTAGCAGCCTTAAAGGGGGAAAAACCTCCTTACCTGGTGAACCCGGAGGTTCTCAACATGCAAGATGAGGTGCAACATGCTGGAAAGCCTTGATCTGGACACACGCATTGGCAAGAAGGAGTACGAAGAATCGATCGAAGGTCTCCATCGCGAGCTGGGGGTTCTCCAGAGGACCCTAAGGAGCAGGGCAATCCCCGTTCTGGTGGTGGTTGAAGGCTGGGAAGCTTCCGGGAAAGGGTACGTAATCAACGAGATGCTCCGGCCGCTCGATCCAAGGGGCTTCGTCGTTCACAATGAAGCTGCGGAGGACCCGGAAGCGTACCGTTTCCCGCCTTTCAGAAGGTTTTGGAGGATGGTCCCGGAAGGCGGTAAGATTGTATTCATAAATAGAAGCTGGTATCGCCTTCTTTTTAAAGGAGATACCCTAGAATCCTCTGTAAAGAGGGTGCAATTCCTAAGAAAGGCGGCGTGTTTTGAAGAAACCCTCTTTGCTGACGGAGTACGAATCCTGAGGTTGTTTCTTCATGTCGGCGCAAAGGAGCAAAAAAAGAGAATCCTTGCCCTTTCAGAAAACCCGTCCACCCGTTGGAGGGTTTCATCTGGGGATCTCGAGGAGAACCGGAACTACCGAAAATATTTGAAAGTTTGGGAAGAGATCCTGAACCAGTCCGACAATGCGTTTTCTCCGTGGATCTGTATACCGGCAAACGATTTGCAGGTTGCGGCAAAGATGGCCCTGGAGGTTCTCCGAAATTTCCTCACCGAAGCCCTCAGTGATACCCCTAAAACGGCCCCCTGTGCCGTGCATCACGGGAAACCCACGAGCGACATCTTGAAAAGAGTGGAAATGAACCGCGCCTTGACCGGCACCGAGTACGGAGAGGAATTACCCAAGCTCCAGTCCATGATTTTGGAGAGACAATACGACCTTTTCCGGAAAGAGAAGGGGCTTGTCGTTCTCTTCGAAGGCTGGGACGCGGCAGGCAAGGGAGGGGCGATCAAGAGATTGACGCAGGGACTTGATCCCCGAGGATATGTTGTTCACCCGATTTCCGCTCCCAACGAATGGGAGAGGGCGCACCCGTACTTATGGAGGTTCTGGACGCGCCTCCCTGCCAAAGGCCATATCGCGATTTTCGATCGCAGCTGGTATGGCCGGGTTCTTGTTGAAAGGGTCGAGGGGTACTGCTCGGAAAGCGACTGGAGGAGAGCCTACGCAGAGATTAACGGGATGGAACAGGAATGGGTCGAAAGCGGCTACGGTCTCGTCAAATTCTGGCTCCATATCACACCGGAAGAGCAGTTGAAAAGATTTCAAGAGAGGGAAGAAACGGATTACAAGAAATGGAAAATCACGCCTGATGATTGGAGAAACCGGGCAAAATGGACCGATTACGAAATAGCTGCGGAAGAGATGCTGCTGAGGACAAGCCCGCCGAGCGCTCCTTGGACCATCGTCGAGGGAAATGACAAGCACTTCGCACGGGTAAAAGTCCTTAGGACCGTCCTTACCGCGATGAAGGAACTGGCTTGAGAAGGAGGCTGCGGAACGTGGACTTTCTTGAGCTTGCGGGAAAGCGTGAAAGCTGCCGTAGCTTTCTACAGGATCCGGTGGAGAAAGGAAAAATCGACCGATGCCTCGAGGCGGCACGCCTGGCTCCTTCGGCATGCAACGGACAGCCGTGGAGGTTTATTGTCGTCGAATCCGACCCCCTGAGATCCACTCTTGCGGGAAAGGCTTTTTCGGGGATTTACAAAATGAACGCGTTTGCAATAGAAGCCCCGGTGATTGTCGCAGTCGTTACTCTCCGAACACGGGCAGCTGCGACGTTCGCAGGCCTGTTCCGCAGGTTTTCCTACCCGCTGATCGACATCGGGATCGCTTGCGAGCATTTTGTCCTCCAGGCGACCGAGGAAGGGCTTGGAACTTGCTGGCTGGGCTGGTTTGACGATAGGGCAGTCGGGAACCTGCTGGGCTTGGGGTTTGGTGAAAAAGTCCATATCCTGCTGGCAGTGGGCTACTGCAAGAAGGAAAGCCCGGCAAAGAAGATGCGGAAGTCTTTGCCCGAAATGTCTGAATACCGATGAAATGCATGCGGAATATCGTGCAGGAAAGAAAATGCGAACCGGCTCCATGCCCAAAACTCAAAGGGAGGTGCTCGAAGGAATGAGAGAAAAGCTAAGAATGGACCCAGGTATGATCGAAGAGATCAACCGCTACCTTCTCGACCCGGAGAACCCGCTGGTAAACGGAATCCTTGGTGTAATCGGAAAGTACGGAACACCGGAACAAATCAATGCCAAGGCGGCGGAGGCCCGGAAAATCTCCAACCTGATGGAGGGCCTGAAAAGGTCCGGATCGCCTTACCTGAAGGATTTGGATTGGTTGGAAGACGCACGAGACAAGGGAGCTTTTGTCGGGATCACGGAATTCAGGAATAAGGTCCTTTCCGGCGAGGCGGCTTCAAGGGAATATGCCGAGGATCGGGCTGTGACCCTGGAGATCAGCGCTCTTCAATATTTCCCTTGGCTGATCGAAGAAGCCCGGAGGGCCATAGAAAAGAAAGAGCTGATGCCCGGCCGCTACATACGGGTGCGAAAAATGGTGGAACAGGAGAACGACAACGGAGACATACGGGCGGTCGCTGCAGCCATGCAGATCATCGGCGCCAGCTACGTCGAAACCCTGGACACCAAGGGCACGGATGGTTCGAATGTCCACCTTGGGGGCCCGGAGACGATTACCGGTTATTTTGGCGGCATCGGCCAACCGAACTCCCACCCGCTTCTCTGGTTCGACGAATTCCTTTACTACTACACAACCTACGGGATACAGCAGGTCCTGAACATCAACCCCGGAACAGTCCTCGTCGGCTATATAGCCCATAAGCTCGGCATCGACATGGGGTTCAAGATATCCGTCTTCATGGGTAACGACAACCCTTACTCGATCCTCTGGACCCTCTTGACGGCCAGGCTTTTCAGCAGGGCAGACGGGTCGACACCCCTGATGGGTTTCAATGTGAGCAATTCAATCGATGCGGAGTCCCTGCTTGTTTCGGCAGAAGTCCGGCGTAAGCTCGGCTTTGAAAGCGATGTCCGGATCGAGCACCACGTGACCGAGACCTACCGAAGCATTGTCAGGCAACCCTACTGCCGCCGCGATGACCTCCTGAAAGTGGCAGAAAAAGTTCCGAACATTTCCGCCAAGCATGAAGGCGGGGACGTCGAGGACGAGAGGCTTAGAGACCATCCTTCAGATATTCTGGATTACTTCAGGCAAAAGAAAGAAGTGTGCGAGTCGAAAGAGATGGACCTTCTTCTCGCGAACTATCTCGACAAGCACGCCGCCGTAAACCGAACAGCAGAAGCCTTAACGCGGCGAGGGCTTTCTTTCGTCGCTGCGAGGCTTCTCCACAGGCGATAAGCGCAAAAGAGGAAGAGGGGCAAGTTCGGGAAATCCGAATCCCTCTTCCTCTTTTCAAATTATCTTAAAAAGCTTCGGGAGGGGCGACCGGAAGGCCTTCCAGATCCTTTCGGTCCTCTCTCGTTTTTCCGATCGCGGCCTTGTTGTAGTCATCGAGCCGCTTCAGAAGGTCAACGTTAGAGAGCGCGAGAATCCTTGCCGCCAAAACGGCGGCGTTTTTCCCCCCATCGATGCCGACCGCTCCGACCGGTACTCCGGGAGGCATCTGCGTGACGGCAAATAGAGCGTCTTCGCCTCCGAGGGTGCCGGACGAGACGGGCACGCCGATGACGGGCAACGTAGAATGGGCGGCGAGAACACCTGGGAGGGCCGCAGACAGGCCGGCTATTCCCACCAGGACACGCAGCCCCCTTTCTCTCGCCTTGCGGGCATAGGCGACGACGTCTTCCGGTGTCCTATGGGCGGAGGCGACCGTGACCTCATAGGGAATTCCCAACTCGATAAGAGCCTCGGCGACCTTTTTCCCCACGAAGAGGTCGGATTTTGATCCGAGCACAATACCAACTACGGGTTCGGGCATTTTCCCCCCTCCTTCTCTACCTGGCCGGCCAGGGCGTCAGCCCTGCCTTTGCCGAAATGTCCGTACGGTAAAAAACATCGGTAAAGGCTATTGCCGAAGCGGCCTCGTAAGCTTTATTCCTGGCGGAATCAAGAGTCTCCCCCATGCCGACGACCGTCAGGACCCTGCCTCCCGACGTGACGAGGCCATGTAAAGGATCCATCCTCGTCCCGGCCTGGAAGACCAGAACCCCTGCCTTTCTTTCTGCTTCTTCGAGGCCGAGGATCCGGTACCCTTTCCGGAATTGTCCTGGATAACCTCCGGAGGCAAGGACAACCCCAACCGCGTTTTTCGCAGGTCGTTTCCATGCGACCTGATCAAGATGTCTCGCGCAGGAGGCTTCAATGACTTCTCCCCAGTCTCCCTGGAAAGCGGGCAGGACAACTTGCGCTTCCGGGTCCCCGAGGCGGACGTTATATTCGAGGACACGGCAGTTTCGTTCTTTATCAACCATCAATCCCGCATAAATGACGCCTCGAAAATCGATCCCTTCGGATTCTAGGCCTCTTACCGTTGGAAAGAGAATCTCGCGATCGATCCTTTCGAGGAGGGCTGGATCAGCCCATGGGACAGGGGAATAGGCGCCCATGCCTCCCGTGTTCGGACCTTCATCCCCGTCGAAAATCCTCTTGTGGTCCTGGCTCGACGGGAGTTGTCTGACCGTTTTCCCGTCGGTGACCGCAAGAACGGTCATTTCTGTTCCCGGCAGGAAATCTTCGATAACGAGCGTTTTGCCGGCCTCTCCAAGCTCTTTCTCGACGAGAAGAGAACGACAAACCTGCAGGGCGGCTTCCAGCGAGTCGGGAAGGAAGGCTCCTTTCCCCGCCGCGAGGCCGTCGGCCTTTACAACGTAAGGGGCCTTCCTTTTCCGAAGGGCTGCTTCCGCTTCATCCATTCCCCGTACGATGTCGAAAGGTGCGGTTGGGATCCCGTGGCGCATCATGAACTGCTTCGCGAAAGCCTTGCTTCCTTCGAGACGGGCCCCATCCCTGCCGGGGCCAAAAACGGGAATTCCGTTTTCCCGCAGGGCATCCGCCACGCCTGCCACGAGCGGGGCTTCCGGTCCAACGACAACGTGGTCTGCCCCTGTCTTTCGGACCAGCTCGAGAACAGCGGCGGAATCACAAGGGTCAATCTCGTGACATGACGCAAGCTTGGCGATACCGGGATTCCCGGGTGCCGCGAAAAGGTCCTCGACTCGACTCGATTTCTTCAGGGCCCAGGCGATCGCATGCTCTCGAGCGCCTCCCCCCAGGAGGAGTATTCTCAAATTTATCTCCTCCCTCTAATGACGGAAAGTTCTCCAGCCGGTGATGAAGAGAGAGACTCCCATCGACTGCGCGGCCTCGAAGACTTCACTGTCTCGAATCGACCCTCCGGGCTGGATGATCGCCTCGATTCCCGCAGCAGCGGCCAGCTCAATGCTGTCGGGGAACGGGAAGAAAGCGTCACTCGCCAGAACCGCTCCCCTTGCGGCTGCGCCCGCTTTTGCGAGAGCCCATTGTACGGCGTCGACTCGGCTTGTGAAACCGCGGCCGATTCCCAACGTTTTCCCTCCGGAAGCGACCACGATCGCGTTGCTTTTGCTCAGAGCACAGCTTTTCCAGGCGAAAAGAAGGTCCTTCCACAACTCGGGCCTGGGTGTTCCGATCCATTTCCCGTTCTTCTCGTCCGGCAAGGGGGCAACCTTGTCTTCCTGGACGAGGATGCCGCTCCAGGTTCCCGTGTATTGGAAAGGCGTGACGCGTCCTCCCGCCCAATGGATCACCCGCAGGTTTGGCCGATTTGACGAAAGGAACTCGACCACGCCGGCAGCAAAAGAAGGGGCAACAAGAACCTCCGTGAAATTTTCCGCGATCCTCTTGGCGGTTTTCATGTCCAGTTCCCTTGTCAATCCCACGATACCGCCGAATGCTGAAACCGGGTCGCATTCAACCGCGTTAAGGTAAGCCTGCTCGAGGTCTGCTCCCAACGAGATGCCGGATGGAGTCGTGTGCTTGATGACGGTCACGGCGTCTTCGTCCTGGAACAGGGCGCAGCTTCGCAGGGCGGCATCCAGGTCTAGGATGTTGTTGTAGGACATTTCCTTACCAGAAAGTTGCTTCCACGGAATGTCCGATAGAGGGGGAAGGGCAAGCGCCGCCTCCTGGTGGGGATTTTCCCCGTAACGGAGAGAAAGGGCAGGTGTCAGGACAAGAGGGATTTTTTCGTCGATCCTTCCGCATTTGCCGACCTCGCGGGAGATTCCGGTGTAGATGGAAGCGTCGTATGAGGCCGTCGCGGCGAATCCCTTCAAGGCGAATTCCTGACGGGTTTTCAGGGAAACATTGCCGTCGGTTGCGAGTTCATCGAGAGCCTTAGCGTAATCCGTAGGATCCGTAAGGAGAATGACCTGATGATAGTTTTTCGCCGCTGCCCGGATAAGGGTCACGCCTCCGACGTCAATGTTCTCGAGAAGGGTTTCCAGGTCTGCACCTTTTCGTGAAACGGCTTCAAACGGGTAAAGGTTACAGACGACCATGTCGATCAACGGGATGCCGAACCGTTCGACGTCATTCAAATCCTCTTCGAAGTGCCGGCGCGCCAGAATCCCGCCGAATATTGAAGGGTGAAGGGTTTTAACTCGTCCCCCGAGCATATGGGGATACCCCGTCAAATCCGCCACTTCCTTGATTTCCAGGCCTGCAGACCGGAGGGCCGTGGCAGTGCCGGAACTCGAGATGATTTCCCAACCGGCCGCGGACAGGCTCCTCGCGAGGTCCACGACCCCTTCCTTGTCCCAGACGGAAATGAGTGCCCGTTTTTCGCTCATTCTTTTTGTCTCCTTTCGGGAGTTCGGATTTTCCCCAAGAAAAGGTCTCTTAACGTTACCCAGTAAAGGCGGTGCTCGAGTTCGTGCACCCTTGATTCCAGTGACTCCATGGACTCTCCCTCGTCGATGCGCAAAGCTTCCTGTGCGAGAATTGGGCCGTGATCGACCTTTTCGTCGACAAGATGTACAGTCACGCCCGTTAGTTTCACTCCGTAACGCCACGCCTGCCCGATTGCATCCACGCCGGGAAAGGAGGGTAGCAGGGATGGGTGGATGTTGACGATTTTGCCCGAAAACGCCGAGACGAAGTCCGGTGAGAGGACTTTCATGAATCCCGCGAGAATGATCCAGTCAACTCCGTTAGCGGCCAAGTCTTCACGCATTGCTTCTTCGCAGACTTTCCTGCCTTTCTCGCGATAGGGATAGATCCTTGTCCGGACTCCGAGCGCAGAAGCCTTTTCGAGGCCTGGCGCCTCAGGGTTGTCGCTCGCGACGAAGACGACCTCGCCGGGTGTTTCCCCGGAGCGAAAACGCTCTATGAGCGCCAGCATGTTCGTACCATGACCCGAAATCAGGATGGCGACGCGGGGACTCATTGGATTTCTCCAACCAGAAGCGGCGCTTCTCCTTCTTCCTCCAGGGCATGAAGCAGAATATCCAGGTTTTCGGGGGCCGTGACGAGAGAAAAGCCGATTCCGAGATTGAAAACCCGCCTCATCTCGTTTTCCGGAACCCCTGCTTCCCGGAGGAGTGAAAAAACTCTCCCTTGGGTCCAAGCGTCGAAATCGATCTCAAGCCTGCATCCGCCAGGGAGAATCCTGGCAATGTTCTCCACGAGCCCTCCTCCCGTGATATGGGCCATTCCCTTGACCACACCGGTCGAAGCCGCCTTTAGAGCCGCTCGGACATAAAGTTTCGTTGGTTCCAGTAGCATTCGCCAAAGCGGTTGTTCACAGCCGGCAAGGGTAGAGAAAAGGAAATCCGGGTTTTTGCCATCAAGAAGCGCCTTCCTGACAAGGGAAAAACCGTTACTGTGCAGACCGGAGCTTGTGAGTCCCACCACGAGGTCACCTGAACGGATCGCTTTGCCATCGATCAGGGACGATTCTTCGACGACGCCAACGGCAAAGCCTGCAAGGTCAAAACCCTCAGGAGGGTAAATCCCTGGCATTTCAGCCGTTTCCCCTCCAAGAAGGGCGCAACCGGACTCGCGGCAGGCCTCATGAATCGAGCGGACGATTGGTTCGTAGGAATCGACATCTAGATGCCCGCAGGCCAGGTAATCGAGAAAAAAAAGCGGGCGCGCACCGCAAGTGACCAGATCATTGACGCTCATGGCAACAAGGTCCTGCCCCAAGAATTCCAAATGGCCGCAGGCTTTCGCGATTTCCATTTTCGTGCCTACGCCGTCACAGCAAGCCGCCAAAAGGGTCCCCCCCTCGAGGCGGTAGAGTCCGCTGAATCCGCCGATCCCTCCTACAACGTTTGGATCAGCGGCTTTTCCCGTGATCGCCTTGATCCTTTCAACGAAGAGGTTGCCCCGGTCGATGCTGACGCCAGAGTTTTCATAAGTCAGTCCCATCTTCGTCCCCTCCCTGGAGGTAGTCGCCGGTAAAACAGGCGGTGCATAGTTCACAACTCGGTCTCCCAATGGCCGAGACGAGGTCTTCGGACGACATGTAGGCCAGAGAGTCCGCTCCGACCATCTTTTCGAGACTGGGCACATCCAGCTGGGCCGCCGCTAGTTCCTCGCACGTCGGGGTATCGATCCCATAATAGCAGGGGAAACGAACCGGAGGAGAGGCAATGCGAAGATGAACCGCTGATGCGCCGTTTTCGCTCATCATGTTCACGATCCGGCGCGCGGTCGTCCCACGAACGATCGAATCGTCGACGACGACGACCTCTTTTTTCTCCAGCAACTCTCGGATCGGGTTGAGCTTGATCCGGACACCCAGGTTCCGGACGAGATCGGTGGGCTGTATGAAGGTCCTGCCGACGTAACGGTTCCTGACGACAGCGATCTCGAAAGGTTTTCCTGAAGCCTCTGAATAACCTAGCGCCGCTAGCGTTCCACTGTCAGGCATTCCGGTCACGAAGTCGGCGGAAGGGCACGGGGCGCCGCTGGCCAGCCGTTCTCCCAGAGCTTTCCTGACCTTGTACACCGATCTTCCGTCGATAATGCTGTCGGGCCTGGCAAAATAGACGTACTCGAAGGAGCAGGCGTAATGGCGCTTTGTCTTGACCGGTATCCGGACAGACTTCATCCCGCTTTCATCGACCACGACGATCTCGCCGGGTTCGACGTCCCTGATGAACCGAGCTCCGACGATATCGAGGGCGCAGGTTTCGGAGGCGACATAAGTGATATCGTCCTTTTCCCCCAGGACGAGGGGCCTGAAACCCCAAGGGTCCCTGGCGGCGATCAGCCTTTTACCGAGCATCACCGAGAGGCTGTAGGCTCCCCTGAGTCGCCTGAGGGAATCCACAAGGGCATCTAGGGGGGGCTTATGGGATTGGTGCGCCATCAGGTGAATGATGACTTCGGTGTCGGTGGTGGATTGGAAAATGGCTCCCCGGTTTTCGAGGTAGCGGCGGATACCGTCGGCGTTCGTCAGGTTCCCGTTATGGGCGATCGCGATCGGACCGCGGGAATATTTCGCCGCCAACGGTTGTGCATTGGCCAGCAGCGATTCACCGGTTGTGGAGTAGCGGACGTGACCGATCGCACAGCCCGCCTTGATCGAAGCGAGTTTCTTCTGGTCCAGGGCGATATGGACGAGTCCCATTCCTTTCAGGCTGTGAATGTTTTCCTCGCCGTTGATCCAGGATATTCCTGCGGATTCCTGTCCGCGGTGCTGCAGGGCATATAACCCCAGGTAGACATCTTCAAGAACCGATTTTCCTGAAGAAGAAAAAGCCCCGAAAACGCCGCACATACCCTAGGCTCCTTTCCAGGCTTTCTCAATCATCTTAACGGGAAGGGGTTCGGACCCCGGAAGGCGCAGGTCCGTTCCGCCAACATAGCCGATCTGCCGAAGCGGAAATCCTGTCCATACCCGCAGGAACTCCGGTATTTTAGGCGCGGGAACGGCATATAGCGCACGCGCCCCCCCCTCTGCGAAGAAAGCGGCAACCGGATGCGTAGGAATGTCGAGGTGGATTTCTGCACCGAGCCCGGAGGCAATGGATTCCTTGCAAAGGGCGATTCCTAAACCGCCTCCCAGGAGAGGGATGGCGCTATCCGCCAATTTTCTTCCCGAAGTCAGGAGGGCTCTTTCCATGAAATCTTTTTCCATCTCTGCGCAAGGAGGCAGGGGCCGGCCTTTGAGGCTGCCGAGGACGTTCACCTGGAAATGGGATCCCGGTATCGAAGCGTTGTCGATTCCTGCGAGAAAGAGATAGTCTCCTTCTTTCCAGTTTCCCGGGAGGAGGGGCGTCTGGCTTGCCTCCAAAAGCCCCACGGAGCAGACCAGGGGGGTCGGTAGTATGGCTAGCCCGGAACTTTCGTTGTAGAGGCTGACATTGCCCGATACGACTGGACAGGAGAGATCTCTGCAGCAGGCTGCCAGGCCCTTTACCGACTCCTCGAATTCCCAGAATTGTTCCGGATTTTCAGGCGAAGGGAAATTTAGGCAGTTCGTCATCCCAAGATGACGAGCCCCGGCAATCCAAAGCGGCCTGAGGGAACGGGCCATCGTCTCGTAGCCGCCCCTGAAGGGGTCAAGGTGACAAGCCCAGGGAAGAGCTTCCATCGTAATGGCGGAGATATTTCCGTTTTCCTTTATCCTGACGAGGCTTACGGGAGCACCGGGTCCCTGGACGGTGTTCACCTGGACCATGCTGTCATACTGTCGCGTTATCCAGGTTTTCTCCCTCAGGGACGGGGAGGAAAGGAGCATGAAAAGGGACTGAACAAGGTCTTTAGGTAAATCCGCTGCATTGAACTCGAAGGCTTGCCGTTTTTCGAGGTCCTTCGGTTTCTCGGAGGGCCATGAAATTTCGGGGCATCCTCCTCCGATCAGCGAAGCTGGCAGGTCAACGCAAACCTCGCCGTCCTTTTCGAGAATAAAGCGGTCCCCTTCCACCGTCTTGCCGATGACCGCGCAATCGAGATCCCATTTTTCTCCGAGGGCAAGCACCGAATCCAGTTTTTCCGGCCGAACGATCAGGAGCATCCGTTCCTGGGATTCCGAAAGGGCGATTTCCCACGCCTCCATGTCGGTTTCCCGCAAGGGAACTTTGTCCAGGTCCAGGATCATCCCGACACCGCTCTTCGCCGCGATTTCGCTGGCAGAAGAAGTGATGCCTGCGGCACCCATGTCCTGCATGCTTGCCACAAGGCCCTTTTCGAGAGCTTCAAGGCAGGCTTCGATAAGGAGTTTTTCTACAAAAGGGTCACCGATCTGGACCTGCGGCCGGCTTGCCTTCGTGTCTTCGCCCAGTTCGGTAGAGGCGAATGCAGCTCCACCGATTCCATCCCGCCCGGTTTTCGAACCCAAAAGAACAACCAGGCTCCCGGGTACGGCGGTTTGGGAACTGACGATGGAACCTGAAGCCACAAGGCCCATGCAAAAGGCGTTGAGTAAAGGATTCCCCTCGTATCTTTCATCGTATAGGGTTTTCCCACCCACGGTTGGAACGCCGACGCAATTCCCGTAGCCTCCTACCCCCTTGACGATTCCGTCAGAGAGGAAGCGGGTTTTTCGTGAATTCGCCTTTCCGAAAAACAGGCCGTCTAGAGAGGCCATGGGGCGCGCCCCCATGGCCAGAATATCCCGTATGATTCCTCCCACGCCGGTTGCAGCCCCCTGGTAAGGTTCAACGGCGGAAGGATGATTATGGCTCTCTACCTTGAAAGCCAACCCCCATCCGTTGCCGGCATCGACAACACCGGCGTTTTCCCCGACCCCCTTCAGGACCGCCGGGCCCTCTTTCGGGAAAAGCCTCAAAAGGGGCCTGGATGATTTATAGGAACAATGTTCGGACCACATGACGCCGAAAATTCGAATTTCCGCCTCGTTCGGCTCTCGACCGAGGTCTCGGCGGATGATTTCGATCTCAGTGTCCCGCAGCCCGGCCTTTCGGTAATCCAACTAGTTCGACCTCCCTTCAAGCCAGGTCCTGATCGATTTCCACATCCCCAGGCCGTCCGAGCCTCCAAGAAGGCTTTCGCTGGCTCTTTCGGGATGGGGCATCAATCCGAGAACGTTACCATCCCTGTTGACGATGCCGGCGATTCCGTTCAGCGAACCGTTTGGACTGTATGCGGCTCCTGCGGAGCCGTCGGGAGCCGCATAACGGAAGACAACCTGCCTGTTTTTCTCAAGCTCTGAGAGCTCCTTTTCGGGAAGGAAGTAAAGTCCTTCATGATGGGCAATCGGGAACTGAACGATTTCCCCATTTTGGAAGGCATTCGTAAACGGGGTGTCGTTCCGCTCCACCCGGAGAAGGCAGCGGCTGCAAATAAACTCAAGTGAGCTGTTCGCCAGCAGTGCACCCGGCAGAAGCCCGGTTTCGGTCAAAACCTGGAAACCGTTACAGATCCCTAGAACCAGCCCCCCGCGCTCGGCATGGGCCCGAACCGCATGAATGATCGGGGATCGGGCGGCCATGGCACCGCAACGGAGGTAATCCCCGTAGGAAAAACCTCCGGGCAGGACGACCAGGTCTGTCATCTCGGGCAGGCTCGATTCCTTGTGCCAAACGGCCCGAGTCGGAACGAGCGAAACGCTCTCCAGGGCATGGATCACGTCGCGGTCGCAATTGCTCCCTGGGAATACAACAACCGCTGCGTTCATTCGATGGCCTCCATCGTGACGGACCGAGATTCGATGAGCGGGTTCACGAGAAGTTCTTCACACATGGCTTCGACCCGCTGTTCAGCCTCTTCGCGGGAGCCAGCCTCGAGAGCGATCACGATGGATTTCCCGATGCGGACATCCTCAACTCCTTGGAAACCCATATTTTTCAGGCTGATTCGGACGGCCTTTCCCTGTGTGTCGAGAACCCCCTCTTTCAGGGAAACCAGTACGTGAGCCCGGAATTTCATCATTATTCCTCCTTACCGCTAAGCCTTTTCCAGATTTCCCGGTAGGCTCCCAGGACATCACCCAGGTCCTTTCGGAAACGATCCTTGTCAAGGCTTTTCCCCGTTTCGGAATCCCAGAAGCGACAGGTGTCCGGTGAGATTTCGTCTGCCAGGAGGACCTTCCCTTCCGAGTCGCGGCCGAATTCCAGCTTGAAGTCCACAAGCACGATTCCCTTGCCGAGGAAAAGGTCCTTGAGGATCTCGTTAACCGCCAAGCTTGTTTCCTTTATGACCCTGATCTCATCCAGTGTCGCCCAGTTGAAAAGGAGCGCATGATCTTCCGTGATCAGAGGATCTCCAAGCGCATCGTCCTTCAGGTAAAATTCGACGAGGGGACGGGACAACCTGAGTCCTTCCGTCACTCCGAGCCGCTTGCAAAGTGTGCCGGTCGTGATGTTTCGGACAACGACCTCTATCGGCAGAATGTGCACTTTCTTCACGAGTTGGTGGTTGTCATCGACAAGCTTCAGAAAATGGGAGGGGATTCCCTTTTCGGCGAGGTAATCGAACAGCCATGCGCTGATGAGGGTGTTGTACCTCCCTTTGCCTTCCATCTCGGCCTTTTTCTGGGCGTTGAAGGCTGTAAGGCTGTTTTTGTACTCGATCAGGAGAACTTCCGGATCCCGAGTTTCGAACATCTTCTTGGCTTTTCCCTCATAAAGCATCTTTCCAGTCTCCATCATTTCTACCCCCCGGATGTAGAATACTGACATTATGACCCTGAAGACAGAATAATTCAACCCATATCAACCATATATAGTCTTTGTTCATATTATATTCAGGGTATGGTAGCGAAAGACCGGCGGGGAGGGTACACTATTGCTTCGTAATGTCAAAATTGGGGGAGAAAATCAATGTTGACGAGCATGACTGGCTTTGGAAGAGCCTCGAGAAAAAGCGGGATCGGTCATTTCGTGGCGGAAATTTCTAGTGTCAACCACCGTTTCCTGGAAATTTCGGTCAGACTTCCCAGGGAGCTCCTGAGTTTTGAAACGACGATACAGCAGAGGATACGGGAAAAAGCACGCCGAGGAAAAGTCCAGGTTCGTTTCGAGGTGGCATGGGCTCCCGAAGTCCGGATCCAGGAACTGAAAGAGGAAGTCCTAGAATCCTACCTGCGGAAATTGGACGCCTTTTACCGAAAGATCGGAAGGAGCGGAACCGTTGACCCGGCGGTCCTTTTATCCCTACCGGGTGTCTTTGAGTCCCCAACACAGGATGAAGAATCCTGGAGAGGCGAATTGGAAATGATGGTCGATTCTCTGCTCGATGAAGCGGCGAAAAACTGGATCGCTATGCGGCGGCAAGAAGGAGACCACTTGCAGGAGGCCATCCTCGAGCAACTCGATCTTCTCGGGAAGTTGACGGAAGAAATGGGAGTCGCGGCGGAAGCCGCAAAGGAAGAAGCTGTTGAAAACCTCAGGAGGAGGGTTCTAGAGGTGATGTCCCTTTCGGAAGAAGCCGTGCGAGAGCAACGGCTGGCACAGGAAATCGTGCTTCTTTCCGACCGTTGGGATGTTTCGGAGGAAACGGCCCGTCTCCGTAGCCATCTGCAGAAGTTCAGGGAATCGCTTCAGAGCCGGGAAGCGGTCGGGCGAAAACTCGATTTCCTATCGCAAGAAATCCACCGGGAACTCAATACCCTCGATTCAAAAGTGTCTGCTGCGGCCGTTAGATGGATGGCGGTTGACGGACGGACAACGCTGGAAAAGATTCGCGAGCAGGTCCAGAATATCGAGTAGCCGCACGGATTTTGATAGCTCAAGAAGAACGATCCCCCGGGAGGGAACCCATGAAACGCGAAAGGATCAGGAATTTTTGCATCATTGCCCACGTGGACCACGGTAAATCGACTTTGGCTGACCGTCTTCTGGAAATCACCGGAACGGTCGACTCGAGGACCATGCGGGCGCAATACCTGGATACGCTGGATCTTGAAAGGGAACGGGGAATCACGATCAAGTCCGTCCCGGTGAGAATGAATTACAGGACTCCTGACGGAACCGAGTTTATTCTGAATCTCATCGACACTCCGGGGCATGTCGATTTTAGCTACGAGGTGTCCCGCTCTCTCGCCGCCTGCGAAGGGGCTCTTCTAGTCGTCGATGCGGCGCAGGGAGTTGAAGCCCAAACGGTCGCCAACGCCTACATGGCTGCAGAGCAGGGCCTTGAACTGATCCCGGTGATCAACAAGATCGACCTACCCTCTGCTCAACCTGAAGAGGCCAAGCGGGAACTTGAGGAGATCATCGGCGTTGACTCGCACGAGGCTATTCTGTCCAGCGCGAAGGAGGGAAAGGGAGTCGCGGAGATCCTCGAAAGGATTGTCAGGGATATCCCTGTTCCGAAAGGTGACCCCGAAGCCCCACTCCAAGCGCTGATCTTCGATTCGGTCTACGACAACTACCGGGGGGTCATCTGCTATATCCGCGTCGTGAACGGGCGCTTGAAGGCGGGACAGACGATCCGTTTCATGGCGACGGGAAGGGAGTGCCAGGCCGACGAAGTCGGGGTGTTCAGGCCGGGCATGACCGCTGTCGATGAACTTGAAGCGGGAGAGGTTGGATACCTTTCTGCAAGCATCAAGACGATTCACGAGGCCCAGGTTGGCGACACGATCACGGGTGGAGATCGCCCTGCAGCGGAAGCCTTACCGGGTTACAAAAAAGTGAAGTCGGTGGTTTTCTGCGGGTTTTACCCCGTCGTGAACGAGGATTATCCTCAACTCAGGGATGCCTTGGAAAAGCTGCAATTAAACGATTCGGCGATTCAATTCGAGCCCGAAACCTCGTCGGCATTGGGGTTCGGTTTCAGGTGCGGCTTCCTGGGCCTTCTTCACATGGATATCGCTCGGGAAAGGTTGATCAGGGAATTCAATGTCGATCTTGTCGCGACTGCTCCGAACGTCGTCTACCAAATCGTCAAGCCTGGGGGGGAAATCCTGGAGGCCCACAGGCCCTCTGACTTCCCCGAAGCTGGGCAAATCGAGGAAATCCGGGAGCCTTACATCCGCTTGACGGTGTTTGTTCCTTCAGAATTCGTCGGCAAAGTCATGCAACTCTGCCAGGACAAGCGAGGCATTTTCCAGGCCATGGACTACATCACTCCCGAAAGGCTTCGCCTTTCCTACATTCTTCCGCTTGCAGAGTTTATCGTCGATTTCCACGACAAGTTGAAATCTACCACACGCGGTTATGCCTCTCTTGATTACGAACAGGTCGGGTTTCGCGCTTCCGAGCTTGTCAAGGTCGATGTCCTCGTAAACCAAGAACCGATTGACGCGTTTTCCTTCATTTGCCACAAGGACGCCGCCTACCACATGGGACAAGCGGTCGTGCGGAAACTGAAAGACCTGATCCCGCGCCAGCTTTTCGAGGTCCCGATACAGGCCGCGATTGGGAAAAAGGTTGTGGTGCGCCAGAATGTGAAGCCTTTGCGGAAGGACGTGCTGGCAAAATGTTACGGCGGGGACATCACGAGGAAGCGAAAACTTCTCGAGAAGCAGAAGGAAGGCAAGAAAAAAATGAAGCAGATCGGGCGAGTATCGATTCCACAAGAAGCCTTCCTGGCGTATCTCAATATCGGGAAGGACGAAGAGGACTAGATTTCGGCCTTTCCTGTTACCTGCACGTTCCTTTCTGCAGGAGGAAATGCCGTTATTGCGCCTTTTACAGCCAGCCGCCAAAGCCAGGAGAAGTCGGGGGATACCTGGATGCCCTTCGCATCGAGCTTTTGTCCTGGAGACGGTACCTGGGGGCAAAACCAGTCATCAACTCGCTTTATATAGGGGGTGGAACGCCGACTTGCCTGACCTCCGAAGAATGGCCAATCCTAATCGATATCCTTGAAGAGGGCCTATCTTTCTCTAAGGGCGCCGAGGTGAGCGTTGAAGCCAATCCGGATTCCCTCATTCGACGCCACCTTGATTTGTGGCGATCCTGGAGGATCTGCCGAGTCAGCCTGGGAATCCAAAGCTTTTCCCCGGAAAACCTGAGGTGGTTGGGGCGCCTGCACGACGAAAAACAAGCGATCTCTGCTCTTGAACTTTGCGCCGACGGAGGTTTTTCCGTAAGTGGGGACCTGATTTTCGGCATTCCCGGCCAGGATCTGAGATCATGGCATGAAGATCTCCAGACCCTTTCCCGTTTTGCCGGGCACGTTTCCGTCTACCAGCTCACGGCCGAACCGGGTACTCCGCTGGCCGGGGAAACCGTCGCGACGCAGACGGAAGGTTATCCTTTTTATCGGTTTGCCCAGTGGTACCTTGGCCAAAAGGGGTATCTCCAGTACGAGATAGCCAGCTTCGCTCGAGCGGGTCAATGGTGCACGCATAACCTTTGCTACTGGAAGCAGGGGAATGTGCTTGCACTTGGTCCTTCCGCCTGGGGGTACCTGGACGGGCTGCGATACAGGAACAGGGGAACCCTGGCCGATTACCTGAGGCAGGAAGGGGAACTCCGCTGGGAATGGACTGAAAGACTACCGAAAGAAGACAGGGCGAGAGAAGCGGCGATACTCGCACTCAGGACTCGATGGGGCATACGGTGGCGATTTTTCCGGAGACGGTTCGGAGATCAAATGACAGAAAAAATCCATGAAATGCTGGCCTTTCTCCCCGGCGATCTTTTTGTGAGGAAGAACGGCTGCCTGTCTCTTTCTCCAAAGGGGTTCCGCCTTGCCAACTCGATCTGGGAACGCCTTGTCTAGGGGGAATGACCGTGGACGTCGTTCTGTTCAACGTTCCTGAAGATGCCGCGGACAACCTGGCGGAGAGAATCCTCGGCCTGGTTGCGTCGGTTTCGGGGGAAGCTTCTCCCGGTTTCGAAACGCCAGTAGATCCCTCTCTGCTTCCCGGACTTGGGTACCTCGAATCCCGCCGGGATGTCTTCCCGGAAGGCGGTAATCTTTTTTGGGTCCGGGTTTACGAAGCCGACGACCCAGCGGGGCGAAGGCTGCTCATTACAGGAGAAAAGCTCTCGATGCTCCTCCCCGGGGTGGTTGAAATCATGCGGGCAGAAGGCGTGCGCTCGCATCGTCAGGCCCCTTTGGGATTACTTCCCGGCGAGGAAGGGTGGTCTCTCGTCGGGATGGCCTTCCCTGGCTGGATCCTGCTGTTTGATCCCGAAGCCAAGACCGTGCAGAAATCCGAATATGGCGAAAATGTGACGATCATGAGCATCCCCGCACCTCCTGGTTGCCCCCTCGAAAACCTATCTCCCACAGAACCGACGACGGAAGCGATGGGAATTCTCATCCGACACCTCCTGCCGCTGCTTACTAGCGGGAACGATGCAGAAAACCCACCTGACTCCAACTAAGGGACATACTGGATTATGATAGGTTCATCAGACGGAAAAGGGGTCGAATCCATGAATGAAAAGATACGGGAGTTGCTGAGGCAGATTCCTTCGATGGAGGTCCTGTTGTCGGAAGCCTGGGTTGCCCGCTTCGAAGAAAAGCTCGGCCGTCGGGCGGTAAAGGGGGTTTTTGCAGAAATCATCGGGGAAATCCGTAAATCACTGCTTGACGGAGACTCTGTTTCGGCCGATGTCGTCCATATCCGCAATGCTGCACAGTCCAGACTTTCAAAGGTCTCCTCGCCCAGCCTGGTCCCCGTCGTTAACGCTACCGGGGTCGTCATTCACACAAACCTCGGACGATCGTGCCTCAGTGAATCCGCCATAAAAGCGGTTGCGGAATGCTCAAGGGGCTACAGCACGCTCGAATTCGACCTCGAAAAAGGTGAACGAGGACAGCGCAACGACCATGTTGAATGGCTTCTGTGCCAGGTGACGGGAGCGGATTCTGCCCTGGTCGTCAACAATAATGCAGGAGCGGTTATTCTTTCTCTTTCGGCCCTATCTTCGGGAAGGGAAGCCATTGTCTCCCGCGGCGAACTCGTTGAAATCGGGGGTTCCTTCCGTATCCCCGATATCATGTCCGCTTCCGGTACCCGTCTGGTTGAAGTCGGGACTACAAATCGAACCCATCTTCGGGATTATGAATCGGCCATCTCCGAAAACACGGCCATGATCCTGAAAGTTCACCCTTCCAATTTCCGTATCGTCGGCTTTCAATCAGAAGTCTCGCGCGAAGACCTGGCTTCTCTCGCGAGAGAAAAGGAACTCGTCTTCATGGAAGACCTCGGCAGCGGCTTCCTTCTCGATCCGGAAAGTTGCGGGCTCAGCGGGGAAATTTCCGTGCGGGAATCCATTATGTCTGGCGCGGACCTTGTGACATTCTCTGGTGACAAAATGCTCGGCGGGCCTCAGGCCGGCATCATCGCAGGCAGGTCCCAGCTTGTCGGGAAACTGAAAAAACACCCGCTGATGAGAGCCTTGAGGCCTGACAAGATGACCCTTGCAGCATTGGAGGCGACATTGAGGGAAATCCTTTCGGGGAATGCGAAGGCGGTCCCGACGCTAGGGATGATTTCCATCGGCAGGGAGGCCCTGCATGCAAAAGCAACGCGACTTTGCCGGATCCTCAGGCGATCCTGTCCGGGATTCTCCTTTTCGACCGTCACCACCCAGGATGCCGTGGGAGGGGGAAGTTATCCCGAGACACCCCTGGAAGGGTATGCTGTTTCGGTTCTTCATCCAAGCCTTTCTTCGGGTGTTCTGCAACGGAAACTTCGCGAAGCGGAATTCCCGGTCATTGCAGGGGCTAGGGAAGGAGCAGTTCTCCTGCATGTAAGAACCCTTAGGGATGACGATTTTCGTTTGATTCGCTCAGCTTTGGCCCGGATTGCCGCCGACGCGGGAGACGAGACGGATGTCGAGGCGTGAGGTCCCGCTCGTTTTCGGAACGGCCGGGCATATTGACCATGGCAAGACAACCCTTGTCAGGGCCTTGACAGGGATAGACTGTGACAGGCTTGACGAGGAAAAGCGGCGCGGCATCACGATCGAGCTTGGTTTTGCGCCGTTGGAGCTTCCGGATGGCACGACCGTCAGCCTCGTCGATGTTCCGGGTCATGAAAAATTCATTCGACAGATGGTTGCCGGAGCGGCGGGAATTGATGCCGTTTTGCTTGTTGTCGCCGCGGATGAGGGTGTGATGCCGCAAACCCGCGAGCACCTGGAAATTTTGCAACTGCTCGGAATAAAGCACGGCCTTGTGGCCCTGACGAAGACGGACAGGGTTGAAGAAGAGTTTTTAGAACTTGTTCTGGAGGACGTCAAAGCGCTTCTTGAGGGAACGTTCCTGGCAGAATCCCCGATCATTCCGGTTTCAGCCTCAACCGGGAGAGGCATCCCCGAACTTCTCGGCCAAATTCAAGCACTGTCTAAACTCCTTAAGCCCCGTTCCCGCGATGGAGCCCTATTTCTCCCAATCGACCGGGCTTTCCCGATTTCCGGGTTCGGAACGGTAGTGACCGGAACTGCCTACAGCGGATCTCTCAGGATCGGCGAAGAAGTCCAGATGCTTCCCTCGGGAGCGATTGCCAGGGTGAGAAGCCTGGAGGTGCATGACGCGAGCGTCTCTGAAGCGTTTGCCGGCCAGAGAATCGCAATCAACCTTGCAGGGATTCCTTTCAGGGAGGTCCATCGAGGCGATGTCGTGTGTGCCCCCGGTCTTTTCAAGCCGACCTGCTGTCTTGATGTCCTTTTGAAGACCCTTAAAGGCAACGCCGAGCCTATCAAGCATTGGCAGCGGGTACGCCTCCATATCGGCACATCCGATCTGTTGTGCAGAATTTCGCTTTTCGATCCTGCGGCAAAAGTTGTGCCGGGAGAGGAGACGCTCGCACAGCTCGTGCTGGAGGAACCGCTTTCGGCGGCTTTTTGCCAGGGATTCGTCATTCGCTCCTACAGCCCCCTGCAGACGATCGGGGGAGGGCGCGTGCTTTTTCCCTATGGCTGGAAACCTCGAAACCGGAGCCGAAAAATCGATTACCTGGAGATGCTCAAACGCCTAGCGTCGGCGGATACATTTGCCGATCGTCTATCGGCGCTCTTGCAGGAAGTTGAAATCCTGAGCCTGGAGGAAGCCGTGAAGATGACGCAGCTTCCTGCCGCCCTGTTAAGAGAGTATGCGGGAAAGAAAGAGCCCGGGGAAGATATGGTTCTTCTTCAGGGCGGAACGACATGGTTTGTCTCGAGAAACCGGTTAAATCGCGAATGGGAAGGCTTGTCGAAACGGCTGTCGCTATTCCATGAGAAGGAACCGCACCTCGCGGGAATGCCCTCCGAAGAGGCTGTGGGAGAGGTTTTTCCCGGAGAGGATGTGCGGCTTGGAAAGGCGGCTTTGGCCTTGTTCCAGGAAAAGGGAGCGATCCGGTTTTCCGACACCCGGGTTGCCCTTGCAGGATTCATCCAGCAGGATGAATCCCGCTATGAAGCACAAACGGCAACGATCATGGATCTATGCAAAAGGCGCGGTTTCGAAATGCCGACAATCGAGGAAGCTTTTTCGGCGACAGGCCTCTCAAGAGAAGCTTTTTCAACTTTAATCAGGCAGCTAAGGGAGAACGCGATGGTGCATGTTGTCGGCGGAGAACTTTTGCTTTCGAGAGAAGTCCTGGAAACGGGAATCGGGATCTTGAGGAAAATTCCGGGTGACATCACATTGGCAGCGTTCAGAGATCTTTCCGGCAGCACGAGAAAGTATGCACTGCCTTTTCTCGAGTACCTGGATTCGATTGGCGTGACCAGGAGGGTTGGAGAAAAGAGAGTCCTTAGGCCGATGAAGGGATAACCCCCAGGAGTTTCGGAAATCCTTGTTTTTTTACTAATTGTGTGGTAAAATGCGACAAAATGCTCCTGGGAGTGAAGTCCATGGGTGGTGACCTCTGCAAGATCCGGGCCCAGGTAGCGGTGCATAAAGGCGCTAAGGTTCGCTACCGGGCAACAAAAGGAAGGCGTAAGGTGGAGGAGCGCCAAGGTGTCATCCTCGAAACCTATCCTAACCTTTTCACCATGTATGTGGAGTCCCAACAAAGCACTGTTTCTTTCAGCTATGTCGAGCTCCTGACAAAAGAGGTCGAGTTGGAAATATTGCCCGGTCACGAAAAATTGTTTTAGGATGAGGTGAAAAAAGGCCTCGGCAGGGAAAGCCGGGGCCTTTTTCGCTGCCTGCCTCCGGGCGTAGGAAGGAAGGTCATTGCCTTGGAATACATTCTTTCTTCACCGCTGAAAATCAACCTTTCCCTGCGAGTCACGGGGAAAAAGCCGGATGGACTTCATTCTCTTTGTTCTCTTTTCTATCGCATCGAAGGGCCCGAATCCCTGCACGTTCGCTTTCCATCTCCTTCGGGAAGAGACGTTATAAGGGTTTACAATTGCGAAATTCCGGGGCAAAATATAATTTTCAAAGCGCTAGAAACCATGAGGAAACAAGGCCTTCCAGCAATTCCGCTTGAAGTCGAAATAGTCAAGGCGGTCCCGCCGGGTACGGGCCTCGGAGCAGGTAGCGGGAACGCTGCGGCCCTTGTCGGTTGGGCTAGGAGGACTTTTGGTTACGGAATCCTTAAGGGTTCAGAGGAAAGGATCGGAGCGGATGTCCCTTTCCTGTGCAGCGGCTATCCTCTTGCAAGAGTGGGGGGAACGGGAGAGCGCATGATACCCGTCGAAAGGGAATTACCCGTTTCAGGCTGCGTTCTGATCCCGGTGTGGCGTTCCGAAACCGCAAAGGCATACCGGGCTATCGACGAAAAGCAGAATGGGCACTGGATCACCGATGAACAGGCAGTCGAGGAGAGCGAAGAAATTCTTACGGGACTCGCTTCCGGAAAGAAACTGGGGCTGCTGCCGAATGATTTTTTACCGGTTCTCGATGAATACCGACTCGAATACGAAACGCTTTTCGATCTGCTGGAAAAGACCGGAGCCTTGGCTTGGGGTGTCTCGGGCAGTGGAAGCTCGCTTTTTGCGCTTTATGGGAAGGGAAAAAGCGGCGACGGCTTTTCTGTAAAAATGGCAGGCGCTCCAGGGATCGAGCGAATACTCTTCTGGGAGTGATGATCGTGAAAGTCCAGAGAACGGAAAGGCTCGTCAGGATCGCTTCACGTTTTCTCCTCTTCCCATCGCGGTTGATATCCATGACGCAGATGGCCGACTGCTTCAAGGTTTCAAAAACCGTCATCAGCGATGATGTTTCCATCATCAACGATTCCCTTTCCGAAGAGGGAATCGGCCACATCTCCGTAGATAGGGGACGAACGGGCGGCGCGTCTTTCCTTCCCACTTTGGGGGCGGGAAAAAGAAAGGAAATCCTGGAATCCATCGCTCGTCTTCTTTCGGACAAGGACAGGGTTTTGCCTGGAGGCTTGATTTACTACGGGGATATCCTTTTCGACCCGATGTACGCCTTTTGCCTCGGCATGGCTCTTGCCTCGGATTTTTCGGATCGCGAAGCGGAAGTCGTCATGACATCCGAGGTCAAGGGGATCCCCCTTGCCCTTTTCACGGCACATTGCCTGGGACTCCCCCTAGCTGTATGCAGGTTCAGGAACCGGGCTTCGGACGGCCCGGCCGTCGCCGTACACTACCCGACAGGGACAGGCGACGTACAGGCGATGTACCTCGGGACCCGGCAATTGCAGAAAGGGAAAAAGGTTTTGCTTGTTGATGATTATATGAGGGGAGGGAGCACTGCTGCCGGGATGCTTCTCATGGCAAAGGAGTTCGGTGCCGAAGTCGTTGGGACAGGGGTGTTCATTTCTGCAGCTGAGCCTGCAAAAAAGGCCGTGGCAAATTATCGTGCCCTTCTTCGCCTGGAAAAATCGGAAGAGGGAACGCCAATTGTTTCAATTGTCGATGAAGGCGCTGTTTGACGCTCTTACATGCCTGCGTTAAAATCGGTTTCGCGAAGGAGGTGACCCCCTTTTATGCTCGTTAAGGTCAACCAGGAAGAATGCATTGGTTGCGGAGTCTGCGCGCAGATTTGCCCAGAGGTATTTGAACTTGACGAAGATGCGGGCAAGGCAAAGGTCATCCGAGCGGAAGGCGCGGAATGTGCCCAGGAAGCCGCCGATAGTTGCCCTGTCGGTTGCATAGCGGTAAACGATTAGCCTGCTTTGGGCCCATAGCTCAATTGGTTAGAGCCACCGGCTCATAACCGGAAGGTTCCTGGTTCGATTCCAGGTGGGCCCACCAGCATGAGAAAAAAGCCACCCACAGGTGGCTTTTCTTTTTCCAGGAGGTGACAGTTTGAGGCTTAGAGAAGTCACTAAGAAAATTGAAAGCGTGATTCCTCTCTCCTGGGCTGAAGAATGGGATAATCCAGGGCTTCTTGTCGGTGACCCGGAATGGGAAACCCGAAGAATAGCGGTCAGTCTCGATGCGACCCTGAAATCCGTCCGAATGGCACGGGAAAGAGGGGCAGACCTTCTGGTCACCCACCATCCTGCCTTTATCCATCCCGTCTCCCGTCTTTCACCCGAATCCGCCCCCGGAGTGGCTGTTTTTGAAGCGATAATTCAAAGGGTCGCGCTTTATGGAATCCACACCAGCTGGGATGTCTCTCCGGAAGGAGTGAACCGAATCCTGGCCGCAAGGGCCGGGCTTGCGAACGCCGTTCCCCTTCTCGGTGGGGAGGGAGGAGCGTGGGGCCTAGGCGCCATCGGAGATCTTGATGTCCCCACTTCTTTACCGAAACTGGCATCCTTGTTACGCGAAGCTTGGGGGTTATCATGGATTCGGTGTTTCGGGAACAACGGGAAGATGGTTCAGAAACTCGCACTTTGCGGAGGCGCCGGCGGCGAAATGGTAAACGAAGCCGTTCGAAAAGGTGCCGAAGTGTTCATAACCGCCGATCTTAGGCACCACCAGTTGCTTGAGTGCGGGTTCCATGGACTCCCTCTTCTGGATTGCGACCATGGCGAGATGGAATCAGCATCCCTTCCTCGCCTGGCTGAGATTATAATGTCCGCAACGGGATTGCCGGTTGAACTTCTGCCGGAAGAGCGCCCGCCCGTTTTCATCGATTTTGTCGATGCAGGGAACGACCTCAAGGAGTGATTTGGCATGAAGGAAAGAGTCTTCAGCGGTATGCGCCCGACTGGCAAGCTCCACCTTGGCCACTTGGCCGGTGCTCTGACGAACTGGGTCAATCTTCAGGACGATTACGAATGTTTCTACTCGATCGTCGACTGGCATGCCCTGATGTCAGAGTACGCCGACTCGAAGCAGATTAAGGCGAACTGTCGGGAGGTTATCCTCGACTGGCTCGCCTCGGGACTGGATCCCGAAAAGTGCAGCATTTTCGTCCAATCCATGGTGCCGCAGCACGCGGAAATCCATCTTGCCTTTTCCATGGTGACGCCATTAGGCTGGCTTGAGAGATGCCCCACTTACAAAGACCAGATAAAGAATATCCAGAACAAGGATCTGGGAACATACGCCTTCCTTGGATACCCAGTCCTCATGGCGGGGGACATTCTCCTCTACAAGGCCGGTAAGGTGCCGGTCGGCGAAGACCAGTCGGCCCATCTCGAGTTGACTCGGGAAATCGCGCGAAGGTTCAACTATTTTTACGGCCCGATTTTCCCCGAACCAGAAACTTTGTTGACCCCGACTCCGAAGGTTCCGGGAACGGATGGAAGGAAGATGAGCAAGTCGTATGGGAATTCCCTGAACATCTCCGAGGACCTTAAGGAACTATGGGAAAAACTCAGGACAATGAAGACGGACCCGCAGAGGGAGCGCCGCAAGGATCCGGGAAATCCTGACGTTTGCCCAGTTTGGGACATCCACAAGGTGTTCAATCCCGACATTGAGGAAAGGCAAAGTCTTGATGCGGCGTGCCGCACGGCCGGGATCGGTTGCATCGAGTGTAAAAAAGCCCTCTACGGGCACCTCGAACGGCTTCTGGAACCGATCCAGCGCCGGCGTCTCCACTTTGAGCAAAATGAAGATGAACTCTACGATATCCTTCGTGCCGGAGCCCGGCGTGCACAGGCCGTAGCCGAAAAGACGATGGAGGAAGTTGTCGGCGCCATCGGATTTTTTAGATGACAAGGCAAAGAGCGCAGGGGATCAGGGTTGGGTTTTGAAATTGAACTAGAAGAATTCTCCGGCCCGCTCGACCTTTTGTGCAGGCTCGTGGAGAACGGGGAGATCCAAGCCAGTCGAATAAGGGTCAGCGACCTGATCCAAACCTATTCGGCCTACCTCATTGTCCAAAAATCGTTGCCTTTCGGGACGGTCAGCGAGTTCATCTCTCTGACCGCCCGGCTTTTGCTGGGGAAGGTCCGGGGCCTTTTCCCCCCCGCTTCCCAGTCAACAGAAGAAACGAGAGTCTCTCTTGACGAAAATCCCGATGAAATCCTTCGTTTTGCACTTGAAAGATACCGGCCGTTTCGTGAGGCGGCCATGGTCCTCGCCCAAAGGCTAAAGACAAGGCAGGAATTCAGGTTGAGGCAAATCGAAGAAGAACTCCCCCTCTATGATTTCGGTGACCTTTACAGTCTTTCCCGGCTTTGGTGGGATCTTTGGGCCGCGAAAGGAACCGGGGCAAGGGATTTTAGAAACGTGCCAACCGACGAAATGCTGGGGTTCGAATCGCCTGAACCCGATTTTCTTCAAGTCGAGAGGCGGATGGCAGAACTGGAAGAGTTCCTGAAGGGAAGATTTTATACCCCTTTCGGGATGCTGTTTCCTGCGAAGGCCAATCGTGGGGCTCTGGTCGTGACATTGCTGGCTTTACTTGAAATGGCCAGGCTAGGCAGATTGAAGATTATCCAGGAGGAACATTTCGGTGAGCTTAAATTCCAATTTTCCTGAAGGTCGGCCAAGCTTGACCGAATGCCTGGAGTCCCTATTGGTCATTTCCTCGGAACCCGTTTCCGTAGAAGAGTTTTCCTGCTCTCTCGGATATTCGGAAAAAGAGATAATGGAAGCCCTTCTTGCCCTACAGGACCATTATGAGACAGGGCACGGGTTCCGGCTTGTCCGCATCGGAGGGGGGTGGCAGCTGGCTTCAGCACCGGAACTTTCCGAGCTTGTCTCTCGTTTCCGGGAAGATGTTCAGAACCAGCCGCTCCGGCTTAGCCGGGCCGCCTTGGAAACCTTGGCGGTCGTAGCCTACAAACAGCCCGTAACCCGGGCGGAAATCGAGGAAATCCGCGGCGTCCGCTCGGATAAAGTTGTCGAAACGCTATTGCGATTGGGATTGATCCGCATCGCGGGAAGACGGAAAGGGACAGGGACTCCCTTGCTTTTCCGGACAACCGCGAATTTCTTGGACGCGTTCAATCTCGACTCGATATCGGACCTTCCCTCTCTCCAAGATCTTGAAGATAACCTTGAGAAGGAGAGTGACGCCTCTTTGCAGGAGGAAAACCGATGATTCCCTATGCCGACAAAGAGGGAAAAGGGATTCGCCTCAACAAGTTCCTTTCGGACTGTGGCCTTGGCGCAAGGCGCAAGGTTGAAGAATTGATCGCCTCGGGAAAGGTGACGCTGGCGGGCCGGACCGTTACAGAACCCGGCGAAAGGGTTTTGCCGGGTCAGGAGGTCGCGGTTGACGGAAAAATCCTGTTTCCTTTGAGAAAACGCTATTTCTTGCTCTACAAGCCGCGAGGTTTTGTCTGTGCGGTGTCGGATAAAAGGGATAGGACAGTGTTTGACCTGATCGGGCCGCAATACGGCCAAATGGGGCTTTTCACTGTCGGAAGGCTCGACAAGGATAGCGAAGGGCTTCTCATCCTCACTAACGATGGGGAGTTCGCACAGAGGCTTATTCATCCTTCCGGAGGCGTCGCGAAAAGGTACGAGATCCGCCTAGACCGTCCTGTTTCGTCCCAGGAGCTGAATGCCTGGACGAACGGAGCCCTAGTAGAGGGGAAATGGGTCAAGCCCGTTTGCGTTGAAATGAGCCCTAACCGCGGTCGCAACTGGATCCGGGTGACGCTTCGGGAGGGAAGGAAAAGAGAATTGCGGGTAATGGCGGAAGCGAACGGATTCAGGGTGATCCGCCTTGTCAGAACGGCCATTGGCCGTCTGGAGATCGGGGACTTGCGCACGGGAGAGATTAGGGAGATTGACCTGCCTGAAATCCTGAGACTCACGGGGATCGGAGGAAACGATTGACTAGCCGAACAGGAAACGGTTTGCTTATCGTCACGATTGACGGTCCTGCCGGGTCCGGAAAGAGCACCGTGGCGAAAGCCGCTGCGGCCCGAACCGGTTTGAAGTACCTCGACACCGGAAAGCTTTACCGCGCGATAGCCCTTTACCTTTCCACCATGGAAATCCCGCCGATCGAGACGGCATCTCTTAGGGCCACTCTTAACCGGCTTTCCCTAAGGCTCGACGGGGATCGTGTTTTGCTTGGCAAGGACGATGTGACGGAGGTTCTTCACACGGCGGAGGTCGACAGGATCGTTTCCCTCTACGCTGCGCTTCCCGCAGTAAGGGAAGCCCTCTTGGCCATTCAGCGCTCACAGGCGCAGCCTCCGGGACTTGTTGCGGACGGACGGGATATGGGAAGCGTGGTTTTCCCGGAAGCAAACCTCAAGATCTTTCTTACGGCAGACGCGACAGAAAGAGCCCGAAGGAGATTCCTGGAACAGTCTTCCAGGGGAGAACCCGTCGAATTCGGGCAAGTCCTCTCGACAGTTCTGTCCCGCGACAAGACGGACTCCACGCGTGAAATCGCCCCTCTTGTCGTCCCGGAAAAAGCCGTCGTGGTCGATACGACCTCGAAAACGGCAGCCGAGGTCGTCAGCGAAGTGGTCTGCCTGATCGAAAAAATGAAGGAAATGGGCGAATCAAGGGAGGATTTCGATGCTCTCTAGACTGTTTTACTGGCTCGTTAAGAATGCCTATTTTGTTTTTTTCAAGGCTTTTAACCGTTTGGCGGTCCTGAACAGGGACAGGGTGCCGACTCGGCGCCCGCTTATCCTTGCCTCCAACCATTGCAGCAACCTGGATCCTCCCGTTGTCGGGAGCGTTTTCCCTGACCGGATGCGCTATATCGCGAAAGCCTCGCTTTTCAGCCCCGCATTGTTCGGTTTTGCCCTTCGAACCCTGGGGGCGGTCCCGGTTTCGCGTGAAGACGAGGCAAAAGCAGCCATGGTGCTGAAAATGTTTTTGAGGTTCCTCGAAGGAGGGGAAAACATCCTGATTTTCCCGGAAGGGAAAAGGTCGGATGACGGAAACCTCCAGTCACTGGAGGGAGGGGTGGCACTTCTTGGCCTGAAGTCAAAATGCCTGATCTTGCCTGTACATGTTGCCGGGACTTTTTCCGCATTACCGAGTGGGAGAACGTTTCCCCGACCTGTTAAAATAGTGATGAATTACGGTTTTCCCATTGATCCAGCTGAGCTTCCGCCAGGGATCCCGGAGAAGGAAGCTCGGTCCGTCATTCTCGAAAGGCTTGCCCGTGAATACAGAAGGCTCGAAGCCGAGACGCTCGCCCAACTTGACTGACGGCTACCGCAGCAGGGCTATTCTTGTATCGCTCGACAAGGACGAAAAAGATGTCCCTGTTGAAGATTTAATGGATGAGCTCGCAATGTTGCTTGAAAACCTTGGTTTGCCTGTTCTCCGGAGAATCGTTCAGAATAGGGAATCCGAGGACCCTGCCACTTTCGTGGGGAAGGGGAAAGCCGAGGAGCTTAAACGGATTGCGAATGAGGCTCAAGCCGGCCTGATTGTTTTCGATGGGTCGTTGACCCCAATCCAGGTAAAGAACCTGAAGGAAAGGACAGGATGCGGGATCTGGGATCGCCCCTGGGTGATCATGGAAGTTTTCCGCAGACGAGCCCGCTCCAGCGAAGCAAAACTCCAGGTTGAGCTTGCCAGGTGCCGATACGAAATTCCGCACCTGAAAGGTCTCGGGTTGCAAATGTCACGCACGGGGGCCGGAATTGCGACAAGGGGCCCCGGAGAAACAGAATTTGAAAGGCACCGTAGAAAAGTTGAGAGACGCATACGGGACATCGAGGAAAAGCTTGAAGGGATCCGGGGAAGAAGGGAAAACCAGAGAAAGCGAAGGACGCGTTCGGGGTTGGCGAGCTTTTCCCTGGTTGGTTATACGAACGCTGGGAAATCGACTCTCTTCAAGGCTCTTTCCGGTGACTCCCTGGTTGTTGCAAAGGATCAGCTATTTACGACCCTCGATACGACTGTCCGTTCCTTCAAGCTTCCGAACTTCGGAACGGCCTTGCTCACGGACACGGTTGGCTTTTTGAGAAACCTGCCTCCTAACTTGATCGCGGCTTTCCGAGCGACCTTGGAAGAGGTTTGTGAGGCTGATGCGCTGATTTGGGTTGTCGATGCGACGACGGCTGAAAACGAAACGATGCTCCTTTCCGTCGAGAACACCCTTCGTGAGCTGGGCGCCTGGGATATCCCGAGAATCATCGCATTGAACAAGACGGACCTGGTCACGACAGCATCGGTGCGGCAATTCACCAGCAAGTACGGCGCGCTGGGGGAAAGGGTCGTTCCGATATGTGCCAGGGAAAAGCAAGGGATTCACGATTTGCTTCAGGAACTCGAAAGACTTCTCCTCGAAACGAAACTTTTGAAAGAAGGAGAGAGGTGATTCCCGTGGCTTACCACCTCGTCCATATCGGATTTGGCAACATGGTTGTCGCAGAAAGGATCGTAGCGATCATCAATCCTTCATCAGCCCCGATCAAGAGGCTGAAGGAAGAGTCCCGGGAGAGCGGGCTCCTGATCGACGCAACCCAAGGCCGAAAGACGAGGGCCATTCTGGTGATGGATAGCCGGCATGTTATCCTTTCCGCGATCCAACCGGAAACGATTTCTTCGAGATTCGAGCCGCAGTCCGATTTGGAGGAAAGGGATGAAAAGGGGCCGACTCTTTATCCTGTCAGGGCCTAGCGGGGTAGGCAAAGGAACCGTACGGGCCAGGCTTTTCGAGAAGATACCAGGCCTTGTCTACTCGATTTCCTGTACGACGCGCAGTCCCAGGGAAGGGGAGATAGACGGGGTCCATTATCGTTTTATCGATGATGCAGCCTTTGATTCTTTCGTTCGGGAAGGACGTTTCCTCGAGTGGGCCCGCGTGCACGAAAACCGGTACGGGACACTTCGTGCAGATGTTGAAAACCAGCTGTCCGAGGGCCGTTCGGTCGTGTTGGAAATAGACGTTCAGGGAGCACTTCAGGTAAAGCGGAAAATGCCGGAATCGGTGATGATTTTCATTATGCCCCCAAGTATGCGGGAACTTGAGGAACGCCTCTCCGGCAGAGGAACGGAAGAAACAGAAATGCTCAGAATACGGCTAAGGAACGCGGAGTCCGAGCTCGCCCTTTCGGGACAATATGATTACGCCGTGGTCAACGACCAGGTTGAACGGGCAGCCAACGAACTTGCTGAGATTTTTATGAACGAAATGAGCCGAACAAAGGAGAGTGAACAGCGATGATTTTTTACGATATCGAGAAAATCATCCGTGAACGCGGTATCGACAACAAATACCGGTTGACCGGAGCTGTAGCGGACCGGGCCAGGCAACTCAGCGAACAAAAAGGCCGCCGACTGACGGATGATGCCGCGAAGGAGAAGTATATATCCCTGGCTCTGGAGGAAATCGCCAGCGGGAAAGTGGTCTTCCTGAAAACCGGGACACCAAGGGAAAACCACCAGGAAAAGGATTGACATGGAATGGAAGAGAAACCGCCGCATTCTTTTGGGAATCAGCGGAGGGATTGCAGCCTACAAGATTCCTGAACTCGTGCGGTGCTTCAGGGGTTTAGGCAACCAGGTGGAAATCATCCTTACCGAAGCGGCCTCGACGCTCGTCAGTCCGCTTGTGCTGTCGACCCTTGCCGGCCGCCGTGTTTGGCTCCAAAATGATTTCCTTGGTTTTGAGCATGGCTGGGAAATTCCCCACATTTCCCTTTCAGACTGGGCGGAAATCGTCCTTGTTGCTCCCTGCACGGCGAATATGCTCCGCAGGGCTGCAAACGGCGAAGCAGAAACCCTCCTCGGCGCGGCGTTGCTGGCAACCCGAGCCCCGGTTCTCCTCTGTCCTGCCATGAACGCCAACATGTGGGAACATCCCGCGACGGTCCGGCACAAAGAAGCCTGTTCCCGAAACGGTTACCATATCCTGGAACCGGACACCGGGTACCTGGCCTGCGGAACCCAGGGCAAAGGACGCCTCCCCTCGATCGAGTCCATCGTGGAAGAAACGTGGCGCCTGCTCTGCCCTGTACGTGACCTCGCCGGCAGGAAGGTTCTCGTGACTGCCGGACCGACCTGGGAGTTCATGGATCCCGTCCGTTTCATTTCCAACCCGAGTTCAGGAAAGATGGGCTACGCAATGGCCCGGACCGCCTGGTACAGGGGAGCGGAAGTGACCTTGGTTTCCGGTCCTGTTTCCATCGAACCTCCTCACGGAGTCAATCTTGTGAAGGTACAAAATGCTGCGGAGATGTTGGAGGCGGTATTGGAAAGAGCCCAAACCGCCGATGTCATCGTAAAGGCAGCTGCAGTGGGAGATTATCGACCGAAAACGCGTTTCGACGAAAAAATTAAGCGAAGCGGTGGAAAAGAAATGGAAGTCGTGTTCGAACAGAATCCGGACATCGCAGCCATTGTGGGATCCATCAAGCAGCCGGGACAAGTGCTGATCGGTTTTGCGGCCGAATCCCACGAAATCGAAAAGAACGCCGTGGCGAAAATTGCCGCGAAAAAACTGGATATCATCGTCGCGAACCGCATTACGGGACCGGATGGGGCTTTTGGCTCCGAAAGCAACGACATCAAGATCATCGACGCAAAAGGGAGAAGGCGGACATTCACTGGTCCAAAAGAGGAAGCTGCATGGGCCGTTTGGGATTTCGCACTGGGAGCGGACACGGAAAGTGCCTCACGAAATTGACGTGGTTCTTCCGGCCCCTTGGTGGACTGCCCTCACTTATGAATGCGACCGATTGGTGCAGGAGGGGATTCGTGTTTCCGTTCCTCTCGGCCGAACCCGGAGGACAGGTTTTTCCTGTGGAGCTTCAAAGCTCGAAAGCGACCTACCGACTCACTCACGTCTGCGGGAGGTCATTTCTGTTATCGACGTCGTGCCACCCTTGCCCGCTGATTTATGGAAACTCGTCCAATGGCTTGGCGGAAACCTTCTTTTTGGTGTGGGGCACGTCCTGAAAACCGCCTGTCCTTCGCCCCTTTTGAAAGGCTGCCGGGTCGATCTTGCCGATGCCGCCCCGATACAACGGAGGGGCGGTTCGCGTTCTTTCTGTTATTTCCCCCGCGAAAAAACCCGGTTCGACACCTATCTCGACGCAATCGAAAAGATGGAGGGAGGAGGTCTAGTCCTCTTCCCGGAAAGAGGTTCCCTTATCGATTTTTTCGCCCGCCTTCCGGATCGCATGAAAACCCTCTCCTGCCTCTGGCCTTTGGGGGGAGGGGAAAAATTGTGGCATGATTGGCTGTCGGTACGCCGAGGCGAGAAACGGCTGGTCTTGGGAACTTCAGGGGCGGTTTTCTCCCCGGTGCAGGATCTCTCGCTCGTCATTGTCGAGGAGGAAGCGGATCCAGGGCACCAAATGCCTTCCTTTCCGAGAATAAGCGCGAGAACGGTCGCCGGCCACAGAGCTTCAATCTCAGGAGCTGCGATGGTCCTTGGCGGCACCTCTCCTTCGTCCCGCGTCTTCATGACTTCAAACGCCCCTTGTCCAGAAACCCCGCGAGCTCGAATTTTTTTCGTAAGGCCGCCTCTTCCGAAGGAGCCTTCGAAAGGTTTACTGCTCAAAGAGAAAGAGATCCAGGTTTCCAGGAAGCTCGTCGAAGAAACGGACAGAAGCCTGAGGGAAGGACGACATGCCCTCTGGCTACTTGACCGGAAGGGTTACGCTGGAGAACTCCGCTGCACGGAATGCGGACGAAACGTCGCCTGCAAGAGATGCGGAGGAAGGCCGCGTTGGCACCTCGACTCTGGAACCGGGGATTGCCTAGCTTGCGGGGCAATCACTCAGTGGCCGGAAGTTTGTCCTTCATGCCGAAGCCGCCTGCTGGAAATCCGGAATCCCGGCCTGGAATCGATTTACCAGCGGGCACAGGATCTTTTCGGCGAGAAATCGACGGTTAGCCTATTGGACGAATTCGCCAATCTAGGCAAAAGAGCCCGGAAGTCGATCTTGAAAGGGGCAGGGGATTCTCTTTCTCTATTCATCGGAACCCGGGCAATCCTGTCGCTTTGCCGGATGCTGGACATCGGCCTGGTGGGGTGGCTGGACGCCGACACCGAAACCTGGAAACCCGAATACGATGCAAAGGCCGATGGTTTCAGGATCGTCTGGGCCTCTTGCTGGATGGGGAAAGACCCGGACTCGCGCAAAGTTGTCATTCAAAGCCGGAAGCCGAAAACAGGATGGCAAGTGGCCTTGGAGGCCGGGTTCGCTTATTTTTGGGCTAGGGAACTCCAGGAAAGAAAGAACCTGGAGCTTCCACCAACCTGTTTCTTGCTTGAAATATCCCAAAAGGGAAGAATATTGCAGGAAATTAGAAACGCCTTGGAAAATGAAGGTTTTGAGGTGTTTTCCGGTTCGCCTGGAACCGAATCTCTCCAGGTAAAAGTTAACGGTTTCGAGAGGATCCGCCGTGTGCTGGCGCCCTTCTTTGCCGTAAAATTCAACCGGCAGGATTATCCGAGGCTCAGCCTGGATTTCGAGTAAATGGGAGTGGGTATCAATGGCTATCGTGACAATCGTCGGCCGACCGAACGTCGGAAAAAGTTCTCTTTTCAACCGCCTGACCGGAACTCGCAAGGCCATCGTCGACAACATGCCGGGTGTCACGCGAGACCGGCTTTACGCGGAGGTGGAAGAGGGGGATCTACGCTTTTACCTCGTCGATACGGGCGGATTGTTGCCGGACAGCGGTCACCCCATCGATGAGCTCGTCATGCGCCAAGTGAAGGTCGCCATCGAGGAAAGCGATGTGATTCTCTTTGTCCTTGACGGCAGGGAAGGCCCCATAGGTGTCGACAGGGATATCGCAATGCTGCTGAGAAAATGCGGCAAGCCCGTCATCGTTGCGGCGAACAAGATGGACGACCCTATTCATGAGAACGAGCTTTGGGCTTCATTGGGACTAGGCTTTGAAAGGGTTGTGGGGATCAGCGCGGAACACCGCCGCAACATCGAGGTGTTGCTGGAACACATTCAGGACCTGCTCCCGGTCGAAGAATTCGATAAGGAGAATGAAACACTGAGCGTGGCCCTGATTGGGCGCCCAAACGTCGGAAAATCGAGCATCCTGAATTTCCTCGCTGGAGAAGACAGGGCCCTTGTCAGCGATATCCCCGGAACCACACGGGATGCAGTGGACTCGCTTGTCACCCTGGACGGAAAACTCTTGCGCCTTGTGGATACCGCCGGCTTGAGGAAAAAATCTCATGTCGATTCCGCCTTGGAATATTATTCCACCGTTCGGACCTACCAGGCGATCGATAGGGCTGACGTTTGCGTCCTCGTGATGGACGCGCTCGAGATTGCGACGGAACAGGATCAGCGCGTCGCCGGCCAGGTATTAGAAAGAGGCAAGGGCTTGGTCCTCCTTGTGAACAAGTGGGACCTGCTCCCTAAAAACCCGAAGTTGGGGGACGAGATCCGTAACCGGATAAGAGAAGAGTTTGCGTTCGTTCCCCACGCTCCGATGCTTTTCGCCTCGGCCCTGTCAGGGCGGGGAATCGAAAAATTGCCCTCGATTCTCCTGAAAGTTGCGGAAAACCGAAACCGGAGAATTTCTACGGGAAAGCTGAATCGACTCCTGAAGGATCTGCTGGCCTTCGAAAAGATGCCAAGCAGCCGTACTGGAAAAGTTCTACGCATTTCCTATTGCACTCAGGTTTCGGTTGGTCCTCCGTCATTCGCTTTCTTCGTCAACGACCCGAAGATCATTAGCACTTCCTTCAAGCGACATGTCGAGAAAAAATTGCGGGAGTTGGAAGATTTTTCTGGTTCTCCATTAAGGATTTTTTGGCGGGCCCAGGAACGCAAAGGGCAATAAAAGCGGTCAACATCGAGTTTCTTTGTTTCTTCCCCTTGACCTTCTAGGATTAAGCTGGTAATAATAGCTTATAAAAGTACAGTGAGGCGTTCCGTTTCGCCTCATAAATCCGTGGAGGAGGTGCGTTAGGCATGACCAAGACCGACCTCGTCAATGAGCTTGCCAAGTCGACAAATATGAGCAAGAAGATGGCGGCTCATGCGGTCGACGCCCTGGTTGGCGCTATTCAGGGAGCGCTGGCAAAGGGAGAGAAGGTCCAGCTGGTGGGCTTCGGAACCTTCGAGGTGAGGGAGAGAGCTGCCCGCCAGGGGCGCAATCCCCAGAACCCGAAGAAGGTCATCAAGATTCCCGCCAAGAAGGTCCCCGTATTCCGCGCGGGCAAGGCCCTCAAGGATCAAGTGGCGAAGTAGGAATTCCTCCACAAGACGCGCATTCATCTTTTTTGAATGAAGGAAGGGCGGCCTATAGGCCGCCCTTCCTTCATTCGATTTTCCCTCTTAGCCTTTCCCAGTCTTCCGTTGCGACTTCTTCAGCCCTCACGCTCCTGGCGTAACCGAGTTCGCCGATCAGCGGTTCTGCGCTTTTTCCCCTTGAAGCCAGCCAATCCTTGAGGTTGTTCAACAGCGTCTTCCTTCTCTGGTCGAAGGCTTGCCTTAGGAGTTGCCGCCAGAGTGAGTCAGAAGCCAGGTCGAAATCACGTTCCAAAATGATCGAGACAACCGTCGAATTTACCTTGGGAGATGGCCTGAATGCGGTTGGGGGGACGTCGAAAAGGTTTTCAACCTTTCCCATTCTTTGAAGGGTGATGCCAAGAGGTGAGCGGTTCTTCCCCTTTGTGCAAGTCAGCCTTTCTGCGGCCTCTTTCTGGACCATGACCGTCATCTGCCTGAGTCCCAGGGGGCAGAGCTCCTCCAACACCTTCCATAACAGGGGTGTCGTAATGTGATACGGAAGGTTGGCGACCAGCTTTTCGGGACACGGGGCAAGCTTTTCCGCTAGCGACATCTTCAGGACGTCTCCCCATATAAGGACAAGGCGCGGGTCTTTCTCAAGAGGGGAAAGGAAGGGAGCAAGACGCCGATCCATTTCAACCGAGAAAAGGATTGACGGGTTCGCGGACAAAAGGCGTTTCGTCAGGACCCCGTTCCCGGCCCCGATCTCGAACAGGATCTCACCCGGCTTGATACCGGAAGCTGTGATGATCCGGCCAAGAACCGCCACGTCGATCAGGAAGTTCTGCCCGATATCGGTATTGGCCCTAAAAGAAGACTTCCCTGAATCCATTCCGGTCCCTCCAAAAGAAAAAGCGGGAAAACCGAAGTTTTCCCGCTGAAAGTCTGGTCGGGGCGAGAGGATTTGAACCTCCGACCACCTGCACCCCATGCAGGTACGCTAGCCAGGCTGCGCTACGCCCCGAGAACAGCGTGTATTTTAGGGCCAAATGAAGTGCCGGTCAAGCCGTTTCCCTCGAAAGCGATAACAGCTAGAATGAAGAAGCGCATCAAGGAGGGAACCCCATGTACGAGTATTTCCGACAGGCTTTTTTGACTTCCCGGCAGTTTTGTTCAGGAACCGTCGAAACTCTCTTTGAAGCATTCCCTGAAAGGGTAGTGGAAATCGGCTTCGGCAACGGGGATTTCCTTGCTTACCTAACGAAATCCCTTGGCGAACGGACCCTGGTCCTCGGCTTGGAGGTTTCAGCCGTTTGTGCCCTAAAAGCCGTCAGGAGGCTTGCTCACCTGGATCCCGGCAATGTCCGAGTCATTCTCGGGGATGCGCGCTATGTACTTGAGAACTGCCTTCCAGACGGGAGCATTTCAACCATTTACATGAATTTCCCTTGTCCTTGGCCCAAAAAACGCCATTCATCAAGACGGGTAACTCACGGACGTTTTTCCGAAAGCTTGTCGAGGGTCTTGAAAACGGGTGGCGAATTTCGACTCGTGACGGACGAGGAATGGTACGCCATTGAAGTCAAGGAGGGGTTTTCATCGAACCCCAGTCTTGAATTCGTTTCTTTCGAGATAGATCCCGTTTTGGAATTGACGACGAAATACGCTTCAAAGTGGAAGGCAATGGGGAAAAGCTCTTACCGCTTGACGATCAGGAAAACTCGGGAGGAACAAAAGACGCATCCCGTAAAAATGGAGGGAAACATGACCATGCATTGCAAGCTTTCCCTGGCCGAACCGGCCTTATCTAAAAACCAGGCGGAGAGATTGATCGGCAGAAAGGGTTCACAGGGGGCTTTTCACTGGTCTTTCAAATCGATCTACTGGTCGTCCGACGGGCATGCCCTTCTAAAAACCATTACCTCCGACGAAGGCTTTGAACAGACCTTTTTCTTCCGGCTTGTCTTCGCCGAAGCTGGCCTGCTTATCAAGCTCGAAGACGCGGGAGCGCCTTTGCATACCCCCTCGGTACGTCTGGCCATGGATTCGCTCGCGGAATATTTCAAAGAGAAACCGTGACTGGAAAACTGAACGACGAGCGGTTCTGCGGTAAATTTGGAATTCCCGGCCTCCCGCTTCGTTCCTAAGTCCTGAAAGAAGGTATGGCGATGAACCCTGTTCGCCCCACTTCGAGCAAACTGGTTCAAGCTTTGTTTAATATAATAGGCGCTGTTGACGGAGGCTTGTTCCTGGATCTTTTTTCAGGAACAGGACGGGTCGCGTTTGAAGCGGCAAACCACGGCTTTGAAACGATCGTCGCGGTCGAGCAGGATCGCAGGGCCTGTTATGAGTTAAAGAATTCCACCAGGTTGAAAAATGCTCCGTTTGAACTTGAAGTCCTTTGCATGGACGTCAGAAGGGCAATGACCTTTCTGGCCAAGAAAGGCCGGTCTTTTGACGTCATTTTCGCGGATCCACCTTATGAAAACGGCTGGGTTGAGGAAATGACCAGGGGAGGGGCTTTCCTTTGGCTTGAACTGCTGAAGACCGGGGGCATTTTCGTGCTGGAACACTCGTCAAGAGAGAAGATTCCTGCTGGCGAGCAAAACTTCTCTTGGGAAACCCGGCAATACGGGGACAGCTGTCTTTCTTTCTTCAGGAAAGCCAAAAGGAGTGAGGCCAAATGATTCGCGCCGTGTATCCCGGTTCCTTCGACCCGATAACGAACGGTCACATTTACATCGCGGAAAGAGCCTCTTCCCTGTTCGACGAACTCTACGTCGCGGTCCTTCACAACCCCCAAAAGAGAGCCACGTTCAGCGTTGACGAGAGACAGGCGATGGCTCGCGAGGCGACCAGCCACTTGCCGAATGTCCGCATCAAGTCGTTCGAAGGTCTTCTCGTCGATTTCATGAGAAAAGAGCAAAGCCGGATCATTATCAGAGGCCTTAGGGCCCTTTCGGATTTCGAATATGAATTCCAGCTCGCCTTGATGAATCGGCAACTCGCCCCGGAAATCGAGACGCTTTTCATTGTCACGGACGCACAGTATTCGTACCTCTCGAGCAGGGCAATCAAGGAAGTGTTCCACTTCGGCGGTTCTGTCCAGGGAATGGTCCCTCCCGGAGTGTTCAGGAGACTTCGGGAGAGATTCCCCCCCAAAAGCAGCTTCAGGGAATAAAAATGGGAACCGCGCGTTTTTCTGCGTCGGATTTCCAGCCGGGTAAAAGGCTTTCCCAGATTTCCGTCGCTTTCCTCTCGATTGCCATTAGGGATGAAATCGGTCCTCTCTTGCTCTCGTCGCATCGACTGAGCACAGGCAGGCTTGCTTTTTCCCGCATTTCGGCCAGAAGACCGCGCCCCCTGGCGTTTGCTCCCAACACGCGAATGCAGGGGGGGCCAATCCGCTGGTAAGCTCGGTTAGTCCAGTGGTCAAGCCCGATAAGGACATGAACGAGGTGCCGGCAGACTCTTCCGCGAGGATATCTTTTCGAGACGCAGCTTGAAATGAAACTTTCAAGGTCCGTTGCGTGGATGATGGCCGATTTCAGGACAGCTTCAAACCCTTCTCCCATTTCCGCCATATCCGACAATTCTTCGTGGGTGCAACGTGCTAGGATGATGCGGTAAGCTGACAGAAGCCTCTCGTCATCCGCTGCGCACCGGCCTGAGGCGAGATCCTTCAGGACCAACTCGTAGCTGGCAGGGGGCATTGCCTCCCGGACTCGGCCAAGGTTCCCCTTTTTCAATTCCTGACGAATCGCGGAAGCGCTTGCATATTCCCCAATTTCAGAAGAGTGAAAGCCTGAGCCAATTCGGCGCACCGGCAGAACATCAAGTGGAAGGTTATCCCTCCTGACTTCCAGAAGGTAAGCGAGGGCGAGGTTGTTGTTCGGAGTGGAGAGAGCCGCCTTCGCGCCGGGTATCAAAGCGTCGATTGCATTTGCCCGGGCTTCGACGAACGAAAAACCTTTTTCGAGGGAGGATTTCAGCTTTTCCTTGAAAGCTGGAGGCTCATGCAATAAAATGTCCAAGATCGCTTCCAGTCCCGGAATTTCCCCTTCCATACCGAAGGAAAGATGTGTCACGATACCGGACGAAGCGAGGATACGGACAGCTCCTCTTGCGAAAACGCCGGCGTTGTGGCAGGAAAAGGGCACGGGCAGTTCGAGCACCAGGTCGGCTCCGCACATTAGAGCGCTTCGAGCTCGTGACCATTTGTCCTGGAAAGAAGGTTCGCCCCTTTGAACGAAGTTTGACGACAGGACCACAACGATAGCCCGGGCCCCGGCGAGTTCCGCGGCCTTCGTGATATGGTAGGCATGTCCGTTGTGGAAAGGGTTGTATTCGGCGATAATGCCGACAATGTTACCTTCAGCCATTTCCGTGTCTCCCATCGAAGAGAAGCTGTTTTTCAGGTTAATCGGGCTCAACCAATCGGTCAAGGGAGGTTTTTTTCATGAAGGTGCTCGTGCTAAATTGCGGTAGCTCATCCCTCAAGTACCAGCTTTTCGACATGACGAACGAGGACGTGCTCGCGAAGGGGCTTGTGGAGCGTATCGGCATCGAGGGATCCACCATCAAGCATACGAAAACGGGGCAATCTGCAGTGACCTCCAATGAGGACATTCCCAACCACAAGGTTGCGATACGCCTCGTAACCGAGCACCTCCTCGATCCCTCCCACGGTGCTCTGGCGAGCCTCAACGAGCTTTCCGCAGTCGGACACAGGGTTGTCCACGGGGGAGAGAAATTTGCGAAGTCCGTCATTATCGACCAGGAGGTCCTGGATGTTATCGAGGATTGCGTTCCCCTGGCTCCGCTTCACAACCCCGCCAACCTGATGGGCATAAGGGCTGTCCTGGAAGTTCTTCCCGATGTCCCCCAGGTTGCCGTTTTCGATACTGCCTTTCACCAGACCATGCCCCGCAAGGCCTTCACCTACGGTCTGCCCTATCATTACTACGAGGAGGGGCGTCTCCGCCGATACGGTTTTCACGGAACCAGCCATTACTATGTAGCCAACCGTGCAGCGGAAATCATTGGGCGTCCCGTTGAAGAATTGAAAATCGTGACCTGCCACATGGGTAACGGCAGTTCGATCACGGCTGTGGACGGCGGGAAATCTGTCGATACGAGCCTCGGATTCAGCACGGTCCCAGGCATCCTGATGGGAACGCGCGCGGGAGACCTTGACCCGGTCATGATCCTTCACCTCATGGAGCAGGAGGGAATAACCCCGAAGGCGATGAGCCACATCCTTCACAAGGAAAGCGGCGTCTTGGGCATTTCCGGGATCAGCAGCGACCTCAGGGACATAGAGGAAGCGGCTTCCACGGGGAATGAAAGGGCGACGTTGGCGCTTGAAATGCTTTGCTACGGTGTTCGCAAGTATATCGGAGCCTATGCTGCCGCCATGGGGGGCATCGATGCGGTCGTCTTCACTGCGGGTATTGGTGAAAACAGTGTCCTGGTCCGCCAGATGGTCGGAGAAGGGCTTGAATTCCTTGGGGCCAAACTCGATCTTGAGAAAAACAACGTTCGCGGCAAGGAAACGATTGTCAGTTCGGACGATTCCAGGGTCAAGATCCTGGTCGTTCCGACAAATGAGGAACTCGTGATCGCCCGGGACACGCGTGCCCTCGTAAACGGGCGCTGAGGAGAAAAGGGAAGTGCAGGAGAAACCTCTCCATCCGCCGGTTTGGGACGCAAGGATTCCGGTCGACCCGGGGGAAACGGTTGGTGCTCCGGTACCTTTATCATGGTCTTTGCGGTTGCCCGAAGCACTGGATTACGCCGGACAAGTCTTCACGTTTCGGGAAAACCTTGAAGTCAGCGCGGAACGGTCTTCGGAGGGACGGAGCTTCTGGGTTGAACTCCGCCTTTCCTGCAGGGGATCGGCACCGTGTTCGCGTTGTTTGAGGGATACCCCTCTTGAAATTGGCGGCTCTTTCCGGTATTTTTATACTCCGTCTGCAGACGAGGAGAGGCAAGCCGCCGATGACGAAATGACGGTGTCCTACCCGCCGGAAGCGGCAGAGATAGACCTGTCCGAGCAAATATGGGAAAGTCTCGTCGTTTCGCTCCCAGAGAAGATCCTTTGCCGGGAAGAATGCGCGGGGTTGTGCCCAATTTGCGGCGCTGATCTGAACAATGGGCCTTGCGGATGCCCCAAGGCCGCAAATGACCCGAGAATGCAGGCGCTCAGGGACATCTTGCCGGATGTTTCAGAGGATAGTTGAAGGGAGAGGATGACGTTGGCGGTTCCAAAGAGAAGAGTATCCCATTCCAGGACGCACAAAAGAAAAGCCCAGTGGCTGGGGGCGCTTTCAGCCCCTTCGGTAGGCACATGCCCGCACTGCGGGGAAACCTTGCAGGCTCACCATGCATGCAAGAGCTGCGGCTACTACCGTGGCAGGAAAGTCGTGGAGGTAGCATCCGCAGAGGCAAAGTGAGCGGAAGTGTGTAAAGAAGGGGCGCCCCTTCCTGGGGCCGCCCCTTCTTTTTTTGCTTGACCGAATCCCAGGGCATGAGTATACTGACAGGGTCATCAAAGGAGTTCTTAAGACCAGGTCATAAGTCGGAGGCTTACAGCCTTGGAACATGCCCAGAAAAGGACGCGTCAAAGACGTCTCCTCAAGCTCCTCGAAGCCAACCCCCTCATGAATGACGAAGAATTGGCACGATCCCTCGCGGTCAGCGTCAGCACGGTCCGCCTGGACCGGGCGCTTCTCAATGTACCGGAACTGCGCGAGCGAATGAGGGAAATGGCGGAAAAGACATCCGGCCCACTTTCTGCCATGAAGAGGGGAGCCCTCTTTGGTGAGTTGCTGGGACTGGAGCTCGGACAATGGGGGCTTTCGCTGTTGACTCCCGACAACGACATGATCACGGATGACGAGGGAACCATAGGCGGGCACTACCTTTACGCCCAGGCGGCAACGCTTGCCCTGGCCTCTGTCAAAAATGGAATGGCCTGCTGCATCGAGTCGGCACGGGTCCGGTTCATCAGGCCCGTCTTTCCTCTTGAGCGTTGCATTGCTCGATCCAAGGTCGGCATCCACAAGGATGGCAGGGCTGTGGTCAGCGTCAGGACGAGGATAAGGGACGAAGATGTCTTTATTGGCCGGTTCATCATCATGGCCGCTTCAAACGAGCAGGACTAGAGAGAGCGGGAGGGAACCGAATTGCTTATAGCCGTAGACGCGATGGGTGGCGACAACGCTCCGCATGAAATATGCCGCGGAGCCGCCATCGCTTGCAGAAGCTGCCCTGATCTCGAAATCGCCCTTGTCGGGAAGGAAAAGCCTGTACGAGAACAGTTGGAAGGACAGGATTCCGGTGTAGCCGGTAGAATTCACGTCGTCAATGCCGAAGACGTGATCGGCATGGACGAATCTCCCGTTGTCTCGATCCGGAAAAAGAAAGATTCCAGCCTACGCGTCGCCATGGAGATGGTGCACTCGCGGGAGGCTCAAGGCTGCGTTTCCTGCGGTAACACGGGAGCCATCGTGGCAGGGGGCGTTCTCGTTGTCGGCCGCATCCCCGGCATCGAGAGACCCGGGCTTGGGATGCCACTTCCAGCCCTGAACAGGACCAGCATGCTGATCGACGTCGGAGCCACGGTGAGGGCCAAGCCCGAAAACCTTTTCCAGTTCGCGCTGATGGGACAGATCTATATGCGCCACATCTTCGGAGTGAAGGAACCGGAAATAGCCCTTCTTTCCAACGGAGAGGAAGAGATCAAGGGAGACGAAGTGGTGATGGCCGCGCGTGAAATGATCAAGAATGCAAACCTGAATTTCAAGGGTTACGTCGAGGGTAAGGATATCCCCTTCGGAACGGCTGATCTCGTTGTCTGCGACGGTTTCACCGGCAATGTCCTCCTGAAATTCATGGAGGGATTCGGGGAAGCGGTTTACGCCCTTTTGAAGGAAGAAATGGGAAACCGTCTCCTGCCGAAAATGGGCATGGTCTTCATGCTTCCGATGATCAAGGAACTGTGGACCCGTTTCGATTACGAACGTTACGGGGGTACGCCCCTGCTTGGTGTAAACGGGGCGGTGATCAAAGCACATGGACGTTCCAAGGCAACAGCGGTCGCGAATGCGATCCGGGTGGCTCACGATTTTGTCGAGAAAAAGGGAGTCGAGCTTATCAGGGAAGAGTTGCTAGAGGGAGGAAAACTTTAATGCCGCTGTTTTCTGGAAGGCCCGTTTTTGTCCTTGGAACGGGAATGCATGTCCCGGAAAGGATCCTGAGCAACAAGGACCTTGAAAAGATGGTGGACACGACCGATGAGTGGATCGTCGAACGAACGGGGATCAGGACAAGACACATCGCGGCCCCAGGGGAACTCACGAGCGATCTTGGATATGCCGCGGGGAAGGCTGCCCTGGAAGCATCGAACATGACCCCCGAGAGACTCGACATGATCCTTGTTGCCACGAACTCGCCCGATACCGTTTTCCCGGGTGTTGCAGCGAAAATCCAGGGACGGCTCGGAGCGAACCAGGCTGGCGCAGCGGATGTCCAGTCAGGCTGCACCGGATGTGTTTACGCGCTTGCAATGGCCGCTGCGGGAATTGCTTCGGGGCTATGGGAGAATGTCCTTGTTGTTGGAGCTGAAGTCCTGTCAAGCCTCATCAACTGGCAGGACCGGAACACCTGTGTGCTTTTCGGTGACGGGGCCGGGGCTGTCGTCCTTTCCTCAAGCCCCGCGCGGGCGGTTGCGCGCATACTGGCATCGGACCTGCGCTCTGACGGTACGCGGCACGACCTGATCTGCTTCCCGGGTGGACTAGTCCAGAATCCGGCTTCACCGAAAACACTGGAAGAAAACCTTCACTCGGTCCAGATGAAGGGAAACGAGGTCTTCAAATTCGTTAACCAGGCCCTGCCCGGTTTCCTTCACGACAGCTGCAGGAACGCGGGCCTTGATGCGGACTCGATCGACTGGTGGATTTTCCACCAGGCAAACCGGAGAATTATCGATTCCGTTCTGAAACGGCTTGGTGTTGACCCGGCCAAGGCGATCGTCAACCTCGAAAAATACGGAAACACTTCTGCGGCTTCGGTTTTCCTGGCATTTCATGAAGCCCTTGCCGACGGACGCCTCGGTCCTTCCCAAAAAATTCTGATCACGAGCTTCGGCTCGGGAATGACTTACGGAGACCTCATTCTAGAAATGCAAGGAGAAGGCCATGTTCAAGAATAACCGTGTAACAAAGCTCCTCGGCACCGAGTTCCCGATTATCCAGGGTGGTATGGCTTGGGTGGCGGATGCGGACCTCGCTGCGGCGGTCAGCAACGGTGGGGGCCTTGGGATTATCGCCGCTGCCAACGTTCCCCCCGAGTTGCTTGAACAGCAGATCATTAGGGCCGGTTCCCTGACGACGCGTCCTTTCGGCCTGAACATCATGCTGCTTTCCCCGACCGCGGATGAAGCGATCGAACTTGCTGCCCGCCACCGAGTGCCCGTTGTGACGACAGGAGCCGGAGCCCCAGGGCGGGTTATCGACAGGCTAAAGCCTCTCGGGACAACCGTTATCCCGGTTATCGCTTCAGTCGCCCATGCAAGGCGTGTGGAAAAGCAGGGAGCGGACGCTGTCGTCGCCGAAGGAACCGAGTCGGGAGGGCACATCGGAGAATCCACGACCATGACACTTGTCCCCCAAGTCGTCGACGCAGTCGGAATCCCGGTCATCGCTGCAGGCGGAGTTGCAGACGGCAGGGGAATTGCAGCGGCTTTCGCGCTCGGCGCAGAAGGCGTACAGGTCGGAACGAGATTTGTCTGCTGCACCGAGTGCAATGCTCACCCCCTCTATAAAAAGGAAATCATCGCGGCAGGAGATCGCTCCACCGTCACAACCGGCAGAAGAACGGGACACCCCGTCCGATGCCTGAAAAACAAGCTTACGCATGAATTCGACAAGCTCGAAGAGCGTCTTGCCGACATCCATGAATTTGAGGAACTTGGTGCCGGCAGGCTCCGAAAAGCAGTGGTCGAAGGAGACGTCGAATGGGGATCCGTCATGGCCGGTCAAATTGCCGGGTTGATCCGCGACGTCCAACCTGCCGCGAAGATCATCACAGAGATGTTTGCCGAGGCTGAAGAAATTATTCGGGGACTTGCAGCCAACCTTGAGAGCAAGGGGTGATTGCATGCGCTACGCACTCGTTTTTCCCGGCCAGGGAGCCCAGGAGGTGGGGATGGGGAAAGCCCTCTACGAAAGCACCCCTGTCGCGAAGGAAGTTTTTGATGCGGCAGACCGAGCCCTTGGCTACCCATTGACACGAACCATCTTCGAAGGACCCGAAGAAGAGCTGACACGAACGGAAAACGCACAGCCCGCGATCCTGGCCGTTTCAATCGCCACGAAAGCCGTTATCGAAGAAATATTGGGGTATCCGCTCTCGCCGAGTCTGGTGGCGGGACATAGCCTTGGGGAATACACTGCGCTTGTCGCAGCCGGAACCTTGACTCTGGAAGACGGTATCAGGCTTGTCCACCTTCGTGGGAAGTGGATGCAGGAAGCGGTTCCGGTCGGGAAAGGGGCCATGGCTGCGATCCTCGGGCTTGATTCCGACCTTGTGGAACAGGCATGCAGTGAGGCCAGGCTTGACCAGGTGTGCAGCCCGGCCAATTTCAATGCACCCGGCCAAATCGTGATTTCCGGGCATTCCGAAGCCGTTGCTCGCGCCGTTGAAATCGCTCGCAGGCTGGGAGCCAAGAGAGCGATCCCCCTTAAAGTCAGCGCCCCATTCCATTGCAGTTTGATGGAGCCGGTCGCGGACAGACTGACTGACGCTTTTTCGGCTTGTACCTGGCGATCACCCTCCTGCCCGCTTGTCAATAACGTGTCCGCAGCGGTCGTATCTGGGACGGAAGAAATCAGGCAAGCGCTTCGCAGCCAAACCTACAGCCCCGTCCGATGGCTGGAATCGGTACAGGAAATGGAACGCCACGGTATCACGCACTTTCTTGAAGTCGGCCCCGGTAATGTTCTTTCGGGCCTTATCCGAAAAGGAAGCCGCAATTCCGTCACATTCGACACGTCCACGCAGGAGGGGCTTTCCAAGATAGTGGATGCGTTGCGGGGAAAGGAGAGTGAACCCGTTGAGTGATACCAGAAAAGTAGCCCTTGTCACGGGTTCCGGGAAAGGGATCGGTCGAGCTGTGGCGGTTGCGCTGGCTAAGAAGGGAGCAGCTGTTGCCGTTAACTACAGCCGTTCCGAGGAGGCGGCCATGGAAACGGCAGAAATAATACGCAAAGAAGGCGGTGAATGCGGCGTCTTCAAGGCGGACGTTTCCAGAACGGAAGAGGTTCGCGCCCTTTTCGAGGCAACGAAGGCTTCCCTAGGCCAGGTTTCGATCCTGGTGAACAATGCCGGGATGACTCGAGACTCCCTTCTTGTCAGGATGAAGGACGAGGACTGGCGCGACGTCCTGTCCCTGAATCTAGAGGCAGCGTTCCTCTGCTCTCGGGAGGCCGTTCGAGACATGGCGCGGGCCCGTTGGGGACGAATCATCAATGTCAGTTCCGTTGTCGGCCTCATCGGAAACCCCGGACAGGCAAACTACTGCGCTTCCAAGGCCGGCTTGCTGGGCCTCACGAAGTCGATTGCCCGGGAATACGGAATGCGCGGGATTACTGCAAATGCCGTTGCACCCGGCTGGATAGAAACCGACATGACGGCTTCCCTGAAAAACGAAATCCGAGAATCAATGTTGAGATCCATCCCCGCCGGAAGGCCGGGACTTCCCGAAGATGTCGCATCCGTCGTCGCGTTCCTTGCTTCGGAGGAGGCATCCTACGTCAACGGCCAGACAATTGCCGTGGACGGCGGGATGACGATGGTTTAAAGTCATTTGGAAGGAGGTGAAGCACGATGAAAAAGGAAGAGATTCTCTCCAGGCTTAAGGAAATCGTGATCGACCGGCTGGACGTGGAGGAGGGCCAGATCAAGAATGAGGCTTCCTTCATCGAAGACCTCGGTGCCGATTCACTCGACATCGTCGAGTTGATTATGGGCATCGAAGAGGAATTCGATATCGAGATCCCCGACGAGGACGCCGAGAAACTCACGACCGTCGGAGAAGCACTCAATTACGTTATCGGCAAGCTGGGCGTCGAGGAGTAAATTGCTTCAAACGGGGCCGGGGATCGCAACCCCCGGCCCTTTCCGAGGAAAGGCAGATCTTCAGACATTGGAGAAGGAGTGACCCGGCTTGAGAAGAGTGGTCATCACCGGGCTAGGAGTTGCGAGCCCTATCGGGATCGGCAAGGATGAATATTGGGAGGCGCTTCGTTCAGGCAAGAACGGGGTCGCCCGGATTACGCACTTTGACGCGGAAAATTTTCCCGTGAAAATCGCTGCGGAGGTTAAGGGCTTCAAGCCCGACGACTGGATGGACCACAAGGAGGCCAGGAGAACCGACCGTGTTATTCACTTTACGATGGCCGCCGGGGAGTTGGCCGTCAAAGACGGCGCACTGGACGTTTCCAAGCTTGACAAGGAACGTTTCGGTGTCTTTCTCGGAAGCGCGGAAGGCGGAATTTTCACGAGTTACGAAAATATCAAGACCCTGATCGAAAAGGGCCCGAACCGAGTGAGTCCCTTCTTTATTCCCATGATGATCAGCAATATGCCTGCGGCCTACCTCGCGATCCGTTACGGCGCGAAAGGACCGAACATTTGCGTCGTCACCGCGTGTGCTACGGCAACGCATACGATGATCGAGGCCTTCAACACGATCCGGAGGGACGAAGCCGATATTATCCTGGCCGGTGGAGCCGAATCGGCCATTTCTCCCCTTGGCGTTGCAGGATTTGCCGCAATTAAGGCCCTTTCGACGCGAAACGATGACCCAGAAGGCGCTTCAAGACCTTTCGACCGCGACCGGGATGGATTCATCCTTGGAGAAGGCGCCGGCGTCCTGATTCTTGAAGAACTTGGGCACGCCAAGGCCAGGGGAGCGCATATCTATGCCGAGATCACCGGCTATGGTTCAACTTGTGACGCCTACCATATCACCGCCCCGGATCCCGAAGGCGACGGCGCTGCAAGGGCTATGCGCCAGGCAGTGGAGAGATCCGGCTGGAAAATCGGTGAAGTCGACCTGATCAACGCTCATGGCACTTCCACCCCTTTGAACGACAAGATGGAATCCAAGGCTATACGAACCGTCTTTGGCGAGCACACGCCCCGCGTGCTGGTCAATTCCACGAAATCAATGATCGGGCATGGTCTTGGAGCAGCCGGAGCTCTCGAAACAATTGCTGCGATTCAGTCCATTACAGAAGGATTCGTTCACCCGACCCTCAATCTCGAGAATCAGGATCCCGAGTGTGCGATCAACGTCGTCGGGAAAAAGGGAATCGAGTATCCCGTCAAGCGCGCGCTGATCAATAATTTCGGCTTCGGCGGCCACAACGGGGTCTTGGCGATTCAGTCCTTTTCCGAATGAGGCACCGTTTCGAACAGGCAAGGAAAACCGAAGGACTTTGGGAGGAAAAGCTCCATATTCTCCAGGAGCGGATCGGCTATTTCTTCAAGGATTTTCGGCTTCTTTGCACGGCCCTGACGCATTCATCGTTCAGGCATGAAGCTGGTATCGAAGAAGACAACGAAAGGCTTGAGTTTATCGGTGACGCAGTCCTGCAGCTGCTTGTTACCGAAAAGTTGCTTGCCCTTTTCCCGGAAGCCTCCGAAGGGGAATTGACCAAGAAAAGATCGGCCCTTGTTTGCGAGGATGCTTTGTTGGAACATGAGAGACACTTGAATCTCTACGAATTTATCCGCGTGGGGAAGGGGATGGAGAAACAAGGGAATCGCGCAACTCGATCCGTTCGCGCGGACACCGTAGAAGCCCTTATCGGTGCAATATATACCGACGGCGGACTTCCCGAGGCGGAAAAATTCTTCAGCAGAACGCTTTTCCCCGAAGACGGATCCCTTAGCGGGTTCAAACCAAACGACCCGAAATCCACCCTGCAGGAATTTCTCCAGGCGAGCGGAAAACCTTTACCGGAATATACGCTCATCGAAAGATCGGGGCAGGACGATGCCCCGGTCTTTGTTGTCGCGATCCGATCCGGAGGAGACATTCTTGCCACCGGTTCCGGGTATTCAAAAAAAGAAGCCGAGTTTGACGCAGCCCGTAGCGCTCTCGAAAAATCAAGATAATTACAACCGGTTGCATTTATTTTTTTGCTGACCTATAATCGCTCAAGGTCTGGGAACCGAGAATCAATCCTTTAAAAGGGTCCTGTGAGGCCCATAAGGAGGGCAAGCCATGAAGGGGTATCCGCGGAGGTCGGCTTTACACAAAGGACTCGGCGCTTTGAAGGCGCTGTGTCCTTTTTTCTTTTCGGGAGGGGGAAGCGTTCATGACGTTGCGTGAAAAGGCAAACCTGATGACTGAAACGGATATGGATAGGGCGATTCGCCGGATGGCCCATGAAATCGTCGAGGCAAACAAGGGACTGGACAAGGTGGTTCTTGTCGGGATACAGCGGCGGGGAGTCTTTCTTGCCCAACGTTTAAGGGAAGTTCTACGGCAATTCGAGCAGGTCAAGGTCCCGACCGGAGAACTGGACATAACCCTTTACAGGGACGACCTAACCCTGCTTCACGACCATCCTGTGGTGCACAGCACATCGATGCCCCTGGACATCACGGGAAGACGAGTCGTTCTCGTTGACGATGTCATCTACACGGGCCGGACGATTCGCGCAGCCCTGGATGCCCTGATGGATTTGGGAAGGCCCGACATTGTCCAGTTGGCGGTCCTTGTGGACCGCGGCCATCGCGAGCTTCCGATCGCTCCGAACTTTGTGGGAAAGAACGTTCCCACCTCCAGGGAGGAAGTCGTCGAAGTCCGGGTTAAAGAAATTGACGGCACCAACGAAGTCGTCATTTGCGAAAGGCAGGAGGCCTGATCGGCGATGGAATGGAAACATCGACACGTCCTCGACCTTAAGGACTGGACAAAAGAAGAGATCCTTTTTCTAATGGGTCAAGCCAAGAACATGGACGACCTGATGGACAGGCCGATTCGAAAGGTTCCCGCCCTTCGCGGCAAGCTTGTGGTCAACCTGTTCTTTGAAGCATCAACACGGACTAGGGTTTCGTTCGAACTGGCGGAAAAGATGTTGAGCGCGGATGTCGTCAACTGGTCTGCTGGAGGGTCAAGTGTCGGCAAAGGGGAGACCCTGAGAGACACCGCATGGACCCTTGAAGCGATGGGTGCCGATGCCGTCGTTATTCGGCACGGGGCGGTGGGATCGGCGCACTACCTCTCGAAAAAGCTGCATCGGGCAAGTGTTTTCAATGGCGGAGACGGAGCCTATTCTCACCCCACGCAAGCGCTCCTTGACGCCTATACGGCCTGGAAGCATTTTTCTTGCCTCGAGGGGCGAAAAATGGCGATTATTGGCGATGTCCTTCACAGCCGGGTCGCAAGGAGCGATGTAAAGGTGTTCAAGCAGCTGGGGTGCGAGGTGGTCCTTTCAGGACCTGAAACATTGATGCCGCTGGATGTCGGCGCGCTCGGCGTCAACTACGAACCGGACCCCCGCAAGGCAGTCAAGGGGGCAGACATGGTATACCTGCTAAGGATCCAAAGAGAGAGACAGGAAGAAGGGCTGTTCCCTTCACTTGACGAATACCACATTCGTTACGGTGCGGATGAAGAACTCGTTTCGAGAGCCAATGAAGGGGCCCTTGTCATGCATCCGGGGCCGATCAACCGAAGGGTGGAAATCGATTCCAGCATCGCCGACGGGAGCCAAAGCCGCATTCTTCAGCAAGTCAGAAGCGGTGTGGCAGTCCGGATGGCTCTTCTTTACCTATGCCTTGGAGGTGTAATGGCATGATTCTCTTCAGGAATGCAAGAATCTTCGATGGCTTTTCCTTCCTGGAAGGCAAAAGGGAAGTCCTTGTTTCGGAAGGCCTGGTCACGTCCGTGGGCAATGATTTGCCCGTTGCTCAGGCAGAAATTTTCGACCTGAACGGAAAAGTGCTTGCCCCCGGTTTTATCGACTTGCATTGCCACATGCGCGATCCGGGGTTCGAATGGCGCGAAGACATTGCAAGTGCGGCTCAGGCCGCTGCCCGAGGGGGGTTTACGACAGTCGTTTCGATGCCGAACACGGAACCCGCGGTCGATAACGATGCTCTTGTCCGATACGTTATGGAGAAGGGCGAACGAGCCGGTTACGCGAGAGTCCTTCCGGCGGGAACCGTTACGAAAGGACGGGAAGGGAAAGAGTTGGCGGAGATGGGCAAAATGGCTGCTGCGGGATGTGTCCTTTTCACCGACGATGGCTCGCCGGTCGGTTCTGCCCGCCTTTTCCGCACGGCCCTGCTTTATGGCAGGGATCTAGGGGTGAGAATAATGGAACACCCCGAAGAGACCACTCTGACAAAAGGCGGACAGGTGAACGAAGGGCGTTGTTCCGCCATATCGGGGTTAAAGGGTATCCCGTCCTCCGCAGAAGAAATCGGGGTCTTCAAGGCAATTTCCCTTTGCAGGGAAACAGGGGTCCCGGTGCATGTGACTCACCTGAGCACTCGCAAGGCCATTTCGCTAGTCCGGGAGGCAAAAAGGGCTTCTCTCCCAGTGACCTGTGATGTCACTCCCCACCATCTTTGCCTTTCGGAAGAGTCCGTGATCGAATCGGGCTTCGATCCCTGCTTCAAGGTCAATCCGCCGCTCCGCTCGATAGAGGATGTCGAGAGCCTTTGGGAAGCCCTTGGCGACACAACGGTTGATGCGATCGCCACGGACCATGCTCCCTGGCATCTGGACGAAAAGGACCTGCCCTTCCCCGAAGCACCCTTCGGTATTGCTTCCCTCGAATGTGCCTTTGCTGCGGTTTATACGGCCTGGATGGAGAGGGGGAAACCGATCGGGCTTGACAGGCTGCTTTCCCTCTTTACGAGCGGCCCGGCCAGGATCCTTCCAAAACAGTGGAACGGCCTTGGAAAAATCCGACCGCAGGAAAAGGCAGACCTCGTGGTGCTCGACCCGGAACTCCGCTCCCGTGTTTCAGTATCCGCCTGGAAGAGCAAGGCCCGGATGACCCCTTGGGAGGGCGCCATCCTGACCGGGTGGCCCGTCATGATTTTCAAAGAGGGACGTCTTGTGTTCGACCGATCAGCGGAGTAGCCTCATGTGCCGGAATGAGCCCGGGCAGTCCGTATTGGAGCGAGAGGCGGTTTTGGCACACAAGGAAACGCTTGGCGGAAATTTGTTCGCCCTCACATTGGAAACCGTCGATCAAACGCCTTGTTTCGAACCGGGACAATTTGTCATGCTCAGGACCAGTCCTGCACTTGATCCCCTCCTGGGAAGGCCGTTTGCCGTTTGCGGACGCCATTCGCACAGACTTGAACTTCTTATAGCGGTAACCGGACGAGGAACACGCCTCCTGGCCCAGCTTCCGCCCGGTGAACGCTTATCGCTGCGCGGGCCGCTTGGAAAAGGCTTTCCTGTCCTGCCCGGCAAGAATATCCATTGCCTGGCCGGAACCACCGGTATCGCTCCCTTTCTTTTGGCCAGGCCTCTAGAGCCAAAAATCAAAATTCACCTGGGACTGCCGGGGATAGAGTGGAAAGCGCTGGCGAAATGGGCCTCCGGCAAAATCCCGGGACTTCAACTTTATTCCGAGGACGGAAATATCGGGACCCGCGGCAATCCGCTTCTTTGTATCGATCATCTCGATCCGGAATCGGACGTGATTTGGGCATGCGGACCGACAGGAATGTTGAAAGCGGTCAGCATTGAGTGCGATAAGCGGGGGATACAGGCCTGGGTCAGCCTGGAAACGCGAATGGCCTGCGGAATTGGAGGATGCCACGGGTGCGTTGTCCGGACGACTGGCGGTCTCCGTAAAACCTGCACCGATGGCCCGGTTTTCCAAAGTCGGGAGGTTTGCTGGAATGACTTCTGAGCAAAGTGTCTCCCGTGTGTCCATTGGCAATGTCCTTCTGGAGACGCCCCTTGTGATCGCCTCCGGCACATGGCCGCATGACCCGGGATTTTGGAGAACCCCGGTTAGTGTCGGCGCGGGTGCGGCTTGCACAAAGGCACTGACGCTCAACGCCAGGGAGGGCAATCCGGGAACCCGGCTCTGGGAAACCCCTTGCGGTCTCCTGAACAGCATTGGGCTTCAGAACCAGGGAATCGAGCATTTCCTCTCGGAAGATTTGCCCGGGATTTCGGCCGGGGACCTGAGGGTGGTCGCTAACGTGGCCATGGAAACCGAGGAGGAAACGGCAGAGGTGCTGTCCCGCCTTTCTCCCTTTTCCGAGCTCCTCGCTGCCGTGGAATTGAACATATCCTGCCCAAACGTCGACGCCGGTGGAATGGCATGGGGGTCGGACCCGAAGCTGGCGTCACGAGCAGTCTTGGGAGCCAGGGAAATCTGGAAAGGCCCTTTGTGGGTCAAGCTAACTCCTCAATGCGCTGACATCGCCGTCGTCGGGAAAGCTTCCGAAAAAGCCGGCGCGGACGCCCTTGTTGTCGCCAACACCTGGCTTGGAATGGCGATTGACACGAAATGCGAAAAACCCGTCTTCAGGCGCGGCATCGCGGGTTTATCCGGTCCAGCCGTTTTTCCCCTCGCGCTGAGGCTTGTATGGGAAGTGTCATCGGCAGTTGAAATTCCTGTCATCGGCTGCGGTGGGATATCCAAGGCCGATGACGCCATTTCGATGATGCTGGCGGGGGCCAGCGCGGTGGAAATCGGAACCCTCCACTTTGCCGATCTTTCCTGTTTCCGGAAAATTACGGAAGGCATTCTTGAACACTTGGCCTTGAAAGGCTATTCTTCGCCTATGGAACTGATCGGAAAGGGGAAAAGGAAAGATGTCTGAACCCCGTCATTACCCCCTCATACTCGCGCTAGACATGCATGACCTTCAGGAGGCACGAGAGTTCCTGGCTCCGATGCGTTCCCTCCTTCGCTATGTCAAGATCGGGCCCCGTTTGTGGGCTCAAGGCGGTGCCCCTTTTGTCGCCGAAGTCGCCTCGCAGGGCTTTGACGTCTTTTTGGACCTCAAGCTCCACGATATCCCGAACACGGTCGCCGGCGCAGTGGATGCCTTGTCGGACTTGGGAATTTGGGCTCTTACGCTGCATGCGGGTGGAGGAAAGGAAATGCTTGAGGCTGCCGTTTCCGCCCGAGACGACGCGGAATCGGAAATGGTCCTCCTCGGGGTCACCGTCCTGACGAGCCATGACCAGTCTTCCTGGAGTCGGGTCTGTCCCGGTTGCCTCCTGGACGAGGCGATCGTAAGCCGAACCGCGCTTTGTGCTGAAAGCGGGATGGACGGGCTGGTCTGTTCCCCGGTTGACCTGGGCATGGTAAGAAAGACCGCGGGAGAATCCCTGATCACCGTTGTCCCGGGAGTCAGGCCATGGAAGGTCTCAGACGACCAGAAGCGGACCGCCACCCCAGCGGAAGCCATACGAAACGGTGCCGATTACATCGTGGTCGGCCGCCCGATCATCCTGGCGGACTCCCCCGAACTGGCCGTCAGCGAAATTCAGGAACAGATCGAGGAGGGGTTCCGTTGCAGGAAGAACTGAAGGAAACCACGCTTGCGTCCATGATGAAGGAAACCGGCGCCTTGCTTGAAGGCCACTTCAAGCTCACCTCCGGCTTGCACAGCAGCCACTACATGCAATGCGCCCTTTTGCTGAGCGTGCCCAGATATGCCGCATTCGCAGGACGAGAACTGGCAAAATCGCTTGCCCCGCTCGAGCCCCAGGCCGTTTTTGCCCCTGCACTTGGGGGAGTGATCATCGGGCATGAAGTGGCGAGGCATCTCGACTTGCCTTTCTTTTTCGCAGAAAGGGAAAACGGCCTGATGAAATTGCGAAGATTCCCCAACCCGGGGCCCGTCCGTTTCGTCGTGATCGAAGATGTCATCACGACGGGCGGCTCGGCCCTGGAAGTCGGCAACCTCATCCGCGCAACCGGTGCGGACTGGGTCGGCACCGGCTGCATCGTTGACAGGAGTTCCGGCAAGGCACAATTCCCACACCCGCTGCACTCCCTCTGGCAAGCTTCCTTTCCGACCTTTACGGAAGGCGAGTGCCCGCTTTGCAGGGAGGGCATACCGATTGAAAAACCGGGGAGCCGCTAGGGCTCTTTTCGCGCTGGCTTGGATCCTCTTTTTCTGCGGGACAGCCCGCGCGGCAATCGATGTCGCGGTCACTTCACCGTGGCTTTCGTTGATGACTCGTTTTATTGGCGGGATACAGGTCCGCGTTCATCCTTTGTCGGGGTGGAACCAGAATGGCAGCATTGTCCGGTTCTCGAATCCCTCGCGCCAATTTCCCGCCATTGCCCTTGATGAAGCCGAAGCTCGGGCATACGGAATCCGTGGCCGAACACTGAAAGTCCTCTTTGACTCCGTTCCGGGAGGGACGCCGATTAAGGCCTCCGCGTTCTGGGATCCCTCCTCTCTTGCTTTCATCGGCCAGCGGCTTCTGGGAGCCCTTTCCGCCATCGACCCGAAAAATTACGCCTATTACCAAAGGAGGCTAGCGGAGTTCCAGTCACGCACGGATACGACAGTCGGCGTTGGCAGAAAACTGCTACACGGCATCGTCATCCTCGACTTGACGGGAGCATCCGGCAAGTGGATACGAGCCGCAGCGGAATCTCCGGTTCGGCCTCCCGACCGTGTGCTGGAGCTCTGGAAAGAGGGGAAATCACTCGAAACCCTGGCAATCGCCATACAGGAAGCTTCTTCGAAAGGCTGGGTGATCGTCGTCGATCCCTGGACCCCCGCAAAAGTCATCGAGAAGGCGAAAGGAAGTCCTCGCCTAGCTTCGATCCCGACACCCGTCCTGGAGAAGGAGATGTTGACCATTCTGCATGATCTCTATCTTGCGATCTGGAACGCTTCCGGGAAGCGGGTCAGTCCTCCGAAGCCCTGACATGGAGAACGTCAGCTGCCGTGTAGACCCGTAAGCTACCCCTGACGTTCACTTCCAGCGCGCCGTCAAGGGTGACGTTTTCAGCAATGCCGTAATCGGTACCCGCATCCGTAAGAACCCGTACTTCCTTACCGATGGTGCTGCATCGATTCCTGTAAAGGGTCACCAGCTGCTGGACGCCTTTCGGGCCTTCTTCCAGCAATCGGAGCTGTTCCGAGAAAACCCGGAGAACCTCCGCAAGAATTTCGCCCCGATCCGACTCGGTCCCTCTTAAAATCTTGATGGATGACGGGTTGTCGATCCCGGCGGAAAGGAGGTCGCTTTCGTCCATGTTAACGTTCAGGCCGATTCCCGTAATCGCGTAGTGAACACGGTCCGTTTCGCTTGCCGTTTCACTCAGGATGCCGCAAAGCTTCTTGCCCTTCCACAGGAGATCGTTCGGCCATTTCAAGGAACATCGAACGCGGAACATCCGCTCAAGCGTCATTTGGACGGCAAGCCCGGCAGCGAGGTTGACCAGCTGGATCTTCATCGGCGGAATCCGCGGCCTTAGCAGAACGGAAGCGTAGATGTTTCCGCCGGTGGGCGATAACCAACTTCTACCCATGCGTCCCCTTCCCGTTCTTTGCTCTTCCGCGATAACGACCAACCCTCCGCTTGCGCCTTGCCTTGCTGCTTCCTTCGCGATTTCCTGGGTCGACTCCACGCTTTCGAAGAACAGGATAGGGTGCCCTAGCGGACAACCTTCAAGCTGATGTTCGATCCATGACGGGCTAAGATCGTAGGTTGGAGGGCTGACGAACCGATAACCGCGGTTAGGGACCGACTCGATCCCGATCGTCTCCGCACGGAGGCTTTCTATCCCTTTCCAAATCGCTTGTCGGCTGATATTCAGGTTTTCGACCAGTTCTCCGCTTGAGACCATCTCCGCCGGCATCGAAACAAGCCGCTTCAGGATGGCCAGCTTGGTCGCCGTTGTCTTCTGCACAGAATCAACCCCTCTTCGGTCTGCGGTAACACGATGTTATAATCTTTTTCAATACGCGACAATCACCGAATCCAGGCTTTTCTTGGAGGCAAGGGACATGGCATTTTTACCGATCCGTACCGTTATGGAGGAACTGAACTCGCTTGCACGCGAGTTTCAGGACAGTCTTTGACCCTGCAACCCTGGAGCAACGTTCAAAAGAGTTGACGCAGCAGACCCTCGTTACGGATTTCTGGTCAAGGCCCAACTCTCAGGAAATCCTGCGCGAACTTTCCCAGATTAATTCAAGGCTTGATCTTTGGAACAGGATGCGATCCGAGCTCGAAGAACTTGAAACGCTTGCCGAAATCCTCGCGGAAAGCGAGGATCCCGAACTTCTGTCCGAATTTTACGCAAGGGCGGGAGTCCTGAAAAAATCGATCAAGAACGACCAGATCATCCTCCTCATGGGCGAAGAATACGATGACTCTAACGCCATCCTTTCTATTCATCCGGGGGCAGGTGGCCTTGATTCACAGGACTGGGCAGAGATGATTTTCAGGGTTTACCTTCGATGGGCAGAAGCCCACGGCATGGAAACCCGCATCTTCGACCTCCTGCAGGACGATGAAGCCGGCATCAAGAGCGTAACTTTCATGATCAAGGGCCCCTATGCCTACGGCTTCCTATCGGGTGAGCAAGGGGTTCATCGTTTGGTCAGGATCTCTCCTTTCGATGCGGCAAAAAGGCGCCACACCAGTTTTGCTTCGGTTGAAGTGGCGCCTGAACTTCCGGAGAGCGTCGAAATTGAGATCCGTTCCGAGGACCTCGAGCTTCAAACCTGCAGGGCAAGCGGGGCTGGCGGGCAATATGTGAATATGACGGATTCAGCGGTTCGCATCAAGCACCTGCCCACAGGGATCGTCGTGGGTTGCCAGACCGAGCGCTCCCAGCACATGAACCGGCAGGTTGCGATGCAAGTCCTGCGGGCTCGCCTGTTTGAAAGGGTTCTGAAGGAGCGCCAGGAACAACTGGATGCCCTGAAAGGCGAGAAGAAGGAAATTGGCTGGGGTAGCCAGATCAGGTCCTATGTCTTGCACCCTTATACCCTTGTGAAAGATCACCGTACGGGCTGTGAAACGGGAAACGTCCAAGCCGTGCTCAATGGAGAAATCGACGAGTTCCTCATGGCGACGCTCAATCAACGGCGAACCGGCAAAACCAGCCTTTCCTGACCGGAAGGAGACGATGTGAAATGCTCCTCCGTTTTCTGAAAGCACATTTCCTGGCTTTAACCCTCGTTTTTGCTTTCCCCTTTTTCGCCGAAGCCGTTGCCTTCATCCCTGAAACTCCGATGATGAAGATCGGCGAAGTCCGACCCGGCATGCGCGGCGAAGCGCATACGGTCGTAAAGGGCCAGGCGGTGGTGACGTTTCCGGTCACGGTGGTGAGTGTGCTTCCAAGAAAAGGAATTCCGAAACACCTGATTCTCATACGAGCTGAAGGACCCATCATCGAAAAAACCGGTGGAATCGCGGCAGGGATGAGCGGAAGTCCCGTCTTCATCAACGGGAAAATAGTGGGGGCCATCGGCTACGGCTGGAATTTCAGTGACCACCGGCTCGGCCTCGTCACTCCGCTGGAAGACATGATCGCTGTTTTTGACTGGAAGGATGTCAAGCCGGCCTTCTACAAGCCGCCCCTTCCCGAGCCTTCGACCGTTTCTCCCGACGTTTCTTCTTCGGATATCTCTTCCGGTGACATCCCTTCAGCGGATGCTGAGCCACTGGTTACGCTCTTTGCGGACGGCATGAGCCAGCGCGCCATTGCGGGGCTTTCCTCGGCCTTCAACGGGAAAATCCTTGCGATGGGAAGCGGAATGGCGGAGAATCTTCCGCCCGTGGAAACGGTCCGCAAAATGAATCCCGGAGAAGCCGTCGGCGTGATGCTGGCGTGGGGGGATGTCAGCCTTGGAGCGACGGGGACGCTTACGGCGGTCTCTAAGGATGGCCGATTCCTTGCTTTTGCCCATCCGTTCATCAACAATGGAGCCGTCGCCTATCCCTTGACGCGCGCCTGGGTCCATGATGTGGTTCCGAGCATCGAGTCTCCTTTCAAGCTCGGGACACCAATGAGCATCATTGGAACGGTCACTCAGGACAGACCCCAGGCAATAGGCGGGAAACTCAATGTCTATCCTCCTTCTTTCGATTTCACCGTCAATCTTGACGATGTCGACAACAAGAAGAAGATTCGAAAGCGTTTCCATGTCGCCGCGGCCCCGTTCCTCTTATCCAAGCTGGCACCGGATGCCCTGACCGGTCTTTTGGACGATCTCTGGGGGCAGGTAGGGGCCGGAACCGCCAGGCTCAACCTGTCCGTCTCCGGGCCCAACCTGGCGGGAGGGTGGAACAGAAATAACCTTTTCTTCTCTGAAAAGGACCTGACGAAGGAAACATTGAAGGAATTCAAGGAATTGGTCGAGGTCATCGCCCTGAATCCCTTTACGGAAATTGCGCCACTCGGATTCCAGTTGGATCTCGAAATGACCTCGAATCCCAGGATCCTCCTGATTGAAGACGTGAAAGTTGACAAACGCAAGCTGAAACCTGGCGAGAAATTGAAGGTCGAGGTCCGGCTGCGCCCGTATAGGAAGGAACCGTTTGTCCGGAGTTTCGAATTGACGGTTCCGAAGGAGTCTTCCGGAAAAAGCACGGTTGTGGTCAGGGGAGGAGGCATAGAAGAGCCCGGTCAGGATTCCATCACCGAGGGAAAAACGACCATTAGGGACCTTCCCACTCTCTTGAAAGAGCTTTCGGTAAGGGAAACCAACAACCAGGTGGTTGTCGAGATCCTATCTCAACGAGGCCCGAAATTTCCGTCTAAAAAAGCTTCCCTAGGGCAAGAAGAAATGGATGCTCCGGAGGACGAACCGGAACTCTTGAGTGCCGTTACCGAGAAGAAACTCAAAGAGGGCTCCATGAGAGTCTTCAATACGAATTATTTCGTGGACGGGCTGCAGCGAAGGGATATTTCCGTGACGCCAATCGCTGGGGAGGAATAGACCCCTTATGGAAGCGGTCCGGTGGGTCGGGAGGATAGCGATACAATTCCTCGAATCGCTCGGTTTTTTTGCCCTCTTTCTTTTTAAATCCGTCCGCGGGATATTTCGCGGCACGTGGAGCCGAGTGGATTTTTCGAAACAACTGGAACGTGTCGGTGTCAGCTCCATACTCGTCGTCTCCATCACGAGCGCTTTCACCGGCATGGTCATGGCTGTCCAGACCATCGACCAATTTGTTCGTTTTGGCGCAACGAACTATATCGGGGGTGTGATCGGCCTCAGCATGGTCAGGGAAATGTCTCCCGTGCTGACGGGGTTGGTCGTTACTGGTCGTGTCGGCGCGGCAATGGCTGCCGAAATCAGTTCGATGAGAATCACCGAGCAGTTGGATGCTCTCCGGGCCTTCGGGTTGGATGACGTAGCCTTTGTGGGTTCTCCGCGCCTTTTCGCCAGCTTGGTCATGTTGCCGATTTTAACGATTTATTCCTTCGTTATCGGAATCGGAGGGGGTTATCTTTTCGTTGTCACGCGGGGCATACACGGTTCGGTTTTCCTGAAGTCCCTTGAAGCCCTTCTCGAACCGTACGATATTTTCGGGGGTCTCTTGAAAGCTGCCGTATTCGGCGTCATCATTTCCACAACTGCATGCGCGGAGGGTTTCAGGGCCGCTAACGGCGCAATCGGAGTAGGGGAGGCTACCACAAAGGCAGTCGTGTGGAGCAACATGCTGATTTTGACCTTCAACTACATCCTCTCGACGATGCTTTTCGGAGGCATTCGATGAACCGGAGGGTGCTCGAGGCAGAATCCATCGAAAAGACTTTCGGGAACAATGTCGTTCTGCGCGGAATCAACCTTGCCCTTTCGACCGGGGAAATCCTTTCCCTCATGGGACCTTCGGGCTGCGGAAAAACAACCGTGCTCCGGATGGTCGTCGGGTTGATCTCTCCCGATAAGGGAAAAATCACCCTGTTCGGCAAGGATCTCGCAACTTCGGAAGAAGACGATTCGATCGTCGAGCTTAAGAAACGGATCGGAATTGTATTCCAGGGCGGAGCTCTTTTCGATTCCCTTGACGTTGGCGAGAACGTCGCCTTCCCTCTCCGGTATTGCCTCGGCCTTTCCGATGAAGACCAGATTCACGCCAGAGTGGCTGCGGTATTGGAACGGGTCGAGTTGCCCGGAACCGAATCCGTGATGCCGGCAGAACTTTCCGGGGGAATGAAGAAACGGATCGCCATCGCTAGAGCCCTTGTCCACGAACCGGAAATCCTCCTTCTGGACGAGCCGACAACCGGGCTTGATCCGCAAACCGCCCGTCACATCGACCGACTGGTAGCGGAGATTGGAAGGCGACTGGATATCGGTATTCTTGCGGTGACTCACGACCTTGTCACAGCAGTCGGAATTTCCGATACTATCCTGCTGATGGACCAGGGAAGAATTACCTGGAAAGGAACGCCTGACGAGTGGAAAAAATCGGGAGACGAGAACGTCAAGCGGTTCGCTGACGGGTTGAGACCCGTAAGGGAAGGAAGGACGGTGTGCCCATGAACCGGGAATTCAAGGTCGGTCTTGCCGTTTTCCTGGCCCTCATCGCACTGGGGGGGATCGTCTTCATAACGGGTGGGGCCCTGTTCCGGCACGGGGGGAACGTATTCGAGATCCTCTTTCCCGACGCGATGGGGTTGGAAACCGGCGCTCCTGCCTACGTCTCGGGACTTGAGTCGGGGGCGGTGCGGTCCCTTAAACTTGCCCCGGAAGGAGTCATTGTCACTGTGGTTCTAGACCCGACTGTCAAGATACCTAAAGACAGCCGTATTTTGATCGGAACAGGCGGACTCCTTGGGAAACCGCTACTCCGAATCGAGCGCGGGACGAGCAAGACCTACGTCGCACCGGGCGAGCGCCTCTATGGGGAGATTCCACCCGATTTCGATACCTTGCTTGAGGAATTGAGGGACAACATTAAAGTCCTGGGGGCGACATTCGGGCACTTCAACGATCTTTTCGGCGATCCGGAAAGGAAGGAAAGACTCCGAAAGGCACTCGACAATCTACCGGGACTCATTGATGACGGTCGTAACGCAATGCGCCGGGTCGGTGATGCCGGAACTGAGATTAGGGAACTTGCCCGTCTCGGCCGCATACAGGTCAAATCCCTTTCCGAAAGCCTATCCGCCCTTACTCGGGACCTGGATCGCGTCGTCCTCGCAAACGAATCCGACATTCGAAAGTCCATCGCTTCGCTTTCCTCTTTGCTGGAACGGGTCGACAAGACTTTCGCCCAGTTTGACGAAGATGGACTTGCCGGGAATGATCTCCGGGCGGCGGTCAAGAATCTTTCGAACGCTGCAAAGGGAATCGAGAAGCTTTCGGCGGCCATGAGCGATTTTTCCGGTGCGCCAGAAGCATCAGAAACGATGAAGGGGCTGAAAAAAACACTTAAGAGCGCGGAACGGATCGTTTCTGCGATAGAATCGGTCCAGCCTTCCATGGAAGTCGCGATCCAGCATCGAACCCCCGGAGGTTCGGAAGAGAACGGCTGGGCGATGGACCTTTCTCTACTGATCGGCAAAGCAGACTCTCCGTGGGGCCTTCTGCTCGAGGGACACGAACTCGGGAATGGCAGTTCCCCCACGGCCGCAGCAGCCTATCGTACCGCCTGGGGCAGGGTATGGGCCGGGCTTGTCCGCGGCGATGTCGGCGCAGGAGTCCTTCTGGACCTCAGGGCCACGGAAATACCCCTTTCCTTATCCGCTGAGTGGTGGGATGATCAGGGCGGCAGCTGGGCAGCCAGGGGGAAATGGCATGTCAGGCCGCACTGGGGTCTCTTTTACGAAAGGATCGAACCGGGCAGGGACTCGCCCGACGACGTGGTGGGGATTTTTTATCAGTTTTAACGGAATGGAAGGCGATCCAATTGTTCATTACCTTTGAAGGAGTCGACGGTTGCGGGAAATCGACGCAGGCAAGGCTCCTGAGCGAGTTTCTTTCAAGCCGGAATGGCAGCGAAGGCGTGGTTTGGACAAGGGAACCGGGCGGCTGGCCCGGTTCCGCGTGTTTGCGAGATTTACTTCTTTCAGGGGAGCTTGACCATCCCTGGACGGAGGTGTTTCTCTTCCTTGCGGATCGCTGCGAGCACTCAAAAAGGGTCATCGAGCCGGCTCTTTCGGCGGGAGCCCATGTGCTGTGCGAGCGTTATGACGATTCGACCCTTGCCTATCAGGTCTGGGGCAGGGGACTTGAACTGGAAAAAGTGGAGCGGGCGATTTCCCTTGGCGGGTACAGGACACCCGACAAAACTATCCTGCTTGAAGTGTCATTGGAGACGGCCCTGGCGCGTGCATCAAAAAGATCCAGGCCGGATCGGTACGAAAAAGAAGGGAAGCCCTTTCTCGAACGCGTCCGCGAAGGGTACCGTTTTCTCCAGTCAAGAAACAGGGACCGTTTTATCGTCATTGACGGCGAACCCGCACCGGACGAGGTTTTCAGGAAGATCCTGGACACCCTGGAGGAGTATCTTTGAACCTCGGCAACCTAAATGCCGGATTCTCCCGCGAAGAAGACGCGAACAGGATGGGCGTCGCGGCAGAATCGAAAATACGTGAAGCGATCGTTTCCGGAAACTCCTGGAGGGAACTCGAAGCCGCGCTCAAGCGCGGAATCGTTCCCCAATCTGTCGTTTTTTTTGCGCCGACTCTCTTTCACGCTTCTTTTGTGGAACTTTACGCCCAATCCATATTCGCTCTTGATGACGCAAAAAAAACGGAGCCCGGAATGCGATGGAACGGCGAATCACACCCTGACATTCTCCGGCTCGGCACACCGGAAACACCTCCCGGCATAGAGGACTGCCGCAGCTTGCTTGGAGACCTTTCATCACGCCCCGTCTGTTCTCCGTACAGGCTAGCGGTTGTCCATTGTGCAGACCGCCTTAGTCCTCCCGCCGCGAACAGCCTTCTCAAGATCACCGAGGAACCGCCTCCAAGGGGCAGGATACTTCTCCTTATGGAAGAGGAAAACCTTCTTCCTACGCTACGCAGCAGAAGCTGGATACTTCGGATGCCCCTTGAAGAGGCCGTAAATGCCGTTCCGCCTCCGGGAAGCGATGAGGAATGGCTTCGATGGCTTCGATGCGCGGGTTCGGAAAAAAACGATGCGGTCTTTTTGAATGCAATGGCCTGGGCAAGGTGGTATGCTCTTCACGGCGATTTTCGGAAGGCGGCCGATCTTGACTGCCTGGTGAACTTATCCCAGAAGACAAGGCTTTCGGGCGCCATGGTCGCCGACTTGCTATTTTTGATGACGAGAGAGGACGTCTCCCTTGAAGACTTTTTTGATCCTTTACGGTAAGCCACGGTACCTCGGATTTCTCAAGACCGAGGAGGACCTCGCCATCGGCAAGGCCGATACGATCGTGGTCGAGACCGCACGCGGCAGGGAACTCGGAATTGTAGCCGGCCCAATCGGCCTCGAGCAGGAAGAACGATACCGGAAAGCTCCCTCCGGAGAACAGGCAGAAGGGGGCCAGAAAACAAGCATACCCACGGAGGATGTTCGTTTTGTCGGCTTTCCGTTACCCGAAGAAACGGAAACCCTCCGTGAAAGCTCCGCGGAGGAAGCCGCGATTCTCCTTAAAGCAAGGGAAATCCTGAAGTCCCACAACCTTCCCATGAAACTTGTGGACGTGGAGTATCTTCTTGACCGGTCAAAGCTTTTCTTTTACTTCACGGCGGAACAGCGCATCGATTTCCGAGGCTTTGTGCGGGACCTCGCTAGAGAGTTTAAAACGCGCATCGAACTCAGGCAGATCGGCGGACGTGACGAGGCCAAAGTTGCCGCGGGACTTTCCCAATGCGGCATGCCGTGTTGTTGCAGCACATGGCTCAACCGGTTCGAACCCATATGCATCAAGATGGTCAAACAGCAAAACCTGGCCCTGAACCCCACAAAGATTTCGGGAATTTGCGGGCGTCTCATGTGTTGTATGGGATACGAGCACACCACTTACCAGGAACTCTGGAAGGGACTCCCGAACCCCGGAACGAAACTTAAGTCACAGACAGGAGAAACCTACCTGATTTCGGGTGTCGATTTGATGGGAAAATCTCTTCGTGTCTTCTGTCCTGACCGAACTGAACTTCTTGTTCCCGTGGCGGAATTCCCGAAATTCAGGGATGCGATCCAAAAGGGAGAAGCTTGGGAACCTCAACGCGATGAAGTCGTCCCTCTCCCGTTTGACACGCTTCTCCAGGAGGCCGTCACGGACTCGGAAACGATCCTCGAAGACGGGACTTGCTTACCTGAGAAAACTGCACGACCCAAGCTTGGGCATTCACACTCCAGGGATAGAGTCGCTCGGCGAAGCGGAGAAAGAGGACCTCGCGAGAGGGCGGAATCGCCCCGTCCCAACGTCGCGGCCCGACCGATGCCCGATAGAGCCGCAGCCGTCACGGAGCAGGAATCGGTCAAAAGAAGGCGCCCGCGGCGAAAAAAGAGGAAAAACCCGACTCCCGTCTCGGTGACCGAGTCGGCGAAGCCGAGCCTTGAGAACAAGCCTCAAACCGCCGAAACTCCAGTTCCAGGTCCTGAGAAACCCCGCAGGAAACGAAACACAAGGCGGCGTAAACCACATAGACCCGCAACTGAAGAATAATTTAGCCTTATAAAAGGATAGTCGGAGGTGAACCTTACTGGAACTTTTCGACCGCTTCAGGAAAGGGCTGAAAGAAGTACGGACACGCTGGGGGAGCTCTCTAACCCATCTCCTTGCGGATACAGCCGAAGATGCCGACTTCTGGGAGAGAATAGAAGAAGCGTTGATTTCGGGGGATGTCGGGGTTGAGCTTTCCGAAAAGCTTGTCGCTGACTTCCGCAGGCTGAGGGAAAAGCCCGGCCCGAAGGATTTACCTGCAAACGAGCTTTTCGGGAAGCAGCTGGAAAGACTCTTTTTGAAGGATCCAATGAACGGCATGCCTCTTCGCCTTGAGGGAAAGCCCTCCATCGTCCTCCTTGCGGGAGTCAACGGCAGCGGAAAAACGACCACTGCGGGCAAGCTGGCTTCCCAATTCGCTAAGATGGGGAAAAGTGTTGTTTTGGCTGCCGCCGACACTTATCGAGCCGCGGCAATCGAGCAGCTGAAGATTTGGAGTGACCGCTCCGGGGCACGGCTTATCAGCCACGGCCCTGGTAGCGATCCTGCAGCGGTCGTCTTCGATGCGATACAATCCGCAAAAGCGAGCGGCGCCGACCTCGTTGTCGCGGATACCGCAGGTCGACTCCACACCCGTCACAACCTCATGGAAGAGCTCAAGAAGATTGCTAGGGTCGTCGAACGGGAAACACCTGCCGGAAGTTCCGAGTTCTTGCTTGTCCTTGACGCGGTCATGGGGCAGAATGCCTTTCAGCAGGCAAGGGTGTTCGGAGAAGCGCTTCCCCTGTCGGGAATTGTCCTTACCAAGTATGACAATACTGCAAAGGGGGGCGTGATCCTTTCCGTCGTTCATGAACTTGGCTTGCCGGTCCGCTATGTCGGCCTGGGAGAGGGGTTGGAAGATCTTGCTCTCTTCAGGCCCACAGAATTTGTCGAAGCCCTTCTGGGATTGCCGGAAGGCGCCTTGTCGAAAGGAGACCTTCCTTAATGATCGAGCGTTACGAAACGGAGGAAATGAAACGGATATGGTCGGAAGAAAACCGTTTCCGGAAATGGCTGGATGTCGAGCTTGCGGTTTGTGAAGCCTGGACAGAGGAAGGCCGCATTCCGGAGGAAGCGATGAAGGTCATCCGCAACAAAGCCGAGTTCGACCTCGGAAGGATTGCCGAAATCGAAGCCAAGACCCATCATGACGTTATCGCTTTCGTCAGTGCCGTAGCTGAAAAAATCGGTCCGGAAGGACGATATGTCCATCTCGGGCTGACAAGCAGCGATATCGTCGATACGGCAGGATCTCTTTTGATCCTGGAAGCCCTTGATGTCCTGGCAGGCTCCCTCCGCGAATTTTCCTGCCTCGTGCTGGAAAAGGCCCGACAATATCGCCACGCCCTCTGTGTGGGCCGGACTCACGGCATCCACGGAGAACCGACAACCTTCGGGCTGAAGCTATTGAACTGGTATTCCGAGTTGCAGAGAGACATGGAACGTCTCGATTTGGCACGCCGGCACATCTGCGTCGGGAAAATTTCAGGTGCTGTCGGCACCTATGCCCATTGTCCGCCTCACATTGAACAAAAGGTCTGCTCAAGATTGGGGCTTAAGCGGGCGGAAGTCTCGAACCAGATTCTTCAGAGGGATCGCCATGCCGAAGTCTTGAGCGCGGTGGCCATACACGGGGCGACCCTGGAGAGGATCGCCACGGAAATCCGTCACCTCCAAAGGACCGAAGTGCTGGAAGCGGCGGAACCTTTTTCGAAAGGCCAGAAAGGATCATCGGCCATGCCCCACAAGAGGAACCCGATCCTTTCCGAAAGGGTCTGTGGAATGGCGCGCCTTCTTAGGGGCTATTCCGTTGCCGCGATGGAAAACATCGCCCTATGGCACGAAAGGGACATCAGCCACTCCTCCGTCGAGAGAATCGCTTGGCCAGACGCCTTCCATCTTGCGCATTATTGCCTCAGGACGATGTCCCGCATCATTGGGAACCTTCACGTCGATACGGGAAATATGGTTAAAAACCTTGAGCTGACCAAAGGACTTCTTTTCAGCCAAAGAGTCTTGCTTCACCTCATAGACGAAACAGGTGCGAGCCGCGAGGAAGCGTATTCGATCGTGCAGGAAAACGCCATGCGATGCTGGGCGGGCGAAGGACATCTCAAGGATCTTCTCGCTTCAGATGAAAGAGTCAGTCGCTTCATCGACGCAGCTTCCCTGGGGAAGTTGTTTGATTACACCTATTACACCCGTTTTGTCGACGAGATTTTCTCCCGTTTCGAAGTAAGCGGGGAACTGCCCCAACAATACGATTGAGGAGGTGCTCTCGATGTCGCTTCCGGAAAGGAACTTGGCCCTGGAACTTGTTCGGGCCACCGAGTCGGCGGCAATGGCCGCCGGGAGATGGATGGGCAGGGGAGACAAGAACGGCGCAGATGGGGCTGCGGTCAACGCAATGCGTTACATGCTGAACACGATCCGGATGGACGGAACGGTCGTCATCGGTGAGGGGGAGAAGGACGAGGCGCCGATGCTTTTCAACGGTGAGCATCTAGGAACCGGAGAGGAACCCAAGGTCGACATCGCCGTCGACCCGATAGACGGAACCAGGCTTCTTTCCCTAGGACGGCAGAATTCCATCAGTGTTGTCGCCCTCGCCGAGAAAGGCAGCATGTATTTCCCCGAACACATTTTTTACATGAACAAGATCGCAACAGGTCCCGAGGCTGCGCATGTCATCGATATCCGGTTGCCGATCTCCGAAAACATCCGAAGAGTCGCGAAAGCGAAGAGCAAGGCGGTCGAAGATGTGACCGTCGTGGTCCTCGACCGCCCACGGCACGAGGATCTCATCGCGGAAATCCGGAGGGTCGGGGCCCGCATCAGGCTGATTTCCGACGGAGATATCGCCGGTGCGCTCATGACCTGCAAACCGGATGCCGGTATCGATCTCCTCACAGGTATCGGCGGCTCCCCTGAGGCCGTCATTACAGCCTGCGCCCTCAAGTGCGTCGGCGGTTCGATCTTTTGCACCCTTTGGCCAAGAAACGAGGAAGAAGCGCAAAAGTGCAAAGCGCTCGGAATGGACCTCGACAGGGTGCTCGGGATGGACGATCTTGTCAGGAGTGACAACGTCTTCTTCGCTGCGACCGGCATCACGAATGGGGAACTGCTACAGGGCGTCCGTTACGAAGGGGACCACATCCGAACGCAGTCAATCGTCATGCGTTCCGCAAGCGGTACGATCCGTTACATCGAGGCGATACACAAACTCGCAAAGCTCGAAAAAATCAGTGGCATCGAATATTAGCCCGTATGGCAACATAAGTCTGGAAAGCTGGTTGACGCGTCATTTTCACGATGTTATATTCAGCTTGGAATTTTAACCTGCCTTCAGCAGGAAAATGAAAAAACCGGAGGGAAGCGAACCAATGAAGGGAACAGTAAAATGGTTCAATGCAACAAAGGGGTACGGGTTCATTACAACGGAAGAGGGAAAAGACGTGTTTGCCCATTACAGCGCCATCGAGATGGAAGGATTCAAGACCCTAGACGAAGGCCAAGCGGTGGAATTCGAGGTTGTTGAAGGCACAAAGGGTCCGCAGGCAGCACACATCCGCCCGCTCTAACTCCGACATTCAAGAATCGGCGGCCCTTTAAGCAGGCCGCCGATTCTTTTTGTCATGGCTATTTCCACTTTTTGTGTCCCACGAATGCCTGCCCGACCGAGACGCATTCGTCATTCGGCGACAGGAGAGCGTGAAGAACCGGAACAAGCCCTCGACGTTTGATCTCGGCGATCACAAGGGAGAATAGACGTCTGTTTTGCCACACTCCCCCTGAGAGAGCGACCCTGCGCGAGCCGGTTTTTGCGGCAGCGAGGGTAGCAGCTTCACCTAGTGCCCTAGCAAGCCCGCCGTGAAAGGAAGCGGAAATCACACCTGCCGATTGCCCAGGCTTCCTTTCGATAATGTCCCTGATCGCCGGCCTCCAGTCGAGCACGATTTTCCCTTCCGATTCGAAAACCGAAAAAGGCAGGCACCCGGAACCTTTTGCAGCGGCCTCGAGATGCATGGGCGCCTGGCCGTCGAATGAGACCTCATCGCCAAACCCAAGCAAGGCAGAAACCCCGTCGAAAAGCCTGCCGCACGAGGTCGTACGGACTCCCGCCTTAATCGAAACTCTTAAGGCTTCCGGATTCACTCCGGTCAGCTTGTCTCGCCTTTGAGCCAGTCGGTAGGCTTCCTCCGGAATACCGCTTTCGAAAAGCAGGGAGATGGCCGTACGCCATGGTTCACGGATGGCTCGCTCTCCTCCCGGAAGCGCAAAAGGATGCAAATGGCCTATCCTCTCGAATCCGTTCCCGTCACCCCAGAGGATCTCTCCTCCCCAAATCGTCCCGTCCGGGCCGTATCCTGTGCCGTCCAGGATCAGCCCAATCGCGGCATCTTCGATCCCATTCTCGAATAGGCATGCCGCAAGATGAGCGTGGTGGTGCTGCACGGCAAGGGTTCCGCGCGGGTCGGGCAAAAAATCCCGGCAGATTCGAGTGGAAAGATAGAGCGGGTGCATATCGTGAACGAGAAACTGGGGAGTCACCGCATAAAGGGAGAGAAAATGTTCGAGTGCTTCCCGATAATATTCTGAAGCCGGCATTTCCTTAAGGTCTCCGAGATACTGGCTCGGGAAGAGTGAACCTTCGTGAGTCACGGAAAAGGTCGACTTCATTTCCCCCCCTGCAGCGAGGATGGAAGGTCCTTTTTCAGGAAGGAAAAGGGGTTGTGGAACCACGCCACGGGCTCTTCGGACAAAAAAAGAACGATTCCCTGCCACAGACACGACGGAATCGTCTACCCTCATGCAGATTTCCCGGTCATGCATAAGGAAGCCGTCGACGATCTTCCCCATCTTCCTGATAACTTCGCCGTTATCGGCAATGATCGGTTCTTCGCTCCGGTTGGCGCTTGTCATGACAAGGACTTCAAGGTTTTCCAGCAGGAGGTGGTGCAATGGAGTATACGGCAGCATGACGCCGATCGAATCCATGCCAGGATTCAGCAAGGGTGAAAGTCCCGAACCCTGGCGCGCGGGGCACAAAACGATAGGGCGGCGTGACGAAGTCAGGCAATCCCTTCCCTTTTCAGTCAAGATTACATGCTTTTCCGCAACGGCAAGATCCCGCGCCATGATCGCGAAAGGTCGCAAGGGTCGCCGTTTTCTCGTTCGCAAGGTTTCAATGGGGACGTCAAGCCGGGCATCACAGGCAAGATGGAATCCCCCTAGCCCCTTGACCGCAAGAATTCCGCCTTTTTGAAGAAGTTGAACGGCAATTCCTATCGCGGTTTCTCCTTCTCCTAGTCTCCTGCCTTCCCTGTCGCATACCCAGAGATGAGGCCCGCAAGCCGGACAGGCATTCGGCTGAGCGTGGTAACGGCGGTCCGCTGGGTTACGGTATTCGTCGGAACATTCCTTGCACATCTCGAACCGTGACATGGTCGTCATCGGCCTATCATACGGAAGGTCGCGGATGATCGAGAACCGCGGACCGCAAAGGGTGCAGTTCGTAAAGGGGTATCGGTATCGGCGGTTTTCCGGATCCCGCATGTCCTCAAGGCACGAATCGCAGGTCGCGATATCCGGTGGGATCAGGACCCTCCGGACAGATTTCGCTTCGCTTTTCTGAATTTCAAATGTTGCTGGGCCTGCCTTGACCCCTTCGGCCCGTTCAAGGCTTGTGATCGCATGGATGTAAGCTGCCGTCGGGCACTCTCTCTGGAGGCGTCTCAGGAATGAGGAAAGTTGCTGCGGTTCCCCCCAGAGCTCAAGCTCGACACCTGAAGTCGTGTTCTTGACGAAGCCCGTCAGTCCTTCTTCGCGAGCGAGCCGGGAGCAGAAAGGCCTGAATCCAACACCCTGGACAACTCCACTGACTAAATATTTCGCTTTATCCATGATTGACAACCCTCCACACTGGGCGCATTTTAAGTTAAGCGCAGCCTTGCCGCAAGCTTCACGCCAGATCCGGGGAGGGAGAACTGACCATGCCGGTTCCGGAAAACGCCTACAGCCAACCCGTTGACCTGCTCCTGCAAGCGCTTTCTTCCAATCCCGACTCGGGACTGACTTCCGAAGCCGCCCTTCATGCGCTGGAGCGATTCGGCCCCAACTCCCTGGAGCAGGAAAAGACCCGTCCGTGGTGGATCTTCCTGTTGTCCCAGTTCAAGAGCCCCATGGTCTGGCTTCTTTTTCTCGCAGCCGTTGTCAGCCTCTTCATGAAAGAGATCCTTGACGCCGCCGCGATCCTCGTTGTCATTTCACTGAACACGACGATTGGTTTCCTCACTGAATTTCGAGCAGAAAAAGCCATGGAAGCCCTGCGCTCGATGACCTCTCCCAACGCAAGGGTCCTTCGGGACGGAAGACCGCTTGTCATCCCTGCAGTCATGGTTGTTCCCGGCGATATTCTCCTACTGGAGGCAGGAGACCTCGTCCCCGCTGATGCCCGACTGCTGGAGGCCCGCAACCTGGAACTCGGAGAAGCATCCCTTACGGGAGAATCGATGCCCGTAACGAAAGTCCCGGCTATCCTGCCGGAGGGAACTCCGCTGGCGGACCGGACAAACTGCGTTTTTTCCGGAACGGCTGTTGTCATGGGGAACGGAAAGGCGCTCGTATATGCGACCGGCTTGAAGTCGGAACTGGGAAGAATCAGCATTCTTCTCGGCAGCATTCGTAAGCAAGCAACCCCCCTTGAGGAAAAACTGGAAAAGTTTAGCCGTTTCCTGATCTTCCTGGTCGCTGGTATTGCGGCACTTGTTTTCGCTATTGGTGCATTGCAGGGCAGGGGGATATTCAGGATGTTCGAAACCGGGATCGCATTGGCTGTCGCAGCTGTCCCCGAGGGACTTCCGTTTGTCGCAACGATGACCCTTGCTATCGGGGTTCACAGGATGGCCAAGCAGAAGGCACTTGTACGAAACCTTTCAGCCGTAGAGACTCTTGGCTCCACGACGGTGATCTGCACGGATAAGACCGGAACGTTGACTCTCAACGACATGACTGTTCGCCTGGTGCTCCCCACTGATCCGGAGCTGGAGAACCTGCTGCTCCGGACCGCGGTCCTCTGCAACAATGCCTCAATTGTAGAAAGCGGTGACATCGGGGACCCCATGGAGATCGCCCTGCTCAGGATTGCGCAAGCGAAAGGGCTTGACATCGAAAAAACGCGCGGATTGTTTCGCCGTACGGCGGAAATCCCCTTCGATTCACGCACGATGACTATGGAGACTTCGCACGGCTCTTGCAAGGCCTTGAAGGGAGCTCCAGAGAAACTGCTTTCCAGGCTTGAGGGAATCTGGACAAGGGAGGGCATTCGGCCATTTTCCGAATCTGACCGAAACCTCTGGCTCGGCAGGGTCGCGGAGATCTCCTCGGGTGGAATGCGCTCCCTTGCGTTCGCTTGGGGAAACGAAAAAGAAGGAATGGCCTTCCTTGGCCTGATGGGGATCATCGATCCTCCCAGGCCGGATGTCAAGGCGGCCGTCCAAGCCTGCCATGAGGCAGGCATTCACGTCGTGATGGTCACAGGGGACCATCTCGAAACCGCACGGTCGATCGCCCAGGAAGTCGGCATCCTGAATCAGCGGTTCCCGGAAAGCCTCGATGGGAAAACCTTGGAGGCAATGGATGAAAAGAAACTGACATCAAAATCTTTAGGGATTTCCGTCATCGCCCGCGTCGCCCCTGAGCACAAGCTGAAACTCGTCCGGGCCTTTCAGGCTTCGGGCGAAACTGTCGCCATGACGGGTGACGGGGTGAACGATGCTGTGGCGCTCAAACAGGCCGACGTCGGAATCGCCATGGGGATACAGGGAACGGAAGTGAGCAAGGAGTCTTCCGACATCATCCTCCAGGATGACCGGTTCTCAACGATTGTGAAAGCTATCGGCGAAGGCCGTAGAATATTCGGCAACATCAGGAAATCTGTCCTGTTCTTGCTCTGTTGTAACCTAAGCGAGGTCTTCACCCTTCTTTTCGCTCTTCTGCTAAGGCTTCCGGCCATCCTCCTTCCCCTCCAGATCCTCTGGATAAACCTCATTACCGATGTTCTTCCGGCTCTCTCGCTTTCGCTGGACCCTCCCGAGCCGGGTTCCATGCGGCGCCCGCCCACGCCGCGCATGGAGAACATCCTCACTCGGCGCCATCACCGCCTCATTGTCTGCTACGGGTCCATTATGAGCCTGGGCGTGTTCGCCGTCCTTTTCGCAGCCTTGTCGCACAATCCGGAGGATACCGAAAACGCCACCGCGATGGCTTTCCACGCAATGGTCATCTCCCAGCTGCTCTTCGTGTTCAACGTCAGGGAGCACAGCCTCTTACGAAAACCGCGTCAACTGACGGCCAATCCCTGGCTCATTCTCTCCGTTCTTGTCTCGCTGGGAACCCAGGTTCTCATCACGCATATCCCTGTTTTCCAAAGAGTCCTTTCCATTCACCCCCTCCCTGCTTGGGAGTGGGGGATCGTCCTTGCCGGGGCCCTTATCCCAACAGCGGTCGCGCAGTTCCATAAAGTCCTCCTCGGCCGCTGAACCCTCCCGCGAAACTTCATGTGCTAACATAAACGCATCGAACAGAGAATGACTGGAGGGAAGGGAATGCCTAAACCGAAACGTTTTGAACTCACTTTGCCAAAGCTGAGAAAAAGGACCTCCACCGCATCCCTCGGTTTTCAGACAACGGAAGAAATCGGCTGCCTGGAAGGCCTGATCGGCCAGCAGCGCGCCGTGGAAGCAATGGAATTCGGACTTGACGTGGCAAGCAAGGGATACAACATCTTCGTCGTCGGCGACCACGGGAGCGGCCGCACAACCTACTCCCTCGACCAGCTTCGCAAACGCGCCAATACGCTCCCTTGTCCGGATGACTGGCTTTACGTCTACAATTTCGCGAACGCCGGGGAACCCTTGGCGATCAACCTGCCGCCCGGAATGGGCAAAAAACTTTCGGATAGCCTCATAGAGCTGGTTGACGAGTTGAAAACGACCCTGAGCAAGGCTTTTGAGAACAGTCAATACGAGGACTCGAAGGCCCAATTGGTCAAGGAGTTCCAGGAGCAGGTCAACGGGTTGATGGAATCTGTAAGGAACTGGGCGCAAGAAAAGGGGTTTTCGATCAAGAGGACCCCCCAGGGTTTCGTCAACATCCCCCTTTCCCAATCTAAGGATGAAGACGGCAACGTGGTCAGTAAGGAAATGCAGCAGGAAGAATTCGAGGCCCTGTCAGAAACTGAGCAGAAGCAACTTCAGACCAAATCCGAGGAGGTTTCACAGAAAACCCTCGAGGTTCTTCGTAAAATCCGTGACCACGAAAAGGCCCTCAAGGAAAAAATCAAGAACCTCGAGGCCGAAATTTGCCGAAATGCCATCCGTCCCTATCTATCCGACCTGAAAACTCAATACGGCAAGGGCGATAAGATCGCCCAGTGGATCGATGCCCTTACCGAAGACATCATCGAAAACTTCAACATCTTCATTGCGGCGGCGCGCGACGAAAACGCCGATGTCGATTTCAGCCGATACAGCGTGAATGTATTCGTATCGAACGAACCGGATGCTGGAGCTCCCGTCATCCATGAAACCAATTCGACTTACTATAATCTTGTCGGCAAGGTCGAGTACGAAAGCCGCCAGGGCTATCTCTACACCGATTTCAGGAAAATCGTTCCTGGAGCGATTCACCGGGCGAACGGAGGCTACCTCGTTCTGGATGCCGAGGAAATCCTCCGACAGTTCATGTCTTGGGAAGCTCTCAAACGTGTGCTTCGAACCCAGGAACTTTCCATCGAGAACCTTGGAGAGCAGCTCGGTTTTGTCCCAGTCTCCTCACTCAGGCCCGAAGCCATCCCGACACAGATCAAGGTTGTCATCATCGGAAGCCGATGGATCTATTACCTGTTGAACCTTTATGACCCCGAATTCCAGAAACTCTTCAAAATCAAAGCGGACTTCGATGTCGACATGCCCAGGACAAAATCGACCGAACACCAGCTAGCCTGCTTCATTGCAAGCTACGTCCAGAAAGAAGGCGCCCTGCATTTCACCGCAGACGGCGTGGCGGAAGTTATCGAATTCGCTTCCCGTCTCGCGGGGAACCAGACCCGCATGTCGACGAGGTTCAACCAGATCGAGGAAATCCTTGTCGAATCCGTGGCGTGGGCACGGAAATCATCCAGGACGGTCGTCACTTCGGACATTGTCAGGAAAGCCTTTAACGCGAAGCGCTTCCGCTCGAACCTGATCGAGGAAAGAATCCAAAGGTCATTCGAGAACGGCCAGATCCGAATCGATACCGAAGGAACGGCCGTCGGGCAGATCAACGGCCTCACCGTGCTCGATTTCAGGGAATACATGTTCGGCCATCCCGTCAGGATTACCGCGAACGTTTACATGGGACAAGAGGGGATCGTCAATATCGAGCGTGAGGTCAAGATGACCGGCCCGATCCACAACAAAGGACTGCTGACGCTGAGCAGTTTCCTGGGAAGGAAGTTCGCAAGGGAAATGCCTTTGTCCCTGTCCGCGCGCATTGCCTTCGAACAAACCTACGATGGTATCGAAGGAGACAGCGCTTCGTCGACGGAACTATACGCTTTGCTTTCAGCGCTTTCCGGCATCGGGGTCAACCAGTCGATCGCCGTAACGGGTTCAGTGGATCAATTCGGGAACATCCAGCCGATTGGTGGAGCAAACGAGAAAATCGAGGGTTTTTTCCGTTGCTGTGCATATCGAGGCCTGACCGGGAGCCAGGGCGTTTTGCTGCCGAGACAGAACGTGATCAACCTCATGCTTGACCATGAGGTGCTCGACGCAGTAGGCAAAGGCCTGTTCCACATCTGGGCGGTCGATACGATCGAGCAGGGTATTGAAATCCTCACCGGAACTCCGGCTGGCGTACCCGACGAAAAAGGTGAATACCCGGCGGGCACCGTTTACGGCAAGGTCATGGAACAACTGAAGACCTGGATGGAAAAAGCCCGCCGGCTAAAGAAGGGCGAGACAAACAACGCAAAAGGCGAACGCAAGGAAGATGCCTCCGAAAACGGGGATTGATACGGAAAAGCTCCTTACCGTCCTCAGCCGTCTTGAAAACGAATGGGGGATGGAAAGCCGTCCTGTGGACCGTTCTTTTGGCAGCCCGCTAGATGGCCTGATCGCCACGCTCCTTTCGCAAAACACCAACGACCGAAACAGCGAAAGGGCTTTTTTCGAGATGAAGCGACGCTGGCCGTCCTGGGACCAGGTGATGGAAACCGGCATGGAAAACCTCACCGACGCCATCCGGATTGCAGGATTGGCTCCAACCAAGGCGTCCAGAATCAGGGAAATCCTGTCCAAGGTCAAAAAGGATTTCGGGTCCTATAACCTCGACGCCTTAAAGGCATGGAACCCCTTCAAGGCCAGGGATTACCTTGTCAGTTTACCCGGTATCGGGCCCAAGACGGCGGGTTGTGTCCTGGCCTTTGAACTGGGGATGCCTGCCTTTCCGGTCGACACGCATGTTGCGAGAATTGCCAGAAGGTTGGGTTGGTTCTCGGCCAGACAGGCTCCAACGGAGATCCAGGAGGAAATGGAGAGACGGGTCCCCCAGGAAAGGCAGGCAGGAGGACACTTGAATTTCATCCTCCATGGCCGGAACACCTGTCACGCAAGAAAACCCGATTGCAGCCGATGTCCTCTAACGGACCTTTGCCCCTTCCCGGCTGGAGCGGGTGGGATTGGCTGTTGAGAAACCTCTACAGGGTTGGCCTTAGTCCCTGCCCAACCTATGAGAAAGCAGTCGTCGATAATGCCGTCAACCTGGCCCTAGAGCGATCAGGGGGAGGTCCGGAAATCGGGAACGATGTCCTGCTCAAGGCAAACCTCCTTGCACCGGTCCAGCCGGAGTGTGCCGTCACGACTCACCCGGCAATCCTGTCCGCGATCGCTACATGGGTCCGCGGGAAAAAACCCGGGGTCGAAATCACCATTTCCGATTCGCCCGGTTATCTTTTCTCAGGGCAATGGCCCCTGTTCGTGGAAAATTGCGGACTTGAACAGCGCGGGGAAAAGGAACCCATTAAAGTCCTTCCCCTGAATGATGAAGGATTTATGGAAATCGAAAAACCGGAAACGGTTGTCCTTGGAAAATTCAGTTTCCCCGTAAAGGCTGCGAATGCCGGAACGCTCTTCAATGTCGCGAAGTGCAAAACACACGTCGAAACGGAAATCACCGGTTGCCTGAAAAACACGTTTGCCTACCTCGATACAGCCACGCGCAAACGAGCCCACCGTAGCGGTTCGCTCACACGCCTTTGCGATGCGATACTCGACGCTCATCTTGCGCGGCGGCCAGATTGGAACATCCTGGACGCAGTCATCGGGATGGAAGGGTATGGCCCCTCACACGGAACACCGCGAAAAATGGGATGGATCATCGCCTCTGAAAACGCACTCGCGGCAGATGTTGTTGCAGCCGTGATGATGGGTTACGGGGACCCTTTCAAGATTCCCCTTCTGGCCGTTGCGGCACGGCGCGGCATGGGCCCTTCGGACAAGGGGCAAATCGAGCTTCACGGAGCAACTTGGGAAGAACTACCGGTGCCGGGTTTCAGGAAGGCACCTTCCGCCCTGAGGCGGCTGGTTCCAACCCCGCTTAGGGGACTGGCTCATTCCCTGGTCAAGCTGAACCCGTTCTGGTCCCCTGACTCCTGCACCCTTTGCAAGGCTTGCGTTAGGGTATGCCCCGCAGAAGCGATACGTATCCGTAACGGGCTGGTCGAGATCGACCGACGGCGGTGCGTCCGCTGCCTTTGCTGCCACGAAATGTGCACCGCCGGTGCCATGAAGGTCCGTCCCAACCTCCTCGCTAGGCTTTTGCTCAAGAAATGAAAAAGGGAATTCCCCGCTTGCATCGTGGGGGAATTCCCTGTCATTTTTAAGCCTTCCGGTCCCGTTTCTCGATAATTAACCTTTTTCCTTCATACGATCAAGGACGATCTTGTAGCCATCAGCGCCATATTCCAGGAATTTCTTCACCCTGCTGATCGTCGCGGTGCTTGCTCCCGTTTGTTGCGCGATTTGCGGGTAGGTGTACCCCTCGTTCAGCAGCCTCGCAACTTCAAGGCGCTGCGCCAACGCACGGATCTCGCCGATCGTGGCGATATCCTCGAGAAATCGGTAGACTTCCTCCTCCGTCTCCAGGGCCAGAATGGCCTTGCACAACTGGTCAGTCAGACGGTCTTTCCATTTTTCCGCCACCCTTTTCACCTCCAAGTGTATGTAAGCAGAGCGATCGTTCCTTTATCGGATTATAGCATAAACTTTACCTCGTTCAAGCGTTGATGGACACAAGTCTTGAAAGGGATCGCTTCAATCGACTTCCTGCAGGATGTTCATGAATCTGCCGAGTTCGTCTTCCTTGCCGATCGAAACCCGAAACCAATCTCCGGGGATATCCAGCTCAAGGAACTTGACGTGTATTCCGGCTTCATCCATTCTCTCACGCACCCTGGCATTCGCAACGGGAGAGCGGACCAGCACGAAGTTTGAATCACTCTCGAAGGCCCGCCACCCAGGAAGCCGGTTGATCCCACGCACCAGTTGATCCCTCATGTAGCGGATGCTCAGGACTCGGCTTTCCATCCACTCACCGTATTGAAGCACGATACCCGCGATTTCCTGGGAGAGGAGGCCAACATTGTACGGATCCCTTACCTTTTCGATTTCGGCAGCAATAGAAGGCGAACAGGCCGCATAACCAATCCTTAGGCCGGCCATTCCCCATGCTTTCGAAAGCGTTTTTAAGAAACAGAGGTTCCCGGGGATAACCGTTTCACGAAAGGTTTCAAGGTATGTCTCCCTTGCAAATTCTCCGTAGGCCTCGTCGATCACCAGCACCCCCCGGTAGTTTGCCGCTAGCGCCGCGAGGAAGCTGTTCGGAAGGGGTTTACCTGTCGGATTGTTTGGATTATCCAGGAGGATCAGGTCGGGAGAGTGGCGAAAGACCTCTTCCATGAAGCACTTCTCGTCAAGGGAGATTTCCGTCTCGCCGAATTCGAGCGGAACGCGGATCCATTCGGCCTTGTGCCTACGGCAGAGTTCGGGGTATTGCGAGAAAGTCGGCGAAAGGGAAAGGACTCTTGACCCCTTTTCGACAAAAGCCGTGAAGAGCAACGTCAGGATTTCATCTCCCCCATTGCCGATGACAATATCCTGCATCCTAATTCCCGTCATTTCCGAAAGCGTTTCCCTGAGCTTCCTTGCCTCGGGGTCCGGGTATCGGTTCAAATCAATTGTGGTGACCAACTGCCGTACTTCCTCCCTTAGGGAAGGGGGTAGCCTGAAGGGATTTTCGTTTTTGTCCAGAAATACCGGCATATCGTTTCTGCTTCCTGGGGTAAAAAAAGAAGGACGGTCGTGCAAGGGGTTTCGCCTCCGTTGCCCTGCTAGCTAGCTAAAGTAGTGCTTTTTTCACACGCGGGAGAGTTTACCAGCTTTTTGGGTGGTTGTCAAACAGCTTGTTGCGCCTAACTCATGCCATGTCGGCGGTTGACGCGACACCCAACCCTGCATATAATAGGTCAGCGCTGGCCGGGCTGGCGGAATGGGTAGACGCACGGGACTTAAAATCCTGTGGACGAAAGTCCGTGCGGGTTCGATTCCCGCGCCCGGCACCAGAGAGCTGATATCGCGGGGTGGAGCAGTCAGGAAGCTCGTCGGGCTCATAACCCGAAGGTCGCAGGTTCAAATCCTGCCCCCGCAACCAATGGCGGTGTAGCTCAGTTGGCTAGAGCATGCGGTTCATACCCGCAGTGTCAGTGGTTCGACTCCACTCACCGCCACCAACTGAATATTTTTTCCTTTGTGGCGGGCGCTCAACCCGCCCTTTTTTTATAAAAACCAAAAGGATGAAGACATGGTGCACCCCATTATCGCAAAGGCTCGTCTAGCGGGGGAAGAACAGGGGTGGATTGACTCCACCGAACCGCTCGTGGCGGCTGTCTCGGGCGGCGGCGATTCGGTAGCCCTTCTTTTTGTTCTAAGGGAAATCTACATGGGCAAAATCACGGTCGCCCATCTCGAACACGGCATCCGCGGTTCTTCATCCCTCGAGGATGCTGAGTTTGTCCGGAAAATAGCTGCTGGAATCGGTCTGGAAACCGTTATCCGGAGGTCTTCCGTTCCCCGTCTGAAACTTCGGGGAGAGTCCATCGAAGAAGCGGCAAGAAGGATCCGCTATGGTTACCTGGAAGAAGTCCGCAACGCGACCGGAGCATCCTGGATCGCGATCGGCCACAATTCGGACGATGCTGTCGAAACTCTGCTTCTGAACCTTCTTCGCGGTACTGGGCTTGCGGGCCTTTGCGGATTGCAGGGAAGAAGGGGTGCCGTCATCCGGCCGCTCATCGACTGCAGTCGCCAGGACTTGAGGGACTTCCTCCAGGACCGCGGGATTCCCTGGCAGGAAGACGAAACGAACCGCGATACGCGATACCTTCGCAACCGCCTGCGCCTTGAACTCTTACCCCGACTTGCCCGGGATTATAACCCTGCTGTCGCCGAACGGTTGCTCTCTCTTAGAAAGACCTTACAGCCGTGTCGGAAAGCACTAGAAGAAAGGGGGCAAAATGCCGCCCTTCTTCTGCGAAGGAATCTGCCCCATGTTTTGTCGGCTTGGGATTTTTCGGCCGTTCGGCGGCTCGAACCTTCAACCCGCTCAGAGCTTTTCCGCTGCGAGGCTAGCAGGCTCGGCCTCAAGACCCTTGACTATGAACGGTTGTCGTGTCTACAGACTTTGATCCATTCCGGGCAAGGCTGGCGTTTCCAGTGGGAACAAACCCTTGAACTTCGGGCCGGAGCAGGATTCCTGGCGCTTCTCGACAGGGATGTTTTCGACCAGCCCCCTGCAGAGCCTTTGATCCTCGAGGAGCAGTCAGGGGAAGCCCGTTGGAATTTTGGTTCGTTCAAATGGTTACCGGCCACGGAAGAAAAGACACGTTTTTCCGATTTCTCGGCGGTTCTCCCTTTCCTTCCCGAAAAACCCAGAATTCTCCCGTTAGGCTGCGCCATGCGAGGCTCAAAGCTTGACCTTGTTCCTTGGTTTTACCGAAAATGCTGGCCTGCCGTCACAATTGGCGATAAAATGACGTGGATTCCTTTCTGGGGCAAGACCTGCGAAGTTCAGGAAAATGATTTTCCTCACGTCCGGATTACTTTTACCCCGGACAGGAACTTGGGAGTGCTTTAAATGGATTATGAATTAGGCAAAGTCCTGCTAGACGGAGAAACCATTTCTCGTAAAGTTGCCGAACTTGCATCGGAAGTGGCGGCATGCTATTCAGGGAAAGAGTTCGTGGCGGTCGGTGTCCTCAAGGGAGCTATTTTTTTCCTGGCGGACCTGGTCAGGTCCCTTCCGCGGGATAGCCTGGTAAAGATTGATTTCATGGCGGTCTCATCATATGGCGCCTCCACAAAATCGTCGGGCATCGTGAAAATTGTGAAAGACCTGGATACGGACATAAGGGGCCATGACGTGCTGCTCGTCGAGGACATCCTGGATACCGGGCTTACGCTATCCTACCTGCAGGAGTTGCTCAAGGGCCGTTCTCCGCGTTCCTTGCGAACCTGCGTTCTCCTGGATAAGCCGGATCGACGAAGGGTGGATGCGCATGTTGATTTCAAAGGTTTTTCAATCCCGGACGAATTCGTCGTCGGCTATGGACTCGATTATTCGGGTTACTGGAGAAACCTGCCCGATATTCACGTCGCTCAAGCTGTCGAGTGTATGAAAAAAGAACACACAACCCAAGGAGTGAACGGCAATTGAACAAAATGGCGAAAAACCTAGGCCTTTACCTGATTCTCATTGTTCTGGTCGTCAGTCTCGTTAACGCGTTTCTGACTCCGGGCCAGAACACACAGGAAACGGCCTCCCTCACCTACAGCGAGTTCCTCAAGTCCGCCCAGTCAGGACAGATCGAGAAAGTCTCGATCGAGGAGAACCTCGTCAAAGGAACCGCAAAGGATGGGAAACTTTTCAAGACCTACGTCCTAGACGCCGGCCCTCTAGCGCAGGAGCTTGTTAAACTCGGGGTTGCAGTCGAGTTTATCCCGCCACAAAAAGCCCCCTGGTGGGCAGGTATGATGACCTCCCTGTTCCCGACCCTGCTCCTCATCGGGGCCTGGATCTTCATCCTTTACAACATGCAGGGTGGCGGCAGTAAGGTCATGAACTTTGCCAAGAGCAAGGCGAAAGTTTTCATGGATAATCGCCCGAAAGTGACATTCAAGGACGTTGCGGGTTGTGACGAGGCCAAGGAAGAGTTGCAGGAAGTCATCGAATACCTCCGCGATCCGGAAAGGTTCGCAAGGCTCGGGGCTAACGTCCCGAAAGGCGTACTCCTGCTTGGGCCGCCCGGCACGGGAAAGACGCTCCTCGCAAGGGCATCCGCCGGGGAGGCTGATGTTCCGTTTTTCAGCATCAGCGGATCGGATTTTGTAGAAATGTTTGTCGGAGTCGGCGCGGCCCGCGTGCGTGACCTTTTTGAGCAGGCCAGGAAAATGCAGCCCAGCATCGTTTTCATCGACGAGCTGGACGCCGTCGGACGTCAGCGCGGAGCGGGTCTGGGAGGCGGGCACGACGAACGTGAACAGACCCTGAACCAAATGTTGGTCGAAATGGACGGGTTCGACGCCTCAACGGGGATCATCCTGATTGCCGCCACAAACCGGCCCGATATCCTCGACCCGGCGCTCCTTCGGCCAGGACGCTTCGACCGCCACATTGTCGTCGACAAACCGGATTGGAAAGGAAGGCAAGCCATCCTCGAGGTTCATTCAAAAGGCAAGAAACTTGAAGACGGCGTGAACCTGGATATCATCGCGAGACGAACAACGGGCTTTGTCGGGGCGGATCTGGCAAATCTCGTGAATGAAGCCGCCCTGCTCGCCGCCCGAAACGGTAGGAAGGCCCTCTCCATGTCCGATTTCGAGGAAGCCATTGACCGGGTCATCGCGGGACCGGAGCGGAAAAGCCGCCTCATCAACGCAAAGGAAAAGGAGATCATCGCTTTCCATGAATCGGGACATGCCCTCATCGCACGCCTGATCCCCGGCTGCGATCCGGTTCACAAGATATCGATCATCCCGAGGGGACATATGGCTCTTGGCTACACGCTTCAATTACCTGAAGAAGACCGTTTCCTCATTTCCAGGAACGAGCTGATCGACCGGATATGTGTACTCCTTGGCGGGCGCGTGGCGGAGGAGATCACGCAAGGGGATATCACGACCGGAGCCCAGAACGACCTCGAGCGTGCGACCCAGCTCGCCCGCCAGATGGTCACCGAATTCGGCATGAGCGAAAAGCTTGGGCCTATGACACTGGGGCGGAAGCAACATGAGGTCTTCCTTGGAAGGGATATCGTCGATGACAGGAACTACAGTGACGAGGTCGCCTTTGCGATCGACCAGGAAATGAGGGCCATTATCGATGGCTGCCATAGCAAGGTCAAAACCCTGCTATCCGAAAATTTCGACCTCCTGCACAAGGTGACCCGCGCGCTGCTGGAAAGGGAAATCCTGGAGGGAGAGGAACTCGAAGCCCTCATCGCGGGCGGGGAACTGCCGCCCTTGGACAGAAACGGAAAAAAAGAGGAGCTTGCCGGCAGGAAACTTGTAGAAGAGGAAGAATTCGAAAAACCCTTGTCTGAAGGCCACGCCGGCGTTGAACCGGAACCAGCGGTTTAACGTCCCGTCAAATCATCCATCGAAATGGCGCACGGATAACCGTGCGCCATTTCCTTTACCGCATTTCCAGGAGGACCGGAATGGGAATCTTTAAGCTCCATACCCCCTGGCCCCCTTCAGGGGATCAGCCGGAAGCAATTGAAGCGCTTTCGCAGGGCCTGGCGGCGGGGCTGCCTATGCAGACGCTTATCGGAGTGACGGGGAGCGGAAAGACGTATACCGTCGCCAACGCCATCGCCAAATTCGATCGTCCGGTCTTGGTGATCGCACACAACAAAACACTGGCAGCGCAGCTTTATACCGAGTTCAAGGCTTTCTTCCCCGAAAATGCCGTCCATTATTTCGTGAGCTATTACGATTATTACCAGCCGGAAGCCTATGTCCCCGCGCACGATCTTTACATCGAAAAGGACGCGTCCATCAACGAACGCATTGAAAAATTGAGGTTAGCCACCACGAAATCCCTGATCGAGAGAAGGGACGTGATCGTGGTGGCAAGCGTCTCGTGCATATACGGACTCGGCAAGAAAAAGGCCTACGAAGAGGCGGTATTCGGTTTCAGGGTCGGGGACAGGTGGAAAAGAAGGGACTTTTTCGAAGCGCTTTTGAGAAATTACTACCAGCGAAACGATCAATCCCTCGAACCCGGACTCTTCCGGGTCAAGGGCGACCAGGTCGATATATACCCTGCTTATAGCGATACCGCCCTACGGATCCTTTTTGACGATGAAATTATCGAGAAAATCAACGAGATCGACCCCGTGTCGGGGAAAACCGTTCTTCAGAAGGAACAGGCTCTTCTGTTCCCGGCCCAGCATTATGTCACAACGAAAGAGCAAATCTGCCGGGCAATGGCGGCAGTGGAAGCCGAACTGGAGGAACAACTCCTTCTTTTCCATTCGGAGGGCCGGCTTCTCGAGGCACAACGACTTCGGGAGCGAACCCGCTATGATATGGAAATGCTCTCGCAAGTGGGCTATTGCTCAGGAATTGAAAACTACTCTCGGCACCTGGAAGGAAGAAAGATAGGCGAACCCCCCGGAACCCTTCTCGATTTCTTTCCCCCGGACTTTATCATGGTGATCGATGAATCCCACATCACGATTCCCCAGCTCAGAGGCATGTACAATGGTGATCGGGCAAGAAAAGAAACTCTCGTGAACTACGGCTTCCGTCTCCCTTCCAGCCTTGACAACCGACCCTTGAGATGGGATGAGTTCCAATCCTACATGAAACAGGTTGTCTTCGTTTCGGCGACCCCCGGTGACTGGGAGATCAGCCAATCCGCCAAAGTGGTGGAGCAGCTCGTCCGCCCAACAGGGGTCATGGATCCCGAAATCACTGTTGTTGAAGCGAAAAACCAGGTTGACGACCTCATCGGTAGGCTATCCGCCTTGAACCGGCTGAACGAGAGGGCCCTCGTCACGACACTGACGAAACGCTCCGCGGAAGATCTGGCAGAATACCTTGCCGAGGCAGGGCTAAAAGTCCGTTACATCCATTCAGAATTGGACACTTTTGAAAGGGCCGATCTTCTCAAGGCACTTCGCAAAGGAGATGTGCAGGTTTTAGTGGGGGTCAACCTTCTTCGCGAAGGATTGGACCTCCCGGAAGTCTCCCTGGTCGCCATCCTTGATGCTGACCGAGAAGGCTTTCTGCGATCCCATCGATCCCTTATCCAGATGATCGGCCGGGCAGCCAGGAATATCGCAGGCACCGTGGTCCTCTACGCCGATTCCATGAATGACAGTATTCGAAAGGCAGTTGAGGAAACCCGTCGGCGACGCGATGTCCAGCGTGCTTACAACGAACTTCACGGCATTACTCCGCGGACGGTTCAGAAAGAAATTGTTGGAATACTACCGGGAGAACCCGAATTCGAGGGGAAAACCCCGTTTGCCGAGCCCGGTGAAGGAACTCTTCTAATCGATCGGGCCCGGTTGGAAGAAAGAATGTGGAAAGCGGTTGAGAGGCTCGATTTCGAAGAAGCGGCAAGAATTCGCGATCTACTGCAATCCGGTCGGGAAGGAGTCATCGAAGGTGAATCACCAAATCGTCGTTCAAGGAGCAAGAGAGCACAATCTGAAAAACGTTTCCGTGGCGCTCCCAAAAGATAAACTGGTCGTTTTCACGGGACCTTCGGGGTCGGGAAAATCTTCGCTCGCTTTCGACACGATTTTCGCCGAGGGGCAAAGGCGTTATGTGCAGTCGCTGTCCGCATACGCCCGGCAATTCCTCGGTGTCCTCAACAAGCCGGATGTTGATGACATATCCGGCCTGTCTCCGGCGGTCTCGATCGAACAGAAGGGAATCTCGCACAACCCGCGCTCTACAGTCGGCACGGTAACCGAGATCTACGATTATCTCCGTCTGCTTTTCAGCCGTGTCGGCGTTCCTCATTGCCCCATTTGCGGAGAACTCGTGCACCGCTATTCACTCGACGAAATCCTGTCGCTTGCCATGAGGGAATTCAACGAAAAGCGGGTTGAGATTCTCGCACCGCTAGTCAGAGGAAAAAAGGGCGAACATCGGAACGTTCTCGATGAGGCCCGTCGGGAAGGCTTCTTGCGCGTGCGTGTCGACGGACGCGTTCTATGGCTGGAGGAAGAAATCACATTGGACAGGAACCGGAAACACTCGATCGAAATCGTCGTGGACCGTTTGACTCCCTCGGCGGAAAACCGCGACCGCTTGAGCGAGTCAACGGAAACGGCGCTTCGCCTGGGGAGCGGTTATGTCCTTTTCGCAGCCGGGGAAGGGGAGGAAAGGCTTTTCTCCGAGAATTTCGCCTGTCCGCGCTGTGAAATTTCACTTCCCGAAATCGAGCCCCGGCTCTTCTCCTTCAACAGCCCCTTCGGAGCATGCCAAGCCTGCTCAGGATTAGGAAGCCATGAGCATTTTTCCGTCGAACTGGCCGTCGATCCCGAGCGGTCAGTCTGGGAAGGTGCGCTTCTCCCCTGGAAAACGAGCCATTACATGCTCCGAAAACTGAAAGCCGTTTCCGAATCAAAAGGTTGGGATCTTTCTCCCCCTTTCCGGGATCTGTCTCCGGTGATACAGGATTCGATCCTTTCGGGTGTCTCGGACCGTGTCCCAATGACCTACAGGGAAAACGGGGCGGAACAATCATACATGGGGCGTTTCGAAGGGCTCATGCCTTGGCTTGAAAACCGATGGACCGAAACGGAATCGGAGTCCGTGACGGAAGAACTGCTCTCATTTCGCTCAGAGGATATTTGCACGGAATGCCTCGGCAGACGCCTCCGGCCCGAGGCACTCGCCGTCAGGATCGACGGCCTCGGCATTGCGGATGTGACCGAAATGCCGGTTGAATCCTTGCTCGAACGCCTTGACACGCTCCTTCTTTCCCCTTCGGCGGTCGAAATTTCCCGGCAAATCCTAGACGAACTCAGGAAACGCCTTTCCTTCATGGTCGATGTCGGTGTCGGCTACCTCACCCTTTCGCGGCGCTCGGACTCCCTGAGCGGGGGAGAAAGCCAGAGGATACGGCTTGCCACCCAGATCGGTTCCAAGCTTAGCGGTGTCCTTTACGTGCTGGACGAACCCACGATCGGCCTCCACCCACGTGACACGGAAAAACTGCTAAAGACCCTCAGGACCGTCCGCGACCTCGGGAATACCGTCCTTGTCGTTGAGCACGATCGTGAAACGATGCTGGCCGCGGATTTCATCCTCGAGCTGGGCCCGGGAGCTGGTGAGCACGGTGGGAAAGTCGTTGCTGCAGGAACGCAGGAGACCCTTTGTGAAACCGATTGCCTTACGGGCCCTTACCTGAAGGGAACCGCTTTTGGGGCAGCCCCGAGAGAGAAACCGCGATCCCCGGGAGGCTGGCTAGAAATAACCGGGGCAAGGGAACACAACCTGAAGAATATCAACGTCCTTCTGCCTCTCGGGGTTCTGGCCTGTATCACGGGAGTGTCCGGATCCGGGAAAAGCACGCTCATGCACGATATCCTCTATCGGGGGCTCAAACGTTTGATGGATAGGGACTTCCGCGGAAGGGCGGGACAACACGGTGAAATCCTGGGTTGGGAAAAGATCCGGAATATCGTCCTCGTGGACCAGAATCCGATCGGTAGAACCCCACGCTCCAACCCCGCCACTTACACGGGACTGTTCACGCCGGTTCGCGAACTTTTCTCTCAACTCCCGGAAGCCAGGATACGCGGTTTCCAGCCCGGGAGATTCAGCTTCAACGTTCGTGGTGGACGCTGCGAGGCCTGCAAGGGTGAAGGTGAAAGCCGGATCTCGATGCTCTTCATGCCGGATGTTTTCGTCCCTTGCGAAATTTGCAAGGGGAAACGATACAACCACGAAACACTTGAAGTCCGGTACAAGGGAAAAACCATCTCTGACGTTCTTGACATGCCGGTTGAGGAAGCGCTCGATTTCTTCGCCGACATTCCCCGAATCGCCGCGAAATTGAAAGTTATCGAAGAAGCGGGATTGGGCTATATCCGCCTCGGGCAACCGGCACCGACTCTTAGCGGTGGAGAGGCGCAACGAGTCAAACTTGCAACAGAACTGTCAAAGCGTTTCACGGGACCGACCGTTTACCTTCTCGACGAACCGACAACCGGGCTTCACTATACGGATGTCAAAAAACTGCTGCTCCTGCTTCACCGGCTTGTCGACCAGGGAAACACGGTGATCATGATCGAACACAACCTGGATGTTCTCGCGTCGAGTGATTACCTCATCGACCTCGGACCAGAAGGTGGAGAAGGAGGAGGGCGGGTCGTTGCGACCGGCACCCCGGAAGAAATTTCCCGGGGAAATGGGGGCTATACCGCACCTTTCCTTCGGGAATACCTCGAGCAAGTCAGGGGGAAGGCACATGCCTGAAGAAAGAATGACGAACGAAAAAGATATCGTATGGGGCAGGAATGCGGTTTCGGCCTTGATCGAGGATTCCCCGAAACGAATCATGAAAATCCTGATGGCAAGGGACTCTCATCACCAAGCCGTAAAGAAGATCGAGGAGTCCTGCCGCAGGGAGGCGATCCTTTTCCAATGGGTCGACCGTTCTTCAATCGAGCGGATTTGTCCAAAAATGTCCCACCAAGGCGTTGTCGCCCTGGTTTCGCCCGTGGAAATGCGTGATGTCGGGACCATCCTGCAGTATTTGCCCAAAGAGCCCGAACCCGCTCTCGTGCTTCTTCTGGACCGGTTGCAGGATCCTGGCAACCTTGGAAGCATCGTACGGTCAGCCGAATCTTTCGGCGCATCGGCCATCGTCATTCCGAAACGAAGAGCGGCCCTCCCAACCGGAACCGTGCTTAAAGCGAGCGCCGGGGCTGCCTCAAGGGTGCCCATCCTGACCACTCCGAACCTGCTTTATGCGCTCGACCAATTGGAACCGGCAGGCTTCTGGTCCGTCGCCATGGACCACCAGGCTTCCCAGGCTCTCGATGAAACACCCCTTCCGTCCCGCCTGGCACTGGTCGTTGGCGGTGAAGGCCAGGGAATAAGCCGTCCCGTTGAGTCCCGCTGCGACGAACGAAGAAGGATCCCCATGACGGGTAAGACGGGCTCCCTGAACGCTGCAGTGGCCACCGCAATTGCAATGTTCGTATGGAAACGAATGATTGACAAGGCGGGGAGCGCCCCTTAAAATGCATGTGCTCCGGGTGGTTAGTTCAGAGGAAGAACGCTTCCTTGACACGGAAGAGGTCAGAGGTTCGAGTCCTCTACCACCCACCAAAATTTCAGGCACTCCTCCGGGAGTGCCTTTTTCTTTTCCTCACCTGCCTATTCCCTTATAATCGCCACGTACCCCAGTTTCGGAGGAGGACGATTTTGATCCTTGGCGTAGGCATAGACCTCTGCAAGATTTCCAGGATTGCACGGTCAATCGAGAACAGGGCTTTCGTCGAGAAGGTCTTTTCCCCCGAAGAAAAGGCTTATGCTGACGCGGGCAGGAACCCCTCCATGCATTACGCCTCGTCCTTCGCCGCCAAGGAAGCTTTTGCAAAGGCGGGAGGATGGGGGCTCTCCGCAGTTGGGCTCCGTTCCGTTTCGGTTTCCCGCAAAAACGGGGCACCGGAACTAATTCTCGATGAGCGTGCAAGACGCCTTCTTCCTGAGGGAACGATCCGGGTTCACCTCAGCCTTTCCCACGAAGGCGACATGGCAATCGCCATCGTCATCCTGGAGGCCAGCGATGACTCCCTTCTACACCGCTGAGACGATTCGGCAAGCCGATCGCCTTGCCGCGGAAAAACTTGCAATGCCCTCCGGCCTGCTCATGGAAAACGCAGGAAGGGGAGCGGCGGAAGCCCTGCTCCAAAACTTCGGGAAACGGGACTGGACGGTCCTTTGCGGCCCCGGGAACAACGGCGGCGATGGTTTTGTCGCTGCTCGCCACCTTGCCCTGGCGGGATCCAAGGTATCGGTCATCCTCTCGGAGGACAGGGAAAGATTCCGCGAAGAACCGGCCTTCTTTCTCCAAAGGCTTGAAAAGACTGGCTGCCCGATTGAACAGGCTCCCTCGATGCAAGATGGGGAACTGCTTAGCCTGCTCAATCATTCCGACGGGATCATCGACGCGCTTCTCGGGACAGGCTCCTCCGGACATCTTCGCGGGGGCTGCGCTCGGCTCCTTTCCCTTGTCCCCCAGAATGGCCCGCTTAAGGTTGCGCTCGACATTCCCACCGGGGTAGACCCGTCATCTGGCGTTGTTCGCACCGAGGCTTTTCGGGCGGACCTCACTCTCACTTTTTTAGCCCCTAAAATCGGGTTGCGGGTCATGCCCGGCGCGGCCTTCGCAGGAAAAATACAGGTTGTCGGGATCGGTGTTCCAGAAGACGAGATCCTTCCGCCCCCAGAGGTTGAAGGATACGGACCCGAAGACGCCGCTTCCGAATGGCCGACTTCCCGTTTTGACGACCACAAAGGCAGGAAAGGGACCGTTCTCATCCTCGGCGGGTCGGAATGCTACCGTGGCGCACCCGTCCTAGCGGCTCGCGCGGCATTGCGTTCAGGTGCCGGGCTTGCAGTCCTCATCGTACCCGAATGTATCGCCGTCTCGGCTGCCCAATCTCTTCCTGAAGCCATCCTCCTTTCCTCTTCCGGCAAGAACGAAAGCACCCACGACCCGGATTCCGTCATTTCCCTTCTACAGGCATGGGAGGAAAAAGCAAACGCTCTAGTTTTGGGCCCGGGACTGGGCCGAAACGAACCTGCCCGCCTGGTGACTGAATGGGTTTCCCGCTTTTGGAGAAAACCTGTGATTCTAGATGCCGATGCACTCCATGGCCTGACCGGGAAAGTCAATAGCCCTTTTTCCCTCATCACCCCGCACGAAGGAGAAGCGGGGCGTCTTCTCGGCAAGAAGCCTGATTCAGTCGCTTCATACCGTCTTGAAAGCGCCCGTGAACTTGCCCGGCAATTCGGAACGGTTTTGCTGAAAGGCCCCTTCTCTCTCTGCTGCGACCAAACGAGAACGGGAATCGTGCTTGAATCCACGCCCGCCTTGGCTACCCCGGGTTCCGGCGATGTCCTGTCCGGAATTGCCGGAACACTCCTGGCCAAGGGACTTCCCCCATGGTCTGCAGGACTTGCTGCCGCCTGGGTACACGCTCGGACGGCAACGATCCTTTCTGCCTTCCGGGGCTCAGAAACCGGCCTTCTCGCCAGCGAGATCGCCGATGGCATCCATCTGTGTCTAAGAGAACTTTTCCCGCTTCCAAGGAACCCGTGGGCGGCAAGCAATGATGACTCAAAGAAATAGCAATTGCGATTCAGAACTGGTTTTCATTTCCCGAAACGAATCGGAAACCTGCGAGTTCGGTGTACTTCTTTCCCGTTTCGTTTTTCCGGGCCTTCTCGTCTTGTTGGCAGGCGACCTCGGAACCGGGAAGACTGTTCTCGTCCGGGGAATCGTCAAAGGGCTGTCCGGCAGGAACGTCAGGAGCCCCTCGTTCACTCTCGTCAACGAGTATGCGGCAGATATCCCGGTCACTCATGCGGACCTATACCGCCTCTACAGCTCCGGTCAAGAAGATCTGGGGCTGGAGGAGGCCATCGAGGAGGGGCGCCTCGTCGTTGTGGAGTGGTCCCAAAACTGGAAAAAGCCTCCACTCGAAGAAACCTGGCAGGTCGTCTTCGAGCCTCCTGATGCAAAAACACCCGATCTTCGCCTGATCCGCATGCGCGCATTCGGCGAAAAGGCCTCGATTTCTCTCGACAAAGTCGGGAAACTTGTGGCCCGGAAAGAAGATGAGAAGGAATGACACTCAATATCGGCATCGACTGCTGCACTCAGTGGACTTCGATAGGCGTCTCAGAGAACGGAGGCATTCTTTCGGAAATCCACCTGAACATAGGGCGAAAACAATCCTCCGCGTTGGCAAAGGCGGTGGACGAAGCCCTGCGTTTTGCAGACCGAACCCTGGCTCAGACGGGACGCATCGTTTTAACGACGGGACCGGGTTCCTTCACTGGAGTCCGCGTCGGCTTGAGTTACGGTCTAGCCCTGGCCGCCGCGCTGGGTTGTCCCGTTGTCCCCGTAAACACTCTTGAATTCATCGCTCATCAAGCCGTCCCCATTTCTCCCTTGAAAATTCTCCTCCCGGTTCTTTGGGCCAAGCGCGGTTTTGTTTACGCTGCCGCCTACTCTTTCACTCCGGCTTCGGGGCGTTTTTCCGTTGTTCACGAACCCGGTTACTTCAGTGTATCGGCCTTAAAGGAAACATTCCTTCCTTTGAAGGAAAAGCTTCTATTAATACTTGAGAAAGACAGGTCTTATGACGATATGTCCGATTTTGATTCAATTCCTGGCCGATTAACTCCTTCGGGTGGGCTCCTTTCCACCCTTGGAGACCTTTATTCTGAAAGAATTCACTCCTTTCGCGAAGTCAAAGGAACTTACCTGAGACCACCCGATGTTGGGTGAAAAGTGTCTCTTGCGATTGCCTAGCAAAAATGCTATATATGCGTGAGACGTATTATGTACACACGTTTAAATTCCCCGTTAACTATAAACCCTAAAGAAAGGAGGGTTTATTTTTTCCGGACAGGCGTATTTGTCAAAGTTTTCCTTCACGATCTGCTAAGGAGGGGTGGAAACGAGATGGACCTGATCAAGGAGCATCCGATCCTGGATTTCAAGC
>CAZFSR010000007.1:0-123127 GCA_964521575.1 uncultured Synergistaceae bacterium
CGAAGCGCCCCGCGGCCGAGTCCATCGACATCGACGAACAGGGACGCATCACCGGCCTGTTTTAGGAAGAAGACCGGGTGGCGGGTGGCGGGTTCACGCTTGCTGAGCGTGTGAGCGAACTCGGTTTGAGGACGGGAAAAGAATCGGGGCGGGCTAAAGCCCGCCCCGATTCTTTCTTGCGCTGATTACTGGATTTGGGGAACCTTGATTTTCGCTTCCTTGTAGTACTTCGCGGCGCCGGGGTGAACCGGAACAGTGATCCCTTCCATGGCCGTCTGGGGGGTGATCAGCTTGGCCTTCGCGTGGACATTCTGGATCTCGGCGATATGGGTCCAGAAAGCCTTCGTGAAGTCATAGACGACCTTGTCGGGAACATTGGAGTCCACGACGAGAATGGCCATGACCGCAGGAGTGTGGGTGTCGGTTGTCACGCCCTTATAGGTGTTTGCGGGGATCACGCTGGGGACGAAGAAGGGGCTCTCCTTCTGGAGCTTGTCGAGGGTTGCCTTGTCAAAGCTGACAAGAGTGATGTCCTTCGTCGTGGCCAAATCCATGACGGCAGCAGTGGGGTAACCGGCGACAACAAAACCGGCATCGATCTGGTTGTCCTTGAAGCGCTGGGTCGTCGCGTTGAAGTCGAGGAAGTCGGTCTTCATGTCAGAGAACTTCAGCCCGGTGGAAAGGAAGATGGCGCTCACATCGGCTGCCACTCCAGAACCGGGTGCGCCGACGGACACACGCTTACCTTTGAGGTCCGCAAGGGTCTTGATCCCGGAATTCTTGAGGGCGATCAGCTGGACATGCTCAGGATAGAGGGAGGCGACTGCCCGGACGTTCTTGAACTCTTCCTTGAACATGGCCTTCCCTTTGTAGGCCCAAAAGGCTGTGTCGTTCTGGACCATAGCCATTTCAATCTTGTGGGTGCCGATGAGGTTCAGGTTGGCGACCGATGCGTTACCGGTTTCCGCCGTAATCTGCAGGTCGGGGACGTACTTGCTGACAACTTGTGCTATTCCGCCGCCGATCGGGTAGTAGGTGCCGCCGGTTCCGCCGGTGGCTATGGATACGAAAGTCTTGGCCGAGGCCATTCCCGCTGCGGCTCCAACCACCATCAGGGCGGCAAGGGTAAGCATCAGAATCTTTTTCATAAAGCGAACTCCTCCTTTTGGTAAATTTTTGAAAAAAAGTTTTGGTGCGGTTGAAAAAAGTACCTAACGCACAAGGAAGATTCGATTTCCTTTAGTTTATACTTTACCATTAAATTGCGAGATTCTCAACGGACGACGGGAGAACCATCGGACATGGGATATAATGTTCCCGTTTTCGGTCAAGGGCTGGAGAGAAGGGAGAGGGACCGGATGAAATTTAAGGAAATATTTGGGGGAAAGGAAGAGAAGCATAAGGAAAATCAAAGCGTTCCCCCCGGAACGGATGAGGCCAAGGCGGCGGAAGACTATGGGACCGGATTCGGCTTGCAGGTGAAATTGCGCTTCACCGAAGAGAGCCAGGTTGGCCGTGCAGCTCTTCTGTTGTCCTGCACGACGGACAAGCAGTCCGAAGAAGAACTGAAACTCGCCCTCAATGCCGAAGGATGGAAATCCGTGGCAACCGAGGTCGGGGGGATTGCGAGCGACCTCCCCCAAAAAATCACGCGAGCTCTCGTCGGAGCGGCCCTCAACGCTGGCGTGGTGGATAAGAAGCCGCGGGAAATGCATGCCCTGATGCACGCCGCCCTGGAAGCGATAAACGGCTTCATTTCCTTGGGAACCCTTGAGGCAAGCATCGGGGCGAAACTGGCGATTGTCAGGAATACGAACTGGATTGCGGTCTCCATGGTGGGGGATACGGCTTATCACGCCGTGGCCCACCACGAGAGGTGCGGCCTGGGGGTCATGCACATCTGATATTCCCTTGCCATGCGACTTGGTCTGTGATAAAGTTTGCTTCTGTGTGTAACCTAAGAAAAGACCGTATGGAGGTGCTCCACCATGAAAAAGGACATCCATCCCCGTTACGAGGACTGCAAGGTTGTTTGCGCTTGCGGGAATACCTTTGAGACGCGCTCGACCAGCAAGGAGTTGAAGGTTGTGGTTTGCAACGCCTGCCACCCCTTCTACACGGGAAAGAAGGGCCGGTTTGTCTCGGAGGCCGGGCGACTGGAAAAGTTCCAGAAGAAGTACGCCGGAGTGGATTACGGCCAGAAGAAGGAAAGCGAAGAGAACTAGGGGGAGCGTAAGCTCCCTTTTTTCATCATGAGAGGAAGGTGCCGAATGGCTGCTCTGGTTAGCCTGATCACCTCAACCCCCGAACCCGACAGGCTTGTCGCGGCCTCCGCAAGGGTTTGCTACAGTGCTGGATCGGCGAGCGACCTTGCCGGGAGCATGACGGCGGAGGAGGCCTCCCGTTTGCTGAAGCACCTGAGGCAAAGCGGACACCTTTCGCCGTTCGAACACGCCTCATTCGTCTTTGCGGTGGACGGCATCAGCCGTGCCTGCTCCCATCAGCTCGTCCGGCATCGAATTGCAAGTTTTAGCCAGCAGAGCCAGAGGTACGTCCGGGCCGAGAAACCTGAATATGTCATTCCCGGGACCGTGGAAGCCGTCCCAGAGGCGTGCGCCGCTTTCAGGGCGGCGATCGAGGCCGCCTACGAAACCTACGGCAAGCTCATGGCGCTTGGAATTCCGGCTGAAGACGCACGGTATGTCCTGCCGAATGCCAGTGCGACGCACCTTGTCGTCACGATGAACGCTCGGGAACTTCTTCATTTCTTTTCCCTCCGGCTTTGTAAACGGGCGCAGTGGGAGATCCGGGAGCTGGCGAGACAAATGCTGGTCCTCTCGCGGGAAAAGGCGCCGTGCCTGTTCTCGGTTGCAGGGCCCAGCTGCGTGACGGAAGGCGCATGTGCGGAGACGAGGCCCTGTGGAAGCCCGTATTCCTGCATGGAGGAGCTCCTTGCGGAACATTAGGATCTTTCTCTCTTTCATTCTTGGGATCCTCTCCGCTCTCGAGGAATCGGCCCAGCTGCCTGAAAAGCTGCCGGTCGGCGGGCAGGCCGTCATCGAGGGGGTGCTGATGCGGGGGAGGAAGCGGTGGGCTCTGGCGGTCCGGGAGGAGAATGGAAACCTTTTCGAAAGAGTCTGGCCGAACATCCCCTGGACATCCTCGGGAGCCTGGAAGCTTCCCGTTTTCCGGGGACTTGCGACGATGGCGGAGATGATGACCATCGGGTTCAAGGCGTTAAGCCTTTCCGCAGAAGTTGCCCTGGGCGAGGAGGAACAGGTCTCCGGCTGGGAAATGGCCCTGACGGTAGGGGTTGCGCTCTTTTTTGTCATCGGCCTTTTTGTGGCTTTTCCCGTCTGGCTGACAGACCGGCTTTATGGGCAGGACTGGGGGCACTCATGGGGAGGGCGCATCCTTGAAGGCCTGATCCGGGCAGCTGTATTCGTTTCCTACATTGCAATCATCGGGCTGTGGAAGGACATGAGAAGGGTGTTCGAATATCACGGAGCCGAACACAAAACGATCAACGCCTATGAATCCGGCTTGCCGCTCGAACTGATGGATTCCCTCAGGAACAGTTCGCGATTTCATATGCGCTGCGGAACCTCCTTCCTCCTTGTCGTGGTCGGCGTCAGCATCCTCGTATTCGCCCTGGCGGGCACGGGGCCGATCGCCTGGCGCATTGGAAGCCGCGTCCTCCTCCTGCCTCCCGTGATCGGGATTTCCTACGAGATCATAAGAGGGGCTTCGAGGTTCCCCAAGGCGGGAAAATGGATCATGTTCCCGACCCTGTGGCTTCAATACCTGACAACAAGGGAACCGGACGAAGGGCAACTGGGGGTCGCCCTGAAGGCCCTCGAACTGGCCCTTGAAAATAATGTTGAAAATGAAACGGCACAGGTTGCCGTGGAGGGATAGTCGATGGATTTTGGAAAGAAGCTGGAGGAAGTCGAAAAAACCTACGTCGAGCTGGAGAGGCTGCTGACTCTGCCCGAGGTGGTAGGAAACCCTCACGAGCTCCAGAAGACCGCCAAGAAACATTCAGACCTGGCGCCGATCGTTGAAACCTACAGGCTTTATGAGGCCGCCCGCAGCGATTTGCGGGGAGCCCGAGAGTTGTTCGACACCGACGACAGCGAGATGAAGGAGATGGCAAGGGAGGAAATTGCAAGGTTGGAAGCTCTCCTCCTTGAGCTGGAAACCCGACTTGGGATCCTGCTGATACCGAAGGACCCGAACGATGACCGAAGCGTCATCGTCGAGATACGGGGCGGGGCGGGGGGAGAGGAAGCCGCGCTTTTTGCCGCGAGCCTCTACCGGATGTATGTGCGTTTCGCCGAAAGGCGCGGATGGAGCACCGAGTTGATGACGCTGAACGAGACCGGTATCGGGGGGTTCAAGGAAGTGGCTTTCAGGATCCCGAACGAAGGGGCATACAGCCAGTTGAAATACGAGAGCGGCGTTCACCGTGTCCAGCGGGTTCCGGTAACGGAGGCCAGCGGAAGGATTCACACGTCGACTGCGACTGTGGCGGTTTTGCCCGAAGCGGACGAGGTGGATGTCCAGATCAACACGGAAGATCTGAAGATCGACACCTACAGGGCTAGCGGGGCCGGTGGGCAATATGTCAACATGACCGATTCGGCCGTTCGGATCACCCACATCCCGAGTGGCGTGGTCGTATCTTGCCAGGATGAACGTTCTCAGCTGAAAAACCGAGTCAAGGCCATGGCCATGCTCCGCGCAAAACTTTACGACAGCGAACTCCAAAGGCAGCAGGAAGCCCTCGCTTCGGAACGAAGGGGACAAATCGGCACTGCAGACCGGTCGGAGCGGATCCGAACCTACAACTTCCCGCAGAACAGGCTGACAGACCACCGGATCGGGCTGACTCTCTACAAGCTAGACCAAATCATGGATGGAGATCTTCAGGAACTGATCGATGCCCTCAACCTAGCGGACCAGGCGGAGAAGTTGAAAACCCTGGAAAGCTAAGGGGTTCCCCAGAATGAACCGCGGGAATGCCCGGCGCATTGCCCTTGAAAGATTGAAGGATGCCGGGATACCAAGACCGGGCCTGGAAGCGGACCTCCTGTGCGGGGAGGCATTCGGTTGTTCCCGGGAGGAGCTCCTGGCCCACCCCGAGATCCCGATCGGGCACGGTGAGGAGCAAAAACTTCTTGTCCTTATCGAAGCCAGGACACGCCGATGTCCAGTCGCCTACCTCAGAGGCAGGGCCTCTTTCTGGGGGTTGGATCTTGAAGTGGGGCCAGGTTGCCTGGTTCCGCGGCCGGAAACCGAACTTCTGGTCGAAACAGCTCTCGAGTGTTTCCACGGGGGGCGCTTTCTCGACTGGGGTACGGGAAGCGGTTGCGTTGCACTGGCGCTCTTGTCCGAGCGGGAGAACGCCCGGGCCTTGATGCTGGAAAAAAGCCCTCTCGCCCTTTCCTGGGCCTGGCGCAACCTGAAGAAGTCCCCCTTCCGGGACCGGGCTGTCCTTTGGCACGGATCCTCCATTGAATCGATCCCCTCCAGATGGCTTCCGTTCGAATTGATTGTCGGCAACCCTCCCTATATCCCTTCAGCGGAGATCTCTTCCCTGATGAGTGATGTCAGGCTTTACGAACCCATAGAAGCGCTCGATGGGGGATGCGATGGCCTGGACGACATCAGGGCCATATTGTCTGGGGCAAGTTGGGCTCTTGCTCCAGGCGGGTGGTTGTTGCTCGAGATCGGCGGTTCCGGGCAGGCGGAGGCGCTGGAAAGTTTTCCGGCCGAGGAACTGGAGCTTGTTCAGGTCAAGAGGGATTTGTCGGGGAAGGATCGTATCGTTGTCTGGCGCCATCGTTAGGATTTGCTTAGAATAGAAGTAATTTGGGCGGGTTAGGCCAAATGATCAAGGGGGGCGAAGAGGAAATGGAAAAGAGGGAGCTAGTCATCATCGGGGCTGGGCCTGCCGGCCTGACTGCTGCGATTTACGGGAGAAGATCCGGTCTTGATGTTCTTATCCTCGAAAAAGGGCTTCCGGGCGGGCAGATCAACACGACGGACGAAATTGAAAACTGGCCTGGGGTGCAACACGCCAGCGGCCAGGAACTTGCGGACATGTTCAGGGAACATGCAGCCAAGTTCAAGCCTGAATTCCGGGAAGCGGAAGTGCAGGCCATCGAACTGAGGGAAGGGAAAAAGCTTGTTCTTACCGATAAGGGAATCGTCGAAGCACAGGCGATCCTTCTGGCGACCGGGGCAAGCTTCAAAAAGCAGGGGTGCCCCGGGGAGGCCGAGTTTACCGGTCGTGGCGTGAGCTACTGCGCAGTTTGCGACGGGGCTTTTTTCGAGGACCAGGAAGTTGCGGTCATCGGAGGAGGAAACACCGCGGTTGAAGAAGGGGCATACCTGACCCAATTTGCATCAAAGGTCTACATCATTCATCGCAGGGATTCTTTCAGGGCGGACAAGGTTGCAGTCGAAAGAGCCCTGGGTAATCCCAAGGTCCAGGCTGTCTGGGACTCCGTAGTGGAAGAGATCCGAGGCACGGAAATGGTCGAAAGCCTTCTTCTGAAGAACGTCAAGACCGGAGAAAAATCGGAACTTCCTGTTTCCGGCGTCTTCGTCTTTATTGGTAACGAGCCGAATGTCGGTTTCTTGAAACCCCTGATCGACTCGGGTGCCCTGAAGACGGCCAAGGGAGGATGGATCCTGGTCAATGACCGGATGGAGACCTCAATCGAAGGGATTTTTGCAGCAGGAGACCTGATCGACAAGTACCTGAGGCAGGTGGTTACGGCAGCCGGGGATGGCGCCACGGCCGCGATGGCGGCGTATGCGTATGTCTCGGAACAAGTTCACCTGGAAGGCAAGCTCTTGGAGCCGGAGGAAGTGACCGCCGTATTCTTCTCGAGCGTCCAAGAGCCCCAGGTCCGGTTGGCAAGGGCAATCGAAACGGATCCCCAATGGAACGGGGTCGTCCTTGTGGATGGCTACAAAAACTCCAGAATGGCGGAAAAACTCCGGGTTGAGGCGTTGCCGTGCGCCCTGAAAATCAGGAAAGGAACGGTTGTCGGTCGGCTTGAGATCTCTTCTGCGGAGGAATTGAAGAAGCTTTAAGTGCAGGATCATCGAAAGGGGGACTCTCCTTGATCGTCACAGTTACGCTGAATCCCGCGGTCGACGAGGAGTACCTCGTCCCGGAGTTTCGGCCGGGGGGATGGTTCCGCGCGAGCCGGGTGCAACGCTCCCCGGGAGGCAAGGGAATCAACGTCTCGCTTGTTCTGAAACAGCTTGGGGTCGAAACCGCTGCAATGGGGTTCCTTGCGGGTTTCAGCGGGGAGTATGTCCGCGATTTTCTCCGGAAGGCCCAGATCACGACGAACTTCCTTCATGTCAGGGGGGAGACCCGAACCAACGTCTATATTGTCGACGAGGTTGGGAAGGTCGAAACCGGGCTAGCGGAGCCCGGTCCGTATATCAGTGAGGATGAGATTGCGCGTTTCCTTTCCAACTATGAGCGCATTCTCAAGAGGACGGATCTGGTTGTGTTGGGGGGGTCGCTCCCTCCTGGCATACCGCAGGATTTCTATTGCGAACTGATACGTATCGCCCGGCAAAGGGATATCCCGACCTTCATCGATGCGGCAGGGGCCCCCTTGCTGGCTGCGCTTGAAGAGGGGCCGACCTATGCGAAAGTGGACCAGCGATTCATGGGAGCCTACGAGGGAGTTGCCCTGAACAGTCTCGACAACCTGATCGAAGCGGTAACACGAGTCCACGCGCTTGGAGTTGAATGGGTCATCGCATCCTATCGAACCTACGGGAACGTCTTCTTCACAGCGGAGGGAATCTTCCTGGCGGAGTTCGACAGGAAGGGGATTGTGTCGATGTTTGGTTCGGGCGAATCCCTCGTGGCCGGTTTGATCCTTGCGGGCAAGGAAGGCATGGACACGAAAGACCGGATTCTTTTCGGAATGGCTGCTGCGTTGGAAAATGCCCTTCACGTGGAAAAGGGTGTCAAGGACCGTGCGGCCGTGGAAAGGCTGATACCGCGCATCCGTTTCGAGAGGCTTTCGTAGGAAGGGGAGAATGGAATGCGGATCTGTGAAGTGATGGACAGGGACCTGACCGCTCTTTCCGCCGAGACGACCCTGTCTGAGGCCATCGAGGTCCTTACCCGGCACAGGGTTTCGGGCATTCCGGTGGTCGATGCCTCGGGAAGAGTCCTGGGTTTCGTCAGCGAGAAGGATATCGTCAAGGCAGCCCTGCCCGGCTATTTCGATTATCTCCAGGATCCTTCCTTCATACCGGATTATGGCCAATTCCAGAAAAGGCTGAAAAAGATTGGCAAGGATCCCGTAAGCAAGGTCATGGCCAAGGATGTCATCAGCTTTTCCGAGGAAGACAGCGATTTTTACGTGGCCATCACCCTGATCCGAAACCACTTGAAACGAGCGCCGGTTGTCAGGGATGGCATCCTTGTCGGGGTCGTCAACAGGGCAGATTTGCTGGAGCGGATCATGCTGGAGGAGGAACCGCCATCGTTTGCCTGACGACCAAGGGGAGAAGGAATTTTCGAGTGCTAGTCGTCTGCACAGGAAACACCTGCCGTAGTCCTATGGCGGAGGGGCTTCTGAAGGCGATGATGGAAGAAAAGGGGATCCCCGGACTGGTTTCCTCCGCGGGCTTGTGTGCCTTGGAGGGGCTTCCGGCTTCGTTGTTTGCTGTCGAGGTGATGAAAGAATGGGGGATCGACCTTTCAGGGCACCGGAGCAGGCAAGTGACGCTCTCGCTCGTCGAGCAGGCGGACCATGTAATCGGAATCACCTCGCGCCATGTCGAATCTCTGCTTGCCACGTTTCCTGAATACCAGTCCAGAATCTTTACCTTCCCGCTGCCGGACATCCCCGATCCTTATGGAAGCCCGCTTGAGACCTACCGAGCCGTCAGGGATCTCCTTCGTGAGTGGAGCCGCAGCCTGATCGAGCACCTGCTGTAAAACGTCCCGCCGTTGCTTCGGCAAAGGAGGAGCAGCCCAGGGTGGCCGCTTTCCTGATGGTAAAATGATCCTGGTTGACGTCCTCAGCGGCTGCAAGGCATTCTCTTCCAACGGAATGGCCGGGAAGGAGACCTCTTTTGAGTAAAAAGCATTTCATCTTTCTGGGGCTGCTCGTTTTGTCGGTTTTCTTTTTCCCCCTAAACCACCAGGCTTTCGGAGGGACGCTTTCCAAAGAAGACCAGAAGGAGATTGCCCTTGGGAAGAAAGTCTGCGAGCAGGTTGAGAAGAGGTGGGATCGAGTTGTGGATCCCGTTCGCGTTGCCCGCCTGGAAGCCATCCTCCAGCGCCTTGCCCCGGAGGCGCAAAGACCCCTGGAATACGAAGTCCGAGTGATAAGTGAAGATCAGCCAAACGCATTTTCACTGCCCGGAGGATTCATTTACTTCACCACCGGGATGCTTGATTTTGCAAGAAGCGACCCGGAGTTGGCCTCGATCATGGCTCACGAGATCCTCCACACCGAGAAAAAACACGTCATGATCCAGTCGGCCCGGAACGAGCGACTTTCGCTCCTGGCGCTGGCCGTTGCGATTGCCGGCAAAGGGGAAGCTGCGGCGATGATCATGGCCAATATCGCTCAGGTGGCGATCATGAATGCCTATAGCCGTGACCTCGAAAAGGAAGCTGACCTGGGCGGATTGACGATGCTCAGGGCTGCCGGATTTCCCGTTTCTTCGGCCGTGACCGTGATGGAGAGGCTGGCAGAGGAACGCCTGAAACGCCCCTATGTCGATCCCGGCGTCTTCATGGACCACCCGGACCTGCCCGAGAGAATCGGCTACATGGCCGCATTTATAAGAGACTCCGGCTGGCCGCTTCATCGAAAGGAACCGCTCCGCCTGTTGAGAACCACCATCGAGGAAAAAGACAAGCGCCTAGTGCTGAATGTTGACGGTAAGGCGGTATGGAGCGGGCCGGTAAGCGAGGAAGCCAGGTCTGTGATGGAAGTGGCGAAAAGGGAGATCGACCGGTACCTCCAGATGGAACTTCTGCCCAGCGACATCTCTGTCGGAAGAGACGAAAGGGGGGCGCTTCTCCGGGTGGGACGGGGGGTCATCGTACGAAAAAGGGACCTGCCGGAAGGGATGTCCTCTCTCGAGAGTTTCTCCGAAAGCTTGCGCAAGTCGGTGGTCGAGGCCCAGCGGGCACACCCCATGGGACGCTACCTTCTTTAACGAAAGGAGCCATCCTGGGATGATCGAAAACGAGGCTTTGACTTCGCAGGAGAGGTATGTGTCCCTGTATAGGCGCTATCGGCCTCTGCGCTTCGACGAAGTTGCGGGGCAGGATGCCGCAGTATCGGTGCTAAGCCATTCCCTGGAGCGGGGGAAGACCGTACACGCCTATCTCTTCTCAGGACCGAGAGGTTGTGGCAAAACCTCCTTGGCAAGAATCCTGGCCAAGGCGCTCAATTGCACGGATTCCCGAACCGGGGTGGAACCCTGCGGGGCCTGTCCCAGTTGCATTGCCATCACTTCGGGGGAGAGTCTGGACGTCGTTGAGATCGACGGAGCTTCCAACCGGGGCATCGACGAGGTCAGGGAACTGAAAGCGCATGTTTCGCTTGCCCCGTTTTCCTCCCGAAAGAAGATCTACATCGTCGACGAAGTCCACATGCTCACGGAACCGGCTTTCAACGCGCTTCTCAAGACGCTGGAGGAGCCTCCTTCCCATGCGGTCTTCATCTTGGCGACGACTGAGCCCCAGAAAGTCCCCGTCACCATCCGATCCAGATGTCAGCATATTCCGTTCAGAAGAATTCCAGGGAAGGACATCGCCCAGCGATTGTCCCTCGTCTGCGAAAAGGAAGGGATCCCGTTCGAAGAAGCGGCGCTCTGGGAGCTTGCCAGGCAAGCAGACGGAGCGTTGCGGGATGCCCTTTCACTCCTTGAGCAGGCGATCCCCGTGGGAGCGGGTTCAGTAACGGCCAAGTCGGTCCAGACCCTTGTAGGAGGCGGAAGCCGGACGGAAATGGAATCCTTCGTGGCGTCGTTCCGCGCAAACCCCGAAAGGGCCGTTTCGACACTGATGGAATCCCTGCAGAAAGGGGCTTCCATCGAACGGCTTGTCGAAAGCCTTTTCCTGATTTTTCGGGATCTCTGGATCCTCAAATCCTGGGGGGAAAAGACACTGGAGTCGCTAGAGCTTTCCAGGGAAGAAAAGGCCTTTTTGCTCGAGGAGTCCCCATCGTGGTCGCCTGACGGTTTGAAGATTTCGCTCGAGAATCTTTCCAGGATGATGAGCCGCCTACGGCTCGGTATAAGAACGGATGTCTTGGCCGGACTCCTTCTCCAGGGTCTCAGGACTGGGCAGCCGACGGCAGAACGGCCATTGGGACCGGTTCGTTCCTCTCGGGAACTGGAAGAGGCTGCCGATAAAAATCCTGAACCGGTTTCTTTCCGCCCAGCGGATCGCGGGGCCATACGGCGGTTTTGGTTTCGCATTTTGGAAAGCCAGGACCCTGAGGATCGCCAAGTTGCAGCGGCTCTTTCGGGAGCCTCCGTTCGTGAGGGTGAGGACGGAATAATCGTGGATTTCGCCGGGAAGGATCGGATCTGCTTTGAACTGATCAGGCTGGAACGGAACCTCAGACGTTTCAACGCATGCAAGGAAGAGGTCCTGGGGCCCGTTCCCGTGACTTTCTGCTGCCTGGGGGAATGCCTCCGTGCCGAGAGAGCAGCGTTGCCGGAAACGGCACCCGTTACGGAGAGTGCGAATCCCGCTCCCTGGGAGCGAAGGAAAAAGCGGATCGAAAAGATCGAAGGGGAGGAGTCCCCTTTTGCAGTTGACCTGGAAGGGGAAGAAAGCCCCGAAGGGAAGCGCCAAGCGACGGCACTGGACGAAATGATCGGATGGTTCGGAGGCGAAGTCCTCCTGGTTCGACAGGAAGAACCGGAGGGTTCGTCTTCCGGATTTGATGAGGGGAGCGCATCAGCGTGACGGAACCCTTTGTTCACCTTCATGTTCACAGCGAGTACAGCCTGCTGGACGGGGCGATCCGATGCTCGGAGCTCGCTGCGAAAACCGCCGAGTGGGGGTCCCCTGCCGTTGCCCTGACGGACCATGGGGCCATGTATGGCGTAGTGGAATTTTACGAGAAGTGCCATTCCGCCGGGGTCAAGCCGCTCCTCGGGTGCGAGGTTTACCTGGATACCCTGGGACACACCTGCCGGGACCGGAAGGGAGGCAACAATCACCTTGTCCTCCTGGCCCGCGATCTCGATGGGTACCATAACCTCGTAAAGCTCGTTTCCATCGCCAACACAGATGGTTTTTACTATAAGCCGAGAATCGACCATGATCTCCTGGCGAGATACGCTGGAGGGTTGATCGCCTCCTCGGCCTGTCTTGCGGGAGAGATTCCCTCGCTGATTCTTGACGGAAACGAAAAAGGGGCGGAGGAGCGCGCCATCCTTTACCAGGACATCATGGGCAAGGGTAATTTCTACCTGGAGATCATGCATAACGCCTTGCCGGAACAGGCAATGGTGAACAAGGCGATCGTCAGGATTTCGGGAAAAACCGGGATTCCATTGATCGCGACGAACGACGCGCACTACTTGAATGCTTCGGACGCCTCCTGGCACGACATTCTTCTCTGTGTCCAGACAAACGCGACGGTGAATGATCCCAATCGTTACCGTTTCGGAGCTTCGGATTTCTTTCTCCGTTCTCCCGCAGAAATGTGGGCCCTATTCGGTAGCGAGCTTCCCGAAGCTCTCACGAACACTGTCGAGGTAGCGGAAAAATGTGACGTCAAACTGGATTTCAACGTCTATCGGCTTCCCCGTTACGAAGTCCCGGAGGGAGAAAACCTGGAGAGCTATCTCGAAAAGCTCGCTTGGGAGGGCCTTAAGGAGAGAATGGGAGCCTCTCCTCCGGAGGAGTACCGGGAAAGGATGGCCTATGAACTGGGAGTCATCCGGAAAATGGGTTTTTCGGGCTACTTTCTTGTCGTATCGGACTTCATCAGGGCGGCAAAATCCCGCGGCATCCCGGTGGGACCAGGACGGGGATCAGCTGCGGGATCACTGGCCGCATGGGCCTTACGGATCACCGAGCTGGATCCGATTCGATACCATCTCCTTTTCGAGAGGTTCCTCAACCCCGAACGGATCAGCATGCCCGATATCGACACGGACATCTCCGACAAGCGCCGCGACGAGGTGCTGGAGTACGTGATCGGAAAATACGGCCGGAATCACGTTGCCCAGATCATCACTTTCGACCGGATGAAAACCAAGGGAGCCATCCGAGATGTCGGTAGGGCCCTGGGAATTCCACTTGCGGACGTGAACAGGGTGGCCAAGAGCGTTCCTGACGGAGCCGGGAGCATAGCGGAAGCCGTCGAGGCTTCCCCCGACCTGGCCCTTTTTAGGAAGAAGGAGCCTGCCATCAAGAATCTTCTTGACGTGGCGGGCAGCATTGAAGGCCTGGCGCGGCACTGTTCGCAGCATGCCGCCGGAGTGGTGATTTCGCCTGTGGAAGTGACGGACCTGGTTCCCGTGAGAAAGATCGGGGAAGGGCAGGTGGTAACCCAGTTTGGAATGGAAGCCATCGAGAAGCTTGGGCTCGTCAAGATGGACTTTCTTGGATTGAGGACCCTTTCCATGATTGAAGACACCCTCGAGAACATCCGGCTCAACAGGAAGGACGTCCCGGACATCAACGGCATCCCGCTCGATGATCCTTCCACGTTTTCCCTTCTGCAGGGAGCGGATACCCTGGGCGTTTTCCAGCTCGAATCCGCGGGAATGAGGCAACTCCTGAAGAAGATCGTCCCGGATTCTTTCGAGGACCTGGTGGCGATCCTTGCCCTGTACCGCCCGGGGCCTCTGGAGAGCGGCATGGTGGAGCAGTTCATAAACTGCAAGCACGGCCGATCCGAAGTCGTCTACCCTCACCCTTCCCTCAAATCCGTCCTGAAGGAGACTTACGGCGTCATTCTTTACCAGGAACAAGTCATGCAGATTGCCGCCACATTGGCGGGCTTTACGCTCGGCGAGGCGGACCTGCTCCGGCGGGCGATGGGCAAGAAAAAAATGGAAGTGATGGAGCAGCAGAGAAAGAAGTTTGTGGACGGCTGCCTTCGGAACGGTGTTGACGGAGCGACGGCGGAACCGCTTTTCGACCTCATCCAGAAATTTGCCGGATACGGGTTCAACAAATCTCACAGCGCGGCCTATGCGCTCATCAGTTACCAAACGGCTTATCTAAAGGCCCACTATAAGGCCGAGTTTCTTGCGGCTTTTTTGTCCAGCCAGATCGGATCCCGGATGGATGTCCTCGCCCGTTACGTCCGGGAAGTCAGGAATGCGGGCATCCAGGTCCTGCCCCCGGATATAAACGAATCGGGGGCGAATTTTTCGGCGGTGGGACGTGTGGTCCGGTTTGGTCTGAAGGCGGTGGCGAAGGCAGGCGAGACCGCTGTAGAGGCGATTTTGAAGGCCCGGCAATCCAAAGGCGCTTTTCAATCCCTCTGGGATTTCCTGAACAAGGTGGATCTACGGATCGTCAACCGGGGCGTGATCGAAAACCTGATCAAGGCGGGGGCTTTTTCGGGGCTTCACCCCAACCGCAGGCAGTTGCTCGACAACCTTCCCATGCTGATTGACCGCGTCCAGAAAAAGCAGAACGACGGAGCGCAACGGTCGTTGCTGGCCCTGGTGGATGAGCTGCCCGAGGAGGAGCCGCAGCTGGCGGAGAGCGAGGACTTCTCAATGCTGGAATTATTGGACCTTGAAAAGGAGGTCCTCGGGCTTTTCATCTCAGGTCATCCTCTTGAAAAAGAAGAAGAACGCATCGCAAGGTTTTCGACCTGCCGGATCACGGACCTCCGTTTCTGGAAAGCAACCGAAACCCCGGCGACCGTCGGGGGACTTCTCCTGGGTTTCAGGGAAAAAACGACGAAACGCGGCGATTTGATGGGGATCCTCGAATTTGAGGACACCGAATCGAAGTTGGAAGTCGTCTGTTTCCCTAAAGCCTGGCCGACGATCAAGGGAATGCTGGATCCAGGAAAAATATTCTTCGCGCGCGGCCGCGTACAGGACCGGGGAGGGGTGACTCTTGTCGCAGACGAGATTATACCCCTGGCGGACATCGAGCACTGCCAGGAACCGTTCGTGAAGATCCGCCTGAGGGCTAAGTCGGGGGCCTTGCCATTCAAGGCGTTGTGCAGGGAACTCAAGGGACATCCTGGGTCGTGCCCCGTTCTTGTCGAATATTTCGATGAAGGCTCAATGGCAGTCGTACGCCTCAAGGACATCCGGGTCAAGCCGGAAGCGTCGCTTTCGGAACGTCTCGTCGATCTTTCGGGCGGCGCCATGGAAGTCATTCTTTGACTCCCGGAAATGAGGAGGGGTTTGCATGAGGGAAGAATCGGGAGAAGTCAAGTCGGTTCTAAGCGATTACATCGTCATTAGGGCTCTCGAGAACGGCGTGACGGTCATTGGGCTGACACGAGGACAGGAAACGAAGTTCAGCCACACCGAAAAGCTCGATGCCGGAGAACTTTGGATTTCTCAGTTCACCGAGCACACATCAGCCATGAAAATCAGGGGGATGGCCGAGGTTTACACCAAACACGGCAAAATCCCCTGCGGGAGGGTACATGATGAAAAGAGTTAAAATCGTCTGCACGCTGGGGCCTGCCTGCGGATCCAGGGAGACGCTGGCAGCGATGGTCAAGGCGGGAATGAACGTTGCTCGGCTGAACTTCAGCCATGGTTCCTACGAGAGTCATGGGGAAACCCTCGAAAATATCCGTGCGGTTGAGCAGCGCCTGGGCGTCCCGCTGGCTACGATTCTCGACACGAAGGGGCCCGAAATCAGAACCGGCAGGCTTGTGAACGGTCAACCGGTCACCCTCGTACCGGGGGAGAAATTCCGCTTTGTTGCCGAGGATGCCGAGGGCAACGAAAGGCAGGTTACGATCAGCCACCCCCAAATCTGTCCAGAGCTTGTTCCCGGGCAGGATGTCTTCATCGACGACGGGACTCTCCATTTGAAGGTTGTCGAGGCAGGGGACAGCGACCTGCTGATGGAAGTCCTTGTCGGTGGGGAGCTAGGAGAGAAGAAGGGGGTCAGCTTTCCGGGAGCCAAGCTCAAGATCCCGACCTTGACCGAAAAGGACCGCATGGACATTCGGTGGGGGCTTGACAAAGGGCTTGATTATATTGCCGTCTCTTTTGTCCGGTCCCGGGACGACATCATGGAAGTCCGCAGGGTCATGGAAGAATTGGGCGGTTCGATGAAAATCATCGCGAAAATTGAGACGAGCGAGGCGGTTGCGTCGCTTGAAGAGATCGTTGATGTGGTCGACGGCCTGATGGTCGCACGCGGAGATCTCGGGGTGGAGCTGCCCGCGGAGGAAGTCCCCCTGATCCAGAAGCGCATGGTTGATCTGGGGCGCTCTCAGGGAAAACCGGTCATCGTTGCGACCCAGATGCTCGATTCGATGATCCGCAACCCGCGGCCTACAAGGGCAGAAGTGAACGATGTCGCGAATGCTGTCCTGGACGGGGCGGACGCCGTGATGCTTTCCGGAGAGACAGCCAAGGGAGCGTATCCTGTCCAGGCGGTGGAAACCATGGCTCGCATCATTACCCGGACGGAAAAGGAGATCCGGGTTTGGCAAAGGCCTTCGTCACGCCCCCCCGTTGCTGCGCAGAGCGTCCCCGACGCTGTGAGCCATGCAGCCGTAACGATTGCGGAGCAGATGCAGGCAAAGGTGATCCTTTCCCTGACCCAGAGCGGCAGCACGGCAAGGATGGTCAGCAAGTATCGGCCACATTGCCCGATCTCGGGTGTTACGGTTGAACGCCGGACGTGGAGGGAACTGGCCCTGGTCTGGGGTGTGGTCCCGATCCTAACCGGGAAAAAACACGACGACGAGCGTGAAATGGTGGAGTCCGGCCTTTTGGCGACGCTGGCGGAAGGTATGGCATCGGAAGGGGATATCGTGGTCGTCACTTCCGGCATCCCAACCGGAATTGCCGGAACGACCGACATGGTCAAGGTGCATACGGTCGGGCGGATTGTCGTGAAAGGGATTTCCCTTGTGCGCAAGGAGGCATTCGGTCCCGTCGTCAAGGGAACCAGTGCCGCCGAGGCCCGCGGCAAGATGAAGCCGGGAGCGGTGCTTGTCGCAAGGCAGACAGACCGGGAATTCGTAGACGTGATTCGGCAGGCATCCGCGATCATCTGCGAAGAGGGGGGCCTGACAAGCCATGCCGCCATTCTCGCGCTGGAAATGGGCATTCCCTGTGTCGTGTCGGCGACGGATGCGATGAGGCTCCTCGAGGACGGAATGCTCGTTACGGTGGATGGTTCCCGCGGTCTGGTCTATCACGGCAAGGTCAGGGTCAGGTAATGCGGGTAAGCGGAGGCGCATGAACTGGGACCGACTGCAGTGCAAGGATCTCCGGGCGACATGTCCGGACTGGGGGGATTTTCCTGAAGAGAGAGGGCGCCAAAGCGCGGTTCTGGTCCTTCTCTGTGGCCAGCCTGATGACCCGCGGGTCTTGTTGATCAGGCGTCCCCTGCACCTTAACCGCCATGCCGGAGAAATTGCCTTCCCGGGAGGAAGGAGGGAGCCCCAGGACAGGGGCCCCTGCGAAACCGCCCTCCGTGAGGCGAAAGAAGAGATCGGCCTAGACCCGGCAACATGTCGTCCCTGTATGCGCCTAAGCCGGGTTTTTGCCTATTCCAGCGATTTCGAAATTCACCCGGTTCTTGCCCTTTTGATGCGGGACGGGGTGTCTTTCCCGCTGATCGACCGAAACGAGGTGGAAGAAGTCCTTCTTCCGAGCGCAAGGGCCTTTTTCCATCCCCAACGGCTGGAGTGGGGCCGACATGGAGGCGTTCATTTCCTGTTCCCGGTTTTCGAACCTCGAGCCGGAACCCGCATTTGGGGGGCCACGGCCAGGATCCTGTGGCAGCTGGGGCGTATGCTTCAACCCATGCTGGAGTGATCCGCCATGTCCCTTATAGGTCTGCATGTCTCCATCTCAGGCGGTTTTCCCAAGGCCATCGAAAGGGGCGAAGCCCACGGCTGCGAGGCCATACAGATTTTTACGAAGAACCAGCTTCAATGGAAAGCCCCGCATATCTCTCCGTCCCAAGGCATCGCTTTTTTAAGGGCTCTCAGGGAAAGCGGCATCAAAAAAGTCATTGCGCACGCTTCATACCTGATCAACCTTGCGGGCGAGGGGGTCCAAAGGGAAAAAAGCCTTGAGGCTCTTGCCGACGAGATCGAACGGTGTGACCTTCTCGGAATCGGGGAACTGGTCCTTCATCCGGGGGCTCATCTGGGCCAGGGGTCGATGAAAGGCTTGGAGAACCTCGGGAGAGGACTTCAAGACGCGCTGGAGAGAACAGCCAACCTTCGCGTGCGGATTCTCCTGGAAACAATGGCTGGGCAAGGAACGGCCATCGGGGCGAGATTGGAGTCGTTTAGGCAGGTCCTGGAAGGGCTCGGCTGGAATGACAGGCTTGGACTATGCCTCGATACATGCCACCTCTTCGCGTCGGGGTACGAGCTTAGGGATGAAGGTTCGTACGAACGCCTCATGAAAAACCTGGAGAAGAACTTCGGTCTCCAAAGAGTGGGCTGCTGGCACTTGAATGATTCCAAATCGTCCAAGGGAAGTTGTCGTGACCTTCACCAGCATCTGGGCGAAGGGGAGCTGGGCCTGAAGTTCTTTTCGGCCTTGTTGACCGACAAACGCTGGGAGGAGGTTCCCCTGATACTCGAAACGCCCAAGAGCGGGACAGGCGACGCGGGAAACATGGCCCTGCTCAGAAAGTTGAGAGGACATTGAGCCTTTTATGTCGAAAGATATGGGATAAACTAGACTCTGTCGGCTTTGTCGGGAGGATGAACATGAGGGATCCCGTATTCCTTTTCAGGATGAGAAGAACTTCAGGGGAATCGGAAAACAACTCTAAAGGGACGGGTACGGCGAAGGCGGAAGCCCTTTTCGGGCATCCGGCTTCGTGCTTCTCGGTTTCCTCCCATGCCCCAAGTTCCACAACAATCCTTGACTGAGAGTCGCGATATGCCGATGGAGGAGCGCAATGCTTGATAACTTCCGGTGGCAGGATCTGCTTGACATTTTCATCGTGGCCTTTATCCTTTACCGGGTTTTGCTCCTTATGGTCGACACCCGGGCGATGCAGCTTGTCAAGGGAATCCTGGTCATCGGTGCCACGACTGCGGCCTCCAAGTACTTTGACCTGAAGGCTTTGTCATGGATTCTTGAGAGAGCACTGGGAGCGATTTTCATCGCCATTCCGATCGTGTTTCAGCCTGAATTGAGACGGATGCTGGAAGAACTTGGGCGGGGCCGTATCTGGAAAAGGCGGCAGGCCATCGAGCATGCGGAGCAAATGGCGGATGATGTGACAAGGGCCATTTCCTACCTCCAGGGGCAACGGCTGGGAGCGATTCTCGTCTTCCAGAGAGAAACCGGCCTCGCCGACGTTTGGAGGTCCGCGGTCCGGTTGAATGCGGAGATCACGCAGGAATTGATTGTCTCGATTTTCTGGCCCAACAATCCTCTCCATGATGGGGCAGCCATCATCGATCGCAGCGTCATCGTTGCCGCTGCCTGCTATTTGCCCCTTACCGCCAATACCGATCTGTCCCGCTGGTACGGGACGAGGCATCGGGCCGCCCTGGGCGTGACCGAAGTCTCCGACGCGATCGCGCTTGTCGTTTCGGAGGAGCGGGGAGAAGTCGCTCTGGCTACGAACGGCCACCTTTCCCGAGGGTTGAAGGAGGATCAGGTCCATCGGCTCGTGTATCACTATTTCATGGCCAAGGAAGGGCCAAAGGGCATATGGGACCAACTTAGGGAAGAGATAAAGACCATGTGGAGGGAGGAGGGCCGTGATGGCGGTTAAGCGTCTAGACTCCCTGCTCTCCTCCAGGATATTCCTGAGGGCCGTCGCTATTTCCGTGGCCCTTCTGGTCTGGTTTTATGTTGCCGGTGACCGCGGGTACGAGGTCAGCAAGACTCTACGCCTCAAGGTCAATTACCAGAACGCTTCGCCCGGTTTTTCCGTCATGCGGAGCGTCGGTGAAGTGCAAGTCCGGATTGCAGCAAACCGAAAGGTGTTTGAAAACCTCGAACTGGAAAAGCTTTCCTGCGAGGTGGACCTGAAAGGGCTTGAAAGCGGGAAGTATCGCCTGCCGGCCCGCGTCCTTCTTCCTCCCGGTGTGCAATTGGTGTCGGTTACGCCGGAGCAGGTGACGGTTGAACTGACTCGGCTCATCGAAAAGGTCCTTCCTGTCAAGATTGTCTGGGAAGGGACATTCCCGGAGGAAGTCCTGATAGACAAGCTGGAGTTGACCCCGTCGGAAGTCACGGTGAGGGGGCCCGAGAATGTCCTTACGGGCGTGAACGAGGCTGCCGTTTATGTGAATGCCTCCCAGGCGCTTGCGGGTTTGGAGGCACCCCTGGAAGTCAAGCTGAAGTCGGAGAAAGGAACGGTCAGGCCTGGCGGGGTTGACCTGTATCCGAAGGAAATCGGCCTCCGGGTGACCCTCGTCAAGGATGTCGAGAAGAAGGAAGTCCCGGTGGTGGCAACGTTGACCGGAGTCCCGGAGGCCGGATACCGGATCGAGGAGACGGCCGTGATCCCGCCGACCGTTCAGGTGGTTGGAACCCGATCCGCGCTAGGGATGGTGGAATCCCTCCAGACCCGGCCTGTGGACGTATCGGGAATTGCCCAGGACAAGACAGTTGACGTCGAGCCGGTTTTGCCCGAGGGACAGTTAAAATTGCTCGGTTCGGGAAGCGTCAAGGTCTCACTGGTGGTTCGCCCTGTCGATAACGGGACAGGTTCCCTGCGGTTGAAGCTTCCGGTGAAGATCGAGGGGAAAAGCGTTTATCCCTCTTGGAAATCGGTTCCCTCTTCGGTCAGCGTACAGGTGGGATCGACTTCCGGCGGGCCCGCTCTCCCGGATCTGAACGAAAACCCCGTTGAAGTCTATGTGGATGTGACGAACCTGGTTTCGAAGAAAATTGTGGTTCCGGTCCAAATCCGGGTTAACTCCAAGGAAATTCGGATTCTGAAAGTGGAACCGGAGCGTGTGACCCTGCACGCTATGAACCCGTAGCAGATAAAAGGACGAGGTGAAGGCTAATGGCCGAGACCAGTAAAATCCGTTGCCTGTTCGGCACGGATGGAGTGAGGGATATTGCAAACAGGGGGCTGATGACTCCCGAAATGGCCTTGAGCCTGGGGCGGGCTTTTGTCCTTTTCATGACGGAAAGGGGAATTCCCCGTCCGACCGTTGCGGTTGGCCGGGACACGCGCCGGTCAGGCAACATGCTGGAAGCGGCTCTTTCGGCCGGACTGACCTCCGCCGGTGCGGACGTGCTTTCGCTAGGTGTCTTGCCGACACCCGGGGTCAGTTTTTCCGTCCGGCACGAGGGAATCCACGGGGGGGCCGTCATCAGCGCTTCCCACAATCCTGCCGAATACAACGGGATCAAGTTCCTTGACTCGAAGGGCTACAAGCTGAGCGACGACGACGAAGCAGCGATCGAGGATTATCTTGGGGACCCGCTGATGGACGAGTGGCGTCCGTCCGGCGCTTCCGTTGGGGTTGTCAAGCCGTTGCCCGAGGCCTCCGTGCGCTACGGGGAATGGCTCAAGGGACTGTTCGGGGGGGGGTGGCTTTCGGGACAGGTTGCGGTCGTGGATTGTGCGAACGGAGCCGCAAGCCCGATCGCCGGGGATGTTTTCTCTTCATGCGGCCTGGATGTACGAATGGTCGGGAACTGTCCTGATGGATTGAACATCAACGAAGGTGTCGGCGTCATGCATATGCCGCACCTCTCTTCCGCCATCGCGGCGAATGAAGCCAGCTTCGGCATCGCCTTGGACGGCGATGCCGACCGGGTCCTGATGGCCGACTCCAGGGGAAGGGTGATTGACGGGGATATCCTCCTCTGGGTTCTTGCCAAGTGGCTGCAGAAGAAAGGCGCACTCGGTTCCTGTGTCGTCTCCACCGTCATGAGCAACCTTGCTCTGGAAGAGCGCCTGGCGGAGAGCGGCGTCTCCCTGACGCGCTGCCCCGTTGGGGACCGTTATGTCCTCGAAACGATGAGGAAGAGCAACTCGAGGCTGGGGGGAGAACAATCGGGGCACATCATCCTTCACCAGCATGTCCATACCGGCGATGGTCTATGTACAGCACTGAACTTCCTGAAAGCCTGCGAAGAGCTCGGAGAGGATATGGACACCCTCGTCGATCGCTTTGGGCGGTTCCCGCAAATCCTGAAAAACCTTCGCGTCGAGGCGAAATCGGGACTTCTGGAGAACGAGCGGGTTCAGGAGGCGATCAAGGACTGTCAATCACGGCTAGGAAACCGAGGCAGGGTTTTCGTAAGGATGTCGGGAACCGAGCCTCTTGTCCGGGTCCTTGTCGAAGCGATTGACGAATCGCTCCTTTTCGAGATTTCCGAACATATCCTGGATACGATCCGGGCTGCTGGCACTGGAACCGCCCCAGAAAGGAGGCCCTAGCCCGAATGGCCCGCCCCGCTTTACGAAAATGCCTTTTCCCCGTAGCCGGACTTGGGACAAGATTCCTGCCCGCGACCAAGGACATCCCCAAGGAAATGCTGCCCCTGCTTGACCGTCCCATCATTCACTACGGAGTCGATGAAGCGGTGACCTCCGGCTGCCGGGACATCGTTTTCGTCACGGGGAGGAGCAAGCGTTCAATCGAAGATTACTTCGACCGTTCGCTTGAGCTGGAGCACTTGCTGGAGGGACGGGGACAGAAGGAGCTCCGGGATGATCTCGTCCGGATTTCTGAGATGGCCAACTTCGCTTACGTGAGGCAGTCCGAACCGCTTGGACTGGGTCACGCGGTTCTTTGCGGCGAGCCGTGTGTCAACGATTCTCATTTCGGCCTGATTCTTCCGGACGATGTCATCCTCGCGGAAAAGCCCGTCCTCGGACAGCTCGCAGAAGTGCATGCCGCCCTGGGGGGATCCGTCCTGGCACTCGAAGAAGTGTCATGGGGGGAAACCTCCCGTTACGGGATCATAGAGGGGACAGAATGTGCCAACGGCGTATTCAAGATTTCGAACCTCGTGGAGAAACCCTGTCCGGGGGAAGCTCCAAGCCGATATGCCATCATAGGCAGGTATCTTCTCAGCCCCACGATCTTCAGGCATCTGAGCTCGGCAAAAGCCGGAGTAGGAGGGGAAATCCAGCTGACGGACGCCTTGAGGGAACTCCTTGTGGAAGAACCTGTATTCGGCCTCCTGTACAAAGGGGAGAGACTGGACTGCGGCACGAAGAAAGGGTGGCTGAAGGCTACCGTCACGATGGCGCTTCGCGACCCGGAACTGAAGGATTTCGTCATGGACATCGTCCGGAAGGAGGGAGGCGATGACGAAGGATCGCAAGGGTTGACGCGCTAGAGGACAAGCGCCAGAACTGGCTGAGCCAGTTGACGAGGACGGGGGAAAATCGAAAATTCGGCGGATGCCCCCGGGGCCTTTGCAAGAGAGGCCCGTTAAAGCCCGGCCACAAATCCGGGAAGCGATTCCCGGGACAAAAGCTGGGTTTCTTGCTGTAGAACAAAAGGAGAGAAGAAATTATGTGTGGAATCGTTGGCTACGTGGGCATGAGGAATGCCCCGGATGTTCTCCTGGAGGGCCTTAAGCGGCTGGAGTACAGGGGATACGACTCCGCCGGCATGGCCGTGAGAAGTGGCGGACGTCTTGAAGTCATCAAGGAGGTGGGCAAGGTCGCGGACCTCGAACGCCTCGTTGGAGAACGCAAACTTGTGGGGAACCAGGGAATCGGGCACACCCGGTGGGCGACTCACGGCGGTGTTTCAGTGGACAACGCGCATCCGCATTGCGACGATTGCGGGAAGTTCGTTCTCGTCCATAACGGAATCATCGAGAATTTCCTTGATCTGCGGGAAGAGCTCGAAACGGCGGGTGTTTCTTTCTGTTCGGAAACGGACACCGAGGTTATCGTCCAGCTTTTGGCTCGCCTCTACCGGGGAGATATGCTGTCAGCGCTCCTGAAACTCACCGAAAAGCTGAGGGGGTCCTATGCACTTGCCATCATGAATCTCGATATCGAGGACACCTTCTACTGCCTCAGGAAAGGGTCTCCGCTCATCCTGGGGGTGGGGGAGGGAGAAGGCTTCTGCGCGTCGGACGTGCCTGCCCTGCTGCCGTACACGCGCCGGGTCGTCTACCTCGAGGAGGGAGAGATTGCCGCGGTTTCAAGGGGGAACCTGCAGGTTTGGACGAGCGAGGGCCTGCCGGTGGAAAAATCCGTCTCGGTTATCGACTGGGATATTTCCATGACGGAAAAAGCGGCTTACCCGCACTTCATGCTCAAGGAGATCCATGAGCAAGGGGCTGTTCTCCGCACCACACTCAAGGGGCGTGTCGAGAACGGCAAGGTCGATCTCTCTGCTGAACTGGGTTGGACACCGGAGCTGGTGCGTTCCTGGAAAAAGCTCCATATCGTCGCTTGCGGGACCTCCTTCTATGCGGCCCAAGTCGCAGAAAGAGTCCTCGAAAAATGGACGGATTTGGAAGTGAAGGTCGATATCGCTTCCGAGTACCGGTACCGTCATTCCAGGGTCGATGCGGACACGCTCGGAATTTTCGTATCCCAATCCGGCGAAACGGCGGATACTTTGGCCGCACAGCGCCTTGCCCGTTCTCAGGGTGCTCATTGCCTTGCGGTGACTAATGTACGGGGTTCAACCCTTGCGAGGGAAGTGCATGATGTGCTGCTCCTGAAGGCCGGACCCGAGATTGGTGTGGCAGCGACAAAAACCTTCATGGGACAGATCGCGGCCCTCTATCTCCTTGCCTTCTACCTGGGGCGCTTGAGGGAGACTCTCTCGGCGGCTGAAGAAGGCCGCCTTCTGGAAGAAATGCTTCGGTTGCCCTATAAGGTTGAGGTGACTCTGGAAAGGGAAGACACTCTCCGTGACCTTGCCGAAAAATACGCCGACCGCAAGGATTTCCTGTTCCTGGGGAGAGGGATATCCTACCCGGTTGCCTTGGAGGGTGCCCTGAAATTGAAGGAGATTTCCTATGTCCATGCCGAAGCGTACGCGGCAGGGGAAATGAAACATGGGCCGATCGCCCTTCTTGAACCGGGTGTCCCGGTGATGACTATCATCCCGAGGGATGGCCTTTACGAGAAAACCCTTTCAAACATCCAGGAGGCAAAAGCTCGACGATCACCCATCCTGGCTTTGGCTACCGACGGAGATGAACTCATCGCAAAACACGCAACCGAAGTCATCCGAGTCCCTTGGACTGATGAAGAATTGACCCCTTTCCTCACGGTTGTCCCGCTTCAGCTTTTTGCTTACCACATGGCGAAGCTGAGAGGATGCGAGATCGACCAACCGAGAAACCTGGCCAAAAGCGTTACGGTGGAGTAGGGAGGAAAAGGTCGACGCAAGCAAAAAAGAGGGGAAAGGCCCGCGGGCCTTTCCCCTCTTTTTTGCTTGGTGCGTACCTGCCGTTCAGGAATCGGGCAGGTTGGGTTCTTCGACGACAGGGAAATAGAGCCGAAGGTGGGTGACGTTTTCGAGGGCATGGTCCTGCCTTCCGGATACCTCCGGTAGCCTTGTCCAGGGTCCGCCGTCGATCCGGCAAAGGACGAGCGGTCTTCTTCCGTAAGTCGACCAGAGGTCCCAGAGGCGTTCTGTCTCGCTAGGCCCGGGGACTAGCGCGCCCCCAAACAGCGGAGGGCGTCCCGTCAAGGGGGTCTTCCCATCAGGAGAATCGATGATGAGCCACTGGGTCAGGTTCCAGGCCCCCCCCATCTCAGCCGAACGGGCATGATTGAGGGGAATGATCTGAAAGCCGCCGATGACCCCCTCCGGAGAGGTGCTGATGTCGATTACGCCCGGGTGGTTAGCCCTGAGACGCCCCACCGATTGGAAAAGCGTTCCCTCGAAACGGCCGACGCCGCGTACCGGACGAATGACCCTTGCAATCACGCCGGTTTGCCCTAGAGACTTTGACCAGGCAAAAACCCTGCCGCCTGGCCGGTTTTCGATCTCGATCATATACGGAGCGCAAAGAGTGGTGACATCTATTCTCAGGGTTTCACCGTCCTGGGGGAGAGGGGTTCCGTTCAGAGGTCGCTCTTCTCCCGAGGCTGAAAGAACCGTGACTCGAGAGCCAACTGGAGGAGCCCAACCGCCGAAGAGCCCGTAGCCTCCCTTGCCTTCGATCACGAGAGAGCTTCCTTGACCGGCAGCCGGAGCGATCGTATCCGCGGGGACGAGGCTAAGCGTTTTTCCTCTTCCCTTTTCAATATCGATTAAAAGGTGGATCGCATTGACCGCCGAAGCGGCGACCGTTCCCGGGATTCCCCATTTGCTGGCCGTGTATGCGGGCCACTTCGTTTTCTCAGGGAGGAGGCGGACGGTCCCGATTGCCTGCCCTGTACCGTCCGGAAGGAGGACCTTAACCTCGTCGCCCGTGCGGAACGGGACGAAGACCGAATAAAGAAGCCGTCCCTCTTCCGCGGACGAGGAAGAGGCAAACAGAAGGAAAAGGAAGAGAAGAAAAAGGCCCTGCACGGGTCGCAATCGGCCCCGAAGAACATTGTGGTCAGATTCCGGGTTTGCCTGCTTTGGTTTTCTCATGCCCGACATTATAAAGGTTGGCAGCCTCATTGTCCTGTTCCTTTTCCGGTGAATCACCGCAGGAAGAACCCTTCGCGCCGAAAAGGAAGGGGAACTTGAGCCAAAGGAGCAGGATCAGAAAAAGGGGCAGTGCCGGGCCGAGGGCAAGCCACCATTCACCGGCCACTCCCAGGGCGATGGAGGAAGCGGAAAGTCCCAGGACAAGGCTGAGCCAAAAAAAGCGGCGAACCTTTTGGTTCGCCGAGCGACCTGCGTAACATCCAAGTGCGATCGCGGTCACAAGGAGAAGCGCAGAGAAAAGAATGAGGATCATCGGCGAGATTTTTCCGTCACCGGACGTTGCAGCTTGGACACAGTCCGTACATGTAAAGCTGGATGCTTGAAACGGTGGAGTCTTGCCCCATTTTCAGCATTTCGACTAGCGAGTCCGTTATGGGAATATCCTCGATATGCCCGCAGGCCGTGCAGCGGAAGTGCCCGTGCGGCTGAGGATCCGGGTCGTAGTTCACCCTCTTGTCGTCGATCGTGAGGATTTGGACGAGCTTCTTTTCCGATAACAACTGCGCGGTGCTGTAGATCGTCGCGAAGGAAATCGTCGGGAAGTCGCGCTTGAGTTCCTGGTAAATCTGTTCTGCTGAAGGATGATCTTTCCGCCCCTCCAGTCTTTTCAATATGGCGATCCGCTGGGCGGTTATTTTCGTTCCCGATTCTTTAAGTTGTGCAATGCCTTCATCTAGTGTCCACATGGGTCAATCCTCCAATTCAACAACTTTATCATATAATAATCCTTCTTATGCTTAATGACAAGGGAGAAAGCGAGGTGGCAAAACGCCCGAAGACTCAACCTCGCTTTTAAGCCAACCTTTACGATACTTTGCCAAGGAAGCTTAAAAAATTCGCCTTGCCAAAGGGGAGGTGCCCCGATATAATATCCACCGCAGATGCGGACATAGCTCAGCTGGTAGAGCATCGGCTTCCCAAGCCGAGGGTCGCGGGTTCGAATCCCGTTGTCCGCTCCAAAGGTGACGGAAGGAGGCCGGAAAGGCCTCCTTTTTCTTTTCTGAAAGCCAGGCAGGTTCTCATTTATACCGTGGATTGTGACAATTGACACAATATTCCGTTGCCCCTTAGAATACGCAAGGTGGATATTCCTGTGTATTGTGGATTGCATTATTTTTAAACGGACGGCAAGGGAGGTGAAACCAATGGCAGCAAACCTGGCCGAAGAAATTAGGCAGGCGGAGGAAAGCGCAAAAAAAATCATCCAGGAAGCAAAGGTCGAAGCGTCTCGAATGGTCGCCGAAGCACGTTCCGACGGTGAAAGGCGCCTGAAGGAAGCCAAGCAGGAGCTGCACCAACTTTTCCGTCAGGAGGTCGCGAAGGCGGAAGCGGAGGCAGAACGCCGGGCCGATGCGATAAAGTCGGAAGGAAGAAGGGAAACGGAAGCCTTTGTCCAATCGCGGAAGGCGCGCGTCGACAAAGTTGCTTCCTGGCTGGTGGAAGAGGTGACGGCGAAATATGGCCTTAGTTGAGATGAAAAAGGTCGAGCTTGCCATTCACAGGTCTGTAACCGACAAGGTGGTTGCCTCCTTGCAGCGCCTCGGCTGCTGCGAAATCATCAGATCTGGGGGAGACCGCGTGTCGGGCGAGACCAAGGGCGGGCCCGTATCGGAGCACCTCAAGCGGTATGAGAACCTTCTGGCCGATGCCAGATTTAGCCTGCGGTTCCTTGAGACCTACCGGCAGGACAAGGTCAGTTTCCTTGCAAAAGCGTTATCCGAAAAACCCCGCCGCAGCATGATTGAGCTAGAATCCCTTTCCGAGGAAACAGATTTCCAAAACCTGGTTCGCCAACTCAGGAGCCTGGAACGCCAATTTGTCGAAATCCGGACCGAGATGTCCCAACTCGCCGGGTTAGAGGCGATGCTGCACAATTTCCGGGATCTTTCGCAGCCACTTGCCTTCTTTACGAACGGGACCGAAAAGGTCAAGGGCATCCTCGGTACTATCCCGGTCGACCAAACCAGCCGCCTGGAACTGGCTTTTGCGTCGCAGGTCGGGAAGGATGGGGAACTCTTCATCAGGGTTACCGATCCAGAAAAAGACAAAGACGCCAAAGCCGCCCTCGTGTATCTTCGCGAGCACGAGGAGAAGGTTTCCTCACTATGTGCGGAGGTTTCCTTCAACCGAATCGAGCTCCCACGGGAACTTTCCGGCACCGTGGAAGAAGAGGTCCTTCGGCTGGGGGAGCGGAAGGACGCTCTTCTGGCAAAGGAAAGCGAACTCCAGGAGGAAGCCGGCAGGCTTTCGGGGGAATGGCTGGACAGGGTTCAGGCCTTATCCGACTTCTGGAGCGTCATGAAGGGACGCTACGAAACGCTTGATTCGAGCGAAAGCACGGAGCAAATCAATTTCCTTCGGTTCTGGGCTCCGGCAGAAGTGCTGCCGAAGATAGAAAAGGAACTCGAGCCTTTCGCCCGCCTTTCCGAAAAGACCATCCAGGCCCCGGAAACAGGGGAAACAGCCCCTTCGATGCTCAGGAATCCCGGATGGGCTTCCCCGTGCGAACCCCTTACGAGCATGTTCGGGGTTCCGACTTACGGAGGCGTCGATCCGACGCTCATGATGGCCCCTTTCTTCTACCTGTATTTTGGGATGTGCCTCGGCGATGCGGGCTTCGGAGTCATATTGGCCCTTCTTCTCGGCTGGGTTCTGGCGAAATTCCCGGTAGCCGGGAACTTGAGGAAATTCCTCATCGTCATGTTTATCTGCAGCCTGTCCACGATTGTCATGGGAGCGTTGACCGGCTCCTGGCTCGCCAACACGATGGACAGCTTTGCCTTCCTCCACTTCCTGCGCCCGCTGCGGGATCGCCTCGTCATCTGGGATCCGATGAACGATCCCATGACCTATCTCGGGGTTTGCCTGACGCTCGGTTTTGTCCAGCTGATTTTTGGCCTGGGTATCGCATTCTGGGACGCGTTGAGGCGCCGTGCCTACATGGAGGCGTTTGCCGACCGGGGGGGCTGGATCGCCCTGCTCGTCGGTGTTGCCCTCTTCTTCCTTGTCTCGATCGGGAAGGCTCCCGCATCCCTCGGCTTTTTGGCTAAGGCCCTCTCTGCCTTGGGAGCCCTTGTCCTCTTCCTGACACAGGGAAGGACCAAGAAGGGGATTCTCGGCAAGGCCTTTTCCGGAGCCCTGAGCCTCTACGGGATCACTTCCTACCTGGGGGATACCCTCAGCTACAGCCGGCTTCTGGCCCTCGGGCTTTCCGGTGCGGCCATAGGCCTGATCATCAACCTGCTCGCCAAGATGATCTCCGAAGGGGTTCCCTATGTGGGCTGGATATTGGCCCTCATCCTCTTCGTCGTGGGGAATATCTTCAGCCTGGCGATCAACGTCCTCGGTGCTTTCGTCCATTCCCTGCGACTCCAGTATGTCGAGTTTTTCAGCAAGTTTTACGAGGCAAACGGGAGGATGTTTTCTCCTTTCGGATACGAAACCCAGTTTGTGAAGATCGTTGAATCCCGCGATTTGAGTGAGCGGGACTGAATCCCAGCAGAACATACCCATTTTCTAAGGAGGAATGTTTCTTATGGATCAGGTAGTCACAACCCTATTGACCACCATGTCGGAACAACTGGGAGCCATGATTGCCGTCCTGGGAGCCGGCATCGCGGCCGGCTTCGCCGGTTCGGGTTCCGCTATAGGGATCGCGATCGCCGATGAAGCGGCTGCGGGTATCATGACCGAGGATCCGGGCAAGTTCGGCCTTGCCCTGTTGCTCTTGGCCCTGCCCGGCACCCAGGGAATTTACGGCCTGCTGGCGGCTTTCTTTGCCATCCTGAAGGTCGGTCTTCTCGGCGGAGCTGCGGTGAAAGTGACGGTTTGGCAGGGAATCGGCATTTTCGGTTCGCTGATGCCTATCGCTATCGCCTGCTATTACTCGGCAATCGCGCAGGGCAAAGCGTCTGCAGGGGCGATCCTGCTCATCTCCAAGCGACCCGAAGAAATCGGCAAGGCGGTCATTCTCCCTGCAATGGTTGAAACGTACGCGGTTCTGGCCCTTCTGCTCAGTATCATCCTCATGAACAGCATCAAGTTGTAAGCCGGGGTGTCTGGCATGTCTCTAACGGATATCAAGGCGAAGATCGAGGCGGATGCCAGGGCGGAGGCCAGCGAGATTTTGTCGGCCGCCAGGGATCAAGTCGAGGTGATCAGGCAGGAAACCGACGGGGAGATCCGGCGCATGGGCGAACTCCAGAAAAGCCGACTTGAGAAAGAAACCCCCGAGATTCTCCGAAGGAGAGAAATCGTCGCGAAACTGGACGTGAAGAAGGAAGATCTTTCCGCGCGCAGGGGACTGATCGACGAAGCCTTCGAAGAGGCCAAGGCGAAAATGGCGGAAATGCAGGGCGATTCCGCCAGGCGATTTGCCGAGATTTTGTTGTTGCAGGCGATGGAGACGAAAGATGAGTCCCTTGTCGTCGGAAGGAAAGAGAAGGCCCTCGACGCCGCATGGCTGAAGGCGTTCAATGCGAAAAACGGCTCGAACCTGCAGATGGCGGAAGAAAAAGCTCCGATTGTCGGTGGGTTCATTCTCCGGCGCGGCTTGGTGGACGTGAACTGTTCCTGGGAGATGCTGATCAGGACGGCCCGGGAAGAGCTTGAGGCGGAGACGGTCAAAAGGCTCTTTTCCGACTGACGGGAGGTGAGGGAATGGCCCAGGCGGAACGTTACGGCTATACGGTTGCACGCCTGAGGGCGATGGGGCATCGCCTCCTGGATTCGGGTGTTTTCCAGCGGATGCTGGATGCGGAGGACCTGCAGGGAGCACTGAAAACACTTAACGAAACCTGTTACGCTTCTTGGCTTGTCGAAATGAAAAACGAAGGGGCATTCGACGAAGCCATCGAAGCGGAATTGGCCTATGTCTACCGGGAAATCGAGCAGTTCGCGCCGGACAAGGCGCTGGTCACCCTCTGCAAAATGCCCTACGATTTCCACAATGTCAAGGTGCTGCTGAAGAGTGCCTTTTTGCAGAAATCCGGAGGGAATCGGCGCTGGGACCTTCTAACCCGTCTCGGGAACCTCGCTCCGGAGTCTTTGATCGAATCTCTCGAATCGGAGGACTACCGGCTTCTACCGTTCGGCTTGAGAGGAATGATTCCCCTTTGCCTCGCGCAATGGGACCAATCTCATGACATCCTCGAGATCGAACGAAAGCTCGACGACCTCCTCTTTTCCCAGATGGGAGTCCTGGCAGCGAAGCTCGACCTGAAGGGTGCCATGCAATGGGTCAAGGGAAGGATTGACGCGGAGAACATCCGTAATCTCCTGCGGCTTCGCCGGATGCAGGTCGAGGCCTCGAAGGCGGCAGGGTTTCTACACGAGGGAGGCATCATTTCCGTCGAGAAACTCCTCTCCTTGATGGGCGAACCCCTCGAAAGCTGGGGGAGGCTCCTGGCCTACACGGATTTGACGGGAGCCCTGTCCCAACTGCAGGAAGTGTCGGATTTCGATGCCCTGATCGTGGAAGTCGAGAAGGCGCTGGATGAATATGTACTCCGGGTAGTCGAAGCTGTCCGCTTCAGTTCGACGGCTCCGGAAAATGTTCTTTACTACCTTTGGTCGAAGGAAATGGAAGCGAAAAATGTCCGGATCGTTCTTGTCGGCAAGGCGAACGGGGCCGACAGGGAAGTCCTAAGGGGGTTGCTGCGACATGTCAACGGCTAGCCGGCAGCGGCCCATGGCTGCACTCGGTGATTACGAGAGCGTGCTCCCCTTCCAGGCGGTCGGCATTGAGCCCCACGTTCTGGAAGAAGGCGCGGAGGCAGAGGCGAGAACTGCCCTGAACCAGCTCGTGCAACGGAAGTATGCGGTTGTGTTCGTTGTCGAGGATTGGTATGAACGATTGCGGGAGTTAATCGAAGAGATCAACGAGAAGGAAGAGACGAGCATTGTCCCTATCCCCGGGCTCAGAGGGTCGAAGGGGCTGGGCTTCAAATCGATCAAGTCGAGCGTCGAACGGGCAGTCGGGATGGATATTTTCTCTGTGAAATAGAATGAACCCGCTGAACGGAGAACGATGCGAACAGGTTGGAGGCGATCCATGTGGCCGTAGGTAAGTCCGTGAAGGGACAGATCAGCAAGATTTCCGGACCTCTCGTCGTTGCCAGCGGGATGACCGGATCCGGCATGTACGACGTTGTCCGGGTGGGAAACCTGGGCCTCGTCGGAGAGATTATCGAGTTGAAGGGGGACCTGGCTTCGATCCAGGTCTACGAGGAAACCTCCGGGTTGATGCCAGGCGAGCCGGTCGTGAGCACCGGCGCTCCTTTGAGCGTCGAGCTTGGTCCGGGCATGATCGAGCAGTTTTACGACGGAGTCCAGCGACCCTTGAACGCGATCGAGGACAAGGCACAGAGCCCGTTCATTTCGCGAGGAATCAATGTGCCTGCCATTGACCGGACCCGCAAATGGGGCTTTCACGCGAAAGTGAAGAAGGGCGACCTTGTGGGTCCCGGGGATGTCCTTGGAGTCGTTCAGGAAACCATCCTTGTCGAGCACCGGATCATGGTGCCGCCTGGAGTCCAGGGAAGAGTCGAGGAGATTCGCGAAGGGGACTTCACCGTTGAGGAAACCATCGCGGTTCTCGTCGATGGCGAAGAACGGCGTGAAGTGCAAATGCTCCAAAGGTGGCCGGTCCGGACCCCCCGGCCGGTTGCCAGGCGTCTTCCGCCTGTTGTTCCACTGACCACGGGACAGCGGGTGGTCGATATGTTCTTCCTGATCGCCCGAGGAGGCACCGCCTGTGTTCCCGGGCCTTTCGGATCCGGCAAGACCGTTATCCAGCACCAGCTGGCGAAGTGGGCGGACGCGGAGATCGTTGTTTATATCGGTTGCGGTGAGCGCGGCAACGAGATGACGGACGTCCTGCTCGAATTCCCAGAGCTGGAAGACCCGCGTTCGGGACAGCCGTTGATGAAGCGGACCGTTCTTATCGCCAACACCTCGAACATGCCCGTTGCAGCCCGTGAGGCTTCGGTCTACACGGGGATCACGATCGCGGAATATTACCGTGATATGGGATATTCGGTCGCACTGATGGCTGATTCAACCAGTCGATGGGCGGAAGCCCTCCGCGAAATTTCCGGCCGGCTCGAGGAAATGCCTGGCGAGGAAGGATACCCCGCCTATCTCGGGACTCGGCTCGCCTCATTTTATGAGAGGGCAGGCCGCGCCATCTGCCTCGGAAAGTCTGAGGCAGAAGGGGCGGTCAGCGTCATCGGTGCCGTTTCGCCTCCCGGCGGAGACCTTTCCGAGCCAGTAACCCAGAATACCCTGCGTGTCACGAAGGTTTTCTGGGGTCTTGACGCCAGTTTGGCCTACCAGCGGCATTTCCCGGCGATCAATTGGCTCAGCAGCTATTCGCTTTATGCGGAAAAACTGGGCGAATACTGGGACGGGATTTATGACGGCGAGTGGGCCAAGAGCCGGATTGAAGCGATGTCCCTGCTGGAGGACGAGGATCGTCTCAAGGAAATCGTTCGGCTTGTCGGTATCGATTCCCTCTCCAAGGATGAAAGGATGATCCTGGAAACCGCAAAGTCGTTGAGGGAAGATTTCCTTCACCAAAACGCCTTCCACGAGATCGACACCTATGCCTCGATGGACAAGCAATTCAAGATGCTAAGGAATATCCTGACGTTCCACCATCTTGCGATGGAAGCATTGAGGCGTGGCGCAGCCCTGAAGGATGTCACGGAAATGGAAATCAGGGAACGGATTACCCGGATGCGCTACGTGGACGAAAAGGAATTGGATTCACTTGACAAGCTTGAAGAGGACATCAAGAAGGAAATCGGCAATCTGATGCCGGCTGGGGGTGAGGTCCATGTTGCCTAGGGAGTATCGAACCATCACCAACCTATCGGGCCCGCTGATGGTTGTCGAAAAGGTCAACGAGGTCCGTTACGACGAGCTTGTCGAGATCGAGCTGGCCTCGGGAGAACGAAGAAGGGGACGGGTTCTCGAGATCACGACCGATAAGGCTCTGGTCCAGGTTTTTGAGGGAACAACAGGAATTGACGTCGAATCGACCAAGGTCCGTTTTCTGGGGAAGGTCCTTACGCTGCCTGTCAGCCGGACGATGCTGGGGCGCATCTTCAATGGCCGGGGCGAGCCCCTTGACGGCGGCACCGGCGTTATTCCGGAAGCACTGCTTGACATTAACGGCAACCCGATCAACCCCTATTCACGTGACTTCCCGTCGGAGTTCATCCAGACCGGCATTTCGACGATCGACGGTATGAACCCGCTCGTCAGGGGCCAGAAGCTGCCGATCTTCTCCGGAAGCGGCCTTCCCCATAACCGGATGGCCGCACAGATCGCACGCCAGGCTGCGGTCATCAGCGGGCACGAAGCCTTCGCCGTCGTGTTTGCCGCGATGGGAATCACCTTTGAAGAGGCATCCTTCTTCATGGAAGATTTCCGGAAAACGGGGGCAATCGAAAGAACCGTGATGTTTGTCAACCTGGCCGACGACCCTGCGATCGAGCGGATTACCACCCCCCGACTGGCGCTGACGGCGGCAGAATATCTCGCTTTTGAGTGCGACATGCATGTTCTTGTCATCCTGACCGACTTGACCAACTACTGCGAGGCTCTTCGGGAGATCTCGGCGGCTCGAAAGGAAGTTCCGGGTCGACGGGGGTATCCTGGCTATCTCTACACCGACCTTGCGACAATGTACGAGCGGGCGGGCCGGCTCAGAGGCAGGAAGGGGTCGATCACCCAGTTCCCAATCCTGACGATGCCGGAAGACGACAAAACGCACCCTATTCCCGACCTGACAGGCTACATCACGGAAGGCCAGATCATTCTGAGCCGAGGCTTGCACCGGAAGGGAATCTATCCCCCCGTGGACGTCATGCCGTCGCTTTCGCGCTTGAAAGATAAGGGTATAGGCAAGGGAAAAACCCGCGAAGACCATGCGGACCTCATGAACCAGCTTTTTGCCGCTTATGCGAGGGGCAAGGAAGCCAAGGAACTCGCGATTATCCTTGGAGAAGGAGCATTGACCGAGGAAGACAAGGCCTTCGCCCGCTTCTCGGATGCTTTCGAGGATCGGTACGTCAGACAGGGCGAATACGAGAACCGCACCGTCGAGGAGACTTTGAGCCTGGGCTGGGAATTGTTGACCATGATCCCGGTAAGAGAGCTGAAACGCGTGAGGGATGCCTATGTCGAGAAGTACCTGAAGCCTCTTCTGGACGCTCGGGAGGAAAAGCGGCCTGAAACGGTGAAACAGTAGGGAGGGGCAGACCCATGGCGAAGCGACTGAACGTGAACCCGAATCGCATGGAGCTTTCCAAGCTGAAAAAACGCCTGGTGGTCGCGAAGAGGGGACACAAGCTTCTCAAGGACAAGCAGGATGCCCTGATCAAGGAATTCCTGGGCCGAGCGCGGGCGATAAAACTCCTTCGCGAACAGCTTGAAAGAGAACTTGCTGACTGCTATCGCAGCTTTTTGCTCGCGAGAGCTCAAACCCTGCCGGCCATGCTCGAGCAATCTCTCATGATATCCGGAGCCTCCTGCAGCCTGGAGGTGGCTTACAAGAATGTGATGAGCGTCATTGTCCCTGTCTATACCGTCGACCAGAGTGGGGAAAGCCTGAGTTACGGCCTGGCGACCTCGCCCGGTAGCCTCGATGTTGCCCTTGAAAGGTTTTCAAGGCTGATTGCCAGGCTCATCAAGCTCGCGGCCGACGAGAAAGCCTTGAAGCTCATGGCCTCCGAAATCGAGCGGACCCGGCGCCGGGTGAACGCTCTTGAGCATGTCATGATCCCGTCTTTCAAGGAGACGATCCGGGACATCACGATGAAACTGGACGAGATGGAGCGGTCGAGCCAAAGCAGGTTGATGGTCATCAAGGAAATTGTCCGGTCACATTAGTGAATGGGCATGAAATACGGGTCTGAGGGCGTTGAATGGAAAAACGAGACGGCGGAGTCGGCCTTCACGGCCGACTCCGCCGTGATCGTTGGGTCGGTCAGTCTGGGAAAAGACTCCAGCGTCTGGTATGGAGCCGTTGTCCGCGGTGACCTGAAGGAGATCCGGATCGGAGCCAGAAGCAATATACAGGACGGCGCGATCCTGCATGTCACCGGACAGCTGGGAGTGGTCATCGATGATGACGTGACAGTTGGTCACGGTGCCATCCTGCACGGTTGCGTGGTCGAGAAAGAGTGCCTGGTCGGCATGGGAGCCATCGTACTCGACGGCGCACGCATTGGCGAAGGGTCGGTTGTCGGAGCGGGCAGCCTTGTCCCGGAGGGAAGAATCGTGCCGCCCGGCAGCCTGCTTATGGGAATCCCGGCAAAGGTCATCCGCAATGTCACGGAGGAGGAAAGGGACAGGATCCGGAAACTGGCCGCTTCCTATGTTGACCTGGCAAGGACCCATGCTGGCAGAAAGGGCTCCACAAGCCGCCGGACTGAGGTAGAATAAACTAGGGAGTATCACAAACGACCGCTGCCATCGTCCTTCGTGGCCGATGGGGGAGGAAAGTCCGGGCTCCACAGGGCAGGACGCTGGATAACGTCCAGTAGGTGCGAACCTCAGGCCAGTGCCACAGAAACATACCGCCGGCCCAAAACGCCGGTAAGGGTGAAAAGGTGGGGTAAGAGCCCACCAGCTGCAGGGTGACCTGCGGGCTAGGTAAACCCCGTCCGGAGCAAGACCGAATAGGGGGGGATGAAGCGGCCCGCCGACCCCCGGGTACGGTCGCTGGAACTCAAGCGTAAGTTTGAGTCTAGATAAATGGTCGTTCAAGACAGAACCCGGCTTATGGGATACTCCCCAAAGACCCCTCTTGAAGGGGTCTTTTTTTGTGCTTTGCCATAAGGCGGGCGGGAAATCCTGCCGGATGAACTTCGCCTAAAAATAGGCCTAGATACCCAAGAAGAAAAGGTTCATTTGATTCATACGAACCAAGCTAGGGGGGTGTGAAGTGATAAAGTGGGTTCATGTGGGATAAAGTGTCATAACGTGGGAGGATTTTGCCGATGCTGGTGGGGACTTTTGAACACAGGCTAGATTCAAAAGGACGCCTCGTGATCCCCGCCCGGTTCCGAGAGGAACTCGGGAGCAGCGTCGTTGCCTCCTTCGGGATCGACCGGTGCGTGTCGATCTACTCCCAGAAAAGCTGGGAGGGAGTCTTGGAAAAATTGCATAGCCTTCCCTACTCCAAGGGGAAAACCCGCGATCTTGTCCGTGTTCTTCTTGCCTCTGCCCATGAAATCCCTATTGATCCGGCCGGCCGTATTCTCCTGCCCCAGTCATTGCGGGACCAGGCGGAGATCGATCAGGAGGTCAGCATCAACGGGGTCCTGGATCACATAGAGGTATGGAATTCCGTTAAATGGGACACCTACAGGGCGCGCGTCATGGAAACACTGCCAGAAATCGCGGAGGAGGTGGACGGATTTTGATCGAACATGTCCCCGTCCTCCTGGAAGAAGTCATCATGCAACTCGAACTTGCCGGAAAGCCTGAATTCATCGTCGACGCCACTCTCGGCCTTGGCGGCTACTCCGAGCGCTTTCTAGCCCAGTGGGATTCTTGCCGTGTCCTCGGGATCGACAGGGACCCGATGGCTTTACAGCAGGCAATCTCAAGGTTGTCCAAAGAAATGGCAAAGGGACGGTTTATCGCAAGCGAGGGGAATTTTAGGCAAATCGCGCAGATCCTGGAAGACACAGGATGTGAAAAGCCGGATTCAATTGTGTTTGACCTGGGGGTTTCAAATCTCCAACTCTCACTTGCAGAGAGGGGGTTTTCGTTTCAGGAAGAAGGCCCTCTCGATATGCGGATGGGAAGGAACGGGATTACGGCGGCGGACTTGCTGAACAGCCTTTCCCAAGATGAACTTCGCAGGCTTTTCAGGGATTACGGTGAGGAACCTCATGCGGGAGCGATCGCAAAAGGAATCGCATCTTATCGCAAGCATAAGGGGCCAATCCTGACGACTGTTGAATTGGTGGAAGTGATTCGCGGAGCGTTGCCCGCGCCGCTACAGAGAAAAATGAACCGACACCCGGCCCGCAGGATTTTCCAAGCCCTCAGGATCGCCGTCAACGACGAGATGGAAGCTTTGCGCGAAGGATTGAACCAGGCCGGACGTGTCGTGAAGGATAAGGGGTGCGTGGTGGTTGTCAGTTACCATTCGCTGGAGGACAGAATCGTCAAACACACCTTCAACGAATGGGAAGCAGCAGGGATGGGGCGGCGGACACCGAGAAAGGCCATTCAACCTTCGCCTGAAGAAGTGGAGCGGAATTACAAGTCAAGGAGCGCGCTGATGCGGGTTTTCCGAATGTCGGGCTTCGATGTCGCAAGAAAGGGGTGAACGGCGATGAGACCTAGCGTCAGAACCCGAAAGTGCCAGGAGCGAGGCCGTCGGCCCCATTCGGCATTCGCTGCGGTAGCGGTTCTTTTGGGTGTTCTCGTCATGGGGCTTGGAGGAATACGGCTATACAACATTTGCCTCGAGCAGCGCCTTACCCGGCTTAACGAAACGATTGAAAACTATCAGGAGATCGAGCTTGATTTGAGAAACAATATGGCTTCTTTACTATCTCCATCAAGAGTGTATAGTGTGGCGAGTGCAAAAATGGGCATGCAGAATGGTGCAAGCGTTGCGGTTATTACCGTTCCCGCGTCCATTTCGGCCCACGTGGCCGTTGCTTCGCGGCCTGAAAAAGGGAGAAAGAGCCTGGTTGCCGGGTTAAACCTGGCCGGATTTTTCCAGAAAGAGGCCCACGCGCAAGACTGAGAGGGAACTCGCCATATCGGCAAGGGGGTAGTCGGGATAGGCCTGTTTAGAGTTTTTCGGAGTGTCTGGACCTGGCTCTTTCTTGCCCTCGCGATTCTAGCAATGAGGCTGGTCATCATCCAGGCCTGGCCGGATCCGAGAACGGTCCTCCAGGCAAGCAGCCAGTACTGGACCCAGATATCCATCAGTACAAGCCGTGGGGTCATACGGGATAGCCGAGGGGCCGCCCTGGCTTTGTCCGTCCCCGCCACCAGTCTTTTCATCGACCCCCAATACTGGAATCCCGCCCAGGCCCACGAATTGAAGGCAACTCTACAAAACCTCGTCTCTTCCGATGATCTTGCGAAATTCTCGAAACCCATGAAGGGGCGCTTTGTCTGGGTTGCGCGGAAAATACCGCCAGAATTGGCCGCCCGCCTCCTTTCGAAGAAATTGGAGGGGGTCTACGCGCTCAAGGAAAGAAAGAGGGTTTACCCTCAAGGAGAGTTGCTCTCGCACGTTCTCGGGTTTTGCGACATTGACGACGAGGGGCTCGCTGGTTTGGAGCAATCCTGGCAGGACATCCTTTATTCGCCGCCTCAAGTCAAGATTCTCGCCAGGGATGCCTCTGGGCAGGGGATCGATCTGCTTTCCCTGCAAAGGGCTCCAAGGATGAAGGGGCCAGGCGAGATGGTTTTGACGATCGACCCGGTTCTCCAGATGATCGTTGAAAAGCGGCTAAATGAAGCGACTCAGGAATATAAGCCGAAATGGGCTGCCGCGGTTTGCCTTGACCCGAGAAACGGCGCAGTGCTTGCAACGGCTTCATGGCCTACGTTCGATCCGAACCGCAGGGAAACATTGTTGGATCCGTCGGTGCGGGTCAACAACGTCATCGGAAGAGTGTACGAACCGGGTTCCACGCTGAAGCCAGTGATCATGGCGATCGCGATGGATCAAGCCCTGGTCGGTGAAAACGAACCGTTTCGATGCGGCGGGAGGATCAGAATAGCAGACGGGGTAGTGACCGATATCAAGGCCCACGGGAACCAGACGTTGCCGGATCTTCTCATCAATAGCTGCAACGTTGGGATGGCTCAAATCGGGATACGGTTTCGCCCACGGTTCGCCTACGACAACCTGAAACAATGGGGCTTTTCGTCAAGAAGCGGGATCGAGTTGCCTGCGGAAGAAGAAGGCCTGGTCAGCACTCCCGAACAGTGGAGGGGGGTCGTTCCGGCCAACATCGCAATCGGGCAGGGAATCGGCGTCACCCCGCTGCAACTCGTAACGGCCCTTTCTGCCGTCATCAACGGCGGGCGTTGCGTCAGGCCTTATATTGTGAGAGAAGCCAAGGATGGAGAAGGACATGTCGTCTACCGTGGCGAGGAATTCGTCAGGAACGTGGTCATCTCCAAGAAAACGAGCGATTGGGTCCGGGCCGTGATGCGGCGTGTCGTAACCAACGGCACAGGCAAGGCCGCAAACTCACCGAATGTCGCGGTTGGTGGCAAAACCGGCACCGCACAAGTCGCGGAACATGGGAAGTACGTCAAGGGACGGTTCGTTGCCTCTTTTGCGGGTTTTTGGCCTGCGGAAAACCCCGACCACATTCTCCTGATCGTCCTTGGCGAACCCTCACAGAAAGGGCATCTCGGGGGTGCCATCGCTGCCCCCGCGTTCAGGGCGATGCTGGAAGATTATCTCTTGCTTGCCCGATAAAGCCACCGCCCGGGAAGGGAGCAAGCTGATGGAATTCAAACAAATACTTGCTTATCTGGATACGGAAGGGTTGCTCTGCTCGGCGGTATGGGGAGGCTGTGACCCTGCCGTTGCTCTGGAAATTCGGAGGGTCACCCATCACACTTCGCAAGTGACTCCCGGATCGCTCTATTGCTGTCTGCCCGGAGCACGCCACGATGGGCACGAATTTGCCGGCGAAGCCCTCTTGAAAGGAGCCGTCGCGCTTCTTTGCGAAAGACCCCTCGCTTTGGAAATACCCCAAATTATCGTTACCGATGCAAGAAAGACGATGGCTCCTCTCGCGTCGTTTCTATACGGTTTTCCGGCGGACAAGCTGAAAATGATTGCCCTTACCGGGACAAATGGTAAGAGCACAACCACATATCTCGTCCGTTCCGTTCTGGAATCGGCAGGATTGACCTCGGGACTTCTGGGGACAATCGTTTACCACGACGGCAAGACGGAAACACTCGCAGACCGGACAACTCCGGAAAGCGACGAAGTCCAGGAGTGGCTTTCGCGGATGGTGGAAAACGGAAGCAAGGCCTGCGTTATGGAAGCCTCCTCCCATGGCCTCGAGCAGGGGCGTCTCTGGGGATGCCGTTTCGATGCGGTCGGTTTCACGAATCTGACTCCTGAGCATCTCGATTACCATGGGGACATGGAATCCTATTTCCGGGCCAAAAAAAAATTGTTCGCCGAGTTTACAAGGGGGGAGTGGACCGGCGCGGCCAACGCGGATGATCCTTTCGGGCAAAGACTCATTGAAGAATTCGGCCCGAGAGTGGTTCCATTCGGCTTGGAAAGCAGGGGTTACGAGACTGTTCACGCCCATATCCACTCGATGTCACTCGAGGGGATCCATCTCGATATTCTCTTCCCGGGCGGAAAGGTTGCACGTGAACTGCGGGTCCCCCTGACTGGCCGTTACAACCTCTACAACGTTCTCGCTTCTGCGGCGATTGCCCGCGGTTTGGGATTCGGAGAAGACGTGATCGGGCTTGGGCTGGAGAAGGTGCCCCAGGTTCCAGGACGGCTTGAGCGGTATTTTTTTGGAAACGGCGTTTGCTGCCTCATCGATTACGCCCATAGCCCGGACGCACTCCGCAATGTCCTGATGACCGTCGGGGAACTTACAGGCGGAAAAATCTGGTCTGTTTTCGGCATGGGGGGGGAGCGGTACGCTCCAAACCGACCCCTGATGGGGGAAGTCGCATCGGATTTGGCCGACGAGCTCGTCATCACGATGGACAACCCGCGCGGCGAGGATCCGGCCTCGATCGCACGCCAAATAGAGGAAGGCCTAAAGGATGGACGGCGGCTGAAAAACCACCGGGTCATTCTCGATCGTGCCGAGGCGATTCATTATGCCCTCGACAACGCCCGTGCGGGGGACATCGTCCTTGTGTCGGGGAAAGGACCCGAACCGTACATCATTATAGGAAATAAGACCTTGCCCTACAGCGACAAGAGCACCGTGAGGAATTGGGCAGAAGCCCGAGGACTGGAGTGGCCGGATGCGTAGGGAAAGACCGACTCTTTTCGAATCCGCTTCCTGGTGCGGAGGAAGACCGGAGGGGCCAGATATCCCGATTCCCGGGAACATTTGGACGGATAGCAGGGATGTCCGAAGCGGGGATGGTTTTGTCGCCCTTCCCGGAGAGCATGTTGACGGGCACCGCTTCGTGGGGGATGCCCTCTCAAACGGCGCACGTCTCGTCATTGGCACCCTAGAAGGGCTTGCCCCTTGGAAAGACAGGATCAAGGAGGCCGGGGCATCCTGCCTCGCGGTCGAAAATGCCGAGAAGGCGCTTATCGAAGTAGCGGAAGCATATCTTGCGGAGGTTGCCCCGCGTGAGAAGGTCGCGGTGACCGGAAGTGTCGGTAAGACGACAACCCGGGAGTTGATCCGCTCTGCCCTCGATTCGGCGGTCCGTGTCCATGCGGCCAGGAGAAGCCACAATACTCTCGTAGGCTGTGCGCTGACTGTCCTGGGCATGCCGCCCGATACCGAGATCCTCGTGTTCGAGATGGGAACGAACCACCCCGGTGAGATCGCGGCGATTGTCGACCATTTCCCTCCCACGATCGCCATCATCACGGCGGTTGCCCCGGTCCATCTCGAAGGTTTCGGTACGCTGGACGGTGTTCTTTCCGCCAAGCTGGAGATCATTCCCAGGGAGGGCCTCCGCTTGTTGATTTTCAACGCAGATGACGACCGGTTGAGCCGTGCTCTGGAATCAGGGAGTCATCCATTCCGGATTGCGGGAGTCGGTTTCGGGAAAGGAAGCACTTTGCTTCTCACTGAGGCCTCCGAGGGCATGGATGGAAAACTTCGCTTGGGAGTGTCTTACGGAGGACAGAGCTGGACCTGCCAATCCTCCTTGACGGGAATCCACCATGCCCACAACCTCGGTTTTGCAATCATGGTGGGCTTGGCCTTGAATATCTCGCCCGAAACCCTCTTGAAGGGGGTTTCGACAGTTGCCCCTCTAAAGGGGCGAGGAAGGTGGATCAGGGAAGGCAAGGTATATTTGCTTATCGACGAATCCTACAATGCGAACCCCTCTTCGGTTGCCGCCGCACTCAACGTACTCGGATCGCTTAGGGGGCCTGGCAAGCGATGGGCCATCCTCGGCGGAATGAAGGAACTCGGGGAAACTTCTGAGGAAATGCATCGAAAGATCCTGGAGAAGACGGGTTTCCTTGACGGGTTGGTCCTCGTCGGAGAGGAGTGGAAGCAAATACAGGAAAACCGTGATCCTTACCGGGTTCCCTCATGGTGGGTGGAGGACGCTCAGGCCGCCTGTTTGCTCCTTGAGCAACTGATCGGGAAGGATGATACCGTCCTGGTCAAGGGATCCCGAAGTTATGGCCTAGAAGTTGTCGTGGAAAGGTTGTCCCGCGAATGAAGACTTCCGTAGGATGGGGGCTTGCGGTCTTTTCCGCCTTAATCGTGGTTTTCCTGGAGGCCTACTGGATCCGGCTTGTTCGGAAGTGGGAAATCAGGCAGGTGGAGAAAGCGTACGGTCTTGCCAGCCATGTTGAGAGAAAGAGCGGGACTCCGACGATGGGGGGAGTGGTTTTCCCATTGGCCTGTTTTCTGGTTCTCGCCGCATCCGGGGGAAGTCGCCCGGTTTCGATCGCGGGAATTTGGGGCCTGCCTCTCGGCGCGTTTGCCGTCGGTTTCGCCGACGATTGGCTGAAGTTCTGCCGAACGTCAAGCGAAGGTCTCAAATCAATGGAAAAACTCGCTCTTCAGATCCTTGTCGCCGTTCCCTGGAGTGCTTATGTCGTATTAGTGGATCGGATTCCCCTTTTGCCGGGGCTTTCCCTTGCGCCACTTCCCGCGATAGGGATCCTGGCTTTCTTCTCCGTCGGGATGATGAATGCCGTGAATGTGACGGACGGACTGGATGGGCTTGCTGCAGGGGCATGCGGTATCAGTTTATTGGGCCTTGCCCTTCTTCCCGCGGCCCGCTCAGCGGAAATCGGGCCTGCGGCATGCATCGGTCTCGGGTTGTGTGCGGGATTTCTTTGGCATAATGCATACCCTGCGAAAGTCTTCATGGGGGATGGCGGATCGCACTTTCTCGGAGGATTACTGGTCAGCCTTTGCGTAGCCGGAGGAGGACTGTTGCTTCTCATTCCGTTCGGTTTCCTGTTCGGGGTGGAGCTGGTGAGTGTAGCAGTTCAAATCTTCGCCATACGACGCTTCGGCCGCAAGGTGTTCAGAATGAGTCCTCTGCACCATCATTTCGAACTGCTGGGGTGGCCGGAAACACACGTGGTTGTCAGATTTTGGCTGTTTCATGCCGCCGGAATGATTGGAACTGGCTTTGTCCTGAAATCGGCTTTGGAATTATGGGGGTAAGCGGATGCGAATCGAACGTTCCATCGAAGGACTCAAGATCGGTATTATCGGCTCCGGGTTGAGCGGGCTTTCCCTGGCTTCTTTGGCCAGGAGAAAGGGGGCTCGGGTGTTCGTTTCCGACTGCGGGGCGTTTCAGGAGAGTCGAGCGGAACAAATGGTTTCAATGGGATTTGATTTCGAGTTCGAAGGGCACGGGCCGCGACTTTGGGAGTCGGACCTGCTCGTCCTCAGTTCGGGAATTTCCCCTTCGGCTTTTCCGGTCATCGAAGCGGGAAAAAGAGGCATCCCGGTTGTCGGGGAGCTGGATTTCGTGGCTCCCTACCTGAGGGGCAGGCTCCTCGGCGTGACGGGCAGCAACGGAAAATCCACGACGACCGCACTTGTCGGACATCTGCTCCAGGGCCTGGGAGAAAAAGCGGCCGCGATCGGGAACATCGGCCGGCCGCTCGCAGATTATGCCGACGCGGATTTGGATTTCATCGTGATGGAACTCAGCAGCTTCCAGCTTCACTGGGCCAGCAGCCTTGCGGTGGAGGTCTCGATCGTCACGAATTTGGACCCGGACCATATTGATTGGCATGGATCTTACGAGAAGTACATCGAAGCGAAGGCCAATCTGCTCTCGATGCAAAAACCTGGGAGTTGGGCCATCGTGCAGGCAAGGGATCTCGATTTCTTCAGGAAAGTTCCTAACGTGAAGAAGCTCGCGCTCGGCTGGCAAACCGAGAAGGCGCAAACGCCGGACCGGATCGAAATGGGAGAATTCGAGGCGACCTCATGGCGTGACGGGGTGCCGAAACGCCTTTTTTCATATGAAAGCCTGCCGCTGCTCGGACGGCACAACCTTGAGAACGCCGCGATGGCGATGGCTGCGATCGAATTGCTCGGACTTGACGTTCGCGCAGCGGAGTCCCTTCTGGGAACGTTTTCGGCTCTGCCGCACCGTTGCGAGGCGGTTGCAACGATCAACGGGGTGTCCTATGTCGATGACTCGAAGGGAACCAATGTCGCAGCCGCCGTCACGGCGCTTGAGTCTCTTCCGCGGAAGAAAATCGTCATTCTGGGAGGCCAAGGGAAGGGAGAGACGTATGCACCTTTGGCGGAAGCAGTAAGAAGGACAGCACGACTTGCGCTCGTCATGGGTACGGAGCGCGAGAAGATCCAGGAAGCTCTCCAAAAAGCCGGGTTCGAGGGGATCATTCCGGTCAGGGACATGGAAGAAGCGGTCGAGAGAGCTCACAAAGAGGCTGTTGAGGGAGAGATGGTGCTGCTTTCACCGGCCTGCACAAGCTGGGATGCCTACCCAAATTACAAGGAGAGAGGGGAGCACTTCAAAAGGCTGGTCCACGCGATCCGAGGAGGAGACGCACTTGGAGATTCTCCGGAACGGGCCTGATCCCAATTCCAGGATGATCCGCGACGACGGCGGGGCCGATCCGCTTCTATGGCTGATTCCGCTTCTTTTGAGCGGTATCGGGGTCATCATGGTCAGTTCTTCCTCAAGCCCGATCTCAATGGCACGGTTTGGTTCGCCGCAGACTTTGGGGCTGAAACAGGCCCTTTGGCTCCTGATCGGGATGGGCAGCATGCTCGTGACCTACTCGATTCCGATCGAGACATGGAAAAAACAAAGCGGACTCTTCTGGCTGTTCGCAGTGGGCTTTTGTTTCCTGCCTCTTCTTCCTGTCACGGGGATTTCGGCTGGCGGAGCCAGGCGCTGGGTCAACCTTGGGCTTGTCACGGTCCAATCGGCGGATATCCTGTTTTTTGCCTTCACGCTCCACGTCGGGCGAAAGCTCTACGAGAGCCGCGAGCGCGAAACCCCCAAGGGGGGCTTCATGAAGGCCTGCATCCTGGCGGCTGTTTCCGTTATTCCTCTTCTTTTGCAGCCGGATATGGGCAGCACGATCCTTGTCTTTGGCCTGGCGATGGGGCTTTACATTCCACTTTATGGCTGGAGCCTTCCTTTGGTCTGCGGAGGCGGACTCTTTGCCCTCGGATTTCCCTACATCTTCACCCACGGCTACCGATTGAGGCGTTTGAAGGCTTTCCTAGACCCGTGGGAAGAACCACTCGGTAGCGGATTCCAGGCCATCCAGGGACTTGTTGCTTTTTCCAACGGGGGAATTTGGGGCATGGGCTTGGGGCAAGGGCTCCAGAAACTCAAGTACCTGCCGGCTTCCCATACGGATTTTATCCTGGCTGCGATTGGTGAAGAATTGGGTTTGGCGGGAACGCTCTCTGTCCTTGCCCTTTTCGGATTCTGGTTTTATCGCCTTTTCGTGCTTTCCCGCCGCCTTGAGGGAACGTTCGAAGCCTGCATTGTCTGGGGCTTGTGCCTGAACGTTTTTTTCCAGATGGCGATCAACGTCGGAGGGGTGACGAAATTGATCCCCTTGACGGGGATGCCTCTTCCATTCCTGAGCTACGGGGGAAGTTCCCTTGTGATGATGTGGGCACGGGTGGGACTTCTCCTGAGGATCAGCCGATGCCGCCGGTTGGCCTGACGCGCATTTTCCTGGTGGCGGGAGGAACGGGAGGACACATCTTACCGGCCGTTGCGTTCGGCCGGTGGCTGGCCGAGGCGGTTGATGGGGTGGAAATTGTGTATGTCTCCGGGAATCGGTGCCTTGAACAGGAGATATACGGGGTTTCCGGCGTGCACCCGGTCATCCTGCCTTGTGAGGGTTCTCCGATGGGAACCCGGGGAGGGGCCTCGGCAGCACGGTGGCTGCAAATCCTCAAAGCTTCGGGAGAAATGGTTCGTTTGCTCGGGCAAATGCGCCCCGAGGTTTGCGTACTCTTCGGTGGATATGTCTCATTTCCCGCTTTGGTTGCCGGAAAGCTGAAAGGGATCCGTATCCTGGTTCACGAGCAGAATGCGGTCGCAGGCCGAGTCACGAGATTGGCGGCGCGATTGGGAGCCAAGCTATTGACCGGTTGGAATGAATGCCACCCTTTTGGGAAGGACCGGTTCGTGAAGGTTGGAACACCGGTACGTGCCATGAGGCGTTTGCCTCGCCGGGAAGCTTGGAATAAACTTGACTTGGGTGAATTTCCCGGTGGGCGAAACTGCCTCGTTCTTGGCGGATCGTTGGGAAGCCTTTCTCTAGCCGAAAGGATGGAGGAAATTTCCCGGCTTCCAGATTTCGAAGGATGGAACTTCCTTGTCATGGGGAAGGAAACGGGGGATAATCACCTGTCGGATAGAGTCTGGGGGATACCGCGGCGTTGGGACATGGAAACGCTCTACTCCTTGGCGGATACCGCCGTTGTCAGGGGAGGCGCTTCGACCTTGTCCGAGCTGCGGGCCTGGGCGATTCCGGCCCTGGTTGTTCCCTGGCCGGACTCCCGGGACGATCATCAGTCAGCCAACGCGCGGGTCTTTTGCGAGGGCGGAAACGGATTGGTCTGGGATGAGGTTCGGGAAGGCAAGGCGGAGTTGGTGTCCAAGTTGCGTCAACTGGGGTCACCGGATTTTGCGGGGCAGTCGGGTCCTGCGTGTCCGGGAGTCGCGGCAGAGCAGATCAATCGGAGCTTTTTTAGGGAAATCCTCAGGACTCTTGAAGGGAGAGACGGAAGTTGGATGGACTCAAACTGAGCCATGACAGGATCAGAAACGTCCACCTGCTTGGGATAGGCGGTTCAGGGATGAGCGGTTTGGCTGCGCTTCTTTCCGAACTCGGTTTCGAGGTCTCCGGGTGTGACATGGCTCACTCGTATTACATGGAAAAACTGATTGCCAGAAGGGTGGATTGCGTGCTTGGACACGATCCCGCCCACCTGGACAGGTACAACCCCGATCTTCTGGTCTTCAGCAGCGCGATTCCTGAGCATAACGAGGAGTTGATAGAGGCCGCAAGACGGGGAATCCTCATCGCCAGGCGAGCAGAGGTCCTGAGCGCTCTCTTCAACGAGCGGTTCGGGGTGGGGATTGCGGGAACACACGGGAAAACGACCACCTCATCGATGACGGCCCTCATCCTTGACCGGGCAGGGTTAAAGCCGACCGTTGCGATCGGGGGAGAAATCTGTGACATCGGGGCGAACGCGCGTCTCGGAGCCGGGCTTCCCATGGTGGCTGAGCTTGACGAAAGCGACGGGTCATTCGAGCTTTTCAGGACGAATGTTTCAGTCGTGACCAACGTGGACTGGGATCATGTCGATCACTACCGGACTCGTGAAGATGTCGAGCGGGCATTCGCCCGCTTCCTCGGAAATCGGAAAAAGGATTCGTCTGTTGTCATTTGCGGCGAAGATCCGGGAGCTGCCAGACTGATCGAACAGAGCCGCATCGAAGGCGACTCAACGGACTATACGACATACGGATGGGGTGCGGCGTGGGATTGGGGGGCTTCCGACGTCATTCACATCCCCGGAGGCGGGGTGTCTTTCAGCGTCCTGCACCGTGGCAAGCTGAAAGGCACGATCTCCCTGAAGGTTTCAGGAGACCATAATGTCCTCAATGCTCTGGCGGCCTGTGCCGCTTCCTCGTGCATGAACGTTCCCTTCGAAACAGCGAGCGAGGCCCTGAAAGCCTTCAAGGGAGCAAAAAGGCGCCTTCAATACATGGGTTCGGTGGGAGAAATCGAACTGTACGACGATTACGGCCATCATCCGAGGGAAGTCGCTGCAACCCTGCGAGCGGTCCGTTCGATCTTCCCGGGGCGCCGTATCGTCACTCTTTTCCAGCCTCATCGCTTTACCAGGACGGCCGCACTCTACAAGGAATTCGCCGAAGTCCTGACATTGGCGGATCGCCTTTTCCTTGTGCCTATTTACCCGGCAGATGAACAGCCGATACCGGGAGTCTGCTCGGATCTCATCGCCAGAACGATGTCCGAAAGGGGAGCAGGCCACGTGACCCTATGCAGGGACATCCCGGAAGCGGTCGAGAGAATTGGTAGGGAAGCCCGGCGCGATGACCTGGTCCTAACGCTGGGAGCCGGAAACGTAAACGCGGCATGCGAACAGCTCATGAGCCGCCTCGAACAGCAAGAGCCGGTTGCCGATGCCATGGCCTGCAGCGCTTGAACGAAAACTGAATACCTCTCTTCAACCCGGCGTCCCTCTTGCCCCCCTGACGACCTGGAAGGCAGGAGGTGCGGCTGAGTTTTTTCTGGCCCCGCGCACAGCCCATGAGGCGCACGGGGCTTTTGCCTTTTGCCGGGCTGAGGGCGTTCCTGTTTGGAGGATTGGAGGCGGCAGCAATATTCTCGTCCATCCGTCTGGACTCCCGGGGCTAACCCTCTGGATGGGACAAATGAAGGACTTCTCGTGGAGGATGGGCGATCACGGGGGCCTCGTTGTTGAAGCTGACGCCGGTTGCCCGACCCGGCACTTGCTCAATTTTAGCCTTGTCCACGGGTTCTCGGGCCTGGAATTTGCAACCGGTATTCATGGGAGCATTGGAGGCGCCCTGATCTGCAACGCAGGAGCAGGGGAGGATTCCATTGGACAGAAAGTGGAGTGGATCGAATCGGTGGAGGGGGATGGCTCCTTCCGGCGCTGGGAATCGCGCGAGATCCACTTCGGCTATCGGTCCAGCTCCCTGAGCGATGGAGAACGGTTAATCACGCGGTGCGGGCTCAAGCTCGAATCGGCAGAGAAGCCTCATGTCCGGGAGCGGGTTCTGGACTTCTGGGCGCTCCGGAAGGGGCAGCCTCATGGCGCAATGACTGCGGGTTGCGTGTTCAAAAATCCAGGAGGGGGAAAGGATCCCGCGGGACTCCTCCTGGACCGTTCCGGCTGCAAGCGGCTTCGTGTCGGGAACGCGAGGGTTTCGCCGCTTCACGCGAATTTTGTTGAGAATACCGGTTCAGCGACAGCCAGCGACATTTGGGACCTCATTCGTGCCTGCAGGCAAAGGGTATACGATTCGAGCGGAATCTGGCTGGAACTGGAGGTGAATCTCCTCGGTGGCCCCTGGGAGTAAGCGAAGCGGCCTGGGGCGGAAGTTCCTGTGGCTTGCCCTTTTTCTCGGTGTCCTCTGCGGAGCGGAGAGCCATTATCAACTCTTGCGCCTTGTCGAGTTGACCGTGGACCCTCCCGGAAGCTTACCCGAACCCGTCTTGTGGCGGTCGGTCGGAAGCCTTTCCAGGCGGTTCTGGATCATTCCCCTCCTGAGAAAGGACGCGATTGCCCGCGAACTCCAGGAGCGGTATCCCGCAGAAATAAGAGTCTCGATTACTGGATGGGGCCGAATCGGGATCTCTGTCCGCCCGCATGTCCCCTGGCTCCTTCTGGTTTACCAGGGGCAGGAATTCATTCTTTCACAGGACGGGACCATATGGCCCCGGTCGTTCTCGATGGAAGAAAGCGCCCTGAAAAGAAACGGAAACAAGCCGGATCAACTTCCGCGCTGGGAGTGGGACAACAGACTCCTGAACCCATTTAACGATCCAAGTCGGCGTCAATCCACCGTCCAGCCCTCCACGCTTCCCTTGGAGGACCTAAAGCAATGGAATGATGGATTGTCAAAGCAGGGGTGGTTCGGCAGGCAGCTTAAGGCGACGGTTTCCCTGCGTGGCGGGGTCAGGTACTTGAAAATCATTGCGCAAAGGAACAACCAAAGGATACAATTGGAATTGGGAGATAAAACGGAAGACTGGGAAACAATTTTTCCCGCGATACGAAAGATCCTGGCGGAACCGGAAAGGGCAGGAGAGGGAAACCTGCTCATCGATGCCACGTACGAAGGCAAGATCGTCGCAAGACATGTTCCTCCTGGCGGAACGGACGGCAAGCGGCTGAGGCCGGAAGGGAGCGAATCGAATTGAAAGACGGACCCGATCTCTTGGTCGGTTTGGATTTGGGTACCACTAAAATCGCGGTCGTCGTGGCAGAGTTGGATTCCCGCTCTGGCGAGGCGCAGATCATCGGTGTCGGTGAAGCCCCTTCCATGGGAATCAGGAAGGGGATGATCGTTAACCTGGAGCAGGCCACCCGTTCCATCCAGGCGGCGGTTGAAGATGCCGAGAGCATGGTGGGCCTGGGGATCGAAGAAGTAACGGTAGCCTTTTCGGGTGCTGAAGCGACCAGCGTGCGGACAAAGGGAATGATATCGCTCGGCCGTTCGGCAAGGCAGGTGACCCTGGACGATGTGGACCGCATCATCGAAGCGGCCCAATCCGAGATCGCCGTTCCGGTCAATCGCTGCATTCTCCATACGATTCCCGTCGAATACACGCTGGACGGGCACCCAGGGATCGATGACCCTCTCGACATGACGGGAGTCAGGCTCGAGGTGGAACTCCAGTCGATCATCGTGCCGAGCGCAGTGATCCAGAATGTCGTCAATAGCGTGAGCAAGGCGGGCCTAGAGGTTTCCGGACTGGTCATGAAACCTCTCGCAAGCTCTCTGGGGTGTCTTTCCAACGAGGAGGCCATGGCGGGTGTGGCAGTGGTTGACCTGGGTGGAGGTACAACGGGGGTTTCGGTTTTTTCAGACGGAAGGCCTAGAAGGCTTTCCGTCATTCCTGTCGGTGGAGACCATATCACCAACGACCTTGCCTGTGTCTTGAGAATCCCGATCAGCAGGGCAGATACCTTGAAGAAGAGCGTTTCCCTTTCACCGGATGGTTTCGGGCAGAACGAAAAGATCGAAATCGAGAGCATGGGGAAAACTCTTTCTTTCAGCGTGCGGGAGGTTGTTGAAGTTATCGCCTGCCGGCTTGATGAACTCTTTTCTTCTCTTGTCGTAAACGAGCTGAAGGAGTCGGGAATATCCATGATGCCGGGTGGAGTTGTCCTGACGGGCGGTGTATCCAGACTAACCGGCCTGGATGCCTACGTCTCGCGGCTGCTTGACATGCCGGTGAGGGTAGCTGGGCCGATAGACGCGGGTCGTATGCCGCCCGGCATGAACAGCGAGGAGTACTCCGGAGGAGCGGGAATCATCCGATACATTCTGGAAAAGGCGAGGAACCCCTACCGCTACATCGAGTCCGACCTGCCTTCGGAAGGGACGGTCTCGGGTAACCGAGGCAAACGGGGGGGTAGGGGGGCCGTAAGTGCCGGGAACGGCAGGAAAAAGGCTGGTGACGGGGCGCTTAAAACCGTGATGGAGAATATCCGGAAATCCGTGAAGGACTTGTTTTGACCATTCTGGATCCTGCAGGAGGCGAACGGCATGGCCGATATTTTTGAGATCGAAAAAGCGAGCCGTCCATTCAGGGAAGTCATCAAGGTCATGGGCATCGGTGGCGGCGGGAACAATGCGTTGAATCATATCGCCAGAAGCGGGCTTGTCGGCGTGGAGTTCGTCGGGGCCAACACGGATATGGCGCATCTCCAGACCTCCGAGGCCGATGTCCGGGTGGTTCTCGGCAAGGAATTGACCCGTGGACTGGGCGCCGGGGCAGATCCAGAGGTCGGCATGAAGGCGGCAAAGGAATCCCGGGAGGAAATCCGTCAGCTCCTGGAGGGAGCGGACATGGTTTTCCTGACTGCCGGTATGGGTGGCGGGACCGGAACGGGATCGACCCCGGTCATTGCTGAAGTGGCAAAGGAGATGGGGGTCCTTGTTGTGGCAGTTGTCACGCGCCCCTTCTCTTTCGAGGGGAAGAAACGCCTGATGCAGGCGAAGAGCGGGATTGAGAACCTCAAGGACAAGGTCGATGCCCTTATCGTCATCCCCAACGACAAATTGCTGGAGATCTCCGACTGCAAGACCGCCCTGTGCGATGCTTTCAGGCTTGCGGATGATGTCTTGCGCCAGGCTGTGCAGGGAGTCACCGACCTGATCTTCCGTCCCGGCCTGGTGAACGTCGATTTTGCCGACGTCAGAACCGTCATGAGCAACGCCGGTTCAGCAATCATGGGCATCGGTGAGGCTGAAGGCGAGTCTCGGGCAGAAATTGCAGCGCGGGCGGCGATCAATAGTCCCCTGATGGAGACCCAGATGGCGGGGGCGAAAGGCGTCCTGTTCAACGTAACGGGAGGCCCCAGCCTTGGCATCCACGAGATCAACGAAGCGGCAGGCGTGATCACGGAAGCGGCGGACGAGGATGCCACGATCATATGGGGAAACGTGGTCGATCCTTCCATGGGTGAAAAGATCCAGATCACCGTCATCGCGACAGGATTTTCCGAGCAGGCCGCAACACCTTCGCCGATCCGCAAGGTTGAAACGGTCCGTAAAGCCGTTTCTCAACAGCCTGTCCAGCAGATGCCCCCGCGTGTCAGGAAGAACCGTATTGACCTGGAAGAAACAGAGGTCCGGTCTTCCTCGCAGGAAGAGGATCTTTTCAAGATCAGCGGAGTACCGACGAACCACCTCGACATCCCATCGGTCATCCGCAGGCGGAAGGCTGGAGATTAGGCTGGCTGCCGGGAGGCGTCTTTTTTTGAGGGCAATTAGGCGGGTTCCCGCGGACAGAAGCCATAACCGGTTCGGCCGAGAGTGGGACCCCATCATGCGGGAAGAGGTAGCGGTCCTTCCTATGCCCCGGGGAGGCGATCCTTCTTGGGCTCTCGTTTTTCCTTCCGATTACGGAACCGGGATTTCGAACCTAGGCTTCCATTATGTCTTTTATCACTTGAAAAGGCTGGGGGTTGGCGTTGAGCGGTTCTTTCATTCGCCAATCCCCAATCTTTCGGTTGAAAACCACCGCGCCCTGCAGGATTTTCCCATCATCACGGCGAGCATCGCCTATGAACCCGATGCCTTGAATTTTCTTCAACTGCTGCATCTGGCGGGTATTCCGTCGAAGCAAAGCCAGCGGGAGTCGGGAGAGTTCCCCCTGATCGGGGCGGCCGGAGCGTTCACCTCGATCAATCCGTCGATGCTTCTTGCGGTTGCCGATTTCATCGTGCTGGGAGATGGAGAGCCCGTCATTCCTCACCTTGTTGCCTGCTTCAGGAACCACCAGCCTGGAGAGGATCGGGAAAAACTGCTCGAAGCATTGGACGAGCATCCTTCCGTTCTTGTCCCGGGCCTGGGGGTTGAGAGTGCGATCGATTCCCTCCGGAGCGGCGTGAAAAAGGCATCGGCGACCCCCTGCGGGAAATCTTTAGGGCATGGGGTTTGGATCAGCAAAAAATCCGTTTTCGGTGAAACGCTTCTTCTTGAACTTCAGCGGGGGTGTGCTCGCGGATGTCCGTATTGTGTTCTTCCTGCCTGTTTTTCCCCTCTTAGGCAAAGACCCCTGGACAGGGTTATCGAGACACTGGAAGATTGCGCCTCGAGAGTCCCGTTCAGGCAGGTCGGTTTGGTTACGCCTGAGGCGGGGGATTACCCTGGACTGGAAACCCTGCTGGACAAACTCGAAGACTTGGGCAAAGGCGTTTCTTTCGCTTCTCTGCGTATTGACAACCTGACGAGGCGGATGGTCAGGGCATTGAGGCAATCAGGAAGGGAAAGCCTGACGATCGCCCCGGAAACAGGGACGGACCGATTGCGCCTAAGTTGTGGGAAACCTTTCACTAACCGCCAGATTCTTGATAAGCTGGAAATGGCCTCATGCGAAGGAATGAAAAAAGTGAAACTCTACTTTATGGTCGGCCTACCGGCCGAGACGGAGGAAGATGTTGTCGCCATCGCTGGCCTCGCAGAAACGATCAGGAAAGAGTTGCGCCTGTCAGTCTCGCTTTCGGTGAACGCTTTCGTTCCGAAACCCGGAACTCCGTGGGGCAATCGTGCGTTCATCGGCATCGCCGAAGCGGAAAAACGGTTTCGGCTGCTCAAGGCAGCGATTTCGGAAAGCCTGGGCAGGGGATGCGAGATCCGTTTTTCTAGCGCGAGAGAAGCCGACCTGGAACATCGTCTTTCCTGGGGTGGTCCCGAAGTGGTGGATTGGATGGAAACCCTTGTCGACAAGAGAAAAAGGGGGAGAAACGATGCGATCTGAACCCGAAGAGTGGGAAGAAATGGAAGAAGAGGAAGGGGACCCCGTTTCGGGTCATCCAAGACCGCAAAGAAGGCTTCCCTCCAGAAGAAGCCGCAGGAGCCGGACCCGAAAGGCGAATTTCGGCTTTGGTCACTTTATGCTTCCAATCGTGGGGCTGGTGGCCGTCGGGATTCTAGTGTTCGGGATACGGCTGTTTTTCTTCCCATCGCCAGAAAGGGAAACCTCTTCTCCCGTTTTGGAGCAAACCCAAAGCGCGGAGCCGGGTGCGCTTGAAGGGGAAAGCCCCGATGCGGTAGCGGTCGGGGGGGGAGAATCGGTGGTGGCTGTTCCGGAAAGCGGTGGACAAACAAAGACCGAAGCCGTCCCGAAAACCAATCTTGTCCAAGCAAAGCCTGTGTCCAAGACGATCGCTGTGAAATCGGCCGCTCAGCCGGCCACGGTTCCGGAAGACGGCGGTAAACAAACTCAAAAAAATGTGACCATGCAGGTCCAGGCCAAGCTCGAGCCTGAATCGGGCACCAAAGAGGCGTGGAGTGTCCAGGTAGGAGCCTTCAAGGATCGAGCCAACGCCGAAAACCTGGTCAGGAAACTCAAGCAGGAAGGTTTTTCAGCAAGATTGATCGAGACAAAGACTGGCGAAAAAGTGATGTCCAAGGTCCTTGTCCAGGCTGGCCCCGAAAGGGCTTCGGCAGACAAGCTGGCGAAGACGCTCAGCGAAAAAGGCTACCCTGTCCTGGTTGTCAAGTTGCCGTAGGATCGAAAAGGGCGGAGGCTTCTGCATGTCGGGTTTTGCCAAGGAATTGATGCCGAGAGAGGGCGCAATCGAATATGTTTCGAAGGCGCTCGCTTTCCCATGGGTCCTGAAAAGCGCTTCTGCACCGCTTGATCAAGCTCTTGGGAAGCGCAGCGGAAAAGAGCTGCTTTCCCCTGTGGATTATCCGCCCTTTTCCCGTAGTACCCGGGATGGGTATGCGCTGCGGTCAGGGGATTCTGCAGGGGCCTCGGACTCTTCCCCGGTTTTTCTGCGAGTCAAGGGAGAAATCCCAATGGGGATCTGGTCCAATTCTGCAATCGGGGAAGGCGAATGCGTTTTGGTTCATACCGGGGGGATGATCCCGGAGGGGGCAGATGCCGTCGTCATGGTGGAAGACACCGTACAGGCGGGAAACTGGCTGGAAGTCCGGAAAGCGCTCCAGTCGGGCGAGAACCTGGTGTTCCGCGGGGAGGAAATCGACCGGGGGAAAACGATCCTTGGCGCCGGCGAATTGCTGGATTACCGAAACGTTGGAATCCTGGCAACATTAGGACTTTGTTCGATTGAGCTCATTGACTTGAAAATCGGAATCCTCTCGACCGGTGACGAAATCGTTCCAGCTGAGACCGCGACCCTTCCTCCAGGGAAGATCAGGGACGCAAATGCCTGGTTTCTTGAATTTCTCCTTTCGCGCCACGGCTTTCCTGCAAGACGCCTGGGAATCGTCCCGGACCGCAGGGAGTCGCTGGCCGAATCCGTCGAAAAAAGCCTGGTGGGTGTCGATGTCCTGGTTTTAAGCGGCGGGTCATCTGTGAGCGTCAGGGACTACTGTTCCGAAATCATGGAGAACCTCCCCTCCCCAGGCCTTCTTGTGAGGGGGGTCAACATGAGCCCGGGGAAACCGCTTCTCATCGCCGGCTGCTTGCCGGACAGGCGGCTGGTCCTGGGGTTGCCGGGGCACCCCCTTTCCTGTTCCATCGTCGCCATCACGGTGCTATTGCCCCTCCTTTATCGTCTGGTTGGCATCGAAGCCCTTCCATTCAGGAGTGTCAGGGCGAGTTTGGCCTCGGACGTTTTCGGCAGGGCAGGTGTTGAAGAGTTCATCCCTGCTGTTGACATGAATGGGGAAGTCCTGCCCATACAGGGGAAGTCGGGATACGTCACCGTCCTGAGGGACGCAAAAGGGCTTGTCCGGCTCAAGGCAAACGAGGAAACACGCAGGAAGGGAGAAATCGTGGAGGTCCTGGAATGGTAAAAACTTGCAGGGAACATATCGGTCTCGATGAAGCCAGGGAAATAGTCCTGGGCGCGGCGAGGGCGCTGGGGCACCCGTGGTCAAGGACGATTCCCACCGAAGAAGGACTAGGGCTTATCCTGGCTGAAGATGTCCTTTCGAAGCGGAACGTTCCTCATTACGTCGCCTCAGCGGTCGACGGATATGCCGTCGTGGCGGCAGAAACGAGCGGTGCCACCGCGGCCACCGTCGTCCGCCTGGCTAGTGATCGGTTCCTTTGGGTCAATACAGGCGCCTCGGTTCCGCATTGGGCCGACGCTGTCGTCATGGTGGAGGACACCTCGATGGATGAGGGCGGAGAGTTGGTTCTTTCCAAGGCACTCCCGCCAGGCTCTAATATCCGCCCCGTTGGTGAGGATGTCATGCTGGGCCAGATTCTTGCGCGCCGGGAGGAAAGGATCGCCCCGCCTCTTTTGGCCCTTCTGCTGGGGGCGGGGGTCGGTTCGGTCCCGGTATTCCCGCGGCCCAAATGCCTTTTCATTCCTACGGGCGACGAAATATGCCCTATTAGGGAATGGCTCGAAAACGGAGGGGCCGTTAGCGGCAGAGTCCCGGAAAGCAATTCGGCCCTTCTCAAGGGGATCTTTCGTGAATGGGGATTTGAACTTGATGTTCATCCCATTGTGCCGGACTCTGCAGACCTGATCAGGGAAGCGCTTCGTAACGGGGCGAAAAGCCACGACCTCGTTCTCATCGGGGCAGGAACGGCGAAGGGGAGGAGGGACCACACGGCGGAGGTCATTTCCTCGGAAGGAGATCTCCTTTTCCGATGGGTTCGGATTAAGCCGGGGCGTCCCGCCATGATGGGGATAGTCGGGAAGACGATGGTTTTTGGGATACCGGGTTTCCCCTTGTCGACTGCTGTGGCTGTCTGGAGCCTGGTTTTTCCAGCGCTGCTCGCCATGTCGGGGATTCCTTGCGATAGAACCCGTGAATCGCTGATCCGGGGGGCTCTTGGTGCTAACCAACAGCTCGAGTGCGAGATGATGCTTCCGCACTCGTCTCCGCCCGGAGTAGAGGAATGGCTGAGGGTAAAGGCTGCCGAAATAGGGGGCAGGAAGGTTTCGTGGGCCCTCTCCTCCGGAGCGTCGACGATGTGGGCAATGCATGAGGCGGACGGGTACGCGCAACTATCTCCCGAAACGGTCGAATGCCCAAAGGGAACGCGCCTGAATGTCTGGTTCACGAGGGATGTTCCATGGGAAAAAAGGGTTCTTTTCCAGGGCTCGGATGACCCCGCCTTTATGCGACTCGTCACGCCGGTTCGCCGGAGGGGAGCGGACCTCGCCATCAGGTCGGTGGGAAGCCTCGGCGGTCTCGCTGCTCTTGCCCGCGGCGAGGGGCATATGGCGGCATGCCATCTTCTTGATGGCAAAACGGGGCGATACAACGATTCTTTTATTGAGGAGCTCTCCAATAACGAAATATGGATTAGAAAGGTGCTTTTCTACCGTGAGCAGGGCTTCCTGGTCGCGAAGGGCAATCCGAAGGGCCTTGCGGGGGTGGAGGATCTTGCCGGGAAGGGGATCCGTATCGTCAACAGGCAGCCGGGTGCCGGAACAAGGGTTCTCCTCGACTGGTTTCTCCATGAGGCAGGACTGGACCGGGCTGAGATCCCAGGGTATTCGGGGCAGGCGATGACTCACCTTGACGCCGCGAGCCGCGTCGCATCCGGGGTTGTGGATGCAGCGCTCGGGATTCGGGCAGCGGCTGATGCTCTCGGCCTCGATTTTGTGCCAATGGCATGGGAGCCTTTCGAATTGGTTGTCCCGGAGAAACACCTGAACCACCCTGGAGTCAGGGCCGTCATGGATGCGGTCGAAGACCCGGATTGGAGAAAGGGTGTCGAAGCAATGGGAGGATATCGATGGCCGGATTGAAGGGATCCTTCAACCGCAGGCTTGACTACGTGAGGATTTCCATCACCGATCGCTGCAACTACCGATGCCGGTACTGCATGCCGGAAGATGGGATCAGTTGGCTTGGGCACGACGAGATCCTGCGGTACGAGGAAATCCTGGCCCTTTGCCGGCTGCTTCACGAGATGGGGGTCAGAAAGGTTCGCCTCACGGGGGGCGAACCCATGGTCCGAAAGGGATTGACCGACTTCCTCAGGCTCCTTGTCGGAGAAATCCCGTCCCTGCATGTGGCTCTGACGACAAATGGGTCTTTCCTGCTCCAGTCTGCCGAAGATCTTTCGAAGATCCCGCTTTGCGGCCTTAACGTCAGCCTGGATTCGATGGACCCTGGAAAGTTCCGATCCCTGACCCGGCTTGGCAGCCTGGAGGAAGTCCTGCAGGGGATCATCGCGTTCCGCTCCCGATCCCGAATCCCGATCAAGATCAACACGGTGCTGATGAGGGGGTTCAACGAAGAGGAGGTCCCGGCTCTTCTCGAATTCGCGAGATCCTGCGATGCGGTACTGAGGCTGATCGAATTCATGCCCCTGGATGATTCCGTTTGGACCCGGGATCGCTTCATTTCCGCGGACGAAATCGTGGCAGGGTTGCCTGACGCGGATAAATGGATCCCGGACGTCTTCGGGAAAAAGAACCCCAATCATGGGGTCCCGCAGGGACCGGCCCGTACCCTTGTCCATACGGGGACGGGACAGCGGCTCGGGATCATCGCCGTAGTCAGCCACCACTTTTGCGAGACCTGCAACCGATTGAGAATAACCGCTTCGGGGGAACTTCGGAGCTGTCTATTCAGTGAGAAAGGAGTTTCCTTAATGGAACCCCTTCGTCGGGGAGACCTTGAAACGGTCCGTGAACTGATTCTCGCGGAAGCGGGCAGGAAGCCGAAGTGCTGGAGGGATGCAGCAGCCTCCTCCCGGCATATGTCCCGGATAGGGGGATGAAAAATGGGGGAATTCACGCATCTGGACAGGGATGGGCATCCGGTTATGGTCGATGTGTCCGGAAAGCCTGAGACTGAAAGGGAAGCGATCGCGGAGGGGTGGGTTTTCCTTCCCGATAGGGTTTTTACGGCAGTGCGGGACAGCGCGGTCAGGAAGGGGGATGTCCTCCGGATTGCGGAACTGGCAGGAATCCAGGGGGCAAAGCAGACCCCTGTCCTGATCCCCCTTTGCCACGGGATCCGTCTTGACAAGGCATTCCTCCGGTGCGAACTTGTGCCGGAAAAGAACGCGGTCAGGATCGAATGCCAGGTGAAGGCCAGGGAAGTTACGGGGGTGGAAATGGAGGCCTTGACCGGAGTTTCCGTAGCCGCCCTGACCGTCTATGACATGTGCAAGGCCCTGGATAAGGGAATAGAAATCAGGGATATCCGACTGCTTATGAAGAAGGGCGGAAAGAGCGGTGAATACCGGGCTTCCGCAGGAGGGGAAAAATGAGGGTCATTCGTCTTGTCGACGGTTCGAACCAGTATAGCCTCCCTGTTATCTACCTTCACACGGGGAGTGGCGGGGAGTGCAGGGTCAATGGAAAACCCGCGCAGATCTTTGGTTCAGGCCCCGGTCAAACCGACAACCTGCAAGAAGGGCAGTGGCAGATTGTCTTTTCCTTGGACCGCCAGATGGAAGAAGGGGCTTTCATTTCTTTCGGCAACGAAGGGCCTGTGCTGGCGATTGGAAAGCCTGTGGGGAACTCCTTCAGCCTTTTCCCGGTCAGGGGAGGGTTCCTTTCCCTGTCCCAAAAATCCTGCCTCCTGATGCCTGTCAGGGTAGGGGTCCTGACGGTCAGCGACAAGGGCAGCCGAGGGGAAAGGAAAGACACGGCGGGACCGGCGCTGGAGGAGCTGGTGGTTCCTCTGGGGGCCACGGTTGCCAAACGGGCCATCGTTCCGGACGATCGTCCCCTGATTGCGGGGACAATCAAGGAATGGGCGGACGGGGAGCAGCTTCACCTGATCCTCGTCACCGGCGGGACGGGGCTTTCCGTGCGGGATGTGACCCCTGAAGCCCTGCTGGATGTTGGGGACAGGGTCGTTCCTGGGCTCGGCGAAGCCATGCGGAGGAAAACCGAGCCGTTGCTCGACCGTTCAATCCTTAGCCGGGGACTTGCGGTGACGAGAGGCCGCTGCCTTGTCATCGCTTTCCCGGGCAGCGAGAGGGGAGCCCAGCAATGCTACGAATCGATCGGTGGAGTCCTCCGGCATGCGCTCGATATCCTGAACGGATGGGAAGGGGAATGTTCATCGCATGGGGGGAACAGCCATCACCACGGCTAGGAGGGCGGACATGCCGGAAACGTTGAACTCTGGAGTGGACAAGATCGTCATCATCACGGGCATGTCCGGAGGAGGGAAGTCCACGGCCCTGCACATCCTCGAGGACCAGGGCTTTTTTGCCATCGACAACATTCCCCCATCGCTCCTCCCCCAACTGGTGGAGGTTCTCGGAAGGCACCGCGCAGCCGTCCTGCATGGGGTGGTTGCCGTGGTCGACATCCGGGGCGACGACCTCCTGAGGGACCTCGAGGCTGTTATGGATATCCTTAAACGACGGTTGGCGAGCGTCACTCTTCTGTTCATGGATGCTTCCGATGCGGCTTTGATCCGGCGCTTCGAAAGCACCAGAAGGCGTCATCCGCTTGGGCCTGACCTTTCCACGCAGGAAGGAATCCAAAGGGAAAGGGAAAGCCTGGCACCGCTAAAGGAAGCCGCCGATGTCGTCTTGGACACTACGGGTCTTAACCTTTCCGAGTTGCGTGGCCGGATCCTCGAAAGCCTGGGAACTCCGCCGGGGCAGCTTACCCTCTTCCTGACTTCCTTCGGGTACAAGCATGGCATTCCCCAGGACTGCGATTACCTCGTCGATGTCCGTTTCCTCGTCAATCCCTATTACGAGCCCAACCTGCGAGGAATGAGCGGCAGGGATCCGGAGGTGGTCGATTTTATCTTCAAGGCTTCCCCGGCTGCGAAGGAGTTCCTGAAAAGGCAGGAGGAACTCTTCGAATTCCTGCTCCCGCTTTATGAAGTGACGGGAAAGACGCAGATCCATATCGCCGTGGGATGTACAGGAGGCAGGCACCGGTCTGTTGCCGTCGCGGAGTGGTTTGCCTGCAGGCTGGGCCAATCGGGGCATTCTTGTGTCGTGAGGCATCGCGACATCGACAAGGAGCAGGTATGGTAACGATGGAATGGATCGTGCCCTTCGCGATAGGCCTTTTTCTGGGCGGAGTCGCGGTGATGGTCTGGATGGAGCGTGTCGTGCGCAAGCGCCGTGGTCTCGCTGAGATCATGACCAGCGCGATCGGTTTCCGCCTGGCTGCCGGACCGCGAATTGTCGCTCTCGGAGGCGGCACGGGATTGTCGACTCTCCTTAGAGGCCTGAAGGGGTATACCCGGAACATCACGGCGATCGTGACGGTAACGGACGAAGGCGGAAGCTCAGGGCGCCTCAGGACGGAATGGGGGGTTCTTCCTCCCGGAGATGTCCGGAACTGCATCGTTGCGCTTGCCGAGAACGACAGCGCTTTGAACCGTATCCTCAATTTCCGCTTTGACAAAGGCGAATTGGCAGGTCACAGCCTGGGGAACCTTGTGCTCTTGGCGGTCACGGAGCTCGCGGGGGACTTCCGCCTGGCGGTTGAAGAGATGAACAAGCTCCTGGCGATCCGCGGAAGAGTGCTTCCCGTTACGACCGAAGCGGTGACGATTGCCGGAACCGACTCAAAGGGAAACCGTTATCGGGGCGAACTGGAAGTGGCCCGTCACGGGCGCGAGCTTAAGGAAGTCAGCATTGAGCCGCCGGATGCCAAGCCGCTTAGCGAGGTTGTCGAAGCCATTAGGGAGGCTGAAGCGATTGTACTGGGGCCAGGCAGCCTTTTCACAAGCATCCTGCCGAACCTCCTTGTCCAGGGCGTCGCGGAGGCGATACGCCAGGCCGATGCTCCAAGGATTTACGTGGCGAACGTGATGACCCAGCCGGGAGAAACGGACGGTTTTTCGGTTTATGACCATGTTCGTTGGATCAAGGAGGTCCTCGGTCAATACCCCGATATCGTCCTGGTCAATGAAACGGAAGTGCCGGCCGAAATCCTGGCCCGGTATCGTGAAACAGGTTCTGAACCGGTTCTGATGAATTCCAGGGAGGAAACCCGCCTGGCAAGAGCAAGGGTCCAGGTGATTCGAGGCGACTTCCTGGAAATCACCTCCGGGGGGCTTGTCCGGCATCAGACGCAGCGGGTGTCGGAAGCGATCATGAAAGTCGCCCGGGAGACGAAAGAGTTGGGAAAATGAGGCAGATTGCCGAGGATCTCTGGGACGAATGGCTGAATGCTCCCTTTGGCAGTGCCCAAGAGACGGATTCCGAAGCGGCGGCTCTTTTCCTGTCGATGAAGGAGAAGAGGGAAAATTCGGGTTGGTCTCTTTCTTCGAAACGGCTGTTTGTGTTCAGGCGCCTTCATCGCCTCTGGAATGCCGGTAGCTGGAGGGAGTTCGGCGACCTTGGCTCGTTACTGAAATTGCCTCCGGACCTGAAGGGACATCCTGGAATTCATATTCCCCAGCTCATGATCGACAAGGCCATCGAGATCAGAAAGGGCATTCACGAAGAAAATCCACGCTCGCGCTGGGCTTGGCTGAGGGGAATATGGGGAGGGCTCGGTTCTCTTTATCTCCCGCAGACCGGATATTACCTGGTTTTCCGCATAGAGGAAAGAAAACGAATGCTCGGGGAAAAAACCGCCCATCTGCTGAAACAGGCGGGAATTCGGTTTTCACAGCGCTGTCGTTCCGGACATTCGGATGTCCTCATCCGCGACCAGGCGGAGATTGTCTCTTTCCTGACCGGTCTCGGCCTTTTTCGGACCGGTCTTCTTCTGGAAGAGAGATCGCTGCTGCGATCGATGAGAAACAGGGCCAACAAGCTGGTCAATTGCGATTCGGCAAACATCCGCAAGAGCCTGGATGCCGCGGAGAGGCAGATGGAGTTGGCCGAACGCGTTCGTTCATCCGGGCTCCTGGACCGACTGACGCCTTCCTACCGGGAGCTCGTGCGGATGAGACTCGAAAACCCCAGCATCTCACTAAGGGAACTGGGGCAACTCCTTTCCAGACCGGTGACGAAAAGTACAGTAGAATATAGGTGGAGCCGATTGGGGAGACTCGTGGAAAACGCCATGAAGGGGGATGGTTGCCATGTACCTTGGGAAAGTTGATGTCAACACCTACGAAAAGGGGGCCGGGCGCGAATACCTCGTCTCTAACGGCCGCGGGAGCTACGGCTTCTCGACGGTTGCGGGGGCGAATACGAGGAGGGAACACGGTCTCCTCGTTGTCCGGCCCCAGGATTGTGCCCAGCACCGCGTCCTTGTGGGTAAACTGGAGGAAACCCTCTTCACCCGCGGAAAGAAATACCAACTTTCGACGAACCGTTACAAGGATGTCATTTACCCCGATGGCTACCGCTACATCCAGGAGTTCCATTCCAACCCCCTGCCGAGCATCCTGTTCGTCGTGCACAGCCTGCTCATGAGGAAGACGGTGTTCATGCCCGAAGGCCTTGATGCCTGCATCATCAAGTACGAGCTTTTGGCCAGCCCGGACCGAATCCAGCTTGAAACGAGACCGCTGTTCGCCCACCGACTTTACACCGATGTCAGGCCGAAATCCGCCGAAGACGCTTTCCATGCCGATTCCGTCACCAACGGGATCTTGGTGAACGGCCGCGGGATGAGCAGTTTCCTTTCCTTCCCAAAGGGTGAATGGCACCCGAAAGCTTTATGGCATGAGCACGTCCTTTATGAGAACGATGAGGTTTCGGGGCAGTCGACGGAAGACCTTTGGTCGCCCGGAACCCTTTCCATTGAGATGGCGGAAGGAGAAACCGCTTATGTGGTTCTTTCCGCCGAATCTTTCCACCCTTCCGTCGAACAGATCGAAGAGTTTGAGAAAGCGGCCATCGCAAGCCAGCAAAGCCGATTCGGCAAGATCGAGCCCGCAGGACAATCGTCTGCAATCCGGGACCTCACGCGGACGGCCCTGCACCTGTTCGCGTCAGGAACCGACCATGGAACGACGCTGTTCTCGGGTTATCCCTCGCTTTCGGAACGTGCGAGGGACACTTTCATCGCCCTTCCGGGGCTAACCCTGTCCATGGGGCGCTACCGGGATGCCACGGAAGTCCTCGATCGCTGGCTCAACATGGCCCGACTGAATGACGCGGTCATGCCGAGCGAGATCGACCCCTCCACCGGGCATGCCCTCCTGAAGGCTGCGGATGCGGGTCTATGGTTCGTCTATGCGCTGGACAAGCTGACGGACCGAACCGGGTCCCTGGAATTCGTCGAAAAGAACTGGGAGACGCTGGTCGAGCTGGTCTCCCGTTACGAGTCGGGAATCCGCTCCCTAGACCTGCGTTGCGAAGACGATCTTCTCGTTCTAGAGACATCGGAACCGGAACGCCACTGGATGGAGGGGACCACAGAAGGCAGCCCGGTGGTGAACCGCCAGGGGAAGCTCGTGGAATTCAACGCCCTCTGGTACAACGCCTTGAGGGCGATGGAGCGTTTTGCCGAAGGGCTCGGACTCTCTGAGGAATCGGGGAGGTATGGACAAAAGGCCGACCGGGTGAGGGAAGCCTTTGTCAGGACCTTCTGGAACCCTGAAGGGGGGTTCCTCCATGATTTCGTTGACGGGGCCAGGAAAGACGATGTCATCCGGCCCAACCAGATTCTTGCGGTCTCCCTTCCCAGTTCCCCGCTACCTCCGGAGGTCGGGCGGTCGGTTGTGGAGGTTTGCTGGAATGAACTCGTGACGACCTACGGTCTCCGGACGCTGGATCCGCACCATGACAAATACAAGGGCCGGTTTGAAGGTAGACCGGACCAGAAGGCGAAAGCCCGTTACAGGGGAATGGCCTGGCCTTGGCTGCTGGGGCAATTCGTTACGGCCTACATGCGCTATAACCCGAAGAGAAGCGACATCGCCTGGTGCTTTATTCGGCCCTTCACGGCCCACCTGAGGCAAGGGTGCCTGGGAGGGATCGCCGAAGTGTTCGACGGCAGCATGCCTTATCATCCGCACGGCGATGTCCTGAGCGCTGCGAGCATGGGGGAAATCCTGAGGGTCATGGAAGAAGACCTTCTGCTGCAGCAGAGGTGAACCCTTCCCCGATGGGTGAGGTTTCCTTGATTTGCGGGGAAGAGTGGATTAAAATTTGATAGGATGATATGGTTGAAGAAGGGTATGGCTGAGGCTATACCCTTTTTCGTGGAGTGATGTCCGAGCCGCAAAAAGGAAGGGGAGGAATGCCACATGGCAAGGATCAAACTGGGAATCAGCGGTTTTGGAAGGATCGGGCGCTTGACCCTAAGGGCACTGTTCCAGCACGATCATGCAGGATTGGTTGAAATCGCGGCGATCAACCATAAGCCGGTCCCTATTGACGACCTGGCATACCTTTTCAAGTACGACTCGGTTCATAGGGCCTTCCCGGGAAAGGTAGAAGTCGAAGGAGAAACGATCGTGATCGATGGCAAGCCCGTCAGGGTGCTTGCCCAGCCCGATCCCGAGAAGTTGGATTGGAAATCCATGGGAGTCGACATCGTCATCGAAGCGACGGGGAAGTACCGTGATAAGGCAGGTGCGGGTCTTCATCTGAAGGCCGGAGCAAAGAAGGTCATCATCACGGCCCCCGGGAAAGATGACGATTGCACGATCGTGATGGGGGTTAACGAGGACGATTACGACCCGGAAAACCATCATGTCCTGTCTTGTGCTTCCTGCACCACGAACTGCCTTGCCCCGGTCGCGAAAGTCCTGCAAGAGGAGTTCGGCATCGAGAAAGGGCTCATGACCACGGCGCATGCATACACGAGCGACCAGAGCATCCTGGACCATACGCACAAGGACCGTCGGCGCGGGCGTTCCGCCGCTTTGTCGATCGTTCCGACAACGACCGGGGCTGCCAAGGCCATCGGAAGGGTCATTCCGGAGCTGAAAGGGAAACTGAACGGGATTGCGCTACGTGTCCCGACTCCAGATGTCTCCATTGTCGACCTCACTGCGGTTCTCGGGCGTGAAGCTACCGCGGAAGACATCAACGAAGCCATGAAACGCTGGTCGGAAGGGCCGATGAAAGGGATTCTCTCGATCGTGACCGAAGAGCTGGTGTCGGTCGATTTCACCGGGAACAGCGCATCATCCCTTTTCGATCCCTCCCAAACCATGGTCGTTGGCAACCTTGCCAAGGTCCTGTCCTGGTACGACAACGAGTGGGGCTACAGTTGCCGGGTTGTCGACCTGGCCAACGCCATAGCCGCGAGGGGACTGTAGGGATGAAACTTAGAGGATTGCCTGAAAAGGGGCTTGAAGGGAAAAGAGTCCTGGTGCGGGTGGATTTCAACGTGCCCCTTCGCGACGGGGTCGTTGCGGATGACACGAGAATCCTCTCTCACCTCGGCACAATTCGGAAACTAGTCGAAGCCGGGGCCAGAACCACCCTGGTGTCTCACCTGGGACGGCCCAAGGGGAAGGTATCCCCGGAGTTCTCCCTGAAGCCCGTGGCGTACAGGTTTGCCGAGTTGACGGGCTGGGACGTGGGATTCGTCGAAGAAAGTACAGGGCCTGTAGTCGCTGAAGCGGTTTCTGCTGCCCGCCCAAGTTCGATTCTCGTCCTGGAGAATATCCGGTTCCACCCCGAGGAGGAAAAAAACGACCCGGCTTTCGCCCGTTTTCTAGCTGAACCCTTCGATGTTTTCGTCATGGATGCTTTCAGCGCAGCGCACCGTGCCCATGCATCCACTCAAGGGGTCACGGCCGTTCTGCCTTCCTACGCGGGGGACCTCCTCTGCCGCGAGGTCGAGGTCCTCGGGCAGGTGCGGGACCACCCCCGGCGGCCCTTCCTGCTGATCCTTGGCGGGGCGAAAGTCTCGGACAAGATCGGTGTGATCGGGCATCTTCTTGAAAAGGTCGATTGCATCCTGGTTGGAGGAGGAATGGCTTTCACCTTCCTAAAAGCCCAAGGCCGGGAAGTGGGGCACTCCCTGGTCGAGGAAGAGCACCTCGGTTTTGCGGAGAACCTCCTTGCCGAAGCCAACGCAAAGGGCATCCGGATTCTCCTTCCCGAAGACCTCGTCGTGGCGGAATCACCCGCTTCGGAGGGACCTGTCCAGATTGTGAGCGCCGAAGCTCTCCCTGAGAATCTCATGGGGCTGGATATCGGTCCTGGGGCGATCTCCGCGTTTTCCCGGGAGATCGGGAAGGCTGCGACAGTTCTTTGGAACGGCCCAATGGGGGTTTTCGAGAAACCGCTATTCGCAGACGGGACAAGGGCGATTGCCCAGTCTCTTGCCAGAGCAACGAAGTCTGGTTGCCAAACCGTGGTGGGGGGTGGGGATACCGCGGCGGCCGTGAATGAAATGGGATTTGCCGACAAGGTCACTCATGTTTCGACCGGGGGCGGAGCCAGCCTCGAATTTTTCGAAGGACTCTCCCTGCCGGGAATCCAGCCCTTCGTACTGGATTGAGTCGCCGCGAAAGATCATGAATAGACCGGCTTTGATCGCGGGCAACTGGAAAATGACCCACGGGGTTTCAGCCACGGGAAAATACCTCTGTGAGCTAGAGGCGGCCATCTCGAAAAATCCTACGGTCAAACAGGCCCTGGGGGAGGGGAGGATCGAAATGGCGCTTTTCCCCCCCTTCACGAGCCTCTGGAGGGCCTTGGAGGGGAAATCTTTCCTACCGAAGCTCAAAGTGGGGGGGCAGAATGCCCATTGGGCATCCGAAGGGGCGTTCACAGGCGAGGTTTCCGCACCGATGCTGAAAGAAGCCGGATGCGATTATGTCATTATAGGACATAGTGAGCGCCGGCAGTTCTTCGGGGAGTCTGACGAACAAGTCCACCAGAAGGTCCTGGCCGCGGTTGCCTCGGGATTGCAGGTGGTTCTCTGCGTTGGAGAAACTCTGCAGGAAAGGGATTCCGGGGCCACGATGGCCGTGATAGAGCGTCAGCTCATGAAGGCCCTGGTCGGCCTTTCGCCGGATGATGTTGGAAATACCATAGCCGTGGCATACGAGCCCGTTTGGGCAATCGGCACCGGGCGCACGGCGCAGGGCAAGGAAGCCCAGGAAGTGTGCCAGGCTATCAGGCGTCTTGTGGCAGAGCGTTTCGGCGACGAAGCGGCCATGTCGCTGCGGGTTTTGTACGGAGGCAGCGTCAAGCCCGAAAACGCAGCCGGCTTGTTGAGCGAGCCGGATATCGATGGCGCCCTGGTGGGCGGCGCCTCCCTGAGGGTGGATACTTTCCTTCAGATCCTGTCGGCGGCGCTTTAAAACAGGACGCACGAAAAGACGCGGAAAGGTAAATTAACAAGAAAGGCTCTTCCCCCGAATTCGGGGGAAGAGCCTTTCTTGTTGGGGTTTCTCCTGTAAAACGCAACATAAGATATATTATAGGACATGACAGAGGTTCAAAAAAGAGAGAGGAACATTGTTATTTTCAAACCTGCTCCTCCCTCTGATTCCTATCGGCGTGAATTTCTTTTCCCTGTATTCCCTGTATGTTCCTGTTCCGGCAAACAGGCCTAGATTGCGGACTCTTCCTCGAATGTGAACGCCTCGGCGTCTCCCCAAATCCGTTCGATGCCGTAATAGTCGCGTCCCTGCCGACTGAAGAGATGAACCACAAGGTTACCGGCATCGATGAGCCTCCACCGTGCACTCCCGGCACCTTCGACGCGGACCGGCAAGTTGAGTTCCTCGAGACAATCCTTGGCGGCCTCCATAAGGGTGTTCATGTGGACGTCCGAGTTTGCAGTGGCAAGGACAAAGGTGTCCGCAAGCGTCGTAGTTTCTCCCAGGTTCAGGGCCACGATTTTTTCCGCATGTTTGTCGGAAAGCGACTTGACGACAGCAAGGGTCTCTTTGCTTAGTTTATCATTCAAATAAGCTCCACCTCCTAATAAAATAAGGCTTAAAGGTCTCTCTTGTATTTCTTTAACTTGTTTAAGATTATATCATAATCCTTGCCGACAATGATCGTCGCCTGGGTCACCCCGCGGTTGGGACGGATAAGGTTGCCGGGAACACCGCAGAGTTCGCCGAGAGACTTGGCGTTCGAAAGCGTTTGGCTATCCGGGTTTTCAGGATAGGCGATATTCGTGTAGCGGTAGTCGAAATGCTTCGCGTTTCCGAGGAAAGCGACATCGATCCCCAGACGCTGCAAGTGTTCGGAAAAGGCTTGGCTGATGCCCTTTACGCCGCATCCGTTGAGGATCGCAACCTGGCCCTTGATCCGCTGGAGGATGTCGTCTGCTGCGACCAGGGGTTCCCCTGCATTTTCCGTCTTGTCTGCACTGGCGGGCTCTGGAGGCGTTGTCAGGTATTGAGAGGCAAGTGCGATATCTCCCAACCAGTAGCTGATCCCGTCAATCATGGCGGCCTTTCCCGGCATTGTTTCGAAGGAGAACCGGCTGCGGTCAAGATCCTTGAGGTAGTTGACCATCTGGATGGCCTGAGTGGCCTGGATCTCGGTCTGGAAGAACCGGGTCGCCTCTCCCACGATTTCGGGGAGACGGGCGATGGTCTCGGGTTCGCGGATCTTGTTGAGAACTTCCTTTAGGAAAAGCTGCTGCCTTTGAATCCGGCCGATGTCCCCAAGAGCATCGTGGCGGAAACGGACGAATTCCAGGGCTGTTTTCCCGTCGAGAACCTGGCGTCCGGCTGGGATGTCGATAAACAATCCTCCCGCACGATCGGTATAGTGCAGTCGTTTCGGGACATCGATTGAAATGCCTCCTAGAATGTCGATCACTTTCGGGAAGCTCTGGTAGTTGACGATCACATGGTAATGCAGCGGAATTCCGAGGAAATTGCCGATTGTGGAACGAAGAAGGTCAATTCCGCCGTAGGCATAGGCATGGTTAAGCTTCTGCCAGCCATGCCCTTCGATTTGCACCCTTAAGTCCCTTGGTAGCGAGAGAACCTTGACGAACCGCTCATCAATATTGATCGCGACGACCGCAATCGTGTCGGAGCGGTGGGATCCTTGAACGTCGTCGATTCCGACGGCGAGGATGTTGATGTTTCCCGTCAGCTTGTCGTGTTCGAAGCTCTTCTCGATTTCCTTGGATCCCGGAGCGACGAGCGTGTGCATTCGCCAAGCAATTCCCAGGCCGACGGAAATGATGCACAGTGCGATGAAAACCAGCAGGCGAGCCCTTTTCAAGGGTTTTTCACCTTCCGTTCCGTATGTATAGGTTTTTCTTGAAGATGTAGTGTTCAACCGTCCAGGGCAGCAAGTATCGCGTGCTTTTTCCCTCCAGGACGCGTTCCCGGATTTCGGTGCTTGAGATCGCCAGAAGCGGAATTTCAAGCGGGATGATCGCCTTTTGGATCGGCTCGGGCAACTCCCCTATCCGGGAGGAGTTGAACCCCGGCCTGCTTGCGGCCACGATCCGGCACAGCTCGACAATCGCGTAGGGTTCTTTCCATGAAAGGATGTCCAGCACTCCGTCAAGACCGGTGATGAAGTAGAGCTCGGTACTGCCGGGCGCGTACCAGTGCCTCATTTCCCTCAGGGTGTCCACCGTATGGCTATCGCCGCCCCGGTCGATTTCAAGGCGCGAAACCTTGAAATGCGGGTTGTCCAACGTGGCCAATAGTGTCATCGTGTAGCGGTCCTCTGCTGAAGAGACGAGTTTGGAGCGTTTGTGGGGAGGGTTTCCGGTCGGGACGAAAATCACTTCAGAGAGGCCAAGGGCGAAATAGGCCTCCTCCGCCGAAACGAGGTGCCCGAAATGGATCGGGTCGAACGTTCCCCCCATGATTCCAACTCGGTTACGCCCTAGAAATTTCTGGCTCAGGTGTCCTCTCCCCTTCCGGGATCAGGCTTCTCCATCGTCCTTGGAGGGTTGTTCCACGGCCCTTTCCGGTTTGAAGGTGAACTCCATCTCCCCGACATAAACTAGGTCGCCTTCCTTGGCCCCGGCTTCCTCGAGAAGTTCCTCCACCCGGTAGCGGGCCAGAAGCAGTGAAAACCGATGGACGGCTTCGTCCTGGTCAAAATTGTACCTTAGAACGGCCTGTTCCAGCCGGGAGTGAACGACTCTGTACCCGCCCCCGGCACGAAGTTTCACGATCTGGACCACATCACGCTTCCTGGCTGATTGCCCGGAAGCACGCTCCTCTTCCTGCAGGGCAATCAGGCGGGTTTCCCCTGAGGGGCGCGGGAATGATCTGGACCAGTCAACAATGGCTTCTGCCAGAGGCTCGATTCCTTCTCCCGTCATTGCGCTGATCGGGAAGAAACGCAAGCCTCTCTTTTCGAAAGCCGCACGGACCTGCTCCGGCAGGTCTCCGCCTCCCAGCAGGTCGATCTTGTTCCCGGCGACAAGGGTCGGGGTTTCGAGCAGGGAGGGGTTGTACTGCCTGAATTCATTCCTGACCGTCTCCCATTGGTTAAGAACCGAATCAAGGTCGGGGCTCTCCGAGAGATCCAGGACGTGGACCAGGAAGCGGGTTCGCTCGATATGACGAAGGAACGCCAGGCCTAGCCCAAGGTTGAGATGGGACCCCTCGATGAGTCCCGGCACGTCCGCAAGGACCACCCTCTCATCGTCAACCGCAAGGACGCCGAGGTTGGGGGACAAGGTCGTGAACGGGTATGCCGCGATCTTTGGCTGGGCCTTGGAAAGTGCCGCAAGGAGGCTTGATTTGCCCGCATTCGGCAGACCGACAAGCCCGACGTCGGCGATCAGTTTCAGTTCCAGTCGCAGGGTTCGTTCTTCTCCGGGGGTGCCGTTCTCGGAAAAACGGGGTGTTCGCCGCGAGGAGCTGGCGAACACCGTGTTTCCTCGTCCACCCCTCCCGCCCCGCGCCGCGAGAAAACGGTCTCCAGGTTCAACAAGGTCAGCCAGTGGTTCCGACGAAGAAGCATCGAAGACCAAAGTTCCGCATGGGACTGGGATGACGAGATCCTGTCCCATCCGCCCGTTTCTGCGTGCTCCCTGTCCAGGGCGGCCGGATTCCGCTGAAAACCGCCTTTCGAATTCGAAATCCGCCAGTGTTTGAAGGGATGTCGTGGCTTCCAGGTAGACGTTCCCTCCCCTACCGCCATTTCCTCCGTCCGGGCCGCCTTTTGGGATGTACTTTTCCCTGCGGAAGCTCATGCAACCATCCCCGCCATTTCCAGAGCGGACCGTGATGGTTGCTAAATCCATGAATTTCAATCGTTACACCTCACAAGAGCAGATTATTTCGGAAAAACAAAGGGGCCTCGAAGGGCCCCTGTTTCATATCGGTTAAAATAGCAAGGGAGTTTCGTTTAGGCCGGAACCGTTTCGATCCGGGCTTCTTTACGCCCGCATCTCATTGAGAAACGCACGATTCCCGTTTTCAGGGCAAAAAGAGTGTCGTCCTTCCCTCTCCCCACGTTTAGGCCGGGGTGAATTTTGGTGCCCCTCTGTCGGACAAGTATCGTTCCGGCATTGACGACCTGTCCGTCGTGTCGCTTCAGCCCCAGTCGCTTGCCTATCGTATCTCGCCCGTTGGTGCTGCTGCTTTGTCCTTTTTTATGTGCCATCGTTGTCCTCCTGTACCCGTGCCCGAGCTAGCCTTGAACGGCGTCGATGCGGACTTCGGTGAAGTCCTGACGGTGACCGCGGAACTTGCGGTAGTTCTTCTTGCGCTTGTAGTGGAAGATCCACACTTTCGGTTCCTTGCCGTGCCCGAGAACCGTTCCCTCGACGCGGGCCGACTCCAGGACAGGGTTGCCCACCCTGACGTCGTTTTCGTCCGCGAAGAGGAGCACTTTGCCTAAGCTGACCGTCGTCCCCGGTTCCGCGTCCATCTTCTCGACCCGGATTACTTCGCCCGGAGCGACGCGATACTGCTTCCCACCCGTTTCAATCACTGCATACATTTCCCTGCGTTCCTCCTCCCGCTGGGAACAAGGGCGGCCATTGGCACTTGAGGCCCTTCCCAAGCGATACGTTGACAGCTTTTGAATTTTAAAGGCCTTCCTGCCTTCCGTCAAGCTTTCAGGCCTGATTCTTGAGGAGAACAGCGGCATGGTCGAGGGCTTCGGGTGAATCCGGGGTTCCGGACAACATGCGGGCGATCTCGGCGGCTCTCTCCTCCCCGTCGACTTCGCGGACCGTCGTGAGATCGCCGTTGCGGCGGACGACAAAATGCTGATGGGCCTGTGCAGCGATGACCGCCTCGTGGGTGACGAGGATGACCTGGCATCGGCTCGCAAGCTCCCTGAGCTTGAAACCGGCCAGGAGTGCCGAACGTCCTCCTAAGCCGGCCTCGACTTCATCGAACACCAGCGTTCCGGGCAATTGGCCGTCGGGAAGCGACATCTGCAGGGCGAGCAGAATACGGCTCAACTCCCCGCCGGAGGCGACGCGGGTGACTGGGCCGTTTAGACCGCCGTTTGAAAGGGTGAATTCAATTTCCTCCGATCCGCTGGGGCGTATCTTTCCGAGATCTTTCACGGCGACCCCGAAGCGGAAGGTTTCCATCGCAAGGTCTGCCATGTGGGCTGTCACGGTTTGCTCCAATTTCCTAGCGACTTCCAGCCGGTTGTCACGGAGTGCGCGGGCTGTTGTTGAAACTTCTTTTCGCGCTTCCCTGCACTGTTGCAGCAAGGTTTCAATTCCTTCACGGCTCGTGCGCATCCAGTGAAGGTTTTCTTCGGCCCTTCGGCAGAAAACGATCAATTCCTCGAGTGAGTCGACACGAGCCAGACGTTTGAGTTTCCTGAGTGTTCCGATTCGATTCTCTAGGAGATCCCTGCGTTCTTCCGTATCAGCTATGCCGTTGTCCGTGAGAGTTTCGCGGGAAAAAGCTTCCATTTCCTGCAGTCCTTTACGGAGCGCATCAAGGCTGGGGACCAGGCGCAGCCGTTGTTCTTCCGAAACGAGGGTGTCCATTTCCCTGACCCACCGCAACATTTCTTCCCCGATCCCTCCACCGGAGGACCCTCCAAGGAACCAGGCGGACAGGTCCTGAAGTTTCCTTTGCCGGGAAAGGGTTTGCTCGACGGAAGACAGTTCCTCGGCCCACTTGGCTTCGTTTCCCTCATCGAGCCGGAGCCTTCGAGCCGCTTCCACCACCGCTTCCGCGTCCTGGTAGTTCCTTTCGATTTCTCGCCGCTTATCCTGCAGGGCGGAGAGTTCCCTTTCAAGGCGAATCGCCTTTTGAAAGTCCGACGCCAGCCTGTTACGTAGCTGAGAAGAATTCTCCCCGCCGCAACTGTCGAGAAGGTCCCGCTGCCGCCGCGGTTCCAGGAGGTCCAGCTGAGAAAACTGGCTCTGGATTCCGAGTCGGTTTTCCGTGAATTCCTTCAAGCGGGCAAAAGCAACCTGTTCCTCTCCCAGGTAATTGCGGGTCTTGGCTTCTCGGGACAGGATCCTTCCCGCGATTCTTTCCTCGCCTTTTTCGGCTCCGAGGAAAACGCCCCAGACCTCCCCTTCCTCGCAACCATGCCGTATTGAGGAGACCTGGGCTCTTTTCCCTGCAAGATATTCAAGGGCACGGACCAGGCTGCTTTTTCCTGCTCCGCTTTCTCCTGTCACCGCAATGAAACGGCTGTGGAGCTCAAGCCGGGCTCTCTGGATCCCCCCGATATTCTGGACGGAAAACTCGGAAAGACCCCGCAACGTCTTATTCATTCGGTGACATTTTGCCCCCACTGGAATTTTTCCAGGAGGAGGCCATAGTAGTCCCGGTTCGGCAGGAGGATGATCGTGACCGATTTTTCCCTGGAGAGGGAGACGTCAATTTGGTCTCCCGGCAGGAGTTCGTACCCGAGTTGCCCGTCCTGTGTCAGCATCATGTCGCGGTGGTCACCTCTTGGAATGATCTGTATCGTATCTCCGTCTCCGAACACCATTGCCCGGGCATAGAGGGTGTGCGCACAGATCGGCACAAGCAGCATGCATGGCACATGCGGGGGGATGATCGGGCCTCCCGCCGAAAGGGCATACCCGGTTGAACCGGTAGGGGTAGAAAGGATCAGGCCGTCTCCCGTCATCACGCTCAAGGGGCGTTGCCCGACGGAAATCTGAAGGGTGATCACCCTGGCAAAGGCCCCCTTCGTCACCACGAGGTCATTGAGGGCGTAGACTTCGTGGACCAGGGACCCCCCTCGGGTGACGGTTCCCTTGAGGAGCCGCCTTTTCTGAGTCGTGAAACGTCCTTCCAGTATTGTATCGATGTCTTTTTCTGCGCTGTTCGGGTCCCCGGAGGCCAAAAAACCGAGTCTCCCTACATTGATGCCGTAGAGGGGGATTTCCTTTCCTAGAACATAGCGGGCGGCGCGGAGGAAGGTGCCGTCCCCGCCAAGAACCACCGCAAATTCAACCTGGTTTTTCCAGTCTTCATCCGAAACTCCCGGAATTCCGAGAACCGCGGCTTCATGTGGCGGGGCAAGAAAGGTGACCCCTTTTTCCCTTCCCCACAAAAGCAGTCGTTTCCCCATTTCGAGGGCTTTTGGCTTCTGCGGGTTGATCAAGAGCCCGATTTTCCCTTTCATGCCTCATTCTCCCTTTCGGTTTCGTTCCTTTCCCGATCCTCCGAAAAAGCCAGGGTTGCACCGGAAACGACAGCCGTGACCGCTTCTCCTGCGTCGCCGGGAGAGGTTTTTCCCCGCGCCTTTCCGGCTAGGTGGGCAAGGAACTCGATGTTCCCTTTGGGGCCCTTGATCGGCGACCAGGTTAACCCGACCAGGGCGATCCCTTCCAAGGATCTGACGAAAGCGCAAAACTCCTCGAGGACCTGACGATGGATTTCGGGTGATCGAACGACTCCTCCCTTGCCGACACGGGCTTTGCCTGCCTCGAACTGGGGCTTGATCAGGACAACCATTTCACCGTCCGGGGCCAGAAGCCCAAGCAGCGGCGGGAGCAAAAGACGCAGGGAAATGAAAGAAGCATCGACGACGATCAGGTCCATCGGCTTCGGGAACTGATCCATGCGAAGAAGGCGTGCATTTGTCCGTTCCATGACGACAACCCGTGGATCGTTGCGAAGTTTCCACGCCAGTTGCCCGTAGCCCACATCGACCGCGAAAACCCTGGAAGCGTTCCTGGATAAAAGCACCTCGGTGAACCCGCCTGTGGAGGCCCCAACGTCCAGGCAGGTGAGGCCGCAAGGGTCAATCCCGAAGACATCCAGCCCCTTCAATAGCTTGTGGGCTCCCCGGCTCACCCAGTCGTCATCGTTCCCGGTGATCTCCAGCACGGCTTCCGTGTCCACCATTTGTCCGGCTTTGTTCACAGGGTTCCCATTCACTCGAACCCGACCTGCCATGATCACGGCCTGGGCCCTGGCTCTCGTCGAGGCAAACCCCTTTTCGACGAGGACTTTATCGAGTCGGTCTCTCGAGCAAGGCAAGGGCTTCCTCCAGGATTGTAGCGGGTTTTAACCCACAGGTCTCCCATTGCGATTCAACGGAGGCATGCGGGACATAAGAGTCGGGCACGCCGTAACGAATCACTCTCGATCCGGAGCAAATCGAATTTGCCCGTGATGCGACGGCTTCCCCGAAGCCACCCGTTCGGTAGCCGTCTTCGAGCACACAGGTTAAACGGTTTTTGGATAGCGTTGCATCGATCATGTCCCAGTGGGCGGGTTCGATGAAGCGGAGATCAACGACAGAGGGTTTTGCCAGTCCCCTGGCCGCAGCTAGATCATGGATTTCAAGGGCGAGGCCGACCGTTTTCCCGTAAGCCATGATCGACCATGGAGCCTCTCCCTCGACCAGGGTTTCCGCCTTTCCCCATTCCATCGGCGGGGCCGAGTTTTCGCTACGGCGCAGGCGCAGTGGGGCCGCTCCGCGCGGAAAACGGATAAGGGCTGATTTCCCTCGTCTATGTGTTTCCTCGATCATATAGCGCGCATCCTCGACATCCCTGGGAGCCATAATGGCCAGGCCCGGGATCGACCGGCCCCAGCAGACATCCAACAGGCCATGATGGGTCTCGCCGTCCTCTCCCACCAGGCCGGCCCGGTCGGCAAGAACGACAACGGGGAGATCCTGCATGGCGATGTCATGGACGAGTTGGTCCATGGCTCTCTGGAGGAAAGTCGAGTAGATGAACACGAACGGCCTGAGCCCTCCCGCGGCAAGGCCGGCAGCGTAAGTCAAAAGATGCCCTTCCGCAATCCCGACATCGAAACACCGTTGAGGCCATCGTTCCGCGAAGCCGTTCAACCTTGTTCCGTCCTTCATGGCCGCGGTCAGGCAAACGATACGGTCGTCCGATTCTGCCAGTTTTGCCACAGTACGGGAAATGACCTCGCTCCAGCTGGTCTTCGGCACCCCAAGGGCTTGTTCGGACTTCTTCCCGGAAATCCCGTGGAAACGCGTGGGATCCGACTCTGCGGGTGGGTATCCTTTCCCTTTTATGGTTCGAAGGTGGATGAGGAGGGGTTGTCCGTAAAACCGCGAAAGGCCAAGGATCTCCGACAATTCGTCCAGGTCGTGCCCATCGAAAGGGCCCCAATAACTGATGCCCAATCCCTCGAAGATGTTGTTCGGCTGCAGAAGGGTCTTCACGCGCGTCTTCGATCGTGAAAGGAGGTCTTCGATGGATTCTCCCCGTTGCCTTTTCCTGCATTGATCCTTGATATACTCCTTGAAGCGCTTGTAGTACGGGTTGACCCCGAGGCGGGCGAGGTAATCCGCGAGACCCCCGACAGGGCGGCTGATCGACATCGAGTTGTCGTTGAAGAGGACGGTCAGCCGGGTCTTGGTTTCCCTTACGTTGTTCAGGGCTTCCATGGCGAGTCCGTTGTAAAGCGCGCCATCCCCGATGACCGCGATGACCTCGCGGTTCTCACCAAGAAGATCGCGAGCCTTAGCAAAGCCCAGGGCGGCGGATATGGACGTGCTGCTGTGCCCGACGTCAAAGTGGTCGAAAGGGCTTTCCCGGCGTTTTGGGAACCCCGAAATGCCGCCGGCCCTGCGCAACGTGTGGAAACGGTCCAGGCGGTCGGTGAGGATCTTGTACGCGTAAGCCTGGTGCCCCACATCGAAAACGATACGGTCTTTCCTCGGGTCAAAGACGCGCAGCAAGGAAACGATCAGTTCGACAGTCCCCAGCGAGGAGGCCAGGTGCCCTCCATTTTCCGTCACGACTTCGACCATCATCTCCCGGACCTCCCGGCATAGCTGGGGAAGATCCTCTTTGGGAAGGGCCCTCAAGCTCTCGTAACCTTCCAGGTTCTCCAGGATGTTCATAAGCTGCGTTCGATGCCTCCGTTTCAGTTTGACCGTTCCGACAGCGTGACGGCAAGGGTCCGTAAAACCTCAGCTTCATCTCCGAAACACGACAAGGCGTCCACGGCCAGCCCGCTTTCCTCCAGGGCGATTTCCTTCGCTTTTTCCAGGCCGTAGACGGAAACAAAAGTGATTTTCCCCTGAGCTGCGTCCTTTCCGGGTGTTTTCCCGAGTTCCTGTGCTTTTCCCGTTTTGTCCAGAAGGTCGTCGACGATCTGGAAGGCCGTTCCCAAATGTGTCCCATAATTATATAATGCCGTTTCCTTTTCCGCCGTCAGGCCGCCGAGTATCCCTCCGGTCAGGAGGGACGCCCGAATCAAGCTGCCCGTTTTCAGGGCGGCAATCTCCCAGACGAAGCCGGGATCATCTTTTCGGCTCTGAAAGTCCGTGTCGAGAACCTGCCCCGCGCAGACGCCCGATGGACCGATGGCCAGTGAAAATTCCCCAAGTGCCCTCAAAACGCGATCCGCTGGAAAAAACGGGGAAAGGCCGCGGATGGCGGTTTCGAATGCCCATAACAGGAGCGAATCTCCAGCCAGTGTTGCCAGACCTTCACCAAACAGGATGTGGTTGGAGGGTTTCCCTCTCCTGAGGGAATCGTCATCCATGCACGGGAGGTCGTCGTGGATTAGTGAGGCCGTATGAAACATTTCCAGGGCCAGGGCCATGGGCATGACCGGGGCCGTCGGACACGCTGAAAGTTTCGCTCCGGCAAAGCAAAGGAAAGGTCGTAAACGCTTTCCCCCGGCTTCAAGGGAATAGCCCATCGCTTCCTTTAGGCGTTCGGGGATGGATGTCTCCTCATGCAGCAGGTTCACGATTGCACGATCGACTTCCTCCTTGCACTGCCTCAGGCAAAGATCAAGCCTATTTCTTGCCATGGTCATCAGGATTCCCCGTCGTTCAAGGGGTTCCAGGCCTTGCCCTGGCTCCCGTCTTCCGCCTCGGATAGAAGGATGACCTTCTGGCGGGCCTGCTCCAGAAAGATCCTGCAATCCGCGGCCTTTTTCATCCCTTCTTCGAAAAGCGCCATGGCTTCTTCCAGCGGCATCGGTTCGCTTTCAAGGCGTTTAACGATGACCTGCAGGGATTCGATCTGACTTGAAAAAGGAGTCATGACATGTCCCTTCTTTCATGGAGAGTGCGGGAACGGAATTGCCAACCGCCCGGCCGTATGATACAATGCCTCTCGCTGCATGGTTTCCAATCTGGGAGGGATCGTCGATGTCCAAGGTCTGCCAGTGCTGTGGCCGTGGGCCCGTTACCGGCAATAACGTCAGCCATTCGAACCGCCATACCCGGCGTCGTTGGCAGTTGAACCTGCAAACGGTTCGGGTTGATTTCGGTGACGGGGGTCGCACCAAGCTCAAGGTTTGTGCACGCTGCCTTCGTTCCGGTCAGGTCAAGCGGGCTGTCTAAAGGCAGCCCGCCTTTTTTCCACTTTCCCGTCATTTTCCCCTATCTCTCCCACCAACTGACATAAACGCCCATTTCCCCCTCTTCGAGGCTTGTGACCGTCGGTTCCGTTCCTTCGCGCCGATTGCTGATCGCGTAAGGAGCGTCTATTTCGAGTACGGTTTTTTCCAGCGGCCAGTGCACCCCGCTGATGGAGACCCCCGTGCATCTCCCGGAAAAAGCCAGCAGAGAAACCGCCGCCGGTTCTTTGGCATGGAAAAGCGTCAGGGTTTCCCCTCCCGTGACGAAGGTCAGCAACTCCCTGTGGTCCGCGAGGGCCGCGAATTCCAGCCCGCCCCGAAGAGCCCCGAGCACGGAAAGAACATTGCTCCACGTATGGTCAAACCGTCCGCCCCAGCATCCCGTCACAAGGGCCTTGACCCGGCCGAAGCGCTTCGTTACGGTTCTCAGGGCCATCTGGAGATCGGTGTCGTCCTTTTCCCGGGCCAGGGACACGACCTCGGACCCCCTCTCCGTGGCTGCCTTCCAGAGCTTTGGTGAAGCGCTGTCGGCGTCACCCAGTATCAGGGCGGGCAGGATCCCGCCTTCCATGCAGACATTGACCCCCCGGTCGATAGCCCAGACGGTGCGGCCTTCCGCAGCATCGATAAGCCAGGGAATCCTGGGTTTTCTCCCTCCGGCAACCAGGAGAATCTCCGTTCCTGGCGAAGTCCTGGGGGAGGAAAGGGTGACCTGGGGCAACCGGATTCTCCCGTCCATCGCGATCAGGCCCCCCCGTTGAAGGCCTGGCGAAGGATTTCCTCGGCCTTGTCCTCGTCCACAAGGATCTCCCGTGGCCGAGAGGCTTCCTGCGGCCCTACCATTCCGAGCTGCTCCATTGTGTCGACCAGGCGGGCCGCACGGGTGAAGCCAATCTTAAGCTGTCTCTGGAGACGGCTCGCTGAGGCGATACCTGTCTGGAGAATGATGGAGACGGCCTCCTCGAGTAGAGGGTCCTCTAGATTTGCGGCGATTTCGCCCCATGTCCCGCTGTCCTCGCTGTCGATATCGATGTGCTGAGGTTCCCCGAAAACGCGGACAACATGCTGGATGAAAGCGACGATTCGGCTCTCGTCTATCCAAGGCCCCTGTAACCTGAGGGGTTTCGGGTAGCGTGAGGTCAGAAGGAGCATGTCGCCTTTACCCAAAAGCTTCTCCGCCCCCGAAAGGTCGATGATGGTCCTGGAATCTGCCTGAGAAGGCAAGGTGAAGGCCACCCTCGCAGGGATATTGGCTTTGATCAGCCCGGTCACGACGTTAACCGAAGGCCTCTGTGTCGCAAGGATGAGGTGGATGCCGGTGGCCCTCGCCATCTGAGCAAGCCTGCAGATGTAGTCCTCCGCTTCCTTGGGGGAGGTCATCATCAGGTCGGCCAGTTCATCCACGACGATAACGATATGCGGAAGCCGGTCCTTCGGAACGACCTTCTTGTTGTAGGCTTTCAGATGCCTGACCCGCGCGCCGGCGAAAAGCTCGTAGCGGCGTTCCATTTCCCGGATCGCCCAGCCTAGGGCATGGACGGCCTTTTTCGAATCGACGACAGGAGGCGTGAGCGTGTGCGGAAGCCTCTCGTAAAGCGTCATTTCCACCCGCTTGGGATCGATCAGCAGCAGCCGGAGTTCGTCGGGCCTCCTGGCACAACAGAGCCCGATGATACAGCTTGAGACAAGGACGCTTTTTCCTGAGCCGGTGGTTCCCGCTACGAGAAGGTGGGGAAGGTCTTCCAGTCCCATCACCAGGGGGACGCCGTCAACGGTTAACCCGAAAGGGAGAGGTAGGTCGAAATCCCCTCTCTGGAATGGGGTTGATTCGAGCAGGGACCGCAAGGGCACAATCCAGCGGCGCGGATTCGGGGTTTCGATCCCGACGAAGGTCGTTCCCGGGATCGGTGCCTCGACGCGCAAGGCTGGTACGGCAAGGGCCACGGCAAGATCGTTGCTCAAGCCTGCCACCTTGCTCACCTTGATGCCTGGGGCAAGCTGAAGCCTGAATTGGATGACCGTGGGGCCAGTGATCGTTTCAGCCAACTCGGCCTCCACGCCGAATTCCTCTAGCGTTGAAATAATTCTTTCCCCCTGGTTCCGAATCAGTTCGTCCGAAACAGGGTTTGCCGTTATGCCCTCGCTGCCGAAAAGTTCGAGGGGCGGCGGGAATGCGGACGGATCGACCCCGGGCGGTAGCGGGATCTCTTCCTGTGTTTCGGTTGCCTCGGCCGCCTCTTCCATCGGCAGCGGCAGAAGGTCCTCGATTTCCTGCCCAGCAGCCGATGGATCCAGGGTCGCAATTTCCGCCGTTTCAGCCCCCTCGTCCTCTTCCAGGACGAAGGGGTCGGTGTCGCCGGGAACCGCTGTTCCGAATTCGGGCGAGGGGTCCGCCGGCCGGGGGATGAGGCTGGAAATCAGCGTCATCAGGCGTCTGGCTCCGGACAGGATGCCGGACTTGATTTCAACGGCCCAGTGAACAAGATCAAGGGGCTCGACCAACCCGTAGAGGCTTGCGGACAGAAATGCGCCGAAAAGGCCTGCAAGGATGGTGCCCAGAACGCCTGTATGATCGAGGAGAAAACCCCCGATACCGTTTCCCAGTAGGCCGGGATTGAGCCAGCCTGCTGCGGCACCCGGCCAGAAGCTCTGGCCGATGAAAAGCACAAGTTCGATGCAGACGAAAAGAACGAAGGTCCCTCCCGCCTGTCTGGCCAGTTCGGGCACCGGTTTCCTCAAAAGATGGAAAATTCCGCAGTAAAGAACGAAAAGGAGAGGAACAGCGATGCCGCCGCCTGCTGTTTGCAGCAGTCTTTGGCGGACGATCTCGCCCCAGGAGCCTGAGAGATCTGTGTATAGAGAGGCGAAGAGGTAAACCGAAAGGAAGAGAATGAAAACAACGGACCCATCGACCCAAGTCGGTGTTTCCGTTGATCCGATGAAAGCCTTTTCCGAGACTTTTCCGGCTTGTTCCCGCAGTTCGGGATATCGCTTCCTAGCCCTCGCCATTTCCGATTTCGCACCCCCCCACAAGCAGATTTCGAATGAGCAGGCTGGGTTGTCCATCCGTGACGGGTACGCTCTGCCCGTCTTTCCCGCACATGCCGGGTTCGAAATGAAGGTCGCTTCCAATGGCTTCGATCTGCATCAGGACTTCAGGCCCGTTTCCGATCAGGGTCGCTCCTCTGACGGGATTCCCGATTCGGCCTTTTTCGATAAGGAACGCCTCTGTCACCTGAAAAACGAAATCCCCGGATGTCGGGTTGACCTGGCCTCCGCCCATCTTCGTCACGAGAAGGCCTCGACCAGCCTTTTCCAGTATGGACTCGAAGCGGTCCTCTCCGGGCATCAGGAACGTGTTGCTCATCCTGGGGATGGGGATGTTCCGGTAAGATCCCCGGCGCCCATTCCCGGAGAGAGGGAGCCCGCCCTTCTTTGCCGACTGCACATCCGTCAGGTAGGACTTCAGGACTCCCTGGTCAATCAGGACATTGCGCCTGGCCGGTGTTCCTTCGTCATCAAACGAATAGCTTCCGTAAGCACCCGGAATCGTCGCGTCATCCACCAGGGTCACGAGAGGACTTGCGACTTTCTCTCCTAGCCGATCACGGTAGACCGAATAGTCCTTCTGGATGATATCGGCTTCTAGACCGTGACCGCATGCCTCATGAATCATTGTACCCCCAGCCTGGCCCGAGAGAACGACGGGCATCTTTCCGGCCGGGCACGGGCTTGCCTCAAGCATGAGAAGTGCCCTTTTCATGGCTTCCTGCCCGACCTCAACCGGTGAAACGCGTTCCCAGAAGTTGCCCGGTTCGGACTGGAAAGCCCGGACCTCGTAACCCGTCTGGATGGTTCCCTTCTTTTCGACCGTGACTTGAACCGCAAACAGGGAGTGAAAACGATCATCCGACAGAATCTTCCCGTCTCCCCTGACCACGAGGGTCTTTCGGCCGGAGACCCTGAAGCGGAGAGTCACCTGCCGAACAAGGGGGGATGCCTTTCGGATGAACGAATCCACCTCTTTGAGCGGTTCTGTTTCGGGAAGCCTCAAGCTTGCCGGGTCGAACGCAAGCGGGCATTCGAAAGAGGGGCATTTGCCAGATGGAACGAGGCCGATCCTGGATAAGGTTTCTTCCAGGGTTTTCCAGGCTCCCGCAGCGGAACTGTCGGGAGAGTGGGAGAAGACCGAATGGTCATTGACGAGAACCCTAGCCCCTACGCCTCCAGAAGCGGCAGAAGAGACTTCCTCGATCCTTCCCTTTTCGAAAGACACGCTGTGCCCCGCACCGGACTGAACGAAGATATCGGCGTAATCGGCCTTCTTTCCCACAAGCCGGCAGACTTGCTCCCCGATCTCTTCCCAGCCCGCGGAAGGGTTTTCAGCATTCATGAACGTCATCTCCTCCGATCAGCGCGGTTCGAATGCGATGCCCGAAAAAATCGGGAGCTTGGACCGAAAGCAGGGCTTTCCCTTGCCAGACGGTCATCCAGCCGCAGCCTGGCAGAACCAGGTCATGTCCTTTGGTCAGAAGGACTTCGGATCGTGACCGGGGAATTTCCTTAAGCGTCTGGCGACAACCCGGGCATGGAATTTTCAAAAGGCCACCGGCGTGCCTGCCTAACAGGTCCTCTACCCTATCCGCCCTTGTGCGGTGCAATACCAGCTGATCTGGCGTAAAGGCCGCGATCCCGACCCTGTCGCCCTGGATGATATCCAAAACATCGACGCTGACCAGCCCTCCGAAAAGCAGGCTGTCTCCGGCTTTTAGCGAAGTCGTCAGCCGGTTAGGCCTTTTCCCGGGCTGAAGGTTGACCAGGCATTCCGGGCAAAGGATCGGGATCCATGGATCGTCCGAACGGAAACCCGGGATGTCGACAAGCGTCATCTTCAAATGCGAGCTTGGAACCACCACGGGCCTTAACGTCGTTCCCGGCATTGGGGAACGCGAGGAACGGTGGGCTTCTGCACAGGCGCTTCTCAGGAACGTGGTCTTGCCCGAGTTGACCGGGCCGATCAGCAGGACCCTTGCTCCGGGCTGAAATATCCTCTCGATCCACACACTCGTCTCTTTGACGCTCGCGTAGTCGAGCGCGTTCATCGTGATGAAACCGTCCTTCGGTATCCCGAGGAGTTCTGCAAGGCGGTCTTTTGCCGTCCCTGAACGAAACCACCGAGAAACCATATCATATTTATTGATGACTGTCAGGATAGGCTTGCCCCACCCTTTCAACAGGTTGTTTAGTACGGGATTCTGGTTGGGCTGGAAGGCGTCAACGAAAACGATCGCGCCATCTGCCCGCTCCATCTCATCACGAATCATTCGGCAAATCTGGTCGTCCGACAGGGGAGCCTTCGTCGCCTGCCTGTAATGGACAAGCCTGAAGCAACGCCTGCAAATCGTTCCGTCCTCGATCTCCAGGGATGGCGGAATAAAACCGGGGGCATCGGGATTTTCCCTTTGGAACGGGATTCCGCAGCCTGGGCAGAAGGCTGGCTTGCCGTAGTCTCTCTGATCGTTCATGACTGCCTTTCAATCTCCCTTCCGGTCTTGCGTTTCCTGTCCTGCTTGGCCAGCGGCCTTCTGAGCTGCGAGGTGCTCTTCGTAGGTCCTGGAGAAAAAATGCCTGCCGGAAGGGGAAAGAACAAAGAAAAGGTAATCATGCTTTTCAGGAGCCGTTGCGGCCTGCCAGGCAGGAAAGGACGGGGCACCGATGGGGCCTGGAGGCAACCCCTTGTTCCTGTAAGTATTATAGGCCGAGTCGATGTGGAGGTCCTCGTAGGTCAGTCCGTCTAGGACCCGTCCTTTTTGCTTCCAGGCAAAAATAACCGTTGCGCAGGACTGGAGAGGCATTCCCAGGCGAAGACGATTTTCGAAAACCCCGGCAACCCGGGCTCTTTCTCCATCGTCCCGGGCTTCTCTCTCGTTGATCGATGCGAGGATTGCCCTTTCCAGGAGCCAGTGGGCGTCAACATTCCGCGGCACCAGCGGGCCAACCTTTTGCAGCCAAGTCCTTGAGGCGAGTCGAACGAAATCGCGTACGGCGACTGCGGATGGAGTCACCCGGTAAGAATCCGGCATGAGGAAGGCCAGGCGGAACTCGGGGTTCTCGGGCAGCAGCCCGCGAATTTCCGCCGGGAAGTTTGACGGGTCGGCAAGCTCGCGCAGGAGGGCCTTCTCCCCTCCCCACCGGGACAAAACCGTCCCCAGTTCCTTGAAAGTAGTACCTGGAATGAGCCGGACTCCGGCGGAGTCCGGCTCCTGGCCTTGCATCTGCTTGGCCACTTCCCAGGGCGTACCGGGGCGAATCTTGTAAAGGCCGGGTTTCAGGCGCGAATCCATGCCCAGGAGGGAAAACCACCGTGCCAAGGTTCGGGCATCACCATCCGTCAGCCCTTGCTCCACAAGGGACCGGGCTACGGCTAGCGCATTCTGCCCGGGCTCGACCAGTGCCTCGACGGGAACGCCTTTTCCGGGCGGCACCATTCTTACCCACCATTCGCTTCCCCTGGAGGAAATCGCCCCGAAAAGAAACAGGGCAAGGAAAAAAAGTCCCGCCCCTCCGAGGCGAATCAACGGGAGGGTTTTCTTTCCTTGGGCCACGTGATCAGGAAAGCTGCTTCATAATCTCGGCTTCGGCCATGATGGCGGAAGCCTCGACTTGGGCAAGCTCGGACTGGAGTTTTTTCCTGGTTTCTTCGACGAACTCTGGATCCTTGACTGCCTTGAGATTGACCTCCACGTTGTAGGCGGCGGCGTGTGCGGCAGCCCATGCGAGTCTAGCGGCCGATCCGGCATCGGTAATGGCGTTCGGGTTGCCCTTGAAGAGGACCGATTCCATGACACGAGCCACTTTTGCCACAATTTCCACTGTTTCGAGCGGAACCCTGCAGGCCTCTTTCAAGGCGGCTTGCATTTGTTGTTCCCGCCATGCCCTTTCGGCGTCGGTTCCCTTTGGCATCTTGATTGCGGCCATGACTGCGTTGTAAGCTTCGGCATCCCGTTCCATCAGGTCGACCAGTTTCGCAGTCAGGTTTCGGCTGCTTTCGCTCGCGGATTCCATTTCCTGCCATGCGTCCCTGAAACGTTCCCGTCCGACCGTCAAGGCTGCGACCATCGAACAGAGGCTTCCTGCAAGAGCTCCGGCGAATGCAGCGGCCGTACCCCCTCCGGGTGCAGGAGAAGAGGATCCCAATTCCTCGAGGAACTCCCTAATTTTCATTTCCGAGAACATTACAGGCTCCTTTCTTGGCTAAATAACGCGCTCTGCATTTTTATAAACGGCCTTTACGGGCGAGACACCCGCATGGTACGCAAAGATTGCCGGACTTTCTCCCTCCAGAAGGAGGAAGTCTGCTTTTTTGCCGGCTTCGAGGCTACCGCACGAAACGGCGTTACCGAGAGCATAGGCTGCATTCAACGTCGTTGCCACGAGGGCCTCTTCCGGGGAAAGGTGCATTGCCATAACGGCAAGGCCGAATACGAAGGGAACCGATTCGCAGAAGCAGGAACCGGGATTGCAATCGGTGGCCAGTGCAACCGGGACTCCCAGGTTGACCATGTCCCTTGCCCTTGCGAAAGGTTTCCCCAGACTGTAGGCCGTCGCAGGCAGGAGAACCGCGATGGTTCCGGCCGAGGCCATTGCCTTGAGCCCCTCGTCCGAGGCTGCGAGCAGGTGCTCCGCAGAAACCGCACCCACTGACGCGGCGAGGGCTGCTCCGCCCAGGTCGTGCACCTCGTCCGCATGGATCTTGATTCCCAGGCCCAAGCCCCGTGCGGCTTCGAGGATACGCCTGCTTTGGGAGATTGAAAAGACCCCATCCTCGCAGAAAACATCACAAAATCTCGCGATACCCTGCAAAGCGACCTCCGGCAGCATTTCCCGGACGATCTTTTCGACGAAGGCTTCCGGGTCCTGCCGCTCCTCCTCGGGGATGGCATGGGCACCCATGAATGTTGGCACGACGTCGAGGGGGGACTGCCTGCCCACGCGTTCGATGACCCGAAGCATCTTGAGTTCGTTTTGCGTCTCGAGGCCGTATCCGCTCTTGATCTCGATGGTGGTGGTCCCATGCTTCAAAGCGGATTGAGCGAGTTCCATCGTTGAGGAAAAAAGTTGTTCCTCGGTAGCTTCGCGGACTCTCTTAACCGAAGAGAGGATGCCGCCGCCGCGCCGGAGAATCTCAAGATAGGGGACACCCTCCAGCCTAAGGGAGAACTCGGATTCTCTCAGGCCATGGAAGCACAGGTGGGTGTGGGGATCGACAAATCCCGGTATCAGGCATCGACCCTCGCAGTCGATTTCCAAATCAATCTTCAGGTGCCTTGCGGTCTGCAGGACTTCCGATTCCGGACCGATTTCACGGATCAGGCCATCCTCGGCCAGGATCGCCCCTTTCGGGAAGGTCAGCAAGTCTCCCTGGCTCGGTCCCGATTGGGGATGCCCAGGGTCAATCGGGGTGAAACAGCGGGCGTTAGTGAAAAGCTTGACCGTCATTCCGGTCCCTCTGTTCCCATCTTTTCCAGGAGCTTGAGCTCAAGGACCTGTTGAGGGTCAAAATCTGCGACTTGCAGGTAATAGGCCGCGCTTTCAAGGAGGGCCCGAGCCGGGATCATGCCATAGATTTCCGTTTCGGCGACTTCGACCCCCCAGCGTCGAGCTTCGAAACGGACCATTTCGAGAACGCGATAGAGGGCATTCTTTTCGTAATCCACGATGTTCATGCTAACCTGGACCAGGCCCCGGTCCTCAAGGGCCACGCCGATTCCCTTCACCGCGCACAGCCCGCCGCTCGAAGCCCTGACGGCCGTGGCTATCCGTTTGGCCACCGACAGGTCCTGCGTCCTGAGGTTGACGTTGAAGGCAACGAGGAATTTCCGTGCGCCGATCACGGTCGCGCCTGCGGTCGGGTGAAGAGCGGCCCCTCCCACGTCAGGAACCCGTCCAGGTTGAGTCACCTCTGTCTTCAGCGTTTCGTACTGCCCTTTCCGTATGACTTCAAGGCGGCTTCGTTCCGGCCTCAAGGCCGATTCCTCGTAAAAATAGACGGGGATCCCCGTGTGTTCGTTGAAACGTTTTCCGAAATCATGGGAAAACGTGACGCACTCTTCCATCGTCATCCCCTGTACGGGAGTGAAGGGGACCACGTCGATGGCCCCGATGCGGGGATGAGCCCCCTCATGACGGTTCATATCGATGTGCCGAACCGCGATTTCGGCGGCCTCTAGAATGGATTCCGCCAGAGGTTCCGGTTCCCCGACCAGGCTGACGACCAGCCTGTTGTGGTCCGGGTCGGCCCGGTAGTCGAAAAGGGTGCACCCGGGCCGGTTGCGGAAAGGCTCCACGATGGCCTCGATGACCTCGGTTCTCCTCCCCTCGCTGAAATTGGGGACACACTCCAACAGTGTTTTGCCCATCCCGCGTCAATCCTCCTTTCTTGAAAGGCCTTTCAAAGCCGTTTCCACCGTTTCCCTAACGAGGGTCTCGTCGGGAATGAACGGCAGGGTGATGTGGTCGGTTTCCTTGTGCTTGTGATTGTACTCCATGCTCGTGGTCAGGGCGTTCTCGTTTCTTGCCCATGCCCTCCGAGCCACTCCCCCCATGACGTCCCAGGCCAGGGAAAGTTCAATCGCCCGGTCCGCCTTCTCGCTTCCGTCAAGGACCAGTCCGAATCCTCCGTTGATGGCTTTCCCGATCCCCACTCCCCCGCCATTGTGCAGGGCCACGAGGCTCATCCCGCGGGCGGCGTTGCCGGCGAAGCAGTGCGTGGCCATGTCAGCCATGATGGCGCTCCCGTCCTTGATGTTGGCGGTTTCACGGAAGGGGGAATCCGTACCCGACACGTCATGGTGGTCGCGCCCCATCATCACAGGGCCAATCTCCCCGCGCCGCACCATCTCGTTGAACCGCCTGGCGATCCGCATCCGTCCCTCGGCATCCTGGTACAGGATGCGGGCCTGGGTTCCCACCACCAGGGCGTTCTTTTCCGCGTCCCGGATCCAGATCCAGTTGTCGCGGTCCTGCCCACGCCGGTTCGGGTCAATGCATTCCATGGCCGCACGGTCCGTCTTGACGAGGTCCTCGTGCCTGCCGCTCAGGCAGACCCAGCGGAAAGGCCCGTAGCCGTAGTCGAAAAGCATCGGCCCCATGATGTCCTCTACGTACGAGGGGAAAATGAACCCGTCGAGTTCATCACGGCCGTTTTTCGCGATCTCCTTCACTCCCGCATCGAAGACGGCCTTCATGAAGGAGTTCCCGTAGTCGAAGAAATAGGTTCCCCTTTCCACAAGCGTCTTGATCATGGAAAAATGCTTCCGGAGGCTTTCATCGACTCTCCGGCGGAATCCCGCCCGGTCCTTTGCCAGCATTTCCGTCCGCTCTTCGAAGGTGAGCCCTTGCGGGCAATAGCCGCCATCGTAAGGTGCGTGACAGGAAGTCTGGTCCGAAAGAAGTTCGATCTTCTTTTCGTGGTCTACGGCGTATTCCAGGAGGTCCACGATGTTTCCGTGGTAGGCTATGGAGAGAGGCCGTCGGTCTTTCATCGCCTCCTCGGCCCAGTTGAAGGCCTCCCCCATGCTCGACGTGACGCGCGACACCCAGCCCTGGCGATGCCGGGTTTCGATCCTGGAGGCATCCACTTCGGCGAAGATACCCACGCCCCTGGCGATCTCGACGGCTTTCGGCTGGGCTCCGCTCATGCCGCCGAGGCCGGAAGAGATGAACATGCGTCCGGCAAGGTCCTCGTTCGGCCCCAGCCCCAGTTTCAGGCGCCCCGCGTTCAGGAGCGTATTGAAAGTTCCGTGAACGATCCCCTGGGGGCCAATGTACATCCAGCCTCCGGCGGTCATCTGGCCGTAGTTGGACACCCCCAGCTGCATCGCCCGGTGCCATTCTTCCTGGTTGTCGAACATCCCGACCATGAGTCCATTCGTGATGATGACGCGGGGACTTTCTGGCCTGGAACGGAAAAGGCCCAGCGGGTGTCCGGATTCCACCACCAGGGTCTGGTCCGAGGTCATGACCTGCAGATATTTCATGATCAGGCGGTATTGCATCCAGTTCTGGCAAACCTGGCCCGTTTCCCCGTAGGTGACCAGCTCATACGGGTAAAGGGCGACTTCGAAGTCCAGGTTGTTGTCGATCATCACCTGGAAGGCTTTTCCTTCCACCGTTTTCCCTTCGTACTCGTCGATCGGCCTTCCGCGCAGCCGCCCTTCAGGCCGGAAACGGTATCCGTATATGCGACCTCGGGAAACGAGTTCTTCCATGAACTCGGGTGCGAGTTCCCTATGCCATTCCTCCGGGATGTAGCGAAGCGCGTTTTTCAACGCAAGCTCAGTCTCGGACCGGTTCAAGGTAAACCCCCTGTCCGGCGCGCGCCGGATCCCGGGTTCGAAACGAGGGGCGGGCGGAAGGGGACCGTCCAGCTTGATCGTCATGGTTTTGCCGATTTCGCTGTTCATGATCATGATCGTTTGCACCTCCCAAGGGAACCGTCAGGTTCCCCCTAGTGAAGGAGGGGTGTGCAGACACTCGGCACACCCCTCGTCTTTTCGGAACCCCCTAGGGGCGGATCAGTTCGGGGTCGTCCACCACTCCGAAACGCCGGAAGAGGCCGTTCTTAACGACCTGGACCTGAACCGGCTTCACGACCTCGCCGATATGCGTGAAGCCCTTGATGATCCCGGTCAGACCGTCAAAATCAGTCGTCTTGGAAATCGCCATGCGGATGGCGGTCGGGTTCGACACGGTCTTGGTCTTTCGCATTGCCTCGATGATGATCATGAACCCGTCGTAGGCGGACGCTCCCACCATGTCCGGTTCAATCTTGAAGCGCCTGCGGTATTCCGATCTCCTGCCTCAGCCGAGGTTCCCTATCGCGCTCTCGACCTCTGCCACAAGTTCTCCTGAATGCGTGATCTTGTGAACCGACCGGATAAGGGGCTCCATGAGGGCATCCTTTTCGTAGAAGGGGACGACCCGGCGGACACTGGAGTAGGCCGCTTCCGTTCCTTTTCCCGGCCTCAGCGGGAGGCTGAAATCGAGCCCTTGGGCGGCCGTCAGGATTTCGATGGCAAGGACATTGAACGCGTTTTCCAGGATCGTGCGCGCTTTTCTAGCCGCGTGGGCTCCCATGGATACGTGATCCTCCTGGCATGCCGACGTTGTGATTGAATCAACCGATGCCGGGTGGGCCAGGACCTTGTTCTCCGAGACGAGTGCGGCGCAGGTGTACTGCGGGATCATGAAGCCGCTGTTCAAGCCGCTTTCCCTCACCAGGAAGGGCGGCAGGCCGGATAGCTTGTGGTCCACGAGCCGGGCAACCCTTCTTTCCGAGATGTCGGCCAGCTCAGCCAACGCGATTCCGAAGAAATCCATCGCAAGGGCAATAGGCTGGCCATGGAAATTGCCTCCGCTGATGGCGACTCCGTCTGCCGGGAATATGATCGGGTTGTCCGTCACGGAATTGATCTCGAGGTCGATCTTCCCGCGGACGTAATCCAGGGCGTCTCGGCTTGCCCCGTGAACCTGCGGAACGCAGCGCAAAGAATAGGCGTCCTGCACGCGGTTCCCCTTGAAGGTTTCGATGATTTCGCTTCCTTCGATCAGGGCACGGATGTTCTCGGCCACCAGTTTCTGGCCGGTGTGCGGCCGTAGGGCGTGGGTTCTCGGGTCAAAAGCGTAGGGGACTCCGTGAAGGGCCTCCAGCGAGAGAGCTGCGGCAATGTCCGCCACCTTTGCGAGGATTGACGCGTCATGCACGCACAACGCTGCCAGGCCGGCCATAAAGGCTGTCCCGTTGTTGAGGGCCAGCCCTTCCTTGGGTTTAAGGGATACGGGCTTCAGGCCGGTTTCCTGCAGGGCCATGGCAGTGGGCATTCGGCGTCCGCCGAAAAAGACCTCCCCTTCACCCAGCAGGGTGATCGCCAAATGGGACAGGGGGCAGAGGTCACCGCTGGCCCCGACGGACCCTTGACTGGGGATGACCGGGTGGATTCCGAGGTTAAGGTAATTAACGAGTTGGGAAAGAGTTTCCAGGCTGATTCCCGAAAATCCTCGAGTGAGGGTGTTGATCCTTAAAAGCATGATCGCCCTCACCGCATCTTCAGGCAACGCTTCACCCACCCCGCAGGCATGGCTCAGGAGGAGGTTTTTCTGCAGCAATTCACTTTGTTCGGGTGGAATCGAGACAGAGGCCAGGTCTCCAAAGCCGGTCGTGATGCCATAGATCACCTTCCCGTCCCGTGCCCACTCCCTGACAATGCGTCCACCCCTTTCCACGAACGTTACTGCTGCGGGATCGAGGGCGACTCCGTATCCCTCCCTTGCAACCCTGACTACGTCTTCCAGCGAGAGGGAATGTCCGTTCAGTGCGATGACTTTTCCGTCCAAGATGGCCCCTCCTTCCGCAGATTCCCTTTCGGGTCCCTATTGATCCACGATGAATCCGTTGGCTTGGCCGCAATAACGGCACTTTCCGTATGGATCTAATTCATTATTCACAATATTATATCCTTCACGCACGACTATGTCACGTCCGCAATGTCGACATCGCGTTGTTCCCGGAGACGGGACATTCCCGAGGTAAACATAGGGCATCCTCCTGGAAGCGATTTCCCGGTACTCTTCCATTAAGTGGAGCGGTGTGGCGGGTTCGGTCCATCTCCAATGCGGGAAATACCGCGAGAGATGGAGGGGGATGTTTTCGTCGATTTCTCGAATCCACTCGATCATTTCCTCGAATGACCGTTTTTCGAGGTTGATACCCGGAACAAGCAGGTGCGTGAGCTCGACATGGACTCTTGCCTTCTTCAAGGCCTGGATGGTTTCCAGGACGGGTTTGAGAAAGCCGCCGAGTTTCCTGTAGCCTTCTTCCGAAAAAGCCTTGAGGTCGACGTTGGCGGCTGAGATGAAAGGAAGGAGTTCCATCAGCGGCCCTGAATTGATGGTCCCGTTCGTGACCAGAACGACGTCAAGCCCTTCCCGGCGAAGGAGGGGCGCCGCGTCGAAGAGGAATTCGAACCAGACGAGTGGCTCGTTGTAGGTGAACGCCACTCCCCTGCTTCCCATTCCTTTCGCCGCCTGGACCAGGGCTTGGGGCGTGATGTGCTGCAACACGACCGAGGGATCCCAGCGGGCAAGCTCCCAGTTCTGGCAGAAGGGGCAACGAAGATTGCAACCGACCGTTCCAACGGAAAGGATTTCGGTTCCCGGGTGCCAGTGGTATAGAGGCTTCTTTTCCACAGGATCGAGGTGAACGCTGGATGCCAATCCGTCGTTCAACGCGAAGAGCGCCTGCCCGTCCGGATCGGCTTGCCGGACCCCGCAAAGCCCTTTCTGCCCGGGTTTCAGTAAGCAACGATGCGGGCAGAGTTCACACCGAATACTCCCGTTCTCCCGATGCCACCAGTGAGCCTGCCTTCTTCCTTTCCCGGAAAAGTTCATTTGTCGTCGCGCTCCCGGTGCCTCTCCACCGTGAATCGCCACAGGTCGGCCCCTTCGGGGCCGGCCAAACCCGCTTTTCTCGAGGCGATGAACAGCTGCTCCTCAACGGTATCGACTCCCTCGAGGTCGGGGAGAAGGACTCCCCGCCGTTCTCCCTTTTCGACGATGACCCCGTAGCGTTTCGGGTCAAGGCATTGGGGGCCCTGGACCTTTTCGGGAGTCCCGAGGACATCGACCGAGACCTTGATGTTGTCCAGTTCCCCGGCGGTAACCGGTTCGAAGCGGGGATCCCTTGTGGCGCTTGAAATGGCGTTACGGATGATCTCCTCTCCCAGGCAGGAACACGTCGGCTCGAGAGTGCCGATGCATCCGCGCAGAGAACCGTCGGAGCGGTTTTTGAGGGAAACAAAACAGGCCTTTTTTTCTTTCCAGACGAGGGTACCAGGGAAAAGAGCCTCTGCCTGGTCCAGAGGGAACGGGCCGCCTGTTTCCAGGAAGTGCCGTATGGATTCGCGGGCTAGGCCGGGAAGGTCGGTTCCCGGGGCTTCGGCGGCAGATTCTTCTCCGCCGTTCCAATATGCAGTCCCGTATCCGACCCCGAAAGGGGCTTCATAGGACAGCACCTCGATCTTACCGCTTCCGGCCAAACCAAGGAGAGCGAGGGCCGATCGAAGCCCGCATTCCCCTGCCCTGTCGATAAAGGCGGGATCCAATTCAAGCAGGGTTTTCGGATCGCTCCGGGCCAAGGCATCCATGACAAAAGCGTCGAAACGCCTGCCGTCCGGGTGAAAACCGGCAGGCGCACCCGGTGTTACCCGGTGGGAAAGGTCTCCGCTGGCCAGAAGAGCCCACTTGCGGGAGTCCTTGAAGCTAGAGAGCAACCTACCGAGACGGTATGCGTTTTTCACGCCAAGGCCGATCGGATTGGCTAGGACAAGAGGTGGCAGTTGTCCCCAGGCCCCCGATAACCAGCAAAGGGGAACGACCGAGGCATGGTCGAGCATAAAGCTTTCTGTTGTCCAACTGCGGACTGGAATCGCGGTGGAGAGAAAACCGGATAATGCCCGAAAAGCCTCACGGTCTCCGGGCGCTTCAAAAAGAGTCCCGCCGACCCCGAATTGCTGGAGGCCTCCCTCGAACCTTCCCGCATCGATAAACATCAGGTTGTCTCCGAAGGGTGCGTGGGGGCTGAGCACAAGCAGGACATCGGGCCGCACCGTCCTGGCATGTTCCGCCAGGGCGTTCATTCCTCGGATCGTTTCGGAAGCTTCCTGTTCCCTTCCCCGGCCAACGGCCGGGACGATAATGGGCGGATGTGGAGCCAGACAACCCCAAAGCCACATGTCGATCCCCCCTTCTCTCAGCACAAATATACCCCAACATTGACGTTTTGTTGAGAATTCCGGGGTGGAAGGGAGAAAGACTAAGCGATGAACATCGCATCACCGAAGGAAAAGAACCGGTAGCGTTCCTTGACCGCCGTTCTGTAGGCCTGCATCATCGGCTCGTAGCCTGCTAAAGCACAAACGAGCATCAGCAGGCTGCTTTTGGGAAGGTGGAAGTTCGTGACGAGGGCGTCGACCATTTTGAACCGGTAGCCGGGGTAGATGAACAGGGCTGTCCGGTTGATGCCCGGAAGGCATGTCCCCTCTGGCGAGGCGGCCTCAAGGGCCCTGACGACGGTTGTCCCCACTGCAACGATTCGCCTTCCCTCTTGCCTGGCGATGTTAACCCGCGAAGCGGTTTCCGTGGGGATTTCGAAGAATTCCTCGTGCATCGGGTGCCTGCGGATATCGGTCTCCTTGACCGGGCGGAAGGTCCCGATTCCGACGTGGAGGGTCAGTCGCCTCGTCTCGATGCCCATCGAAAGGATTCTTTCGAGAAGTTCCTCGGTGAAATGAAGACCGGCGGTTGGCGCGGCTACGGCTCCCTCCGTGCTGGCATAGACCGTTTGGTACCTTTCCGGGTCGATTCCGTCGTTTTGGATGTACGGGGGAAGAGGAACCTGCCCGGCTTTTTCGATGAATTCGTGCACATCGACCTGTTCCGGAAAGGAGATCCTCCTCAGGCCTTCGGGGAGTCTTTCCCCGACATCGACGCGCGTTCCGCCATCCAACTCGACGGACGTACCGGGGGGAAGGCGTCTTCCGGGCCTGACAAGGGCTTCCCATTCCCTCCAACTTGGATCGGTTGACCGTAGAAGGAAGATTTCGCAGCGAGCATTCCCGTTCGCCTTTTTTCCGTAAAGGCGGGCTGGAATAACCCTCGCATCGTTCAGGACGAGCAGGTCGTTCGGCAGAAGATAATCGACCAGGTCACGGAAGGCCCGATGCTCCAAAGGGCCTCCGGCACGCTTGAGGACGAGGAGCCGGGAAGAATCTCGCGGCTGCGCGGGGGTCTGGGCGATCTGCTCCTGGGGCAGATCGTAATCGTAGGAATCGGTCTTGAGCAGGTCGAAAGAAGAAACCTGGCGGGTTGACCCAGTGTCTTCCATTTTCATGAGAGAAATCTGACCGCCGAGCTCAAGGGATCGCCCGAAGGGTTGTTCCGGGGAAGTAATGCCCGAGGATGGCTTCGTATCTCCACCCGTTTTCGGACAATGTTTTTGCTCCCCACTGGGAAAGACCGACGCCGTGCCCCCACCCTCTCCCCTGGAATTCAAAGACGGCCGGGGCGGTTCCTGCGATAGATGGTTTGGGGATAGGGGTAAAGGGAGGCGAGAGGGGTTTTGTCTGGGGGCTCGCAACGCCTGCGAGGGCCTTTTTCAGATAATCCCCTCTTTTTTCCGGGTGGAGAAGCATGTCCATCAGCTCCGCGCTGGAAAAAGCTCCCTGCCTCGTCAGGGTGACAAGAGGATCTTCCCCGGCCTTGGATGGAGAGGCAACATCCTGGGCGGAGTCCCCGGAGGGAGCATCTTGGACCGCTACCCCGCTTGCTGAGGCTGAGACTTCGAAAAGGGTGCTGCGGATGAGGTTGCTTCCGGCCGCCATCCTGAAAGAATGTCCCTTTACCGTGGCGGTTCCCGCTGTTCCCTTCACCTCCAGGAGAGTGACCCGGTTACCCTGGTCCCTCTTTGCCGCCCTGATCTCCAGAACGGTCCCGACCGGCATCTTGAGGGCGTCCATGATCTTTTGCAGAGCGTCCTGCGTCACCGCGGCTTTCCAGCGGGAGTGGGGGGTCTCGTAGTTGACGGGCTCCGGGCGGCAGGTCAGGTAAGGGATCCCCCCGCCCCACACGGTCGAAACATCGGCGGTCCAGCCTGCTCCATCGGCGAAATAATAGGTTTGCGCAAGGTTTGGCCCGTAAAACACTACGATCCCGCGCGTTTCGGCTATCGCTTGGTCAAGCTTCGGGTCTTCGGCCGGCATTCCCCGGTAAGCCTGGCAATGGGTCGTGGCGCACAAGTCGAAACCTTCGCTTCCATGCCGTCCGGCCTGGCGCAGGGCATAAGTGCGGGCAATGACGGCCTGAGCCTTAAGGGCTTCGATCGGCCAAGCCGGGTTAACTTCGATCTTCAGGACCCCGCGAAGGTAAGATTCGACATCGAGAACGTTGACAACCGAAAATCCCCGGACATGGGGCACAAGGCGGAGGGTTCCCCTGTAGGCCCTTCCATTCCATAGAAGAGGGGCTGAGCTTTCAAAATCCAGGGGAAGGGATGCCGGTTGCCCGTTGACGAGCGTCCGTCCGGCGGAAGTTTCCACGTTCACCCGGCTTCCTGCGGGAAAGACTCTTCCGCTTGCGTCCCTGCATCGAACGGTGCTCCCGGATTCGACCGTTCCGGACTGTACCCCGATCTCGATGCCGATCCGCACTAGTTTCGGAGAGGCGTCCGAGAGGGTGGGGAAAAGTCCGAAAAGAGCTGAAAAGAGCAGCAGGAAAACCGCCATGGGACAGAGACGTTTCATTTTGACCACCTCAGGAACAGGTTCACCAGGATTGTCAGCACAAGGCTGACGAGGATCATGGTTCCAAACGGGGCAAAAAAAATGAAATGTTTCCCCCGGAACGAGAGATCACCCGGCAATCTCCCAAAAGGAAGACCCGCTTTGCCGGCCACGAACAGGAGGACTCCCAGCAGGGTTAGGAAAAGTCCGGAAACGACCAGGAATTTCCCGACAGCGGTGAGGTTCATTCCGCTCCCTCGAGAAGGCTCATCTGCCTGGCGTAGCCCGCAGGAGCCGGAAGTCCAAGATATTCGAAAGCAGCCGGGGTGGCCCTCCTGCCGCGGGGGGTCCGTTCGATCAGGCCCTTGCGGATTAGGAAAGGTTCGTAGATGTCTTCCACGGTTTGCTGTTCTTCGTTCAGCGCGGCAGCCAGCGTCGCCAGCCCTACGGGACCGCCCGCGAAAAGCTCGATCAGTGCCCGGAGAAGTTTCCTGTCTCCCTCGTCCAATCCCGCGTAGTCGATCGAAAGCATTTCAAGGGCGCTCCTCGCGAGCGGCGCGTCGATGAGGCTATGGTTCCCGACGGCAGCAACGTCTCTGACGCGCTTCAGGAGGCGTATCGCCACTCGCGGGGTTCCCCTGGACCTTAAGGCGATTTCCTTCGCCGCGGAGGGATCAACCTCGATTTTCATCACGCATGAACCGCGCATGACGATCTCGGATAGTTCCTCCGGGTCGTAGAGATCCAGCTGTTCCACGATACCGAAACGGGCCCTCAGGGGAGAAGTGAGCAGGCCCAAGCGTGTCGTCGCACCGATCAGCGTAAAGGGTGGAAGGGTTAGGCGAATGCTTCTGGCGAAAGGCCCCTTCCCCACGACAATGTCCAGGGAATAATCCTCCATGGATGGGTAAAGGATTTCCTCGACATTCGGCGAAAGACGGTGAATCTCGTCAATAAACAAGACATCACCCGCCTGGAGGTTGGACAGGAGCGCAGCCAGATCGCCCGCCCTTTCAAGAGCCGGGCCGGTGGTGACCTTCAGGTTGCCCGACATCTCGTTCGCGATGATTCCTGCGAGCGTGGTTTTTCCCAATCCGGGCGGGCCAAAAAAAAGGAGGTGATCAAGAGGTTCGTTTCTCATCCGGGCGGCTCCAATGTAAATGCGGAGCTTTTCCCGCAAGGACTTCTGGCCGATAAAGTCGTCCAGTCTCTGAGGCCTCAGGGAAAGGCTGTCGACTTCCCCGGAAATGCGCGGAGGTTCGACAAGGCGGTGCGGTTCATGATTCATCGACGTTCACCCCTGATCCTGTTCAACAGGCGCAAGGCGGATTCAAGAACCTCTTCCTCACGGGCTTTCTCCCCGGCCTGTGCCATTGCCGAACGAACGGCCGAGGAAGCCTCTTGCCGCGAAAACCCGAGACCGATCAAGGCTTCGACAACCTCGTTCTCCGCAGGAGAAGGCGGTGTCTCGACCCCTTCTGCGGAAAACACCGGGAAGTTTTTCGAAAGCCTTTCACGCAGCTCGAAGCAAAGCCTTTCGGCCGTCTTGCGGCCGATCCCGGGGATTCTTGTGAGCGTTCCCATATCGGCGGAGAGGATAGCCTTGACGAGAGCGTTGGGGGATTCCGCCCTCAGGAGGCTCATGGCCATACGCCCTCCGACCCCTTTGACGGCCAAAAGCTCAAGGAAAAGCCGTCGCTCTTCGTCGTCTGCGAAACCGAAAAGGGAAACCCCTGACTCACTGATGAGAAGAAAGGTCTGGATTCTGGCCATTTCGCCTTCAACGCAAGACTCAGCAGCCCTTCGGCTGCAATGGGCTTCGATCCCAAACCCATTGACGTCCAGGACCACTGCCTCTTCCTGGACCTGCAGCACTTGTCCGTAAATGCTTCTCAGCATGGGGTCCGTCCCTCCAAGGCTCGGATTCGGGATTCCGCGGCGTGCATTGCAAGCCCCGTCATGGCAATCGCCAGGGCGTCGGCCGCGTCATCCGGCCTCGGCGGGGCGCCGAGGCGCAGGATCTCGCAAACCATGCGCTGAACCTGTGTCTTGGTCGCGGAGCCGGTTCCGGCCACGGCCATCTTCACTTCCGCCGGCTTGGGCTGGTAGAGATCGAGTCCACGCTGCGCCGCCAGCAAGAGCACCACTCCCCTTGCCTGCCAGACGGCTTCCGCGGTTGTCGTGTTCCTTCCGAAAAAAAGCCGTTCCACGGCGAGGATATCGGGATCAAGCCGGGCGACGATTTGCTGGAGCGAAGAAAACAGGACCAAAAGGCGCCCGGGCAGGTCTTCGCCGGGGCGAGTTTCCAGACAACCGTATTCCACCGCTTCCAGGCTGGTTCTCGACTGGAGAACCAGCCCGAATCCCAGCCTCCCGATTCCGGGGTCGATCCCGAGGCAGCGGATGGACCTGCGATCAGCCGGCAATGGCCTCCATCACCTCGTCGGGAATATCAAAATTGCCGTAGACATTCTGCACGTCGTCATGGTCTTCCAGGATTTCCACGAGCTTCAGGACTTTCGCGGCGTCTTCCTTCCTGCTGATTTCCACGGTATTCTTGGGCACCATGCTGACTTCGGTGCTCTCGACGACGTACCCCTTGGCCTTGAGGGCTTCCTTCACTCCGGAAAGAGCGGAGGGATCGCAATAAACCGTGTACCCGTCTTCCCCATCCGGGACCAGGTCGTCCGCGCCGCCCTCGATGGAGGCCTCCATGAGTTTTTCCTCATCTAGACCTTTCCCGGTGACGCTGAGCACCCCTCGTCTCTCGAACATCCATCCTACCGAGCCTGCTTCCCCCATGTTGCCGCCGTTCCTGGAAAACAGGGAGCGCATGTCCGCGCTGGTTCGGTTACGGTTGTCCGTAAGGGTTTCAACCAGAATGGCAACACCGGCAGGGCCAAATCCTTCATAGGTGATTTCTTCGTAGGTTGCTCCTTCGATCTCTCCAGTGCCCCGCTTGATGGCTCGGTCGATATTGTCCATCGGCATGTTGTATTCGCGCGCCTTTTCGATGGCTGTTTTCAGGCGGAAATTGGCGTTCGGGTCTCCCCCGCCTTCCCGGGCCGCAACGATGATGAACTTGGCGAGTTTCTGGAAGACCGCTCCCTTCTTCGCGTCCTGAGCGCCTTTCCTATGTTTGATATTTGCCCACTTTGAATGTCCTGACATCGATGATCACCTCTTCAGCATGCTTGTTTCGTATCGCCTATCCGGCAAACGGGTGGCGTGTTTCTCTTGTGTTCGGAACGTGCGCGGGCGCGTTCCACGAAATCCCTGACCTTTTCCGAACCTTTCCCCAGAGCCAGGTAACGGTCAAGTTCGTCGTAGGTGACGCCCATCTCGGCTTCATCTGTCTGTCCTTGCCAGAGCCCGGCAGAAGGGGGTTTTTCGATAATGGCCGCTGGGATGTCCAAAAGGCTGGCCAGGTCTCGAACCTCCCCCTTGAGAAGATCTCCCAGCGGGAGAAGGTCGACTCCCGAGTCTCCGTATTTGGTGAAATAGCCGACGGTGAGTTCGACCCGGTTTCCCGTCCCGCAAACGAGGAGGTTCTTTTCCTGGGCAAGGAAATAGAGGGCGCTCATCCTGAGGCGCGGCTTCAGGTTGGCGCGTGCCAGACTGTTCCCTGCGTCTCCTTCCGTAGACAGGGCCGAGATGAGGGTGTCATAGGTAGCCGTCAAGTCGACGGTATGAAGGGGAAGCTGGAAATGGCGGGCGACCAATTCCGCATGGAGGCGGTCCTCGGGGTGGCTGTGGCAGGGCATGATGACTGCCAGCATTCGGTTTCCGCAGACTCGTTTCAGGATTGCGGCGACAACCGCGGAATCGATTCCTCCGCTCAAGCCGACTATCCCGCCTTTGTTTCCCGCCGTCCGTAGCCTTTCGGCGAGCCAGGCTTCGATCGACTGGAGCAGGATTGAGGGGTTACGGTAAAAAGTGGGCATTTGTCTCATTTCTCCCGGCATAAAAGGTTAAAGCCAGAAACATTCTAGCATATCGCTCCTTGCCCCCTCTGCCTTTTGCCTCAAATCGAGGAAACCAGGGAGTAAAGATCCCGGCGTCGGCTTTCGAGCACCGGAAAGGCCTTCCGAACCCGTTCCACTTCTACGGGGTCGATTTCGAGAATCAGAGTTTCGTCCAACGAGCCCGCTTCCGCCAGAATGGAACCATCCGGCGCAATTCCCATGGAGTGCCCGCCGAAAGACATTCCTCCCGAAACGCCGCTTCGGTTGCAGGCAACCGTGAAGACCTGGTTCTCGATGGACCTGGCCCGCAGGAGGGTTCTCCAGTGTTCTAAGCGGCTTTCAGGCCAGGCTGCGGGGATAAGGAGGATTCGGGCCCCGGCCAGGGCGATGCTCCGGATATATTCGGGAAATCGGATGTCATAGCAGATCGCGTTTCCCCAAAGGATTCCTCTCCAGAGGAAAGGAGGCGCCCCATCACCAGCTTTGAAAAAAAGGGTTTCGTTCATCATCGGGATCAGGTGGGCCTTGTCGTAGAAAGCGACGCCCCTTCCATCCTCGCCGATAAAGGTCGACCGGTTGGTGAGACGGTTGTTTTCGGCCCACGGCAGGCTACCGCAGTGAATTGCGCAGCAGTGCCCGTAGGCCCAGGACGATAGGCGATCGAGGATAGCAGGGCTGAAATCGGCCTTCCCGGGAAGAGTTCCGTCGAAGCGTGAAACCGTCCAGAGTTCTGGTAAGATGACGAGAGAGACCTCGCCGGGCAGTTCCCCGAGACGGGCTTCCACCTGGGAGGCGAGTTCCAGGGGTGAATCCGAAGTGCTGTTCATCTGGACGATGGCAATGCGAACGGTCGGCATTTCCGGTTTCCTCCTTCCTGGGTATGGGAGGTGCGTTTTTATGGAAGAGATGGTTCGTTTCAGTGTTTCCATGCCCGATTCCCTGGCTAGGGAGTTCGACCGGTGGATCGAAAAAAAGAAGCTGAAAAACCGTTCGGACGCCCTCAGGCAGATCATCCGCGATTACATCGGGCAGACCATGTGGGAAGTCCAGGAAGGGGAAGCCTATGGAACGTTCACCTTCTCCTACGACCACCACAGCCGTGACGCCAGCAGGGAAATAACGAGGCTCCAGCACGACTTCGGCGAGTGTATCGTCTGTACAACCCACGTCCACATCGACCATGATACCTGCATGGAGGTCGTCGTGCTACGAGGGACCACACAGGAAATTCGCCGTTTTGTCGAGGCGGCTTCTTCCCTCGGCTGCATCAGGGTCGGTCTACCGAGCCTTCTGCCGCCTTTCTGATCCCTCTCGGAGGGGTCAAATTACGGAGAAAAAACGTGGGGGGAACGCCATCAAGGCGGTCCCCCCTTTCACCGGTACGATTAAAATTTAATTGCCCAGAGTCGCGACCATGACGGCCTTGATCGTGTGCAGGCGATTCTCCGCCTCATCGAAAACCTTTGAATTCCTCGATTCGAAGACATCCTCGGTCACTTCCTTGCCCTTGACCGCAGGCAGGCAGTGCAGGAAGATCGTTCCTTCCTTTCCAGTGGCCGCCATGAGTGCCGCATTGACCTGGTACGGAGAAAGGAGGGCCACTCGCTCGGCCATCTTGTCTTCCTCGCCCATGGAAGCCCAAACGTCCGTGTAGATCGCGTCCGCGTCCTTCACTGCCGCTATGGCATTTTCCGTGAACTCTATCGTTGCGCCGGTTTCCTTTGCGATCGCCTGACAGGTCTCGACGAGTTCCGACTCCGGCCAGAGCGACTTCGGGGCGGCAATCACGAAGTGGACACCCATTTTCGCAGATCCGATCATAAGGGAATTGGCCATGTTGTTGCGGCCGTCCCCGCAATAAACGAGACGAATGCCCTTAAGCCGGCCGAAATTCTCCTGGATCGTCAGGAAATCGGCGAGGATCTGGGTCGGGTGATAGGTGTCGGTCAGGCCGTTCCAGACCGGCACGCCGCTGTAGCGAGCCAATTCTTCGACGACACTCTGCTTGAATCCCCGAAATTCGATCCCGTCGAACATGCGGCCGAGAACCCTTGCCGTGTCCTTGACATCTTCCTTGTGCCCGAGCTGGATGTCGTTCTTGCCCAGGTACTCGGGGTGGGCGCCCTCGTCGATGCAGGCCACTGTGAAGGCGCAACGCGTGCGGGTCGAGGGCTTTTCAAAGATAAGGGCGATATTTTTCCCGGAAAGAAGGTTCCCGCGGATCCCCATCCGCTTTTTGGCCTTCAGGTCGGCCGAAAGCTGAAGAAGGTATCCGATCTCTTCCGGCGTGAAATCCTTGAGTGTCAGGAAACTCCGTCCTTTCAGGTTTACGGGCATGGACTTTTTCCTCCTCTAATATGGGTATGGGCTCTATTTACGGTCTCGGTTCCCGTTCAAGCGGCATGCTCATGCAGCGCGGTCCGCCTCTTCCCCTGCCTAACTCTGCTCCACGAATCTCGTAGACCTTGATCCCGTTTTCCCTCAAAACCGTGTTGGAAACAACGTTTCGACGATACGTGACGACAACCCCGGGCGCGATGGAGAAGGTGTTTGTGCCGTCGTTCCACTGGTCCCTTGCAGCCAGGACCGGGTCCCCTCCGCCCGTTTCAATCAGGCGGACCTGGTCCAGGCTGAGCGTCCTTTTCAGGGTCTCCACAAGGTTCCTGCTTTCCTCGATGCGGACCAGGTTTCCTTCTTCGTCGTAGGCCAGTTCCCAAACCCGGATCCGATCTGCGACTCCCGGGAAGATCGTGAAGGCGTCCCAGTCGACCATGGTGAAGACCGTGTCCAGATGCATGTAAGCGCGGTGCTTCGGGATGTCCACGGCGAGCACTGTCCTGATTCCTGCTTCCTTTGCCAGCCTGCGGCCGACGATCTGGACGGACCCTGCCGAGGTCCTCTGGCTAATTCCGATGGCGACCGTGTCCTCTGAGAGCACGTGGAAATCTCCTCCCTCGATGCAATAGGGGATACGGTCGAGCTTTTCCTCACCGAAATAGATGTTCACGTCCTTGAAATAGGGATGGTACTTGAAGACGTAGCGGGCGTAGATCGGCTCCCGCTGCCGGGCCCCAAAGCTCATGACGCTGATGATGACCCCATTCTTAACGAAGGAATAGGGGTCTCTCTGGAAATAGAGGTTCGGCAGGGGCCGGATCAGGAGTTCATGATCGGCAAGAGTGTTGAGAACCAGGCTCTGGCAGTTTCCCAAGAGCTTCCGGGCCTCCGATTTCGTGATGCCTCCTGTCAGGATCTCCGCCAGTTCCGGAGAAGGAACTTCCATCATTTCCGATTTCAGGCCGCATGAAAGAGGGTAATCGAGGGCTTCCCAGGCCAGGACCTCGTCGAGCAGCATGGAGCGGATTTCTTCCTCCCGCAGTACATGTGCCAGGCAGTTCCTGAAGTAAACGACTTCGACGCCGTTGTCGCGGAGGAGATCGGCGTAAGCGTCATGTTCCTTCTGGGCTTCCTCGACCCACAGGATATCGTCGAACAGGAGTTCGTCCTTGTTGTCGATTGTCAGCCGCTCCAGTTCCTTCCCTGGCCTATGGAGCATCACGCGCTTGAGGCGTCCCACTTCCGAAGACACGTTGAAGCCGCTTGTCCCGTTGTCCATGGTCCCCCCTTAAAAATGAACCATTAGAAATAGCTGGTTCAGGATAAGGTATTTATAGCACAAAGGGACCGTGCGGGAAAAGGGGTTAACCCCATTGGATCAGCATCTCTCTGATGCATTTGGCTGCAAGGGCCGAAGTGACGTTGTTCACATCCAGGTCGGGGGCAACTTCGACGAGGTCGAACCCCACGAGACGGAGTCCATTCATGGAACGAATTGCCTCAAGGAGTTCCCGTGAAGTGATGCCTCCTGCTTCCGGTGTTCCCGTTCCGGGGGCAGCCGCGGGATCGACGACGTCGATGTCGATCGAAAGGTAGACAGGATGGGGCCGGAGCTCTTCAAGGCTCCTCTGCAACGGTTCAAGAACATCGAAAAGGTGGAGCTTGGTGTGGGCTCTTCCCCACTCCATCTCCTCGCTGCATCCGGATCGGATTCCGAATTGGTGAAGCCGGTTGGGCTCTTCCAGGCAGGTTTGGGCCACATGGCGCATGACCGAGGAATGACTCAGGGTTCCCCCGCGCAGTTTCGTTCTCAAGTCCGCGTGGGCGTCGAAGTGGACAACCCTGAGGTCGGGCCAGAGGGAGGCTGCGGCCCGGATCAGCGGGAGAGAGACCAAATGCTCCCCTCCAAGTGCTGCGAAATGCTTGCCCCGGGCCAGAAGGCGCCGGGCAACTTTTTCGACAGTGTCAAGTGCCTGCTGCACATCCCCATAGGGGAAGCTGAGGTCCTCGAGGTCGTAAAAGCAGATTTCCGAGAGATCCCTGTTCTGGTACGGGCTAAAAGTTTCAAGGTTAAGAGATTCGGCCCGTATCGATTCGGGACCGAACCGGCTTCCCGACTTGCGGGAAACCGTGAAGTCCATCGGGACTCCGAGAAGCACCCACTTCGATTCATCCAGCCTTGGGGAGTTGGCGATAAAACGGGTCACGCTCTCTCGGGGCCTCCTTGAAGGATCATTTCCAGGAATGGCGGCAAAACGAATGCAGCCTCGTGCATTTTCGAGGAATAGTATTTTGTTCCTTCGGGCGGCTGCCGGAAGGCATGCCGTGGATCGTGCACCTTGGAGGCGAGCGTGTAGGTCCAGGACCCTGTCGGGTAGGTTGGCATGATCCCCCAGCAGAGCTCGACGATCGGGAAAACTTTCTTCATTTCCAGGACCGCCGTCCTGAGGATGTCGGGGTGCCCCATGGGCGATTCCGTTTGCGAGACGACCATGCCGTCCTTGCGAAGGGCACGGTAGACGTCCCGGAAGAAAGCCTCCTCGAAAAGGCCGGCCGCGAAATCGACCGGGTCCGTGCTGTCGACGACGATCACGTCGAACTCATCCTCGTGGTCCTTTATGTAGACAAGGGCATCCATGGGACGGACTTCCACCTTCGGGTGGTCCAGGGCGCAGCTGATTGAGGGGAAAAAGCGCCTGGAGGCCTCGATGACCTGTTCGTCGATATCGACGAGGGTCACCTTTTCAAGCACATCGTAGCGGACTAGCTCCCGGACGATGCCGCCGTCTCCACCTCCCACGACCAGGACGCGCCGTGGCGACGGGTGGGAACAAAGCGCGACGTGGCTCATCATCTCGTGATAGGTGAACTCGTCCTTCTCGGTGATCATTATGGCACCGTCCAGGGCCATGAGATTACCGTATTGTTCCGTGTTCACGACGAGGAGGTGCTGGTAAGGGGTCTGGACGTTGAGGAGGACATCGTTGATCCGCAGCCCCAGCCGCATGTCCGGGGTCTGGTACTCGGTAAACCAGAGATCGGTTTCACGGCGTGCCATCGGTTCCATGGGTCGCGCTATTCTCCCTTCGTCCGGTAGAAAAGCGGGCAGCCGGCAAAAACACTGCCGCACTGCTCCACCACGTGGTCGACTGCCTTGACCTTGACTTCCCTGAGAGCCAGCTTCCGCATCTCGAATGCCTCCCGGACCATTTCTTCGACCTTTCGGGCCGCTTCGTCCGCGGAACAGAAACCGGAATACTCCATGATCATGCCGAAGCTATCGGGATCTTCCGGAACTCCTACACCGATGGCGGCAGCGATCCTTTCCCCCGGCACGTCGCTGGAAATAGACCCGTAGGCGATCGGCAGGAGGCTGCCGAAAGGCATTTCCATCCTGGGGACGAACTGGCACCGGGGCGGCAAGACGCTGGAAACCCTCAGAAGGTTCATATTGCCGACTCCGGCTTCCAAGAGCCCCGCGTCGAACGCGGTCAGCTTTTTCTCTCCTTCTCCTTTTCCCACGACCAGGGTGTACAGGCCAGGAGTTTCAATCATCATGGGAGTCCTCCTTAAAAAACAGATGGTCCCGATTGGGCTTCGGGACTAGGGCGAAATCCATTATATCGGACCCCCCCCCCCTGTCAATCGAATGGCGGAAAAAAATAAGGCCGGATGAGGATAAGGTGGGTTATGTTAAGGGAAAAAGCAAAAATCAGGCACTTCCGTTTTGCTTGGAACAGAGTGCCTTCAGGACCGGGGCTAGGACTTCTTCAAGGTTGGCTGGATCTGCGGTTGCGATCGGTTTGCCGTGTGAAAAAAGGATGAAGCCGCTAGGGGAACCCGATATGCCGAAATCGGCATGAGCGGCTTCCCGGGGGCCATTGACCTCACATCCCATCACTGCAACGCAAAATCCGTCCGGGAGTCCGGAAAGACTTGGAAGGATTCTTCGGACAAGGGCTTGGACATCGATTCTTCTTCTTCCACAGGTTGGGCAGGAAATCAGGTCAAATCCCCTTCGACGGATTTCCAGGGCGTTCAGGATCGAATACCCGGTTTGCACCTCTTCCACTGAAGGGGCCGTCAAGCTGACCCGGATCGTGTCACCGATCCCCTGGTTCAGGAGAATGCCAATACCGGCCGAGTTTTTCACCACGCCACGAAGGTCAGGTCCAGCCTCGGTGATCCCGATATGGAGGGGATATGGATATCGTTCGGACAATAGGGAGTTTGCCCGAACGGTTTCCGGAATGGAGGTGGATTTCGCGGAAAGGATAACGTTCTCAAACCGGTGTCTGAGGAGGTACTCCAATTGGGTTTCGACGGCCTTGACCAGGGCCAGGGCCCTGTCTCCCCCAGTTTCGGCCAGCTGCTGCCCGGAAAGCGAACCCCCGTTTGCACCGATACGGACCACCGCGCCGCGTTCGGCTGCGAGGTGGAGTATCTCGGCGAGACGCTCAGGGCTTCCCATGTTACCGGGATTGATGCGGATCGCGGGAACTCCGGCCTTGAGGCTCAGCAGCGCGAGGTCGGGGTTGAAATGGATGTCGGCCATGAGTGGGACTTCCGCCTGGAGGACGAGTTCTTCGAGGGCTTTCGCCTTCGAGGCTTCGGGAAAGGCGACACGAACCAGCTCGCAACCTGCCGACGCGAGGGCACGGGTTTCGCTGAGGCAACCCTGCAGGTCATCCAGTGGGGTCTTGAGCATGCTTTCCACTCGGACAGGGTTGTTGCCCCCAATCGCTAGATTTTTGACCGAAACGCTCTTGATGGACATGTCCTCGGTCCTCCCGGCGGTTTCGGCGATCAGGGCCGTGCCAGGCGGAGAATGTCCTTCCAGGTGACGTAGACGATCAGCGCAAGGAGGAGTGCAAAACCCGCGACATGGATGAGGTTCTCCCATTTTGCGGGAAGGCGGCGCCCTGTCAACATCTCCCCGATAAGGAAAAATAGCCGTCCCCCGTCGAGGGCCGGGAAAGGGAAAAGGTTCAGGATGCCGAGGTTAAGGTTGATGACGGCCAGGAAGGAGATGAACGACCACCATCCCTGCCTTGCTGCATCGCCAGCCATGGAGGCAATTCCGACGGGCCCGGCAAACTCCACGCTTTGCTTGCCGAAGGCCCATGTCCACAACCCCCGCAGGATGGAAACCGTCATTTCCCAGGCCGTGCCGACCGATCGGAAGATGGCTTCAGGCAGGGGGTAGCGGACATTCCGGGGCCGGATGCCCAGAAGGGGAACTCCGAACTTTGGGTCCTTCTCTACCCGAACGGAAAAGGTCAGGATTTGTCCCTTCCTCTCGACCAGAAGGCTGACCGGGCCCTTGGGGGCTTCTGAACGGAGCGCCGAAGACATGGAATCCCAGCTTGTAACCGTCTTCCCGTTGATTGACAGAATGCGGTCGCCTTCGAGGAGCCCGATCCTTTCCGCAGGGTATCCGCTCATCGTCGAACCCACGGTGGCCGAGCGCACGTCAAGCACCCCGTGGAAGGCTAAAAGAGCTGTCGTCAGGATGATCGCGAGAAGGATGTTGAAAAAAGGGCCTCCGGCAAGAATGGCGAAACGCTGCAAAGGACTCTTGCAGGGATAGGTCCTTTCGGCTGGGGCGCTCTCCCCCTCCTGTTCCTCCTCCATCCCGGCAAGCCGGACAAAACCCCCGATGGGGAAAGCGCGAATCGAGTAGAGAGTTTCTCCGCGCCTTTTCTGGAAAAAGGCGGGTCCCATCCCGAAGGCGAACTCGTAAACCTTGACTCCGAAACGAATGGAGAAAAGGAAGTGACCGAGCTCGTGGATGATGACGCTGATACCGATGACGAGCAGGAAAGAGAGAAGACTGACGATCAAGAGGTTGACCTCCTCAGGGGTCCTGGAATGCGAAGGATTTCAAGAGCCTTTCTTCTGGACCATTCCATTATAGCGATTGCATCTTCCGCTGAATTCGGGGCTGAGCCGGCAAAGGAGCTGAGTACTTCTTCGATGAGTCGGGGGATTCCCGGGAATGGGATTTTTTCCTCAAGAAAGGCCATGACCGCGATCTCGTCTGCGCCGACCAGGATGGCAGGTGCCGCTCCTCCGCTTCGGGCGGCTTGCACCGCAAGGGAAAGGCAAGGGAAGCGTTGAAGGTCGGGAGGTTCGAAAGAAAGCGACAAGCTTTCCAGAGAGGGGAATTCCAGGTTCAGCCCCTTCAGGTCCAGTCTTTCGGGAAACGCGAGCGAGACTGCCGCGGGAATCCGCATGTCCGGGTTTGAAAGCAGCCATTTCATGGTGCCGTCCGAAAAAAGGGCCATACCGTGAACCAGGGACTGCGGGTGGACAAGTGCCCGGACCCTGTCGGCAGGGAGAGAGAAAAGTTGCATGGCTTCCAGAATCTCTAATCCCTTGTTCATCAAGGTGGCGCTGTCGATCGTGATCTTGGAGCCCATGGCCCACACGGGATGGTTCAGGGCCATTTTCGGTGTGGCTTTTTCCAGCTCCTGAAAGCCTATTGTCCTGAAAGGGCCTCCGGAAGCCGTCAGAACGATTTCCCTGACGCTTTGTGTTTCTTCGCCCGCGAGACATTGCCATACGGCGTTGTGTTCGCTGTCCAGCGGCCTCAGTTGGCTTTTTTCTGCGACGAGAGGCATGACCCATGGGCCTGCAATAACCAGGCTTTCCTTGTTTGCAAGGGAAACCGTTTTCCCTTCATGAAGAGTGGCCATGAGCGCGGGTATGGCCGCCGTTCCCGATGAGGCGAACACGACATGGCCGGCCTTGGGAAAAAGGGCTGCTTCCTCGAGGGCAGAAGGGCCGGCGAGTACTCTGATCGATGCCGGCAAGAGGGATTCCAGCCTGCGGGCGGCTTCAGGGTCCGCCATGGCCACAAGGCTGGGAGAAAATTCCAAAGCCAATTTAGCCATTTTGGAGACGTTTCCGAAACCCGCCAGGGTGACGACGGGGAAACGGTCCGGGTACTTCCTGCAAATGTCCAGGACAGAGGTGCCGACACTTCCCGTTGCCCCGATCACGGCAATCCCGCGTGGAAGGATGCCAGGTCGGGTCAATGCCAGATCACCTCGAAGATCAGGAAGGCGAGAGTGGCGTTAACGAGAATGCTGTCGAAACGGTCAAGCATTCCTCCGTGGCCGGGAATCAGTTTCCCCGCATCCTTCACTCCCGCTTCTCTTTTGAGAAGCGATTCCCCGAGGTCTCCGATCTGGCCGGCAAGGCCGCAAAGAAGCCCCAACAGAAGGAGAGGGAAGGGGGGAAACTGCCAGGCGAAGGCAAGGAGTCCTGCGCAAAAAAGGCTCCCGGCGACTCCGGCGGCAAAACCTTCCCATGTTTTTTTCGGGCTCACGTTTTCGCAGAGATAGGTCCTGCCCCACCGGACTCCGACAAGGTAGGCCGTTACGTCGCAGCTCCACGTGCAGGCGAAGAGGGTGATCAGGAGCATGGTTCCCCAGGGTTCCGCCCTGAGAAGGACCAGGAATGTCCAGGGGAGGGCGATGAAAATCAAACCGACCAGCGTGCCCCCCATGTTAGCGATGGCATGGCTGTTCAGGAGTACCTGGCGGCGGATGATTTCGATGCACAGGACAAGAAATGGGATAAGGGCGGTTATGGCCAGGATGGCCGCGGAGCTGAAGTTCATGGTTGCCGCTGCGATGAGGAGGAGCGCGGAAATGAAGCCAAGTCCTCGCGTGGCTTTCACCTTGACAGAGAGAAGATTGTAGAACTCCCACAGCGAGATCATCGCAATCAGGGTTACGATGAAGGACCAGTATACCCCGCCAAGAAGGATGCCTCCCAGTATGGCCAGCACCACGAAGGCCCCGCTCAAGGCTCTAATGACGATCTCGCTGCCGAATGTTCGGCTAGACGGATCCATATCGTCTTTCCCTCCCCCCGTAGGCTTTAACGGCAGCCTCGAGATCCTCGGGGCTAAAATCCGGCCAGAGTTTTTCGGTAAAAAAGAACTCGCTGTAGGCACTTTCCCAGAGCCAAAAATTGCTCAGCCGCATTTCCCCGCTCGTCCGGATGATCAGGTCCGGATCCGGGATGTCCGGAAGATAAAGGTACTTCCTGAACGACTTTTCGTCCAGAGGGTAAATCTCGCCTGAAGACACGGCCTTGTTGACGGCATCGAGGATTTCACTCCTGCCCCCGTAGTTGAGGCAGATGACCAGCTGCAGGCCCTGTTGAGCCTCGGTTTTGGCCTCTGCTTCGCGGATGATTTCTCGAATGTCTCCCGGGAGTTCGTCGAGCCGCCCCGCGAACCGGATCCGGGCATTCTCCGCGAGAAGCAGCTCGACCTTGCTGCGGATATAGATACGGAAAAGACCCATGAGGCCCGAAACTTCGCTTTCCGGTCTTTTCCAGTTTTCACTGGAAAAGGCGTAGAGGGAAAGCGTCTTGATTCCCATGTCCCTTGCGGCCCTGACCGTGCGTTCCACCGCCCTGACCCCGGCATGATGTCCCATGATGCGGGGCAATCCCCTTTTCTTAGCCCACCGACCGTTTCCATCCATGATGATCGCAACATGGGAAGGGAGCCTCCCGGCTGCGGCATCCGAGGACTTAATCTCCGGTTCCTTCATTCTTCCTGACCTCGTCCCACCGTTTCTTGACCTCCCGGATGTCCTTCCAGGTCAGGTCCTTTGGGCTTCCCACCGCCCGGGACTGGTTACGGAGAAGGTAGCTCGGGTGATACATGGGAAAAACATCGATTCCCTTCCACTTGAACCACTGGCCCCTCAGTTCTCCGATCGGGGCGGTTGTCTTGAGGATCCAGCGCGTCGGTGTGCTGCCCAGCAACACAAGCAATCGAGGCGAAACCAGGGCGATCTGGGCCTGGAGGTAAGTGTCGCAAGCCATCATTTCCTCTACGGAAGGGGTTCGGTTGCCTGGCGGCCGGCACTTGACGACGTTCCCGATGAAAACTTCCGTGCGGTCGATTCCCGCCGCCGAAAGGATGGTCGTAAGGAGCTGTCCGGCCTTGCCGACAAAAGGCAGGCCTTGTTCGTCCTCTTCCGCTCCGGGGCCTTCGCCGATAAACATGAGGGAAGTTTCTCTCGGCCCGTCGCCGAAAACGGTGCGGTTTCGGGTTTCCGCCAAGGGACATAGGCGGCACTTTGAAACGTCGTCCTGAAGCTTGGACCACAACTGGGACCGTCTGGAGGCGATTTCTTCGGGAGAAGGGCAGATGATCGGGCTATCCTTTGTTTCCATGGAGTTCCACCTCCGTGACGACAACGTCAACCCCTCTCACGTCCAACCCCATGAAATAGCTGACGCTCGAGGAAATGCGGTTTTTTACGGTTTTCGCGATTTCGACCAGGTTCCTTTCTCCGAGGATTACCCCGATCTTTAGCTGCATGGTGACCCCTTCGGAGCCCGGTTTGATGCGAATTTCCTGGATGCTCTTCACCTGGGGGGTCCGCAAGGCGACATGTCTGGCCAGGTCCTCGATAGCCTGGGGCTCGATGCGAAGGGCGCCGATGAAGCTGAAAGGAGGCCGTACGATGGTTTTTTCTCCTTCGTACTTGTTCTTTCCCTTCCAGAATACCCGGAGCTTGCCGACGAGCTTGCCGGCGAAATTCTTTCTCACCTGGACTTGGGAAACAGGGATGACATGTTGCCCCTTGACTTTCCGCTCCAGCCTCGCTCTCCTGATTTCTTCGGGCGTAGCCACATCCTCGATACGGATAACGTTCCCGGGTGGCGGCATTCCAAGACGCCGCGCAATCTGTTCGGCCATTCCCTCCGATGTCGCGATGATCATGACCGAGCATGGCTGGGCCTCCTGAAAAAAATGCCGAATTTCCCGCCGGTGATCGGGAAACTCCATCATGGCGCGGCGAATCGCACGAACCTGATTCCTTTCGGTTTTGGCGCTCCGCCCAGAGACGATTTGTCCCTTTCGGATCACCAGGCCGTCATCAAGAATGTAGTCGATATCCAGGTTGCGTGCCAAAACCTGCGCTCTCTGGCTTTTCCCCGTCCCTGCCTTCCCGACGAATGAAATGACGCGAACGCCGGAAAGGGAGGGTTTCTCATCTTCCGGCAAGCCGTTTCAACACCTTTCCCAGGCTCTGGAGGAAACGGTCGTTTTCTTCGGGTAGGCCAACCGTGACCCTCAGGTGCCCGGGGTAGCCAAGGTCGTCTCCGAGCCGGACGATGATCCCTTCCAAAAGAAGGTTTTCGTAGACCGCCTTGGCATCCTGAAGGTCCATGATGATGAAGTTGGTTTGTGTCGGGTGCACGCGGATTCCCATATCCCGAAGAGCCGAAGATATCCGCTCGCGTTCGCCCAAGGTTTTTTCCTTGACTTCCTGGATGTAGGCCGTTTCGGAAAGGGCGGCCAAAGCCGCGTTCTGGGCGATGCTGTTCACCTCGAAAACCTTCCGGACCTTGAGATAGGTTTCGACGACGGGTTTTGGTGCTATGGCATAGCCGACGCGCAGGGCAGCGAGACCGTAGATTTTTGAAAAGGTTCTCAGCATGACGATATTGCCCAATTGGTCGAACAGATCGATGCCGGACGCGTATTTCGGATCCTCGACATATTCGGCATAGGCTTCGTCCAGGATGAGAAGGGTTTCCCGGCCGTTCAGGGAATTGGCCAGCGCGGTCAGGTCGGTCCGCGTCAAGATGGATCCCGTCGGGTTATTGGGATTGCAGATCACGAGGGCTTTTGTCCTCGGGCCGCAAGCCTCGACCAGACGCTCGATGCCTGCCTTGCCCTCGTTATCCCCCGCTTGGACTTCAACCCTTTTCGCTCCCGCGGCAGCGGCGGCAAGGCCATAAAGGGGATAGGTCGGCACCGCGTAAGCCACCTCGTCCCCCTCGTCGATGATCGACTGGAAAAGGGAATAGAGGATCCCCTCCGTACCGCCGCCGACGATCACTTCGGAAGGGGAACGGCCCCATTTCATGGCAATCGCCCTTTTCAGGCGGTAGGAAGCAGGGTCCGGATAACGGCATGTTTCTCCGGATGCCAGCCGAACGGCTTCGACCACCTTTTCGGGAAGCGGCCAGGGGTTCTCGTTGGAACAAAGCCTGATTGCGGATTGCAGCCCCAGTTCCCTCTGCACTTCGGAGATGGGCTTGCCGGGTCTGTAGGGCTCGATACCAGAAAGGGATTTCCTGACGATATGGCTTTTCCAGGACATGGCCTTCTCTCACCTCTCTACGACTCTAGAATTTGGGCCCCTCGTTATCTTCGCAGGGGATGATCTCGGCGTCCCCTCCAAGGCAACGAAGTTTCTCGACCATGTTCTCGTATCCGCGCTGGATGTGCCCCATTTGGTAAATGCAAGTGTATCCGTTCGCAGCGAGTCCTGCCAGGACGAGAGCGGCGCCGGCCCGCAGGTCGGTTGCCCTGACTTCCGCTCCCGTCAGGTGTTCAACCCCTGTGATAATCGCCGTGTCTCCCTGCAGCTCAATCTGGCACCCCATGCGCTTGAGCTCGCTGACGTGCAGGAACCTGGATTCGAAAACCCTTTCCTGGATGACGCTTGTTCCCCTTGCAAGGCAAAGCGCGGCCATGATCTGGGGCTGAAGATCGGTAGGGAAACCGGGATATGGAAGCGTTTTCAGGGAGACCGCCGAGAGAGACCCCCCGGGCTGGGTCCGGACCGAGTCCCCCTTGATCGAAAGCCTTATCCCGGCTTCTTCGAGTTTGGCCAGGAGGGCTTCCAGGTGTTCGGGTTCCATTCCGTTGACCGTGACGTCTCCCCCGGTGATCACTCCCGCGAGGATATAGGTGGAAGCTTCTATCCGGTCGGGGATGATCCGGATATCCGTACCGTGGAGTCCCTCGACACCCTTGACGCGGATCGTTCCCGTTCCGTCTCCGTCTATCTGGCCGCCCATCCGGATGAGGGTTTCGGCCAGGTTCGAAATCTCGGGTTCCCTCGCCGCGTTTTCGATCACCGTTTCCCCTTCTGCAAGGACTGCGGCCATCAGCAGGTTCTCCGTCGCTCCCACCGAAGGAAAGTCAAGATAAATTCTCGCCCCCCGGAGTTTCTTGGCCTCGGCGTGGACGGAGCCGTGTTCCAGGCGGATTTCCGCTCCCATCTTGGAAAGCCCCTTGAGGTGAAGGTCGATGGGACGGCTCCCGATGGCACATCCGCCGGGAAGTGGCAAAACCGCCCGATGGCAGCGGGCGAGCAAGGGGCCCAGTACGAGGGAAGAGGCCCGCATCTTCCTGACGAGAGCGGGTGGTGTCGCCCAATCCAGTTCATCGGGCGTTGCGATGCTCATTTTCCCGTCGGCGAATCGGACCTCTGCTCCGAGGTTCCTCAAGAGGTCGGACATCGTCTGGATGTCATGGAGATCTGGGACGCGGCTCAATTCTAGCGTCCCGTTTTTCATGAGCAGCGCGCTCGCCATGACGGGGAGAGCTGCGTTCTTCGCTCCCTGGGCCGTTATGTTTCCCTTCAGGGGCCGATCTCCCCTCAAAACCAACTTATGGTTCAACACCTTTCACTCCTCTCGCGGGACGAGGTCCCGCAATGCTCGATCAATCCCTAAGTCCAAGGAATCTCTCGATTTCCTGGGCGATTCTGTCCGAAGCGTGCCCATCTCCGAAGGGGTTGGTACACTTGGAGAGAAGCGCCCTTGTAGCCTCTCCATTTTTCAGGAGAGGGATTGCGGCATCCAGGATCTTTTTTTCGTCGGTGCCGACCAGCAAAGCCGAGCCTGACTCGACCGCTTCCGGCCTTTCCGTTACCTCGCGAAGGACGAGGACCGGTTTCCGCAGCGCAGAGGCTTCCTCCTGCACTCCTCCGCTATCACTCAGGATCAGGCGACTACGGTTCATCGCCCAAACAAAATCCGGGTAATCCAGAGGGTCGCACAAAACCACCCGCTCCCGGTTCCGGAAATAATCCTCGATGATCTCCCGGACGGCGGGATTCTTGTGCATGGGAACCAATATCCAGAGATTCGGGAAAGAGTTTCTCAGTCTTTCCACAGCTTGGCAAATCCGTTTGAGCGGATCTCCCCAGGACTCCCGGCGATGGGCCGTCAAAAGGACCATTTCCGCCTCTTCGGGAATGGAGCGGAGGGCGCCCAGGGAAGGATTTTTTCGGTTATCACGGGTCCAGAGTAAAGCATCGATCACGGTGTTCCCGGTGACCGAGATCCTACCGGGCGGAACCCCCTCGACCTCCAGGTTTTTCTTCGCTCCTTCCGTAGGAGCGAACCAGAGTGAGGCGATGCGGTCCGTCAAAAGGCGGTTCATTTCTTCTGGAAAAGGCAGGTAAATGTTGCGGCTGCGAAGGCCGGCTTCCACGTGCCCGACAGGTATTTTCCGATAAAAGGCCGCGAGCGAAGCGGCAAAGGTTGTTGTCGTGTCTCCGTGAACCAGGACCATGTCTGGACACCTGTCGTCCAGCGCTTGCCCGACACCTTCGAGAACCGCCGCCGTCAGGTAATCCAGGGTTTGCCTTTCCTTCATGACGTTCAGGTCGACATCGGCCCTGAGATCGAAATGATCGAGTGCCTGGTGCAGCATTTGCGTGTGCTGGCCCGTGGCCAGGAGAAAAGTTTCAAGCCTGGAGGATTTCTCCAGGCACAACGCAACCGGCGCCATCTTGATGGCTTCCGGCCTTGTTCCAACAACAACACAGATTTTTTTTCGTTGAGGTTCCATCTTTTCGTCTCCTTGTCGCTTTGCCTACGGGTGTGTGCCGGAAAAAAAAACGAGAAGTCCGAGTCCGGCCAGGAGTAGGCCGAGGTGCATTGCCCCCATCATGACAATAATAGCCGGAATCGGAAAGGAACGGTCCAAGAGTCGGTGATGCAGATGTCCCCTGTCTGGCAAAAAAGGCGACCTCCCTCCCACGAGCCGCCTGCTGACAGCGACGAGCGTGTCGAACACCGGAATTCCGCCGAGAAGGCCCAGGATGAGGAGCATCCTCAAAGGGGCCAGGTTTGCGACATGCAGGCCGGTTGCCATCTGGGAGGCGCAAAGGAAGCCCAGAAAAGTGCTGCCGCCGTCCCCGAGGAAAGTCCTTGCCCTGGGCAAGGGGAAATTCCAGAGGAGAACGCCGGAACAAAGGCCTGCCAAAGGCAACCACGGAGAAAGGCCCCCGAAGACCGACAGGATCGCTGCAGTGAGAATCGCGAGAGAGAGGCATAGCCCATCCATTCCGTCAATGAGGTTGAAGGCGTTGGTGCACCCTGCAATCCAGAAAAGCAGGATCGTCTTTGTCAATAGAGGCACGTGCAGGGGAAGGACGACAATCAGGGCCGAAACGAGATGGATGCCCAACCGGATGAAAGGGGAGGTTGGTTTCATGTCGTCAACGTATCCCACGAGGAACACCAGCGTGCTTCCGATGGCAATCGTCCGGATCCCGGAAACAGACCAACCGAAAAGGAGCACCCAGAGAAGATATCCGAGCCAAAGGGTGATGCCGGCACCGCGTGGAACGACTCCGCTGTGGATTTTCCGGGCGCCAGGCGTATCCAGTACACGAAAGCGGCGAGCCAGGGAAATCGAGAGCGGCGTCACTAGGGCGCCCCAGGCTAACATAGCCAGGAACTGCAAGGCCAGTCGATCCATTCTAGTTTCCCCCCCTTCCTCCAGGAACGGGGTTTCGAAGCTTATTTCGTGCCGAAGAGACGGTCACCCGCGTCTCCCAGGCCCGGCACGATATAGCCGTGGTCATTGAGGTGGCTGTCGAGCGCGGCTGTGAAGATGGGGACTTCAGGGTGGTTCCGGTGAACGAGGGCGACCCCTTCAGGGGCTGAAATCAGGCAGACCAGGGTGATTTTCTTTCCGCCCCTCTTCTTGATCAGGTCGATGGCGGCAGCGGAAGAGCCGCCGGTCGCAAGCATCGGGTCGAGGATAAAGATGTCCCTTTCCGCGATATCCCCGGGCAGCTTGCAATAATACTCCACGGGTAAAAGGGTTTCCGGGTTCCTGTAAAGGCCGATATGCCCGACCTTGGCGTTCGGGACGAGCCTGAGGATTCCCTCGACCATGCCAAGGCCGGCGCGCAGGATGGGAACGATCGCGAGTTTTTTCCCCGAAAGGGTCAGGACCTTGGTCCGGCTAATCGGGGTCTCGACCTCCGTCTCTTCCAGGGAAAGGGTGCGCGTGATCTCGTAGACCATCAGCCCCGCGATTTCCTGGACCAGCTCCCGGAATTCCTTCACCGACGTGTTCTTGTCGCGGATGATGCCCACCTTGTGCTGGATCAGCGGATGATCAAGAATGATCAGTGGGTTGCCGTTGGGGCGAGCCGGGAACGCGGTCATCTGGGATTCGTAGGACTCGATCTTCTTGAAGCGGGCGACATGCCTTCCGCCCTCGAACGGGGTTTCGAGCCAGACTTTGACGATTTCCCTTGCCGAATCCTCGCCGAGTATCCTTCCACCCATGATGAGGACATTGGAGTTGTTGTGAAGGCGGCTCAAGCGGGCTGTAGCCGCGTCGTTGCAGAGGGCTCCGTAAACGCCGGGGATCTTGTTCGCGGCAATCGACATACCGATTCCGGACCCGCAAATGAGGATGCCTCTTTCCGACTGCCCGGAAGCGACGCTTTCCCCGACCTTGAAACCGTAATCCGGGTAATCGACGCTCAGTTCCGCGGAATGGGTTCCGAAATCGTGGACCTCGCAACCCAATTCCTGAAGGAATCCCTTTATCTTCTCCTTGAGAGCGAAACCGGCATGGTCAGAGCCAATGGCAACACGCATGATGTAAGAACCTCCTTGAGTGTCCTCTTCAACGTCTGCTAATCATAACATTGTCCAGTCTTCCGACCTCCCGGGAACAGTGGTCGAATCCCCTCGCTGCAGCCTCCGGTCAATCGTTAGTGTCCGTCAGGATGGTCCCGAGGATTCGTTCCGCGACGTCGTAAGGGTTGGTTTTACGGCAGGAAAGAGACTCGAAGAGTTCCGGGGATTTTTCCTTCTCCCACGCAAGTTCCACCAGGCTCGCGATCTCCCGTCGAAGAATTTCCTCGACTTCCATCCCGAGCCGCTGCCACTTTCGCCTTCTGCCTTCCTCGCTCACCTTGAGGAAATCCGCGTGGCGGACCATCTCCCGGACCACCTCTTCGACTCCATCCCCACGCTCGGCAACGGTCTTGAGGACGGGAGGACGCCACGGGCGCATGCCAAGAAGGTCCAGCATCATGTTGACTTCGGTGGACACCCGTTCTGCCCCGTCCCGGTCAGCCTTGTTCACGATGAAAACATCGGCGATTTCCATGATCCCGGCCTTCATGATCTGGATATCGTCGCCCATTCCCGGGACAAGGATCAGGCCGACGGTGTCGGCGATCTTGACGATGTCGATTTCCGATTGCCCCACACCTACCGTTTCGATGATGACGACGTCCTTGCCGCAGGCGTCAAGGATCAGGGCAGCTTCTTGGGTCGAGCGGCTCAGCCCGCCAAGGGAACCCCGGGTCCCCATGCTCCGGATGAAGACATCCGGATCAACCGCATGCTGCTGCATTCGCAGGCGATCCCCAAGTATCGCCCCGCCGGTGAAGGGGCTCGACGGGTCGACCGCGATGACCCCTATCGTTTTCCCGAGGCTCTTGAAATGGGCGATGATCTTGTCTGCCAGGGTGCTCTTCCCCGCACCCGGACTTCCGGTGAGCCCGATGATATGGGCTTTCCCCGAGTGCGGGTAAATTTTCCGCATGATGATTTCGGCCTGGGGAGACTCGCTTTCCACCAGGCTGATCAGCCTGGCGATAGAGCGGTGATCCCCGTCCAGTGCCCTTGCGATCAGCTTTTCCACTTAGGCGCTCTCCCTGGCCCACTTTTCCCGGACGGCGGAGAGGAGCCAGTCGATGCA
>CAZFSR010000008.1:0-110715 GCA_964521575.1 uncultured Synergistaceae bacterium
TTTTCCTACTTCTCGCAAGAAGGGGAGCCCGCTACAGGGCTCCCCTTCTTGCGTTGCTTTCCCCTCTCCACTGTAGCATTTTCCGTTGAATTCATTTAAAATCAAAAAAACCTGTTCAGAATTTCACCGCAGCAGGAGAGGGGGAACGCCTCTTGGTCGACACGCCGAATCCCATTCGTCTCGGTGACCTACTGGTCAACGCCGGAGCCATCACGGAAAAGCAGCTGCAATCCGCACTCATGGAACAGCAGCTGACGAACCTGCGCCTCGGAGAGATCCTCATCAAGAATGGTTTCCTCACCGAAAGGCAACTGGCCGAGGCCTTGAGCAGCCAGCTCAAGCTCCCGATGGTCACTCTAGCCCGTTACCGCCCCATGATCGAGGCCCTCCGCATGGTCCCGGAGAACGTCGCGCGTCGGCTCGACCTTTTGCCCTTGGCCGTTCTGGACAACAACCGGCTTTTTATCGCCATGGCCGATCCCCTGAACATCATCTCCATCGATGAGGTCCGCATGCTGACCGGCATGGAGGTCGACGTCGGCGTGGCGATCCCCTCCGAGATCCGCCGAGACATGGACAGCTTCTATAGCGTGAGGGGCAATGTGGATGACGCGATCGTGGAGATCGTCGACATGAGCGCCGCGGAGGAGATGCGCCGGGACTTCGATGCGGCCGCCGAAGCCTCGATCGACGACGCCCCGGTCGTGAAGCTCGTCAACGGGCTGCTCGACCAGGCCGTGCGCGAAGCTGCCTCCGACCTTCACATCGAGCCGTTCGAGAAATCCTCCCGGGTCCGCTACCGCGTGGACGGCAACCTTTTCGATGCCCTCGACTTTCCGCGGAACCTCCATCCGGCCGTCATCTCGCGGCTCAAGATCATGGCCAACATGGACATTTCCGAGAAGCGAAAGCCGCAGGACGGCCGCATCCTCCTGAAGTTCCAGGAAAGGAAGGTCGACCTTCGCGTCTCCTCGCTGCCCACCGTGTTCGGCGAAAAGATGGTCATGCGTGTCCTCGACCAGGCCTCCAGCGCCGTCGGCCTGGAGAGGATCGGGCTGCTCGAGGAAGATCGTGTCCTGCTCGACGGGATCATCAGCAAGCCCTACGGCATGATGCTGGTGACCGGGCCGACGGGAAGCGGGAAATCCACCACCCTTTACTCGGTCCTGGAGCGCATCAACGAACCCGAATCCAACCTCATCACGGTCGAGGATCCGGTGGAATACATGATCCCGGGGATCAACCAGGTCCAGATCAACGAAAGGGCGGGGCTCACCTTTGCCGATGCCCTCCGGTCCATATTGAGGCAGGACCCCGACAAGATCATGGTGGGCGAGATCCGGGACACGGAAACCGCACAGCTTGCCGTCCGGGCCGCGTTGACCGGCCATCTTGTCCTTTCGACCCTCCACACCAACGACGCCCCCAGCGCCGTGATCCGCCTGAACGATATGGGTGTGGCCCCCTTCCTGATCTCCTCTTCCGTCATCGGGGTCATCGCCCAGCGCCTGGTCCGGAAACTCTGCCCAGCCTGCAAGGAGGTTTTCGAACCCGGGCCCAACGTCTGCAAGGAATACGGCATTCCCGAAGGGTCCCGCATCTACAAGGCCGTGGGGTGCGAACAGTGCCGCTGGAGCGGTTACAAGGGACGCACCGCGGTCTTCCAGATCATGAAGGTAGACGACGAGATCAGGAAGCTCATCGCCGAGCAGGCCCAGGCCAGGGAAATCGAGAACGCCGCATTGCGGAACGGCATGAGAAGCTTGCGGGATGCCGGCTTGCTGAAGGTCCTCGAAGGCGTTTCGAGCATGGAGGAAGTTCTGCAGGAAACGACCATCAACTGAGCCCGACAGAATCGAGAAGAGGATGAGGGGTGATGACAAGTGGCCTACGAACAAAGCATTCACACCCTGCTTAACGAGGTGATCCGGCGGAACGCGAGCGACCTTCACCTGAGCGTGAACCTTCCGCCCGCCTTGAGAATCGACGGCGACCTCCATTACATAGGGGGACCGACCGCCCTCACGAACGAGGATATCCGCCGCATGGTCACGGAGGTCCTGACGCGCCAGAAGCTGGCCCAATTCGAGGAGGAGTGGGAGCTGGACTTCAGCTTCACGTTCAAGATCCCGGGCGGGGACAGCGCCCGCTTCCGCGGGAACTGCTTCTTCGAACGGGGCAGCCTCGCGGCCGCGTTCCGCATGATCCCCACCCAGGTGAGGAGCACCCAGCAGCTGATGCTCCCCAAGAGCCTCGACGAGATGGCGACCAAGCTGCGGGGCATCTTCCTCGTGACCGGCCCGACGGGTTCCGGCAAGAGCACGACCCTCGCCGCGGTCATGCAGCAGATCAACACCACCCGCCGCTGCCACGTCATCACCATCGAGGACCCGATCGAATATCTGTTCAAATCCGAAAAGGCGATCATCCAGCAACGCGAGGTCGGCCTCGACACCCGTTCTTTCGCCAATTCCCTCAAACGGGTCCTGCGACAGGACCCCGACGTCATCATGATCGGTGAAATGAGGGACCTCGAGACCATCTCCGCCGCCATCACCGCCGCGGAAACCGGGCACCTTGTCCTGACAACCCTTCACACCCCGGATGCCGTCCAGAGCATCGACCGCATCATCGACGTCTTCCCGCCTCACCAGCAGCAGCAGGTGCGCATGCAGATCAGCCACGTCCTGATCGGGGTTTGCTACCAGCAGTTGATCCCTTTGATGGGAGGGGGCCGCATCGTGGCGACCGAGGTTCTCCTCGCAACCCCGGCTGTCCGCAACTGCATCCGGGAAGGGAAAACCGCCCAGATCCGCAGCATCATGCAGACCAGCGGCGGACAGAACATGCACACCATGGACCAGGACCTCGCGAGGCTCGTTTGGGACGGCTTCCTGAGCAGCGATCAAGCCATGCAGTTCGCCATGGACCCGAAGGAACTCGAACGCATCCTCATGGACATGTCCCCGGCCGCAAGGCGAAACCTCTAGCGGGGGAGGGAAACCCATGGATTTCAGGTACAAGGCCAGGAACGCAGAGGGAAAGATCGTCAAGGGACAGCACGCGGGGCAGTCCCAGTTTCACGTGGTGCAATGGCTGCGGGACCAGAACCTCGTCCCCATCAGCGTCACGGAGAACAAGGGAGGCGCCAGGGTTCCCATCCTTGACCGCATCAGGCTCCACCTGGGCGTCAGCCTGAAGGACAAAGCCGTCCTCTTCCGCCAGATGGCGACGCTCCTCGGTGCGGGAGTCGTCCTCGGAAACGCGCTTTCGGTCGTCAGCGACCAGACGAAGAACGTCCGCCTGGCCCGGTCGATGCGGGAGGTCAAGCGCCTTGTGGACAGCGGGAATTCGCTCAGTGGGGCCCTACGGTCCCGAAAGGAATTTTCCTCACTGATCTGCTCGATCATCGAAGCCGGCGAGGACGGCGGCATGCTCGACCGGAGCCTGGAGCGGGTGGCCACGTTCCTGGAGCGTCAGGACGAGCTCCGCAAGAAGATCGTCTCGGCCGTCACCTACCCGGCCGCGGTCAGCCTGTTCGCCCTTCTCGTGCTGTGGATCCTCATCACCGTCATCGTGCCCAAGTTCGCCATGGCCTTCAGGAGCCTGAACGTCGAGCTGCCCAAGGTCACGACCCTGACGTTCCGCTTCGCCATCTGGCTCAACGAGAAGTGGTACGTCTTCATGGGCGGGATTCTCATCTTCGTCCTCCTGGTCGTCCTCCTTAACCGCGTCAAGAAGACGAAACCCATGATGGACGGCCTCAAGCTGAAGCTCCCTCTGGTCGGAGACATTTTCTACAAGAGCATCATGTCTCGCGCACTGCGGACCCTGTCTTCCCTGCTCGAGGCCGGGATCCCCGTCTTGAACGCGTTGGAAATGGCCGCCGGGGTCGCGAACAACATCCCCGTTGAAAGAGCCTTCATGGGATTGAGGGATGCCGCCCGGAAGGGCAGGGGGCTAGGGGAAACGGCCAAGACGATGCCGATCTTCCCCCTGATGGTGGCCCAGATGATCGTCGTGGGAGAAGAGACCGGGAAGGTCGACGCCATGCTGAACAAGGTGGCGGACTGGTTTGAAAGCGAGCTCGACGAGAAGATCAAGAGACTGACGTCGATCCTGGAACCTGCCCTGATCATCGCGGTCGGCCTGGTCGTCGCCATGATCGCATCGGCCATCTACCTTCCGATCGTCGGTGCCATTCAGGCCTTGATCTAGAAAGTTGATCGAATTCATTTCAACGTCTCTGGACACCCCAAAATGAGAGTGGTATTATAACCGCGTTCAATGCTTTAGCGTCTCGTCGTGGTCGCGGTGTGTCGTGTCTTTATTTTTATCGTGTTATACCTTGAAGGGAGGGATGTGGAAAACATAAACGGGCGGTCAGATCGGCCAGTAAAAGAATTCAATTCCATAAAGGAGGCGTTGCATATATGAAGAAGTTACTGAAATCAAGGAAAGCAAAGGGCTTCACTCTCGTCGAACTGCTCATCGTCCTGATCATCATCGGTATCCTCGCCGGAGCCCTGTTGCTGGTCGCCGGAGCCGGAACGGACAAGGCCAACGCCACGAAGATCGTCAGCAACCTGCGGAGCGCAAAGGCTGCCGCATTGATGGCATATGCAGATGCAAATGGGTCATGGAGTCCTGTTTCTACTGATGCGATGAGGGCTTACCTTGACTCGGGAACCGATCGGACGAACCTTTCTGTTACAACTACCAACAATTCAGCAGATATTTGGGTTCTATATTCAGCGGACATTCCTTCAGGAGTTGAAGCTAAACTGAAAGCTCTCCAAGAGAGCGGTGTCCCGATTTGGAAGAATACAACCCCAACCTCTTATGACGGTGGGGACCTTGTTTACATGAAGGTTAATTAACTACTGAAAAAGATAGAGAGTATAGGAGGGAACTAAACGAGGATCCCGCTTTTGTACGGGATCCTCGTTTAGTTCTTTTTTGATTGGAACGCTAGGTCTATCCTTCTTTTTCAAAAAAAGGTAATTGCTCCCTATCTGGCACCTGTATTAGGATGGTGCCATGGAGCTAAAAGCCTATGAATACCTAATTCGTAGCGAGTCCACCGCAAGAAAATACCTGTTGGGATTTTGCTGGAAAAACCAACAGAGATTTTGTCCCGTCTGCCGACAGAGGAAGCTTTACAAGTTGACTGACGGTAGGCGCCGCTGCTCCCGCTGCGGGTACACGTTCCACGACTTCTCGGGAAGGTGGCTCAATCTTGTCAACCTTCCCTGCGACCAGTGGCTCCGGATCATCAAGCTCTTCGAGCTGGAGCTTTCCGCAAGGAAGATAGCCCAGCAGGTGGCGGTTTCCTACAAGGTCGCTCACCGAGCTGTCATGGTTATTCGTGCCGCCATCCTCGCTCACGCTCCCGATGCGGAAACGCTCCTGGGCGGTGAAGTCGAGCTCGACGAATCCTACTTCGGCGGCAGGCGCAAAGGGAAACGCGGCCGCGGAGCTGCAGGAAAGGTTCCCGTGTTCGGCATCCTGGAACGGGACGGACTCGTCCACGTACAGGTCGTTCCCAACGTCAAGGCCGATACGCTTGTCGGCATGACGGTGAAGAAGGTTCGCCGGGGAAGCATCGTCTACACGGACAAGTTCCATGTCTATGATTCCCTGATGTTCTGCGGCTACCGTCATCTGAAGGTCGACCACGGCAACAAGGTCTATGCCAGCGGCAAGGTCTACATCAACGGCCTCGAAGGGTTCTGGAGCTTTTCCAAGGAGCGCCTGATCAAGCATCATGGTGTTTCCAGAACCTGGTTTCCGTTTTATCTCAAGGAACTGGAGTTTCGGTACAATCATCGAAGGACTGATACCTTCCCTGTTCTCTGTCAGTATGTCTGTGACTTTGTACCCTTTGTGCCAAATAGGGACTAATCACCCAAAAAAATATAGATCCTTTTTGTATTCACTGCAGAGCAAGAAAGATTCGCGAATTCTACTCTAAAGATGCGATGATTTTAAAGAGTAATACAAAAAGGCATAAGCCAATAGAAATATGAGGGACTCCTTCTCTTTCCTAAAGTATTCCTCATTACCATACTAGCAAACAGGGCGGACTATTTCATCAACAAGGTTAGGATAAGATCTTTTTTTACCTTTTTGCTCCTATATCCTTTTTATTTTCTACTTTAGAAATATTGTTACACCTCTCATAAAGGCTTACGCTTCCGTATTGTTCTACATTTAATCCTACCAACCGCAAAAGTGATACATTCCCCCTTGTAACAACGTAACTTCGTCACAAGGGACGATGACCATGATTGCCCATCAACCAGAAGAGGACCTTATTTGGATTTACCTTCGTTGAACTCCTTTGCACCCTTCTATTGGCTAGCATCATTGCCGGAAGCGCCATTGCAGTCCTTTCCGGTTCGATCAGGGCTTACGAGCAGATCCTCGCCCTCACAGAGGCCCGAAGGCGGGGTCAGATGGTCCTCCAGATGCTTCGGCTACCCGTAGAAAACGCAAGCCTTGGGGTCCCCTCGGACGCAGAAATGTTCAAAGCCGCCTTCCAAATCGGTCAAGCCACCGCTCCCGGTCTCAGCCCGTGGAACGGGCCGGTTTCGGTTTCGGGAAACGAGCTGCGACTCGTTTATGCGGTTCCCACCACGACGGTCAACGCATCCACGGCAACGGAAACTTTTGCCTCCGAAGACCGCTCGGTCCGCCTTTCGGCATTTCCGCAGAGCGGACAGATCCAGGCCTGGTCCGGTTTCGGACCGTCGACCACACGATCCTGGGTTGTGTTCCCTCCGTCCCCTTTCCCGTTCCTCGTGACGCGACTCGCCAACCAGACGCTTTCTGTTCGCTCCTCCTCACCCTCCTGGATCCCCCATAACACGCCGCTTCATTACTTACGGGCCATGAGGGCGCTTTCCGTTTGCCTCCCGGGCCAGGAACCGGCCTTCTGCACGGAAGACGTTTCGACCGGGGCGGGGCTCCAGGAGAGGGTTCTCGGAATCACGGGCTTCAAGCCGGTTTACGATCCCCAGGCCCGGACCCTCTGCCTGTCCGTCCTGTCCCGGGGAGGCAAGCGGAGACCGGAGAAGATCTCCCCCTCGTCACTTCCGGGCTGGCCTGAGCCTATCACCGATGAAGATCGGCACTACGTGCTGGCTGTCACCAGCTGGACCTGCCGGATCAGGAACGGCGGCAATCCCTGATGCCGTCCTGCCGCAAGGGGATGGTTCTGCCCCTCCTACTCGTGGTTCTTTTCTTCGGGTCCCTGCTGGCCGGGCTTGCTCTGAAGGAGGTCGAATCGGCCGCCGAGCTTTCCCGAATCCACCTTGGGCAGCTGGGCGGCGATAACGAAGGGCTCTCCGCCCTCGCCAGAGGGATAAATTGGCTCCGGCAGAGAATGTACTCTGGTGGAACCCTTCCGCGCTGGCTGGACGACAAGCCCTTCGAAGACGGACTTCTTTGCGCGGACGAGTGGGCGGCCTCCGGGAAAGCCAATCTTCTTGTCCACGAAGAAGATACGGGAAGTCCTGACCACTGCAGGCTGGAAGTTTACGACCTCGATTACCGCTTTTCCGAAGAAATGGAACAGGATGGATCACTGCCGCCTTCCTTCTTCGATTTGTTCTCTGTCTCCGGAGGGACGGAAATGGCCAAACCGGAGGTACTCAATCACCTTTACGCCCTGAACGACGTTTCCCTTTCGGGAGATGTCGCGGCAAGGATGGAGAATGGGGAGGACCGTTATTCCGGAGAAGGGGAGGCCTGTCTCGTTTTCGAAGAGGACGAATCCGGCAATTCGCTCTCGAACCCGAACGGTGAGATCGTGATCCGCTTTCGCCTCACGGGAAGCCTAGGAACCTACCCTGACGGTTTCGATCTCGGGTTCCGCCTGGCTCCCGTCAAGGATTTCCCTGAAAAAGCCTTCAATACGGGTTATTCGGCCTCGTTTTCGGTGGACGGGGAAAACCGCCCTGAAAACAGGGACCGGTTTCTGATCAAACAACACGCAAACTCCGAAGAGGGAAAGAGCGAAGTCGTTCTCGCGACCATTCCTTTTCCTTATTGCCGGAGCAGCAATCTTATCGACCAGGACCGGTACCAGGCCTACCTGTCCCAACCCCATGAAATTCGCCTACGCTTCGTGCCGGGACGGGTTACGGCCGTCCTGGATCCAGGAGAAGGGATACTGGAAAAGACGATATCCGCCCCCATCGACCCGGTCGCGGCCAACCTATCCAGCCCCATGGTGTGCGGCCTTCGGGTTCGCGGCAGGTCCGGCGGCACGCTCTCGATCGCTTCCCTGCGAATTCACCCGGCCGATGCCCAGGGCTACTTCCCGGAATGCCGAAAGACGGGCTTTTACATGGTCAGGGCCACCGTTCGGGGACCTCGCCAGGCCAGGGTGTTCGAAACAATCGTTTCGGCGGACCTTGCCACGAAAAAAATTACGACACTGGCATGGGAAGAAAGGCCGTTCTTTTAAATTCACCCCAGTTATTTTACCGCTTTAAGGACTTGCAATTTGGAACCCCCGCGACAATAATATATTTGATCTTGGTTAGCTTTTTGTCCTTTTTCATTTTTTCCTTCCCCACGAAAGACTAAACCTTGACCCCTGGGGTGGTGATGGTATGGCTTCAGCCTTCTTCAAATCAACCGCACCGATGGCAGGCTTGTCCCTGGAAAGCGGGGTCATCCGCTACATCGAGCTGGAAGGGGGGATCGGCAACCTCGGCATCATCCGTCGTGGAGAAGTTTCAACGGAAACAGGCGTGATCCAGCAGGACATGGTTTCGGATTATTCAGTCCTCGAACAGTCCTTGAACGCCCTGAAGTCACAATTGGGCGGGCATTGGCCCCGCCAGGCGACCATCGGGATCCCCCCGAGGGATGTCCTTATCCGGGTGGTGGAACTCCCCAGCATGTCCGTCCAGGACGCCAGGGAAGCTTTCAAGTGGGAGTTCGACAAGTATTTCCCTTTTTCGAGCCTGGAAGCCACCTTCGACCTGGCTCCCGTCACCCTGCCCACCGCGGAGGAGGGCGGGGACAAGTCTCGCTTCATCGTCGCGGCAACCCGAACCCGAACGATCGACCGGATCGTTGAAACCGCGCGCCGGGCAGGCTTGACAGCAGGTCCGGTCGAACCCACCAACCTGGCGGTCTACCGTTCCGCGGTTGGCCCTCTCCCTCCTTCGGAATCCGGGCACCTGCTCGTTTCCATCGGGCGAGAGAGCACCCAGGTCATCATGGGATACAGGGGAGACGGGATCCTTTACAGGACGTTCCTGGTCGGGGGTGCCGGGAAGACGCCTTCCGCCGACGCCTTCAACGCGATCGTCCGGGAGGCCCTTTCCACGATCGCCTACACGCGCAGCCAATACCGCAACCTGAATATCGACCGGATCTTCCTCTCAGGGGAATTCGGCCGAACGGAAGGGCTGCCGGAACAGCTCGAGCAGGGCTCCGGTTTGCCCGTATCCGTCCTCAACCCCTGGGATATCTGGGGCATCCCGCTCGGCGGAGAGGTTCCGCCCGGCTATGATGCCGCAATCGGCCTGGCCCTGAGGGATGTCCTATGACAATCAAACTGGACCTCCGACCCGCAAGCCTCAAGCGTGAAAGCCAGAAGGCCGTCAACGCGACGCGCCTGGTCGCGGCCGTCCTGCTTGTCGCGTTCTGCCTCGTCTCGACGGCCTGCATTCTTTACGGCACGATCCTCGCGGTGCGGCTCAAGGAGGAGAAGGCCGCACTGAAAATGAACATCGAGGAATTGACGACACAGGACGTCCGGTTAACCGGCGAACTGAAGCGGCTCCAGAACGAATCGGCAAGGTTCACCGAGAATCTCGCGCTCGTCAAGGCGGAACTGCCTGCACTGGAGTTCCTCAATGCCGTGCAGGGAGCGCTTCCAACCGCGACCCGCATGGACTCCGTGGACGTGAGCGCGGGAACGGCAAAACTCATCGGAATCGCATCCTCCGAAGGCGAAGTGGTCGCTTTCGCACGAAAACTTGCCGAAGCCCCGCTCGTCACCTCGGTTTCGTTCCCGGTGACCTCCAAGCAGGGCAACCTGATTCGTTTCGAATTGACCTGTTCTCTCCTCGACATGGACGCCTACGGCCAAAAACTGTTCAAGGGGGGGGAATAGCATGAACATCACCTTCAGCCGAAAGTTCTTCATTCTCACGGCCGTCGTGCTTCTCCTTTTCGCCCTTTTCCTCGGTGAAACCGCCCTGTTGAGGGTTGTGGCCGGTTCCCGCGCCGAAATCGAAAAAGAGCTGCGCATCCAGGAAATGGCCCTCCGCAAGCAAGTCCTGGGGAAAACCCGCCTCGTGGAGAGATACAAGCAAGCCCTCGTCGAGCTGGAGCGTTATCCCATGGGAGAACCCGGGGACCTGGTCGCGCTCTTCGCGAATATTGAGGGAGAACTCGCGAAAAACGGCCTCACGGTGGAGTCGATCCGGCCTACCGGGCTCGACCCGGCCACCTTGACCGCGACGACGGAAATCTCCTTCAGGGGCAACTTCTTCTCCGTCCTCCGGACCATGGCGGATTGGCGAAACGGCATGCAACCCATGCGGCTTGCCAACCTTTCGATCAGGAATGAGGCAAAGCCCGAAGCCCAATCCGGGGTCTCGGCAAAAGCCGTCCTTGTCTCCAGGATCAAGCCGGCCCAGGAAGGAGGGAAATAGCGATGGACGACAATCAGGGATGGGCGGAAAGCGCTCGCGAACTCTGGGAAGAACTGGTTTACGGAGAGGGCTTGTTCCGCGTATTCCGTTTGCTCATCGGGATACTCGTCGTTGTCGGCCTTCTGTGGTCCCTCTTCGTCTTCAGGCAACTCGTGACCTTGGGGCAATCGAGTCCCCCGGCTTTTTCCGACGGGGCCCAGGCCCAGTCCGAGGAGATCGCCAAGCTGGACACCCTGGTCCAGTCCTACCGGAACCAGGCTCTGATCCGGTCAGGGAGCGGCCAGCTTGCGGTCCTTGCCCAGGCCGCCGGCCGCAGTCCCTTCGCCGAGCCGCCAAGCCTGGCCCTATCGGTGGCAACGCCGTCCAAGGGGACACCCGCCCTGCCGGTCGAGGTTCCTCCTCCGAATGTTCAAGTCAAGGCGGTGATGGTACTCGGAAGCGCATCCGTGGCTGTCGTGGACATCGACGGCATCGGCCAGAACCTGGTCGTCAAGCCCGGCTATGCTTTTTCAGGCAAGAGGGGAAAGATCGTGTCCATAAGCCCCGACAAGCTCGTCTTCCTGTGGAATGGCAAGCGACAGGAAACTCTGGCAACCTCACTACTGGGGGGATTCTGATGACGGAACTCTGCAGGAAATGGATCAATCTAGCCATCATGAGCGTGCTCCTGGCGACGGCCCTGGCCGGGGCGGCATGCGCTGCCGGTCCCGCCGAAACCCTCCCGGAGGCAGAAAAGGCTCCCATGCTCGAAGCGGTCACGGTACGGCAGTCCGGAGCCGTAAAGATCCTTGCCGAGATCAACGGAAGGAACCTCCCGGCTCCCGAACAGGTCAAGGCCGGTCCGAACCATATCGACTTCCGTTTCCCCGGAACGTCGACCTTTTCTCCGAGCCAGACAATCGGGGTCGTCTACCCCCTGATGAAAGCTGTGGAAATCAGGGCGGTCAGCGGCGATGTCTTCGTCTCTTTCCTGACGAACAAGCCCCTGAAACTGGTTGCCTCGGAAGGAACAGCGCCAGCAAGCCGCTACACGCTGACTTTCGAGGCTGAAGTGGAAGCACCGCCGCCTGCCGCGGCGTTACCCAAGCCTTCCCTGAAGCCTGTCCAGCCGGACCCGCTTGCCAAGGACACGAAAGTGACCCTGGAGTTAAGGGACGTCAACATCAAGGACATTTTCCGCATGCTCGGCAACATGATGAACCTGAACCTCGTGGTGGACTCGTCCGTGCCGGACACGAACGTGACCTTGAGCCTGAAGGACGTTCCGCTCAAGGAAGCCTTCTCCTACCTGATGCGCATGCATGAGCTGGCCTATGTCATGATGGGGCGCACGATGATCGTCGGAAAACCCGACGCTCTCGCCAAGACGACCGGCATGGAGAAAACCCAGGCTTACCACATCGCTTACGCAGACCCCAAGCAGATACCCGGGATCCTGCAGAACCTCGCCGCGGTGAACAAGATCGTCGTCGACGAACGATTGAGGACTCTCTACGTCACGGGCACAGCCCTGCAGCAGGAAGAAGTCCGCAAGATCCTCGAACGGGTTGACCATCCCGGACGCCAGGTCATGATCAACGCCCGGATCATCGAACTGAAGGACACCGCATCAAGGGAGTTCGAGGCCATGCTCGACGCGATCTACAACAACTGGTGGCTCAGCTACAGCGGCGGCAGTTTCTCGGGCGGTTACGCCGACGCGAATTACCCCAACCAGATCCCTACCGGGGCCGCCTCTCCGACGCCGTTCGCGACCAACCTGGGCGGTTTGGCCCGCAGCACCCTGAAGGCGATCGACGCCCAGATCGCAACCTGGACCCAGGGCGACATCAAAGGGGACGTTCTGGCAAGCCCGTCCGTCATCACGACCGAGGGCAAGAAGGCGACAATCAAGATCACCGAGAACGTCAAGTACGTCTCCGCCCGCGACGATGCCGGGAACCCGACCTACTCGGACGAGGAAGTCGGCCCGATTCTCGAGTTCACGCCCCTTATCGGCCGCAACGAGGTCATCAATCTCGAGATCAAGGTCTCGACGGGCACGATCACCCAATACCTGGCAGGCGGACAGGGAGAGCGCATACCCCAAACCGCGAAGCGGGAAGTCCAGACTTCCGTCCGCGTCCGCAACGGGGAACCTTTCGTCGTAGGAGGGCTCTTCGGCACCGACAAGTCGAGCACGATCAACCGTGTCCCGCTTCTCTCGGACATCCCGCTGATCGGCGAACTATTCAAGTCAAAAACGAAGAAGAACGAAAAGACACAGGTAGTGGTTGTCCTTGTGCCGGAGCTGCTGGATGTCCCTGAAAGCGCGATCGAGGTGGGAACCCTGAAATAGGGGGACTTTTAGGCCCTTTTGGAATGGAAGGGGGCGCTCCGAGGGGCCTGCCCCCTTCCATTTTCTTGTCAGACGGGGCCAGGATGGGATAAACTTCTTAAGCCAAGTCGCAGGTTTCCTGCGCGCGGACATCCGGAATTCGGGAGGATTGGATTCATCATGGCCCAGGTTGTTGACACAAGCGATTTCCGTCCGGGAATCAAGATCAAGTGGGAAAACGGAATCTGGCAGATCGTGGATTGCCAGCACCACAAGATGGGGCGTGGAGGGGCGATCATTAGGGGAAAGATGCGGAATCTTGAAACCGGGGCCATCATCGAGCAATCGTTCAAATCCGGAGAAAGATTCGAAAGGGTCGTTTTCGAGGAAACCGCAGCCCAATACCTCTACAGGGAGGGCGAGAACTTCGTTTTCATGGACCTGAGCAGTTACGACCAGGTCTACATCCCGAAGGAAACCCTCGGTGACGGTGTCAAGTACCTTAAGGAGAACCTCGAAGTCAACCTTGAAATGTTCGAGGGACGGATCATGGGCATCGAACTGCCCAACAGCGTGGAGCTGAAAATCGTGAGCACCGCTCCGGGCTTCAAGGGCGATACCGTGACGGGGGCAGGAAAGCCCGCAACGCTCGAAACGGGTGCTGTCGTCAACGTCCCGATGTTCATAGAGCAGGACGAGGTCATCATCGTCGACACGCGCACGGGAGAATACATCGAACGCGCGAAGAAGTGAATCCGGAAGGAGAGTGGATGACGTGGAATCCAAGGAGAGAATCGCCTACCTGAAAGGCCTTTTGGACGGCCTTCGTCCCCAGGACGAAACCCAGGTCAAGGTTTATGCCGCCATCGTCGATGCCCTTGACGCGCTTGCCGACGAGGTTGAACGGCACTCCGACGAACTCCGGGAACAGGCGGAGATGGTGGAGGAGCTCAACGAATTCTGCGAATCCCTCGAAGACGACATGGAAGAAATCGAAAAGACCGTGAACGACATGAGCGGGGAAATGGAAGAGGAAGAGAACGACGAGGACGAGGAAGATTTTGAAACCGTCTACCAGTCGGCCGTTTGCCCCAAGTGCGGCCACCGCTTCTACTACCAGCCGGAACTTTACGAGGAGGATGAACCGGTCCAGTGCCCCAAATGCGCTGAAACCTTCGAGCGCAAGGAAGACTGACCGTAATCCCGGAAAGGAGAAGCTTCATGGAGGATAACCTGGAAAGGCTCGATCAGGAAAACCTCCCCGAAACGGAGAGGGAACTTTCTGCGACCAAGGGAGACATTCGCATATCCGAGGATGTCATCGGCGCCCTGGCCACCCAGGCCTTGCTGAGCGTAGAAGGGGTCAGGCCCGCAAGCGCCGGGCTCGTTGCCAATCTCCGCCTCGGCAGGAAGGGGAGCTCCGGGGTCCGCATCTCCGTTTCCGACGGCAACCCGCCGGTTGTCCAGGTCGACACCTACATCATCGTCAAGTACGGGCTTCGTCTACCCGACATTTCCTGGGACGTTCAGGAATCGGTGAAGGAACAGATCGAGCGCTACACAGGCTATTCAGTCAAGGAGGTCAACGTCACGATACAGGGCATTGACTTCGGTGAACCGAAAAACCCGGCATCGCCGCCGGAGGAAACCCCGGGCGACCTTCATTAGCCAGCCGCGAACATTGAAGACGGGGGTCGGCCTGGAACCGGCCCCTCCTTTTCGAGGGGGGAACGAGGAATGATCCTTTTTTGGAAATCCGGACCCTTGGGAAGGCTCTGGATCGATGAATCCGTCCTTAAGGAACAGGTCGACACCTGCCTGCCTGAAGGAATGGCCTGCAGCTCCGTCCAGCTCTTCGGGGACCGCGACCTCCTGAATGCCTATCTTTCCTTTTCCCCGGAGAACGGCACCCCCGACACGGAAACCCTTCGAGCCGCACTCACGGAGAAACTCTCGGTTTTGGGCCTGAAGGCAACCATTTCTCTCGTCGCGCCGGAACACGTCTCGGCGGCCGAGAAAAGCAACCACCCCCTACTGAAGTCCCCTGCATTCTGGGGATTGGCCATGGGGACCCTTGTCGCGGTCATAAACCTTGGCCTTTCGGGACTTTTCTGGGTCCTTTTTTTTGGGTTCGGGGCTTTCGGGATTGCCTGGCTTTTCCTGACCCCAGCAGGACGCAACCGTCTTGCGTCCTTTCTTGACAGTTTCGAGGAGTGAGCCGAGCTTGGAAAAGGAATTCTTGCCGCAACGACGTCATCGATCGCGGGAAATCGCCCTTCAGCTTCTTTATTCGATCGACCTCAGGAAAGACCAGGATGCGGAAGAAGCCTTCGACCTGTTCCCGCTTGAGACAGAGGAACCCGTTGTCGTGGAGTTCGCCCGCCGGCTGGTTTTCGGGGTTCTCGAAAACGAGCGTGAGATCGACGGCCTGATTCTCAGGAACATCGTCGGATGGCGCCCCGAACGGATGGTCGCAGTGGACCGGGCAGCCGTAAGGCTGGCTCTTTTCGAGGGAGTCGTCGCCCAGACTTCCCCGCTGCCGGTCGCGATCTCTGAGGCGGTAGAGCTTGCTAAATCCTTCGGGACAGAAGATTCGGGACGATTCGTCAACGGGGTCCTGGGCCGCATTGTCCGTGCCCTGGAATCCCAAACCGGAACAACGCATGCCGAGAGCGCTTCCGAACCTGACCGTTGACGAACTGAATCAGAGGATCCAGCTTGTCCTGCAAGCGGACCCTGTCCTTGAAAACCTTGCTGTTACAGGGGAAATTCTCGATTTCAAGGTCCATAGAACCGGGCATGCCTACTTCACCCTCGTCGGCAAGGAAACGCGCCTCGCTTGCGTGATGTTCAAAAGTTACGCGGGCTCGCTTCCGGAGTGGCCTCAAACGGGTGATCTCGTCGTTGTCGAGGGCTCCGTTTCCGTATACCTGGCTCGCGGGGCTTATCAGCTTTATGCCCGCAGGCTCGTACCGGCGGGCCAGGGCGCCCAGGCAAGGGCCAGGGAAGAGCTCCGCAGAAGGCTCGAACAGGAAGGCCTTTTCGATCCCCGACACAAGCGCCCTCTCCCCAGGTATCCCGAATCCGTGCTCGTTTTGACCTCACCGACGGGAGCTGCAGTCAGGGATGTTCTCCGTGTCTCGAGGAGCCGTTTCCCGGCCTGCGCCATCACCGTCATCCCGTGCAATGTCCAGGGCGACGAAGCCGCAACGGAAATCCTGGATGCCTTTTCCCGGGCGGCCCGTGTAGGAAACGCGGAGGTGGTCCTTCTCGTGAGAGGGGGAGGTAGCCGCGATGACCTAAACCCTTTCGACGAAGAAAGGGTCGTGCGGGCCGTACGGTCCTGTCCCATCCCGGTCGTGACAGGCCTCGGGCATGAAATCGACAGCACCTTCTCCGATCTTGCGGCCGATGTCTTTGCCCCGACTCCCTCTGCGGCAGCAGAAAAGGTCTTTCCGGACAAAGCGGCAGTCCTGTCGGAAATCGCGTCCCTCCGACGCCATGCAATTTCCGGGCTTTCCCGGAGAATCGACGAGGGCGGATGGTCTGCTCAAAGGTTGAGAGACCGGATCGCTTCGATTTCTGAACGCCGTCTTGCCGAGGCGGAGACCTGCCTTGACACTTTCCTTGATACCCTCAGGCGGGGCATCGAGACGCGGGTCGATCTTGAAGCCCACCGTCTCCGCTCGGTCGTTTCCACCCTGGAGGCCCTCTCCCCGTCCCGCGTCCTTTCCAGGGGATTCATCGCCTGCGAGAACCCCGAAGGATTTCCGGTCAATACCGCGGCCTCGGTCAAAAGAGGGGACCGGCTCCGTCTTGTCTTCAAGGACGGCCGCATCGGGGTCCAGGTCGAAGAAACACCTCTTCCAGGAAAGGAGAAAAATCCATGAACATCCAGCCGATCGAGTGGCGTGAGGGCAAGCTTTTCCTGCTTGACCAGCGTCTCCTTCCCGAAGAAGTCTCGTTCCTGGCCTGCCGTACGGCGGAAGAAACCGCGGCCGCCATCGAAAACCTCGCAGTGAGGGGGGCCCCTGCCATCGGCATTGCGGCAGCCTATGGCGTCGTGTTGGCATCCGTCCAGGGAGTGGCAGCGGCAAGCCAGGCGATCCGAAGGCTTTCAAGGACCCGGCCGACCGCGGTGAACCTCTTCTGGGCGCTCCGCCGTATGGAATCGGCCCTTGATCGTTTTGTTTCCACGAAAAATGCGGGTTCGCCGGCTTCTTTCCTTTTGGAGGAAGCGCGGGCCATTCACCAGGAGGATATCGAAATCAACCGGGCGATCGGCCGCCATGGGCAGTCCCTTCTTCCCGAATCGAGCACGATCCTGACTCATTGCAACGCGGGGGCACTGGCAACCGGGGGATACGGTACCGCCCTGGGCATCGTCCGTGCAGCAAGGGAAGCCGGGAAAAACGTCCGCGTGATTGCCGACGAAACCCGGCCAGTTTTGCAGGGAGCTCGATTGACGGCATGGGAGCTCGATGCGGACGGTTTTGACGTCACCCTCATCTGCGACTCCATGGCCGGAGCCGCGATGTCCAAGTTCGCTGTCGATGCCGTGATCACCGGCGCCGACCGCATCGCTGCAAACGGTGACACGGCGAACAAGATCGGGACCTTTTCCCTGGCTGTCCTGGCAGCCTTCAATGGGATTCCGTTTTACGTCGCCGCCCCGATCAGCACGCTCGACCTCTCGACCGCAAAGGGGGAAGATATCCCCATCGAGGAACGCCCGCCCTTTGAAGTTCTTTCTTTCCGGGGGAGGCGATCCGCCCCGGAGGGGGTCAAGGCCTGGAACCCGGCTTTCGACGTGACCCCGTCGAAGTTGGTCACCGCAATCGTGACCGAGCGTGGAGTGGTGCGTCCGCCTTTCGCGGAGAATCTTAGGCGGATGCTCGCTTGAACCCTAACCAGCAAAAGGAGTGACTCCCAATGCGTAATTGCCGAATCGCCCGACCCGACCTCGCCGCAGAGGGACACCGGAAGATATCCTGGGCCTGGGCTGCCATGCCGGTCCTGCGCCTCCTTCACGAGAAGCACGGGGCAAGCCTTCCGTTCAGGGGCATCCGCATCAGCGCCTGCCTGCATCTCGAAGCAAAGACCGCCTGCCTCCTGAAAGTCCTCAAGGATCTCGGGGCAAATGTCGCGGCGGCGGGGAGCAACCCCCTGTCCACGCAGGACGATGTCTGCGCGGCGCTGGTTGAGGAGGGGATTTCGGTCTTCAGCCGGCGCGGGATGAGTTCTTCCGAGTACGTTGAAAACCTTCGCGCCGCGGCCTCTTTTGGCCCAAGGATCCTCATCGACGATGGGGCGGACCTCGTCGCCCTGATCCACGAGGAAATGCCCGAAATCGCAGCAGGGATAATCGGCGGCAGCGAGGAAACCACAACCGGCATCAAACGCCTCAAGGCGATGGAGCGGGAGGGGCTCCTTCGTTTCCCGATGCTCGCGGTCAACGACGCCTACAGCAAATTCCTTTTCGACAACCGTTACGGCACGGGCCAGTCCGTCATGGACGGGCTCCTGCGGACAACAAACGGCCTGTTGGCCGGCAAGGTGTTCGTCGTAGCCGGCTACGGCTGGTGCGGCAGGGGAATTGCCACGCGGGCCGCGGGACTCGGAGCTCGGGTCACGGTTGTCGAGGCGGACCCCCATCGTGCGCTCGAGGCCCTGATGGACGGCCGCGACGTGCGCTCCATGGACGAGGCCGCGCAGGTCGGTGATATTTTCGTCACGGCGACCGGAAACATCCGCGTGATCCGCAAGGAGCACCTTGAGAAGATGAAGGACGGCGCCATCCTGGCCAACGCCGGCCATTTCAATGTCGAGATCGATATCCCCGCGATCGAGTCGCTTTCAGTCCGGAGGGAGGTGTCCCGGTTCAACATCGAGAGCTTCGAGCTTGCAAACGGGAGAAAGCTTCACCTTCTGGCCGAAGGGCGCCTCGTCAACCTGGCGGCCGCCGATGGGCACCCGATCGAGATCATGGACCTGAGCTTCGCGCTCCAGCTCCTTTCGAGCCTTTACCTCCTCGAGCATCCCGGCCTGCCCGCCGGAGTCCTTCGTGTCCCTGAGGACCTGGACCGCTCCGTTTCCGAGCTGAAACTTGAGTCCCTGGGAATCCGGACGGAAATCCTGACTGACGAGCAGCGGGCCTATCTCGCCAGTTGGAAGGAGTGAGCCCCAACATGCTGCTTAAAGATGTCCTTATCCTGGACTCTTCCATGGATGCAGCCCTCTCCTGCGACCTTGTCGTGTCCGGAACCGTCGTGGAATCGATCCTTCTGCCGCGAAGCGCCGACATGCCTGCCGAGATCGACGGCAAGGGATCCCTTGCGGTGATTCCCGGCTTCGTGAACGCCCATGGTCACGCGGCCATGACCCTCCTTCGCGGATTGGGGGAAGAAGCCCCCCTCATGGACTGGCTCCAGAACAAGATCTGGCCCGTCGAGGCCCGCCTCAGGCCAGAACATGTCTTTTGGGGCACAAAGCTGGCCTTGCTGGAAATGCTGTCAGGCGGCATCACCTGTTTTGCCGATATGTACTTCTTCATGGACCAGGCAGCCGAAGCGGCCCGCATGGCGGGAATACGCTGCGCACTCTCGAGGGGACTGGTCGGCAGCGACGAGAAGAAGCTCGAAGAAGGAGTGGACCTCGTCAGGCACTACCACGACCCCTCCGGCCTGATTCGGGTCCAATTGGGCCCACATGCCGTCTACACTGTCCCGCCGGGAGCTTTCCGCGAAATCTCCGAAACCGCCAAGGATCTCGGTGTGGGCATCCAGACCCATTGGCTCGAAACAGAATGGGAATCCGGCTTCATCAGGCAGGAACTGAAGAAGGATCCCGTCAGCCTCATCGGTGAAGTCGGCCTTTTCGACGTTCCTTTTGCGGTATTGGCCCACGCGGTCTGGTTTCCCGAGGACCGTATCCATGAACTGGCGGGCAGCCGGATAAGCGTGGCTCACAACCCCAAGAGCAACCTGAAGCTCGGAAGCGGGATCGCGCCGGTGCCCCGCTTCCTTGAGGAAGGGGCGCGCGTGGCCCTCGGTACGGACGGGGCCGCAAGCAACAACAGGCTGGACATCTGGGACGAGATGCGGACCTGCTCCCTGCTTCACAAGGGGGCGCACAGGGACCCCTGCACCGTGAAAGCCTCGGAGGTGCTCCGGATGGCCACCCTGGAAGGCGCCAGAGCCCTGGGATTTGAAGATGTCGGGCTCATCAGGCCCGGCTGGCAAGCGGACCTCGTCCTGGTCGACCTCAACAGGCCGCACTACGTCGGCCTATCCGAGGAAAACCTCTGCACCAGCCTTGTTTATTCCGGATCCTCCTCCGATGTCGTCGGAACCCTTGTGGCGGGCAAATGGCTTTACCGGGACGGGCATCACTTGACCCTGGAGGCCGGGACGATTCTCCAAAAGGCTCGGGATTGCAGGAAAGAGTTGTTGGAGGGCTGAAGCGGGAGCTATAATTTCCGGGCAGGCATGCAGGGTTGAAAACCGCGCCGCGGGAGGCGATCGACATGCAGTTCAGAAGCGGAAACGAGTTGAGGGAAAGTTTTCTCGGGTTCTTCGAGGAAAGGGGACATCGTCGCTTCCCGAGCTTTTCTCTTGTTCCGGAAGATCCTTCCATCATGTTCACCATCGCAGGGATGGTGCCCTTCAAACCCTACTTCCTGGGAATGAAGGTCCCCCCCGTGAAGAGGGCCACCACATCCCAAAAGTGCGTAAGGACCAACGACATCGAAAACGTCGGCCGGACCGCAAGGCACCACACTTTCTTCGAAATGCTCGGCAACTTCAGTTTCGGGGACTACTTCAAGAAAGAAGTCATTCCCTGGGCCTGGGAATTTGTCACCGAGCGTGTCGGCCTGGACCCTGACAGACTGACGGCCACCATCTATCTCGATGACGACGAAGCCTACGACATCTGGCACCGTGCGGTGGGCTTGCCGGAAAACCGCATCGTCAGGCTGGGAGAGGACGACAATTTCTGGGCAGTCGGCCCAGTAGGACCTTGCGGCCCTTGTTCGGAGATCATCTATGACCAGGGACCTTCCTTCTCCTGCGGGAAGCCCGATTGCAAGGTCGGCTGCAGCTGTGACCGGTACCTGGAAATATGGAACCTTGTCTTCATGCAGTTCAACCGGGACGCAGAAGGGAAGCTGGTTCCGCTGCCGAAGCAGAATATCGACACCGGCATGGGGCTTGAACGGCTGACCTCTGTCGTCCAGGGCGTTCGTACCGATTTCGATACGGATCTCTTCTTCCCGCTGATCCGGCAAGCCTGCTCGATGACCGGGCATGTCTACGGCTCGAACGACCGAGGGGACATGGCCGTGCGCGTCATATCCGACCACTTGAGGGCCATTTCCTTCATGATCGCCGACGGGATCCTGCCTTCGAACGAGGGGCGCGGCTACGTCCTGCGCCGGCTTCTTCGCCGGGCCGTGAGATGGGGAAGGCTGCTGGGACTCCAAAAGCCTTTCCTTTCCGGAATGCTTCCGACGGTCATCGAGGTGATGGGCAACCACTACCGCGAAATCCCCGAAAGGCAGAATGCGATCCGGCAAGTCATCGATTTCGAGGAAGTCAAGTTCGGGAAAACCCTGGAGCAGGGAACGTCTCTCATTGAAACCGAGATCAGGAGTCTTGCCGCAAGCGGACGGACGGTCCTTCCGGGAGACGTGGCCTTCGAGCTCTACGACACCTATGGATTCCCGCTGGAACTGACCGAGGAGATCTGCCAGGACTCGTCCTTCACCCTCGACAGGGCCGGTTTTGAGAAAGCCATGACAGACCAGCGCGAGCGGGCGCGCAGTTCGAGCAAGATGACGGTGTCCTCCCTTTCCGGGAACGTCTACACCGAACTGGCGAAAGCCATCGGGGCGATCCCTTTCGAGGGATACTCCGTTACATCTCTGGAAGCCAAGATCCTCGCTTTGATCCTGCACGGCGAGTCCGTGGATGAATTGCAGGCTGGAGACGAAGGTGAAGCCGTCCTCGACAGGACGCCCTTCTATGCGGAAAAAGGAGGCCAGGTCGGGGACACGGGTTCCTTGACATCGGACATCGTGAACGCCCAGGTCCTGGATACGGTCTGCCCCGCGACGGATTTCCCCGTCCTCAAGATTCGAGTCGCCGAGGGACTCCTCAGGAAGGGTGACGCCGTTCTCGCGACCGTGGACCAGGATCGCCGCTGGGACATCCGCCGCCATCACACCGCGACGCATCTCCTGCATGAAGCCCTCATTCACGTTCTCGGCGACCACGTCAGGCAGGCCGGTTCACTCGTCAGCCCCGATATCCTCCGGTTCGACTTCACGCACTTCTCCCCGGTGACGCATGACGAACTTGCCCGAGTCGAGGCGATCGTGAACGAGCAGGTCCTGCGCAACATACCGCTCGAAACCCAGGAAACGGATTTGGAAAAGGCAAAGTCGATGGGAGCCAAGGCGCTTTTCAGCGAAAAATACGGAAACCGGGTCCGCGTCGTCAGCGTTCCGGGCTTTTCCACCGAACTCTGCGGCGGAACCCACTGCAACTCGACCGGAGATATCGGCCTGTTCAGGATCATCAGGGAAGAGGGGATCGGGTCAGGCCTCAGGAGGATCACTGCCCAGGCGGGGCGCCCCGCCTATCTCTCGCAGAAAACGGTCCAGGATGTGACGGACAAGCTGCGGGAATCGCTCGGGGTTCACGAAACGGAACAACTCCCGGAACGCGTTCGAACCCTTCTTGAAGAACTTGCCGTTGCCCGCCGGGAAACGGCCGAGGCGAAACTCGGAGCGCTCCTCTGCCGATCCGCCGAATTCGCCGCCTCCGCCAGGCCGGTCGGCTCTTTCTCCGTGGTGACGGCGCGCTTCGAAGAAGCCGGGATGGACCTCCTCCGGCAGGTGGCCGACGCAGTCAAGAACAGGCTAACGGGCGCCGTCATCGTCTTCGCCTCGGTGGCCGAGGGAAAGGTCTCCCTGATGGCCATGGGGGATGAAACGGCCCTGCGGAACGGTTTCCACGCGGGGCGCCTCATCGGTGCCATTGCACCCCTGGTCGACGGTTCGGGGGGAGGCCGTCCCAACCTGGCCCAGGCGGGCGGCAGAAGCCCGGAAAAAGCTGCCGCTGCGCTCGAAGCGGTACCCGAGACGGTTCGGAAACTTTTCGTCAAATCCTAGACCGGTAGATGGGAAGACTCATCGGGCTCGACCTTGGAACTGTTCGTATCGGAGTGGCCATCACCGATCCCCTGGGCCTTTTTGCCCAGGGGATCGCCGTCTGGCGAGCAGGGGAGGACTGGATCGAAAACCTTAAACGGCTGATCGCTGACTCCTCCCCCGTGGATCTTGTCGTCATCGGCCTGCCGATACGCACGACCGGAGCGGAGGGACCCGAAGCGGCAAAGGTCCGTGAACTGGCGGATAAAGTCGCCGTGGAAATTTCCCCGGTACCGGTGGAACTCATGGATGAGCGTTTCACGACAACACGGGCTCACCAGATCATGATCGAGGGAAGCGTGGATGCCCGCAAGCGAAGGAACCGCGTCGACAAGGTTGCCGCGGCGGTTTTCCTTCAGGATTTCCTCGACAGGCGGAGGAACGGAAACCGATGATGCAGGAACGGGAACTTGCGATGACCCCCATGCTCGAGCAGTATTTCACCTGGAAGCGAGCCTACCCGGACTGCCTCCTTTTCTTCCGCATGGGCGACTTCTACGAAATGTTCTTCGATGATGCAAAAGAGGCTTCCAGGCTACTCGACATCGCCCTCACCGCCAGGGACAGCGAGAAAAAGATCCCCATGGCCGGAGTGCCGCACCATGCGGTTGAACCCTACCTCGACAAGCTGGTCAAAGCCGGCCGTAAAGTCGCGATCTGCGAACAACTGACCGAACCAGACGGGCGAACCCTTGTGGAAAGAAGGGTGGTTCGCCTTGTCACTCCGGGAACCTACGTCCCCGAAGACGCAAGGGGAGAGGGTCGCCTTGCCGCCCTTTCGGAGCGGGAGGGCCGCTTTTCCCTCGCGCTCCTTCAGCCGGGCTCAGGCCAGCTTGAAGCGGGAACCCTCGATTCGATCGGGGCGATGGGTCTGCTGACGGCCTTCAGCCCAATGGAGGTTCTCGTCGCCCAGCCCTGCCCCGAAAAGCTGAGGGCGCTCCTGGTCCAGTGCCTTCCCGAAACCTGCCTCCTTTCCGAAAAGGATCGTGCGCTTTTCGAACCCAGGACGGGAGAAAGCTGGCTGTGCCGGAAATGGGGAATTCCCAGCCTCCGGGCATTCGGGCTTGACGACGGTGACCCGGCAGCAGGCCCGGCCTGCGCGATCCTTCGCTATTTCGAGGAAACCCAGTTCGGCCTTTCCAGGCACGTTTTGCGACTGCACCCTCTCTCCGGGGGCTCGGCCCTTCGAATCGACGCCCAATCCCAGAAGAACCTGGAGCTGCTGGATTCAGACTCTGCCTCTCTCTACGGGGTCTTGAACCGATGCAGGACTCCCATGGGGAAAAGACTTCTCCGGGAATGGATCCTCCGGCCTCTCCTGGATCTCGAAACGATTCGGAGCAGGCAGGACACAGTCGAGTTGCTGAAAGAAGACACCGGCTGCAGGGCACGCCTCGTGGAGGGCCTCCAGCGATGCAGGGATGTGGAAAGGTCGATCGGGCGCCTCTCCCTGAACTTGGGGTCGCCGCTCGATCTTTCGGCAATCCGCGACACCCTGGAGGAAATGCCTTCCCTTCTCGCGCTCGGGCAAGGGGGCCCGCTCGAAGCGTTTCTTTCGGAAATCCCGGACCTGTCAGGCTGCCTGGACGACCTGAAAGAACACCTCGCCGAAAACCCGCCGCGAAACCTGAAAGACGGCGGGGTCATCAGACAGGGGGCCGACCCTGAACTGGACGAGTGGCGTTCCATGGCCGGGGAAGCGGGGGAATGGCTGAACCAGTACATGTGCAGGGAAAGGGCAAGAACCGGAATTTCCAGCCTCAAGGTCGGCAATAACCGGGTTTTCGGCTACTTCATCGAAATTCCGCGTTCACAGTTGGATAAGGTCCCGGCCGAATACACCCGAAGGCAGACCCTGGTTTCGGCCGAGCGGTTCGTCACACCCGAGCTCAAGAGTTACGAGGAAAAGATCCTGAAAGCCTCCGAGGAAGCCCAGCGCCGGGAGAGCCTGCTTTACGAGTCCCTGCGGGAAAGGGTCCTTTCCAGGTCGGCCGACATACAGAAGACAGGGCAGGTGCTGGCCCGCCTTGATTGCCTGGCCTCCCTGGCCGATGTCGCCTGGGAGAAGCGATACGAGAGACCTGTCGTGAACGGCGGGGAGAGAATCCGGATTTCGGGAGGCCGTCATCCGGTCGTGGAAACCACGCTCGGAAATTCCCCCTACACCCCGAACAGCGTCGAACTGGACAGGTGCGGCAAACGCATGGCCATCCTCACGGGACCGAACATGGCCGGGAAATCCACTTACCTCCGCATGTCCGCCCTGATCGTGATCATGGCCCAGATGGGCAGTTTCGTTCCAGCCGAGGCCGCGGAGATCGGCCTTGTGGACCGGATCTTCACCCGTATCGGCGCCCACGACGAACTGGCGCTGGGAAGGAGCACGTTCCTAGTGGAAATGCTTGAAACTGCCCAAATTTTGAACAACCTTACGGAGCGGAGCTTCGTCGTGCTGGATGAAGTCGGTCGCGGGACCTCTACCTATGACGGAATGAGCATCGCCTGGGCCGTGCTGGAGCATCTCCACGCCCGCGTCGATTGCAGGCCGCTGGTCCTCTTCGCCACGCATTTCCACGAGCTGACCGAACTCGGGGGGAGGTTTCCCGAGATCATGAACCTTTCGATGGCGGTCGAGGAAACGGCTACCGGCGTCCGTTTCCTTCACCGGGTCAAACCGGGGCCCGCGGACCGCTCCTACGGGATCGAGGTCGCCCGGCTTGCCGGAATCCCCGAATCGGTCATCCTCAGGGCACAGTCGCTGCTCGAGGGCTTCGAGAAGCGGCCGAAAGGGGACCTATCAGAGCCCCTCCCCGTGGTCGAGGCTGAAAGGGGAAGAGTCCAGCTCAACCTGTTCCCTACGGAAAAGGAAGCCCTCCTGGACGAGATTGCGGCCCTCGAGCCGGATCGCCTCAGTCCCCTTGCCGCCCTCGAGACCCTCTACCGCCTTGCGAAACGATCCAGGGAGGTGCGTTCCTGATGCCCATACGAAGACTGCCCGAGGACGTCACCCATCGAATTGCCGCCGGTGAAGTCATCGAGCGTCCCGCCTCCGTCGTCAAGGAACTGCTCGAAAACGCCATCGACGCGGGCGCGTCACGCGCAACGGTCCGGATCGCCCAAGGAGGAATCCTTTCCATCGTCGTGGAGGACGATGGTTCCGGCATCCCAGCGGAAGAATTGCCGCTTGCCGTTGAACGGTTTGCGACAAGCAAGCTTTTCGGGATCGACGACCTGGAAAGGATCCATACGCTGGGTTTCCGCGGGGAAGCCCTTGCAAGCATTGCTAGCGTCAGCCGCTTCGAAATCCGGAGCCGGCAGGAAGGCACCCCCACGGGGGCTTTCATTCGGATCGAAGGCGGAAGGCCGCTTGCCGAAGGACCTATCGAGGCCGCCCAGGGAACGCGTGTCCAGGTTGACGACCTCTTTTTCAATCTTCCTGCCCGGCGAAAGTTCCTGAAAGGATCTTCCGCGGAACAGCGCCGCATCCTGAAGGTCATCCAGGAAACGGCAGTCGTTTATCCACAGACCGCGCTGCTTCTTGTCGCAGACGGAAAAACCCTCTTCCGCTGGGAAGGGGGGTCGCGCCGGGAGATCCTCGAAATGGTGCTCGGTGCTTCGGGCCTCAAGGAAACCCGGTTCGAAAAAGGGATGGTCCTCGCGGAGGCATGGAGAGGACAGCCAAGGCCGGGGAAGCGTACAGACCTCCTTTCATTCGTTAATGGCCGAAGGGTCACCGAACCCACGATCCGCTCGGCCCTGCTAGCCCTCGGTCCGGAAACGGCCGGGGATTGGGTCATTTTGGTCGAGTGCCCCGCCGGGGAGGTGGACGTGAACATCCACCCTGCCAAGGCCGAAGTCCGCTTCAGGAACTCGGGGAACATCTTCGAGGCCGTGAACGGGGCCGCGCGCGCCGTCATCGCATCCGGCACCGAGTTGCCCATCATGGGAACACCGGCCGCCGCAGCGCCACCTTTCGCCAACCGGCAGGCGGATTTTGCCCCCTGGTTACGCGTGGCCGCCCCAAGGGAGGAATATCCCTCTTCTTGCCACCCCCTTTCCAAAACGGGTACCGAACCCGCACCGGAAGGGCCGGAAGTGTCTTTTCTCGGGACGTTTTCCGAGGGATTCCTCGTTTATTCCCAAGGGGACGACCTCGTTCTCATGGATCCGCATGCGGCCCACGAACGGATTCTTTTCGACCGCCTTCGCGAGGGCATGAAGGGCCCGATCCCCTCCCAGCGTCTAGGAATTGCCGCAACACTTTCCCCAAGCCTTTCAGCCGGCGTCGAGGAGCACGCCAGGGAACTCGGCAAACTTGGTTTCGTCTTCAGCGGGCAGGAGGACGGTTCACTCCTCCTTTTGGCTATCCCGAACCTCAAGGGACTGGAGTCCGTTCCCCCTGAGGATTTGTTGCGGGGAACCCTCGCCGCCCTTGACGAAAACTCGCCGGAACCGATGCCGGATCGCCTGGCGAACCGCTTGGCCTACGCGGCTTGTCACGGAGCCGTCAAGCTCGGTCAAAGACTCGATAGGGGAGAAGCCCTGGCCCTTTGGGAGCAACTCTCGCTTGCCCGGGTCCCTCAAGCCTGCCCCCATGGACGGCCGACCTTGCTGCGCCTCTCCGGTTCGGCCCTCAAGAGGCATTTCGGGAGGAGCGGCTGAGATGGCCGAACTTGTGAAACCCCGGCTTTTTGCCGTCATAGGTCCCACCGCCGTCGGGAAGACCGCGCTCAGCCTCGATTTGGCGGAATCGCTCGGCGCGGAGATCATCTCAGTCGATTCCCGCCAGGTTTACCGGCGATTAAATATCGGAACCGCAAAAGCCACGCCGGAAGAGCGAAATAGGATTCCGCACCACCTGATCGACGTCGCGGAGCCGACAGAACGCTTTTCGGCCTCCCGGTTCGTCGAGTTGGCCCGCCTGGCCCTCGATGACATCCTGGCGAGAAAAAAGGCTGTCCTGCTCGTCGGCGGCACTCCTTTCTATTTCAGTGCCCTTTTTTCGGGAACACTGACAAGCGGCCTCCCCTCGGATCCGGGCATACGCGTAAAACTGGAGGAATCCCTGAAGGAAGAGGGGAAGGAGGCCCTTCACCGCCGCCTTGGACAGATCGACCCGGAAACTGCCTCGCGGATCCATCCGAACGACGCGGTCCGGATCGTTAGGGCACTCGAGATCTTCACCCTGACTGGTCAACCTCCCTCGGAAGCCTTCAGAGCGCGAGAACCGCTGATTTTTCCGGCCGATGTCCTCTACATTGGCCTATCGCGTCCCAGGCAGGAACTGCGGGAAAGGATTGCAGCCCGTGCCCGCGAGCAGATGAAGCAGGGTTTTCTCGAGGAAGTGGCGTCCCTCCTCGACAGAGGGATCGACGAACGGTATCCCTCGATGCAGGGACTCGGCTACCGGGAACTGACCGCTTTCCTGAGGGGCAAAACCTCACTCGAAGAGGCCGTCGAGGGGTACATTCGAGCCACCTGTGCCTTCGCCCGCAGGCAGATGACCTGGTTTGCCAAGTTTGAACCCGCCGTGTGGTATGATATGACTCGTTCGGAACAGGTGCCCCTGTTGGGGGGCATCTTGGGGAAAATAGCGGAATGCCAGCGAGGCGGTCGGTATTGAAGGTGACGGTGGCGAGGCCCACGGGTCTCTGTTTTGGTGTAAGAAGGGCCATTCGCGAACTCGAAAGCGCACTGAAAAATCACGGCAAAATATTCGGCCTTGGAAGCCCCATACACAACCCCCAGGAGATCGAGCGGCTCGAAAAACTCGGTCTCATCGTCGTCGAAAAACCGGATGAAATCCCTCCAGGTCAGCCCGCCTTCATTCGAGCACACGGTATTTCCCCGAAAATACGCGACTCCCTGCTTCGCCGAACCAGCCTGATCGTGGACGGGACATGCCCCTTCGTCCGGAATGTGCAGGAAAAGGCCGCCCTCCTGCAAAAAGAGGGATACCGGGTTATCGTCGTCGGTGACGCGGCACACCCGGAAGTGCAGGGAATCCTGGGATACGCCGGCGAGGCCGCTAGAGTTGTAGGCAACCTTTCCGAAATCCCGGCAGGCGTGATGAAGGACAGGATCGGTCTTGTCTGCCAGACCACCCAGAAGGAAACCGTCCTCCGGGAGGTCCTCACCGGCCTTTTGAGCCATGCGGAGGAATTGCGGGCCTTCAACACGATTTGCGGGGCGACTCTGGAAAGACAGCAAGCCGTCATGGAGCTTGCTCCCCGCGTCGACGGGATGATCGTCATCGGCGGAAAGAACAGCGCCAACACGGGAAAACTCGTGGAAATCTCGGTGGAGTCAGGGGTTCCCACGGTTTGGATCGAACATTCCAAGGATCTGGAAAGGGGGTGGGTCCGGGGAAAGGAGAACATCGGAATCGCCGCCGGCGCAAGCACGCCGGACTGGCTGATCCAGGAACTGATTTCAACACTCGAGAGCGCAAGGTCGCCAAGGGGGATGGACTGAATGGTTGAGGAAATGAACGACATCAACAAGGAAAGCATGGAAAGCATGTATGACGGCTACCTCAGTGAGGAAATCCACAAGGGGAAAGTTGTTGAAGGAGAGATCGTCGGCTCGACTGAAACGGGTTGGCTCGTAAACGTCAACTACAAGTGCGAGGGTTTCCTTCCCCGTTCGGAGTGGACCCACCGTGTACTCGTGGACACGGCCTCCGAACCGCAGAAAGGGGACAAGGTCCGCGTCCAGGTCGTCAATGTCGGCCAGGGCGAGGAAGCCCAGCTCCTGGTGAGCCGTTGGAGGCCCGAATTCGACGAGCGTTGGAGCCGCATCGAGAAGGAGTCCGCGGAGAAGGAAACCCTCTCCGTGACCGGGCTGCGGAAGATCAAGGGCGGCCTGATCGTCGACTGCTGCGGCATAGAGGGCTTCATCCCGATTTCCCACCTGGCCCAGGAGGGGCGCGGGGTCAATCCCGGCAGATTCGTCGGGGAAACGTTCAACGTCAAGGTTCTCGAGAAGGAGAGAGGCAAGCGGAGGCTTGTCCTGTCACGGCGGGAACTGGTCGAGCTTGAGGCCCAGTCCCAGCGCGAAGCGTTCTACTCCAGGGTCAGCGAGGGAGATATCGTCGAGGGAACGGTCAGCAGCATCACGTCTTTCGGCATTTTCGTGTCCCTCGGCAACGACATGGAAGGCCTGGTCCACATCAGCGAGATCGCTTGGCAGCGAAACGTGAAGCCCCGGGACCAGTACAAGCGCGGAGACGTTGTCAAGGTCAAGGTGCTTGGACTGGACAAGGAAACAAACCGGATTTCCCTGAGCCTTCGCCAAACCTTGCAGGACCCGTGGGAAACCGTCTCCGAGCGCTGGCACGTGGGGGACCGCACGACCGGAACCGTGACCAACCTGACGGACTTCGGGGCCTTCGTGGAAATCGAACCGGGAATCGAAGGCCTCATTCACATCGGAGACCTCAGCTGGCACCGTATCAAGCACCCGAAAGAGGTTCTCCGCAAGGGGCAATCGGTCGAAGTCCAGGTTCTCGAAGTCGATATGGACCGCAAGAGGATCGGCCTCGGCTACAAGCAGCTTAACGATCCCTGGAACGGGGTGGAGCAGCGGTTCCAGCCGCGACAGGATGTCCCCGTGAAAGTGGTTCGCCTTGCCGATTTCGGTGCTTTTGTCCAGCTCGAAGAAGGGGTCGAAGGCCTGATCCACATCTCCCAGCTCAGTCGCCAGCGCGTGGAGAAACCGGGCGATGTCCTCCAGGAAGGGCAGGAAATCGTCGCCCGGATCCTCGAGATCAACCCGGCGGAACGCCGCATCCGACTCAGCCTCAGCGCCATCGAGGACGAAAAGGAGAAGAAACACCGCGACGAGGAGAGGAAAACCCGTGACGAGGAACGGCGCAAGCGCGCTCCCGAGTCGCGCAAATCCCACGAGCCTGCTTACCAGCCCGACGACACTTCCGTAACCATCGGCGACGTCCTGAGGGATATCCTCGACTCCTGAACCCTTTCTGTCCTATAATATATGTAAAGCGCCGGTCGTGCCTTGCGCGGCCGGCGCGGCCCTGCACGAGAGGAGCGATCGCATGCCCCTGATGGACGTTCGAATCTACCCTGACCCAGTCCTCCGCATCCCTGCAAAAGAAATCGAGACTTTCGACCGTGCTCTCGATTCCTTCATCCGCGACCTTTGGGAAACCATGCTGGCTTTCGACGGGGTAGGACTGGCCGCGACCCAGGTGGGCAGAGACCTCCGAGTGTGCGTGATTTCCTGGAAAGAGCACCGCCTGATCCTGGTCAACCCGAAGATCGTTCACGCTGAAGGCGAACAGGTGGGCGACGAAGGATGCTTGAGCTTTCCCGGGATCTTCGAAAAGATACGCCGGCCGCAAAAGGTTCGCGTCGAAGCCGTTGACGCAGAGGGAAAACCTTTTTCGCTGGAAGCTGAAGGCTTCCTGGCAAGAGCTCTTTGCCACGAGATCGACCACCTCGACGGACGCCTGATGATCGACCACCTTAGCCCGCTCAAGCGCGAAATCGTCCGGAAAAAGCTCCTGAAGAGAGCTAGGGAAGAAAGGGCCGGCTCTTGAAAGCGTGGTTCTTTGGTTCAGGGCACTTTGCGGCCCTTTGCTTTCGTGAAATCGCGCCGCACATCCGTTTCGAAAGGGTTGTCACCCTGCCCCCGAGCGCAGCCGGCAGAGGGAAGGGGCTAAAGCCGACTCCTCTCGAGGAGGAGGCCCGACGGCTCGGTTTCGATCCGCACCATTCCTCTAAGCCATCCTCCGATCCCCTCCTTCTGGAGGACTTGGTCTCGAATCCTCCCGATCTCGCTCTCGTCATCGACTTTTCCCGTTTTATCAAGGATCCCCTGCTCAACGGTCCCCGTCTTGGCTGTTTCAACATCCACCCGTCGCTCCTTCCTGCCTATCGCGGCGCCGCACCGATCCAACGCGCCCTGATGGACGGGAGGCCACTGACCGGCGTTACGCTTTTCCGCCTGGTCGAGAAAATGGATGCAGGACCGATTGTTGCCCAGGCTTCCGTCTTGGTCGGCCCTGAGTCTACTGCTGGAGAGTTGACAGAAAATTTGGCTCGGGAGGGTAGCCAGATTTTTTTAAAGAGCTTAGAATGTCTCTGTGGCGGTTATGCAGAATACATTGCGCAAGATGAGAGCGCTTCGACCTTGGCCCCGAAGATCGAAAAAGCCGAAGAACGGCTTTGCTGGCGCGAAACCGCGGAATCCCTGCACAACCGGGTCAGGGCGCTTAACCCCTATCCGGGGGCGTATTGCCTCCACGCCGGAAAACGCCTGAAGGTTTGGCGGACAAGACCCCGAAGCGGTGATTTCCATGTTGGCGGCCAGCTGGCGGGTTTCGAGGAAGGGTTTCCCATTGTGGCTTGTGCGGAGGGCGGTTTAGTCCTGCTGGAGGTCCAGCCCGAGGGAAAAAGCGCGATGATGGGAGCAGAGTGGGCCAGGGGAAGCCGGGTCAAAGAAGGGGATTTTCTCGAATGAGCGTGAAAAGTGAGAAGCTCGGTCTCTCGCGGGACATCGAGGGTTTTAAATGGCAGAAGGTTGTCGCCGTTGTCGGGGCACTCGGCTCCGGCAAGTCCGAATGGCTGCTCAACCTTGCAAACGCCTTTCTCGCACACGATGAGAACGTCACCGTGGCGGATGTGGACATTATCAACCCGTATTTCTGCATCAGGGAGGTCTCCGCTCTGCTGAAGAAAATGGGGTTGTCCGTGATCCTTCCCTTCAGAGGAACGCAATGGTCGGACCTTCCGTCCATCTCCCCTGAGGTCGACCGGGCATTTGACGCACCCGGCAAGCTTTTGATCGACATCGGCGGGGATCCCCGCGGCGCCATGGCCCTGACCCAGTTTGCCCCGCGCATGGAGCAAGCCGGCTATAGCCTGGTCGCCGTTGTCAATGCATTCCGGCCGCAGACTTCCACGGTCGAAGGAATAGAAGCCATGATCCGGTCCATCGAAAGGGTCAGCGGCTTGCAGGTGTCGGCGATCATCAGCAACTCCCACTACATGTCCGAGACGACTGTCGATGATGTTGTCGAAGGCTACGGAATTGCTCGCACGGCGGCCGAAAAGATGGATCTTCCCGTCATCTTCGTCGGCGTGCCGGAAAGCGCGATGGACGAGGCGGAACGCCGGTTCGAGGGCGAAAGGGTCTCCTTATGGCCGGTTTCCAGATACATCCTATTACCTTGGGAGAGGGGTGGTATGTGATGGCAAAGGGACGCGTCGGGGTGAACGAGGAACGGTGCAAGAGCTGCGGTCTTTGCGTGGCAGCGTGCCCGATGAAGGTTCTCCGCATCTCCGACAAGATCAACAGCAAGGGCTACCGGCCTGTGGAACAGTTCAAGGAGGGGTGCATCGCCTGCAAGATGTGCGCGATAACCTGTCCGGACGTGGTCCTCGAAGTCTTCCGCCTGGAAGACGACAAGGCCTGTAACGCCTAGAGCGAGGTGAATGCAGATGGCCAAGAGATTCCTGATGAAGGGCAACGAGGCCCTTGCAGAAGCGGCGATCCATGCAGGTTGCAAATATTTCTTCGGATACCCCATCACCCCCCAGAACGAGATCCCCGAGTACATGTCCAAAAAACTCCCCGAGATTGGCGGAGTCTATCTCCAGGCTGAAAGCGAGCTTGCGGCAATCAACATGATCTTCGGGGCGGCCGGAACAGGCAAGCGGGTTATGACCTCTTCCTCTAGCCCCGGCATTTCCCTCATGTCGGAGGGGATCAGCTACATCGCCGGAGCCGAGCTTCCCTGTGTCCTGATGAACGTTATGCGCGGCGGCCCCGGACTTGGCGGAATCCTGCCCTCCCAGTCAGACTACTTCCAGGCCACCCGCGGCGGGGGCCACGGCGATTACCGCCTTCTCGTCCTCGCTCCCAGCACGGTCCAGGAGGCCGTCGACCTGACCATGCTCGCTTTCGGCCTGGCGGAAAAATACCGCAACCCCGTCATGATCCTCGCGGACGGTTTCATGGGGCAAATGATGGAAGCCGTCGAGTTCAAGGAAACTCACATGGACGGGCTTCCCGACCCCGCCGAGTGGGCTGTCGGCTACATGAAGCAGAGGGGCCGCCGGGCCCTGATTAAAAGCCTCTACCTCGACCCCGAGGAGCTGGAAGCCCACAACTGGAAACTCCAGGCGAAGTACGCCGAGATGACAAAGAATGAAAAACGGCACGAAACCTACCTCTTCGAAGACGCAGAAATCCTCATCGCGGCTTATGGAACGGTGGCCCGGATTGCCCGTACCGCGATCAACGAACTGCGCTCGGAAGGCCTCAAGGTCGGCCTTTTCCGCCCCATCAGCCTTTTCCCCTTCCCCTATGATCCGCTGGAAACCCTCCCCAAATCCGTCAAGCAAATCCTGACCGTTGAGATGAGCTGCGGGCAAATGGTCGAGGACATTCGCCTCGCCGTGGGGAAGGAAATGCCCGTTTCCGTGTACGGGCGCGTCGGAGGCATGACGCCTTCCGTCGAGGAAATCAAGGACCAGGTCCGAAAGGCCCTGGGGCGATAGGGGGGACCCATCCATGAAAGAGACGAAGATTTTCGAAAAACCGAAGGCCATGGTGGACGTCACGACGCACTACTGCCCCGGATGCACACACGGAGTGGCCCACCGCCTCGTTGCCGAAGTCATCGACGAACTCGGAATCCAGGAAAGAACGGTTGCCGTGGCTCCTGTCGGCTGCTCCGTCTTTCTTTACAACTACATCGACGTGGATTCCTACGAGGCTGCGCACGGACGTGCCCCGGCCGTCGCTTCAGCCTGCAAGCGCCTTCTCCCAGACAGTGTCGTCTTTTCCTACCAGGGAGACGGCGACCTTGCTTCCATCGGAATGGCCGAGATCGTGCACGCGGCCAACCGCGGGGAACACATCACCGTCGTTTTCATCAACAACGCCATCTACGGAATGACGGGGGGACAAATGGCGCCAACGACCCTTATCGGCCAAAAAGCCACGACTTGCCCCCTCGGCAGGGACCCGAAGCTTGCCGGATACCCCATCCGCATGTGCGAAATGCTCGCGACCCTTCAAGCTCCTGCCTACATCACCCGCGTGAGCGTTGCGAAACCGAAGTACACCATCAAGGCCAAGGAAGCCTTGAAAAAGGCTTTCCAAACCCAGATCGAGGGGAAAGGGTTCTCCTTCGTGGAAATCCTTTCCACGTGCCCCACGAACTGGGGTTTGCGGCCCGTCGACGCGACCAATTGGCTTGAAGAGCACATGATGCCCGAATTCCCGTTGGGCGTGTTCAAGACGCCCGAATAGAAGGGGGAGAACGACAATGGCAAAATTTCTGCGCGGCCTGATTGCGGCTGGATTCGGAGGCCAGGGAGTCCTCCTCCTCGGCCAGATCGTCGCCCATGCGGCGATGAAGGAAGGTCGTTTTGTCACTTGGATTCCCTCCTATGGGCCCGAGATGCGGGGAGGAACAGCCAACTGCAGCGTGGCCATCAGCGAGGAAGAAATCGGTTCACCGGTTGTCCCTCACCCGGACTGTCTCGTGATCATGAACCAGCCCTCCCTCGCCAAGTTCGAGAGCGACCTTAAGCCGGGCGGGGTCCTCCTTTACAATTCAGACTTGGTTTCCTACCCGAAGCAAAGGGATGACATCACCGTTGTCGCGGTTCCCTGCAACACGGTCGCCCTTGAGCTCGGAAACGAAAAGGTTGCGAACGTGATCACGCTCGGGGCTCTTGCAGCCGCGAGCGACCTCGTCAGCGTCGAAGGCTGCAAGGCCACCCTCGCTGAATTGATGGGCAAGAAGAAGGCCGCCCTTGTGGAAATCAACATGACAGCCTTCGACAGGGGAGTGGAAATCGCCAGAAAGGCCCTCGGCAAGTAGGGAAGCATGGAGGGGGAGTGGTCCGTCCAGGCAAGCCGGAAAGTGTACGAAGGGCATATCCTCAATCTCCGCCTGGATGAGGTCCGTTTGCCGACGGGGAGAATTGCTCTCCGGGAAATCGTCGAACACCGGCCTGCCGTGGCGATGATACCGGTAAGGCAGGATGGAGCGGTTTTGCTGATCCGCCAGTACCGAGACGCCATCAGGCAGGAGATCCTTGAAATCCCTGCAGGGATCTTGAACCCCGGAGAACCTTTGGCTGAAGCCGCCCGCAGGGAACTCCAGGAGGAAATCGGCTACGACGCCGAATTCCTGGAGGAGTGGGGAACTTTTTTCACCTCTCCCGGTTTCAGCGATGAGCAAGTGACCCTGTTTTTCGCCTCCGGCCTCGTTGAATCCAGGCTTGAGCCGGACGACGATGAATTTATCCGAGTTGTGCCGGTCAAGAAGGAAGAAATCCCCGCACTGCTGGAAAGCGGCAGGATCCGTGACGCAAAAACCTTCGCGGCCCTGGCGTGGTATCTCGCCAAAAAATGAAGTTTCTGCTTTACTTTGGGCAGGCGGTAAAACCGCCTGCCCTTTTTGTTTGGAGGGAACGGGATTGACCGACAGATCCGAGGCCCGCCTGAAGGCCTTTTGCGATTACCTGGAGTTCGAGCGGGGGGCTAGCGCAAACACCGTGGCCTCGTACCGCGCGGACATGAGGAGCTGGCTAGCCTTTGCCCAGTCCTCGGGGTTGGCTCAAGAGGTCCCCGATTCGGCAACCCTTGCCCGCTACCTTCGACACCTCGCCGCCCTTTCCCGAAGCAAGAGCACGATACAGCGTCATGCGGCAGCCCTCCGTACCTGGAAGCGTTTCCTCGAAGAAGAAGGCTACAGGCAACCTGATTCAGAAAGGCTGCCCCTTCCGGGCAAGGACAAAAAGCTCCCTCAAATCCTAGGGGAGGGGGAGATCGAACGGATTATCCAGGCCTGCTCCGGGAATTCGCCGATGGACCAAAGAGACCGCGCTCTCCTTGAAACCGTTTACGGGTGCGGGCTAAGAGCCGGTGAAGCCTGCGGGCTTCGGCTCCAGGACGTTGATTTCCAGGATGCTGTCCTTCGGGTCATCGGAAAGGGGGACAAAGAACGCATCGTTCCACTGGTCGGAACCTGCCGTACCGTCCTTCGCCGCTATCTTGAGGAAACCCGGCCATCCTTCAAGCCATCGGGAGATGTTGTTTTCACAACGAGATCGGGGAAACCGCTCCGCAGGGAGGACGTATGGCGCATCGTCCAGAAAAGAGGCAAAATGGCCGGGATTCCCTTGTCCCGTCTTCATCCCCACGTTCTCAGGCACTCTTTCGCGACCCACCTCCTGAGGAGGGGAATGGATTTACGGACGCTCCAGGAGCTCCTGGGACACGCCTCCATCGGGACAACTGAGCGATACACCCATTTCGACATCGAGCTAAGGGACATTTACGACCGATGCCACCCTCGAGCCTAGCGGACAACCCAAAAAGGGAGGGAGCGACTCATGGACCCGAAACAGCCCCAATACGTGAACGAAGCTCTTTCATGGCTCAAGGAGAGGATTTCACCCCGGCCTCTCGCCGCTGTCGTCCTCGGATCCGGCCTTGGCGCACTGGCCGATCGTCTTGAGGCTCCCCTTTCCATCCCATTCGGGGAAATCCCCCATTGGCCCGTTACGCGCGCGCCGGGGCACGCCGCGAAGCTCGTTTTCGGCCGCCTGTGCGGCCGTCCAGTCCTTGTCCAGCAGGGGAGGGTTCACTACTACGAGGGCTTCTCAATGGACGAAGTCACCTTTTCCACCCGCGTCTACGGAACCTGGGGAATCCCTTTCTATATCCCGACAAACGCATCCGGAGGCATCCACCACGGACTTCGCCCCGGAGACCTTGTTCTCATCCAGGACCACATCAACCTTCTCGGGACCAACCCCCTGATCGGCCCGAACATTGATGGATGGGGTCCCCGCTTCCCGGACATGCTTCATGCGTACGACCCCGAAATGCAGCTTTTTGCAGAGGACGCTGCAAGAGAGAACGGAATCCTGCTGAAAAGAGGAACCTACGTGGCCTTCACGGGCCCCTCCTTCGAAACGCCGGCGGAAATCCGGATGGCCCGGCTGCTTGGTGCCGACCTCGTCGGGATGTCAACCGTCCCTGAGGTGATCGCCGCTCGTCATATGGGAATGAGGACCTGCGCCGTTTCATGTGTCGCGAACGCTGCCGCCGGGATGACCGGGCAGATCCTGACCCACGAAGAGGTTCTTCTTGAAATGGGAAAGGCCGCGACTTCGCTCGTCCGGCTTATCGAGGGCTTGGTGTGCAGACTGGAGGATAGCGGTGCTTGACGTCATCCGTTTCATAGAGAAAAAGAGAGATGGGCTGGAGCATACCCCCTCCGAACTCAAGGAGTTCGTCAAGGCTTTCCAGGACGGGAACATTCCCGACTATCAATCCTCAGCCTGGCTGATGGCCGCGTTCCTGCGCGGCTTCAGCCAGGCTGAGCTTGAAGCCTTTACGGTTGCCCTGGCGACATCCGGAAAAATCGTCCGGTTCCCGGAGACACTCGATTGCGTAGACAAGCACAGCACCGGTGGGGTAGGAGACAAGACCACCCTCGCCCTGGTTCCCCTTGTCGCCTCCTGCGGTGTCCCGGTGGCCAAGCTCAGCGGAAGGGGATTGGGCTTCACAGGCGGGACGGTGGACAAGCTTGAGAGCATCGAGGGGTTCAAGGCCCACCTCTCCATGGCCGAGTTCGTGAGCCAGGTCGAGAGGATCGGCTGCGCTATCAGCGGACATTCTGAAGACCTCGCACCCGCGGAAAAACATTTCTACGAACTGCGGGACGTGACGGGGACGATTCCTTCGATCCCGCTGATTGCCAGCAGCATCCTGAGCAAGAAAATCGCAGGAGGCGGCCGCTCCTTCGTTTTCGACGTGAAGACGGGTAGCGGCGCCTTCATGCGAACCCTCGACGAGTCCCGCGCCCTTGCCCGTTGCCTGGTCGACCTCTCGCGCTCCCTCGGTCACAAAAGCCTCGCACTGATTTCGGGAATGGAGCAGCCCCTGGGACGATGGGTCGGAAACGCCGCAGAGGTCAGGGAAGCCATCGCGGTTTTGAAGAACCGCGGTCCTGCCGATACCACATCACTTTGCATTTCCCTTGGAGGCGCCATGGTTTTCCTGGCAGGCCGGGCAAACACCCCGGCAGAGGGTGAAGCTCTCTGCTCGGAAGCCCTGGAAAACGGAAAAGCGCTGGAACGCTTCCGGATGCTCCTGGAGGCGCAAGGGGGAAAGACCCTCTGCATCGATAACCCTGAGGAGTTCCTGCCTCTCTCTCCTTCCCGGACCCTGGTCCGATCCAAGGTGCAGGGCAAGATCGCCTCCTTCGAGACCCACCTGGTCGGCTCGGTCTTGCGTCTTCTTGGCGGCGGGCGGCTCCGCAAGGAAGACCCGATCGACCATGGGGTCGCGATAGAGGTGATGGCTAAAATCGGTGAGGAGATTTCTCCCGGGGAACCAGTCTTTGCGGTGTATCACCATGGCACTCAGCAGGACGAGGCCACTGCAAGCCTTCTGGATGAAGCCTATACGGTTTCGCGGGAAGCTCCTTTTTCTCCCATTGTGCTGGAGGTCGTCGATTAAGTTGGGAAACGGAGAAACAAGCCGCCCCGGAGTTTCCGGTCCCCTCGACACGGGTGACGCCAAAGTCCAGGAGAAGACCCTTGTCGAGTTGACCCCCCTGATCCGGAAGATTGCCAGGGCGTTAGCCCCCGGTGATCCCCGACTCAGGGAGGATCTTGTCCAGGAAGGCTTTCTAAGCCTAATCCTGGCCTTTTCCTCATACGACCCGGAAAGAGGCCCCTTCTTGCCCTTTGCCCGCCGCTGCGTCCGGAACCGTATGATTTCCTACCTCCGGCGGCTGAAGCCGTCGCTTTCGCTATCCGAGGAGGAGTTCGAAACTCCGCTGGCCGAAAGTTCTCCCGAAGAAGAGATCGACCTGGGACTGGCGCGGGATTCCCTTTTCAATCGGTTAAGCCCGTTTGAAATGATCTGCCTTGAAGCCTTCCTCTATACGGGTTCCAACGCCGGCGCTGCGGAACTGCTGGGTTGGGAACAGAAAAAGGTCGAGAATGCCTTGACTCGCATCAGGGGAAAAGCCCGGCTCGTTCGTGAAAACCCCTTTCTTGGCAACCCGGGGAATCCTTCTGGACAGGAACCGGGCCATTCCCTACAATAATCAGGCAAATGCGGAGGCGAGTGCTGTCTGGTGATGACCCCGGGCTTCAAACCCGGCGGGGGTGGCTGAGCGGCCGCCTCGGTGGGTTCGATTCCCACACGCCTCCGCCAATATTGGGAAAGCGCAGCCTCGACAAGGGCTGCGCTTTTTTCCAACCCGACCCTGTTGTGCTAATCTTGGACGAGGATCCTTGGCAGAGAGGGGAAAAGGGATGAAAACGTTCTTTTCGGAGAAAAAGATTGAAGACCGATTTTCGATGATCCTCAGCGAAATCGAGGACGACGTGAAAAGGCTTGATCTGCCGGACGTCGTCGAAATCGGCCGGCAGAAAAGCATCGAGGCCTTCTATCGGCGCTACAGCATCGGGCACATCGAACTGGACCTGAGGCGGATGAAGCTTTCCGAGCTGAAAAAGATCGAAGTCGGCCGCATGGAGAAAAACGGGCGTCCGGTCCCGATTTATAAAAGCCATGTGATCCTTTCCATCCCTTACATCGGTCCCGAATCCCTTTTCGACTACATCCCGACCGGCACGAACACACCCGCACCGACGGGAGAACTGGCCGACGGCAACGTCATCCTGGCCATTCCCATCGAAAACGCCTCTGATCGTGCCCGGCGTGAAGTCGAATCTCTCGCGCTTTACACGGAACAGATCAATCGCGATGCCAAGGAATTTAACGAAAAACTGATGAAAAACCTGGAAATGAAGCTCGACGACCGACGCCGCGATATCGAGCGGGAACACGAGGAATATCAGAAAGTCGAAGCCTTCGTGCGGGAGCACAACAAGTTGAAATGGTCCTGAGCCCGGTCGGCGGCTTTCGCCTGGTCGATGTCTCTCACTGGATCGAGGATTTCGTCTTCCCAGGCAATCCCGGTTTTGAAAAAACTGGGCCTCACAACCGTGTTTCCGGGGAAAACCGGGAATTTGTCTATGACCTTTCTTTTTGTACACAATCTGGGACCCATATTCAGGGACCTCATTATTTTCTTGAAGAGGGGCAAACGATCGATCTTATTCCACTCGAATATTTCGAAGGTTCCTGTCTGCTCGTCGATCTCGAAAAGCGGGGGACCGACACGACCGCGCAAGACCTTGAAACCCTGATTGCCCCTGGCGAGAGACGGCTGCCCGTCCTGATTCTCCGAACGGGTCACATGGAAGAGGTCCTCTCATCGGGGAACCTGGACCCTTCGAGGCGACCGGGACTTTCTCTTGATGCAGCCTCTTTCCTGACCGACCGGACATCCTTCCGTATGATCGGGATAGACTCCGTGGGACTCGAATCAAGAAGGACGAAGAACCACGAGGTCAACCTGCATTTTTGCCGACGCGGCATGCTGCTTCTCGAAGGGCTGGTCAACCTGCATTCGGTCAGGAGCCGCTACGCCTTCCTTCACGCTTATCCTCTGAAGGTCCGCGGCGTGGAAGGCACACCCTGCAGGGCAGTCATTCGAGAGCCTGAACCCTGTGAAAGCCATGACGAGGAAGTTTTCGGAACCCGATTTGAAGGGGAGTGAGAACGATGTTCCTTTACCTCGTCCGCCACGGTGAAGCTGTCGACGAAGCGGAGAATCCTGAAAGACCGCTTTCCCCGCGCGGGATACAGGAAGTGGTCCTGGCAGGGCAGTTTCTCAAGGCCATCAATGCCCAGCCGAAATCTTTCCTCTGCAGCGAAAAGCTGCGAGCCAGGCAAACCGCGGAAAGGATTCTCGACGTGATGGGCATTTCTGCAAAGATCGAGCCCAGGAAGGGGCTCTCGCCGAAGGATGCCCCCGAAAACCTGGTCGAAGAGCTTGCGCTTCGGTCCGAGGACCTGTTGCTTGCCGCACACTCGCCGTTCCTGCCAAGGCTCGCGGCCCTCCTTCTTTGCGGCCGGGCCGACGCGGATGCATTCCCGATGGCTTCCGGGGGAATCATGCGCCTGGAAAGAGAGGGGCGGGGCACCTGGAGGCTTTCCCTTGCCATCTCCCCGGCGGAGATCCTCGAGTGCTTGTAGCCGCGAAACTCATTTACTGGCCAGGCGTCCGGCCAGACGGCTGTATCGTTGTTGAACCCTATCGTTCTTGACGGCAATCGCTAGGGCCTTCTTGGTTCCCACGATGACGGCCTGGCGCCGAGCCCGCGTCAGGGCCGTGTATAGGAGGTTTCTCTGCAGCATGAGGTAGTGCTGGGTCGTGAAAGGGATTACCACGGCAGGGTACTCGGAACCCTGCGATTTGTGAACGGTGATCGCATAGGCCGGGATCACCTGGTCGAGGTCCGCGAAAAGATAGGGGACCACCCTCCCTTCATAGGCAATCATCATGACTTGTTCTTCTTCGTCGATTCCCATGACACGGCCGATATCCCCGTTGAAGACCTCTTTCTCGTAATCGTTCCTGATCTGCATGACCCGGTCGCCAATCCTGAAAGACCTGCCTCCGCGACGAAGGGCCGGGGACGTGCCGTTAAGGGCTGCCTGAAGCCTTTCGTTAAGTGCTAGAGATCCCGCTTCCCCTTTGTGCATCGGGCAGAGAACCTGTATATCCTCCATCGGATCAAGGCCGAAACGATCCGGCAAAGTCCGTTTTACGAGTTCGCAAACTTTTTCGGCAACCTTTTCGGGCTCCTCTTCCGGAATGAAGCGGAACCCTCCATGAGCCTCGCTTCCCTCGGAAAAGAGCGGCATCATTCCGTTCCGGATTCGGTGGGCGTTGATCACGATGAGGCTTTCACGGCTCTGGCGGAAAATTTCGTTCAACTCGACAACCGGGATGACCCCGGAGTCGATGCACTCCCTAAGGACGTTCCCCGGCCCTACGGAGGGAAGTTGGTCCGCGTCCCCGACGAGGATGAGCGAAGCTCCGGCCGGAACCGCCTCCAAAAGGTGGGCCGCCATTTGCATATCGAGCATCGAGACCTCGTCGACAACCAGGAGGTCACAGCCCAGGGGGCGATCGGCATTGCGGGAAAAGGTCCCCTCCTGGACCTTGTATTCAAGCAGCCTGTGGATGGTACGGGCTTTCTGTCCGGTCGTTTCCTGCAAGCGCTTGGCCGCGCGTCCGGTCGGGGCGGCAAGGGCAATCTTTCTTCCCTGTCGCTCATGGAGCTTGAGGATGGCATTGACGAGTGTCGTTTTCCCCGTTCCCGGACCTCCCGTGATGATGAGAACCCTTTTCTCTACGGAAAGGCGAAGGGCATCAACCTGTCTGGAAGAAAGACGTAGGGGAAGTTGGGACACGAACTCGTCCAGGTCGCGTGGAAATTCTTCGCGGGAAGGAAGGGAGGAGAGAAGGACCTTCAGGCGAAATGCGACCTGGCATTCTGCCTTGTAGGAAGCGGCAAGGTAGACGGCGGCTTCTTCGCCATCGCGCTCCTCCAGGACCAAATCCTTCCGGGCTATGCCTCTTGGAACCGCTTCACGGACTGTTGCCGGGTCGCATGCCAAAAGGCTTGAGGCGCTTGAAACCAGCTGGGGCAGGGGGGAATAGAGATGGCCTGCTTCGGAGAGTCTTCGAAGGGTATGAAGAATGCCTGCATCGATACGCTCGGGAGAATCCGGCCCGAACCCCATCTGGGCGGCGATGCGGTCCGCGGTGAGAAAACCGATGCCCCAGACTTCTTCGGCAAGCCGATAGGGGTTTTCCCGGATTCGTTCGACGGTCCGTTCCCCGTAACGACGCTGGATCTTCTCCGCAAGCCCGGAACCCACCCCGACAGAATACAGGAAAAGCAGGGTCTCCCTGGCAGCGCTTCGGGCTTTCCATCCGGCTATAATCACATCAAGGCGGCTCTTGCCGATCCCGTTGACCTCGGAAAGCCTTTCCGGCTCGCGGTCCAGCACTTCAAGAGCCTTGTCGCCGAAAGCTTCGACGATTTTTCTCGCCGTAACCGGCCCAACGCCCTTGATCGAACCGCTTCCAAGGTATCGTTCAATCCCGGCAGCGCTGACGGGAGCCGAAGGGATACAGGAATGAACCTGGAACTGCCTGCCGAAACGGGGATGGACCACCCATTCCCCGGATAGGGAAAGGGCTTCTCCGACCGAAGCGATGGGAAGGATCCCCACTACGGTGACAAGACGGGCCGAACCCGGAACCTTCAGGCGGATGACGCTGTACCCCGTCTGGTCGTCGCGGTAGGTGATCCGTTCGATTTCTCCCCGCAGGCTGGCGTATTCGCTGGAATTTCCCGGCATGGGGCCATTTTCGCACCCAGCCCCCGCCACAACAAGAGAGGAGGGGAAACGAATGCCGGAAGTCATCTTTCATGGGAACCTCTCCGAACTCGTCTCGTTCAGGGCAAAGGCCCCTCCCCGCAGGGCATTCCCGCGAGCTGCGAAAGACCTGCTGGAAACCCTAGGGGTTCCGCATACCGAGATCGGGAAAATCGTCATCAACGGCGGGGAGTCCGGTCTGATGGCCCCCGTGAATTTCGAAGACAGGATCGAAGCTTTCCCGCATGCGCTTCCCCGCCCTTCCCCGTGGGGACAGGCCGGGCAGCCCTTCTCCACGAACGAGATCGCATTCTTTGCCGACAACAACGTGGCCGGAGCGGGGAAACTCCTTCGACTCCTCGGATTCGACACGGCCATCGACCCGCAGCTTGATGACAAGGCCATCGCCAAGAGAGCGAACGAGGAAAGGCGGGTCGTCCTTTCCAGGGACAGGAATCTCCTTAAGCGCCGCCTTGTGCTGTTCGGATGCCTCATCCAAAGCGAAATCCCGTGGCAACAACTGGCCGAAATCGTCAAGCAATACGGCCTGGCCCTTTTTTCCGCTCCTTTTTCCCGCTGTGTTCCATGCAATGCCCTTCTCGTTCCCGTGGAAAAGGAAAAGGTCATGGACCGATTGCTGCCCATGACCCGCCTTTACTATGATTCCTTCAAATTGTGCCCGTCCTGCGGCCGGATTTTCTGGAGGGGTTCCCATATCGACCGCATTCTCGAAAAGCTCGAACCGATCCTCGGTAATTACCAGGCTTTCGAGTAAAGCTGAAGCGCGTCTTCCCTCGTAACCGGGCGAGGATTGTTTTCCAGGAGACGGACCTCCCGCATTGCGGCTTCTGCCATGGAGCCGACGGCTTCCATCGGCACCCCTAGGTCCCTCAGGCGAGTTTTCACGCCTGCCGCCTCGGTCAGTTCGTTGACGACCCGCAGGAAAGATTCGATCGACTCCTTCTGGTCGCAAGGGTTCGCGACCCCGAAAGACATCGCCAGCCGCTCGAACCGTTCGGAACAGGCCGGAAGGTTGAACTCGAGAACCGGTCTCAGCATGACCGCATTCGCCGCACCGTGCGGAACATGGAACTGTCCCCCCAAGGGGTAGGCGAGGGCATGCACTGCCGCCGTTCCCGCCATCGAAAAAGCCAGTCCCGCAGTAAGGCTGCCCAGGGACATGCCTTCCCTCGCTTCCAGGTCCCGACCGAAACGAACCGCCCTCAAAAGAAATTTCGCGATATTCTCGCAAGCCATCAGGGAGAGGTTTTCGCTCAACGGGTTCGCCTTGATCGACAGGAAGGATTCGATGCCGTGGATCAGCGCGTCCACGCCCGTATTGGCCGTAATTTGCGCAGGCAGGTCCAGCGTCAGGGCAGGATCCACGATCGCGACATCGGGAATGAGGCATCGGCTCGCGATTCCCCGCTTCATTCCCTGGTCCGGGAAAGAGAGGACTGCGACCGGGGAAACCTCTGAACCGCTCCCGGAGGTCGTGGGCACCATGATCGTTGGAAGGCCCTTCGCCGGAATCCGGTCATTTCCAGCCAAATCCTCAACCTGTAATTCATGTACGGCCAGGACCGAGGCGATTTTGGTGAAATCCATCGAGCTCCCGCCGCCAAATCCGATCAGGAGGTCGTACTCCCCCCGCCGGATTCTGCCAGCCGCTTCAGCCAGAATTGCCGCCGGGGGCTCAGGGCAGACGGAGTCGAAAACATTGAACTCCAGCCCGGCTTTTTCCATAGGCCTCCGCAACTCTTCAATCAACGGCGAACTTCCGACGCTAGGCCCCGTCAGGACCAACGGCTTGCTGCAACCAAGCCGGGCTGCCTGTTCGGCAATCGCCGCAATCGAACCGGTCCCGAAAACCACCGTCGTCGGTGCATTGAACACAAAACCTTTCATCTTCTGCCTCCAGGACTCTAAGCGTCTTCCTCTTCAGCCGCAGTCCGCCGGGCGGCTTTCTTGCGGGCATCATGGTTCAGGATGATCTTCCTGACCCTGACCGAAAGCGGGGTAACCTCCACGAGTTCATCCTCGGCAATCCACTCCAGGGCCGTGTCGAGTGTCAATCTCCTGGGAACGTCAAGGATGACCGTATTGTCCTTGGTCGCCGAGCGGTGGTTGGTCACGTGTTTTTTCTTGGTCGGATTGCAGGGCAGATCATTGGTCCGGGAATGTTCCCCCACGACCATGCCCTCGTAAACCCGGTCCATCGGGGAAATGAAGAGCGTTCCCCTCTCCTGCAGGTTCTCAAGCTGGTAACTTGTCGCCTCACCCGTGTCCATGCTGACCAGGGAACCGCGGTTCCTTCCCGTGACCTCGCCCCTCCAGAGGTCGTAACCGATAAACCGCGAGGACATGATCCCAAGACCGCGTGTGTCGGTCAAAAACTCGTTGCGGTACCCGATCAACCCGCGGGTAGGGATATTGAACTCGAGACGGAGGAGTCCTGTTCCAAGATTCTGCACGCTCGTGAATTCGCCTTTGCGCTTCGACACCTTTTCGATCACGACCCCCTGGTGCTCCTCCGGAACGTCGATGATCAACTGCTCGATCGGTTCCAGCAGGTTACCCTCATCATCCCTGTCGGTGATGACTTCGGGCCTTGATACGCAGAACTCCATGCCTTCGCGGCGCATTTCCTCGATCAGTATGGCCAGGTGCAGTTCTCCGCGTCCGGAGACCTTGATCCCGTCGGGACGGCCGATATCCTCCACCCTTAGGGCCACGTTCACCCTGGCCTCCCTCATCAGTCGGTCGCGGATCTGCCTCAGGGTGACGGCACGGCCTTCCTTCCCTGAAAAGGGCCCCGTGTTCACAAGGAAGAACATGGACACGGTCGGTTCCTCGATCGTCAGCGGGGACAGGACGATTTCCGGGGTTTCGGCAGAGGCAAGGGTATCCCCGATCTGGATCTCCTCAGGGCCCGCGATCCAGACCACATCACCGGCCCCCGCCTCTTCCGTTTCGACAAGCTGCAGGCCGTGGGAAACCCAGAGATGAGTCACCTTCGCGGTTTCCTTCCCGCAAACCTCCCAGTTTCTGTGATCGTGCCCCTTCCACGCGGTGCCTGTGCGCAGGATGGCATCTCCGGTCCTGACCCGGCCCTGCAGGATTTTTCCGCAGCCGATCCGGCCGATGTAGTCGTTCCAGGCCAGCGTCGTAGCTTGCAGGAGAAAGGGTTTCTCCGGGTCTCCAGATGGAGGAGAGACCTTTTCGACAATCGTTTCGAAGAGGGCATCCATGCCCGTGTGCTCGTCTTGCTCAAGGTCCCTGACAAACCACCCGTGTAGACCGGACCCGTAAAGGACGGGAAAATCGGCCTGTTCCTCGGTCGCGCCGAGTTCGAAAAAGAGATCGAAGGTCGCGTTGAGGGCATTCTGGACCGAGGCGTTCGGCCTATCCACCTTGTTGACCACGACGATTGGTTTCAATCCTGCTTTCAGGGCTCGCATGAGGACGTAACGGGTCTGAGGCATGGGCCCCTCGTTCGCGTCGACAAGGAGAAGGACGGAATCCACCATTGAAAGGACCCTTTCGACTTCTCCGGAAAAATCCGCATGCCCCGGAGTGTCGATGATGTTGATCAGCGTGTCCTTCCATTCCACGGAGCAGTGTTTGGCCCGAATCGTGATGCCCCTTTCCCTTTCGAGTTCGTTGTTGTCCATAACCCTTTCTTCGACCTTCGCATTTTCCCGGAACACACGTGCCGCCCGGAAAACCGAATCAAGCAGGGTGGTCTTTCCGTGGTCGATATGGGCGATGATGGCGACGTTGCGGATTTTCTTGATGTCTCTCATGGGACAGATCCTTCCAGAATGGAATAGTTTCACGCCGGCCGAAACCGGACAAAGGTACATTATACTTGCAAGCGCGCAAAAAAAAAGCCGGGAGCCCCGGCAAAAACGCGAACTCCCGGTCAATATCGCTAAACCGTAAGCTGCGAGAGGATTTCGTCCCTTTGCGAGGCAAGCTTTGAAGCCAACAGGGCGATGTACTTCCCCTGGAAGCGGGCCCCCGCCAGGTCCGTTTCGCCTGGCAAACGTTCTCCTCGAATCCCGGCGATCGTCGTCGCCCCATAGGGACTTCCGCCCACTATTCCCTCGTTGCTGGTCTGGCCCTGGAAAGCATACGGAAGCCCCGCAATGAGCATTCCGTGGTGGAGAAGCGTCACCTGAAAACCGAGCAAGGTCGATTCCTGCCCGCCATGCTGGGTCGCGGTGCTCGTAAAAACCCCGCCCACCTTTCCGACTAGGGCTCCTTGTGTCCAAAGTCCGCCCGTCGCGTCGAGAAAGGTTCTCATTTGAGCCGCCATGTTGCCGAAACGCGTCGGTGTGCCGAAAATGACGGCATCGGCCTCGGCCAAGTCGGAGACCGTTGCAACAGGCACTCCTTCAAACGCTTTTTGCGCGTCGAGGGCCCCCATTTTTTCAAGGACTTCTTTCGGCAAGGTCTCGGGGACACGCTTCAACACGACCTCCGCACCCGGGACCTCCCGCGCGCCGGAGGCCACGGCTTCCGCCATCCGGTACACATGTCCGTAGGTCGAATAAAACAGGACCAGGATTTTCATTTCAAACACCCCCTTGAACTATTTCTAGTTTCTATTGTTTATCATAACATAGGCCTCATAGACAAAAAAAAGAAGGTTCTCAAAAGAGAACCTTCCCGCTTTTCCAGGTTTAACCCATCGTCTTAAATCTGTCTTTTCCAGCGTGTGCCCTGGGGGGTGTCCTCCAGGATCACGCCGCGCTCTAGAAGTTCGGACCTGATCGCGTCGGCGCGCGTGAAATCCTTTTTCTTTTTCGCTACGGCTCTTTCTGAAACCAGGTTTTCGATTTCCTCGTCAGAAGGCCCGGAAACGCTCTCCTTCCCGATGCCCAGGACCCCCAGGATCTCATCCGCCTGCCTCAGGAAACTTGCCGCTTCCCCAAGGGAGTCGGGTCCGGGTAGGGGGCTCTCCCTCAGGGCGCTGTTGATCGCTTTCACCGCCTCAAAAAGCGCACCCAGGGCTCCCGCGGTATTGAGGTCGTCCTCCATTTCCTCGCGGAACCGACCCCTGAGCCGCTCGATTTCCGCCGCAAGCCCGTGTGCGTTTCCATCTGACTTTTCCGCCAGGCTGGATTTCGCCTCCTCCAAGGCGGCCCAACAGTTCCGGAGACGCTCCACGGCTGCGGTTGCCTGCCGCAGGGACTCGTCGGAAAAGTTGATGGGGGAACGGTAGTGGGCACTCAGCATGAATAGCCGGATCGCGAGAGGCGAAAACCTTTTCCTCATTTCCCGGGCCGTCAGGAAATTCCCTAGAGATTTCGACATCTTCTCGTTGTCCATGAGCAGGTAGCCGTTGTGGACCCACGTGCGGACGAAAGGCTTTCCTGTTGCCGCTTCCGCCTGCGCAATCTCATTTTCGTGATGCGGGAAGATGAGGTCGCTTCCTCCTGCATGGATGTCGGCGGTCTCCCCCAGGTATTTCGTCGCCATCGCACTGCATTCGATGTGCCAGCCAGGCCTGCCAGGTCCCCATGGGCTTTCCCAGAAGGGTTCACCCTCTTTCCTGGCCTTCCACAGGGCGAAATCGAGAGGATGCCTCTTCCTCTCGTCAACGTCGATCCTTGCTCCCGACTGCAGTTCCTCGAGGGTTTGCTTTGAAAGTTTCCCGTACTCGGGAAATGTGGATACCTCGAAGTACACGGTACCCTCCACGACGTAGGCATGCCCGCCTTCAATAAGTTTTTCAACCAGGGCGATGATCTCCGGAATATGTTCCGTCGCTTTCGGGTTTACAGTGGCGCGGTGTATCCCCAGGGCATCCGCATCTTCATAATAGGCGGCAATAAATCGATCCGCCAGCTCCGGAACGGAGATCCCAAGCTCCCGGGCCCGGTTGATCATCTTGTCGTCGATATCTGTGAAGTTTTGGACATAGGTGACGTTCAGGCCGGTCGATTCCATGTATCGGCGCATGACATCGAAGACGATGAAGGGGCGGGCGTTTCCGATGTGGAAAAAATCATAGACCGTGGGACCGCAGACGTAGAAACGGACTTCACCGGGAACCAGGGGAACGAATTCCTCTTTTCTGCGGGTCAGGTCGTTGTAGAGCTTCACGGTCGAGCACCTCCGATTCGTTGACTTGTTGGAGCTATCCTATACTATGCGGGGAGGGTTTTCCATAGAGGCATAGGAGCAATAAAGGGAATTACCGGAGGAGAGCGTTGCCGAGCGAAATCCTGAAGGAAAAGATCCGGACTCTACCGCTACGCCCTGGTGTCTACCTCATGCATGATGCCCAGGGCCAGGTCATCTACGTGGGAAAGGCCAAGAACCTGAAAAAGCGGGTTTCATCCTATTTCAGGCACGGAGGGTTCGCCAGCCCGCGCCTCAGGAAGCTCGTGGACACAATTTTCGATTTGTCGTTTATCCGCACGGAGTCCGAGGCGGAAGCCCTCGTTGTCGAGTCGAGGCTGATCAAGCGGTACCAACCGTTTTTCAACATCGATCTCAAAATGGGCGAGCGGTACCCCTGGATCAAGCTGACGCGGGAACGTTTTCCGCGCATCGAGATCACTCGCCGCAAGGCGGATGACGGCGCCTCCTATTTCGGCCCCTTTACCCGCGTTTTTGAATTGCGGCAGCTGCTTCGCCTGATCGAACGCCACTTTCCCCTCCGGACCTGCCGGTCATCCGAACCCGCCTCTCCCGTTCCAGGGAGGCCTTGCGTTCGCTATGCGCTTGCGCGTTGCCTGGCACCCTGCGTGGAAGGCTGCACAGAAAGCCGCTACGGCGAGGTTGTCGCCGACCTTTCCCTCCTCCTGAGCGGAAACGTGACTCACCTCGTTGAACGCCTCAGGCACAGAATGGAAGAGGCAGCAAGGGAACTCTGCTTTGAGGAGGCCGCCCGGCTCAGGGACACGATCCGGGCGATCTGGCGCTATACTCGCCAGAAGCGGAATCGTGTCCTGCCGGAAGACCTCGACAAGGATACATGGGACGCCTTCCTCCGGCTACAATCCCTCCTTGGGCTGCCTTCCGTCCCCTGGCGGATCGATTGTTTCGACATCTCCCATTTCTCCGGAAAGGAAACTTTCGGCGTGGTCGTCGTCTTCGAGCAGGGGATCCCCAATCCCTCCCTTTACCGCAAGTTCTCCATCAGGGACGTGGAAGGCATCGACGATTTCCGGTCGATCCAGGAAACGCTGAGACGCCGGTACAGCCGGTCTCTGCAGGGGGATGACCCTCTTCCCCAACTCATCGTCATCGACGGGGGAGCCCAGCAGCTCCGCTTTGCCGAATCGGCACTCCAGGAACTCGAGCTTGGCGGTATTCCCGTCGTAGCGCTGGCAAAACAGGAAGAAGCAGTATACACTCTTTTTGGTGAGCAACCCTTGACCCCCGAAAGGGAAGATCCAGCCTTGCAGCTTCTTCAAAGGTTGAGGGACGAAGCTCATCGGTTTGCCGTTTCCGCCCATACGAAACGGCGCGATAGCCGAAACAGGCGCTCTCTCCTGGAGGAAATTCCCGGGGTGGGCAAGAAAAGGGCAGCCGCCCTGCTGGCAAGGTTCGGCAGTATTCAGCGGATTGCCGAAGCCGACCCTGGAGAAGTTGTTTCTGCGCTTCCCGGGATAGGGCCGGATCTGGCCCGGCGAATTCACGAACACCTGGAAGGAGTAACTGGATGAAGGAAAACGGCAAGGCTACCGATGAACGGTATATGCGCATGGCCATCAGCCTGGCCGAAAGGGGAACCGGTTGCGTAAGCCCCAATCCGCGGGTCGGTTGCGTTCTCGTGAAAGACGGCTCGGTCGTGGGGTGGGGCTACCACAAGCGTTACGGTGGCCCTCATGCGGAGGTGGAGGCACTTCGCATGGCGGGAAAGAAGGCCGCGGGGGCAACGGCCTACGTCAACCTGGAGCCTTGTTCGCATCACGGGAAAACCCCCCCCTGTGCCCCCCAGCTTGCCTCTGCAGGGATTGTCCGTGTCGTTGCCGGGATGCGGGATCCCAACCCGAAGGTCAACGGGAGCGGACTCTCCTGCCTGGCAGAAGCGGGGATCCAGGCCGTCTCGGGAGTGCTGGAAGACGAATGCAAATGGCTTAACCGAGGATTCATCAGAACGATGACGCTCAACCGCCCATGGGTTACCGTGAAAGCCGCGATGAGCCTTGACGGTGACATTGCGCTTTCGGGAGGCGAGAGCAAGTGGATAAGCGGACCCCTTTCCAGGAGCAAGGCCCACCTGCTCCGGTCGGAACATGACGCGGTCCTGGTCGGAGTGGGGACGGTCCTGGCGGATGATCCCGAGTTGACCGTCCGCCTCGTGGAGGGTAAATCCCCTTTGCGGGTCATCCTTGACAGCACCCTTCGAACCCCGCCGTCAGCCAAAGTCGTTGGCGATGGACGTTGCCTGTTCCTGGCCGGAGCAAACGCCCCGGAAGACAGGGTCTCGGCCCTCGAAAACCGGGGAGCGAGGGTCCTGCGCTTACCTCTAGCCGGTGGAGCGGAACGCCCCTCGATCGAACAGGTTCTTTCGGTGCTTGCAGCCGAGGGGATCTCGATGCTTCTCGTCGAGGGAGGGAGTTCGGTGATCAGCGCCTTGATCAAGGCCCGTGTTGTTGATGAGTACTCGCTTTTTGTCGCTCCGGTCCTGCTGGGCAGAGGTCTCCAGCTGGCCGGGGAGCTTTCCCTCGCTCACATGGGCGAGGCGGTCTCTCTTGCGCCTGCTAGAATAAAACAGGTTGAAGGGGATCTTTGGCTGGAGGTGAACCCGAAATGTTCACCGGCCTTATAGAGGAAGTCGGAACCGTTCTCAACCTGGCTCCTGCAGGTGACGTCACCACTCTCGAAATCAGGGCGCCGGGGATTTCCCCATCCCTCACGAGGGGACAATCCGTCTCCGTGATGGGGGCTTGCCTGACGGTCACCGGCCTGGGCAGAAACACCTTCCTGGCCGAGATGATGGAGGAAACAGTAAAGAAGACGAAGCTGGGACACCTCCAGCCGGGGGAACCCGTAAACCTGGAAAGGGCTTTGTCCCTGGGAGCACGTCTCGACGGCCACCTGGTGACCGGGCACATTGACGGCCTTTGCACGGTGAAGGGAATCGAAGGAACGGGAAAGACCCGCCGTTTGACCCTCACGACAGAGAAACCGCTCGTTTCATTGATTGTCCCAAAAGGCTCGGTGGCGCTTGACGGCGTCAGCCTGACCGTTATCGATGCCGAACCCGGCGAGGGCTTTTTCTCAGTCGGCCTGATACCGGAAACGCTGAGCAGGACCACACTCGGCAAGTTGTCCGCGGGAAACTCCGTAAACCTGGAAACAGACCTGATCGCCAAATACGTCCGCCGTTTCCTGTCATTCGGAGGAAACGAACTCCAGGACCCCTCCCCGGGAGGAGAGATAACCTGGGATACACTCCGCCAGGGCGGCTGGATCTAGCTGTATCACCAAGGAGGCTTTCTTTCGTGATCTGCAAACCAGAAGGATGCGTGTTTCACCCAATCGAGGATGCCCTAGAGGATATCCGGCGAGGCAGAATGGTGATCGTCGTTGACGACGAAGACCGGGAGAACGAGGGAGACCTCGTGATGGCCGCGGAACTCGCGCGTCCCGAAGACATCAATTTCATGGTCACTCATGCCCGTGGACTCTTGTGCGTCCCCATCACGACCGAACAGGCCCGCCGCTTGAAGCTCGACCTGATGGTGAAGGAAAGCTCCGACCCCCAGGGAACGGCTTTCACGGTCAGCGTAGACGCGAAAGAGGGAACGACGACCGGAATCAGTGCGGCGGAACGGGCACTTACGGCGCGCGTTCTGGCCAACCCCGACTCCAGGCCGGAGGACCTGAGGAGGCCCGGGCACATCTTTCCGCTGGCCGCCAAGAAGGGGGGCGTTCTCAAGCGTGCCGGCCACACCGAAGCTGCAGTCGACATGGCCCGAATGGCCGGTTTGAACCCTGCGGGTGCCATCTGTGAAATCATGAACGATGACGGGTCCATGGCCCGTCTGCCGCAGTTGCTTGAATTCGCTGATCGGCACGACCTTCGGATCGTTTCCATCGAGGATCTCATCCGCTATCGCCACATGCGGGACAAACTCGTGGAAAGGGTCGCCAGCGTACGTTTGCCCACCCCTTATGGAGAATTCCTCGCGCACGCCTATCATTTCGTCCTCGATGAAAATGAGGACATGCTTCACATCGCCCTCGTAATGGGCGATGTCGTCGGCGGGGAAAACGTCCTGGTCAGAGTCCACTCGGAGTGCTTCACCGGGGACGTCCTCGGCTCCCTGCGATGCGATTGCGGACCGCAACTCCACAAGGCGATGGAAATCGTCAAGACCGAGGGCCGGGGAGTCATCCTTTACATGAGGCAGGAAGGAAGGGGAATCGGCCTCTTCCACAAATTGAAGGCCTATGAGCTCCAGGAAAAGGGACTCGACACAGTGGAAGCGAACGTTGCTCTCGGTTACGATCCGGACCTGAGGGATTACGGTGTGGGGGCACAGATCCTGGCGGACCTGGGACTCAAGAGCATCCGAATCCTCACGAACAATCCCAGGAAAATCGTCGGCCTTCAGGGTTACGGGCTAAAAATCACCGAACGGGTTCCGTTGGAGATCGAGGTGAACCCATTCAACGCTTTCTACCTTCATGCCAAGCAGGAGAAAATGGGACACCTCCTTCACGTCGAAGAACCCCCGGCTGAATACGCGGGGGAATAGCCTGACCTTTTTCAGAGGGGAGAGAGAAATAAGGATGCAGACATTCCAAGGGAAACTGATCGGATCCGGCCTTCGCTTCGCACTCGTCATCTCCCGCTTCAACGAGCTCATCTCCGGGAAACTCCTGGAGGGAGCGAAGGACGCGCTCGTGCGGCACGGAGTCAAGGGACAGGATATCGACGTTTTTTGGGTCCCCGGTGCCTGGGAGACCCCCCTCGTTGTGAAGGAAATCGCCCTCGGGGGACGTTACGATGCCATCGTCGCCCTTGGAGCCGTCATCCGCGGCGATACGCCGCATTTCGATTACGTGGCCGGGGAGGTCTCCAAGGGATTGGCCCTGATCTCCCTCGACCAAAGGGTTCCGGTCGCTTTTGGAGTCCTGACCACTGACAACCTGGAACAGGCCCTCCTGCGGGCCGGCAGCAAAGCCGGAAACAAGGGTAGCGACGCAGCCCTCGCTGCCCTGGAAATGGCGGATCTCCTCAGGGAAATTCGCCATGCCGGGGAGGCTTGATCATGCTGGATCCGAGACTGGTCAGGGAAAACCCCGATTCGATCCGCCGGATGCTCGAAAACAGGCACTCATCCTGGCCGGTCGATGAGGCACTGGCGCTAGACGGGCGCAGGAGGGAACTTCTCAACGAGGTCGAGGCCCTCAAGGCCATCCGGAACGAAGGATCGAGAAAAGTTGCAACCCTGAAGAAGGATGATCCGGAAAAGGCTGCGCTGATGGAGGAGATGCGCAACGCCGGAGCCCGCGTAAAGGCTCTTGACGCGGACCTCGCGAGTGTCGAGGCCCAGTTTGAGGAACTGATCCTCCAGCTTCCCAACATGCCGCACCCTTCGGTCCCGATCGGCGCGGACGAAAACGACAACCCCGAAATCCGGCGTTGGGGGACCCCCCCCGTTTTCTCCTTTACCCCTCGGCCTCACTGGGAGATCGGGGAAGCACTCGGGATCATGGATTTCGACCGAGGCGCACGGCTCGCCCAAGCCCGCTTCACCGTGTTGAAGGGAGCCGGAGCCAGGCTGGAAAGGGCCCTCCTCAACTTCATGCTCGACCTCCATACCCGGGAACACGGATACGAGGAAGTCGAACCTCCCTTCATGGTGAACTCCGCGACGATGAGGGGAACTGGCCAACTTCCCAAGTTTTCCGAAGAACTTTACCGTTGCGAGGGGGACGACCTCTGGCTGATTCCGACCGCAGAGGTTCCTCTGACCAACCTGCGGGCAGGGGAGATTCTCAAGGAGGAGGAGCTCCCTATCAACCTGACTGCCTACACCCCCTGTTTCAGGCGCGAAGCCGGGAGCTACGGGCGTGACGTTCGCGGCATGCTGCGCCAGCACCAGTTCGATAAGGTCGAAATGGTCAAGATCGTGCATCCCGATTCCAGCTACGAGGAGCTCGAAAAACTGACGAACAACGCGGAACGGGTTCTCCAGATCCTTGGCCTGCCATACCGGGTCATCTGCCTTTGTACGGGAGATATGGGATTCGCATCAAGCAAGACCTATGACATCGAAGTCTGGCTGCCTTCACAGGACAAATATCGAGAAATCAGCTCCTGCAGCAATTGTGAGGATTTCCAGGCTCGCCGGATGAACACTCGTTTCCGCTCCAAGGACACCGGGAAAACCCGTTTCGTCCATACGCTGAACGGATCGGGAATCGCAATCGGGCGTTGCCTGATCGCCGTTCTCGAGAATTACCAGCGAGAGGATGGGTCCGTCATGATCCCTGAACCCCTCGTCCCCTACATGGGCGGCATGGAAGAAATCCGCTGACGGAGTACGGGGATCGGCTTCCTTCCATGCCCTTTTAAGGAATCCGATCCCCGTATTCCCCTCCGTTTTCCCCCAACTATGATAGAATGTTGTTGGAATTCGCCCCCAGAGGGGGTTTATATTTGTGTGCAGTGAAGGAGGAAGTTCATGTCACCGGTCGTGGTTCAATGGGACATGCTTTACCAGGTCGGCCTGATCGGGATCGCGTGCATCGCTTCCCAGAGATTGCTGCGCCGGTTCCTTGAGCGGGACCAGTACGACTATATGAAAGACATCCTTTTCGTCGCTTGTTGGCTCGTCTTCGGCCTGGTTTCGGAAAGCGCCACGATCCGTCTGATTGTTGCTGCAGGGTGCGGTGCCTGCCTGATCGGAGTGTGCCAGCGAACCTACCGGAACCGCGATCTCCGTTGGGCCTACCTGGCGCTAGGAGCCGTCATCGCCATGTTCGGTCCGAGAATTTTCTTCATCGGTCTCCCCGAGGGACGTTACCTTTACCTGTCCCCCCTTGTCTCCGTCATCGTAACCTCGCTCTGGATGGGGTTTTTCCCACTTCTCATGCAGGAACTGGACCAAATTCCCGGGCTCGCGGGCTACCTTCTGGCAACCTGCTGGAGCCTGGTTCTTCTTGTCAGTTTCCCGGCAACGCACGCCTTTTCCGAATCGTTTTACCTCGGCGTAGCCGCTCTTCTTTTCCTGGCGGTCTTCTGGAGCCGCCATGGGCAGGTATACCGAAGGCTCGGCGAGCCGCTAACCGCAATGTGGGGAATGCTGGCCGCCTGCGCCTCCACGATCGGCGTGAGCAAGGGGGTCGCCTTCACAACCCTGATGGTTCTCCCTGTCGGCCTTTTCGCCCTGCCGATCATGGAATTCTCCCTGCAAATCGTCAGCCGAGCCGTGGCAAGCACCCCGCGAGGGGACGTGTCCCTTTACCGCAAGCTTGTCGATCACGGGTTGGACCACCCGACCGCAGTCCGTTTCGTCGCCGGAATCTGCTCTTCTTTCGCTCTTGCGATCGCCCTGGCCCAAATGGACCTTGACCTCCCCGCAGCCGTCACGGCAGCAGGAGCATTTGCCGTCTTCGTCTTCCCCGCCCTCCGGAAAATCCTTTCCGCCACGGACAGGGAGAGCGAGAGAAACCCATCCCTGTGGGGCATCCGGGTCGATAACGTCTCGCTGAACTTTGCCCTTTCAAAGGTAAAATCATGGATTTCCTTCGGCAATCGGGGCTACGTCATCGTTACGCCGGACGCACTCGCCGCGCTCCGGAGCCGGTACGACAAGGGATACCGCGCCATGGTGCGCGAAGCGGATCTCGTCCTTCCGGACGGCATGGGACTCATACAAGCTCTCAAGCTCCTTGGCTCGCCCGTTCAGCAGCGCATACCGGGGGTCGAGTTCGTGGAACAGCTCTGCAGGCTTTCCGCCTCCGAGAAAAACCCGGTCTATTTCCTCGGGGCAAAAGAGGGGGTCGCAAAGGCTGCAGCGGAAAGGCTCTCAGAAAAGTATCCCGGGATGGTCGTGGCCGGATTCCGCCACGGCTATTTCCGTAGGGACGAGGAAGAAGCTGTTTGCAGGGAGATCCGCGAGGCAGGGACCCAAATTCTTCTAGTCGGGCTGGGAGTTCCTCACCAGGAATTGTTCATTCGCAGGAATCTTGCCTCCCTAGGGCATGTGGTTGCCATGGGAGTGGGCGGTAGTTTCGACGTCCTGTCGGGGAACCTTCGGCGGGCACCGAGATTTATGCAGAAATGCGGGCTGGAATGGCTGTTCCGTCTTTGCCAGGAACCCGGCATTCGGTTCAGGAAAGACCTTGGGCTGGTTCTTTTCGTCCTGCTCGTCCTTATGAAACGCTGCGGTTTGGACCGCTGGAACGGCGGGGAGGAAGCATGAATTCACAAGCCCGGGAAATCATGCACAAGGACCTGACGGCGGTGACTGAAAAAGACCGCGTGGAGGATGCCCTGCACGCCCTTTACAACCAGAGGCTTACGGGATTGCCGGTCGTAAAGGAGGATTGGGTCTTGGTCGGATTCCTTTCAGAGACCGACATTCTTCAGGCTGCATTCCCGACCTACCTTGAATTCCTGGCCCAAAGCTCCTTCCTGGACAATTCTGAGGGAGGCCTGGTGGAAAGGCTTGCCACCGTGGCGAACCGAACTGTCGGGGAATTGATGAACCCCCATCCCTGTTTCGTCGAGCCCACAGCAAGCCTCATCACGGTAGCGGACATGATGATCCGCAAGAGGATCAAGAGATTGCCGGTGGTTGAAAACGGTCGACTTGTCGGCATCATCGACAGGGGAGCATTTTTTGAACACATGATGGAGAAACGGACCCATGGCGGCAGTTGCTGACAAGCCTGACGCATCTCTGAGGAAATGGCCTGCAGAGTCCGAAATCGAGGCTTACAGGAGAGAACTGGAAGCCTCTTTTTTGCAGGAGGAGGCGGCCTTGGAGGCCAAGCGCCGAGAAGTCCTGGATAGGCTGGACCTGCTCGAGAGCAACACGCTTTCGGAAGTCCATGCGGAAAGAGAGGTGCTCCGGCAGCGCAGCGACAAGATCATGGCCTTGAACCAGGCCCTTATCGAAGAACGATTTAAGGCCTTCCTTTCAGGATTCCACTGCGATGACCTGGTAGAAGAACTTGCCAGGGCGAGCATGGCTCTTCTCTGTCCCAATAGGCGCCAGGCCGAGGAGGGGTCCGGTTGATCTGCGAGATGCTCAGGCTTGCAATCTGGGGCCTGACTCAACAACGATCCGAGGTCGTGGAAACCTTGCACGATTTCGGCCTTCTTCATGTTTCCGACCCCATAGAAGCCAAACCTCCCTCCAGGGAAGAGGAAACACTCAAATTCACCCGGGCAAAGGTCCTCGGCATGCTGGAAGCCTTGGAGTGGAAGGAGTGGTCGGTCCTCACCGACGAGAGCATCGCCGCGGCCAGAGAACGCGTCGATCTCGGCATAGACGGCGTGGTCGGCGAAATCGACAGGAGCCTCGACGCTTTTCGCCAGAGATTGGCCGGCCTGATCGACGAAAGGCGGCGTCTCTCCGTTTCCCTTGCCGAACTGAAAAGGGCACACCAGGTTGTCTTTCATTTCATCCCTTTCGTCTCTGCAGAAGACGATGCGGATAGGGCCTTGACCCTCTGGTGGACGAAAGATGCCATTCTGCAGAAAACCTTGTCCGCCATCAGGGCTGCAATCCAAAAGCAAAACACCCCCGAGGAAGGCTCGAGAGATGCCCTTCGATTCCATGTCCTGAACACCGAAAGCGGGCAATCCGTCCTAGCGGCCAGCGTGGATAAACGATTTGCGGAAAAGGCTGAGGAGCAACTCAGGTTACAGGGAGCTGTCCAATGGAAGGCCCCTGAAGGTTATCAACGCTCCACGACCCGGGAATCGCTCTTTGCGGTCGAAGAAGGGCTGAAGGAAACGCTCGCCCGGCTCGACAACCTTTCCCAGGAAATCAACAAGGCCCGGGAAGAGTGGGGACCTCGTCTCGCATCGCTTTACATCCTCCTCGACGAAAAGCTTGAAGAGGCCCTCGTCGAGTCGGGAAGCCAAACCAGGGGAGAAACCTTCCTGATAGAAGGCTGGATCCCGGCGGATTCTCTCCAGGCCGCTTTGGACATCCTTAAGTCACGATTCGGCGACAAGGTACTGGTCCAGTGGAGATATCCATCTTCGGAGGAATGGCACCGCGTCCCTTCTCTCCTCTCGAACCCGGCCGCAACCCGACCTTTCGAAATCCTTCTCAGGCTGATGCCTCACCCCCTTTACAAGGGAGTGGACCCGACAACCCTCATGGCTGTCTTTTTTCCGTTCTTCTCCGGCTGCATGGTCGGAGACGCCGGTTACGGCATCCTGATCGGCCTGCTGGGGTTGTGGCTTTCAAGAAGCGCCAAGCACCCCCTTTTACCGCCGCTAGGAAAAATCCTCCTTTGGATCTGCGGTTGGAGCATCGCTTGGGGAATCGCCTTCGGCGAGTTTATCGGAGATCTCGGACACAGGCTATTCCACATGGAACCCCTGTGGGTCGAACGGTCCCATGCCGTTCTCCCTGTCCTGATCTTTACCATCGCGCTGGGTTTCACGCATATCTCGATCGGGCTGTTCCTGGGTTTCCTGGAAGGCCTTCGAAAAAAACATCGCCATCTCTGGATGGAAAGGCTCGGTTCCCTGATCGTGCTGTTTTCCCTCGTCGGGCTTTTGCTCATCGTACGGCTAAAGCTTCCGCAGCCCTTTTTCTCTCTCAACGTCGTGTTTCTCGTCATAGGTACCGCGCTCTTGCTGGCCGGAGGAAAAATCGGGGGGGTCATCGAAACCTTCAGCGCACTCGGGAATGTCCTGAGCTACGTCCGCATCGCGGCCATCGGTCTTTCCTCGGCTATCCTGGCCGTCGTTGCCACGCGTTTTGTCGACGTTCTCGGCCTTTCCTTCCTCGGGATATTGATGGCCCTGGTCATCCATCTCCTTAACTTCGTCCTGGCGATTGGAGGATCCGGGCTGCATTCCGCCCGCCTCCATTACGTCGAATTCTTCAGCAAGTTCTATCTTGGAGGCGGTAAGGAGTTCCGCCCCTTCTCAAGGAGGAGATTCTATTGGAAAAGGCCCTGCTAGCCCTTGCAGCAGCTCTTGCGATCGGAATTCCTGCCCTGGCGACGGCTTACGCCCAGGCGAAGATCGGATCCGCAGGTGCGGGAACAGTCGCGGAAAAGCCGGAGACATCCGGCACCATGATCATTCTGGAGGCGATCCCTGAAACAATCGTCATCCTCGGTTTCGTTGTCGCCATCATGATGATCTTGCAACTTGCCTGACCCGATCAGCGGCGATGACCTCCCAGAACCTTGGCGGAAATGCCCCGGAGGCCCTTGAATCTTTCAAGCGGGCCCTCCAGGAAGAATACGGGAGAAAGCTCAAAGATCTGAAGGAAAAGTTCGAGCAGGATTTTTCCGCCCTTATTGCCGCCCGAAGGTTGGAAGTCGAAAAGAAGGTCCAGGAAATCCGCATGAAACAGGGCATCGAATTCGAAACGGAAATCCTTCGCGCTAGGCAGTCCGCCTTCAGGGAACTGAGGGCTCGTGTCCTTGAAGCCATCGTCCAGGCAACCCAAAGGCTGGACGGGGAAATCTCGAGGAAAATCGAGGCTTTGCGGGCGAACCGGAGCGAATATATTCCTGTGCTCAACCATTTGGCGAGAGAGGCCCTTGATTCCCTCGCTGCTCCGCATGCCATCGTCCGCGTGGCGGTCGGGGAGGGGGGGCTGATCGAGGCCGATCCGCGCATAGCCCGGATCGAGGAAGCCGCGGAACTTTCCATGGGCGGGGTTGTGGTCGTTGAAGCGGAAAACGGATCCCACCTCATCGACAATTCCATGCAAACCCGTTGGGAACGTTTGAAACCGAAAATGGTTGAAAGTCTTTCACTCCAGATCGCTCCTTTAGTGGACGATGTCCAGCAGCCTTTCCCCGAACTACGGCTACCTTAACGCCCGCCTCAGGGCGCGGCTCGGCTTGTTCATCCAACCACAAGAGCTGAGACGTCTTTCCGGAGGAACGATCCGGGAACTTGAGCTTTTTCTGCTTGAATCCGCCTACGCGGAGAGCTATCGCGCCCATTTGGTCTCGATCGAGGCATCTCCGCTAGCCCGGATTGAAATGGCGGTGTCGATCGGTGTGGCCAAAAGAATCAGGGAAACAGTCAATATTGCCCAGGGAGAACCCCGGGAGCTCATGAAAGTCGTGACGACCAGGTCTGATCTCCACAATAGCCGTTTGGTCCTTCGCGGGCTTTCGCTTGGGCGAGATCCTTCAAGAAACCCGAGTTGGCATGGTTACGGAGAGCTCGAAACGGATTTCTTCGATTCGCTCTGGAGCGCAAACACGATCCTCGATGCCCGTGAAAAGTGTCTCGCAAACGGCTCCCCCTTGGCCCTTGCCCTCGGTGACGCCCTGGGGATCAGCCAAGGGGGTGAATCCCTGCCCTTGGCCGAACGGCAGCTTCTAAACACTTTTCTGTCTTACCAAGACAGGCTTTTTCGCAAGATCGGGGGCTCGGGCTGCGAAACGGCCCTTGAAGTCATGGGACGTTCCGTCGATCTGTGGAATATCGGCATCTGGTTCAGGAAGCACAGGGAAGACGGACCAAAAGCCAAGGAGGGGATCGCTTTTCTTCCCTACGGCAAGTGGCTGGCGATCCCGCGCCTGGAGAAATCCGGCTCGGTCAGGGCGCTTCTGGAGAACACCCCGTGGCAAAAGGACTTTGATGCTTCCATCCTCAAGACGGAATCCGCGACACTCATCCAGGGGGAACTCAACCGGGCTTTCTGGAAATGGCAGTCTTTCCTCTACCGACGAAACCTCCTCGGTTTTGAGGTTGCCGTGTCTTTTCTCGCCCGCCTTCTCATGGAGTGGCAGAATCTCAACATCCTCGCCGTAGGACTAGCCCTTGGCCACCCGCAGAAAGAGATTTCCCGCCGGATTGTCGACGTCGTTGCGGAAGAGGGGCTTCCTTCATGACGACAAAGGCGACCGAACGCGCGATTGTCATCGGAGAACAAGTTTTCGTCGATCTTTGGGCCTTGCTGGGGTTCGAAAAGCTCGTTTGCGAAGACCCAGCCGCCCTCGGAGAGAACCTGAAACTTTTCGTGGAAGGAAATGTTTCCCTTGTGATCGTGGAACAGGACTGGTTCGGCCGGGTTCCCGATTTTGTCAGGCAGCGGCTAACCAAGATGCAGAAACCCGTCTGGGTTTCCTTTCCCGGCCTGAAATCTTCGCTCGGTTGAGGTGAAAGCATGAATAAGACCGGCAGCGTCATCGGCATATCGGGCCCCGTCGTGCGGGCGGCCGTTGATTTCCCCGTCAGGCTGTTCGAGATCGTTCACGCCGGACATGAGGCTCTTTTGGGGGAGGTTATCAGGATACGCGGCGGAACCGTCGACATCCAGGTTTACGAAGAAACCTCCGGGATGAGGGTGGGCGAACCCGTCATCTTTTCCGGCGAACTCCTTTCCATCGAACTTGGCCCGGGACTGCTTGGGAGCGTCCTTGACGGGATTGGGCGTCCTCTGGTCCGCCTTCGCGAGGGAGGCCTTTATATTGGAAGAGGCGCCAATATCGGAACGCTCGACGAGAGCCGTAAGTTCCGTTTCCGTCCCCTTGCCGCCCCCGGCGATAAAATTCACCCCGGGAAAGCCGTCGGGACCCTTCCGGAAGGAACCCGGATTCTCCATCACGTCATGATGCCTCCAGGCAGTCTTCCCGGGCGTATCGCCTGGATCGCTCCCGAAAAGGAGATCACTCTTCGCGAACCCGTCTGCGGCCTTGAAGACGGAAGGGAAGTTTTCCTCTCCCACCGCTGGGAGGTCCGGCGTGGCCGCCCGTTTTCGTCAAGGCTCCCTTTCAGCAAGCCGCTCCTGACCGGCCAGAGGACTCTCGACACGCTGTTCCCCATGGCTCTCGGAGGTGCGGCCGTCATTCCCGGGGGGTTCGGGACAGGCAAGACAGTCACCCAGCAATCCCTAGCAAAATGGTGCAACGCAGACATCATCATCTACATCGGATGCGGCGAGAGGGGCAACGAAATGACGGAAGTCCTGGAGGAATTCCCGACTCTCATGGACCCTTATTACAACGTTCCCCTGATGGAGAGGATGGTCCTCATCGCCAATACTTCAAACATGCCTGTTGCCGCAAGGGAAGCCAGCATTTACCTCGGAATGACGATCGCCGAATTTTACAGGGACATGGGATACGGAGTGGCCATCATGGCAGACTCGACCTCGCGATGGGCCGAAGCGCTCCGCGAAATCGCGGGGAGGCTTGAGGAAATGCCCGGCGAGGAAGGGTACCCGGCCTACCTGGGGACACGCCTCGCACAATATTACGAAAGAGCCGGAAGGGTTCGGGTCCTGGGAGAAAACGGCAAGGAAGGGTCCATTTCGGTCATCAACGCCGTTAGCCCTCCGGGCGGGGATTTCTCGGAACCGGTCACCCAGTCGAGCCTGCGCCTGTCCGGGACCTTCTGGGCTCTCGACAAGGCTCTCGCCCAGCAAAGGCATTTTCCTGCAATCAACTGGCAGAACAGCTACACGCTTTACGACGAATCCCTTTCGGGAGTCTTCGCGGAAGAACTGGGAGAAGAATGGCAAAGCTTGCGCTTTTTCCTTTCCGAAAACCTTTCCAGGGAGAAAACCCTGCTCGAACTGGTCCAACTGGTGGGACGCGACGGCCTTTCAGAACAGGATAAATGGACGCTGAATCTCTCGGAGCTGTTTCGTGTCGTCTACCTCCAGCAGAATGCCTTCGACAACATCGACGCCTATTGCTCCCTGCAGAAAATGAAGGGACTTCTCAAGACCATGAGGACGCTAAATACGCTGGTCATTTCGAGACTGGAAGAGGGCATCCTTTACGATCAACTCTCGGAGATCCCGTTCAGGACTGGCCTGCTCAAGCTTCGGGAAACCCCCGACGCGGAATTTTGCGATGTCTCGGATGCATGGCTTGAAAGGATGAAGGATAGCCTGGACTCGATCGAGGTGGTCGTCCGATGAAGCTTTATAGGGAAGGATACGGTTCCGTCAAGGGAATCGTCGGACCGCTGCTTCTGGTTTCGGGAGTTCGTGAGGCCGGTTTCGGGGAAAAAGTCATGATTGAAACGCCCGAGGGCAGGAGAACCGGCCAAATCCTCCAGGTCGACGGAGATCTCTGCGCCATCCAGGTTTTCGAGGGAACGATGGGACTCCAATCGGGAGGAACGACGGTCTGGCTCGAAAGAGACATCATGCGCATCCCCGCCGGGATCTCGTTGCTCGGAAGGGTTCTTGACGGCCGGGGGAAACCGGCAGACGGAAAACCCCTGGGTTTCGTTGAAAAAACCATTCCCGTTAACGGACTACCTCTCAACCCCGTTGCCCGGACGAGCCCGAATGCCTTCGTTGAAACCGGGATCTCCACGATCGACCTGATGAACACCCTCGTCAGGGGACAGAAGTTGCCGATATTCTCGGGTGCCGGCCTTCCCGCAAACCGCCTGGCAGCACAGATCGTGAGGCAAGCCAGAGTCCCGGGCAAAGAAACCTCCTTTGTTGTCGTCTTCGCGGCAATCGGGATTACTGCCCGAGAAGCCCGAACCTTCCTCGACGATTTCGAGAATACCGGTGCCTTGAACAACGGTGTTTTCTTCATCAACCTCGCCAGCGATTCTGCGGTCGAACGCCTCCTGACCCCAAGGATGGCCCTGAGCGTTGCAGAATTTTTCGCCTTCGAGAAAGGCTACGACGTTCTCGTGGTGATGACCGACATGCTCCATTACTGCGAGGCACTTCGAGAGATCAGTGCGGCAAGGGAAGAAGTTCCGGGAAGAAGGGGATTCCCCGGCTACATGTATTCCGACCTCGCCAGCCTCTACGAAAGGGCAGGCTGCGTTCAGGGGCGGGCCGGAAGCGTCACCCAGATCCCCATCATCACGATGCCTGACGACGACATGACGCACCCTGTCGTAGACCTCTCCGGGTACATTACCGAAGGCCAGATTGTCCTTGACAGGAACCTTCACGGCCGGGGTATCTATCCCCCCGTCAATGTCCTTCCGAGCCTGAGCCGCCTCATGAACAAGGGGATCGGGAAAGGGCGCACCGTCCCCGAACACCGCTCCATGGCAGACCAGCTCTACGCGGCCTACGCCCGCTCCAAGGAACTCGAACGGCTCAAGCTGATCGTAGGAGAGGAGGGACTTTCGCCGCTAGAGCACCGTTATATCCGTTTCGGATCCGCCTTCGAAAGGGCATTCGTGAACCAGGGAGAAACAAGACGGGACATCCAGGCTTCCCTGGACCAGGCCTGGAAATCCCTGTCCCTGCTTCCTGTTTCGGAGCTTTACCGTCTCCCCGATGAACTCGTCTCCAGCCGAATGGCAGCGAAAGAGGGAGATTGAACCTTGAACCGGCCGCCGACGAGGGACCAACTCCTTTCCCTGAGACGCCAGATTGCCGTCGTGCAGTACGGGAAGCAGCTTCTCGAGAAAAAGCGTGATGCTTTGATCCGGGCGATCGAGGACGACCAGCGTCTCTTCAGGGACTTGGAAAAGCGCTTTCTCGATCTTTGCGGGAAACTCTCCTTTTCCTACTCGCTCGTCCGCATTTTTGACGGGCACTTCGCGCTTCGCGTACTGAAACCCGTTTCGCCTCCTCTTGAAATCAGGTCGAAACTCCATGCGCTGATGGGATGTCGTTACCCCCAATTCGAAAGCCCTTATGAGGGGCTCGCCGCCGAGTCTGGAAGCCTGGCCTACGATCCGGCGCTGGCTTCGCTGAACCTTGACGACCTCCTGAATTCCCTGGAGGGAGGAAAGGCCCTCGTTTGGGAATTCATCAACAAAAAGGCCAAGCTCCAGGCTCTCGAACGAGAAAAAAAACGCACTCTCCAAAAAATCAACACGCTTCAGCACCTGCTGCTCCCCTCGCTTGAAAAGGACCTCAAGAGGATACGGGAAACCCTCTCCGAGAGGGAACGGCAGGAACTTTTCAACGTCAAGCGCCTCAGGACGAAGGCGCTCCGCAAGCAGGAGCTCTCGAGAGCCGGGAGGACAAATCCTTGACTTATTCGGAGCCCTTTGAAGCCGGAGTGACACTGAGACTCCGAAAGAAACATCCGTGCGGGAACGACTGCTGGCAGATCCTGTCTATCGGGGCCTATGTCGAAGCGCAATGCCTCGGTTGCGGGAAAAAGAAATCATTTGATCCCTTCGATCTGAGGCGTCTGGTCGTTTCCAGGGTGAACAAAAGTTGAAGCTCCTTTTCTTGAGCGTCGGGCGGATGAAGTCGGAACCGATGCGGCAGATCCTCTCCGATTACCTCCAGCGCATCTCGAGGACCTGCCCTGTTCTTCACGAGACGGTCAGGGAAAGCCGCGGGAAGAGCCCTGAAGTCACGCGGGAAGAAGAGGGAGAGAGGATCCTCAAAATGGTGTCACAGCGGGACACTCTTGTCCTTTTGGACGAAAAGGGGAAAATGATGACGAGCCCGAATCTGGCGAGCTGGTTTTCGAATAAAATGGAATCATCGGAAGGACGGCTATGCCTGTTGGTGGGCGGGGCCTACGGAGTTTCGCCGAAAGTCCGGGAAAGGGCGGACGAGATCTTGGCGCTTTCTCCGATGACTTTTCCCCACGAGCTTTGCCTCGTTATCCTGACCGAACAGATCTACAGGGCTTTTTCGATACTCAAGGGATCACCCTATCATCACGATTGAGCCATACAAGGAGGGAATTCAAGTGAAGTTCGACAAGATCCTGAAACAAGCTCAGAAGATGCAGGCGGACATGGCCCGTGTACAGGAAGAGTTGGCCAAGGAACGGATAGAAGGCATGGCGGGCGGAGGAATGGTCAAGGCAGCGGTCAACGGGCAGGGGGACATTCTTTCCGTGCACCTGGAAAAGGAAGTGGTCAACCCCGAGGATACGGAGATGCTCGAAGACCTGATCGTCGCGGCAGTCAACGATGCGGTCCGCAAGAGCCGCGAGGTCGCCGCGGAACGAATGAGCGGCGTCACGGGCGGAATGGGCTTCCCCGGCTTGGCGTGAGAGAAGGGTTTTCCCCTTGTCCCTGCCTTCTCCCATCGACAAGCTTTCATCGGCGTTATGCAAGCTGCCGGGCATAGGGGAAAAGAGTGCCCGGCGCATCGTCTTCTTCCTGCTGGCGCAGCCGGAGGTCTTCACAAGGGAATTTTCCGAGGCGGTGAGAACGCTCAAGGAAAGGCTCCACCCGTGCCCGGAATGCGGAAATTACACCGAGGACGATCCTTGCCCCATTTGTGCCGATCCGTTGAGAGACAGGAGAACCCTTTGCGTGGTCGAAACGGCGGAGGACCTGGTGTGTCTAGAGCAGGCCTCGGTTTTCGGCGGAGTCTACCATGTCCTGGGGGGGCGAGTCTCGCCTCTTGATGGAGAAGACCTGGATGTGCGGGTCCTGGACAACTTGACTCGCAGGATCCGCGTTCTCGGTGTGAAAGAAGTCATCATCGCGACCAACCCCTGCGTGGAAGGCGACTTGACTTATTTTGCCGTCGTGGACGCGCTCAAGGGAACGCCGGCGCGGCTTTCCAGGCTGGCCTACGGGCTTCCTGTCGGGGGAAGCATCGGATACGCGGACCGGGTGACCCTCCACGCGGCCCTTGAAGCACGGCAGCATGTTGCGGATACCGGGGCATAAGTTGCCTCGAGATCGGAATCCCACCCGAAAGGAGTGAGAACATGGCAGAAGGAATAGGGAAAATACTGAAAGCGGGCACGCGCATCCTTTTTGCGCTGCTGGGAGGTGTAGCGGGATATCAGATGGCTCAGTTCGTCCTCAAGCAGGGGTGGTGGCAAGGGGTCTCGATGAGTCATGTGATCGCCGTGAACCTGTTGTTCATTGGTTTTCTGTCCCTTCTCGGCTTTATCCTCAGCATTTATTTCGTAAAAGGGCTCGGCTTAATAGGAACCCTGTCGGACCGCCAGCTACAGTCCACGAGTTGGCACGACATCGCGATCTCCGTGCTCGGCCTTATCGTGGGCCTTCTGGTTGCGAACCTGATCGCCCTGCCTTTTTCCGGACTACCCGCAATCGGCAGTTATATCGCTGTGCTTTTGAACCTGACGCTTGGGTACCTCGGCGTCCGCATCTTCTCTCGACGTCGGGATGAAATCCTGAACATGTGGTCATCCCTGGGAGGACTGAAGGGCAAGCTTGTTTTCAGGGGAAGGAAGGGCAAGCAACAACAGGCTCAGCAAGCGGAGGAAATCGAAGTGGAAGAGGGGCGGGAAACGGCCCCTAAGATTCTGGATACGAGCGTCATCATCGACGGCAGGATCCTGGACATTGCAAAGGTCGGTTTCCTCGACGGCCCGATTGCCCTCCCTCGTTTCGTTCTGACCGAACTCCAGTCTGTGGCCGACTCGACAGACCCGATCAAACGATCCAGAGGCAGGAGAGGTTTTGATGTCGTCAGCGAACTGCAGAAACTGAAGGAAGTCCACGTCCAGGTCCTTGAGGTGACCTTGAAGGACCTTGGGCTCGAAGCCGTCGACGAAGCCCTTCTTGCCCTCGCAAAACAGATGGGCGGCAAAATCCTCACGACGGACTACAACCTCAACATGAGAGCACAAGTCGAAAAGGTCATGATCCTCAACGTGAACGACCTCTCCAATTCGCTGAAACCCGTTCTTCTTCCGGGAGAAAGCCTAACCGTCGACATCCTGAGGGAAGGGAAGGAACCCAACCAGGGTGTGGGTTATCTGGAAGACGGAACGATGATCGTGGTGGAGGACGGCCAACGCTACATCGGCCGAAGGGTCGAGGTTTTCGTCACCTCGCTTCTCCAGACTTCGGCAGGCAGGATGATTTTCGGACGCTTCGTGAAGGAGGTTCCGCGTTGAAGCAGGGCGTTTCCTTCGTCCTGGTCGCCGCCGGTAAGGGAAACCGCCTGGGAGGAGCCGTCCCCAAGCAATACGCCGAAGTGGCTGGAGCTCCACTCTGGACGTGGTCGGCCCTCGTCGCCGAGTCGCTTTCGATGCGTTCGCTCGTTGACGAACTGGTTCTTGTGGTCCCGCCCGAAGACATCGAGAACCTTTCAAGAACTCTCCCACCCTTCCGAATCCAGGTGACCCTCGCAGCAGGGGGAAATGAACGATCCGCTTCGGTGATGAACGGACTCCTGGCCGCATACGGCCATTTTGTCCTCGTGCACGACGCAGCGAGACCCCTGGTCTCAGAAGGCCTTTGCGAAAAGTTGCTTGAAGAGGCCAGGTTGACGGGAGGTGCCGTCCCGGTGCTGCCTGTTTCCGACGCCTTGAAGCGGCTGGAAGGCGAACTCCTGAAAACCGTAAACAGGGACGGGCTTTACAGGGCACAAACCCCCCAGGCCTTTGCTCGGGAAGATTTGATCGATGCCTTAAAGAGATTCGGCCACGGCGCGCGGGACGAATCCGAGGCTTGGACCGCCACAGGAAGGCGAATCTCCCTCGTACCGGGGGAAGCGGTCAACATCAAGGTCACCTACCCGGAGGACCTTGCACTTGTGGAAAAACATTTGGCCGGATCGGTGGAATGGCGAACGGGCCACGGATACGATATACACCCTCTTATCCCCGGAAGGCCCCTTATCCTGGGAGGAATTCGCATTCCCTTCCGCCTCGGCCTGGAAGGGCACTCCGACGCCGACTGCGTTTGCCACGCTGCGGCCGATGCCCTTTTAGGGGGCGCCGGGCTGCCCGATATCGGGGTTTTATTCCCGGCTACCGACCCTCGCTACAAGAACGCCTTCAGCCTTTCCCTCCTTCGGGAGGCAGCGGAAAAAGTCCTGAAGGAAGGCTGGTCGATTCGCTGGCTCGATCTCACGCTAATTGCCCAGGTCCCAAGGTTGGGCAACCTTGCCGATTCGATGTGCGCTTCCATGGAATCAGCCCTGCCGGGCAATTCGACCGCCCGCCGGGTCAATATCAAGTTCAAGTCAGGCGAAGGGCTCGGCCCGGTGGGGGAGGGGAAATGCATGGAATGCCACGCGATTGCGACCCTTTCAAGGAAGCTTTAGCCCGAAACTCGGGGTCCCCTGTCAAACCGCTTGCTCCTGAGCGGATTATCGTATAGACTTCCGCAAAATGTCCCGCCTGGAGGTGCGAGAATCGTGTTGGAGAACCGATTTGTTCAATATGAAGGATTCACTTTCGATGATCTTCTCCTTGTGCCGGATTACAGCGAAGTGGTTCCCGCGACGGTCGACGTGCGAAGTTGGATCACCCCCCAGATCCCCCTCAATATTCCGCTCTGCAGCGCAGCCATGGATACGGTGACCGAGGGACGACTCGCGATTGCCGTTGCACGGGAAGGCGGCATCGGGATCATTCACCGGAACATGACACCCGAAGCCCAGGTACGGGAAATCGACAAGGTCAAAAGATCGGAATCCGGGGTGATTGTCGACCCGTTCTTTCTTCCCCCCACCGCAGCCGTCCAGGAAGCCGTCTCACTCATGGAACACTACCATATCTCCGGAGTCCCGATCGTCAACGAAACCATGCAGCTCGTGGGCATCATCACGAACCGGGACCTTCGGTTCGTAACCGATTATGCCCAGCCGGTCAGCAACATCATGACTAAGGAGAACCTCGTCACCGCCCCCGTCGGAACAACCCTGGAAGACGCAAAGGCTATCCTCATGCGCCACAAGGTGGAAAAACTTCCGATCGTCGATGGGAATGGAACCCTGAAAGGGCTCATCACGATCAAGGACATCCAGAAAGTCAAGGACTTCCCCAACGCCTGCAAGGATTCCCATGGACGCCTCCGCGTAGGGGCGGCGGTCGGAGTGGGCAAAGATGTCCCGGAAAGAGTCGAGGCCCTGGTCCGTGGGGGAGTGGACCTCATCGTCGCAGATACGGCTCACGGACATTCCCGTTCCGTCATCGAAACCGTCCGGTTCCTGAGGAAGACTTATCCCGACCTTCCGATCGTTGCGGGTAACATCGCAACCGCCAAGGCAGCGGAAGCGCTCATCGAAGCCGGCGCTGATTCCGTCAAGGTTGGGGTCGGACCCGGCTCGATCTGCACGACCCGCATCATCGCGGGCATAGGCGTTCCCCAGGTTGCCGCCATTATGGAAGTGGCTCCGGTGGCCCATCGCCTCGGCAAGAAGGTCATCGCGGATGGAGGCGTGCGATACTCGGGCGATGTCGTCAAAGCACTGGCCGCAGGCGCCGACTCGGTCATGATCGGTTCCCTCTTCGCAGGCACCGAGGAAAGCCCCGGCGAGGAAGTCATCTACCGCGGCCGTTCCTACAAGAGCTACAGGGGGATGGGATCCCTCGGGGCAATGAAGGAAGGCTGCAGCAAGGACCGATACTTCCAGGAAGGCGTGAGCGAGGAAAAGCTCGTCCCCGAAGGCATCGAGGGACTCGTCCCCTACAAGGGAACCGCCGGTGCGGTCATCTTCCAGATGGTCGGGGGGCTGCGTTCCGGAATGGGTTATGTCGGAGCCGCGAACATCGAAGACCTTCACAGGAAGTCCCGCTTCGTTAAAGTGACGGCAGCGTCAGTGAAGGAAAGCCATCCCCATGATGTCGTCATCACGAAGGAGGCACCGAACTACTGGGCGGAGTAGAGGCGAGGCGTTCTCCCCGCACGGGGCGCTCCCTTGAAACCACGGTGGGAGGCATGCTATACTCACCGGTGCGAAACGTTTTCCCTGGTCAAGTCAAAGAGTGGGCCCCGCCCACTCTTCGTTTTTTAAGAAGGGGGGAAGGACTCGTGGATCCGCGCAGGGAAAGACGCCTGAAGTTGGTCAAAACCCTGGAGGAAGCGATCGGAAAGGCCGGCTATGATTGCCTGGAAGTCGAATTGACCCACGAGGAGGGACGCCCGATACTCCGCGTGGTGATCGATTCCCTTGGCGGAATAGGAGTGGAGGACTGCGAGAAGGTCTCAAGGATTCTGGGAACGATGCAGGAGGAAATCGACCCTTTTTTCCGGGGAAGGCATTTCCTGGAAGTGAGTTCCCCCGGACTGGAGCGGCCCTTGAGGAAAATAGAGGACTTTAGGCGCTTCCAGGGGAGTAAGGCCAAAATTCAACTGAAGGAGAGCCTGAACGGGCGGAAAAACTTCAACGGAAAGATTCATTCCGTGGATGGTGAAACGATCATCCTAACCACGGAGGAAGGGACCTCATTTTCTTTCCCGTTCGTATCGGTCCGAAAAGCTAACCTCGTTTACGAGGACAAAATTTAAGGCATGAACAGTGGGTCTGAGGAGGCATGACCATGCAGCTCGGAAAGGATTTTATCAAGGCATTGAAACAAATCGAGCAGGAAAAAGGACTCTCTTCGGAGATCATCATTTCCAGCCTCGAAGCAGCACTCGTCTCTTCCTACCGGAAACACCGGGGCGGCAACCAGAATGTTGAAGTCCACATCGAACCGGAAAACGGCGAGATGGTCCTATACGAGGTCAAGCAGGTCTGTAGCGAGGTCAGCGATCCGGATACCCAGATGACGGTGGCAGATGGGGAGAAGATGGGATTTCCCGACCTCGCGGAGGGTGACCTTGTCCGTATCGAGGTTTTTCCCGAGGATTTCGGGCGGATCGCGGCGCAAACAGCCCGGCAGGTGATCCTTCAGAGGATTAAGGACGCGGAAAGACAGGTTATTTTCGAGGAATTCTCGGACCGCATCGGGAACCTCGTCAACGGGGTCATCTTCAAGTCGGAGGGCGACCAGGTCCTGGTCCGGCTAAACGAACGATCTGAAGCGATCCTTCCCCGAGAGGAACGGATCCTGGCCGAAACCTACACCTCCGGAGAAAGGATGAAATTCCTTCTCCTTGATGTTCGCCGAACAAGCAAGGGACCTAGAATCGTCGTTTCCCGGACCCATCCCGGACTCCTGAGGAGACTTCTCGAGCTTGAAGTGCCTGAAATCCGCGAAGGGACCGTCGAGATCCGGGGAATCGTCCGCGAAGCCGGCGCAAGAGCAAAGGTCGCGGTATCGACCCTCGACCCGAACGTCGATCCCGTCGGGGCCTGCGTCGGCAACAAGGGAACCCGCATCAAGTCGATCAGCACGGAATTGCGCGATGAACGGATCGACATCATCATCTGGAACACCGATCCTCTACAGTTCGTCCGGAATTCGCTGTCACCCGCCAAGATCGTCAAGGTGGAGCCGGTCCTCGAATCGGAAAAATCCGTCAAGGTTTACGTGCGGCCGGACCAGCTTTCACTCGCGATCGGCAAGGCCGGCCAGAATGTCCGCCTCGCAGCCCGGCTCACGGGCTGGAAGATCGACATCAAGGTGCTGGAACCCGAGCGGATGCCGACTCTACAGGACCTCTTTGAAGATATAATCAAGGGAGAGCCGAAGGACTTATGGTCCGAAGAGAAAACGGAGCGCGAGCAATAACGAGGAGAGTCCGCCCGCGGACCTGTATCGGGTGTGGGACTGAATCCCCAAAGAAGGGGCTTGTCCGGGTCGTGCGAAAACCCGAGGGGGGATTCGCCATCGACCCGACCGGCAAGGCCCCCGGAAGAGGGGCTTATCTTTGCGCGAACGTGGAATGCGTCAAGGAAGCCCGTCGGCGGAAAGCCCTATCCCGTTGCCTCAAGATCGAGGTCCCGCCTTCCTTTTATGATGAAATCGAAGCGTTCATCGAAACGATTCCCGAAAGGAAGGCCTAACGCATGACTGAAGGCGGAAAGCGGGCATTCCTGCTAAAGTTGGGTCTTTCCCGCAGGGCGGGAGAAGTCATCATAGGCCAGGATCGAATTCGAGCGACTATTTCGGCCGGGAAAGGACCGCTTTTTCTCCTGTTCACGAATGATGCTTCCCCTTCGGTTGTTCGGCGTTTTGCCCCGGCCGAACCCAAAGGGTCCAACCATATCGTCCGGCTGGAATCGGTTTCTCGCTGGGAACTCGGCGCAGCTCTGGGGTTGTCCAGCACACAGGTTGTGGGTTTTTTCACGGCCAGTCGGTTTGCAGAAATGCTCCTTGAGGATTTGAGACGGGAAGGTGATGTCATTGAGTAAGATCAGGGTATATGAACTCGCAAAGATGCTCGAGGTTTCCAACAAGGAACTGATGGAAATCCTGCAGGCCCTTGCGGTCGACGTCAAGACCCACATGAGTTCCATCGACACGGACGTTGCACAAATCCTGGAGGAAACCGTCCGTGAACGCCGTAAAAAAGATCTCCAAGCCGGAAAGCCCGTAAAACCGGTCGAGGAAACGTTCCAGCCGGAAACAGTGGAAATACCGGCTGGGATCACCATTCGCGAAGTGGCCGAGAGGTTGGGCCTGGGAACGGCAGAAGTGGTCAAGCACCTGGTCACCACCGGTTTGATGGTCCCTGCAACAGCAAGAATCGATGAGGCTACCCTTTCCAAGATTGAAGAGCTCGCAGGCAAACACCTCAAGCTGGTGAAGGAAGCCGAACCTGCCGAGGAGGCCCCTGCCATCGCGAGGAAGAAGGCTCCCGCCAAAGGCGGGATCGTCGACAGACCCCCGATCGTCACAGTCATGGGCCATGTCGACCACGGGAAGACAACCCTTCTTGACTATATTCGGAAAACCGCCGTGGCAGCCAAGGAAGCTGGCGGAATCACCCAGCATATCGGAGCATCGGTCGTTGAGCACGAAGGCAAAAAGATCGTCTTTCTCGACACCCCCGGACACGAGGCTTTCACTTCCATGCGCGCGCGTGGGGCGCAGGTCACCGATATCGCCATCCTCGTCTGCGCGGCCGATGACGGAGTGATGCCACAGACTGTGGAGGCCCTGAACCATGCCAAGGCAGCGGGCGTTCCCATCATCGTCGCGGTCAATAAGATCGACAAACCGGATGCGCGCCCCGACCGAGTCCGGCAGCAGCTTTCGGACCAGGGGCTAATCCCGGAGGAGTGGGGCGGCGACACAGTTTTCGTCGATGTTTCAGCAAAGACCGGCCTCGGCATGGACCAGTTGCTGGAAATGACCCTGCTTGTGGCGGAAATGGCTGAATTGAAAGCAGACCCCGCCCAGGATGGGGAAGGTGTCGTCGTCGAAGCCAAGCTGGACAAGGGGAAGGGACCCGTGGCGACCTTGATCGTGCAGAACGGAACCCTCCGTCGCGGTGACATCGTCCTTTGCGAAAGCACCTGCGGGCGTGTTCGCGGCCTTCTGGACGACCAGGGACGCTGGGTTGTCGAAGCCGGGCCCAGCACACCGGTTGAAGTCCTCGGCCTAGACAGTTTGCCGAACCCGGGGGAACGTTTCAGGAAAGCCCTCAACGAGCGTGAAGCGCGTGATTGCATTGATTCCAGGAACCAGGCCCTGAGGGAGGCGGAAAAGGGGACGACCCGGCGGCTCACGCTTGAAGAGTTCTATCAGCAGCTGCGCGAAGGGGAAACCCACGTTTTCAGCCTCGTCCTCAAATGCGACGTCCAGGGGTCCCTAGAGGCCCTACGGGGATCCCTCCTGAAACTGGGAACCGATGAAGTCGGCATCAATATCGTTCACGAGGGCGTCGGCCGGATCTCCGAATCGGATGTCATGCTGGCTGCCGCATCCAAGGCCGTCATCATCGGCTTCAATGTCAGGCCCGATTCCAACGCGAAAAAGATTGCCGAAGCGGAAGGGATCGAAATCCGCCTCTATAACATCATTTACGACGTCATCGACGATATCCGGTCGGCCATGGAAGGGATGCTTGCGCCGGAGTTGAGGGAGAAAATCCTCGGACAGGCTGAGATCCGGGCTTCCTTCAAGGTTCCGAAAGTCGGGAAAATCGCGGGTTGCTATGTTCTGGAAGGAACGATACGCCGAAACGGGAAAATCCGCCTGATCCGGGATGGAGTCGTCTACTGGGACGGAACCCTGTCCAGCCTCAAGCGTTTCAAGGACGATGCCCGCGAGGTGACGAACGGTTTCGAGTGCGGGATGAGCTTCACCAATTTCCACGACTTCAAGGAAGGCGACCATGTCGAATGCTACGAGATCGTGGAGGAGAAACGCCACTTCGACTAAACGGGCCGTCATGCTTTTTCGGGCTCCTGCTTGTCGAGATAGAAATTTCCGGCAGCAGGAGCCTAAAGGATAGACGTCAGGTCGTCCGGTCCCTCCTGGAAAAACTCAGGAGAGGCGAAAACGTGTCCGCTTCAGATCTCGGGCCGTCAGAGTCCTGGATAAAGGCCTGTATTGCCGTGGCTTGCGTCGCGAACGACATTGGCCATGTGAGGTCCACACTGGACCAGGTGGAAGAGCTTCTTGACAGGGAAGCAGAAAACCTGGATTTCGAAATGCTCGCCTTGCGAAGAAAGGTCGGTTCTTATGACGAGTTTTCGAATAGAGAGGATTAACAAGGAACTTTTGAGGGAGATCTCCCTGCTCCTGCAGGGACGAATCAAGAACGAGTGGGCCAGGAAGGCCATTTTGACAGGAGTTGAATGTTCACGAGACCTTGGTTTTGCCAAGGTTTACTTTACGACGATCGATCCTGCCGACCAGGAAACGGTCAAGGCCGGCCTCGATTCGGTTGAAGGGCTGATACGCAGTGTGCTTGGCAAGGAGATGCGCCTGAGGACGATCCCTGAATTCCGTTTTATCGTCGACCTTAGCGAAGAGAAAGCACGCGAAATGGATGCGGTTCTCGACCGTTTGAAGGGGGAGGCGGCAGTCGGAGAGCCTCAATCGACGGAAGAGGATGCGGAAACTGACGATGAAACGGACGAGTAGTCCCCGGATTCCTCTTGCCGACAACCTGCATGCCGCGATTGCCGCTCTATGCCGGTTCCCGCGGTGGACACTTCTTTCTCACGAACAGCCCGATGGGGATACACTGGGCTGCTGCAGCGCGTTTTTCCAGTCCGCTCTCCGTCTCGGGAAATCCGTTCGATGGGTCGGGCCTGACCCCATCCCGGATTCCTATTCCTTCCTGCCAGGTTCAGAGCACTATGAAGCGGCACATGAACTGGAGGCGCAGGAAGACTCCCTGTTGATCTTCGTCGATACGACAACCCCCGAACGGACGTTACCTGTTCAAGGCCTGCCAGGCTTGTTTTCAGTCAACATTGACCACCATGGCGACAATTCGCTTTTCGGGTCCGTGAACGTCGTGGACCCGTCTGCGGGAGCCACGGCGGAATTGGCGTGGGAAATTATCGGGCAATTGGTTCATCCCCTGGACATCGGGACCGCCTTGGGGCTTTATTCCGGCCTTGTGACCGACACGGGACGATTCGGTTACTCCTGCACAACCCCGCGCTCACACCGAATTGCCGCCGATCTCCTTGAAAGAGGAGTACGTCCTGAAATCATGGATCAGCTACTTTACTGCAACGGGACGCCTCAAGCGCTGAGACTGCGGGGACGGGCCTTTTCGAGGATTGACTACGAAGCAGAGAAGGGAACCGCACTAACCTGGCTCTCGAGGGCGGATTTTATTGAGACTGGAGCCGATTATTCCGAAACGGAAGGGCTCGCAAGCGAACTTCTTCGAATCAAGGGATCCCAATTTTCTGCCGTGCTGGTCGAAAACGAAACCTCGATTCGAGTGAGCCTGCGATCGAGAGGAAAGATTTCAGCAGCGGAAATCGCCCACCGACACGGGGGAGGAGGACATCCCAATGCTGCCGGGATGAGGCTTCCCCTTCCTCTGGAGAAAAGCCTTGAAGCTTTCAGGGAAGAAATACGCAAGAACCATGACTGATGGAATCCTTCTTCTTGACAAGCAACCCGGCGAAACCAGCACCGGCTGCGTGGAAACAATCCGGAAGTTTTTGGGTAAAAAAGCCAAGGTCGGTCACGGCGGAACCCTCGACAGCCCGGCCTCCGGGCTGCTGGTTCTTCTATTGGGTGCCGCCACGCGTTCCTGCGCGTTCGTTCAGCTTCTTCCAAAAGAATATGCCGTTGAAGCCCAACTCGGGGCTTTTTCGGACACAGACGATGCCGCCGGACACATCGAGGCCTGCAAGGGGTGGGGTACGGTATCTCCGGAATCCGTCCAGCGTGAGCTCCTTGCTTTCCTCGGCCTGCGATTGCAGGTTCCTCCTTCCGTGTCAGCCGTGCATGTCGCCGGAAAGCGCGCCCACCAGCTAGCCCGATCGGGCGAGAAAACGGTCCTGTCCTCAAAACCTGTCACGATCACCTCCCTTTCAGAGATATCAGGACCTGATCCTCAGGGAAAGATCCGCTTCCGGATCAAATGCCACAAGGGGACTTATGTCCGAAGCCTGGTTCGCGACCTGGGGAACCGCCTAGGTTGCGGAGCCTATGTGGATACTTTGCGCCGGCTTTCTGTCGGGTATTTTCTTCTTGAACAAGCCCGTCCCGTTTCGGCGTTCCCGGCAGGCATCCAGGAGGCCCTGCTACCCATCGATGCGCTTCTGGATCACTTCGTGACCTACCGGGTAACGCAGGAACTGGAGGGGGATGTCCGAAACGGCAAGCCCATCCCATCCAGTAGCCTGCAAAGACTTCATTGGGGCCTGCTTCCCGAATCCGGGCACATCGTCCTCCGGAGTGAGAACCTGGCCTGTTTTGCGTTGCCGGCAGGGCCTTCCCATTTCAGGCCGGACGTCGTTCTTGCCGTGGGGGATCGGCCATGATCGCCGCACTCGGCGCCTTCGACGGTTTTCACCTGGGCCATGTCCGGCTTTTCGAAACCGCGCGGGAAAAGGCCCTCATTTCTGGGCAAGAATGGGGCGTGATCTCCTTTCACCCTCACCCGCAGGCGATTTTCAACGGCTCTTCCTTCCGGTACCTGTTCACCGAACCGGAAAGAGAAGCCCTGGGAAGGTTCCACCGGATCCCCAGATTCGAAAGGATTCCCTTCACCAGAGGCCTTGCCGACATGAAACCCTCGGCATTCCTGGACTGGATCGATGAAAGCTATGGAATTTCGGGGTTGGTTGTGGGGGATAATTTCCGTTTCGGCAGGGGGAGGTCGGGAGACTGTCTCTTCCTGCGCGAAGAGGGACGCCGTCGCGGGTGGTCGGTCGACATCCTGCCACCAGTGAGGGTTGGACGCGAAAACGTCAGCAGCACCTTGATCCGGCAAAAGATCACCTTGGGTGAAACCCGGGCAGCGGAACCCCTCCTGGGGCATCCCTTCTTTCTCTCGGGCATTGTTGTCAGGGGAGACCAAAGGGGAAGAAAGCTCGGCTTCCCAACCGCGAATCTTGCCCCCTCTCCCGAAAAGCTTGTCCCGCAACGCGGAGTCTATACGTCGGCCGTCCTCCTGGATAACGAATGGCGGCCCGCCGCCCTCAACATCGGTTTCAATCCAACTTTCACCGGAATCCGGGCCCTGCGGATCGAGGCGCACCTAATCGGATACGACGGCGACCTTTACGGGCGCCACCTTACCGTACTCTTTCTCGAGAGGCTGCGCGGGGAGCTTCAGTTCCCCGGCGTCCAGGAACTGATAATCCGCATGCATGAAGACATCTCGGAAGCCGATGCCCTTTGGCGCTGTTATCTTGCGGGGCATGAAAGAACGTTGCGCCGACTCGCGGAATGTTTTCGGGCATATCCCGGAGATTGAAGCCCTCCCCGACCCGTGGTAAGATATCCGTCGTTCCGGTGGGCCCGTAGCTCAGGTGGATAGAGCGACGGCCTCCTAAGCCGTAGGAGTGCGACGAAGGCCATAAACCCTTGCGGTTACTATATATTCAGACCTACCAAGGTTCTCAGGAGTGACGGCCTACGCGTTTCGATAGCCGTTTTAAAAGGAAACTTTTGTCGCATATTTGTTTATTTTTTACTCACTCAGGACCCCTTCGGGGGTCTTTTTCTGTTTACGGGGACGCCCTCTCTTGCCAGGTTCCCGCCCGTCAGCCAATGCCTTCTTCCTCGCATCAACCCTTTTCCTTACCTTCTGGTAACAATCCGGAGGCAGTCCATCCAGGTAATCCTCTGCATTCTGATTCACATTGATTTTTGAAAGCCGGTGCAGCCAGATATCGCCTTCCAAGGGGTAGCCAAAAGCAGTTCTTTCATCTTCAGATAGCGAAGAAACGCGGGTCATTGCTGAAGTGGGCCCATAATGCCGACATTCCGGGCAAAGGCGATACTCAAAGCCTTTACGTTTATTGATCGAGAGGGCAACCCTTTCCGCCAAGTCATGGACTGCCCATGCCGGGGGACTTTCCGGGAATGCCTTGTTCACCACCCCTTCTAAAAGCTCGCCATCTAAACGGGTTAGCTCAAAGCGAGTGGGGTACTTCTCCTGCAGCGACCGAATCATGTGAACAAGGTCTGAATCGCCGTCTTTCCCTTCCTGCCAGACGCGGTAAGCGTTTAAAAGCCTACGGAAATCCCATGCAAGCTCTCTCCATTGTTTGAGGCCACCCAGGAACCAAATGCCTTCATCGAATGGTGTGGGGTCATCCTCCAGGGTAATGATTCCATGTGATCCCAAAGGCAAGCAGGTTGATTCGCAAAAGGCGGCACATTGCAGGCGGAAATGCTCATCCGATACACGAGGGTCAAGGAGGCTCCCCAAGCGTTCAAAAAGCGGTGGGTAAAGGTTCTTAAATTTTTCTACCTCTACCTTTATTCCATTCAAGGGTCCACCTTGCCCCATGTTTGAAATGTACGCCTGCTCATTAGGTGACCGAACTGCAAGCAGTTCATCCTTCTTTAGGTCTTCAGGGATGCCCTTATCCTTTTCCATTTCCGCAGGGATTCTCACCCAGGAAAGGAACTTTGCAGGAATCCTCCAGAAATAAGAGAGCGAAACATCCCAGTATGAACAAGTTTTGCCCCCTGAATAATATCCAGGCACCGTTTTAGACAATTTTTGTTATCTCCTTTTTTGCCATAATACCACCAGCATCACCAGAAGGCAAGAAGGGAGGTGAAGCAATGACGGTGCTAAGAACACTGCGGATGGAGCGTAGGCTCCCGATCGTAGAGATTGCCTTCCACGTGGGCATGGACGACGGGTCCTACAGCAAGGCGGAGCGTGGGTTCAAGCGGTTCCCTGAACGGGTGAGGGAAAAAGTTGCCGGTTTCTTCGGTGTGGAACAGGGTGAGCTTTTCGAGGAGTCGGGCTATGCCCGAAAAAACTAAAACCCCCGGTCGGACTCCGGGGGCAAAGAAGGGGTGAAACTAAATGTCGAACTGGAATTGTCAAAAGCATACAACCAGCAAGCCTATCATGTCAACCTTCGACGGGTCTCCGGTAGTGGTGGGAAGGTACGACGAGAAATCCCGCTCCTTCCTGAACATCGTGAAAGCATCGGACCGGTTCAGGACTCACGACGCCTATGGCTTCGACGAGCCAGCAGTGGAGGAGTTGAAGAAGTTGGGTTGCCTGGAGATCGAGCTTCAGATTGCCGGAGGCAACCGGCACCGGATCGATTTTCAGACCTTCCTGAAGCAGGCTCGCCGGATCGATTGGCCTAAACGGGGTGAAACTCGCTTCCCGGCAAGGCTGTACGTTCCCATGAGCTTCTGGCAAGTCGTCCAGGATGAGGTTGAAATGCCGGCGGTCATGGAAGAGCCGTCTGGAATGGACGACGGGAACCAGGAAGGATTGCCTCTGGTTGAAGAGCCGGTTCTGGCTACGCTTTTTGACGAGAATTCCCTTCGTGCCGTGAACCTCCTGGTCATCGGCTGGGGGGGGATCGGTGGAGAAGCCAACGGCTATCCCCCGCGTTTTCGGGCCACAATACATTGTGACCAGTGTTCCACGATGTTCGAATCCGAAGTTCCCCATTTCGATTCCTGTCCGAATTGTGGAGCTCCCACCAGGCAAATGCATTGTTGCTGTATAGATGTTCTTCCAATCCCTCCAAAGAGGAAATACGTTTTACAAAAAGAACACTTAATCATGGATTCCAAGAAAGAGGACGAATCTCTCGAAGTGATCCTGGCCGCAAGGCCGGTTAAAGAAGGTGTGGCGGCATGACCTCCACCCTTGAGGCCGAAAAGAGCTTCAGCCTCGACGAGGCCCTGAAGGTCTGCGATTCCCTGCGGGCCCAGGGTCTTCCTGAAAGCGTCATCCAGAATTTCCAGAAATATGCTGGCTGTGACACCCCACCCCTGGAGCTTCTCCGACAGGAATTCGGCCTCCCTGTGCAAGCCATCGCCCAGGTAGGAAGATCCGCGGACGCCGAGATCCTCCTGACCCTCCAGGACGGTTCACAGGTGAGCCTCGGAAGCGTCAGCGACATTCACGCCTTCCGGAAGGTGAAGGAAAGGCTGTTCGCGGAAAACGGCCTGGTCCTTCGCTCGGGACTTCGTAAACAGTGGGACGGGATCCTGAAGGCCATTGCCCAGCTCAAGACCGTGATCGAGGCACCGGATACCGACAGGGACCTACTGATGACGGTCCTGAACGACATCTGGAGGAATTCCTTCCGGATCGGGGCCGAATACGCCCACGGCAGCACTTCTCTGAGCCTGAACCTGGACGACGAACGAAGCGAGGAAGCCCTTGTCCTGGCCGTGGAAACGTCCGAGAAAGGACTCAAGACGCCGGCGGGCCGCCTGATCGTCCGCACCACGAGCATCATCCGCCGCCTGAGCCTCTGCGAGGTGGCCCAGGTGAGCCGGAAGGTCGTCACCAGGGAGTTGTGCAAGATCGGCTTCACGGCAATCCGGGTAAACCTGGCAGGCAAACGGATCGGGATAGGGACCCGCGACCAGGTGAGGGCATGGGTTTCGCCTGCGGAATTCGACAGGGTGCTTAGGGGGCTGTGACCCCTTATAGTACCCCACTTTTTTTTCTTGGTGAAAAAGGGGCTGTCACGCGTCATTCTGTCACAGATGAAAGGAAAAGCCTTGGTAGCACTACCTTCCACACATGACAGATTGTGACGAAAGAGAACCTTCTAAAGATAGTCCAGATTTTTAAGAAGAAAGAAAAGAAGTGGGGTACTATAGGGGCTTTTTGAATTATGAGAGCCCCTAAAAGGAAAGCGGGTGTGACCTGAAGGGGGGTGTGGGTCTTCTACGGAGTTCTTGCTGTGAACCGGCGGTTTCCCGATTCTCTTGGAAAGGGGCGGTCCAGGCTGTGAATCCCTTCGAAACGAGGCGGAAGCTTATGGATCTGATCCAGGCGGTTGCGGAGCTGCATCCTCTAGGCGTGAACCTTCTGGAGGATCCCGCGGGGCTCGATGCGGCGGCATTGGCCGAGTGGGTGAAGGCCTTGGGAAGTGGCGGGGAAGCGGGCGACTCCCGAAGGTCTCCGAGTGAGAAGGCGAAGAGCCTGGAGAACCTCCTGGCTTCCTGTGTGGACCTCCTGGAGGAAATCGGAGGGTGGGGCAGGGTCGTAGGAGCGGTGAAGCTTTTGAAGGAAGGGTATCCGGTCGATTGGCGAATCTTCCGGGATTATTGGGACCTGACGGCATCGGTGGGGAAGTTCTCCCGCCTTGGGAGCGAAACAATCATTGACCGAGTGGCCCGCAGGAACAGTGTGTCAGTCCCTACGGTGTATCGGAAGCGTGACCAGGTTCCCGAAAGGATAGCGATAATTGCGATGCGTTTGAACCCGGACGAAGGCCCGGGACAAATCCTGATCTAGGAGGCGGCATGTATGCTTGGAACGAGGCAAAACCAGGGTATTACGTTGCAAAACGGGAAGCTTGAAACGAACCGCCCGGCGGTGTGCCGTGTGGAAGTGACCCCTCCCCGGCGGAATCTTCCTGTTCTGTGGCGGATCTGTAATCGGTGTGACCAGACCGGAATCGACAAGATGAAAGGGTTCCCTCAGCGGTGCCCGGAATGCGATGGAAAGGGAATCATCCTGACTGAAGACGGGAAGGCTATCCTGGAGCTTCTGGAAGTCGTGGAATCCCATTTCCCCGTAACGGACGAGGAGGTCCAGGAGGCGATCGAAAAGCACCAGGCAGAAATAAAGGAAAGGGCAAGGCGACAAGAAGAGGAGCGGAAGGCCGCGGAGAAGCGCGAGGAAGAAAGGCAGAAAGCCTTGGAAAAATTGGTAAAGGCAGGCTTCGGCCCTGATGAACTCCTGCGGTGAGGGGAATTTTTACAATTTATTGAGTGTATAAAAAAGGGCAGGCCCAGAAGGGCCCGCCCCTTTTCTTTACGTATATATTGCCTACCTGTAACTATTCGCCTTTACAATATACAGTGGGAATATCAGGTATTTCCCGATAGACACCCCTCTTTTTCTGGAGGATTATAAGCCCATGCTCAACGTCGTTAATACATTTTAAGTAATACTTTGGAGAATATGCCCATGATAATCGAAGAGGAGCTTTGCAAAAGCCTAGACCGGGCTGCTGGCATGCTGGCCGACTTCCTTTCCTCCTGTCAGGTCTGGCCCAATGGCATGGTCCTTCAAACGAGACAACGGGTCGACCGCGTAAAAAACGTTTCGATCTATGTCTATTCGAATGATCACTCACCTCCTCATTTTCATGTTAAATGCTCGGGGATGACAGCCTCTTATCGAATCCATGATTGTGAATTGATGGAGGGGACTCTCGGACATAAAGAAGACAAAATAGTTAAATACTGGTTCGATACCCTAGGCAAGCCGCGACTAATCAAGGTCTGGAATGAGACGAGACCAGGAGACTGCACAGTCGGCAGATATGAAGATTTTCCTCCATTTTAATAGCGGCGAATCTCACGGTAAGGAGAAAGGAATCTGCTAACCAAACCAAAATCCAAAGGAGGTGCTTGTCCATGCAAAAGCTTTGTCCTAAGTGCGGAGTTAACATGTTCAAAGTAGACTGCGAGGAAATCGACATCTTCGTGTCTTTCAATAATCAGTGGAGAGGTCTAGCCTACACATGCCCCACTTGCCACACCGTCATCAGCATAGAAATGGACCCAATTGCCCTGAAGCACGACATCGTAATGGAAATCAAGAAGCTCCTGCATAGGTAAGTCGCTTAATCTGTGGAGAGGGGGGGAACGATTCTGCGGAGGATCTGAGATAAGGAAGCAGAAAGACTAATAAGGGGGGCTTTAAGGTGAAAATCTTTCTTTCGATACTTGGGATATTGTTATTATTTTATTTATTTAATAAATTCTTTTTCCCCGGTATTGGAAAACGCCTTTCAAAGAATGAATGGGAAAGGTTCATTAATAACCCCGAAATGGCGGCTACATTTGAAAAAGGCTTCGGTATTCGTAATGCTAATTTTATAATTAGAAACATACTTATTCCATTGGATATTGATTATATGAAATATATGTCTAACTTGATATATCTTTTATGTGAGGGAGATTCGTATTACTTAACAACAAGCAGCGAAGCAAAGTTTTTTTCCAAACGAACTCAATCGATTGTAGATTTCGCAAGTAGGCTTGATAGGCCTATGACTCCTTTATGGGCTTTAGCCGCTATTCCTGATATTTACCAGTGGATAAATGATGATAATAACGATAACGATACGGTAGAAAATCGGATTAAAATCCTATTCGATGGAGTAAATATCCCAGAAAGCCAGTCATTAGAAGAACAAGATCCTAGCAATTTTTCATACATTAGAGAAATAGCTAAAAAATATATATTGATAACTAATAGAAAACTTGAAACACAACAATAAGTTGTCTTTCTATAATGTAATATTAAAGGGGCCCATCAAGGGCCCCCTAGTTTTTAGAGCTCTTATGTTGATCGTTTCTCCAAGAGCTTCAAAATGCGTCCCACCTCCTCATCTTCCCCCGAGATCTTCTGCACCGTGACCAGGACGCTGTGGGCGAGCTTCAGGAGATCCGCGGCAATGTCGATCTTTGGGTCTTTCAGCATGGCCTCCATGACGCCCCAGGCCTTGCTGTTCAAACGCTGTTCCACATCCTCCAGGAGTTCCTTGATCTTCGGATCATCGAGGGGGTCCCCGATTTCCCGCAACAACTCTTCATGGTTTTTCTGTGCGTCTTCCAGAAGTGCATCAAGGTTCGGGGCGGTGCTTTCCAGGTCCTCCAAAAGGTGCTCGAAACGGTCCTTTTGCTTTTGTGTGGCTCTTCTCATTGTCATTCCCTCCTTCGATTTCTCAGGACGCCCTAGGAACCCCTTGTCATGCTTGCCGGCGGGTGTTCCTTCCTCTTCGAGATTGATGACCGCTTCTGAGGGCTCAGCGACGGGCATCCCCCCTCTTCAGGGACCTTAGACGGGGCTTCCCCTCGGTTTTCAGCAAGCTGTTAAGCGGGCTGGCCTTGAAGTGTGCTTCCCTGAGGTCGTCGTCGGACAGGGCAAGATAGCGTTTCGTCATGTCCAGGTTGGAGTGGCCCATTTCCCTTTGAAGGGCGAAAAGGTTTCCGTTGTTCCTCAAGAACATGATGGCGTGGCAATGGCGGAGGTCGTAGGGACTGATTTTCACTCCCAGGCGTTGGCCGTAGACCTTCTTCAGGCGGTAGCCCCAGGAGTTGATCCGGTAGGGTTCGCCGTAGTCGCTGCAGAAGATCGGAGACCCCTGCCAGGCCTCGGGGCGAACAGCCAGCAAACGGGAGATGACCTGGCTGCACGTCCTGGAAATGACCAGGGTTCGGGCCCTGCGGGTCTTCGAGACTTCCGGACGGATTCGAACCTCAAGGCCCGCAGGGTTGAAGTCGCAGGGGTAGAGCTGGAGGGCTTCCCCCGGACGGATACCGGTATCGAGTTGGAGGAGGAGAAGGCCCTTGTCCCGTAGGCCGGCGAAGGTCCCCGTATCCGGAAGACCGAGAAGCCGCTGGAGCACCTCGGGAGGGATCCGCACGATGCGGGGCTCTGCGTGCCTGGCCTTTATGCCCTCGATCGGGTTCTGGTGGATCACTCCTTCTTCCCTGGCCCAGTCGAAGAAGACCTTCAGGTATTTCCTTCTTATATTGAAGGTGGCCGGTGCCACACCTTCCCCCAGGTACCGGTAGACGCAGGCATTCAGCGTAGACGTTCCCCAGGCCTCGGGGTAGCGTGTGAAGAAGCGGACGACATGGGCCCGGTAATCCTTCAGCGTCCTTTCTGAAAGGCCGGTGGCCGTCCGCCACAGTAGAAAGGCTTCCAGGGCATCCTCCCATTTTTCGTAGCTCGGCTTTCGGAGCGGGACAACGTTTTGCATGGCTTTTCCCTCCTTGTTTAGTACCGCAAGGGAAAGGCTCAATCCGGGAGGCTGATTTAGGAGTGACGGCCTACCCGTTTGCCTCATGGGAAATGGCCTGTGGAGGAGTGGGACGGTTCACAGACAATGGAGGGAGAAAACGTTGCCCGGACGGAACACCCGTGGTAAGATATCCGTCGTTCCGGTGGGCCCGTAGCTCAGGTGGATAGAGCGACGGCCTCCTAAGCCGTAGGTCGCCAGTTCGAGTCTGGCCGGGCCCGCCAAAAACAAACCACCGCCCTGTTAAGGGGCTTTTTTTCTTTTGGGCCCCTTCGCCGGACAAGGAGATGCCGTGTCCAGGAAATTCCTTCTGCTTCTTATCTTTCTCTTCCTCCTTTCGCTCGGAACCGCGCTGGCCTTTTGGCCGGTCAACAGGATCTCGATCCGCCTTGAGAACGGAGAAACCGTTTTCTCCGGTGCCATCCCCGAGGGGTGGTCTTTCACGAGCCGGCTCGTCCATTCCCTTGAGAAGACGCCTGTGGAAGACGAATTCCGGGTTGTCGGCGGAAAAATCTGGCAATGGGAAGAACGGTTCCGTTCCAACAACGCGGGGTTGCCGACCGTCATCCCCTCGAACGGACGGTTCCTTTCCACCCCTGGCTGGTTCATCGTCCGGGGAGGAAGAAACCATTGGGACTGCCTGGTTTATCGGGTCGGCAACAGCTTCCTGGGAAGGAATACCCTGACCCTGGAAGGACTCGGCGAAATCCGGGTTTTTGAAACCCTTGCCGGGGAAAGGCTCCTTTTCGAAGTGAACCTCAAGCCCTGGAGACCGTCATCCCGGGTTTTACGAGGACCTGATTTGCGATAGACTGTACCGTAAGAAAAGCGCAAAAACTATCACTTGAAGTGGGGGATCAACCTTGGTAGAGGAAACAAAAGGCACCCCTCTCGCCGGGAATTCGGAGAAAATCGATCTCGACGAGATCATGCGAAAGTTCGATGTCGAAGCGCGGTTCCGGACGCTTTCGGGCAACCAAGCGCTTCTCGTCACTGTCATTGCCGTCGCCATGTCGCTGTTCCATCTCTACACCTCCGGGATGGGACTCCTTCTCGCCATCAAGCAGGGGGCCGTTCACCTGGCCTTCGCGTTGGGGCTCATTTTTCTCCTCTATCCCGCGTCGAGCAAGGGCAGAAAAGACTCCATTCCCTGGTACGATATGGCCTTGGCCGCTGTGGCGGCTTTTTCTTCGCTGTACCTCGTCGTGTTCTTTGACGACCTGGTCATTCGGGCCGGCCTTCCCACAAATGTCGACCTGGCGATGGGATTCGTGCTGATCGCGCTGCTCCTCGAGGCAACCCGCCGGGTTTCGAACCCGATCCTTCCCGGTATCGCCATCTTCAGCCTCCTTTATTGCTATTTCGGCCGCTATATGCCGGACATGTTCGCCCATAGGGGCTTTGACATCCCAAGGATCATCAACCACATGTACCTTGGAACCGAGGGTATTTTCGGGGTCCCCCTCGGAGTCTCCTCCACATTCGTCTTCATGTTCATCCTCTTTGGGACCTTCCTCGAGCAGACCGGAATGGGGAAGTTCATCATCGACCTTGCTATGGCCATCGCGGGCTGGTCGACCGGTGGTCCGGCAAAAGTCGCCGTCGTCAGTTCCGGCCTTATGGGAACCATTTCCGGGTCTTCGGTCGCCAACGTCTGCACAACAGGGATGTTCACCATCCCGCTCATGAAAAGCGTCGGCTACAAGCCTTATTTCGCCGGGGCCGTCGAGGCCGTGGCTTCAACCGGAGGGCAGATCATGCCCCCGGTCATGGGAGCGGCAGCCTTCATCATGGCCGAGTTCCTCGGCATCCCCTATATCAAGGTTGCCCTGGCGGCCGTCATCCCCGCACTCCTTTACTACCTGGCGGTCATCGTACAAGTCCATCTCGAGGCATCCCGCCTGGGTTTGAAAGGACTACCCAGGGAACAGCTCCCGCACCTTTGGGCGCTCCTCAAATCCAAGGGACAGCTACTCATCCCGCTCATCGGGATCATCTACTTCCTGCTGGCGGGTTATACCCCCATCAAGGCAGCGTTTTACGGCATCCTTCTCAACATGGCCTGTTCTTACCTTAACAGGGAGACGGCCCTGACCCTGCCCAAATACAAGAACGCCCTCGAGAACGGGGCTCGCACCGCTCTCGGCGTCGCTGCGGCCTGCGCCACCGTCGGAATGGTCGTCGGGATGGCGACCCTGACCGGGCTCGGACTCAGGATCGCCGGGGCCATCGTTGATATCGCTCACGGAAGCCTGATCATCACGCTCATCATGACCATGATCACCAGTATCCTTCTCGGCGCCGGCTTGCCGACCACCGCGAACTTCATTGTCACCAGCACCATGGCGGCACCTGCATTGTTTGCCCTCGGGGTTCCCCCGATCGCCGCCTACATGTTCGTCCTTTACTTCGGAATTGCCGCCGACCTGAGCCCACCCGTCGCCCTGGCCGCTTACGCCGGTGCGGGCATTGCGGGAGACGACCCGATGAAGACGGGGTTCACGGCCATGAAACTGGCGCTAGCGGGTTTCCTCGTTCCTTTCATCTACATCTATAACCCGATGCTGGTCCTCGTTAATCCCGAACCCCTGAGCCTAACCCTGAGCGTGATCACCGCAATCATCGGTGTCTTCCTCCTGGGAATCGGGACAATCGGCTTCTACAAAGCGCCGGTCAACTGGGTACTGCGCTTGTTCGCAATGGGAGGCGCACTAGGCCTGATGATCCCCGGACTCAAGTCCGACCTCATCGGATTGGCCATCCTTGTCGGCCTTCACCTCTTCCAGACGCAGAAGGCGAAGAAAATCCGGCTCTCCGGGGAAAAGCCGGGAACCGGGCAAGCAAACGACTAGCGAGCCCTTCCTAAAGGGCTTAACGACGGGAGGCCGCCCTGGAATATCGCCCGGGGCGGCACATCCACTTTCAGGAGGTTCATCCATGCCGGAAGACTACAAGAATACGCTGAATCTACCCCAGACCGATTTCCCGATGAGGGCCAATCTCGCAAAAAGGGAACCGGGATTCCTGCAAATGTGGACGGAGATGGACCTTTACGGGAAACTCATGTCCAAATCGGTCGACAATCCCCTTTTCGTCCTGCACGACGGCCCTCCCTACGCCAACGCCAACATTCACATCGGAACGGCCTTCAACAAAATCCTGAAGGATTTCATTCCCAAGTACAAGTGGATGCAGGGATACCGCGCCCCTTACGTCCCCGGTTGGGACACCCACGGGCTCCCGATCGAGCTGCGAGTCCTCCGGGAAGAGGGGGCAACCAAGGAGTCAATGGACCCCGTTGAACTCAGATCCAAATGCACCGAATACGCCCGCCGATTCATCGATATCCAGAGGGAAGAATTCAAGCGGCTGGGAGTGCTCGGAGACTGGGAAAGACCTTATGTGACTTTCGAGCCTGAATACGAGGCGGCCCAACTCGGAGCTTTTGCAGACATGGTTGAAAAAGGTTTCGTCTACAAGGGCTTCAAGACCGTCTACTGGTGCACGGATTGCCAAACGGCCCTTGCTGCCGCCGAGATCGAGTACGAGGACGAAACCTCTCCTTCGATTTATGTCGCCTATCCCATGCCGCAGGTCGCGGAACGCTTCGAGTCTCTCCGTGGGAAAGACGTCTTCGTGATCATCTGGACGACGACCCCCTGGACACTCCCGGCGAGCATGGCCGTGGCCCTCCAGGTCGATTACGAGTATGTTTTCGTCCCGGCGGGAGAAAAAGTCTATCTATTGGCCGCGGAGCTTTTGTCTTCCGTGGAGAAAGAGACGGGGCTGGTTTTCGGAGAACCGCTCCTTCGGTGCCGCGGCAAGGAACTTGAGGGTCTTGTTGCGTTCCACCCCTTCTATGGCGAGAGAAAAATCCCCCTCGTGCTTGCCGACTATGTCACCCTCGATTCAGGCAGCGGGTGCGTGCACACGGCTCCGGGTCATGGCGTCGAGGACTTTGAAACAGGGATCCGTTATGGCCTGGAAATCTACAACCCCGTTGACCCGACCGGAAGGTTCCTTCCCGAAACCCCCCTCGTCGGGGGATTATCCCTCGAAGAAGGAGCAGAACGAGTTTTCAAGGCTTTGGTCGAAAACGGCAGACTTCTCGGCCGAAGCCGAATTTTGCACTCCTACCCACATTGCTGGAGATGCAAGAAACCGATCATCTTCAGGGCAACAGAACAATGGTTCGTTTCCGTTTCTGATTTCAGGAAGGATGCACTGGAAGCCATCGACCGGGTTGAGTGGATCCCTGACTGGGGGAAGGAAAGGATTTCGAACATGGTCCGGGACCGATCCGATTGGTGCATAAGCCGCCAACGGGTCTGGGGCGTGCCGATCCCTGCCTTCTATTGCGAGGACTGCGGGGAACTGATCCTGACTCCGGAAAGGATCCGGCTAGTCCAGGAAAAGGTTCGCCAGGAAGGCAGCAACACCTGGTGGAAGGCCACGCCGGGGGAACTGCTGGGCGACAAGGCGGTGTGCGACAAATGCGGGTCGGGACGCTTGCGCAAGGAGACTGATATCATGGACGTTTGGTTCGATTCAGGATCGAGCCATATCGCCGTCCTCGAGAAACGGCCCGAACTCCGTTGGCCGGCCGACCTCTACCTGGAGGGAAGCGACCAGCACCGCGGCTGGTTCCAAACCTCGCTGCTCAATGGAGTCGCCACGCGGGGCAGTGCTCCGTATCGTTCCGTCCTGACACATGGCTTCATCGTGGACGGAGAAGGCCGAAAAATGTCCAAATCCCTAGGGAATACGGTCAGCCCCCAGGAAGTGATCGAAAAATTCGGCGCTGACATCCTGAGGCTCTGGGTGGCTTCCACGGATTACCGCAATGATATCCGAATCTCGCAAAGCATCATCGACAACCTGGTCGAGATGTACCGGCGCGTTAGGAACACCTATCGTTATCTTCTCAGCAATGTCTACGATTTCAACCCTTCCGTCGACTCGGTGCGCCCGGAGGAGATGGACGAAATGGACCGCTGGATTTTGTCGCGCCTCCAGGGCGTGCTCACACGCGTCACGCAGGGGTTTGAGACCTACGAGTTCCACATCCCGACTTTCGTGGTCTATCAATTCTGCGTCAACGAACTCTCGGCCTTCTACCTGGATGTCAGCAAGGACCGTCTCTATGCCTCCGCCCCTCGGGAGCGGACACGAAGAAGCTGCCAAACCGTGCTGTGGAAACTGCTCGAGGTCCTGACCCGCGCCTTGGCCCCCGTTCTGAGCTTCACCGCGGAGGAAACCTGGCAGGCCATGCGGGTCTTGGATGGATCCCTTCCGGAAAGCGTTTTCCTCGCAGACTGGCCGCAGGCAGATCCCGCATTGGTGAACCCTGAACTCGACTCCCGCTGGGAAGGAATCCTCTCTATCCGGGGAAGTTTCAGCCGCGGCTTGGAAGCGGCCCGCGCCAAAGGCCTGATCGGGAAGAGCCTCGAAGCCGAGATCACGGTTCTTGGCGCCCCGGAAAAAGCTGCCGCCGCACTTGACTTCGCAACGGAAGAGGATTGGGAGATGATCTGCATCGTATCCGCTTTCCGGAAGGACTCCGGAACGAAGGATCCCGACCTTCTCTACGACGATCCTGAAACCGGCATGCGGATCGGCATCAGTAAAGCCGGCGGAACGGCTTGCCCTCGTTGTTGGAAAATCTCCTCGCGGCCAGATGGAAGGGACCTTTGCCCCCGGTGTTCACAAGTCATCGGACATTGATGGATCCAGAGGGGGGGAGTCCCGGTTTACCGGGACTCCCCTTTTCTTCCGCGGACGAAAATGGGGACTTGCAGAATGGAGACCTGTTTCCGGAGGAAGTTTTACCGGAAGAAGCCGAAACGGCAAGCCGGGAAGAATTCCTCGTCTTACCCCAGGAAACGGGGGTCCGGCTTGATGTGCTGGTCGGGAAGCGGCTCGGATTGACCCGAAGCTATGCCAATAAGCTGGTCAGGAAAGGAGAGGTCCTTCTATCGTCCGGCCAAACGCCAAAGCCAGCGCTAAAAGCGGCGGAAGGCACCCGGGTGACGGTACGCATCCGGAAGATCGAACCTCTTGATCTTGAGCCGGAGCCCGTAGAGTTCGGTGTCGTCTATGAAGACGATGACATCATCGTGATCGACAAGCCCGCGGGCCTGGTGGTGCATCCTGCCCCGGGACACTGGACAGGAACGCTCGTGCATGGCTTGCTTCACCGGGACCCCCGTATTGGCCTGATCAATCGCGTCCTCCGGCCCGGGATTGTCCATCGCCTGGATTCGACGACTTCGGGGCTCATGGTCGTCGCACGAAACAGCGAAGCGCTGGACAGGCTGATTTTGTCCTTTAAATCGCGTTCGGTCGAGAAAAGGTACCTGGCCCTTGTGTGGGGCAGGCCGAAGAATGACCGGGGAAGCGTCGACCAACCCATAGGAAGGGATCCAGGAAACCGCCTCCGAATGGCCGTTGTCGAGGATGGAAGACCTTCCAGAACCGATTACAGGGTTCTCGTCAAATTCCGGGAAGGTTTCTCCCTATTGGAGTGCGATCTCCTGACGGGCAGGACGCACCAGATCCGTGTCCATATGCGCCATATCGGGCATCCCCTCGTAGGAGACGCTCTCTACGCACCCAGGAAACACCCTTCGTTCCCGCTCGACCGGGTTTTCCTCCACTCCTGGAAGCTGACCATCCCCCACCCGAGTGACGGGCGAAGAATGGCTTTCAGATCAACTCTTCCGGGCGAACTTTCAGGCATTCTCAGGGAACTTCACCCGGAAGGCCGGGTTTGACGGTAAAGGCAGACGAGTGGCTATAAAAGACCCCTCCAACGTTTTCTCCCTGCCGGCTTTTAACATGGCGCTTTTCCGTCATTTCAACCACGGCTAGAGGATCAGTCCTCGCTTTGCTGAAAAAGGCGGCAATCGCGGCAACCCGCTCCAGGACGTGGGAAGGAACCGGCCTTTTCCCTGTTTTCACGACAACGTGGGCTCCAGGCAAATCCTTGACATGAAACCAGAGATCTTCCGGGGAAGCGAGCTTGAAGGTGACATGCCGGTTGCCTTTTGCGCTCGTGCCGACCAGGATGGGAAAGCCTTCTATCTCGAAACGGACAACCCCCGAATCCTTGGTGCCTTTTTTCTCTCTCCCGGATTCCGATTTTCCCTGGCGACCTCCCTTTCCGCACAGAGCAAGCGCTTCAGCCAAAAGTTCATCCTGTTCGAGCGCGGCGATTTCCTTACGAATCCTGCTGATTTCGGCTTCAACACTTTCTTTGATGCTTTGCCCCTTCCGATACAGCTTAAAACAGGCCTGCGCGTTCTCTATCCTCGTCAAGCGAGGATCCAAGGGGATATGAATCGTTTCCGGGCCAGACGCACCCCAGAAACGGATCTCTGCCTCAGAACACCCTTCAGGGATTTCCTCGGAAGAAGCGAGGAGAGCCTCTCCTCTTCTTTTCCAAACATCTGCCTGCAGGCACTCCGCCAGTTGGCGAGAGAGGCCTTCCAACCGGTTCCGAAGGTGCCTTGCTGCCTCTCCAAAGGATACCCCCGCCTTCCTCCCCGAAGAGCGGGAAGCCCTTTCAATTAGCGCTTCCGCAAGCACTGCCCCTGTTGCTTCCAAAGGCGTGCCCCGGATCTCCAGGGCTGTAGGAAGGAGAATCGGAAAAACAAGCAAGGCTTTGCCTGACCTCTGTGGGAGGAAGTCCTCAAGACGAGGGGCCGCATCCTGGGAATACAGCCTTGACAAGGCTTCCCGAAGTTTTTCTGCTGTTTCCCAGTGATTTTTCAGCGTTTCGACGAGCCCTTTGCCGATCCCCTTAAAGCCCGGGAGGTCCTCCGGGGAAATCACATGCGGCCAATTCGAGGGTGGGATCCCCTTCACTTCAGGTGGCGGCAGGTAAGGCAATCCGGGGCGGTTCCTCTCGATGCCTCCTTCGCGGGGCCTCCCGTGGCACTCCATCTCAAGGACCTTCATCCCTTCATCGGCCAGAAGCAGGTTCGAGAACCTGGGAGAGGCTTCAAGCACCAGCGTCCGTTCCTTGGAGATGCCGAACCCGACAGGTCTCGAAAAAACAAGGGCCATGACCCGATCCGCGTTCAGATGTTCCACCGCGGTCAGCCGTGCACCCACCAGCTGGCTCTTAATCGCCAGGGAAATCGGAGGTTGGCGCCTGGCCACCTTGAGAAGGCGATCCAGTGTCTCCCGCGAAACCGTTCCGCAGCCGCAGGCTTCAGGGAACCAGGAAAAGAGCAGCCACCCCTTTGGATAAAGTTCAATAGCCGTCCAGAAATCCGCTCCCTCCACACGGCGGACCCGTGTCGCAATCCAAGACCCCGCGATTTCCACCGACCATGCCCTGACCATTTCAGGACCGATCTGCACGGTTTGCATCTCCCCTTTTCCCGATATCATATCAGGGATGTTTCTCCGCCCTTGACAAGAACCCTTGCCCTCTCTAAAATGGTCGACGTCTCTTTGAGAGGGGCTGTGGCGCAGTGGGAGCGCGATTCCTTCGCACGGAATAGGCCAGGGGTTCGAATCCCCTCAGCTCCACCAGGAAATTGATCCTGACCCTGTTATCATATAGAATGTCGGGGCGTAGCGCAGCCTGGTTAGCGCACCTGCTTTGGGAGCAGGGTGTCGAAGGTTCGAATCCTTTCGCCCCGACCATCCTGAAGCAACGCCGTGAGCGCGGGAATAGCTCAGTTGGCTAGAGCGATGGCCTTCCAAGCCGTAGGTCGCGGGTTCGAATCCCGTTTCCCGCTCCAAAGAAATATAGGCGCCTGTAGCTCAACCGGATAGAGCAACGGACTTCTAATCCGTAGGTTGGAGGTTCAAGTCCTCTCAGGCGCGCCACTAGGGAACAATGAAAGTGGAGCCGGTGAGCGTAGCTCAATTGGTCAGAGCACTGGACTGTGGCTCCAGTGGTTGGGGGTTCAAGTCCCCTCGCTCACCCCAAACCGAAGACGGGACGTGCGCCCGTAGCTCAGTGGACAGAGCGGCGGACTTCGGATCCGTTGGTCGCGGGTTCAAATCCTGCCGGGCGCGCCAGTCAATACAACTGAATAGCGATTTATGTGGACCGTTAGCTCAACTGGCAGAGCACCTGACTCTTAATCAGGGGGTTACAGGTTCGATTCCTGTACGGTCCACCATTTTTTTTTCGCGAGAGTGGTGGAACAGGTAGACACGCTGGACTTAGGATCCAGTGGCGAAAGCCTTGCGGGTTCAAGTCCCGCCTCTCGCACCAGGGAAGCTTCATCCCGGAAGAAACCTTACAGCCAACGCGACGGGGTGTCACGATGAAAAGAACCCACCGACTTCCAAGGGGATCCGGGGGGTTCTTTCTTTATGTGCCTGCTGTTTCAGGTCGTGTGGTATACTCTTCACGCCTGAGCCCGAATATTGAATGAACGGAACCTGAAAGGAGTTGTGGCGGTTGAAATCCGAGATCGTCTCACAGGAAGGCAACAAACAGAAAATCAGGGCCACGATCGATGCGCAGGAGTTCCAGAAAGCCCTGAACACGGTCGTCGGGGAACTGTCCAGGAAAGCCAACATCAAGGGCTTCCGCAAAGGCAAGGTGCCCCGCAACGTCATCGAGATGTACTTTGGCCGCGAAGGGATCTACTCCGAGGCCCTGGAAAAGGTTCTCCCGACGGCAATGGGTGAAATCATCGAGGAATACGATCTCAACCTGATCGGGGAACCCGATGTGGACCTAGAAGGCGAAGTGGAGGAGGGGAAACCGGTCACTGCAGTGTTCTCATTTGAGCTGCGTCCTGAAGTAACCCTTCCGGATCTCGCCTCGATCGTCGTGGAAAAACCCATGATCGAAGTGACCGAAGACATGGTGGAAGCGGCGATCGAGCAGATTCGCCTGCGCCATTCCGAGCTGAAGCCGGTCGCCGACAGGTCGTCCAGGGAGGGAGATGCCGTTTCCGTCGAGTATACGACTCTTCTCCTGGAAGAAGGGAAAGATAACGCTCCATCCGCTCCGCAAACCACTACGATTCACCTGGACCCCGAAAACCTTCGGGAGGAACTGAAGAACGCCCTGACCGGCAAGAATGTCGGGGATGAAGAGTCCGTGGAACTGACGATCGAAGAGGAGCATCCTGACCCGTCGTTGGCGGGGAAGACCCTCCGCTACACCTTGAAAGTCAAGGAAATCCTCGAGCGGATCCTTCCCGAGCTGGATGAGGCCTTTATCCGGAAATATTCCCAGGAAAGGCTCGACAGCCTTGAAGGCTTCCGGCAGGAAGTCCGTGAGCGCATCGAAGAGCAAATCAGGCAAGATATCCGAAACGCCACCGAGACCAAGGCCCTGGCCAAGCTGAGGGAGTCTGCCGAGGTCAGCATCCCCGAAAAGCTTGTCGACCGCCAGGTTGCGGCCATGAAGGAAGAAGAGGCTGGGCAGATCAAGAAACAGTTCAACCTTTCGATGGAAGAGTACCTGGAGAAAAACGGAATCACGACCGAAACCTTCGAGCAAAGCATCCGTGAACGAGCCGAAAGGACGGTACGCCAGACACTCATCCTCGAATCCCTGGCTGACGAGCGCTCGATCGAAGTCACCGAGCAGGACATCGAGACAGAGGTCAAGTCGCTTGCAGAGTACCTGAAATCGGAACCGGACAGGATTCGCTCTCTCCTGTTCAAGGATCGCGAGAGGATGACCGATTTCCTTCATCGCATCCGCATGAACAAGGCGATCGCTTTGCTCATGTCGGAGGTAACGATCAAAGAAGTCCCGGTGGGAACTTCGCTGGAAGGATCGGAAGCTCCTGCGGGAGACAAGCCCGAATAACGGGGGGATCGCGCCATGTCGTCCATTCTCGTTCCGATGGTCATCGAGCAGACAGGCAGGGGAGAACGTTCCTACGACATCTACAGTCGCCTGCTCAAGGACAGGATCGTCTTCATCGGCCAGGAAATTGACGATCACGTCGCAAACATCGTCATCGCACAACTTCTTTTCCTTGAAAGCGAAGACCCGGACAAGGATATCTACCTCTACATCAACAGTCCCGGCGGAATCGTCACGGCAGGCCTTGCGATTTACGACACCATGCAGTATGTCAAATGCCCGGTTTCGACGATCTGCGTCGGCCAGGCTTCAAGCATGGCCGCGGTCTTGCTCGCGGCAGGCGGAGAGGGCAAGCGGATTGCCCTCCCGAACGCACGCATCATGATCCATCAGCCACTAGGAGGAGCCCAGGGACAGGCGACGGATATCGACATCCAGGCGAAGGAAATCCTCCGGGTCCGCGAGACGATCAACGGAATCCTGGCCCGGCACTCGGGGCAAACGATCGACAAGATCGCCCAGGATACCGACCGCGATTTTTTCATGTCGGCCGCGGAAGCGAAAGACTACGGGATAATCGACCGGATTATCGAGAAGCGCTAGAAATTTACTCGGCAAGCGGCAACCCCCAAGAAGGGGAGAGTGACCCTCTCCCCTTCTTCTTTTATGCAGCATACGCTAGACTATAAAGTTGTTCCCGGCTTCAGGCAGACTGAAGCCCCAGAGGGGAGGACCATCATGTTCCAGCAGGACGACGGCGACGGCCGAAAGCGGCGAAACCTTCGCTGCTCTTTTTGCGGTAAGGCTCAGGACGAGGTCCAGAAGTTGATTTCCGGACCCGGGGTCACCATTTGCAACGAATGTGTCCATCTATGCAACCTTATCCTGAAGGACGAAAGGGACGAAACTCGGGAAAGCGCCCAACCGTCCCCTTTTTCCATTGACAGCGTTCCCAATCCGAGGGACATTTTCCGTTTCCTGGATCACTATGTCGTCGGGCAGAACCAAGCGAAGAAAATCCTTTCCGTTGCGGTTTACAACCATTACCGCAGGATCCAGTGCAACACCGAGGTCAAAGACGATGTCGAGATGCAGAAGAGCAACGTTGTGCTGATCGGCCCGACCGGCAGCGGAAAGACCTTGCTGGCCCAAAGCATGGCCAGGCTCCTGAAGGTCCCCTTTGCGATGGCCGACGCGACAACCCTGACGGAAGCCGGATACGTCGGGGAAGACGTCGAAAACATCCTCGTCAGGCTGCTGCAGGCGGCAGACTACGATTTGAAGGCAGCCGAGAGGGGCATCATCTACCTGGATGAAGTCGACAAGATCGGTAGAAAATCCGAATCGGCCTCGATCACTCGCGATGTCTCCGGCGAAGGGGTACAGCAGGCACTGCTCCGGATCATAGAAGGAACCGTCGCCAACGTCCCCCCGAAGGGAGGCAGAAAGCATCCCTACCAGGATTTCATCCAGATGGACACCCGTAACATCCTATTCATTTGCGGAGGTTCCTTCGAGGGTCTCGAGGAAATCATTGCCCATCGGATCAACAGGAAAACCATCGGCTTCGGGGGTTCGGTCCTGAGCAACGACAAAAGGGCACGATACGAACTCCTCTCCCGTGTGCAGCCGGAGGATCTCGTCGCTTTCGGTTTTATCCCCGAATTCGTCGGGAGGCTGGCGATCTTCGCTCCCCTTGAAGGTCTAGACGAGGAAGCCCTTGTCCGGATCCTCAAGGAGCCGAAGAATGCCCTGATCCGGCAGTACGAGAAAGCCTTCGAGCTCGAAGGAGTCCGCCTGCTCTGCACCGACGAGGCCGTAAGGAGCATCGCTCGCCTTGCCGCAAAACGCAATACGGGAGCCAGGGGCTTGAGGTCCATCATGGAATCGATCATGCTCGACCTGATGTTCGACCTGCCTTCCAAGGCAGCCGGCATTTCAAGCGTGACGATCACACGTGAAACCGTGGAAGAAGGCTGCCCGCCCTTGATTGAACCGAAAGCCGGCAAGGAGGTCGCCTGATACATGCGGACAGTTGTACCTAAAGGGAAATTGCCGGTTATCCCTGTCAGGGACACCGTTCTCTTTCCTGGAGTGATGGCTCCGCTTTTCATCGGAAGGGCAAAATCCCTGAAGGCGCTCGAAGACGCCGCCGCAAGAGGGAGACGGGTGGTTGTCGTTGCCCAGAAAACCTTGCAGGAAGAAGATCCTCGGTCAGAAGACCTTTACGAGGTCGGAACGCTCGCCGCGATCGTCCAGTCTGCCAGGTTGCCGGATGGGACAACCAAAGTCCTGCTGGAAGGTTTGACCCGAATCCAGGTCGAGGCTTTCGAGATCTCCGACGACCTGATCGAGGCCTGGACGCTGCCTATCCCCTCACAAAATGAGGAAATGCCCGACCAGCCGAGACGACGTGCGCTCCTTGACCAGTTTGAAAAGGTTGTTTCCTACAGCGGAAAGATCCCCGACGAGATCCCCGCGTCGCTTTCAGAAATAGAAGGACTTTCCATGCTGGCGGACATCATCGCCTCCCATATGGACTTGAAAGTGGAGGAAAAGCAGCGAATCCTGGAAACCGCTGATACCATAGCGAGGACTGAATTGCTTTTGAAAATCCTTGCCCGCGAGGCGGAAATCCTCCAACTGGAGAGCGAAATCCATGACCGGGTCCGGCAGGAAATGGATCGGGCTCACCGCGAATATTACCTGAAGGAACAGATGAAGGTGATCCAGACCGAGCTTGACTCTCGAGAAGGGTTGAACGAGGTTGAGGAAATGGCGACGAGGATCCGTGGAGCAAAAATGCCCGCGGATGTGGAGGAAAAGGCCCTTCACGAACTTGAGCGGTTTTCGAAGATGCCTCCTGTTTCGGCCGAGGCAACCGTGGCCCGTTCATATATCGAGTGGCTGATCGAACTCCCCTGGAGCCGCACTTCAAGGGACCGGCTTGATATTTCCCTGGCCCGAAAGGTTCTTGATGCGGATCATTACGGGCTGGAGGAAGTCAAGGAGAGGATCCTGGAATTCCTTGCGGTCCGGAAATTGGCTTCAGAGGATTCCCGCACGCAGGTCATCTGCTTCGTTGGCCCCCCTGGAGTGGGGAAAACGTCCCTGGGCCGATCCATCGCGAAAGCCATGAAGCGAAAGTTCGTTCAAATGTCCTTGGGAGGCATCCGTGACGAAGCGGAGATCCGGGGACACCGCCGGACCTATGTGGGAGCGCTCCCTGGCAGGATTCTCCAGAAAATCCGCCAGGCGGGGACTCGAAATCCCGTTTTGCTTCTTGACGAGATCGACAAGGTCGGAACCGATTTTCGAGGCGACCCTTCGTCAGCCTTGCTCGAGGTCCTCGACTCCGAACAGAATTTCGCCTTCACGGACCATTTCCTCGAGGTTCCTTTCGACCTAGGGAGAACCCTCTTCATCACGACGGCCAATGTGACCCATACGATTCCGGGTCCTCTGCAGGACCGGATGGAAATCATCCATATCCCGGGCTACGTGACCGAGGAGAAGATCCAGATCGCCCACCGGCACCTTTGGCCGAAGGTCGTGAAATCAAGCGGGCTGAAGGGGATCGACATCTCTCTCGAAACGGAAACCATGCAGGTGATCGTGGAGCGTTACACCAGCGAGGCCGGGGTCAGGGAACTGGAACGCCTCCTGTCGCGAATCGCACGCAAGCTCGCGAGGAAAATCCTGGAAAACGGAAACGGAAGAAAAAAGGCGAGGGGGAAACTCTCCTTCAGGATCGAGCCAAAGGACCTGACAGAATACCTCGGCGTTCCGAGGAAACGTCATCCCTCACTGCCGGAAGCTGACCAGGTGGGAACGGCAGTAGGGCTGGCCTGGACAGAAGCCGGAGGGGAAGCCCTTGTGGTCGAAAGCGTCACGATGAAGGGAAAAGGAGGACTCACCCTGACCGGCAATCTGGGTGAGATCATGCAGGAATCGGCAACCGCCGCGATGGGCTACCTCCGCTCGACGGCGGAGAAGTGGGGACTCGATGAGCTGGCCTGGCAGGCCATGGACACTCATGTCCATGTTCCCGAAGGAGCGATTCCGAAGGATGGCCCTTCGGCGGGAATCACCATTGCCACCGCTCTACTTTCCGCCCTGAGCGGCCGCCCGGTTCGCCATGATCTGGCCATGACCGGAGAAATCACTCTTCGCGGCACCGTTCTTCCCGTCGGCGGAATCAAGGAAAAAGTCCTAGCCGCAAGGCGTCACGAAATACGCCGCCTGATCCTGCCCGAAGCCAACAAGGCGGATTGGGAAGAATTGCCCGGCTGGATCCGTGAAAACATGAACGCATGTTTCGTCTCCTCCGCGGCGGAGGTTTTCGAGCTGGCCATAAGGGAAGAGGCTTCCTGATGCCGCTTCGATGGCAATATGAATCGGTAGTCACGGCCTTCCTTGAAAACCAGCTTCCACCGCGTAGTGTTCCCGAGATTGCGGTCCTGGGAAGGTCAAATGTGGGAAAATCCAGCCTGATCAACAAGCTGGTTGGCCAGAAAATAGCGCGTTCCAGCGGAACACCGGGCAAAACCCGCAGTATCAATTTTTTCCGTTTGAGAGGGAAAAACACTTTTTATCTCGTCGACCTTCCAGGATACGGATACTCCGCGGTTTCCCAGGAGACCCGCCAAGGCTGGAAACGGCTGGTGGATGCCTATACCGCCCGTTCGGGGGTTATCCTGCACCTGCACCTCGTCGATTTCAGGCATGGGTTTCTCAAGGCCGACGAACAGCTGCGGGCATGGCTCGCACACCAGGAAGCGCCAACCGTGACTGTATTCACTAAGGCCGATAAAATACCAAGAGGGAAGTGGAAATCTCTTCTTTCTAGCTATTACTCGGGCAAAGAACCCGCGTTCGTCACGTCGGCGGAATCCGGTACCGGTGTTGACGAGCTGCGGCTATTTTTGGAAGATTACGTGGACCGGTCCCTTGCGGAAAACGGTCACGAGGAGGAATGACGATGAGTGAGGCCAGCGGCAATCTTGGAAAATCCTACGATCCCAAGCCTATCGAGGACAAATGGTATGCCTGGTGGATTGAACACCGGCTATTCGAGGGCAACGCTGATACAGACCGAAATCCCTTCAGCATCGTCATCCCGCCTCCCAACGTAACGGGCTCGCTTCACATGGGACATGCCCTGAACAACACCCTTCAGGACATCCAATGCCGGTACAAAAGAATGAACGGCTATGACGTTTTGTGGCTTCCTGGAACGGACCATGCCGGAATCGCCACCCAGAACGTCGTGGAGCGCAACCTTGCAAGCCAGGGCATATCCCGCCACGAACTGGGCCGCGAGGCTTTCGTTGGCAAGGTCTGGGAGTGGAAGGAGCAATACGGGAACCGTATCGTCAATCAGTTGAAAAAGCTCGGTGCTTCGTGTGACTGGCGCCGTGAACGCTTCACGATGGACGAGGGGCTTTCCAGGGCCGTCCGGGCGGTTTTCGTGCGGCTTTACAAGGAAGGCCTCATCTACAAGGGGAAATACATCATTAATTGGTGCCCCCGCTGCCAAACCGCGCTTTCCGACCTTGAGGTCGATCACCAGGAATCGACCGGCCACCTATACCACGTGATCTACCGTTTCTCCGGGGGGGACGGGGGCGTCACCGTCGCGACGACGAGACCGGAGACCATCCTCGGGGATGTGGCAATCGCCGTCCATCCCCGGGACGAAAAAAACCGGCACCTTGTCGGCAGGACCGTCATTGTCCCCCTGGTTGAAAGGGAAATCCCGATCATCGAGGACCCTATGGTCGATCCAGAGTTCGGCACAGGTTGCGTGAAGATCACCCCGGCCCACGACCCGAACGATTTCCTCGTGGGGCAGCGCCATGGGCTGGAGTCCATCCAGGTCATCGATTCCGAGGGGCGAATGAACGAGACCGCCGGAAAATACCGCGGTCTTGACCGCTTCGAAGCAAGAAAGGCCATCCTGGAAGACCTCACCGGGGAGGGGAACCTCCTCCGAATTGACGAGCACATCCACTCGGTCGGGCAGTGTTATCGATGCCGGACAGTCGTGGAACCCTACCTCTCGGAACAATGGTTCGTGAAGGCAAAGCCTCTAGCCGAGGCGGGGGTCGAAGCGGTCAAGGCCGGGCGTATCCGGTTCGTCCCGGAACAATGGACCGGCACCTATTACCAATGGATGGAAGAAATCCGCGATTGGTGCATTTCCCGGCAGCTCTGGTGGGGACACCGCATCCCTGCCTGGACATGCTCGTCATGCGGGCATATCACCGTCTCGGAAACGGACCCCGATCTCTGTGAATCGTGCGGTTCCCCGAACATCCACCAGGACGAGGACGTCCTGGACACTTGGTTCAGCAGCGCGCTTTGGCCCTTTTCCACCCTCGGATGGCCGGACCGTACGCCGGAGCTCGCTCACTACTACCCGACAAGCTTGCTGGTTACCGGATTCGACATCATCTTCTTCTGGGTGGCCCGCATGATCATGATGGGGCTACACTTCATGGAAGAAGTCCCCTTCAGGGACACATACATCCATGCCCTCGTTCGGGACGAGTCCGGGCAGAAGATGAGCAAGTCAAAAGGAAACGTCATCGATCCACTCGACGTTATTGAAGAATATGGTGCCGATGCCCTTCGGCTAACCCTTGCGGCCCTCACGGTGCAGGGACGGGATATCCTGCTCAGCACAAACCGCATCGAGACCTTCCGTTTCTTCCTCAACAAGCTCTGGAACGCCAGCCGACTCGCCCTCTCTTCTCTCGAAGGCATGACGGTCAACCGGGAAATCGAGCCGAAGAAACTGCGCCTGCACGATCGGTGGATCCTCGCAAGGCTGGACGAGGTGATCGAGGAAACGACCCGTTTCCTCGACGGCTACTTCTTCGGGGAAGCCGCCAAACTCCTTTATGATTTCGTCTGGGGGGAACTCTGCGACTGGTACCTTGAGATGGCCAAACCCGCCCTCAAAGGCGAGGAAGGAGCAGACCGCAAGAAGGCGACACAAGGCGTTCTGTGTCGTGTTTTCGAGTCCGTCCTCAAGCTTCTGCACCCCTTCATCCCGTTCCTGACGGAGGAACTCTGGCACACGTTCTCATTCTCAGGGAAATCCCTCCAGGAGGAACGATGGCCGAAACCCTTCGGTAATGGGGGAGGGACATGCCTGGAAGAAATGGCCGCTTTCCAGCAGGCCGTTCGAGCGATCCGCAACCTCAGGGCGGAAGCCCGCCTGAATCCTCAGCAAAAGGCCCCGCTTGTTCGCGCGGCCCTTCGAGAGGACATGGAAACGCTTTTCAGGGAAAACTCGGACATTTTGTGCCTCCTGTGCCGGGTTGAACACCTCGAATGGTCCGGAAAAGGTGCGGTTCATTCGGGGAAATGCCTGAGCGCCGTCCTGCCGCAGGGTTCTTTTTACCTCGAGGTCGAGGGGCTTATCGACATAGAGGCTGAAATCGGAAGACTTAGGCAGGAGCTGGAAAAACTCGAGGGAGACCTGAAAAGGTCAAGGGCAAAGCTTGACAATGCCCAGTTTGTCGGTAACGCCCCAGCCGATGTTGTGGAAAAAGAAAGGGACCGCCTTCGGGAGGGTGAAGCCAGAATCCTTCGAATCCGCGATAACATAAGGAGCCTCGGCACCGGTGAGTGAAAACCTGGACCCAGCGCTTTTTTCGGAAAAAGACCGGTTTGACGGAATCGAAAGGCGGATCCTCGGTGTCTCATCACCGGGGATCCGCCCCGGCCTTTCCCGGATGGCTCGTCTTTGCTCTCTTCTCGGGAACCCTGAAAGAGCCTTTCCCGCAGTACATGTCCTGGGCACAAACGGGAAAGGCTCGGTTTGTGCGGCAATCGATTCTATCCTTCGCGAATCGGGGTACCGGACCGCCTGCTACACCAGTCCGCACCTGGAACACATGGGCGAACGGCTGGCCTTCGACGGAAAGATCCTCCCGGCTGCCTCCTGGGAAGAATCCCTTGACCGCGTCGTTGAGGCGATCCAGGCAGACTCCGTCCTTTCCACGGACCCTCCCTCTGTCTTCGAGATCCTGACCGCAACGGCGTACCTTTGCATTGCCCGCGGGAACCGGGAGATCGCCGTCATCGAAGCGGGCCTTGGTGGGAGACTGGACGCCACCAACCTGTTGGGGGATGTCAGGATGACGGTTTTCACGACTCTCGGGAAGGATCACGAGGATATTTTGGGGCACGGAATCGAAACCATCGCCAGGGAAAAGTTCGCGGCTTTGCGCCCTCGGACACCGGCGATTTCCATGACGAACGGGGCTGCTTTGGACAAAATCATCGTGGAATACGCACAAAAGCTCTGTTCTCCTCTCTGCCTGCTGGAAAGGGACGCAGCCTTGGATTTGGCAAGGATCGATACGCAAGGAGGTTCCTTCAGGTTGCTCCGAAGCGGATGCGCCCCTTTGGAGCTTACAACCCCCCTCCTCGGAGTACACCAGGTCACGAACGCAGCCTTGGCCGCGCTCGCTTGCCTTGGCCTTTCCCAAAGCTGGCGGAGGATTTCCGAAGAGAGCGTCCAGCGCGGGCTCAAACGAACCAGGTGGCCAGGCCGCTGCGAGAAAATCCCGCTGGTACCGCCAGTCCTTTTGGACGGGGCCCACAACCCCCAAGGGGCGGAAACCTTGTCGAAGAACATCCTTTCCCTATGGCCCGGCATCCGCCCGGCCTTCGTCATGGCGGCCATGAGGGACAAGGATATCATGGGCATGCTTGGGGCTCTCTCCCGTACGAACGGGGACCTTTTCTGCACCCAGGTCGAGGGAATGGACCGTAGCGAAACCGCACCGATGCTGGCGGAAAAAGCCCTTTCCCTGCCATGGCCCGGCACCGTCAGGGTGTTCAGGAACCCGAGAGAGGCCATTCGCGAGGCGATGGGGAGCGCGCCGTTCGTTGTCTGCACGGGAAGCCTATATTTCATCGGCAGCATCCGGCGTTTCCTGATCGACCAGGTTTCCGGCAAGGAGGGGCAACCATGAGCTTCGGGCCCCCTTTGGTGCACAACGGGCAAACGTTCCAGAAGATCACGGTCCCCAGGGAACTGGAAGGATGCCTCGATGCGACCCTGTTCCTTCGGGGCCCGATCATGGACGAAGCAGGGGGAGACCCAGAAAAAGCCTGGCGGCTTCTTGGAGGGCCCGACACCAGGATAGGGCTGATCGCTCCCGTCCAGGTTCATGGAACGGCCATTGTTGACGAAAAAAGGGTTTGGGCGCTTCCAACGCGCCCAAGAGCTGACGGAATCCTCCTCCAAAACGGGCTGTGTGCAGGCAGCCTGAGGTTCGCCGATTGCTTTCCCCTGCTTCTCTCTTCCAGCCACCCCCGCCCGTGGGCGCTCATGCTCCATGCGGGTTTTGAAGGGACGGCAAGAGGCATCGTTCCGCGTTCAATCGAATTTCTCGAAAACCGGATACGCGGATTCCGGTTGGAAAAGACATATGCCTGGATCGGGCCGGGAATCGGCAGCTGCTGCTACGAGCGTAAGAAGGACCGGGATGTGAAAACGGCGCTCGGAATCGCGAACCTGCCTCCTCCGAGCTGGACGGATCTCGGGGACAGAGTCCGGTTCGACATTCCGAAAGCCATCGGGCTGCAGCTTTTCTCGGCAGGCCTTGCCCGGGACCGGCTCTTCGAATACGGCCTTTGCACCGCGTGCAACCCGGCCCAACTTTATTCCTACCGAGCCGGGGACCGATCCGCGAGAATTCTTTTCCTAGTCCGCTCCGGACCTGCCGTCCACAAGTTCCACCCCTGGTGGGAGAATATAGGAGAGAACACAGCTTTGAATGGACTCAATCCCAGCGAACCGGGGAGTGATTGAATGGAACCCGTTAAAGTAGGAGTCATCGGTGTCGGCCATCTGGGACATCACCATGCGAGGGTTTACACGGAACTTTACGGCACCCAGCTGGTCGGGGTGGTCGACCTTGATGAAGAACGCGCGACCTCCGTCGGTGAAGGACTGGGTGTCCCTTTTTACACGAACCTCGACCGTTTCTTCGAGACGGCGAGACCCGACGCCGTGAGCGTCGTCGTTCCGACATTCCTGCACTACGAGGTTGCCCGCCAGGCCCTTGAAAGAGGACTTCACGTCCTGATTGAAAAGCCGGTCACGACAACCGTCCTCGAAGCCGAGGAGCTATTGCGGCTCGCGGCAAGGAAAAATCTCGTCCTCCAGGTGGGACACATCGAGCGCTTCAACAGCGCGGTCCAGTACCTCAGCAACGTCGTAAGGGAGCCGATCTTCCTTCAGTCAAACAGGCTTGGCCCCTTCACGAACCGCATTTCCGACGTCGGGGTGGTCCTGGACCTGATGATCCACGATATCGACATCATCCTTTCCCTTGTCCGTGCCGACATTGTCAACATCAACGCCATGGGACGGTGCATCCGCACCGACCATGAAGACGTGGCTTCCGCCCAAGTGGAATTCTCAAACGGCACGATGGCTCACATCCTCGTCAGCAGGGTTTCCGAGCGGCGCCTGCGCCAACTCGAGATCATGGAACCGGAGCGATACCTGACCATCGACTACCAGGCCCAGGAGGTTTCGATCCACCGTTGCCTGAACCAGCAGGGCAGCGGCCTCGTCGAAGTGATCGAGCATCCCGTTTTCCCGAAGCGCGAACCGCTAAAGCTCGAGCTCCAGCATTTCGTCTCGTGTGTCAAGGAAGGACGCCAGCCACTGGTGGGCATCATGGACGGGAAAAGGGCGCTCGAAGTGGCCATCTCGGTCCTGCGCCAGATTCACGTCCAGAAGAAGCCTCTCGGCTTAACCGAATCGGCACGATCCTGAGATTTTCACGCGACGATTCCAGGACGCAAGGGGGGAGGGGGAAACCCTTTCCCCCTTTTGTTTTTCTGTTATGATTCCGGTGGTTCTTCATTTTCGGCCGCAACCTGGAGGTGAATGGAGTTGCCCGGAGTCAACCTGCAGGCCTTGCTCGCGCTTTTCTGCTTCCTGCTCTGCCTCCTCCTTGCAAGGGCAATCATGAATATCCAGCGGGGGAAATGGCCCGGCAGCCAGGCATGGGTCCTTTACCTTCGCACCCTTCTCGGTTTTCTCTTTGCCGCTGCGATCACCTTCGCCTTTTACGCCTTCGCAGGAATTGATATCCTTCATCGCTGAGAAAGAGCGCAACACCCAGAATATTCCTTAGATTCCCAATTGCTTGAGGTTTGACCCGTTACCCTGGAACTTTTATGATTCGATTGTTTTTTCTGCCAAACCATTCTGATTTCACCAGCCGGAGGGGACAGTGCCCATGTCGGAGAGCAAGCCTGCGGAGTTGGGAGAAATGAAG
>CAZFSR010000009.1:0-92769 GCA_964521575.1 uncultured Synergistaceae bacterium
CAGGACACTGCGGCACGGGACAGATCTCCCCTCTTCAAAGCTTAAATAGCGTCATCCGACGACAAGAACAAAGACGGACCCGGGCTTCAGGCTGTCCCGGGTCCGTCCGACACGGCCGCTTCCCTATTTCGGGGCCATTTCCTTCCTGAACTCGTCCATCAGTTCCTTGGTCATCTTCTTCTCGAGCATCGGCCAGGTGCTGGCGCAGGCCTTGGCGATGGGAACCAGTTCCTTCGAGGAATAGGTGTAGACCTTGATGCCCTTTTCACGCATCAGCTTCATGTATTTCTCGTCGGTCTGCTTGGCGATGACGATGCTCTTCTCGGCCAGGTGGTTGATGGCTTCCTGGAGGATCTTCTGGTCGGCGGGGGACAGCTTCGCCCAGGTCTTGCCGCTGATCATGATGTTCAGGCACTCCAGGGAGTAGTTGGTGTTGTACCAGTACTTGATGACGTCGCGGAGCATGGTGTAGGCCGCGACGACGGAGAAGCCGTTGACGCCCTCGGCCACGCCGGTCTGCAGGGCCTGGTAAACGTCGGCGTAGGGGATCGTGACGGTTCGGTAGCCCATGGCCTCAGCGGCGAGCTTGTACACGTCCATGTTGGGGACCCGGATCAGGACGCCCTTCTTCACGCTCGGATCCAGGGGTTTGTTGGCCGGCTTGGTGGTGGCGGTTCCGATCATGCCCTCGATGAAGAACCCGCCGAGCTTCACGCCGAGGCGGTTGTTCAGCTCGTCCATCTTCTTGAAGAGCCAGCCGGTGGGGGAGAAAATCCTCTTGACGTCGTTGTAGTCCCTCAGGAAGCCGTTGATGTAGACGAGCTCGAGACGGGGATCGAACTGGCTCGGGACGGAAATGCAGCCCATCTCGATGGTGCCCTTGATGAGTTCTTCGTAGACCAGGGTGTAGTCGCCCAGCTGGTTGGCCGGGTAAACCTTGACCTCGATGCGTCCCTTCGACTTGTCGGCCACTTCCTTGGCGAGTTCGTTCATCAGGATGGTGGCCGGGTGGTCGGCCGGGGACTGTCCGGCAAACTTCAGGCTAATTTCGGGGGCTGCCACGGCGGAACTGGCCATCAGGGCAAAAAGGGACGCGAAAAGAACGAGGCAAAGCAACAGGGATTTTTTACTCTTCGTCATGAAGCGGTGGCTCCCTTCTCCGGGTAATTTGTGTTGCGTGCCTTTCCGGTGTCCGACTTCCCTTGCCAGGATCTCGTCAGGCGGTTCGCCTCACCTCCCGTCAACTGGGGCTCGTTCGCTCAAAGGCCAAAGATTAATTCATATGATATACATCACATAGAATACTTTTACCGCGACCATCCTATGGAATAAACCATAAGCTGTCAATTCTTTTTTATTTTATTTATATTGGTTGAAAAGCCGCCTGAAAAATGAGAAGATCGCAGGGGTTGCTTTCGGTCTGGGCATGAAATCGTGTTTTGTCCTTGGTAATAAAATAAAGAGCGGTTTTTTTTGATGAGGGAATTTTCCATCGTGTGGACAAAAAACAAGCCTTGTTGACGGGAGGGATTTCGATGGACAATCTGGTCGCGGTTTCCTTCGACCCGGTTGAAGGGGGGCGGGAGGCCATCCTTGGCCAGCTCAGGGGAGTCGCCGACGTTGCTTTCCTGGCCGACCTGGACGAACCGGCGCGGGCGTCCGCGGTGGCCCGGGCCCGGGTTCTTTTCGCCAGCCACTTCTACCGTGGCGAGATTCGGGAGGAGGAATGGGAGGCCTTCGGGGCTCTCGAGTTTATCCAGACACTCTACGCGGGAGTCGAGAAGACACCGTTCCACCTGCTGCCCCGCGAAGCTGTCCTGGCCTCGAACGCGGGGACGTTCGCGGAGCCCCTGGCGGAGCAGGTGCTGACGCTGGCGCTGGCCTGCGCGAAGCGGCTTTTCCCGAAGTATGCCGGGATGAGGGCCGGGAGGTTCGACCGTAGCCCCACGAACCGATTCCTTGGCAACGGCACCTGCCTGGTCGTCGGCTTCGGCGGGATCGGCAAGGCCGTGGCCCGGAGGATGCGCGCCCTGGGGATGAAAGTGTGGGGCATCAACCGCTCGGGGCGGTCGGACGAGCCCGCGGACCGGGTCGGCACGATGGCGGACCTGGACGGGATGCTGCCGGAGGCGGATGTCGTGGTGCTCTGCCTGCCCCTGACCCAGGAGAGCCGGGGGATGATCGGCCGCGACCGCCTGGAGCGGATGAAGACCGACGCGATCCTGGTCAATGTCGGACGGGGCGCGCTGGTTGTGGAAGAAGACCTGTACCGGCATCTGCTTACCCATCCCGATTTCTTCTACGGGGCGGACGTCTGGTGGGACGAGCCCGACGGGGACGAGCCCTTCTCGCCCCGGCTGCCGTTCCTGCAGCGGCCGAACGTGGTGGCGACGCCCCACAACGCCGACCGGGTACCGGGAATGGACCTCGAGGCGACAGGGGTCGCGGCGCGCAACATCCGTCGATTCCTGGAAGGGGAAAAACCCCGGAATATCGTGAACCCCGCGGATTACACAGGCTGAGCGAGGGTCCTTTCCTAGGAGTGTCCAGCTCGAATTGAACGGGGCCAGCCCAACTGGCCCCTATTTTCATTTTTTGAGGTTCTTGTTGACAAGGGTTTCTCCGGCAAGTAAGATTTAGGATATATTTTGGGATACAGTATCGTTATTATTACATTAAAAGAGGGGTGCGGGATTGGAAAACAAATCTGCGGAAGACAAGGCCTATAAGGCGATAATCCGCCAGATTCTAGACCAGAAATACCCGCCTGGCTCATCCCTGGTCGAGGCGCAGCTGGCGGAGGACCTGGGAATGAGCCGGACTCCCATTCGAAACGCCCTGCGAAGGCTGACGACCGATGGATTCCTGGAGAACCCGTTCAACCGCAGTTGCCGGGTTCCGAAGCTGTCGCGGAGGGACTTGGAGAAACTTTTCGACCTCCGGCTCTGTCTTGAAACGAAGGCCGCCTGTGACGCCGCCCTCAACGCTCCCGAGGAGAAAAGGGAAGAGTTCGAGAAACTGATTGCAGAAGAGCGGGAAGGGTATTACACCGGGAACAAGGATCTTTACGAGATCAACCAGCAGATCCATTTCGGAATCGCCGCCCTGTCCGGGAACATCTACTTGGAAGGGGCCATCAAGCCCCTTTTCTGGAGGTCCGAGCTCTATGTCTTTTTCTTCGACACCTTCTATGTCAGCAACGAGAAGAAACCGCTCCTGAGAGATCCGGACAAGTCGAGGAGCCACAAGGAGCACAAGGCGCTGGTAGACGCGATCTTCCGCCACTCCGCAGTCGAGGCGGCGGAGATCATGAAACTGCACATTCTTTCCACAAAGAGCATGCTGACCACCAACGCCGGTTTTCAGAAGGGCATTCAGGTATGAAGGGTCTTTTGCAAGTTCCATTCCATTCACTGAGGGAGGTATTGCAATGAGCACGAAGGGAAAGAAATGGTGGGGCTTCATTCTCCTGGTTTCATTGGCCATCGCGTCCGCCGCGGGGATCGCTTTCGCGGACAACGGTAGTATCGTCATCGCGCCTGCTGCTGACGCGAAGACCTTGAACCCGCTGAAGGCATCCGATTCCTACTCGCTTTATTCCGTCTACCTCATGTACGACCCGCTTTTCACGATCGGGAAGGATCTCAAGCCGGTGCCGGTACTGGTCTCGAAATACGAGAACCCGGACGACCGAACCTATGTTTTCCATCTCAAGAAAAACGTCAAGTTCCACGACGGCACCCCCCTTACTGCGGAAGACGTGAAGTACACCTATGATTTCATCCGCGACAGGAAGAACGGGAACCGCTACGCGAGCTATTACGACCTGGTGGAGAAGATCGAAGTCCTTGATGCGCACACGGTGAGGTTCGTGACGAAGGAACCCTATGCCCCGCTCGTTGCCAACCTGAACCTCTGCATCGCCCCGAAGCACATCGCCGAGAAGGATCCTACCGCCCTGGACAGGAAGCCTGTCGGTTCAGGTCCGTATCGGTTCGTTTCCTGGAACCCCCAGGAAAAACTCGTCCTGGAGGCGAATCCGGATTACTGGGTGAAGGGGCTCCCGAAGATCAAAAACGTTACATTAAAACCAATCGGTGAAGCGACCACCCGCCTCGTCGCACTTGAAACGGGAACGGTCGACATCGCAGACCATATCCCCCCTGCTCAGACGAAAGCACTCGCCGCCAAGGGGCTGAAGGTCATCCCGACGCAGCCGAACGGCTACAACATGCTCACTTTCAACGAGACGAAGAAGCCCTTCAACGACAAGCGGGTCCGCGAAGCAATGACCCTGGCCCTGAACCGCAAGGAAATCGTCGAGTTTGTCTGGTACGGCCAGAACCGCCTGCTCAACAGTTCGATCATTCCGCAGTCCTGGGCTTACGAACCGAAGGTGAAGAACTACGGCCAGGATATCAAGCGCGCGAAGCAGCTTCTGGCCGAGGCCGGGTACCCGAACGGTTTCGAGTTCACCCTTTCCCTCGAGGCCGATGATAACGTGAAGAAGTTTGTCGAGATCGCGCAGCAGCAGTGGGCGCAGATCGGGCTGAAGGGCACGATGGTGGCGAAGGAGTGGGGCGCGTTCTTCAACGACATCACCTCGGGCAAGTATGAGGTCTGCGCCTGGCAGAGCCTTGATCAGAAGGATCCGGATGTGCCGCTCTACCGGATGTTCCATTCCAAGAACTGGGCCCCGAACGGCTACAACTGGATTTTCTATAAAAATCCCAAGATGGACAGGACGCTTGACGAGGCCCGCACGACCCTGGACCGCGAGAAGCGCAAGGCGCTCTATCGCGAAGCCCAGCGAATGCTTTCCGAGGACTTCGTCTGCATCTACCTTGCCGAGTACAAGAAGTTCATTGGCACCTCCGCGAACGTGAAGGGGTTCTATTATTCGCCGTACGATTACCTCCGTCCCCTGGCTTCTTCTACGATCGCCGGGAAATAGGGCTTAGCTGCAACCAAAGATCGCGGGACCCGGTCCCCCTCCCTGGAGCAGGAGGAGAGGCCGGGTCTCGCCAACGCAAGGAGGCCGCACCCGAATGGCACGTTACATCCTCAGGCGTCTTTTCCAAAGCATCGGGGTTCTCCTCGGGGTCACCATCCTGGTTTTTTCCCTCGTCCAGCTTATTCCCGGAGGCCCTGCCCTGATGATCCTCGGCGAGGACGCAACGGCGGAACAGATCGCCATCGTCAACCACAACCTGGGCCTGGACCGACCCCTGTATGTCCAGTACCTGGATTGGCTCTGGAAGGTCTGCAGGGGGGATTTCGGCACGTCCTTCCAGGATAGCCGGCCTATCTTGCCGGATCTCCTCAGCCGGATGCCCGCCACACTGGAACTTCTCGCCGCGGCGATGTTCGTTGCGCTTCTGGTCGCGATCCCGATCGGGATCGTGTCAGCGGTGAAAAGGAATTCGATGCTGGACAACGTGGGCAGGGTCTTCGCACTGCTCGGGGTCTCCATGCCCAGTTTCTGGATCGGCCTTTTGCTTATCCTGGTCTTCGCCAAGAACCTCCGGTGGCTACCTTCCGCCGGGCGGGAGAGCTGGACGGGCGTGATCATGCCGGCTGTCGCTCTCGGCTTCGCAATGGCCGGCATCCTGATGCGGATGGTCCGGTCTAGCCTGCTAGAGGTTCTCAGGGAGGATTACCTGAAAACGGCCAGGGCGAAGGGCCTGTCCGAAAAGGTCGTCATCCTGAAGCACGCGATGCGTAATGCCATCCTGCCTGTTATCACGACGATCGCCCTGCAGGTTGGGAATCTCCTCGGGGGTACTGTCGTCATCGAGACGGTCTTCGCCTGGCCGGGCATCGGGCGTTTCTGCTACATGAGGATGCTGCAACGGGATATTCCCACCATCATGGGGAACCTGATGCTTTACGCGATCCTGGTTTGCATCCTGAACATTATCACGGATCTGCTTTACGCTCTTTTCGACCCGCGCATCCGATACAGCTGAGAGGACCGACGGACATGACCATCGACGACAACGCGAAAAAGACTCTTCGTCGCCTTTTCCGCAATCCGCTGACCGTCATCGGGTTCATCCTGATCCTGGCCAACCTGGCCATGGTGCTTTTTGCCCCCGTGATCGCTCCGTACAACCCCGAGGAGATGCACCTCGCGGACCGTCACACGGCTCCCTGTCTCAAATACTTACTGGGGACCGATTTCTACGGCCGGGACATCCTGAGCCGGATCATCTACGGTTCCAGGATCTCATTCACCCTCGGCCTTTCGGTGGTGGCCGGCGGTCTTTTGTTCGGAACCACCTTGGGACTGGGTGCGGGCTATTTCGGCGGGAGGATCGATTCCTTGCTGATGCGGCTCACCGATGTCTTCCTGGCTTTCCCTCAGCTGGTGTTTGCCATGGCGATCATGTCGGTCCGGGGCCAGGGGTTTGGGAACGTGGTCTTTGCCCTCACGGTGACCGGCTGGACGGCTTTCGCCAGGCTTGTCCGCGCGGAGGCCCTGTCGCTCAGGAGCCGTGAGTTCGTGCAGGCGGTCCAGTCCCTCGGTGCGGGAACGCCCCGTATATTGTTCAGGCACCTGCTTCCCAACCTGATGGCGCCGATCATCGTTCAGGCGACCATGGGGATGGCGGCCCCTATCCTGACGGAGGCGGCGCTGACGTTCCTGGGGATCGGCATGCCCCCGAACATCCCCAGCTGGGGTGGGATGCTGTCCGTTGACCGGGATTTCATGGAGACGGCCTGGTGGTCCATCACGTTTCCAGGCTTGGCGATCGCCATGACGGTTCTCGGCTTCAACCTCTTCGGAGACGGCCTGCGTGATGCCCTGGACCCGAAAATGAAGTCCTGATCGAACCGGGAAGAAGGAGAAGTGAAGCCTTGAAACCCCTGCTTGAGATCGAAAACCTGAAAATGACCTTCGACACCGAAGAGGGACGAGTCACCGCCCTCGACGGCGTCAGCCTTTGCGTTTACCCCGGGGAGACCGTTGCCCTGGTCGGAGAGTCGGGTTGCGGAAAGAGCGTGACTTCCCTGTCGATCCTGCGGTTGATCCCCAGTCCTCCCGGGAGGGTCGAGGAAGGTTCCATCCGGTTCGAGGAGGAGGATCTCCTCACGAAAAGCGAGAGGCAGATGCAGGAGATCCGTGGCCGGGACATCTCCATGATCTTTCAGGAACCGATGACCTCCCTGAACCCGGTTTTCACTTGCGGCAGCCAGCTGATGGAGGCGATCGGCCGCCACCAACGCCTCACGAAGGCCCAGGCGAAGGAGAAGGTTCTCGATATGCTTCGTCTCGTGGGAATCCCCCTTCCGGAGCAGCGGTTCGACGAATACCCGCACCAGATGTCTGGAGGGATGAGGCAGCGCGTGATGATCGGGATGGCTCTATGCTGTACCCCGAAACTTCTCATCGCCGACGAGCCGACGACCGCCCTCGATGTGACCATCCAGGCGCAGATCCTGGACCTCCTGATCAAGCTAAGGAAGAAGATGGGGATGGCGATCCTGCTGATCACTCACGATATGGGCGTGGTGGCGGAGATGGCGGAACGGGTGGTCGTCATGTACGCGGGGAAGGTTATCGAGGAGGCTCCCGCGAGGGACCTGTTCAAGACCCCTGCGCATCCCTACACGCGGGGGCTGCTGGACTCCATCCCGCGGCTGGACGTGAAGGAAGACGAACTGAAGACGATCCCGGGAAACGTCCCTTCCCTTGGAAGCATGCCCCAGGGCTGCCGGTTCCACCCTCGCTGCCCCCATGCCCGGGCGCTGTGCGCCGAAAGAGCTCCGGAGCTTAGGAATACCGGTGGGGGGCGCAATGTGGCCTGCTGGTTGGGAACACCGGAGATGGCAGGTTCAGGCGGGGGAGGTGCTTCAAGGTGAAAGGGGGCAACAGGGCGCTGCTCGAAGTGCGGGGCTTGAAAAAGCACTATGTCTTAGAGGGCGGTCCGTTCGGGAAGAAAGCCGTGCTCCGAGCGGTGGATGGGGTGAGTTTTTCGATCCATCCGGGGGAAACCTTGGGGCTCGTCGGGGAGTCGGGCTGCGGCAAGACGACGGCCGGCAAGTGCATCCTGCGGCTCATCGAACCGACTGCCGGTTCCATCGAGCTTGAGGGGAAGGACATCACTCACGTGCCGTTCTCGCGCCTTAGGGAGGTTCGACGGAAGATCCAGTTCATTTTCCAGGATCCGTATTCTTCCTTGAATCCCCGTATGAGCGTGGGGCAAATCGTTGGCGAGCCCTTCGCGATCCATGGGATCTGCGGTGGGATCGAGCGGCGTGAGCGGGTCTTGAGGCTGATCGAGCGAGTGGGACTTTCCACGGAATCCTACTGCCGGTATCCCCACGAATTTTCCGGGGGACAGCGCCAGCGCATCGGCATCGCCAGGGCCTTGGCGCTGAAACCCGCTCTGGTCGTTTGCGACGAACCCGTTTCCGCCCTGGACGTGTCGATCCAGTCCCAGGTGCTGAACCTGATGATGGAACTGCAGCGGGAGATGGGAATGGCCTATCTCTTCATCTCCCACGGTCTCGCCGCGGTCAAGCATATCTCCAAGCGGGTCGGCGTCATGTACCTGGGGAAGATGGTGGAGCTTGCCGAAACGGAAAAGCTTTTCTCGCATCCCCTGCACCCTTATACGGAAGCCCTGCTTTCGGCCATTCCGGTTCCGGACCCGGAAGTCGCGAGGGAACGGATCATCCTGGAGGGAGACGTCCCTAGCCCCGTTCATCCACCTTCGGGCTGTCGCTTCCACAATCGTTGCCGCTATGCCTTGCCAGTCTGCGGCGAAGCCGAACCCGAATGGAAGGACGCCGGCGGGGGCCATTTCGTGGCCTGCCACCTGCGCTGAAGGCCAGATCAAAAGGAGGCACCACCTGATGGAGAAGTTGCGCGACAGTTCACAATATTACCATGTGGTTCTGGAACGAATTCCGCCCCAGGCGGCCCCGGCCTTCGAGGACGAGAAGATGCAGGAGCGGGTTTGGGGGCGCCGCTGGGGTGTTTTCAACGACGTCGGAACCCTGAAGGTGATCCTGATGCACCGGCCGGGAGACGAACTCAAGGTCATCACCGCGGACAAATACGACCCCTCGATTGACGCTCTCATCGACGACGAGGAGCAGTGGTACTTCAGATCGGACCAGGGTCCAGACCTGCCCGGAATGCAGGCGGAGCACGACGCACTGGTGAAGATCATGAAGGACAATGGCGTCGAGGTGATCTACGTCGAAGGTGGCCCGCGAGATCCCAACTCCATGTTCGTGAGGGATATGGGGATGGTGGTGCGGGGCGGCATCATCATCTCCAGGATGGGTCCGGTTGGGAAACCCTACGGGACGGGCCGACGGGGTGAAGAGGCCTACATCACGAAAAAAATCGCCGAAATCGGAATGCCCATCCTCCATACGATTCACGGGGAAGGTCTGATGGAAGGCGGCAGTTTCTGCCTCCTCGATGAACGTCATGCGGCGATCGGGTTGAGCAAGCGCGGGAACAAGTGCGGGGCCGACCAGGTCCGCAAGGTCCTGGAGGTGCAGGGGATCGAACTGGCGGAGATCCCCCTCGTGGGCTACAGCATGCATATCGACGGGGCCATCGTGATGATCGACCACGACAAGGCTCTGGTCAACATAGAACGGCTTCCGTACTGGTTCATGGACCACCTGGACGAACTGGGGATAGAAGCGATCCACGCAGACTACCGGGACGCGAAGCTGGCGGTGAACTGCCTGGCCCTTTCGCCCGGGAAGATCGTCATGGACGAGCTGGCCCCCTGGACGGCGGAGAAGCTCCAGGCCAGGGGCATCGAGACGATTCTCACCCCCTACCGGGAGTGCCGCAAGCACGGGGGCGGAATCCATTGCTCGACGTTGCCCCTGGTCCGGGAGAGAGACTGAAAGGGAAGGTATCGGCGATGACGACGCCCAAGAAACCTGCCGTCGCGATGAAACCGGCCGACTGGAAAAAGAACCTCCCAAGGCCGGCCTGGAAGAACCTGAAGCGAATTTCAGAAGAGAACAGCTGGTTCTGCGTCTACGAGCTGGACTACCGGACCTACGCGATCTACGAGGACGGGCAGTACGAGGAATCGATTTCCTATCTCCTCCTCGGGGAAAACAGGGCAATGCTGGTCGACACGGGAAACGGAATCGCGAACCTGCGGGCACAGTGCAGGAAACTCACGTCCCTTCCCATTCTGCTCGTGAACACACACTCCCATATCGACCACGTGGGATCCAACTACATGTTCGACGAGATCGCCGCTTTTGACGATCACATGGGCTTGGCCCGGAGGACCGCAGCACTGGGTTACCACCACGAAAAGGCCAGGACCTACATCGAGGGAAGCGCGGTCTGGAAGCCTTTCCCGAAGGAGTTCGACCCATCGGCCTTCTGTATCCCGCCCTACCGGATCACCCGCTGGCTACAGGACGGGGAAGTGCTGGATCTGGGGGGAAGGCAGATTGAGGTGCTTTACACGCCGGGCCATTCCCCGGACTCGATATGTCTGCTTGACCGCTGCGCGAGGATGCTCTGGGTCGGCGACCTGTTCTACACCGGGTCGATCTACACCTGGCTCGCCGGCGGCGATATCGATCTGCTCATCGAAAGCTTCGAACACCTGATCGGCCTCTTCCAGCACTATGACCTGCTCATGCCTTCGCACAACGAGGCGGCTATCGAAAAGGAAATCCTGCTGGAAGCGCTTGAGGGCGCCCGACAGGTACGGGATGGCAAGGGCGATTACATCCTCCTGGAAGGCGGCAGGAGAAAGTACCCGTTCAGCCGCTTCGCCTTTGTCACCGGCCCGGATGGTCGTTAGCCTGCCCCCGTTCATTCCGTTGCGAGGCTGACCGTGTTGCGATATAACCGGGAGGCAGGGAATCCCGGCGGCACGGATGGAGGCTGACTGATGGAAAAAACGGCAAAGAAGCGGACCTGGCTGGTAACGGGGGCGGCGGGCTTCATCGGGAGCCACGTGGTCGAGGACCTGTTGTTGTCGGGCCAGGACGTGGTGGGGTTCGACAACCTCAGCACGGGCAGCCGTGAGAACCTGGAGGATGTGGCCCGGATCGTGGGGCCGGAACGCGGGGCGGCCTTTCGCATGGTCCTGGGCGACATCCGCGACCGGAACGCCTGCTTCGAGGCCTGCAAGGGAGTCGATGCCGTGGTGCACCTGGCGGCGATGGCCTCGGTGCCGGCTTCCCTGGCCAACCCGGAAGCCTGCCACGCGGTGAACGTGAACGGTTTCCTGAAGATCCTCACCAGCGCCCGGGCTGCGGGGGTGAAGCGCGTGGTGTACGCCTCCTCGAGCGCGGTCTACGGGGACGACGAAGGGCTGCCCAAGGTGGAGTCGCGCATCGGCCGGCCGCTGTCGCCCTACGCGCTTTCCAAGAGGATGGACGAGGAACTGGCGGACATGGCCTGGAGGATCTACGGCCTCCCCTGCGTGGGCCTGCGCTTCTTCAACGTTTACGGGACGCGGCAGGATCCGGAGGGACCGTATGCCGCCGTGATCCCCATCTGGACGGACGCCCTGAAAAGGGGCGAGCGCCCCGTGGTCTACGGTGACGGGACCACGACGCGCGACTTCGTCTCGGTGAAGGACGTCGTGCGGGCCATCCGGATGGCGGCGGAAACGGAGAACGCGGCCTGTTTCGGGGAAGCCTTCAACATCGCGGCGGGCAAGTCGACCAGCCTGAACGAGCTTTTCGAGATCCTCCGGTCGGGCGTGGCGGAGGCAAAGCCGGAAACGGCCCTGATCGAGCCGCGCCACGCGGAATTTCGGCCCGGGGATATCCGGCACTCCACGGCCGACATCTCCAAGGCCCGGGACATCCTTGGCTTCGAGCCGAAAATTCCCCTTTCGGAGGGGCTGGACGCCCTGATCCGGGCTTTGCTGCAGCACGGCCGCTGAATTCACCGGCAATTTCAAGAACAGCGAGAGCCTTCCTTTCGGGGAAGGCTTTTTTGTTCCCGATAAAAATAAACTATATGAAAAGATGAAGGGTCATTTTTTTAATAATTGACATCATTAGAGCGAGGGAATAGGCTTGAGACGGTTTCAATTTCGGGTGAAAACTGGCCGGAAAAGAGGTGTGCCGGATGAGGGGAACAAAAAGGATTCTTGCGGCAGGGGTGATGATCTGCTTTGTTTTTGCCGCTCCAGTCCAGGCCGTCACGGTCAACCCGGAGGGGAACACCCTCGTCAACACGACCCTGACGGGCGGAGATTGCCAGAACCTCGGAATCATCAGCACCACTTCGGATGACCGTTACGGGATTTTCAGCCCGGGCTTCCTGCTCATCAACGGCCCGGGAGCGGCAGTGATCGAGACTTACGGGCTTCGGGCACACGGGATGTTCGCCGACGACGAATCGACGGCCTGGAACCTCATGGCGGCCGCGATCGAAACCTGGGGGGATTCGGCGCACGGCATGGTGGCCTCCGGCGACTCGTTGGCGGTCAACTGGGGGGCGGTCACGACCCACGGGGAAAACGCCTACGGGATGTTCGCGACAGGCAGTTCGGATCTTGTCAATCACGGCTCGATCGTCACGAACGGTGTGTGGGGCCTGGGCTTGAACGCGGCCTACGGGTCCAGCGCCTTCAACGACGGGTCCATCACGACGGCGAGCGACGATGCCGTGGGCATCCTGGTGACCCTAAACTCGACGGGCGAAAACGAGGGCTCGATCGCCACGAGCGGGGACCGGGCCGACGGGATGTTGGCTTCGGGAAACTCCACGATCTCGAACTCGGGCAGCATCGCCACGAGCGGCGACTACGCCCATGGGATGACGGCGTCGGTCGGCTCCTCCGCGGACAATTCCGGTTCCATAGCGACGAGCGGTAGCTACGCGATCGGCATGTCGGCAGCCACCGGTTCTACGGCGACGAACAGTGGCACGATCACGACGGGCGGTAACGAAGCCCTCGGCATGCGTGCGGACGGCACGTCATGGATCCGGAACGAATCAGGCGGGAGCATCGTGACCTACGGCGAGGACAGCCACGGCATGCTGGCTACGCTCGCTTCCTCCGCGGACAACGCCGGCTCCATCGAGACGAATGGCTTGTCCGCCCTGGGCATGGCCGCAACGGCCTTCTCCTACGCGGTGAACTCCGGTTCCATCACGACCCACGGGAACGGGTCCCACGGGATGTTCGCCGATCTCGAATCCATGATTTCCAACCTCGGTGCCGATTCCATCGTGACCTGGGGCGACAGGGCGTACGGCATGTTCGCCAAGGGCTATTCAAGTGCAGACAACTCCGGGGCTATCACGACGTACGGGGAAGATTCATTCGGCATGGCGGTCGAGGACCACTCACACGCGACCAATACCGGGACGATCCAGACCTGGGGTGTGGGATCCCACGGCATGTCGGCCAAGGAGAGTTCCCTGGCGCTCAACGACAATGGAGGATCGATCCTGACGGCCAGCGACGATGCCGTTGGCATGCTGGCACAGACGAACTCCACGGCGATGAACGATGGTTCCATATCGACCGCGGGTCTTGGTTCGTTCGGCATGATGGCCGAAGACGGTTCGCTAATCCGTAACCTGTATTTCGGGACGATCGAAACCACGGGCGACTGGGCCGTCGGAATGGTCGCCTCAGACGATTCCATGGCGGACAACAGCAGCGGCATTTTCACGAGCGGCCTCGGGGCCCACGGAATCCTGGTCCTGGCGGGTTCGGAAGCCTCTAGTTCGGGGCTGGTCGTGACAAGCGGGGACACCGCCTACGGGATCGCCGCGCAGGAAGATTCCTCCGCCACGAATTCTGCGATGGGGGAGATCCAAACCCACGGTTTGGGGGCTTACGGCATGGCCGCGGTGATTTCCTCCGATGTCCTTAACCTTGGCTCGATCACGACCCAGGGGAACGGGGCCTACGGTATGGCCGCCTTATCCCACTCGACGGCGGACAACCGGGGAAGCATCGTCACGAGTGGGGACGGTGCTTACGGCATGTACGGGGAAAACGGCTCGGAACTTTCCAACTCGGGGACGATCGTGACCTATGGCGAGGATTCCTTCGGGATGTATGCCAACAGCGTCTCCTCAGCCGTCAACACCGGGGAAATCACGACATACGGGCTGCGCGCACGCGGCATGCAGGCCTACCTCGACTCCACGATATCCAACCTCGGTGCGGACTCCATCGAGACCTGGGGAGAGAGCGCCTACGGGATGGCGGCGTTCGACAACTCGAGCGCGGACAACTCGGGCTCGATCACGACCCACGGGGACAAGGCCATCGGCATGTACGCCCATATCTCCTCGTACGCCGAGAACAGCGGGTCCATCACGACCTACGGTGAGCAGGCGATGGGGATGCGGGCGGACGAAACCTCGGAACTCGAGAACACGGGAACGATCTGGACCGCCGGCGACGGGGCCCACGGCATGGAAGTGGTGGAATACAGCCAGGGCGTGAACAGCGGAACCATCACGACCCTGGGGACGGCCGCCCATGCCGTACGGGTGGACTTCAACGGAGGCTTCACGAACAGCGGGACCCTGGACAGCCTCAACGGTTATGCGCTTCTTGCGACGAATGCAAGCCAGGTCTCCCTGCTGGACGGAACGGTGCTGGCGGGGAATCGCGACCTGGTGGGCGACGAAACGTCGAGCCTGGAGGTGGCGATGGACGGCAGCCTATCGGCCAGGGTTTCGGGTTTCGGCTCGTTCGCCAAGAACCATGCCGGGTGGATGAGGCTCGAGGGAAACTCCTGGGCCAATCACACGCAACTGAATGGCGGAGTGCTCGAAATCGAGCATGGAGGGCAGTTTTGGACTGAAACGTACCTGCAAGACCCGGGAACGACGCTTTTCGTCTACGCCAACCCCGTCGTGCCGCTTCTGGTTTCGGCCGATGCCAACATGAGCGGAAACATGATGATCGACCTGTCGGGTGTGCCCCTGCCGGGGATCTACACCTACATCGACGCCGGAAGCTACATCGACAACTTCGACACCGAGTTCGTGAACAACTACGAGGGACTCTACGACCCCTACATGCCCCAGTGGTTCAGCGAGGGAGGCCGGGAATACTACCGGGGGATGATCTCCTACGCCTTCTCGGAACAGGCCCTGGGGCTGGTTTCGGCGATCCAGGACTGGTCGCTGCTCCGGTGGGTCATGGGCAACCACCTGGCCGACGTGTCCGCCGGGCTTTATGACCTGTCCGACGGAGAGCGGCATTTCCATTTCCACGGCCTGTACGGCAAGACGGAGCGCGACCCGGCTGGGGACAGCCCGGCGGGCTTCGACGCGACCCAGTCGGGCGTCAGCCTCGGTTTCGACCAGAGGGTGAACGACCGGACCGTATGGGGGCTCTACGCCGGCTACACGAAAAACGACCTGGACATCACCCGCGTCGCCCCGGCGGCGTCGGACTGGGAGAACCAGGAGAGCTGGCATTTCGGGGGATACGTGAGCTACAGGACGGGCAACTGGATCCTGACGGACGCCCTGACCTACCGCACCACGGACCACGAAACCTGGCGGAACCAGTTGGGCGGGGCGGCCACGGCGGACTTCGACAGCTGGTCGATCACGAACGACTTCCGGGCGGGATACGTGATCCGGGAGATCGGGCCCGACTCGAACTGGGAGATCGTTCCGGAGATCGGGTTCAACTTCGGCCACCTGAGCCGGGACGGCTACACGGAAAAGAACGGCTTCACATACCGCGACTTCGACACCACGGTGTGGGAGAGCGTGCTGGGAGTCCGCTTCCGGGGCGAGTTCGCCAGGGATGACGGCTCCAGGTGGGTGCCCCAGCTTCGGCTTTCCTGGGTGCACCTGCTGAGCGGGGACGACGTGACGGTGGCGCAGTGGTGGGGCGGCGACTGGCACACCTACACGGAAGTGCTGGACGACGACGCCTTCGTGGTGGACCTGGGGGTTTCCCTCTTCACGGCGGGCGATGCGGAATTCTCCCTGTCCTACAACGGCCGCTTCAGCGACAACAGCGAATCCCACGGCGCCTGGCTCAGGATCATGATGAAATTCTAGGACCCGGGGCAGGCTTTGCGAAAGGACCGGGGTCAGGTCTTAAGACCTGACCCCGGTTTCGTGGCCCCGGCTTGGGTTCTGTAATCGCAGTGGTTCCTTGCTTTAAAGAGATGCGCCCTGTATAGTGAAATCATCTGAAATTATCCCTTCATCTCGAAAAAGGAGGCTCCTCCGTGGATCCTGGCTTGAAGCCCCTACGCGAGAACCCGTGCGCTGCTGCGAACGGAAGTGAAGAAGCCTTGCGGATGCGCCGCCTCTTTCGCCTGGTGGAAAACACCTTCAGCGAGGTCTACTTTTTTGGCGGGGATGACCTGCGGTTTGAATATGCGAACGCGGCCGCGGTGAGGAACACGGGATATTCCCCGGAGGAACTCTTCGGGATGACCCCCCTGGACCTCAAGCCCGAGTTCGACGCGGAAAGTTTTGCCCGCCTGCTGTTCCCCCTGCTGCAGGGAACCGTGCCCCATGTCCGGTTCCAAACGGTGCATCGCCGGAAGGATGGCTCGACTTACGAATGTGACGTCCTGCTTCAGCTTCTGGGCGATCCCGGGGAGAAGAGTTACGCCGCGATCGTCCGGGATGTGACGGACTGGAAGCGCGCCGTCAGGGAACTGGCCGAAAGCGAAGGCCGGTTCAAGAGCCTTTTTGAAAAGAACCGCTCGGTCATGCTCCTGATCGACCCGGACGGCGGGAGGATCCTGGACGCGAACGAAGCTGCCGTCAGTTTCTACGGCTATTCACGCAAGAAACTTTGTTCCATGAGGATCACCGACATCAACCTCCTGTCGCCTGAAGAAGTCCAGGCCGAGATGAAGCGAGCGGAGGCAGGGGGAAAAGAGCGTTTCCTTTTCAGGCACCGGCTGGCGGACGGAACGGGGCGAGATGTGGAGGTCTATTCGGGACCGGTCAGCCATCAGGGAAGAACCTTGCTTTATTCCATCGTTCACGACGTGACGGAAAGGGTCGCCGCCGAGCGGGAGCTGGCCGAGAAGACGGCCCTTTTGAACCAGCTTTTCGAAAACGCCCCGTTTGCCATTTTCCGGAGCCGGGTCGGCGGAGAGCTGGTCCGGGTCAACCGGGCGGCACAGGATCTTTTCGGCTACCTGCCGGAGGAGATGATCGGGCGGACGTCGGACGAATTGATCGTGCCGGAAGACCGAAAGGATGAAGCCCAATCCTACACGGTACAGCTTCACGAAGCACGGCGGAAGGTGGCCTTTGAAAGCGTGCGAAAACGGAAGGACGGTTCCCTCATGGACGTGTCCTTCTTCGGGTTCCCGATCCAGCTGGGGGGGGAGGTGATCGGGGGCTACGGGATCTACAACGACATTACGGCCCGGAAGGAAGCGGAACGGCTCCTGCGGGAGAGCTACCTGGAAATCCACAAGCAGCTGCTCGCCCTGAGACGGTCCTGGAACCAGACGGTCCACATCCTGGCGTCCGTGGTCGAGGCAAGGGATCCGTACACGGCCGGGCACCAGAAAAAGGTCGCCCAGCTGGCCGGAGAGATCGCCGCGCAGATGAAGCTGCCGGACGACCAGGTGGACCAGGTGATCCTCGCGGCACTGGTCCACGATATCGGGAAGGTCGAGGTGCCGTCGGAGATCCTGTCGAAGCCCGGTTCGCTGAGCCCCCTCGAGCTGCAGCTGATACGGACGCACCCCGAGGCAGGGCGCCGGATTCTTTCCGGCCTGCAGACCCCCTGGCCCCTGGCGGAGATCATCTTCCAGCACCACGAACGGCTCGACGGCAGCGGCTACCCCCAGGGGCTTTCCGGGGATGCGATCCTGCTGGAAGCCAGGATTATCGCCGTGGCCGACGTCGTCGAGGCCATGACTTCCCACCGCCCGTACCGGCCGGCCTGGCAGGCCGAAGCGGTGGCGGCGGAGATGATCCGCCAGCGCGGGACCGCTTTTGACGCCGACGTGGTGGACGCCTGGCTCGAAATCCAGTAAATCTGGGGTCAGACCTTGAATTCGACCGTATGTATACAGTCTGCCGCGCGGAGCCGGACCTTCTCCCGGTCCGGCTTTTACTTCTTGAGGCTTGCCTCGCGCCTGAGCAGCTCGACGCCGTGTGCCATCTCCGCGGCCACGTGGGTGAAATAGGAGATCTCGGAGGGGCCGAACGCCCCGGGTTCGCTGGAGTAGAGGCAGAGAACCCCGCGCGTCACGCCCCCCGACTTGAGGGGAAGGATGGCCACGGAGCGGTAGCCTCTTCTCAGGGCTTCCTCCACGCGGAAGAAGTCTACCGAGGACGCTTCCAGGTCCGGCACGGTGACGGGTTCTCCCGTTGAAAGGACCTTCTTCGCGAGGCTCTTCGGGTAACGGCGTTCCCAGGCCTTTAGCCTGAGGCGGGTCAGGTAGTTCCTCTCATAACCGGCATGCCCGGCTTCCAGCAGGCGCTCGACGCCATCCTCGCCCTTCTCGGCGAACCCCGCCCAAGCCATCCTCAGGCCCATCCTTTTCACCAGGACCCTGCAGAAATCCCGGATGTACACCCGTTCGTCGTGCAGGATGAAAAGAAGGCGGTTGCATTCGCTCATGGCCTGCATGGCCAATGCGGCGGCTTTCTGGCTTTCCTTCAGCTTGAGGTAGGCGGTTCTCTGGAGGACGAGGTCGGCACGGGCATCTTCCAGTTCGAAGGCCTGTGCGGCTCGCTCGCGGGCTTGCGCGGCGGTCCATGAGAGGGTTTCTTCGAGGGCTTCCGGGCAATCGAAGTCTTTGGGGCCGAGGATCGCTTCGGCCCCAAGCCGCAGGAAGGGGGCGAGGCGTTCTTCCCCCGGGTTTTCCAGGAGGACCAGCAGGGGAAGGTTCGGAAACGACCGTTTCAGCACGGAGAGAGCTGGTTCGTCCTGCGGTGGAGGGAGGCCTGGGTCCAGTATCGCGGCGTCGAACTTTTCCCGTGACAGGAATTCGACGGCTTCTTCCATGCTTTCCGCACGGGCGGTTTCGGCCCAGGCCAGGGAGGCCGCCCTGCGGGCCGATCCAGGGCCGATCAGCAGAACTCTTGAAGCCGGCAACGGTTGCATCGCCTTGCCTCCCCGTAAACCAGGATGGACTGCAGAACGATTTCATTCTAACATCCCCCGCCCCAGCTTGATCAAATCCGACCGCGGAATCCTGGTGTATTTCCGAGTGTTTATGGAGTCAACCCTTCCCCCCCGGCATTGGGATCGCCGAAGAAGGAGCGGAGCATGGCCTCGAGGACGCGGATGGACCGGGCGTATTCGTCCAGGTCGAGGCGCTCGTCGGCGGTGTGATCGAGGCGAGAGTCGCCGGGGCCCCAGGCGGCCATGGGGCAATTCCAGGCGGCGGCGACGTTGAAGTCGGCCGTTCCTCCCTTGGCCAAAAGGCGCGGGGTGCCGCCCTGTTCCCGGACGGCGATTCTAAGGGCCCGGATCACCGGGTTGTCGCGGCCGGCGGAGTGCGCGGCCACGGCTGAAACGAGGGCCGCGGAGATCCCTCGCGATTGCGCTTTCGTTCGGCAGAAGTCGAAGACCGTTTCGGGACGGGCCCCTAGCGGAAGGCGGATGTCCAGGTCGACGGACGCCTCCCGGCGGCCCTCTTCCGTGCCCCGCATGGAGAGGACGTTGGCTCCCGTCCGCTCGATGAGAGGCCGGGCCGGGTCATCCTCGCTTTCGATCTCCTCCAGGATGTCGGCGGCGGCCCGAAGGCATGCGGTGAGGGGGCTTGTCCCGCCGCTGCGGTGGGAACCGGTGTCCTCGGCCGTGAGGCGGACCTGCAGGTAACCCCGGTAGGCGAGGGTGATGCCGTCCGTCCCCGAGGGCTCCCCGACGATGCACGCCGCCGGGGAGTGCAGGGGAAGGCGGTGCCATGCGCCGAGGGAGTCGGTTTCTTCCCGGACGGCCGCGACGAGGGTCAGCCGCCACTCCCTCGGCAGGTCGGCGGCTCCCCCCGCGATGGCGAAAGCGCAAAGGGGACCCCCGGCATCCACGCTTCCCCGTCCCCAGAGGGTACGCCCCTCGATTCGGACAACGGGGCCGCCGGGCACGGTGTCGATGTGCCCCAGCAGGAGGAACTCCTTTGGGCCGGTCCCTTTCGTGGCGACAACGTTGCCGACCTCGTCGATTCCCGCGGAGTCCCATCCCAGGCCGGTCAGACGGGATACAAGAAGGCTTGCCGCCTCGCCTTCACGGCCGCTTGGGCGAGGGGTGGAGACGAGGTCGAGGATCAGTTTCTCCGCCGCGTCAGGCAAGGTTCTCAAGCGAAAGCACCTCTTCGAGCGTTTCGGCGGCCCGCGAGAAATGGTCCGGCTCGGCGGCAAACGACGGCAGGAAGCGGATCACGTTGGGGCCGGCAGGCAGGGCCAGTACGCCCCGTTCCTGGAGTGCCCGGACCACGGGGGCGGACCGCCCCTCGACCTGGACTCCCACCAAAAGACCCAGTCCCCGAACGCCGCGGGTGGCCGGCGACTCGATGGCCTCCAGGCGGGCCCGGAAGGCCTCCCCCATGGCCCGTGCCTTTTCGGGCAGCCTTTCCTCCTCCAGGATCGAGAGGGCCTCGTGCGCGACCCGGCAGACGAGGGGGTTCCCACCGTAGGTCGAACCGTGGCTTCCTTGGGGGAAATCGCCGAGGCTTCCTTTCCAGACCGTGACGCCGACGGGAAGTCCCCCTGCCACGCCCTTGGCGAGGCAGACGATATCGGCGGCGAGTCCCGACAGGGAGCTCGCCAGCATCGCCCCGCAGCGCCCGAAACCGCTCTGGACTTCGTCGGCGACGATCAGGGTCCCGGCTTTTTGGCACGCGGCGGAGATTTCGAACCCCAATGCGGGATCCAAGGGGTGGACACCCCCCTCTCCCTGGACGGGCTCGATAAAGACCGCTGCCACGTTTTCGTCGATAGCCCCCGGCAGGTTCTCGGGGGCATGGTGTTCCACATTGAACAGCAGCGTCTGGAACGGGCGCCGGTAGTGCGGGTTGAAGGTCAGGCTGAGGGCCCCGAGCGTCCGCCCGTGGAAACCCCTTCGCAGGGCCAGGATGCGGCGCCTTTCCGGGCGGGCCACGGCGACGAGCTTCAGAGCGGCCTCGATGGCCTCCGTGCCGCTGTTGCAGAGGTAGGCCTTCCCGTCCGGCAGGAGGTTGCCGAGTTTTTCCATGAGGCTGGAGCGGAATTCGTCGTCAAAGCCCATCCCGATGGTCCAGGGACGCCCGGCGGCACCGTTTAGGGCGCTCACCAGGCGGGGATGGGTGTGCCCGAAAAGGGCCGAACCATGGGCGGTGAAAAAATCCACGTATTGCCTGCCGGCCGCGTCGGTGACGACGCCTCCGTGCCCCGAGGCAAGCGTTAAACCGCGGCTTCCGTATAGACAGCTTGGCATAGGGTCGTTCCCCTCCCTTCAAGGGCCTGTCCCAGGGGCCGGTTCACCCGGCTGTCGGCGATGCAGACCCGGTCGATCCCGCCTTCGAGAGCTTCCCGGCAGGCCAAAAGCTTCCTCTTCATGTTGCCCCGGGCCATTCCCTCGAGGCTTTCCCATTCTCCCAGGCCGGCATGCTTCACGAGGCTTCCCGGGTCCGCAGGGTCCGCGAGCAGGCCCGGGACGTTGCTGAGGATGACCAGCACATCGGCCCTCACGGCAACGGCGGCGGCAGCGGCAAGGCGGTCCCCGTCCACGTTCAGGAGCCCTGCCCCGTCCCGGTCCAGGGCCAGGGGGGGCAGAAGCGGCACGGTTTCCATGTCCCAGGCCCTTTCAAGGGCTTCGGGATCGACGGAGCGCGTGCTGCCGCTGGTGTTACCGTGGAGGATCCGCACGCGGCCGTCCTCCACGGACCTAAGGGCCTCCTTGCGGGTTCCCGAAACGGAGCCGATGAGCCCTGGGTGGAGGATCGCGGCCGGTGTGCCCCTCGTGAAGAGCTCGCAGGCCAGTGTGGCCGAAACGGAGAGGGCCGCGGCGACGAAGAGGTCCCTCTCTGCTTCGCCGAGGAAGCGGCTTCGGTAGCCGGAAGGGCTGGTCACGTACCGCGGCTGCATCCCGCAGGAACCGGCGAGGGTGTCCATGATGCCGCTGGCCCCGTGGACGAGGGCCCACCGCTCGCCCCGGGCCACCCTGTTGCAAAGGTCGTCCAGCAGGGGACGCGGGTTGTTGCCGAGGGCTCCGCCGATCTTGACGATTCCGGTGAGGCGCATATCGATCGTCTCCTTTCCTTGCTCAGGCCGGGTAGACCGGCCGCATCTCGAGCCCCGCGGTCTCGGGGCATCCCAGGAGGAGGTTGGCTGCCTGGACCGCGGTCCCGGAGGCCCCCTTCAGCAGGTTGTCGATGGCGGCAACGGCGGTGAGCCGCCGGCCGTCCGGGTGGAGGGCGAACCCCACGAGGGCACGGTTGGATCCCATCACCAGGCGAGGGTCCGGAAGACGCAGGTGGGAGGGGCGGGCCGGGCAGACAAAGACGAAAGGTTCGCTCGCGTAGGCCCCGCGGTAGAGCTTCCAGAGGTCCGCTTCCCTCACCGGCTCGGCCAGCGTGACGGTGGCCACGGCCTGGACTCCCCGGACGCTTTCCACTGCCGTGACGCCCAGGGTGAGGCGGCTTTCGTCCAGGCCGGTTTCCTGGGCAACCTCGGCCAGGTGCCGATGGGCGAACGGCTCGAACATGCGAAGCGCCCGGCTTCGGTAGGGGTGATGGCTGCCCTCGGTGGCCTTGCTTCCTCCCTCCGAGGATCCCGCGCGGGCCTCGATGCGGGCATCGGCAACGATCCCCGCCCGTGCGAGGGGAGCCAGGGCCAGGATGGCGGCCGTGGCGTTGCACCCGACGCCGGAAACGAGGCGGGCGCCGCGGATCTCTTCGCGGTGCAGTTCGGGCAGGCCGTAGACGGCCTCCTGAAGCAGGGACGGGTCCGGATGGCCTCCCCCGTACCAGCGTTCGTAACGTTCGGGATCACGCAGGCGGACGTCGGCAGCGAGGTCCACGACCTTGACGCCCCGGTCCAGCCAGCTCCGGATCGCGGGGGCCGACGAACCGTGGGGCAGGGCCAGGAAGACGAGTTCCGGGTGGAGCGCCTCCGCTTCTTCTGGGGAGATGAACGCCGCGTCCGGGAAATCGGGCCTCAGGTGCGGATGCACCGCCGCAACGGGGTGCCCGGCCTTCCCCCTGGACACGACGCCCGCCACCTCGATTGCCGGGTGCCCCGCCAGGATCCTCAACAGTTCCCCTCCGGCCATTCCGCTTCCGCCTACGACCACTACCGGGTGCCTTTGCATGAAGTCCTTCCTCCGTTTCAAGGGTAAAAAAATGGCCCGCGGAATTTTCCCGCGGGCCTCGAGGCTTGTTCTTTCCAAGCCGCTCCGGGGGTTAAAGCCCCGGGCTCGAGGACCCGCATAAGGGCGCGCTGCGCTTGACGCCGCGCTTGGCGCAACGCTTTTCTCTTTTCATCAGGGCGGCACAGGCTTCGACGACCGCACCGGCGATGTCCACGCCCGTGGGTGCGCTTGAGTTCCTGAACTCGGCCCCGTCGTTCACCTCGTTCACGAGCCATCCCTGGTTCGTCAGGAACAGGTCGACGGCGATAAAGTCGCCTCCCACGGCGTCGTGGACCCTTTCCAGGATGGCATGAAGCCCCGGTTCCATCGGCTGGTTCTCGGCCCGGCCTCCCCTGGCCGTGTTCGTAATCCAGTGGCCGCTGGTCCTCCGGATCGCGCAAAGGGGGCGCCCCTCCAGGACGAAAGCCCGCACGTCGAACCCGCCCTTCTCGACGTAGGATTGGACGTAATAGACCTGGTGAGCGGCGCCCAGGTGGGCCTTGTGCTCCACGATAGCCTCGGCGGTCTCGCGGTTGGAGGCCAGCGCGAGCAGGCGTCCCCAGCTGCCCGTTACGGGCTTGAAGACGACGGGATAGCCGAGCTGCTCAGCCGCTTCCAGGGCCGCTTCCTCGGAAAAGGCCGCCCGGAAGGCCGGCTGCGGGATGTCGGCCGCGGCAAGCGCGGCGCTCGTGGCCAGCTTGTCGCCGCAAAGCTCCATGACGGCGCTCGGGTTCACCGTCCGGGCTCCGCCGGCCTCGAGCATGCGGGCCACGGAGACGTTCTGCAGGTGCCCGATGCACCGGCACAGGAACACGTCGTTTCCGTTCGGCTCGATCCGCCAGGGCTCGGTACGGATATCCTCCAGGCTGCAGGGGATCTCCCTTGCCTCGGCTGCGGCGAAAAGCTGCTTTTCCTCGGCGCGAAGCCGGGAGTAGAGGATCCTGAGCCTACTCACCCCAGTCCTCCTGGACCTGCGGGGCTTCCTCCGCCCTAACGGGGTCGAGGGCCACCACTTCCAACTCTGTCCCGCAATCGCCGCAGACCAGGATCTCGCCCAGGCCGCAGTTCTCCGGGAGCGCCACCGCCGCTTCGCACACCACGCACGTCACCGTTCCTGCCATCTCTAACTCCTCCTCACGAATTGGAATAAAAAAAGGACCCGCCCCTCCACACGTGTGAAGGGACGAGTCCTGGTAAAGACCCGCGGTACCACCCAACTTGGACGCGTCCCCCCTCAGGGGGGCGGTCCCGCTCGCGGACAGGTAACGGCTGTCCTTCACCGGGCGTCCTACTACGGGCGTGCGCCCTTTCGGAGCCTGCTCTTCGAGCCTTGGGCCTTTCGGCAGCCCGGCACCCCTCTCATCCGGTGGAGGTCCCTCGCTGTAGGGCTTGTACCCCGTCAGGCCACTCGCGTCATCGCATTTTTGAAATGCTTCAGTTGAAAATGTGGTCCGTACCAAGTCGCTCATCGCGAATTGAAATGCAGTTTACCGGGGGTATCCCGGATTGTCAAGCCCCAAGGCCGTGATATTCCAGGCGTATTCCAGGACCTTCCCGGCAAGGTCCAATCCTGTGGCTTCGACGGAACCGTGAAATTCCGGCTGTCCGTTGACTTCGTTCACGGTCCACCCGTTCTCCGATTCGAACAGGTCCACGGCGAGGAAATCCCCGCCGATGGCGGTGCCCACCTTCCGCAGGAGGGCGGTCATCGCGGGGGGCATCTCGCAGCGCTCGGGCGTCGCCCCCCGTGCCGTGTTCGTGATCCAGTGCGCGCTCTTGCGCCGCATGAGGGAGACCGGCTCGCCGCCCACGAGGATCGCACGGAGGTCCGAACCGTTTTTCTCCACGTATTCCTGGATGAAAAAGACGGAGTGGGAGGGGCCCATCGCCGCCTTGTGGAAGGCGACGGCTTCGGCACCGGCGCGGTCCGTGACCTTCGCCAGGAGACGGCCCCAGCTGCCGCAGGCGGGCTTGAACACCACCGGGTAGCCCATCGTCTCCGCGGCATCCACAGCCGCCTCGGGTGAGGCGGCCACGCGGTAGGCCGGCTGGGGGATACCCGCCGCGTCGAGGCAGGCGGCCGTGGCGATCTTGTCGCCGCAGAGGCTCATGACGGAAGAGGGATTGATCGTCTTCACGCCCCGTGATTCCAGCAGCCGGGCGAGAGCGAGGTTGTGGGTCTGCCCCACGCAGCGGCAGATCGCCACGTCGCCGGGAGCCGCGTCGAAGCCCTCCGGCCAGGCCAGGGAAGACACGTCCTTGAAGTCCGCAGGGATCCCCAGTCTCTGCGCAGCCGAGGCGAGCATCTTCTCCTCCGGCCGAAGCCGGGTGTAGGGAACGAAAAGCCTCGGTGTGCGTCGCGGGGTTGCGGACTTCATCGTGACAAGCCTCCTTGGAATTCGCCTATGGGCGGGATTCCGGGAGTGTAAACTAAAGTTTATGGCTTGTCAAATACTAAAATAAAATAACCTTTCTGTTCAATTATGGTCCCTGGAACAAACTTGCCGGTTTTTCGGGTTCATTCTGCCGAGGGATCGGGGTACCGGCAGGTCCAGCATCGTGAGGAGCCCCGGCCGGGCCTGCATGACCAGGGGGATGGTGTTGACGGCAAGTGCGACGGTTCCGATGCCGCCGGGGATCTCCGGCTTGATCTCGAGGCGAATGTCCGGGGTCCCGAAGATCTCGATCGTGTCTCCGGTGCGGACGCCCTCCAGGTGGGGATGGATCTGCTGGGGGTGGATCATCTCGACGACAAGGTCGCTCCCCCGGTAGCCGTAGCCGGTTTGGCGGCATCCGGCCACCATGCCCGGCTCCACGACGATTCCCTTCTCCTCGCGACGGACGGAGGAAACGATGGGTTCGCGGAACTGCTCGATGCGGTCGACGCCAAGTTCCATGGCGTCGGAAACCATGCGGATGGATTGGACGAAACCGACGTGCCCTTCGACGGTGCCTTCGGCCACACCTAGCCGGAAGGCCTCCTCCGTGAGCCCCACCCCTTGTTCGCGAAGGACCGTCGGGCCGAAGGGAGCGAGGTCGTTGACCCGGGTCACGCGAACCCGCTTCACGTCCGTGCAGGCTGCGCTCATGACGACCGGCAGCAGGTCCATGACGAACCCGGGGTTGATCCCCGTTCCCAGGACAGCGACTCCCTTTTCCTTTGCGGCGGTGTCCATCCGTGCGCAGAGTTCCGGCTCGGCAGGCCACGGGTAGGCCATCTCCTCGGCGGTGGTCATCACGGCCTTGCCGTTCTCCAGTGCCTCCATGATCCTGGGGAACACTTCCCTTACGAGGGAAGCTGTGGCGACGACGACAAGGTCAGGGTCCGCAGCCATCGCCTCGGCGAGAGTCGCCACGACCGTAACGTGTTCCTGGGTGCAGAGCCCCGTGAATCCTGCAAGGGGTTGACCGATCTTGGCCGGGTCAGTGTCGACGGCCCCTACGACTTCCAGGGCCGCTCTTTCGCCGACGGCCCGGGCGATCCCGGCTCCCATGGCCCCGATACCCCAGACGGCGACTTTCAGCGGCTTCATGAATTCAACTCCTTCTCTCGTGGTTGGTCCTCTTTTGCATACAAACGCCAAGATTCAAGGTCTGACCCCCTGTTTTGGGTTGTCACTTTCAGCCCCCGCGGATAGGATAGCCTGAGAAGGTTTGGAACGACAACGTGGAGGTTTTTCGATGAACGAGGCCTATTACGAACGAATCGCGCGCGAGGCGGGGATCAGGGCGGGCCAGGTGAAGGCCGCCGCGGAGCTTCTGCAGGAAGGGGGCACGGTTCCCTTTATCGCCCGTTACCGCAAGGAGGCGACCGGAGCCCTGGACGAGGTTCAGATCGCCGCCGTGCGCGACCGGCTGGAGCAGCTGGCGGAGCTGGACAAGCGGCGCGAGGCGGTGATGAAGTCGCTGGCGGAGCGCGACCTGCTGACCGACGAGCTGAAGGCTTCCCTGGAGGCGGCCGAGACCCTGACACGGGTGGAAGACCTGTATCTTCCCTTCAGGCCCAAGCGCCGGACCCGGGCCTCGATCGCCGTCGAACGGGGGCTCGAACCGCTGGCCGACCTCCTGATGGAGGCTTCTGCCGGCTCCTCGGCCTGTCCGGATCCCGTCGCGGAGGCGGGCCGTTTCGTCGACCCGGAAAAAGGGGTACCCGACGCTGAATCCGCTCTTGCCGGGGCACGGGACATCGTGGCCGAAAAGGCGACCGAGGATCCCCGTGCCCGTCACGCCTTGCGCCTGCTCTTCGTCCGGAGGGGGACCTTCACGAGCCGGGTCGTGAAGGGCAAGGAGGAAGAAGGGGCCAAGTACCGCGACTACTTCGACTGGAACGAACCGGCCGTGAAGGCTCCGTCTCACCGGATACTGGCGGCCTTCAGGGGGGAGGCGGAAGGGTTCCTTTCCCTCTCCTTCATGCCCCCGGAGGGGGAGGCCCTGGCCGCCCTCGAGAGCCTTTTCCTGAAGGTGGACGGACCGGCCGCGGCCCAGGTGAAAGCGGCCCTTGCGGACGGCTACGCCCGGCTGGCGGGTCCCTCGATGGAAACGGAACTTCGGGGCGTGCTCAAAAAGAAAGCGGACGAGGCGGCGGTGGCGGTTTTCGCGCAAAACGTGCGCGAGGTGCTGATGGAATCGCCCCTGGGACAAAAGGCGGTCCTGGCGGTGGATCCCGGCATCCGCACCGGCTGCAAGCTCGCGGTGCTGGACGCGCAGGGCCGTCTTCTGGAAACCGCGGTTATCTACCCCCTCAGGGGGAAAGGCGACCTGGAGGGCGCGGCGCGAGTGGTGAAGGAACTCCTGTCGCGCCTCCCGGTCGAGGCGGTGGCGGTGGGAAACGGCACGGGGGGCCGTGAGACGGAGGATTTCCTCCGGGGCCTTGACTTGCCGGGCCGGCCCGTCGTGGTGCTGGTGAACGAGAGCGGGGCCTCGGTCTACTCAGCCTCCGAGGCGGCGCGCGAGGAGTTTCCGGACCAGGACCTGACGGTAAGGGGAGCCGTTTCCATCGGGCGCCGGCTGCAGGATCCCCTGGCGGAACTGGTGAAGATCGACCCGAAATCCATCGGCGTGGGGCAGTACCAGCACGACGTGGACCAGAAAATGCTGAAACGGGCGCTGGATGACGTGGTGAGCCTGTGCGTGAACCGCGTGGGAGTGGATGTGAACACCGCGAGCCGGCAGCTATTGACCGCGGTTTCCGGGGTGGGGCCGGCCCTGGCGGCCTCGATCGTGTCCTACCGGCAGGAGAACGGCCCTTTCAGGAGCCGGGCCGAGTTGCGAAAGGTCCCCAAGCTGGGACCCAAGGCCTTCACCCAGGCGGCGGGCTTCCTGCGGATCCGGGGCGGCACCGAACCCCTCGACGCCAGCGCCGTCCACCCGGAATCCTACGGGGTGGTCAGGTCGATGGCGAAGGACCTGGGCTGCACGGTGGCCGAGCTGATGGCCAACTCCAAACTGCGGAAGCGCATCGAGCCGGAGCGCTACCTGGGGGGCGATACGGGTTCGTACACGCTGAAAGACATTTTGGAAGAGCTGGACAAGCCGGGGCGCGATCCCCGGGCAACCTTCGATGCCGTGGAATTCTCCCCCGACGTGAGGGAGATCGGCGACCTTCGCGAAGGGATGGAACTGGCGGGGGTGGTGACGAACGTGACGGCCTTCGGCGCCTTCGTCGACATCGGTGTGCACCAGGACGGGCTCGTGCACGTGAGCGAGCTGTCCGGACGGTTCGTGAAGAACCCTTCGGACGTGGTCCGGGCCGGCCAGAAGGTTCGGGTGCGGGTCATCTCGATCGAGGCGGCGCGGAAGCGGATCGGCTTGTCGATGAAGGGCCTGTCTAGTTGAGGATGATCCCGGAGAGCTTTTCCTTCGCTTTCTCGCATTCCAGGGCGAAATCCTGGGGTTTCGACGTCCAGAAAGCCTTCCGGGTTGACCACTCGCGGCGGAAGTTGCGCAGCCACTCCCCCTTGAAGTGGTCTTCGAGGGGATCCAGGGCGGAGGCAGACGGGGCGCAGAAAACAAAACCGCCGGTCATGTCCTTCAGGCGAAGTGCCCAGGGGCGCACGAGGACGAACGGGTCACCGCCCTGAGTATTGTTCCTCGCCCAGAGCGTGACGGCGTCGGTGGCGAGGGCCATGCAGTTGGCGACGATGTATTCCGGGTTGCTGAAGAAGATCTCGGCCTCGATCCTCTCCCGCGGATCAAGGATCAGCTGCAGGGCAAGGGTGTGTCCCGGAACGGGAAACCCCGCAAGGGTGTCTCTTTCGACCGTAATGTTCAATCGCATCAGCCCCTTCCAGGGGAAAATGAACTCCAAGACAAAAAATAAACGATGTTACCCAGTAAATTATAGCCGAGCCTTTCTGTAAATCAAGCAAATAACTTTAAAAAATAGCCCTGTATAAGTAAAAAGATTTTAGAGTGTAAATTTCCAAACCCGTTCATGCCGTGCTTTTTTCGATTTTTAAAGGGGGCGTGAACTTTGCCCCCCGGCAACCCGCTGAACCGTGGGAAAAATCCGAAGAAATTAAACGAAATATCGTGCATACAATCAGGAAGGGGGCTTACCCTTGCTTTCAATCCAGGAACTGCAGGGACACATGGAACGCTTTCTCGACGAAAGGGCCGGCGAGATGGGGGCGTTCAGCGATTTTCTCGGCCGCCACCCGGAACTTCCGGCCAAGGAGTATGAAAGCAGCCGGCTTTTCGTCGAAACCCTGAGGAAAGAGGGGTTCGAGGTCGAGTTCCCCTTCCTGGGGATCGAAACGGCCTTCATGGCGAAAAAACGGCGCGGCAAAGGGGGAATCGTGGCCCTCCTGGCCGAGTACGACGCCCTGCCGGAGATCGGGCACGCTTGCGGCCACAGCCTTCACGGGACGTTGTCGCTCTACGCGGGGCTTGCCCTGGGGCGGATCGTGGAGGAAACGGGGGGCGAGGTCTGGGTCGTGGGAACCCCCGCTGAGGAGGAGGACGGCGCGAAGAGTCCCATGGCAGACGCCGGCGTGTTCGACGGCGTGGACCTGGCGATGATGTTCCACGCTTCCGGAGGGTGCTCCTGGACCGATTACCGGTCTCTTGCCCTGCACGGCTACGATTTCACCTTCCGGGGAAGGACGGCTCATGCCGCGGCGGCACCCTGGGACGGCAGGAATGCCTTGAACGGCTTGAAGCTTTTCATGGTCGCGATGGACATGCTGCGGCAGCACGCCCGCCCCGAGACCCGCATGAACGGAGTGATCACGAACGGCGGTTCCGCGGTCAACGTAATTCCCGACCACGCGGTCTGCCGCGTGGAAGTTCGCGCGCCCGAAAAGGCGGGGCTGGACGAGTTGATGGAACAGGTGTTTGACTGCGCCCGCGGGGCGGCGTTGGCCACCGGGACCTCCGTGGAGTGGGCCAGGTTCCTTCAGAGTTTCGACGACATGCGCCCTAACCCGGCCGCCGAGGGACTCGCGAGAGAAATGCTCGAGGCCCATGGGTTTCCCTGTGTCGCAGGTCCCGGCGCGAGCGGGTCGACGGACGTGGGCAACGTTTCCTACCGGTGCCCGGCGATCCAGCCCATGATGGCCATCACGGAAAAGCCGCTTGTCCTCCACACGAAGGCTTTTGCGGAGGCCACCTTCACGCCGGAGGCCCACGATGCCCTGCTGCGCGGGGCGAAGGCCCTAGCGGCCACGGGCCTGCACGTGCTGGCCGATCCAGCCGTCCGTGAACGCATCCATGCCGATTTTGCGAAAAGCGCTCCGCGTTGAATTCTTGACGGCGATCCTGGTCTACACCCTGGTTTCTGGGTGTAGACCGGCCGTGGCCGGAGGCCCCGTGATCCTGGCGTGGGACCACGTCCGGTCGGAGCCTCCCAACCTGGCAGTGGATCCCCCAAACCCGGTGGTGACCGTTCTTTCCCCAACCTGGTTCTCGCTTTCCGCCCCCGACGGGACGGTGGCATCCAAGGCCGACCCCGCTTACGCCACCGAGGCGAAGAAACGCGGGATACGGGTGGAGCCGCTGTTCTCGAACGGCTTCGATCCCGAACGCACGAAGGCGTTCTTGTCCGACCCGGCGGCGAGGGCCCGCTCCGTTGCCCGCATGAACAGGTTCTGCCGGGAGCTCGGGCTGGACGGCATCAACATCGATTTCGAGAACGTGTTCGACGATGACCGCGACCGGCTCACTTCCTACGTGTCGGAGCTTACCGGCGCCTTGCGGGCTTCCGGGCTCCGCGTTTCGATCGACGTGACGGTGATCTCCGAGAAGCCCAACTGGTCCGCCTGCTACGACCGTGAGGCCCTGGGCAGGATCGTCGACGCCGTGGTGCTGATGGCCTACGACGAGAACTGGAGGGGCGGACCGGTGAGCGGGCCGGTGGCTTCCATCGGTTGGGTGGAGCGCTCCGTCGCGGAGTTGGCTGCCCTCGTGCCGCCAGGGAAGATATGGCTTGGAATTCCGTTCTACACGAGGGAATGGGAGGAAAGTTTCCTCGAAGGAGCTTGGAAAAAAACGGGAGCACGGGCGCTATCCATGACGGAAGCGGAGGTCCGCCTTGCGGAAAACAGGGCGGCGGTCAGCTGGGACGGCGAGGCAGGGGCCCACTACGGGGAGTATCTAAAGGCAGGGAAGCGCTACCGGATCTGGCTGGAGGACGAGCGCTCCCTGGGTCTCAAGGTCGCCGTGGCCGGGCGCTACGGCTTGGGAGGGCTGGCCGCCTGGAGGCGCGGGTTCGAAAAGCCCTCCGCATGGAACGTCCTCCAGGGCCTGAAGGGTGAGGCTAGAGCCTGGCAAATGCCCGGATACTCAACCCCTTAGCTGCGCATGAGACCGGAGTAAACCTGGCTTGAAGAGATGCGCTGGCGAAGATCCCGGCTCAAGGGCTGAAGCGTGCAGGGGGACAGCCCGGGGTTCCCGAATGTGAAAAAACGGGTATTCACATCATCGATATGGAGCGGTTGTTGCGAAATCCGCAGGGCTTAGTTCGGGATTCCCGTTTTCATGCGAGCGGTGAACATTGACTCCCCCTTCCTGCATGCTTCTTTGCATACTATACACGACTTTTCCCGGCATGTAGAATCGATAAAGACTGTCCTCATCCTGGGAGGTCTGCAGCAAGACGATGCGATGTCTTTATATTACGCCTTTCAACCCCTATCCCGCCCGGTCGGGAGGAGCCCTGTTGACCGACCTGATGCTGCGCAGCATCGGGGAAAGGGGGCCGGTGGATGTCGCGACATTCGGGGATTCCACCGACTATTCTCCTTACGCAGGTTTCGTGCGCGTTTTTCCTCTCGCCAAGAATCCCCTCTACCGTTTCCGTGCCCTTTTTGGAGAATACCCGGAATCCCTCGAGCGGCACACGGATTCAGCCTTCCGGGAAGTTTTTTCTGCGGGGGACTACACCCATGTTTTCTGTGACAGTTTCACTCCCGTGCTCAACCTTGCACGGATCCCGGGGCTGCTCGGACAGGGAGGTCCCCTCAAGACGCTGCTGCTGAGCCACAATCTCGAGAGCCAGGTGGAACGCGAGAACATCCTGTACGATGCGGGACGCTTCTCCTGGCATAAACGGAAAATACTGGAGAGGGACGTGGAGCGGATGGAAAGGGCGGAAGCTTCTTTTGTTCCTCTTTTCGACCAGGTCCTTTCTGTTTCGGGATATGAAAGCCGCATCATGGCCTGCCGATACGGGTGCGGTAACCTGAAGACCTTGCCTCTATCCTTCCCCCGCAGGAAGGCCTGGAGCGCGGAAGGCCGAAAACCCGGCACGATCCTTTTCGCCGGGTCGATGTGGTGGCTGCCGAACCGTCATGGCCTTGCCTGGTTTTTTGAAAATTGCTGGGAAACGGTTCTCGCAGCCTGCCCGGGAGCCCGCATCGTGCTTGCCGGCAACGACAAGACGGGCTTCGCCCGCGAGATGGCCGGACGTTACCGGAATGTCGCGGCTACAGGCTATGTGGAGGACATCGAACCCTTTTTCGCTGAGGCTTCCGTCTTTGTCCTTCCTCTCCTGATCGGCACGGGCATCAAGATCAAGCTGCTGGAGGCGCTGGGCTGGGGACTTCCTGTCGTCTCAACCTCCAAGGGGGTTGAGGGGACTGTCGGTTTCATGGATGGCCGGCATGCCCTGGTCTGCGATTCTCCTCGAGATTTCGCGGAAGGCGTCATTCGCCTGCTCGCGGACCCCGGGCTGAGGGAGCGGATGGGTCGCGAAGGGCTCGCCCTGACGGAGTCGAACCGCAAGGCATTTGAATCCATGCTTGACGAGGTGTTTTCCGATGGTTGACGACAAACCGATGCAGATCTTTTTTTCCTCGGACGGGAATTACGCCCCGCATCTTGCTGCAGCGGTCGCTTCCATTGTCGAAAACGCGGAACCGGATGACCGGCTGTCTTTTCAGATCCTCGATTGCGGTCTTTCTTCCGGAGCCAGGGGGGCCATCTCCGAGATTGCAGGCCGACGTGGATTCCCGGTCCGTTTCATTGAGCCGCTGCCGGAAATGCGGCTATTCGCCGAACAAGTTGCGACGCCCATGCCGGACAACGTTCTGCCCGACCTGACCTATTACCGGTTGATGGCCGGCTCCCTTTTCCCGGAACTGGACCGGCTGATTTATCTCGATTGCGATCTCATCGTCAGGAAAAGCCTGAAGAGTCTCTGGGAGACTTCTCTGGACGGCAGGATGCTCGGGGCGGTAGAGGATCAGGGCAGGGATGAAAAACTAGCCAATGAAAAGCGCCTGCTGGGAGCGAATTTCTACATGAACTCGGGCGTCCTTCTCTTTGACCTCGAAGCCTGGCGGACCCGAGAGGCGGAACGGCGGTTTGTCGACTACGCCAGGACATCGAGTCACATCCCGAGGTGCTGGCATGACCAAAGCCTTCTCAACGCGGTACTCTGGAAAGAGGTGCTTTCCCTCGACAGGACTTGGAACGCGATGGTCAGCACGCGTGAGGGAATACCCGACAATCCTGCAATCGTCCACTACACCTACTCGAAACCCTGGAAGTACCGGTACAGGCACGTTCCGTTCGCGGCGGACTACTGGAAATACAGGAAAAAGACCCTTTGGGGAAACAGGGGTGCGCTGGAGGAGATAAAACGCCGATTCCTGTCTGAGCGCACCAGGGAAGCCTGGCGACACCCCAAGCAGGTCATAAAAGCGGCTTTGGGCCTGGAGCCTTGGGAAGCCGCGCTTCCGGAAGGGCTGGAGGGCTGAATGGGAACCTCCTTGAAGGTCAGCGTGATCATTCCCATGTACAACGCTGCGGACACGATCTTTTTCCCCTTGAGAGCCCTTGCAGGCCAGACTCTGCCTCCCGGTTCCATGGAGGTTATCCTGGTGGACGACGGCTCGACGGATGCCTCCGTAAAAATAGCGGAGAAGCAGCTGGAAGGGGTGTCCTTCAAATGGCGAATTTTGCGGGGTGCCCGAGGGGGGGTGGCCCATGCCCGAAACAGGGGAATTGCCCTGGCACAAGGGGAGAACATCTTCTTTCTCGATGCCGACGACAGCCTTCCGCCGGATTTTCTGGGAACGGTCCTGGAAGGGATGGAAAACAAGGAGGCTGACCTGGCCTGGATATGGAAGGTCATGAACCCGGCGGAGTTTTCCGCTTTCAGGAAACACCCGATGGGGTTGCATCAAGCAGGGCTCAAATGCCTGGAAGCCTTTCTGCGTGAGCCGAAAAACGCCCAGGTCATGGTCCGCAGAAGTCTCCTCGATTCGACGGGGATTCGCTACACGGAGGGCCTGGCCTACGGAGAGGACTTCGACATTTTCGTCCGGCTTCTCCTGGATGCTCGCCTCGTTCACGTCGAGGACCGGACCTTCTACATCTACAGGGAGCATGCCCGCCAGGTAACTCGCAACATCAACCGGTTGGAGGCGAGGCAGTCAATCGACCGGACGTTCCGGCGCCTGTACTTCTACCTGCTGGAAAGGGAAGCTCCCGAAGCCGTATTGCTGGAGATGAGGCTCCATACGGCGAAGGCCAGGATCAATCTCCTGCGGGAGGCCCGCAGGAGAAACAGGATTGATCTGTTCGAACAGCTGGTCGGCAGTTGCGAGACAGAAGAGGCGATCCGGCTTGCGGGCAAGGGGCTGTTGCCGGTTAAATGGCAAATTCGGGCCGTGATGATCGACCTGGCAAGGCTGATGAAGATCTGAGAATATTGTTGCCTTTCATTAGAAGACCGCGAGTCGGGGCGCTCCGTATGGGGGAGGGTCCGTCTTCAGGCAGGAATCCTCCCAGATGGAAAGCACGGCGAGGTTCATGATGGCTCCGCTGGTTTCCCACACCGGTTTTTTCAGGAGCGGCAGGACTTCCGGGGAAAGTGCCGAGGGTGCCGGCCGCTTTTCGAAGAAGCCCGCAAGAGGGCCGGTGGTAAGATAGCGGGTCCGCGGCACCCCGTTGCCTCCCTTGGGAAGGTCCGCCGGGAAGCCGGGCACCCTGGCCTTCAGGATGTTCCTCAGCACGGCCTTGAGAGGGGTTCCTGCAGGAGAGCGGCTGCTGATCGGAAGTGCCCAGGCCGCCCGGAGGATGTCCCGCTGGGCTAAGGGGCAGAGCAGGGATTTCCCGTGGGCGATGGCCTGCTGCCGGTAATGGTGCCTCCAGTACGGCTGTCCCAGGACGAACGCGATATGTCCCCATTCCGCCGTGAGGTCGAAGGACGGAGGCAGCCGGTGCAGGTCTCCGGTTAACTCCAGGAGGTAGACGTGCCGATCGTGCAGGCGCCCGGACACCAAATCTGCTCCCAAAAGCGGCACGGCTGCCGGGGCGCCAGAGAACAGGCCCATCGTACCAAGCCTTCTGGCCAGTCCGCCTTCCGGGAAAAGCTGTTCTTTTAGTCCCTCCCACGCATCCGGTTCGTCCAGGCTCCCTTCCACATGCCGGTAACCGAACAGGGAGTCGGCCATGTCGCCTGTACAGTAGGCGGCGTGTTCGGTCCGGAACAGCGTTTCCTGGAACAGTCCCTGGTAGTTGGGGAAGGGAACGGGGACACCCGCGTTGCGGACGGTATCGGCGATTGCTTCGATGAACCGCTCGTCGGAGAAGGGGATTTCCCGCACTCTCCGAAGGCCGAGGATATCGGCACCCCGTCTTGCGATTTCGTGTTCAGGGGCCAGTTCTCCGGGCGGCGCGAGCGCGATGAGGGCTTCGGTGCACGGGTCGAGGAAGGAGCCCAGCAGGCTCGAATCGACCCCCCCTGAAAAGAGCAGGGCCAGGCCGGGCTTTCCGCGCAGGGGTTCCATGACCCGCTCAAGCGCCTCTTGCAAAGTGGGCCATGGCGTTTCCGCGAGCAGGTCGGCCAGGGTTTCCGCGACGAGGCGGACCGGGGTTGCGCTTCCCGCTTTCCATTCCCGGATGGCCCCGTTGGGAACGCGGGAGATTGCGGGGATGTATGTGCGGTCGTCGATCGGGCAGAGGGTCAGGAGGTAGTCGGCGATGCCGGGAAGGCCGAGACGCCTTTCCTCCGGGGGAAGGAGGGCGACGGCATCCCTGTAGAAATCGGTGAGGGTGAGCCGGCCGCAGGCGTCCCGGAGACAGAAAAGCTCGAAGCCGGAAGAAAGGCTGCTGAACGCGACAATGTGGTCGGCCGATAACCGCGGGACAAAGACTCCCGTGACCTCCGGGTAAAGGGCGCAGAGTTTTCGGACGAGAGCAGGGGTGTCGCCGCCGGGTTCCAGCAAGGAAGCCGCTCGGGAAGGGGATTGCCCCCACGGAAGCCAGAGAATCCAGGTTCCATGGGGTGTCTCGAGTCGGTGGGCGTCCGGGCTGAAAGCCCGTATGCATGGGCGTGGCTGCTGCCGTTTCGGCTCTTCCTTGTCGGGCATCCGATCTCCTCCCTCGATCCGCCTATTTTATCCCTTGAAGAACGGGGGCCGGCAAAACGCCGGCCCCCCACTCTTTCACCCGATTGGCGTCTCCTGGCGCTCAGGCTTCCCAGGTTTCGCCGCAGCGGTCGAGGATGGCCTGCCAGTCGGCGTCCACGTCGGCCTGGATTTGCTCCAGCAGGGCCTTGGAGGCCTCACCCTTGAAGAGGTGGCGGAAACGGGCCTGGGGCTTGAGGAACTCCTCGATGGGAACGCGTTTCTTCGGCTTGTAGGTGAGTTTCCATACCCCGTCGATGACCTCGTAGACGGGCCAGAAGCGGGTGTCCGCCGCGAGCTTGCAGATGTCCTGCTGCAGGGACGGGTCGATGCCCCAGAAGAGGACGCACGGCACGAGGATGTTGACGAACGCCGGTCCCGGCGTCTCGACGGCACGCTTCACCTTCTCGGCCACGTCGGTGGCGTTGAACAGGGTCGTCTGGGCTACGTAAGGCACGTGGTGGGCTTCCGCGATGGCGGTGAGGTCCTTGGGTTTCTGCAGCTTGCCGGGGATGACGCTCCCGGCCGGGGAGGTGGTGGCGTTGGCCCCCTTCGGGGTCGCGCTGCTTCGCTGAGCCCCGGTGTTCATGTAGCCACCGTTGTTGTAGCAGATGTAGGTGAAGTCGTGTCCCCGCTCCAGGGCGCCGGAGAGGGCCTGAAGGCCGATATCGTAGGTGCCGCCGTCGCCGCCGAAGGCGACGAACTTGATGTCCTTGTCGATCTTGCCGCGTTTCTTCAGCGCCACGTAGGCGGCTTCTACGCCTGACACGCCGGCCCCCGCGTTCTCGAAAGCCGTGTGGATCCATGGCACCCTCCAGGAGCTGAACGGGTAAACGGTGGTGGAAACCTCCAGGCAGCCCGTGGCGTTGACGACGACCACGGGCGATTCGACGCCCATAAGCCCCTGGTGCACCGCCGTGGGGGCGCCGCAGCCCGGGCACATGCGGTGCCCGTTGGTCAGGGGGCTTTCCTTCTGCGTGTAGTCCTTGATCCGGATGGCCATCTCTTTCCCCCCTATTCCAGCAGTCCCAGGTAGCGCTCTTCGCGGGAGACCTTCCCCGCGGCGAGGTCCGTGAAAAGGTCCCGGGCATACTGCGGGAAGAAATCCCGCCCGCCCAGGCCGTAAACGCACGACTGCACGGGGACGTTCTCCCCGGAGTCGTACAGGGCGCTCTTTACCTCGGCGGCCAGCGGGGCCGTTCCGCCGATGCTCAGGGCCCGGTCCAGGACCGCGACGGCCTTTGCGCCGCCCAGGGCCGCAGCGGCTTCTTCGGCCGGGAAGGGCCGGAACATCCGCACCCTCAGGCAGCCGGCCTTGATGCCCTGGTCGCGCAGCTCGTCCACGACGTCCTTGACCACGCCGGAGGCCGACGACATGACCACGACGATGTAGTCGGCGTCCTCGGTGCGGTACCGGTCGAGCTTGGGATAGAAACGTCCCGAGACGGCTTCGTAGTCCTTCGCGACCCCGTCGTAGACCCGAAGGACGTTCTTCATGGCCTCGACCTGCTGCCGCTTGATCTCGAAGTAGTATTCGGACATGACGAAAGACCCGTAGGTGACCGGGTTCGTCACGTCCAGGAGCGGAAAGTGCGCATCTCGCTCGCCGACGAAGGCTTTCACCGCCGCGTCGTCAAGCAGGTTCACCGGTTCGAAGCCGTGGCTCGTGATGAAACCGTCCTGGCAGACGAAGACGGGGGATAGCACGTCCTTGTGCTCGGCCAGGCGGACGGCCAGGATCGCCGTGTCGTAGGCTTCCTGGGCGTCCTCGCAGTAGAGATGGACCCATCCCGCGTCGCGCTCGGCCATGCTGTCGCTGTGGTCGCAGTGGATGTTGATGGGAGCGCCGATGCACCGGTTCACCAGCCCGAAGACGATGGGCGTGCGGAAGCAGCCGGCGATGGGGAAGATCTCGTGCATGAGGGCCACGCCGTTGGCGCTCGAGGCCGTCATGACGCGCGCTCCGGCGGCCGAGGCGGTGACGCAGGCGGTGATGGCGGAGTGCTCGCTTTCAACGGTGACGAAGTTGGTGTCCACCTTGCCGTTGGCCACGAAGTCCGCGAACTTCATCGGGATGTCGGTGGACGGGGTGATGGGGTAGGCGGCGACGACGTCCGGGTTGATCTGGCGCATCGCTTCCGCGAAGGCCCAGTTGCCCGAAGTGATTTCCCTGCGAGGCATGGCTTACTCCCCCTTCGTTCCGGCGCCGGGTCCCGTGAACTCGGACTCGGGCCGCATCTCGATGGCCTGCTTCGGGCAAATGTGGGCACAGATGCCGCAGCCCTTGCAGTAAAAGGTGTCGATGCCGGCGACCTTCCCGTTCTCGTCCGTCAGGACGGAGCGGTCGGGACACTGGTTCCAGCAGAGGAGGCACGAGATGCACTTTTCCCCGTCCCAGACCGGCCGCATGCTCCTCCACTGTCCGGTCTCGACGGCCTCTGCGGAGGCCCCGAAAGCGATGCCGCCCATGGGGACGTCCTGCCACTTTTTCGGCTTGCCCATCTCGGCGCTGTTCCCGCGCTCCTTCATCCGACCTGCACCTCCTCGTAGCCCCGCCGGATCGCCCGCACGTTTGCCGCGAGGATCTTTTCGGGGAGCTTGGCCATCTTGTGGGAGAAATGCTCGACGAAGGCCTCGATGGGAACCTCGCCGAAAATGTGGGCGAAGGTGCCGAGCATGGGAGCGTTGGGGCGGTTCTGGCCGAACTCTTCCAGCGTGATCTTCGTCGCGTCGATGGTGATGACCTTCACGGCATCGGGCAGGCCCAGCCGTGCCTTGATCTCGGCAGGTGCGGCGGGCGTGTTGACGAGGTACACGGTCTTTTCCGTGCACCCATCCGTGGGGCGGACCGATTCGAGCAGGGTCGGGTCGATGACGGCCACGACGTCGGGGTTCTGGACGCCGCAGCGCTTGCGGATGGGGGCGTCGGAGACTCGGTTGAACGCCTTCATCGGCGCTCCCTGCCGCTCGGCGCCGTACTCCGGGAACGACTGCACGTGCTTGCCGGCCTCGAACAGGACTTCCGCCAGGACGGCCGATCCCGTCTTGGCTCCCTGTCCTCCCCGGCCGTGCCACCGGACCTCCAGGGTCTTGGGCATGGACGGATCACGCTCCTCTCGTGGAATAATGAATGCTGTATATCGCTAGAGGACATACGGGAAAAGAATAGCGTGAGTCGGGGGAATAATCAAACGATTCGGGAGAGTTTGACCCCTGGAAATAGGGCGCGCAGCGGTCTCCTGTGTTATAAAGGACTTAAACGGGAGGGATGATATGCTTCGGGCCAATTCGCGCTATTCGAATTCCCTGGCCGTGCTTTTCGGGGCGGAAAGCCTGGTGTTCTGGGTGGCAGTCATCGCTGGCGGGCTTCTCGTCTTCGAAGGAAAAGCCTACTGGGGCCAGTATGCCGTGCTCCATGTCTGCCTGGTCCTGGGGCTGTATGCCTTCAGGGGCTATGATCCCGCGCGGCTCAAGAACCGTTACGAAGCGCTCATCTCGTCGTTCCAGGGAACCCTGTTCGGGGGGATCCTGGCGGTTTCCCTCCTCATGACGCAATTCCCCCGCATTCCCCGCCCCTACTTCATCCCGGCTTTCCTGGCGTATGCCGCAACTGCTCTGGCCGGACGGCTGGTGTGGCCGGTCGCCTTTTCCCGGACGGAAAGGACCCTGGCGGTGCGGGTCGTGGGCGAGGAGCGGTGGAGAGGGTTGCTCTCCGAAATTGCGACGGGCCTGGGGATCGTCTTCGAACCGTCCGCTTTCGTGAACCTGAACGACCTGGAAACGCTGCCCATTCCGGCGAAAAACGGCGGGAACAAGGGGGGGCTGCTGATCGTGGCGGATCCGGAGGCCCTTGCGGCTCCCGGGTTTCACCGGGCCTTGAACCGGATGGGGGCGAAGGGTATGCGGATCGAGCTTCTGCCCAACCTGGCCGAGCGGGCCCTGGGGAGGATTCCCCTGGACGTGGCCCAGGCTTTTCGAAACCACTACGAGGTGGTCTTCAATGACCTCGTGCTCGATCCGGTGCAGAGGATCCTGGACGTGACGGTCTCCCTATGTGCACTGGTGCTTCTATCTCCGGTCATGGCGCTGGCCGCCCTAGCGATAAGGCTGGATTCTAAAGGGCCGGCCCTGTTCGTCCAGGACCGGGTGGGGCTGGACGGGGCGGTCTACCGGATGCACAAGTTCCGCACGATGACGGTGCGGGAAGAGGGAAACGGAAAACCGGCCTTCGCGGACAAGGAAGAACACCGGATCACGAAGGTCGGCCGGATCTTGAGAAAGACCCGCCTGGACGAACTGCCCCAGCTCTGGGACGTGCTGAGGGGAAAGATGAGCCTGGTGGGGCCGCGACCGGAGCAGCCGCCGTTCGTGGAGCAGTTCCGGGAGGCGATCCCCTTTTACGACTACCGCCACGAGGCCAAGCCCGGCATCACCGGCTGGGCCCAGATCAACTATGATTATGTGTATGACCTGGAAGGCACGAAACGCAAGCTGGAATACGACCTTTACTACGTCAAGCGCCGGTCGCTCATGCTTGACCTTCAGATCCTGCTGAAGACTCTGGAGATCATGGTGGGAAGGCGGGGAGCCCGGTGAGGCGGCTGCATATCGGGATTGCAATCAAGTCTGGGGGGCGTTGAAATGGTCAAAAGAGCCCTGATTTCGGGCATCACCGGTCAAGATGGAGCCTACCTCGCGGAATTCCTGCTCAGCAAAGGATACGAGGTTCATGGAATAAAGCGCCGGAGTAGCCTTTTCAACACGGGTCGGATCGATCACCTCTATCAGGACCCACACGAAGAGAACCTGCGGTTTACCCTTCACTACGGTGATTTGACGGATGCGACCAACCTCATCCGGGTCGTGCAAGAAGTTCAGCCGGATGAGATTTATAATCTCGGTGCCCAGAGCCACGTACAGGTGTCCTTCGAGACTCCGGAGTACACGGCCAACAGCGATGCGCTCGGAACGCTAAGGCTACTGGAGGCGGTCCGGATTCTAAATCTTGAGAAAAAAACCCGCCTTTACCAGGCATCTACAAGCGAGCTCTTCGGGAAGGTCCAGGAAGTCCCGCAGAAGGAAACCACCCCCTTTTATCCACGAAGTCCATACGCGGCAGCCAAGCTTTACGCTTACTGGATCACCGTGAATTACCGAGAAGCCTACTATCTCCACGCCTCGAACGGGATCCTTTTCAACCACGAATCCCCGCTGCGCGGAGAAACCTTTGTTTCAAGAAAGATCACCCGGGCGGTTGCAAGGATCGCCCTCGGGATGCAAAAGAAACTCTACCTCGGTAATCTGGATGCCAAGCGGGACTGGGGGCATGCACGGGATTACGTTGAAGCCATGTGGTTGATGCTACAGAAAGAGTGTCCCGACGATTACGTGATCGCCACGGGGAAGACCCATTCGGTCAGGGATTTTGCCACACTAGCCTTTGCGGAGGCTGGAATCGATCTGACCTGGGAGGGTATGGGCCTGGAGGAAAAAGGACGAAATGTGAAGACAGGGGAAGTTTTGATTGAGGTTGATCCCCGCTATTTCCGCCCCACCGAGGTGGACCTGCTGCTGGGGGATCCCTCAAAGGCAGGGGAAAAGCTTGGTTGGAAGGCCAAAACCTCTTTCGAGGAGCTCGTAAAGGAAATGGTGGCAGCGGATATTGAGCGGTTCCTCAAGGAGAAATATTGTCGTGATGGAGGCTTTACCTCCTCCCCCCGAATCGAGGAGTTCGGTCAGATTCTATAGCAAGGAAGAAGGTCTCGATGATGGAACGTGGGGCGAAAATCTATGTCGCCGGTCACCGGGGGCTTGTAGGCTCCGCCCTGGTCAGAAAGCTTGAAGACAAAGGATATGGGAACCTTGTGGTCCGGACCAGCATGGAACTGGATCTCCGCCGTCAGGAAAAAGTCGAACGGTTCTTTGACGAGGAAAAACCGGAGTACGTCTTTCTGGCCGCGGCCAAAGTCGGTGGCATTTGGGCCAATAGCACCAATCCCGGGCCATTTATTTACGACAACCTTGCGATTCAGCTCAACGTTCTGGAATGTGCCCGTATTTACGGGGTCAAGAAATTGCTTTTTCTAGGAAGTTCTTGCATCTATCCCCGGGACTGTCCCCAGCCAATCCGGGAGGAATATCTTTTGACAGGTCCTCTTGAGCCGACCAACGAGCCATATGCCGTAGCAAAAATCGCGGGCATTAAAATGTGCCAGGCTTACCGCAAACAATATGGCTGTAACTTCATTGCAGTCATGCCAGCAAATCTTTATGGCCCAAATGACAATTATGATTTGGATACCAGCCATGTTCTTCCAGCGATCATTCGCAAATTCCGCGAGGCAAAGGAGCGAAAAGAGCCTTTCGTGACCCTCTGGGGTACGGGAATACCCAGAAGGGAATTCCTGCACGTGGATGACCTTGCCGACGCTTGCCTATTCCTGATGAATAACTATGAGGGAAACGAAATCATCAATATTGGTACCGGCTCGGATCTGCAAATAAGGGATCTGGCTGAAATGATAAAAAAAGCCGTCGGGTATGAAGGAAAGATTCATTGGGATAAGGCCAAGCCGGACGGTACACCCAGGAAGTTGCTGGATACGACTCGAATCGCAAAGATGGGATGGAAGAACCAAATCTCTCTCCTTGATGGGCTCATTGAACTCATACGGGGACTAAGTGGTCAGAATGACTGTCGGTAAGCTTTCCCCGAACCAAGGAAAAAGAGTCTTGCAAGTCATTACTTTGGGTGAACATGGCGGAGCGCAAAGTCATTTGCTTCACCTTGCCCGCGCTCTGGCAGAAACGGGATCGTGGGACATCCATGTTGCGATCGGCCAAGCAGGTGCCCTTTTTGATGAACTGGCTGGAGTAGGTATTCCGACCTACGCGATTCCGAGCCTGGAACGGAACATTCATCCTCTTAGGGATACAGTAGCGCTAAAACGCTTGCGAACCCTCATGAAGGAGATTGCACCTGCGCTGGTATGCGCTCATTCCAGCAAAGCCGGATTTTTAGCCAGACTTGCGGCAAGGCTCGAGGGCATTCCTGCAATTTACACGGCGCATGGCTGGCCATTTTCGGAAAGCGTCCCAGCGGTTCCAAGGTGCTTCTATTCGTGGCTTGAACGAAAGGCTTCCACCTGGGGATCGCGGATTATCTGCGTTTCCGACTATGACAGGAAACTGGCTCTTCGTAAAAGGGTGGGCAAAGAGGAATCTCTGGTAACCATCCATAATGGACTTCCATCTACGGAGGCTTGCCAATTTGACCGTGAAGGCCGTTTTGATGTCCCACGGGTTGTCATGGTTGCACGTTTCGCCCCTCCCAAGAGGCAGGATTTGTTGTTGCTGGCCGTTTCAGCCCTCCGAAAAGAAGGTGTGGAACTAAAACTCGACCTTGTCGGGGATGGCCCCATGATGGAGAAAGCGAAAGCACTAACCATAGAACTGAACATGAATGATACTGTTCGTTTTCTTGGTGACAGGGAAGATGTAGCGCGGTGCCTAGCGAAAGCTGATATTTTTGTCCTCCTCTCCGACCGGGAAGGATTTCCCATGACGATCCTTGAAGCGATGAGAGCCGGCCTGCCGGTTCTTGCGCATGATGTGGGCGGTATCCGAGAGGCCGTGAATGACGGGGAAACGGGCTTCTTGACGGCCTGCGGAGATTTTCGTTCTCTTCTCTCCAAGCTTAGGTTGCTTCTGGAGAACAGGGACTTGCGCATTCGCATGGGAATAGCCGGAAGGCAGCGTTTTTACGACGCGTTCACAATGGATCGAATGCTTTCGAAAACCCAGCTTCTTTACAATGATGTCCTGTCTGAGTGGGGAAGGGCTCTTTGACCTGAAAAGTCATACCAAAGTGGGGAGGTATGGGAGCATGCCTTTGATCAGCGTGATCATGGGAGTGAAGAATGGCGAAAGGACTCTCAAGGCCTCTCTCGAATCACTTTGTGCTCAGACTTTCCGGGATTTTGAAGTGATTGCCTGTGATGATGGGTCTTCCGATGGCACTTATGAAATCCTCTCTTCCTTCCAGGGCCCCCTGCCAGGGATGAAAATTCTCAGGAATCAGGAAAGCATGGGCTTAGGTTTTGCACTGAACAAGTGTATTCACGAGGCCAGAGGAAACTACCTTGCCCGCCAAGACGCGGATGATGAATCCGAGCCGACGAGGTTTGAAGAACAGTTAAGATTTCTCGATAACCATCCGGAGATTACCGTTCTTGGAACCTATGCCAGGATCGTTGATGAGGAAGGAACCGCCTGGGGAGAATATTGTCCCCCAGAGGAGGCCACGCGAAAGGAATGGCTTAGGGGGAACCAGCTGATCCATCCTTCTGTCCTGATGCGAACGGCGGACATCAAGCGGGTCGCTTCCTACGATCCTTCCGCTATTCGGCTTGAAGATTACGATCTCTGGCTTCGCCTTCTTGGAAAAGGAGCAAGGCTTGTAACCCTTCCCCGATTTCTTTACCGCTATCGTTGGGCTCTGGCTGACTACAGGCGCAAACGCCTTCAAGACCGGATAGGAGAAGTTCGGATGCTTTTCCGGTTCAGTAAGCAATGGCACATTCCACTCGCAGATCGCGTCTACTGTCTCAAGCCACTGGTTGCAGGGCTTGTACCGGATTCACTTCTGTACCGGTTCCACCGCAGAAAGTGGAGGCAAAGAGCTTGAAAATCCTACATGTGACGGAATATTACCCTCCTTCGGTCGGAGGAGTGCCGGAAACGGTGCGCCAGATCTCCGAGCGGTTGGTTAAAGTGGGGCATTCGGTTACCGTGGCGACGTCATGGATTCCCTCTAGGCCTTATGTCCAGAGAGGGGTGGAAATTAAGAGCTTTCACATCTCGGGGAATCTGGTCGAGGGATTCCGCGGAAGGGTGGAAGACTACCGAGATTTTCTCCTGTACAGCGATTACGATGTGGTTTGTTTTTTCGCATCTCAGCAATGGGGGACGGACCTTGCCCTACCGGTTCTTGACAGAATCAGAGCAAAGAAGATATTTGCTTCGGCAGGGTTTTCACGCAAGGATGATCCTCGGTACAGAAAATATTACGAAAAATTGGCACTCTTGTTGGGCAGATTTGATGCCCTCGTATTCTTATCCGAGGATTTACCGGACTTCAAGTTTGCGCAGGATTACGGTTGCAAGAGCCTTTTTGTTATTCCAAACGGTGCATCGGAAGAAGAGTTCACAGAACGGAAAGGGGCGGAAATCAGAAATTCCCTGGGTATCTCCACCGAGGATCTCTTGATTCTCTCAGTAGGCAGCCATACTAGCCTCAAGGGACACAGGGAATGTTTCGAAATTTTCAGCAGGGCGAAGATCGCAAAGTCCACCCTTCTCATTATCGGGAACCATACCCGGAGTAACCGGGTGTTTTGGATCGCCAAGACGCTAAAGCTCCTTTGGGAAAGAGGCAGGGTGGATTGTCCAGGTCTGTGTTGTCTTGCTGAAAGCATTTATAACCATCGTACCTCTTTCAGGAAAATGGGGAAGAAGGTCCTTGTCCGAGACCTGGATCGACAATCGACCGTCTCTGCCTTCATGGAAGCCGATGTTTTTCTTTTTCCTTCGAACGTTGAGTGCTCCCCGTTGACCCTGTTTGAGTGTCTGGCTTCGGGAACTCCTTTCCTGAGTACCGATGTGGGGAACGCTGCGGAAATTGCCCGTACCACTGGAGGAGGTAGGATCATTCCCTCTAGACAGCTTCTTGATGGTCGCGTGGTGCCCGATATGGAAGTGGCGGTTTCGATGCTTGAGACACTTGCAAGAGATCCTGCCGGGCGTGAAAAAATGGCAATGAAGGGTCACTGTGCCTGGGCAGAAAAGTTTACGTGGGCCAAAGTCGCCTCGCGTTACAACGTCTTGTACGAATCGTTGGTGGGAGGGAATGGATCCAAGTGATTGTTGTACAGCTTCTTGGCGGGCTGGGAAACCAACTGTTCCAATATGCTCTTGGCAGGGCCCTATCTGAAAGGAGAGGGTTGCAGTTGAAGCTAGATCTGTCCTCCTTTAAGGACTACCCTTTAAGGAGTTATCGGCTGGGCAATTTTCGTATACAGGCGGAAATCGCTTCGGAAGAGGACATCCTGCAATGCGGTTACGGCCAGGGATTGATCGGAATGGCACAGAAAATTTGGGATAGGACGCACCCGTGGTATGCCAGAAGAATTGTCAGGGAGGAATCATTTCGCTTTTCCAAAGATATTTTCAAGGTCAGGGACAAAACTCTAATCAAGGGGTACTGGCAAAGCGAGAAGTACTTCATCGACATCGCCCAGGAGTTGCGAGACGAAATCGTGCTAAAAAGCAAAATGAGCGAAGAATCATTGGCAATCCTTGCCGAAATAAGGTCTGGAGAATCAGTGAGCCTACACGTGCGGAGAGGCGATTACGTGGAAAACCCGGTTACCAATGCTTACCATGGTGTCTGTTCTCAGGATTATTATCGCCGGGCTATCGGAATTGTGAAGAAAAAAGTCAAGACAGAGACACAGTATTTTGTCTTTTCCGATGATCCGGATTGGGTGGAGAAATCCCTTGATATCGGGACGGATTTTCGAACAATCCGGCACAACGGTCTAGGCAAAGATTACGAAGATCTCATGCTGATGTCGGCCTGCTCGAACCATGTGATTGCCAACAGTTCCTTCAGCTGGTGGGGGGCGTGGTTGTGCAAGAATCCTGGGAAAGTTGTCGTGGCTCCTTGTCAGTGGTTCGCCCAAGCCGGAAAGGACACAAGAGATCTGCTTCCGAAAAATTGGTTGACGTGTTAGGACCCACCTAGAAATTTTCCGGCGAACAATATAGATTTGAATGCGTCTCTTAAAAGAAAAGCTTTGCCCCACAGACGGTCGATTGTTTTCCCTGAAGGAGATTCAGCGCTCCAACTGATAAAATCGTTTATTACGGATTTCCTGTCCGCCAATTCAGCCCGGTAAGCCTCTTTAGAGGGCAAAACTCCCCTGAGGCTGTTATAGGCATCATCCCGGTAATAGAGACGGGGTTCGTTGTCGTAGGCGAAGTCGGTCAGGGAGGCAACGCGAAGCCATAGAGCATAATCGTTGCTATTTTTGAAATCTGGTTTTTCGGGGAAACCGAACACCTTGTCAATTAAAGAACGATTTATCATGGCCGAACTGCAGATGACCCAATTCGATCTAAGGATTTTTTCTAGGCTTATGGCTGGAATTCGGAAATCTTGATATAGCCCCGTGACAGAACCATCTTTTCGAAGCCGGAGTGCGTTGGTGGAGCAGGCGAGCAAGCCGGTTTCTTTCACCAGGTTTATTTGCCTTTCAAGCTTGTCTGGGAACCAGATGTCATCGCTATCAAGAAAGGCGAGCCATTCTCCCCGAGCGGAAAGGATTCCCCTGTTCCTTGCGGGGGCTGGTCTTCCTGAATGTTGCCCGGGGATCCACCGGAGTTTTGGGTTGCACAAACTGGCGATCCTATTCCTGGAGTCATCCGTAGAACCATCATCACAAACAAGAACCTCGATATCCTCAACAGTCTGGGCAAGAGCGCTTTCGACTGCCTTGAAAAGGAGTTCGGCTCGATTATATGTAGGGATAATGACCGAGACTTGAGGAATCAATCGGTGCACCCCCGTTCCATTCTTTATCTTACGGATTACATTATGTTTTTCAAGTGCCTGAGTGGGTGAAGAAGCGACTGGAGCCAAAGAGAGGGTTTGTTTATGGGAGAAGAAGCAGGGACAAGGCAGGCGAAGAGGGAAGTTCGACACCCGGAAGCTTTAGGACGGATTGCTCTTTTCTCGGTCATTTTGTCCATACTAGGTCGATGCCTGGGCTATGTGCGGACCTTGATCGTTGCCTATTTCTTCGGGGTTACTCCACTTATGGATGCTTTCTCTATTGCCATGGGTATTACTGAATTTTTTGCCGCAACAATCCGATCGTCTTTGCAGATGGCCCTGCTTCCGCAACTTTCGGTAGCACAACTCAGGGGGGGTGAGGAGGAAACCAGGCCACTAATGGGTTTTATTTCACGCATAGTCCTTGTCTTGGCAGTGTTCTTTCTTTTCTTCTCGCTTCTTTTCCCTGTCCAGGTCGTCAGGATGTTCGCTTATGGCTTTACAGGACCTGTCCTGCAGTTATCGGCATTAACCCTGCGCCTTCTTTCTTTCTATTTGGTTGGATACACGGGCTATTGCCTTTACTCCGTCTGGGCTTTCCACAACAGGCGATATCTCTTGCCCTCTGTACTCGAGGCAACTCTCAACATCCTGACGGTTATTTTCTTTATGCTTATCATGACCTTATCGAAATCTAAGGCACTTCCACTTTCGGTTGGATTGGCCTGGTGCATTCTTCTGCTTTCTATGGCGTTCCTTCAGCGAGATTTTCCCTGGAATGCAAGTCAGTACATGCCACATCATTTTAAGAAATTTTCGAAAAACTTTATTTTTTGCCTGGGGTTGGTTGGATCGGGGGCACTCTACCAGGCCACGGACCGCTTTTTTGCTTCGCTTCTGCAGGGCGGTTCAGTCGCCGTGCTCAATTATTCAATCTTCTTGTTGTGGGTTCCTTTGGCGTTGTTGGAACCGGCTTTTCAGATTTTTTTCGCGGATATAGTTCATCTTCACTACGATGGTCCAGAAAGGGCGCGTTTACGAATTTACGAAGCGATATCATTAGCCTTTTTTTACGGGATTCCGCTATCGATGTTTTTTCTCCTTTTTTCCCCGAGTGCCGTTAAGGCTTTGTTCGGGTACGGGGCTTTCGATAGCAATGCGGTTTCAAATACTGCAGCCTGCCTTGCGGCATATGGTGCAGGATTTGCCTTTACTGCTGGGAACCACTTGCTTTGGAGGTACGGCCATGCTGCTGGGCGAAGTGGAGAGCTGCTTCTCATTGCATATCTATCTGTTCTTGCTAACGCAGTTCTGGATTGGGGCTTATCTCGAATATTCGGGGTCGCTGGTATTGCAATAGCGACAACGATTGTTACGAGCTTTACGTTTTGTTTGTTCATTTTACGGTTCATGGGTAAGGAATACTTCATCCCCCTTTTGCGACGTGCGGGTCTCTTCCTAATCCTTTCTATGCCATGGTTTTTTTGGGCCGGATTGCTCTGGCTTTCTTCGCCAATCCTAAAGTTCATTTCCGGAATTCTGGCATCATTTGCGGCTTTTTTCTTTTCAGAATACTGGTTGGGCAAATGGGAAATAAATCTGGAAGGAACCCCAACTTTGCTGTTGAAAATGTTAAGAAGGAAATAGTGGTCTTAGTCGGCATCTCACGGGAGCTTGCTGTTAATTCGTGTTAAAATATAAATTAGATCCTTCTGTATAATAAAGTGAAAGGAGGCATCCCTCATGCTCAAGGACTTCAAGACCTTCATCCTGCGCGGGAACATGATGGACCTGGCGATCGGGATTATCCTGGGCGGGGCGTTTGGCGCCATCATCAAGTCCCTGGTGGAGGACGTCCTGATGCCGCCCATCGGCCTGGCTTTGGGGAACACGGATTTCACGGGCCTCTTCGTCGTCCTGAAAGAAGGAACGGCTCCCGGGCCTTACGCGTCGCTGGCAGCGGCAAAGGCGGCGGGAGCGGTCACCCTGAACTACGGGCTCTTCTTCACTGCCATCGTCAATTTCCTGATTATCGGTTTCTGCATCTTTCTCATCGTCCGCTGGCTGAACAGGCTCATGCCGAAGCCGGAACCGGCCCCGGCGCCAGCCATGAAGGACTGCCCGTTCTGTCTTTCCAGCATCCCTGCCGGAGCGAAACGCTGCCCGCACTGCACGTCCGAGCTTTAACCGCGGCGATACCGGACTGCTGGGCAACTGGTTTTTGGTCCGTCCCGGGGGTTCCTGCCAAAGGAACCCCCTTCACAATGTGTACATCCCCCTGCCTGCGGCTGTATAATCCGGACATATCCGTTGCCTCCGGGTAAAAAGTAAACCTCACTTAAACTTCTTAGAAGGAGCGTGCGTTTTCATGTTCACGGATTTGCTGACCGCCCTGGCCGTCGTCATCAACGGCATCCCGCAGGGCATCCTGGCCCTGAGTTTCGGCTTCGCGGCCCTCCCCACGTCCCTGGCCTTCCTGGTGGGTATCGCCGGTTCCCTGGCCTTCAACTCGGTGGCCACAATCAGCTTCCAGGCTGAGACGATCACCCTGGCGGGGTCCCTCGGCCGGAACATCAGGGAGCGGCTGAGCCTGGTGTTCTGGGGCGGCATCTTCCTCCTCATTCCCTCGGTCCTGGGCATGAACGAGGCGATCGTGGCCTTCATCGGCCCCACCATCGTCACGTCGATGATGGCCGGCGTCGGCATCATGCTGGCCTTCGTGGCGGTCAACCTGTACGCCTCCGAGAAGTTCTCCGGTGCGGTCTCCTTCGTTTCGGCCCTGGCGGTCTGGTTCATCACGAAGGACCTGGCCAAGACGATCATCGTGTCGGTGCTGGCCTCGACCGCGGTCTACAACTATCTGCGCTACGTGGCGAAGAAGGACGTGGACGCTCCGGAGATCCACATGGAAAACGAGCGTTTCCACTTCGGGAACATCGAGTGGTGCTTCTGGCGCAACCGGGCGGTTTTCCTCGGAGCGCTCGGCATCGCCTGCCTGAACATCGGGGCGAACATCTCCTTCGGCAAGATCACGGGCAGCATCGCCAACGTGAACACGAACATCGACCACCTGGCGATCTACTCGAGCGTGGCGGACATCCTTTCGACCCTCTTCGGAGGCGGCCCGGTCGAGGCCATCATCTCCGGCACCGCCACGGCCCCGAACCCGCTGCGTTCCTCGGTGCTGATGATGGGCATCATGGCGGCGATCCTGCTTTTCAAGCTCCTGCCGGTGATCGGGCGGTACGTGCACCGGTCCTCGATCGCAGGGTTCCTGTTTATCCTGGGGACGTTCGTGACTTTCGCGACGAACATCCAGGGCGCCATCGCCACGGCACCGACCTTTGCCGGACCTTACGGCTTCTCCCCCTGGGGGATGGTCATCGGTGCCACCACGCTGGTTTCGGCCCGCTGGAACCCGTTCTACGGACTGCTGGCCGGGCTGGGCATCAAGCTGTTCTTCCAGCTTTAAGCGGTACGGACGATGCCTGAATTCTACGAGCTGAAAGTGGCGGGGCTCACCCGCCGCCTCAAGAAGGTGCGGGTGGCGGACCACCTGGTGATCGCGTCGTTCGTCATGCTGGGGGACACGAAGCTGATCGAGGCTTGCGCGGACGCCCTGCTCCCGCTTCTTCCCAAGGAGAAAATCGACATGCTGGTCTGCCTGGAGGCAAAGGGCATCCCCCTGACCCACGCCTTGGCGGTTCGGCTCGGCGTGGACTACATCACGGTCCGCAAGTCCGTGAAGAGCTACATGGAGAACCCCCTCGTGGTGGAGGTCCAGTCCATCACCACCGCCGGGAAGCAGGTGCTCGTCATGGACGGCGTTGACCGCGCCAAGGTGGAGGGACGTCGCATCTGCGTCGTGGATGACGTGGTTTCCACGGGCGGATCCCTGAGGTCGGTGGAGAAGCTGCTGGCTACGGCGGGGGCCGAGGTGGTTTCCAAGACCGCGGTGCTGCTTGAAGAGGGCGGCTATGACGGATCCGACCTCGTCTACCTGGAAAGGCTGCCGGTTTTCCCGGACTGAAAGGTGCGTCTTAGGTTTTGTCAGGGGGGCGAAAGCCCCCCTTTTTCTTTCCCCTGCCCCGCTGATTGCTGTAACGGGTCTTTGTTTGGTAAGCTGGCTCAATGAAAGCAGGGTGACTGGGGGGAGTGTTATGGGTTTGAGAGAAAGGTTCCCGCGCATTGTGGCGTTCATCATGAAGATCGGGTGCCTGGCTTTTCTTTTTTCCGGTGCCCTGCCAGTGGAGGCGGCATCATCCGCTTTGACCCCCATCCGTGCGGTGGTTCTGCCCTATATTACTTTTGCGCCGTTCTTCATCGCCAAGGACGAGGGGTATTTCGAGAAGGAGGGTCTGGACGTCGAGTTTGTCAGGCTGGTCCAGCCGATGGCGGGAGTGGCCGAGGTGGCCAAAGGCAGCATCGACATGACCCAGGTTGGCACGCGTGTCGGGATATTCAACGCTATGGGCCGGGGCGCAAACCTCCGCATCGTGGCGGACAAGGGCGGCTTTGCGGGGGAAAAAACGGCAACCAGCGGATTCCTGATCCGGAAGGAATTGCTTGACGCCAAGGGCAAACCTGACTGGGAGCGGATCAAAGGGCGGAAGGTCTCCGTGGATCCCACCAGCTTCTGGGGGTTCCTCTTCGAAAAGTACCTGTCTCGAAACGGCCTGAAGATGTCGGACTTCGATATCGAGGATTTGCCTGTAACGGTTCTGCCCGGGGCTTTCGATCAAGGGAACGTGGCGATCGCCCACGTTACCGAGCCCTGGGTTACGAAAATCACCCGCGGAGGGAAGGTCGTGCTGCTCGTGGCAGACGCCAGCCTGTCGCCGAACGCGCATTTCTCGGGAATCTGTTTTGGCCCCTCCCTGCTGGAAGGGAATCCCGAGGCAGGGGAGAGGTTCATGGTGGCCTACCTTAAGGGTGTCCGCCAGTACAACAAGGGAAAAACGGACCGGAACATCGGGATCATCGCCAGGAACACCGGCCTGGACAGCCGAAGTGTCGCCGAGTCGGCGTGGCCGGCAATTCGCAACGACGGCCAAATGGATATCTCCGGCTTTGTCGAGTTTCAGCGGTGGGCAAAGGGAAAAGGATATCTTGATGTCGTCGTCCCTGCTGAGAAAATCTGGGATCCCCGCTTCGTCGAACAAGCTAACCGCAAGCTGGGCGGTAAGAACCCCTGAAATGGAACTCGACGCCTATCTCTCCAGGGGCTTTTGGGAAAGATTCGTAGAGATCGCCGACCGTTTTCCCGATATCCCGGCCTGGTCGCGGGAAGGGGAGAGCCTCGCCTACGGGGAGATCCTTTCCCGGGCGGAAGACTTGGCCGGGCAGCTGGACAAGGTTACGCACGGCATTCGCGGGCTTGTGGTCGAAGTGGAGGCGACGCTGGTTCCGGGCAGCATCGTTTCTTTCCTGGCGGTTCTCAAGGCAGGGGCCGTCATCTTACCGGTGGATCCGGCCTTTCCCCTGGATTTTCGGCAGGAGATCCGCCGGCAGGTTTCCCCCATTGCCCGCCTGGAGGCAGGCGATGGCCCGGGAGATGTCTTTTTGCGACAGGACAAAATTCACGGTCCGGAGGGACCGCCCGTTCCTTTTGCACCCGAAGATGCGGCCGTACTTCTCTGGACCTCGGGCTCCACAGGAAAGCCGAAAGGGATTCTTCTACCCCAGCAGGCTTTCCTCCTTGATGCGTGGAACCGCGTCAGGGATTATCACGTTCGAGCCGGCGACAGGGTCGCATGGACTGCCCCGCCTGTCCTTGCGGGACCCATCGGGATGCTTTGCTTCTCTCTCCTCGGTGGTGCGACGCTCGTTCCTTTCCCCCTGAAATCGATCGATGCGGGCGCCCTTTCCGGGCTTCTCCGCAGGGAGCGGGTAAGCTACTTCAATCCCCCGGTTTCCTATTTCAGGCAGTGGATGCTTGCCGAGGACGGCAAAGGATCCTTGCCCGACTTGCGCACGGTTGTCCTAGGCGGGCAGCCCGTTAGCTGGAAGGATGTCCGTGCCGTCCAGGGGAGCCTGTCCGAAGGAGCGAAACTGGTCCACCGCTACGCGGCCTCGGAAGCGGGCTTAATCTCCCAGGCCTTTTTCGACAGGTTTCATGCTACCGAAAACGAGGGGAGCGTACCGCTGGGATTTCCTCCCATGGGGAAGCGAACGGTCATCCTCGGGGAGGACGGAGCAATCCTGCCGGATGGGGAGATAGGTGAAATCGGTGTGGTCAGCCGCCACGGGGCGCTGGGGTATTGGAAGCGCCCCGACCTGAACAGTGAACGTTTTCGAAGGCTGCCCGGCGGGGAGACCCTGTTCCTCTCCGCAGACCTGGGCCGATTGAGGCCGGACGGCCAGCTGGAATTGCTTGGCAGAAGGGACGGCCAACTGAAAATCAGGGGCTTCCGGGTAGAGCCTGCCCAGGTCGAGGTGGCCTTGAGAAGCCTGCCCGGGGTGGCGGATGCGGTCCTGCTTCCGTGGGCCCCGCCTGCTACTCCCGAAGAAAATGAGCTTGTCGCCTACGTCGAGCCTGCCAGGGGTTCAAGGCTGGCTACCGACGGGTTGAGAGCCGGCCTCCGGGAAACCCTGCCAGAGTTCATGGTCCCTTCCAGGTACGTCCTGCTGGAAGAAATGCCGAGAACCCGGAACGGCAAGCCCGATCGTACTCGGCTCCCGGACCCGGGAACCTCCCGGCCGGACCTCACGGTGCGTTTTGTCCCGCCGGAAGGCAAGACGGAGGAGAGGCTTGCAGGGTTGTGGCACGAAGTGCTGGGGATCTCTCCCATCGGGGCGGAAGACGACTTTTTTGATCTTGGGGGGCACTCCCTTTTGGCCGTTCGCTTGTTTTCCCGCATCGAAACGGTTTTCGGCAGGGACATTCCCCTGGCAGAGATGCTCCAGGCCAGAACCGTGAGATCCATGGCGCGCCTGCTGGAGGCCCCGAAAGGTAAAAGGGAATGGAAGTGCCTTGTCCGGATCAACGTGGTGGGAAACCGGCCCAAGGTTTTTATCGTTCATGGGGGTGGCGGCAATGTCCTTTGTTTTGCCCGGCTTGCGGCCCGCTTGACTGACTATGACGTATACGGTTTGCAGGCTCTGGGGCTGGACCGGCGCCACCTGCCCCAGCTTTCGGTGAGGGGGATGGCGGAGAGGTATGCGGCCGAAATCCGCGAGGAGCAGCCCCACGGCCCGTTTCGGATCGTCGGCTATTCCTTTGGCAGTATCGTGGCCTTCGAACTGGCCCTTCTCCTGCAGGCCTCGGGTGAAGAGGTGGGCTTCCTGGGCCTGCTGGACAGGGCTATGCCTGCCCGGTCGTCCGCCCCTCCCCGCGCCAATCTCGTTTCGGAACTATGGGACCGGGCGACGACCCGCCTCAAGTTCCATTTGAGGCTTAATGCAGGGCGGCTTCTGCTGGGGGCAGGCCTGCCCGTTCCGTTCATGCAAAAAATCTACAATGCCGCGAACGGCTTCATGAGCCGGGGTTATGTCCCGCCGGCGGCATTCATGGGCAACATGGCCGTCTTCCAGACGGCGGAAAGACGAAACGAAGGGATCGATCCGGCTTCGGAGAGAGGATGGGGACCGCACGTAAAGGGGGAAACCCGGGTTTATGCCGTCCCGGGGACACATCACACCCTGCTTGATGATCCTCATGTCCGGGATGTAGCCAGGGTCCTTGATGCAGCCCTTGGCGAACCTTGTTCTTGTCCCCCCGGGGGGAAGTATCCGGGAAGTTGAAGGAGACTTAGGCATGTTGCACTGCAGGGGGCTTTCAAAACGTTTCGAGAGCGGGAACGGTTCCGTTACCGCCCTGGAGAGGGTCGACCTCGACCTGGCCGAAGGGGAGTTCCTGTGTGTTCTGGGCCCGTCCGGCTGCGGGAAGTCCACGCTCTTGCGGTTGGTGGCCGGGATCGTTCCCCCATCGGCAGGCAGCGTCGAGTTCGTTCCGGGATGCGGGCGTCCCCCGGGACGCCCCAGGTGCGCCATGGTGTTCCAGGAACACGGCTTGTTTCCCTGGATGACGGTTCTCGAAAACACGGGCTTCGGCCTGAAGATGCAGGGATTCGCACGGAAAGAGCGGGAAGCGATGTCGATAACCGTTCTGGAACAGGTCGGCATGGGGGCCTTCGGGCGGCATTATCCCCACGAACTGTCGATGGGCATGCGCCAGCGTGTGGCGCTGGCCCGGGCTTTTGTTTCTTCCCCCGATGTCCTCCTGATGGATGAGCCGTTTGCATCGCTGGACGCCCAGGCAAGGGCCGTCCTCCAGCAAGACCTGATTTCCTGGCAGGAAGATCGCGGCACGCCGGTCATTTTCATTACGCATGACATCGCTGAATCCCTTGTCCTTGCGGACCGGATCCTTGTCCTTTCGGCACGGCCTGGGAGGGTTTTGGCGAGCATCCCTCTGCCTCCGGGCCGAGGCCATTCGCCGGTGGCCGGTTTTGATCCCGATCTCGGGGCGATCGGCCGGGAGATCTGGGGCATGCTGGGGCAGGAATCCTGTCCCGAGCTGCAGGGTGCGATCTTTTGAGTGCGAGGTTGAAGCAAATCCCACGGGCCCTGTTCCTGCCGTGCATCCTCCTCCTGGGCTGGGAATTGGGGGTCCGGGCAGGATGGGTTTCCCCCATGTTCTTCCCCGCTCCGACGACGATCGCGAAGACCCTGGCCGAACTGGCGAAAAGCGGGCGTTTGGGTGCCAATCTTCTTGCCACCCTGCTACGGGTGGCCCTGGGCCTGTCGCTGGGGGTTGGCCTGGGCCTGCCGCTCGGGTTGTTGATGGGCTGGAAGCCTTCATTCCGGGCTATCGTCGATCCCATGGTTGGCGCGACTCATGCCCTTCCAAAGATCGCCATCTACCCGATCCTGATGGTCCTCTTCGGCATTGGGGACGGTTCACGGGTCGCCTTGATCACGCTGGGGGCGTTTTTTCCCATGCTGGTCAACTCCATGACTGCGGTGCGCCAAATCGATCCCCGTTATTTCGAAGTCGCGGAAAGCTACGGTGCCAAGGGGTTCCGGATCCTCTCCGAGGTCATCTGGCCGGGAAGCCTGCCCCTTGTCCTTGCGGGCTTCCGCCTGGCCCTGAACGGAGCCTTGCTGCTGGGCATCGCAGCGGAGCTCCTCACGGCCCGGGAGGGGTTGGGCGGGATGATCTGGATGGCCTGGCAGACCTTCAGGACGGAAGAACTCTATGCGGCGCTTTTCGTCACGGGACTCCTCGGTGTGGCTTTCAACAGCCTGACGGACCTGATGGCCGGGATTCTCGTCCCATGGCGGGCAGGGACAGAAAACGGCAAATAAGAGGGTGAAGAAACGTTTGCAGCCGCAAAACTGGCAACCGCTCTCCCCAAGCTTTCCGGTCAAGGTCTGGACCGTTTCCGTTTCTTCGGTTCTTGGTACTTGCGGGACTGCAGGGCTTTCAGATGCCGAGCGGGACCGGTCCGGGAGGTTTCGGTGCGAGGAGGATTCGATGCGCTTCTGTGCGAGCCGCCTACTCTTGCGAGAGGTCCTCGGGAGGCATCTGGGCATGAGGCCGGGGGACCTCCAGCTAGAAAAGGCCCCCGGAGGCAAGCTCACCGTCGTTTTGCCCCCCTGCTCACCCCCCGTGTTTTTCAGCCTTTCACGGTCCGGCGATTTTTGCACCGTCGCTCTTTCAGGTTCCGCCGAGGTCGGGGTGGATATCGAAAAAACAAGGGTTTTCCCGGACTGGCCGGCCGTAGCCCAGGCTTGGCTGAGCAAGGGAGAAAGAAGCGCCATAACGGCCCTGGTTGGAGAGAACTCCCGTGCCGAAGCTTTCTTCAGGCTGTGGTGCGCACGGGAGGCTGCGGCGAAAGCCCTGGGGCTAGGGCTTGCCCTGGATCCTCGTTCTGCGGGGAGCCTTGAGGGGATCCTGGAGGGGGGGCGGGTCGTGGCCGTGTTCGGGGGAAGAACGGTCGAAGTGGCCGAGCTGGAGGCCCCCCAAGGGTACCGGCTTGCCGTGGCAAGTGAGGCATGAGTGCTTCTGCAGGGGGGCGAAAGCCCCCCTTTTTCATTCCCTTTCCCGGACCAGGAAGGGCAGCAGGGCAAACATAGCCAGTCCCAGCGTCGCCCCGGCGTAGAAGGGGGCATGGGGGCCGAAGCGCAGAAAAACAAGGCCCATGACCAGGGGGCCGACGGTTTGTCCCAGCCGGAGGACCATGCCGTTGAGGGACATGAAAACGGCGCGGTTCTCTTCGGGTGCCAGGTCGGAAAGCAGGGCCTGCGTCGCGGGAATGTTCATCCCCTGGGCGCACCCGTAGAGTGCCGTGGCGAAAAGCAGGAACGGAAGCCCGGGCATCAGCGGGATCAGGACCAGGGCCAAGGCGAAGAGGATGAACGACGTCCGCAGGACGTTGCTTTCCCGATAAATCCTGCCCAGCCGTCCGGCCTGGGAGGCGAGGATGGCGTTCGAGACCGACATGGATGAGGCCATGAGGCCGATGGAAAGGGGAGAAGCCCCGAACTTCGAGGACATCAGGACGGGCAGGTAGGTGTGGAAGGATCCGTAGAGGATGACGAAGGTCGATGTGCTGGCGAGAAAGAGCCCCAGGATGCGCGGGTCGCGCGCCATGCGGGCGCCCTGCAGCAGGTAGAGCTCGAGGGGAGGTTTCGATTCGGGGAGGGGAGGGACCTTGAGGATGAAAAGGGAGGCAAGGCCCACGGGAACGGCCAATAGCGGCAGGGCGAAGGGGGCATGCCAGCCCAGAAGCCCGAGGGTCCCGCCGAGGGCGGGGTAGATGGCCGTTCCCACGCTCAGCATCCCGGCGTTGAAACCGAGGGCGTCGATGCGCTTGTTTCCCCTGTAGAGGTCCCCGACGAGGGTCACGTTCATGCCGCTGAGCGAAGCGGCCCCCATCCCCTGGAGGAATCTCAGGGCGAGGAGGAGATCGAAGTCTCGGGTGAGGGCGCAGGAGGCCCCCGCGAGGGCGAAGAGGAAGAGCGAGGGCACGAGCACGGCCTTGCGCCCCACGCGGTCTGCCATCACGCCCAGGAAGGGCGGGAGAAAGACGCCGGGGAGCGTGAAGGCCGTAATCAGCCAGCTGACCTGGGCGGGAGAGATGCCGAGGTCAGCGGAGATGGCCGGGAAAAGGGGGGCGACGCTGGCGACCCCAAGTACGGAGATCAGGGTGACGCCGAACACGACCTGCAGATTGGCGTCTCTGCAAAGGCTGAAATCAGGCTTTCGGGATTCCGGGGCCGAACTTTCACCCCGTTTTTTCCTCCAGGCCGATTGTGCCGCTTCCCTGACCCACTTGTTCAGCACCATGAAAAGATCTCCTCCTGCGCCAACAGTTTAGCAGCTATCTCCTGCTACAATTCCCCTTAGGAAACGGGTGCCTAAGGGGGTGAAGCAACGATGGAAAAGCGTGCGGAAAGCGATTACCCGATCGAGGTCCTTTTGGCGCGAAGATGGAGCCCGAGGGTTTTTTCGGGAAGAAGCGTGGATGCGGAAACCGTGTGCAGCCTTCTCGAGGCGGCCCGGTGGGCTCCGTCCTGCTTCAACGAACAGCCCTGGAGTTTCATCGTGGCGACGAAGGAGGATCCTGGGGCGTTCAGTGACCTTCTCGGCTGCCTTCGCGAGGCCAACCAGGCCTGGGCGAAGCATGCACCGGTGCTCATGGTGGCGGTCGCCAAGGCGGCCTTCGACCACAACGGCAAGCCGAACCGCCACGCGGGGCACGACGTGGGGCTGGCTGTGGAGAATCTCATGCTCCAGGCGGTTTCGATGGGGATGTTCGCTCACGCCATGGCGGGGTTCGACGCAGCGAAAGTGAGGGAACGTTACGGGGTGCCGGAAGGGCACGACCCTCTCGTGGCGATCGCGGTGGGCTACCCGGGGGATCCCGGGGATCTCCCCGACGACTTGAAGGAAAAGGAGCTGGCCCCGCGGGAGAGAAAACCTCTCGGCCGCTTCGTGTTCGGGCTGTCCTGGGGAAAGCCCTGGAGCGGCCTTCGGTGAGAAAGGGCCGTGTTTGGAAGCCGACAGTGCAGAAGGGGGAGTTCGAATGATCCGAAAGGCTTCGGAATTGTCGAGGATTCGCAGGGAAGCGTTCACCAACGGGGTGGGAGGGGGGTTTGCCACCCACGCGCTTCCGCCGGGGGAGAATGTCCCCGGGAGCCGGTTCCAGATGGTTTCCCGGATCGAGCTGGATCCGGGGTCGAGCATCGGGGCCCATCTTCACGCGGAGAACGAGGAGATTTACTGGATCCTTTCCGGAGAGGGCGTGTACAACGAGGACGGCCGGGAGGTTCCCGCCGTCCCGGGCGACGTTTTCATCGCCCTGCAGGGGCACAGCCATGGCCTGAAGAACACGGGGTCCGGCCCGCTCGAGATGATCGCGGTGATCGCTGCCGACCGGAATCCCTGAGAACCGCCTAGAGAATCGCGAGCCCCGCCAGCCCGAACAGGAGGAAAAGGGCTGGCGGGTTTTCCCTGAAGAAACGGAACCGGAGGGCCGCGATCCCCGCTGCGAAGAGCAGGGCGGGAAGGATGCCCGAAAAGGCCGTCTGGGCCAGGGGCAGGAACGCCAGGGTCAAAAGGGCGGCCACAGTGGGTCTCAGGGCGTTCCTGAAACGGTCCATGCACCCTTCGGGGCCGCACTTGAGCAGGGCAGAAACGGCGATGACGATAATCAGCGGGGCGCCGCAGACGGAGAGGGTGGCCACCGTCGCCCCGGTGAACCCGGCGCGCTGGAAGCCGACGAATGTGGCGGCATTCACGGCGATGGGGCCGGGGGTCACCTGGGCCAGGGCGAGGACCTGGTTGAAGCCGTCGAGGGTCAGCCAGCGGTAGTTGTCCACCAGGATGTGCCGGATCAGGGGAAGGGTCGAGATCCCGCCGCCGAAAGCCCCGATTCCCACTTGGGCGAAGCCCCAGGCCAGCTTCAGCAGTTCCATCGGTTTCCCTCCGGAAGAACGAGGCGGAGCCCGACCCCGCAGGCCATGGCGACCAGTGGGTGGAGGCCTGCCCACAAAATGAGGGCGATCACCAGGGCATAGGGAAGGAAATTGATCCAGCGCGCCTTTCCCACGAGGGAACGCTTGACTTCCCCCCACACCAGGGTGGCGACGAGTGCGGCCACCGCGCAGAGGACGCCCTTGAAGAAGGCCGCCAGGAGCACGGAATCCCGGTGGCCCATCACGAAGCCGGAAAGGATGAGGATGGCGGAGAAAGGGGGGACCAGGATTCCCGCCACGGAGGCAAGAGCCCCGGGTATCCCCGCGATCTTCCGGCCGGCCAGCCATGCCGAGCTCGTCGCGATGGGGCCGGGCATGGAGGTCGCCAGGGCGGCGATGTCGGACATCTCCTCTTCCGGGAAACCCCGCTTACGGAGTTCGGTTTTTGCCATCGCCAGGATGGCGATGCCGCCGCCGAAGGTGACGGCGCTGATTTTGAAGAACATGAGGAAGAGGGCCATAGGGCTCATTCTGCGGTTCTCCTTCCGGGTGCGCATCGGTTCCATTTTAACCGAAGCGCGGGAACCCCTTTTCGGATGCCCCCATACTTGCAAGTGATTTGCAAATACACTATCATCCTTTCCATGGAAACCCTTTGCAATGCAGCCCTGCTGCTGAAGTCGAACGGGATGCGGGTCACCCCGGCGCGCGTTCTCCTGCTGGAAGCCCTCCATTCCGGGAGAGGGCTTTTCACGGCGCAGGAACTTCATGGATTCCTGCCGGCCGGGAGCGCCGACCTTGTCACCGTCTACCGCTTCCTGGCCCTTCTCGTCAAGGCGAGGCTCGCGCGTGAGGTCGCCGGAACGGACGGCGTCGCCTACTACGAGATGGCCTGCAGGCACAACCCGGTCCATCCGCATTTCGAATGTCTCGGCTGCGGCAGGATCCTATGCCTGCCGGTTTTCCTGGAGGAAGATTCCGACCGGGTTTATGCCTACGGAGAAGGACACGACATCGAGAGCGTTTCTGTTGTCTTCCGGGGAACCTGCTCGGAATGCCTGGCAAAGGCAGAGAAGGAGGAAAAAGGATGAAACGTTTGATTCTTCTGTTGCTGATGGCCAGCCTGCCGACCGTTTTCGTCGGCTTTCTCCTTCACCGCCCTGTTTCCGCCGGCCCCTTGAAGGTGTTCGTCAGCGTCCCGCCGCAAAAGTACTTCGTGGAACGTGTGGGGGGAAACCGGGTCCGGGTGTCCGTCCTGATTCCTCCGGGGGCGGATCCCCACACCTTCGAACCGCGGCCCGCCTCCATGGTCGAGCTCTCCCAGGCCCGGGCCTGGTTCACGATCGGGGTCCCCTTCGAGGACAACCTGTTGCCGAGAGTTGCCCCGATGAACCCGGAACTCGAGATCGTCCGGACCGAGAAGGGGATCGTCCGGACCGAATCGGCCCACGGGAGTGCCGATCCCCATATCTGGCTCTCTCCGCGCCTGGTGAAGAGCCAGGCGGAAAACATCCTGGCCGGGCTCATCAAGGCCGACCCCGCCGGGGAGAGGATATACCGGTCCAATGCGAGGCGTTTCCAGGCCGAGCTGGATGCCCTTGACCGGGAATTCAAAACCCTTTTTGCACCCGCCAGGGAAAAGTCGTTCCTGGTGTTTCACCCGTCCTGGGGTTACCTCGCCGCGGATTACGGGCTCCGGCAGATCGCCATAGAGGTCGAAGGGAAGGAGCCGAAGGGGGCTGAGCTTTCCCGGATTATCGACCTGGCGAAAGAAAAGAGGATCCGGGTGATCTTTGTCGAGCCCCAGTTTTCTTCCCGAAGTGCCGGAACGATCGCCGAGTCGATCGGGGCGAAGGTCGTGACGGCCGACCCCTTGGCGGCCAACTGGGCCGACAACCTGCGCAAGGCGGCCCGGGCCTTCTCCCAGGCTGCACGCTAGCCGCAAAACCATGGAAAACCGTGCGTACGACATCGAGCTGAGGGATGTCAGGTTTGCCTACAACGGGTCTGGCCCCGTGCTGGACGGGGTTTCCCTTGCCGTCAGGCCGAAGGAGTTCCTGGCGGTCCTGGGGCCGAACGGCGGGGGCAAAAGCACCTTGCTCCGAGTCATCCTCGGGCTTCTCGAACCCCAGGCCGGAACGGTTCGGCTGCTGGGTAGCCCCCCGGCGGAATCTGTGCGTCGCGTGGGATATGTTCCCCAGGACGCGAATTCGAACCGGGGCTTTCCCGTTTCGGTGGAAGACGTGGTCCTCATGGGCCGTTTCAGCGGGAAAGGCGCGCGATGGAAAGCCGGGGCCGAAGACCGGCGCGCGGCGGAAGAGGCCATGGCCCGGATGGGAATCCTGTCCGAGCGCCGGAAACGGATCGGGGAGCTTTCACAGGGACAACGCCAGCGTGTGGCGATTGCCAGGGCCCTGGCCGTGGAACCGGAGCTCCTGGTTCTCGACGAGCCCACCGCCAGCGTGGACCTGCAGACCCAGGCGGCTCTCCACGAGATCCTGAAGGAGTTGAACCGCAGCATCACGATCGTCATGGTGAGCCACGACCTGACGGCCCTTACCAGTTGTGCGACTTCGGTGGCGTGCGTCAACCGCACTCTTTTCCACCACGACCGCGCCGAGCTGACCGCCGAGATGTTCCAGTCGGCCTACGGCAGTTGTCCGGTCGAGCTCATCGCTCACGGGATCCCGCACCGGGTCCTGCATCGCCACGAAAACAACACCGGGCAAGGGGACCAGGATCATGCTTGACGCCCTCCAGTTCGGCTTCATGAGGAACGCCCTGTTCGCGGGGCTTCTGGTCAGCCTCGCCTGCGGGATCATCGGGACCCTGGTCGTGGCCAACCGTCTTGTCTTCCTCGCGGGAGGCATCGCGCATTCAGCCTACGGAGGCGTCGGGCTCGCGCTCTATTTCGGCTTCTCTCCCTTTTTCGGGGCGATGGGCTTCAGCCTTGCGATGGCTCTGCTTCTCTCGGCCATCACCGTGAAGGGCAGGAACCGGGCGGATACCGCGGTAGGGGTTCTCTGGGCCGTGGGCATGGCCCTGGGGGTTATCCTCGTCGACCTGTCGCCCGGGTACAGGGCCGATCTCATGAGCCTGCTTTTCGGAAGCATCCTCACCGTGAGTTACCGGGAACTCTGGCTGATGGGGGGAACGACGGTCCTCGTCGCCGGGGTCGTGGCCCTGAAGTACCGGGACCTGCTGGTCCTCTCATACGACCCGGAATTTGCCGCGACGCGCGGGTTGGACGTGGTCGGCCTGCATACGCTGCTGCTCCTCCTCGTGGCGGCCGGTACAGTGGTGGCCATCCACGCTGTGGGGCTGATCCTGGTCATTGCCCTCTTCACCATTCCGCCGACCCTGGCGGAACGGTCCTGCCGCTCCCTGGCCTCGATGATGGCCGTCTCGGCCGCCTGGAGCGCGCTATTCACCTTCCTCGGGCTGGATCTCTCCTACCGGTTCAACCTCACTTCCGGCGCCACCATCATCCTGGTCGCGGCCTTTGCCTTCTTCCTGTTCTCGATCCGGGACGCAAAAGGCAGGGGCGGGATCCGGAAGACCCCGCCCCAGTCCTGATCCCGGTTTCCCGAGTGCCCGCTCAGGGCGCGAGGATGATCTTGCCGAAGTGCTCGGCCCGCTCCATCCGCTCGTGGGCCAGGGCGGCATCCTTCAAGGGCATGACGGTATCGATGACGGGTCGGATCCGGTCCTCTTCGACCAGCCGGAAAACACGCTTGATCTCTTCGGGGGTTCCTCCGTACGAGCCGAAGGCGGCGATTTCCTTCCGGTAGATTTCCTGAAGGTTGACATGGACCTCGGCTCCCGAGGTGGAACCGCAAAAGGCGATTCGCCCCCCGCGGCGGAGGGAAGCGATGCTGCGGCCCCAGGTCGCCTTGCCGACTGTTTCCAGGACCAGGTCCACTCCCCGGTTTTTCGTGAGGCGGCGGACCTCCGCCGAGAAGTCGCTTCCAGAGTCGATGACGGCATCTGCTCCCAGGTCGTACAGGCGGGTTCCCTTGTGGGTGTCGCGCGTGGTGGCGTACACTCGGGCCCCGATCGAACTGGCCAGCTGGACCGCCGCCACCCCGATCCCTCCCGTGGCTCCCACGACGAGGACGGATTCGCCGGGCTGCAGGTTGCCCCGGGTGATGGCCATTCGGTAGACAGTGGTGGAAGTGAGGGGAATGGAGGCGGCTTCCTCGAAGCTGAGCTTCGAAGGCTTGTGCAGCAAGGCATGGGCCGGGACGGAGACGTACTCCGCGTAGCAGCCGTCCCGTGCGACCCCGAAAATGCGGACCGAAAGGTTAGGGGGGTCTTCGTAGGGGCGATCCGGGAAAATCCAGGGGGTCACCACGACTTCGTCCCCTTTTCGGAAATCGGGAACCCCCGGCCCTACGGATTCGACTGTCCCTGCCCCCTCGCAGCCCGGGATGATAGGCATCGGCGCGAAGACGGACCCCAGCCTCATCCAGATGTCCAGGTGGTTCACCGCTGCGGCAGCCAGCTTGACGAGGACTTCCCCGGCCGAAAGTCCCGGCTGCTCCGTTTCCTCCCGTTTGAGCACCTCAGCCGGGCCTGGAGCGTGCACACGTATCGCCTGCATCGGTCATCCCCCCTGGCAGTTCCTGCCTGTGAAATCGAACATGACGGGTCAGAACCTTTTCCGGGTCAGCCACGACCGGGCTTCGGCCGGGGTGGAGATTTCCCCGCGGATAACGGCTTCATCGAGCCTGGCGAGGATTTCCCCGACCTGCGGGCCTTCGGGAAGGTCCAGGATTTCCATCACTTCCCGCCCATCCAGGAGATGCCCGGCCTGCTCGAGGCGGAAAAGGGCGGCGATCGCGCGAGCCCGGTTTTCCATCCAGGGCATGAGCCGTCCGCTTCCGGCCAGGACATCGGCGTAGCCCAGGACGAAAAGGCGTTCAAGCCAGGCTCCCCCGAAAGCCCTGATCTGTTGGGCCAGCCCGGCCTCGGGCCATGCGGCCGACGGCAGCCTGTGCCATCTCACGAGGTTGGCGACGGTTTCCGAGAAATCCTGCGGCCAGGCCCACCGGCGGGCCATATCCCTGGCGAGTTCCGCGCCGTCCCGTTCATGCCCGGTGAACCGGCTCTCCTCCCCTTCCCCAGGCGCACTCTGCGCCTTCGCGACGTCATGCAGGAGGGCTGCGGCCCGGACAGCGGGGTCGGGGGTCAGTTTCTGGGCGGTATCGAGACAGAGCCTCGTATGGAGGTAGGCATCCCCTTCAGGGTGCTTCTCGGGATCCTGCTCGATTCCCTTCAGGGCTTCGATTTCCGGCAGGATCGCCCCCAGCAGGCCTGTCCCGTTGAGCATGTCGAGGAACAGCCCGATGTCCCCTTCCAGGGCTTTCATGATTTCCCGGCCGATTCGCTCCCCGGGCACGCGGGCGAGCCTCCTGTAGAGTTCCGGGTCGCGGCAGGCGGATTCGGAGTCCGGAGCAACGGTGAAGAGGGGAAGGGTGGCGGCGAAGCGGAAAAGGCGGATTGCCCTAACGGCATCCTCCTGCAGGCGGTCCGAGGCCCTCCCGTTGAAGCGGAGGCGACGACGGGTCAGGTCCTTTTCCCCTCCCCGCGGGTCCACCAGGGTTCCGAGGCGGGTCATCGCCATCGCGTTGACGGTGAAGTCACGCCGGGCGAGATCGTGATCGAGGCTGAAGCCGCAATAGGAGCAGAATTCCACGGGAACCTTGCCGCACTGGAGGAGGGCCGTCTGCAGGGGGGGCTTCCCGACCGGCTTCGCTCCCGGCCACAGGCGCAGGACGACTTCGAGGGGAGCGGAGGTCGAGATGTCCACATCGGTCACCGGGAGTCCCAGGAAGAGGTCCCGGACGGCTCCCCCGACGAGGGCGGCCTCGTAGCCCTCCGTTTCCAGCGCAAGCAGCCATTCAAGGGCAGTCTGGATTTCAAGCTTCATCTGATCACCCCCTCACCGTAAAGTATAGCAGAGGGCAAGGAACAAGAAGAGGCTCCCCGTGGTTTCCCGGGGAGCCTCTTCTTGTTCCTTCAGGGGGAATTCGAAAGCCGGGTGGAAGAAAAACGGATTACTGCGAGATCGCGCTGACGGGGCAGGTGGCCACGCAGGCGCCGCACTCCACGCAGCTGTCCGGGTCGACGAAAGCCTTGCCGTCAACCATGCTGATGGCGGTGACGGGGCAGACTCCCACGCAAGCTTCGCAAGCGATGCAGGTATCCTTGTCGACAACAGCCTTTGCCATAACTTTTCCCTCCTCATGAATTTTTCGAAAGGCGATCGGCCCCATCGGGACCTGAGCGCATTCTAACCGATACGAAAGGAGAAATGCAAATGGCGGTCCTCCTTGGGACGCGCCGTTCCCCTTATAATGAAAAAGCGATGGAAAACAGCGAAGGACGGAGGTCGAGAGGAATGCCGGAACCGGAGGATCTTCAGATCGAACTTTTTGAAGGGGCGAAAGAGAGAAAGTCTGGCAGCGCGGGCGGCAAGGCGGCTTCGAGGCGAAGGACGGTCCTCGAGGCGCTCGACAAGAACCTCAGGAGCATCTGGGAGGCCAACGTCGACCTTTACAGGGCCACCACGGCCGACGAAGTGACGTTCTTCGAATGGTACATCAGCCCCGACCGCATCGACGGGATCGACTTCCACCTAAGGGAAATCAAGGTCCACGCCTCGGTTTTGGCCGAAGGGGGCAAGATCGAGCACGAGATCATGAACCCGCGGGTCCAGTTTTACGGCCCAGTGGCGATCGTCACCTACACGCTGATGATCCGGTCGGTTTCCGTGGGAAAGGTCACGCACAGGAGCCACCATGAAACCCGTGTCTTCCATGAAACCGGCACGGCGGACGCGCCAGAGTGGAAACTCGTCCACTGCCACAAGTCACCCGTGAGCACCGTCGATAGCCTGGGAGTCCTGAGAGGCTGATGGACCCTTCCCTGGCCCGGAAACTCCTGGAATGGTTTTCCGCCAAGGCAAGGGAACTGCCTTGGCGAACCACCCGTGATCCCTACGCGATCCTCGTCTCGGAGGTCATGCTCCAGCAGACCCAGGTGGATACGGTCATCCCCGCCTACGGCAGGTGGATGCGGACCTTCCCGGATGTCCAGGCCCTCGCGGGAGCGAACCAGGAAGAAGTCCTGAAAGCCTGGGAAGGGTTGGGCTACTATTCCCGGGCCCTCAACCTGCAGCGCGCAGCGCGCCTTGTCGTGGAGCACCACGGCGGCCGCATCCCGCGCGAGGAAGAAGACCTGCTGGCGCTCCCGGGCATCGGCCGGTACACGGCCGGGGCGGTCCAGAGCATCGCTTTCGGCCTGCCCAGGGCTGCCATCGACGGGAACGTCGAGCGGGTTTTCTGCCGTTTCCTCGATCTCGATACGCCCGCCCGGGAACGACGGAACCAGGCCCTTTTCGGGAGGATCATCCGGGAGATGATGCTCGAAGGGCCTCCAGGGGAGGTGACCCAGGCCCTGATGGAGCTTGGGGCCCTGGTTTGCCTTCCCAGGAAACCCCGATGCGGCGAGTGCCCGATGGGGGCAGGCTGCCTGGCGAAAACCCGCGGTACGGTCCTGAAGCGGCCCGTACCGCGAAAAAGGAAACCGGCCCAGGCGATCCAGGCCGCCGTGTGCATCCTGACGGACGGAAAGCGGATCTTCCTCCAGAAGAGACCCCCGGTGGGATTGATGGCCAACCTGTGGGAGTTCCCGGGAGGGAAGCTGGAAGCCGGGGAAACGCCGAAGGAGGCCCTGAGACGCGAACTTTACGAAGAGCTCGGGATCCTGGTCAGGGGGGAGAAAAAGGTCGGGACCATCCGGCATGCCTACACTTCCTTTTCCGTGACGCTCCACGTGTACCAGGCCAGGGTCGAGGAAGCCCCGAACCTGCCGGGGCCTGCGGACGGGCCGGTCCTTCCCTCGGGCTGGTTCACTCCGGGTGAGGCTCGGAACCTGCCGATGCCCGCGGCAAACGTGAAGATCCTGGCAAATTGGGTGGATGAGGCCGAGGGGAGTTCGGAAATTTAGCTCTTGCGCATGTTGCACAGATAGGGTGTCAGCGTATAATGATTCTATAACCACTTAAAGGGGTGATCGGAATGGGTGAGCACGATCTGCAGATGGAGCTTGAGTCGCTCAAGGGAGAATTGGGCAAGCTTCGCTCGGACCTGGAGGAACTGAAGGGGCCCGTAAAGGGGATCGCGTGTGCCTTGAAGGAGAACCTGGCGGAAGCGCTCGGCGCCGGTTTCGAGAAGGCGAAGGTATCCGGGAAGAAGGCGGTCGAGGTCGTGGAGACCACGGTCGAGGAAAAGCCGCTCCAGTCCGTCCTGGTCGCCTTCGGAGTGGGGTTGCTGCTCGGCAAGCTGCTTGACATGTCCCACCGGAGGTAGTCCCTCCATGGGCTTGGGGAGGCTGGTGGTTTCGTTCCTGGAACTGCTGGAGGCAGAGGTCCGGGCCCTGGGGGCCGGCCTTCTCGACCTGAAAATCGCCTCCATCCTCGCCTGGGTTGCCGGCTGCCTCGTTCTCCTGGGCTTTTCGCTCGTGGTGATGGGGTTCTATCTTACCTTGCGGAGCGGGATGTCCGGCCCTGCCGCGCTCGTGGTTACCGGCCTGGCGACCCTGGCCGTCTCGGGAGGACTTCTATGGAGCGCCCGGAAGATCGTCCGGCGAGCTTAGAACAGGCAAAAGCCCGTTTCCTCGAAGAAGCGGGAAGGCTGACACCGTCGGCATGGATCAGGGAGCACCCGGACGCCGCACTAGGCGGTGCGTTTGCGGCAGGTTTCCTCTTTGGTTGCTCCCCTGACGCGCAGGAGGCCGTGCTCCGGAACGCTCAATCGGGCTTCAAGCTGGCAGCGGCGTTCCTGGCCGGATTGAAGGATTCCGCCGGGGGACGCGAAAAAACCGAAGCCTGAACGAAAAAGCCGGCCCCGACTGGTCGGGGCCGGCTTTTTTCATCCTTCTTCGGGTGTTTCCCAATCCAGCCCGGGAGGGAGTTCCGGCTTGGGGTCCCGGAGGAAAAGCGCCTCCAGGACGCGGGCCGGGGGGACGGAATCGTAAAGGACCCGGTGGATGGCCTCGGCGAGAGGCAACTCGACGTTCAGTTCCCGTGCGAGGGCGACGACGGCCTTTACGGTAGTGGCGCCTTCGGCGACCTGCCCAAGGCTTTCGAGAGCCGCTTCGAGGGAAAGGCCTTCGCCCAGGGCAAGTCCCAGCCGGAAATTCCGGGAGTGGTGGCTGTAGCAGGTGACCATCAGGTCTCCGACCCCCGCCAGTCCCGCGAGGGTGAGCGGGCGGGCCCCGAGACGGGCCCCCAGGCGCATCGTTTCCGCAAGCCCGCGGCTCACGAGGGCAGCCACGGCGTTGTCGCCGAGGCCCATCGCCCGGGCCACGCCGGCGGCGACAGCCATCACGTTCTTGACGGCTCCTCCCACCTCCACGCCCACGACATCCGTACCGGTGTAGACCCGGAAGGTGCCCCCGTTCAGGAGACCCTGCCAGAGCGCGGCTTCCCCGCCGTCGGAAGAGGCCACGACCACGGCCGTCGGCTGTCCCTTGATCACTTCCTCGGCATGGCTGGGCCCGGAAAGGACGGAGTAGCGGGCCTGGGGGAGGATTTCCTTGACGATTTCGTGTATCAGCTTCCGGGAGCCGATCTCGATCCCCTTCGCCGCGTTGCAGGCGGAAAGCCCCGATGGGGAAAGCGGGGCAAGCCTCAGCAGGGTCTCACGAAGGGACTGCGTCGGGATGGCGAGGATCCACCGCCCTGAATGCGAAGCCGCTTCCCCGATATCCGAGGTGGCGTCCAGGGAGGGGTTCAGGGGTGCGTCGGAAAGATAGCGGGGGTTGTGGCCGGTGGCGTTGATGGCCCTTGCCTGGTCTTCATGGCGGCACCAAAGGACGACATCGTGTCCCCGCCTTGCCGCGAGGTCCGCCAGGGCGGTGCCCCAGCTTCCCGCACCGAAAACGGTGATCGTTTCCATTCGGATCCCTCCAGGATGGGTGTGTTTGCCGAACCGGGACGAGTTCACTTTAGCACGAAACCCGATGTGGGTGCCGGCAGGAATTTCGGTGGGAGAACCCTAAACAAAAGGGCAAAGTATCCTGTATAATCAACCGGATTTTTGGGGACTCATCCCCGGAACAGGGGCATCGTCCCCGAAGAAGGAGGATCCCAATGGAACGTTTGACACTCACCCTGGGTGACGGCACGGCGTGGACGGGCTTTTCCGCCAATGGCCTACTGGAGGCCGAAGGAGAGGTTGTCTTCACGACCGCCAGCTGCGGTTACCCCCAATCGTTGACGGACCCTTCCTACAACGGGCAGGTCCTGGTTTTTGCCTTCCCGCTGGTGGGCAACTACGGGGTGGACGAAGACAGGCTGGAAAGCGGAAGACCGTGGGTGAGGGCGGTCCTTGCCGGGTCCCTCACGGGGGAGACGCGGCTGGGGCCGAGGGTCGAGGAGTGGCTGGCCCGTTGGGGAATTCCGGCGGTCACGGGTGTCGACACAAGGGCTCTCATCAGGCACCTGCGGGAAAAGGGAACCGCCATGGGACGGCTGTCCGCCAGGGCGGAACCTCCAACGGGGACGGACCTCCCCCACGACCTGGCGATCCAGGTTTCCGTCCCGGAACTGAAGGTACACAACGAATCGGGTGGAGGGCCGCGCATCGCCCTGCTCGATTACGGGGTAAAGGCCAACATCATCCGCGAGCTTGTCCGGAGGGGCTGCACCGTTTTCCAGTGTCCGGCCGGCCTTGACGCGGCCGACATCCTGTCCCTTCGGCCGGACGGCGTGATCCTGAGCAACGGCCCGGGAGATCCGGCCTGGCTGGTTTCCCAGGTGAAGGCGGTCTCGAACCTCCTCGGCCGGATCCCGCTCTGGGGCATCTGCCTGGGGCTGCAGGTGATGGCCCTGGCTGCCGGGGCGAAAACCTACAAGCTGCCTTACGGCCACCGCGGAGTGAACCATGCCGTCGCGGAGACGGGAGGCCGCAAAGGCTGGATCACCAGCCAGAACCACGGCTACGCCGCCGACGGGAAAAGCCTGCGGGGCACGGGGTTTTCCGTTTCCCTGGTCCACCTGGGGGACGGCAGCGTGGAGGGCATCAAAAGCGAGCGGCACCGGGCCTGGGCGGTACAGTTTCATCCTGAGGCCTGCGCCGGGCCGCGCGACACGGGGTTCCTTTTCGACGAATTCCTGGAGGGGCTGAAATAGATGAAAACGTCCATGACGAAAACGATCCAGAGCGTACTGATCCTGGGGTCCGGCCCGATCCGCATAGGCCAGGCCGCGGAGTTCGACTATTCCGGGAGCCAGGCCTGCCGGGCGCTGCAGGAAGAAGGCGTTCGCGTCATCCTCCTGAACAGCAACCCCGCGACGATCCAGACCGATCCGGGGCTGGCCGAGGTGATTTACCTTCGTCCGCTGACCCCGGAGGTGATCGAGGATATCCTGAAGGCCCACCGTCCGGACGGGGTCATCGCGACCCTGGGCGGGCAGACGGCGCTCAACCTCCTGGTGGAACTCCACCGGCGGGGAACGTGGGAGCGCTACGGGACTCTCCCCCTGGGAACGCCTCCCGAAACGGTGGATCGGGCGGAGGGGCGGGAGCCTTTTCGCGACCTGATGAAGTCTATCGGGGAACCGGTCGTGGAAAGCCGGATCGTGACGAAGCCGCAGGAGGCCCTGGAGTTTGCGGGAACCGTGCCGTTTCCCCTGGTCATCCGGCCTGATTTCACCCTGGGCGGGACGGGAGGCGGCGTGGCTTTTGACGAAAGCTCGCTTGTCGAACGGGTGCTGGAAGGCGTCGCGGCTTCCCCGACGAACCGGGTGTTGGTGGAACGATATCTTTCCGGCTGGTACGAAGTCGAGCTGGAAATCGTCAGGGACGGGTTCGGGAACGCCCTTTGCGTCTGCGGCATGGAGAACGTCGACCCGATGGGGATCCATACCGGGGACAGCGTCGTGGTGGCGCCGGTCCTGACCCTGAGTGACAGCCAGTGGCAGCGGCTGAGGACGGCGGCCCTGCGTATCGTCGAGGCCCTGGATGTCCGGGGAGCCTGCAACGTCCAGTTCGCGGCCTCTCCCGACATGGAGGAATACGCGGTTATCGAGGTGAACCCGAGGGCCAGCCGGTCCAGCGCCCTGGCCAGCAAGGCCACGGGCTACCCCATCGCCCGCATGGCCGCCAAGATCGCCCTAGGGAAATCCCTGGCCGAGATGCCCAACCCTGTGACGGGGGTCGGGAGCGCCCTCTCGGAGCCGGCCCTGGACTACGTGGCGGTGAAGTTTCCCCGCTGGCCTTTCGACAAGTTTCCCGACGCAGATCCCACCCTTGGCACCAGGATGAAGTCGACGGGAGAGGTGCTCGCCCTGGGGCCGAATTTCGCCCAGGCTCTCCTGAAGGCCATGCGGTCCGTGGAGTGGGGCGGGGGCCTCAGGCCGGCCGGGTGCCAGGAAATGCCGGATCGGGCTCTCTGGGCGGAGGTTGGCCGGGCGACCCACAGGCGGCTCTGGTTCGTCTTCGAGCTGCTTCGCAGGGGCGAGGAGGTGGAAACCCTGGCGGAGGCCAGCGGGATCTCGCCGTTCTTCCTGCGCCGGATGAAAGAGGTCGTCGATGCCGAGAAGCGCCTGTCGGAAACAGGACTTGACGACCCGGAGGCGCTGGCCCTGGCAAAGCGGCTCGGGCTTGCCGACCGGGACATTGCCGCCCTCCTGGGGATTCCCGAGACGGAAATCCGCGCGAGGAGGCTCGCGCTGGGCATCGAGCAAGGTTACCGCGAGGTGGACGGCTGTGCGGGAGAGACGCCTGCGGGATCGAAATACCTTTACGGTGCCTACGGCGTGGAAGGCGACGGATCGGGTGGAGACAAGGCGCCGGCCGTCGTGGTGCTGGGTTCGGGGCCGATCCGGATCGGCCAGGGGGTCGAGTTCGACTACTGTTGCGTGAAGGCGGTCGAAGCCCTGAAAACGATGGGGATCCGGGCCGTCATGGCGAACAACAACCCCGAAACGGTCAGCACGGACCACGACCTTTCCGATGCCCTCTACCTCGAGCCCCTGACGGTGGAGGATGCCCTGCCCATCGTCCAGAGGGAACTGGCCCGGGGGGTTTTCGCGTCCTACGGAGGGCAAACCGCCCTGAAGCTGGGAATGGAACTGGCGAGTGCCGGCGTCCCGCTGCTGGGGACGGGGCTCCAGGCGATCGAGGCCGCTGAGGACCGGGGGCAGTTCTCGGCCATCCTGAAGGACCTGGGGATCGCCCAGCCCGAGGGAGGAGCGGTCCGGTCGGTGGAAGAGGCCCTCGAGCTTGCTTCGCGTCTCGGCTATCCTCTCATGGTCCGCCCGAGTTTCGTGATCGGGGGCCTGGCCATGGCCCTGGTCGAAAGCGAGCCCGACCTGCGCGAGGTCCTTGCCCTGGCCTTCGAGGCCATGCCGGGGCAGTCGGTCCTTGTCGACCGTTTCATTTCCGGGACGGAATACGAGCTGGACGCGGTCTGTGACGGTGGAGACATCCTGGTCCCGGGAATCTTCGAGCATCTCGATCCGGCCGGCATCCACTCGGGGGATTCGATGGCCGTTTTCCCGGACCTCTCCCTGAGCCCGGCCCGGCGCGAGGAAATGATGCGCGTCGTTTCTTCGATCGCCGAGGCTCTCGATGTGCGGGGACTCCTGAACGTCCAGTTTGTCGAGAACGGAGGGAAGCTCTACGTCATCGAGGCGAATCCCCGGGCCAGCCGGACGGTCCCGATCGCGGGAAAGCTCACCGGCATCCCCCTGGTGGACCTGTCCGTCAGGGTTTCCCTCGGGCAGCGGCTCCGGAACCTCGGGGTGCCGCTCGGGCTGCTGCCTCCCAGGGGGCCCCTGGGGGTCAAGGTCCCCGTTTTTTCCACGGAAAAACTGCCGGGCGTCGACAGTCGCCTGGGTCCGCAGATGCAGTCCACCGGCGAGTCCTTGGGAGTGGGGGAGTGCGTCTCCACGGCATTGTGGGAAGGCATCCGAGGGGCGGGATGGGTTCTTCCCGACCGGGGAAGGGTCCTGGTTTCGGTGAATGACTCTTCCAAGCCGGGAGCCTGCAGCGTCGCCGCGACGCTCTTCGGCCTGGGATGGGAGATCGAGGCGACTGCCGGGACCGCCGGGTTTTTCAGGCGGTGGGGGCTTCCCGCAGCGGCGGCGGAAAAGGGCGAATCCCTCGTGAGCGCCCTCCGCGAACGCCGCTGGGACCTCGTGGTGAATGTCGCCGGTTCCCGCCTGGGGGCCCTGAAGGACGGTTATGCCATCCGGAGGGCGGCGATCGAAACCGGGATTCCCTGCGTCAACAGTTTGCCGGTCGCCTCCGCGCTGGCCCTGGCCCTGGCCGTCCGGCGTGGTAACATGAAGCCCTAGGGAGGAATCGCCGTTCTTGGAGGTGACACGGATGGGCGGGTTCAGGTCCCTGTTGCGGGACGTTCTTGGCGGGTTGCTTATCCTGGCGCTTGTCGCCGCCTCTCCTGCGGGCGGGGCGGAGTTCAAGCCGGAAAACGCGAGAGGACCCCGGATCGGGGAGCTCTACATGGTTGTCGTCCGAGACCCGGACGCCGCGATCCTCGCCCTCGAGCGAGGGAAACTGGACGTCCTGGGAGACGTGACGCGCCCTTCGGATATCCGCAGGATTTCCAAGGATCCCCGCTTCGGGCTTTCCATGGCGCAGGGGTTTCACATGGCGCAGGTGGGTTTCAACCTCCGAAAGTCGCCCTGGAATTCGCCGGAGTTGAGGAAAGCCGCAGCCATGGTCATCCCGAGGGATCGCCTGGTGCGGGAGCTTTTTTCGGGTTACTCGGCCCCGCTGACGACCTTTCTCCCCCCCGTTTCGCCCTATTGCGAGAAGACCGCTGCGGCTCCCCGCTTCGATGTGGAGGGGGCCAGGGCCTTGCTGAAACAGGCGGGCTGGTCCTGGGACGCCTCGGGAACGCTTGTCCCTCCCAGGGGGAAGGGACCCCTGGCTCCTGCCACTCTCCTTTCCCCCACGGCCGGGGTGGCCCCGACCACGGCGGAACTGGCCGACCGGATCGCGGGGGCCCTGAGGGGACTGGGAATCCCGGTCAAGGCGGAGCCCATGGACTTTGCGGCCATGATCCAGCGGATCGACGAACGCCGATTCGACCTTTACCTCATGGCCTGGCAGCTTGGAAGGGATCCTGACAGCCTGTACTCGTTCTACCACTCCACGATGGACGTCAAGGGAGGGTACAACCAGACGGGGCTCAAGGACGCAAAGGTGGACCGCCTGCTGGAGGATCTTCGCTATGCCCCGGACGAACCTTCGGCCCGCAAGGCCGCAACCGAGGCACAGAAGGCCCTGGCGGATCGTCTGCCGATCATCCCCATCTACACGCGGTACTCGATCGCCGCGGTTTCGAAAGGCTGGAAGGGGACGATCTCCACGAAGGTCGCGACGGCCGACAACACCTGGAGCCTGCTGTCGATGGCCCCCGCTTCAGGCGCCATGCGGCCCCTCTACTGGGCCCTCGGGGACGAGCCCAGGACCCTGAACCCCTTCACCGCAAGCACCGCTACCGACTGGCAGGTCCTTGGGCTAGTCTACGACACCCTCCTGGCGGTGAACCCGAATGACCTGACCGACCTGCCCTGGCTGGCCCGAACCTGGAAGGTCGAGACGACAAGCGGTGCCGGAGGGCCCCGCACTCGCCTTTCCTTCACCCTCCGCAAGGACGTTCGCTGGCAGGACGGGAGCCCCTTCACCGCGAAGGACGTCAAGGCGACACTGCTCTTCATGCAGAAGAACTCGATTCCCCGGTATTTCGATTCCGTCAGGGACATCGAATCCGTTTCCGTCCCGGATCCTCACACTCTCGTCGTGACGATGAAGAACGCGAGTTATTGGCACCTTCACTCCATCGGCGGGCTTCCCCTCTTCCCGGCTGCACTCCTCGATCGCGTCAAGGACTGGCGTTCCTGGCAGCCCGCGCGCAACCCCGTGCCGGGAAAACCGGGACTGACGGAACTTTACGGGACGGGTCCCTTCGTCTACAGGGAAATGCGGCCGGGCGATTTCGTCCGGTTTGCCCGCAACGAGCACTTCTGGCTGATCCAGCGGTGACCGGGATGAAAGGGTTCTGGGCCAGGCGGCTCGGCGGTGCCGCCTGCGTGGTGGCAATCGTCCTCGTGGCGAACTTCTTCCTGTTCCGGCTGATGCCGGGCGACCCAGTGACGACTGTCCTGGACCCCCGCTTTTCCCCGCAGGCCAAGGCGGAACTGGAGGCTCTTTACGGTCTCGACCGTCCCTTGGCGGTGCAGTTCTTCATCTACCTGAGAAGAACGGCGGCCTTCGATTTCGGACTTTCTTTCGCAACGCAGCGCCCGGTGCTGGACGAGATTCTGAGCCGCCTGCCGAACACGCTTGCCCTGCTTGTCCCCGCCTATCTTCTTTCGGTCCTCCTGGGCACGGTCCTCGGGGTGCTGGCAGCGCGCAAAAGGGGGCACGCCGAGGAGAAAGCCGTGCTGGCGGCCGGGGCGATGTCCTTCTCTTTCCCCTCGTTTTTCGTCCAGATGGTCCTCCTCCTGCTCTTTGCCTACGCGATCCCCGTTTTTCCCCTGAGAGGCAGCCTTTCGATTCCGCCGCCCGAAGGGACCTGGGCCCTGCTGGCGGACCGGGCCTGGCATCTGGCCCTGCCGATCGGGTCCCTGGTCCTGCTGGGATTCGGGGGATGGGCCCTTACGGTGCGCAACCTCGTGGTGAAGGTGATGGGCGAGGATTTCATGGTGCTGGCCAGGGCCAAGGGCATCGGTGAGCGCCGCCTCTTTTGGGGACACGCCTTCCGGGCCGTCCTGCCGCCCCTCGTGACGCTCTTTCTCCTTTCCCTTCCCGGGGTGGTCTCCGGGGCCGTCCTGACGGAAACCGTCTTCTCCCTCCACGGTGTGGGCCGTTTCCTCCTGGATTCGGTTCTGGGGCAGGATTACCCGGCAGCGGGGGCGGCTTTCTACCTGCTGACACTGATCACGGTGGCGAGCAACCTGGCGGCCGATTTCCTCGTCCAGTTCACCGACCCGCGGATCAGGACGGGCGGGGGGTCGTTCCGGTGAGAAGCCTGCGCTGGAGCGGTTGGGTTCTGCTAGCCATGCTCTTTTGCGGCTTCGTCCTTCCCATTTTCCTCGAGGGCGATCCGAGAGAGCCGGTGGCTTCGCCTTTTGCAAAACCGGCCTGGGTGGACAGGGAGCAGCCGCCTGCCATGGTTTTTCCCGTGGCTTCGGGAGAAGGGAAGACGCTTTCCTGGTCCTGGGCGGCACCGCGGGGCCTTTCCGTGTCGGGTGAAGTTCTTTTCGCCGCCGTCCCCGGCGAGGCCCGGCTCACCTGGGAGACGCCTTCCGGAGAACGGCGGGTTCTAGCGGACCTTTCGGGCCAGCGAAAGGCGGTCCTGGACCTGGATGCCCGGGACATGTCATTTCGGGCTTCGCTGGGGCTTTCTCCCTTCGACGAATCGCTGGAGGGGCTTTTCGACGGTCACGGGAAAATCCGGGTCCGGATCGAAAGCGACGTTCCGGTTGAGAGATCCACCCTCTACGTCCGGATCCCGGGAGAGCGATGGGGCCTTTTCGGCACAGACCAGAGGGGGCGCGACGTGTTCCGGCTTTTCCTCGCCGGGATTCGCGTTTCCCTTCTCGTCGGGGTCCTGGCCGTGCTGGTCTCCACCCTGATCGGGCTGACCGCGGGGCTGCTCGGAGGTTACGTCGGCGGGATCGCGGACGCGCTACTGATGCGGACCGTGGATGTTCTCCTCTCCATCCCCATCCTGCCGATCCTCATGGTCCTGGCGGCGCTTTGGGGGAAGGGCCTGTGGCAGCTCGTCCTGATCCTGGGCCTTTTTTCCTGGATGGGGACTGCCCGGACGGTTCGCGCCATGACGCTTTCCTTCCGGGAGGCTCCTTACGTCGAGGGCCTTCGGGCGCTGGGGGCCCCGACCCTCTACATCCTGGCCCGCCACGGCGTTCCGACGGTTCTTCCGCTCCTCCTGGCGAACATCGCCCTCGGGGTCCCGGGGGTCATTCTCTCCGAGGCGGCCCTGGCCTATCTCGGCCTCTCGGACCCGCGGGTCATCTCCTGGGGGCGGATGCTCCATGAAGCGCAGTCCTTCGGGGCCTTCACGACGGGAGCCTGGTGGCTGCTCCTGCCGCCTGGACTGGGAATCGCCCTGCTTTGCCTCGTTTTCATGGACCTGGGCCGAGCCCTCGAGGAATGGGCGGACCCGAGGCTGAAGGGAGGGAAGGCATGATCGCCCTTGAGAACCTCACCGTCCGTTATCGCGTCGGGGGCAGGGAAGTGCCGGCCCTGACCGGCGTGAGCCTGTCCCTCCAGCCTGGCCGTATCACGGGACTGGTGGGAGAGTCGGGGAGCGGCAAATCGACGCTCGTCATGGCGATCCTCGGGTTGCTGCCCCCGGAGGCCGAGATCAAAGGCCGTATCCTTATCGACGGGGTCGACGTGGTCGGCATGCCGGAAGCGGAACTGGACCGCTTTCGCTGGACGCGTGTCGCACTGGTTCCCCAGGGAAGCCAGAATGCCTTCAATCCGGTCCTTTCCGTGGGAGTCCAGGTTGCCGAACCCCTCAGGGTTCATCTGGGGCTCGGCCGGGCGGAAGCCGAAGAAAAGGCCCGCAGGCTGCTGGAGGAGGTGGGGCTCGGGTCGACGGCGGCTGGCCGTTTTCCCCACGAGCTCTCGGGCGGGCAGCGCCAGCGGGCGGCTTTGGCAATGGCCCTGTCCTGCGACCCGGCATTCCTCCTGGCCGACGAACCGACCACGGCCCTGGACGTGATCATCCAGGCCGAGATCGCGGAACTGTTGAGGCGAACCGTCCGGGAGCGAAGGATGGGGATGGCGGTGGTGACCCATGACTTGCCCCTTGCCTCGGGGCTATGTGAAACGATTTGCGTCCTGGACGGAGGCCGGCTTGTTGAAACGCTGCCCGCCGGGGACCTGTCGACCGGCGCCAAACACCCGAGGACGGCCGCGCTGGTGAGGGCCCTCGCTGAAATGGAGGGGAAAAGGCCGTGAGCAGGCTGCTGGAGATCCGGGATCTACGGGTGTCCTTCCGCGGACGCCTGGGTTCCGTCCAGGCCCTGAGGGGAATCGACCTTGCCCTTGACGCGGGCGAGAGCCTGGCCCTCGTCGGGGAATCGGGTTGCGGCAAGACGACGCTCCTGCGTGCCTCCCTCGGGTTGATCAGGGCCGATGGGGGAAGCATCCGTCTTTTCGGACGGGAGCTGGAGGCCCTGGACAAGAAGGAACGAACGGGGCTCTTGCGCCGGTGCGGGCTGATGCCCCAGGACCCCTACGGGGCTGTCCCGCCGATGCTTTCCGTGCGGGAGGCGGTCATGGAACCGCTTCTCCTGGTCAACGGATTCCGTTCCAGGGAGGCAAGCGCCGCGAAGGCGGAAGTCCTTTTGCGGGAGTGGGGGTTGCCTGATCCAGGCCTCTGGGAAGCCAGGGTTTCCCGGTCCCTCTCAGGCGGGCAGCGCCAGCGGGTCTGCGGGGCCAGGGCCATGGCCCTCGACCCGGAGCTGTTCCTGGCCGACGAGCCGACCAGCATGCAGGATGCCTCCCTCAGGGGAGAGGTCGTATCGGTCCTTGAAAGACGGGTTGCCTCCGGCATGGGGCTGGTCCTGGTGACGCACGACCTGATCCTGGCCAGGAGGGCCGCGAGGACCGGGTTTGTCCTGTACAAGGGGAGAGTGGTGGAAAAAGGCCCGACTGCGCTACTGCTCGACAGTCCCCTCCATCCCTACACGGCCGCTCTTTCGAAGGCGCTCCCGAGGCTGGGCAAGCCCATAACGGCGCCTCCCGAAGCCCGGTTCTCGGAAAACCGTGCGTGTCCCTATGCCGAACGCTGCGAGCAGGCCGATATCGCCTGCCGGGAAGAACCGCACCTCAAGGAAGTCCTTCCCGGGCGTTTCGTGGCCTGCCATAAGGCCTGACAAGGATTCCCGAACAGGAGGTTTGCCGATGTCCTTTCCGGAAAAAGGCCGGGCATACCCGGCTTTCATCGCCAGGAGCGCACTGGTTGCCGCACTTTATGCCCTGCTGGTCCTGGCGTTCGCGCCGCTGTCCTTCGGGCCGGTCCAGTTCCGTGTCGCCGAAGCCCTGACTCTCCTTCCGTGGCTTTTTCCCGAGGCGATCCCGGGGCTTTTTGTGGGTTGCCTCGTCTCCAATTTCTTCGGGGGTCTCGGGCTCGTCGACATGGTGTTCGGCAGCCTGGCCACCCTGGTCGCGGCCTGGCTGACGAGGCGCATGCCGAACGTTTTCTGGGCGGCGGTTCCGCCGGTCCTGGTCAACGCGGTTGTCGTGGGGACCTACCTCTCTTACCTGCTGGAGCTCCCCGTGGCCGCGACGATTCTCTACGTTGGGCTTGGCCAGGCCGGGGTCTGTTTCCTGCTGGGGATTCCCCTGGCAACGCTACTGGGCCGGGTCCTGAAGGAAAAGAAAGCGAAGGCATGAAAAAGGGGCTCCCAGAGGGGAGCCCCAGTTTTTACGGTACCGTTTCAGGGAACGCGAACCCTGGTCGTGGTGCCGTCGTCCCAGGTTGCAGTCAGTTCGTAGCGGGATGTCGGCGACTGCAGGGTGCCGTTATTTTCAACGAAGAGATGGAGAGTCCGGTTTGGCGGAACCGGGATGGAGATGGAACCGTTCGGGCGGTTCAGGAGGGCTCCCCCCGGAACACGGACGGCCATCGTCCAGCGCCCGTTGGCAGGGACGGTGTCCCAGATCCCCCGAACCCCGATGTTGGTGAGGGAAAGCGCCGTGATGGTTCCCTTTCCCCTGATCCGCAGCGTAAAGAACCAGTCCCCCCTGCCGTTTCTCCTCAACGCCTCGTAGGGGCCGACAAAATCGCTTCCCGAGGCCTGGGGCCTGGAAAGGGCCAATTCGCGCTTTTCGACCTGCGGGCCGCCCGCGAAGCCCCCTGCGGGAATCTCTTTCTCGAGCAGGCGCCCGTCGTTGAGGGCGAGAGAGATCCGCCACGCGGAAGCGGGGTCAGCCAGGGTCCTGTTGTCCTCAACCCAAAGCTGCAGGTTTGTCGGGCCCTCGAAGGGGATCCTCACTGAGCCGTTGGAAGCGTTCAGTACGCCTCCGCCGGGTTTCGTCACCGCCAACAGCCAGCGTCCGTTGCCCGGGATGGTGTCCCATTCGCCTCCCCTGGTCGTGTTGACCAGGCGGATGCCCGTGATCGTTCCCTTTCCCTGCAGCTTGATGTCGAAACGGTAGTCCCGGTTCAGGTTGCCCGCCAGGGCTTCCCCTTCCCCGACGTAATCGAACGCCCCGACACCGGCCAGCGCCGCTTCGAGGAAGTCTCCCCCGTCCGTTTCGGCCGGGGTGCTGGACGGCGCGATATCGGTTTCAAGGACCCTTCCGTCGTCGTAGACCAGCGTTAGCCGGGACCGTGTTTCGGGTCTTCCGAGTGAATCGTTGTCCTCGATCCAGAGGATGAGCGCCGTCCCTCCGGAAACGCCGATGTTGACCGACCCGTCGGAGCGGTTAAGGATGTCTCCGTTCGTCTTCGTCACCGCGAGCAGCCACTTGCCGTTCCCCGGCAGGGTGTCCCATTCGCCGGAGGGGCCCTTCACGTTGGCGACCTTCATCCCGATAATGGTTCCAGGGTAGTCGAGTTTCACGTCGATCCGCCAGTCGGGTTTGCCGTTCCCGGACCGCCTTTCGTCCCTCCCGACAATATCCCTGTTCCCCTCGCCCATCATCGTCGCCTGCAGGTGTTCGCCCTGCTGCGGAGGCTGCGTTTCAACGGCCTGGGCGGCGATCGTTCCCCGGAGGCGCTTGCCGTCGGCAAATCGCAGGATCACCTCGAACCGCGAGTTCCCGTCGGCGATCGAACCGTCGTCCGACATCCAAAGATCGAGGACCGTCCTGCCCGAAATCTGGATTTCGACGCTGCCGTCGTTCCTGTTGAGGGTCTCCCTGCCCCGGACGACAGCCACGGCCCACCGCCCGTTCCCTGGGATCGTGTCCCAGGCGGAAGTCGGTCTTCCTTCCACGAGGTTGCGGACCTCCACCTCGGTCAGGAGGCCCTCCCCTTCAAGTTCCATCCGAATCCGCTCGTCAAGCCGGCCGTCGCCCCGCAACGTCTCGTCGCGGCCGGTAAGGTCCCGTTTCGTTCCGTCCATCCAGTTCACGGAGACGATCCTTGCCGTTGTAGCGGTGATGGAAGGGGGGATCGTGATCGTGGACCTTGCTTCCGAGTTGTCAAGGAACCGGGCCGTGAGAGTGAATCGCCCTCCCCGGGCGATGTCCCCGTTGTCGGCAACCGAGAATTCCAGGTTCACTCCCATCAGGAAGGGAACCATGGGCAGCCTGCCGTTTGCCTCGGTCAGGAGGTTGCCGGACCCGTCCCTGACCCGCATACCCCAGCTTGAGTTCCCCGGGGTCGTGTCCCAGCTGCCGTTTCCGTCCAACGCTCTCAGGGACAGTCCGGCCAGAGCCCCCGCCCCGGTGATCGATACCGAAAAACGGGCGTCCGGCCTTCCGTCCGGCGTGCTGCTTTCTCCCTGCCCCACCGCGTCGGAAGGGCCGAAACCGTTGAAGGTCAAGCCCCCAATTTCGCCCATCGCTGCGAATGCCCCCGTCGCCGCCAGCAAAATGACGGCTATGGAGGCAACGAAGAATCCGAAAGCCTTGCGTCTCATTTGGACCCCTCCTTTTTAATTACCCCCTATTGGTGTTAACAATAGACAAATATTTTAGCATGTAGTTGAATCGCCGTCACCGGGGCTTTCCAGGATCGCGCCTAGAATGTTACCATTCGTTTAAACGGAGGTGGGCCGGGTGACGAAAATCATGCTCTGCGGCCGAGGAGGAAGCGGCAAAAGCACGGTGACGGCGATGATGGCCCGTTACCTGGCGGCAAACGGGCAGAATGTCCTTGTCATGGACTCGGACACGAGCAGCCGGTCCCTGTCCGGGATGGTCGGGCTCAAGCGCCCCGAGAGAAGCCTTGCCGACGAGCTGGGGGGACCCGAAGCCCTGACGAGAAAGCTCGGGGCCTACCTCGCGCCCTCCGTTTCGCAGGAATCCCGGCGAATTCACGTGGACGAGCTTCCGGCCGCATGCACGAGCCGCAGGGATTGCCTGGCGCTTCTCGAGGTGGGGAAAGCCTGGCCCGGCGGGGAGGAAGCCGGAGACATCCTCGAGGAGCTGGGAAGGACCCTCCTGAGCCGACTGGATGACCGCAATTGGTGGGTTCTCGTCGACAACGAGGCCGGCATGGACCGGTACGGGACCAGCCACCGCCTGACGGACGCCTTCCTTTTCGTGTCCGACGGATCGGTGGAGTCCCTGGAGTCGGCGGCTTTTGCCACCCGCCTGTTCCTGGAGGTTGAAAAGCCCCTCCTGGTACTGCTCAACGGGGTTGCCCCGGAAAAGAAGGAAGAGGCGACATCCATGGCCCGGCGACTAGGGGTGTCGATCGACGCTGTGCTGCTTCCCGATGCCGCCGTCCGCGAAGCGTCCCGTGAAGGCCGGCCCGTTCCCCTGAAAGGAGAGGCAGCGGCGGTGATCGGCCAGGTCCTGCTCCGCCTGGAATCTGTCTTGAACCCTACCGGAAGGGCCCAGGTCCGCAGGCGGTCGTAGAGGGGGCGGTTGACACTTCGCCTTCCCGGTTGTAGAGTCGGCTTGGCATCGGGGGAGTCGGGACACCGACTGAGAGGAGGCGAAGGCCTCGACCCCTGGAACCTGATCCGGGTCATGCCGGCGAAGGAAAGATGCGGGTAGACGCAAGCCTCTTTTCCCTCCCCTTCCCCTTGAGGTTCCCCTTTCCCGAATGTCCACTAACTGTCCATGCGGCGGTCTGGTGACCGCGGCCTGGAGCAGGAATTTGGGGGAATCCGGTCATGAAGCCCAACGTGAAGATCATGGTTGAAGGTGCCCTGGCGGCTGCCCTGACGGTTGCGCTTTCCTACGTGAAGCTATGGGAAATGCCCCAGGGGGGATCGATCACCCTGGAAGCGATTCCGCTCCTGGTGTTTTCATTGAGGCGGGGGGTGCGTTCAGGCGCGGGGGCCGGAGCGGTGGCGGGCCTTCTCCAGCTGCTGCTTGGCGGGTACGTCGTTCACCCGGCACAGGCCCTGCTGGATTATCCCATGGCCTTTGCCGCACTCGGAATAGCCGGGATTGCGCGGAAGCCGCTCTGGGTTGGAACTGTCCTTGGAAGCCTGGCCAGGTTCGTTTGCCATCTCGTTTCGGGAGCGATTTTCTTCGGGAGTTATGCGCCGAAGGGAACGAACGTCTGGCTCTACTCAGCGACCTATAACGGCAGCTACATGCTTCCCAACCTGGTCATCGCGGTCGTTGCCGTCTATCTTCTCTGGCCACGGCTTTCGCGAATTTCCTAGGCCTGGAAAGGAAGAGGGAATCAGGCCTCGTTTTCAACCTCTTCGTCCAGCTCGGAGGTGTCGACCGCAAGCCAGCGTCTCCAGTCGAAGCGGAAGAACCCGCTAACGATGTAGATGGACATTGCAGCCAGGGCGGCCTTGCCCTGCAGGGTGACGATGAGGGCAACGGTAAGGGCGAACATGAAGGCGACCTTCATCCGGTTGACGTTTCCGCTCCTGAGGCGCTTCAAGTTGCCGTAAGGGATGCTCGAGACCATCAGGAGGCCTGTTCCCACAGCCAAGGCTCCCGCGAGGACCGGCGGGAGCGCGAAGTTCCCCATGACGAGAGACGCCAGGAAAAGTCCGCCGGCCGGGATGGGGAGGCCCTGAAAGGGCCCAGGGACGTGACAGACGTTGAAACGGGCCAGGCGCAGCGCTCCGCAAAGGCCAAAAAAGGCCGCCGCCAGTGCGCCGATGATCCCGAACCAGCCCCAGAGGAAAACGGCATAGAAGAGGAGGGCAGGAGCAGCGCCGAAACTGACGACATCCGCCAGGCTGTCCAGTTCGACGCCGAACTCGGTGCTTCCTCCAAGGCTGCGGGCCATCTTGCCGTCCATGGCATCGAAGAAGACCGCCGCCATGATGAGCCAGGCCGCGGGCTCGTAATGTCCCTGGAGTGTCAGGATCATCGAAAGAACCCCGCTCAGGATGTTGCCGCTGGTGATCATGTTCGGGATGATTTTCCGGAAGGGCAGGTTGCGGGGCTTACGACGGATTCGTTTCATCTGTGTGGCCTCCAATCGGTGTTTCTCCCGCCCGAACCCGGTCGCCTACCGCGACGAGGGGCCTGACGGACTCGGGAAGGTACACTTCAACCTTTGAACCGAGCTTAATCATCCCATACCGCTGCCCCCTTGTCAAAACGTCCCCTTTCCTCACCGAGGAGGCGATCCTCCGCGCGAGGAGGCCGGCGATCTGGACGAGAAGGGTTTTCCCCCGGGGGGTGTCCAGTCCGACGTAAAAGCGCTCGTTTTCCGTGGAAGCCTTGGGGTGGTAGGCGGCAAGGCGCTTGCCGGGGACATAGTCGAGGAACTCGACGGTCCCGCCTGCGGGGACCCGGTTGACGTGAACGTCCAGCGGGGACATGAAGATGCCGATGCAGATCGCGGGCCCCGTGTAGGGATGACTTGCGGGGCCGACTTCCACGACCCGTCCGTCCGCGGGGCTGACCCAGAGCGTTTGGTCCTCCGGCGGCTTCCTCTCGGGGTCCCGGTAGAACCAGAGAAGCAGGAGGAGAACCGCGGCAAAAGCAGCGCCGATCGGGAGCGCGATCAACGCACCCCCCGCGGCCATGAAGGTGCAGGCGGCAATAGAAGGGAAACCATCCCGGGCCAGCTTCACGGTTCCTAGACCTCCACGTCGCAAACGGTGTCGACGACGACGCTGACGTCCGATACGCTGTCGCCTTCGTCGAGGCGGACGAGGATGGATCCGGTTGCGACGCGGCTCAATAGAGGAATTCCGGACACGCTCTGCCTCACCATGCGGCCCCGGCTGGAGATGACCACGATCTCATCCTCCGGAAGAACGCCCCAGGAGCCGACGATGTCTCCTGTGCGGTCTCCCAGCCTCATGGCGCGGACACCGCCGCCTCCTCGGTGATGGACGGGGAAGTCGCCGTAGGGCGTCCGCTTGCCGACCCCCCGCTCGCTGATGAAGAGGATGTCGCGTGCCTCCTGCAGGACGTCGCAGCCGACCACGCGGTCGCCGCCGGAAAGGCGGATGCCGCGGACACCCATGGCAAGGCGCCCCTGCGGCCTGAATTCGTCCTCGCGGACCCTGAGGGCCTGTCCCCTGGCGGTGGTCAGCAGGAGTTCGTTGTCCCCCCGGGTAAACCGGACACGGGCGATCGTGTCTCCCTCGGAAAGGCCCAGGACGCGCCGTCCCGCCCGCGTGAGGTTCTCCAGCTCCGAGACGGGAAGCCGCTTGGCCAGGCCCCGCTCGGTGACGAAAACGACGAAAGCGGCACCCCGGAGGCTCGAATCCTTGAGGGCCACGATGCGCTCGTTTTCCTCCAGGGAAACGAGGTCCCGTATCGGTTTGCCCTTGCCGCTCTTGGGTTCGGGCACGGCCAGCCCCTTGAGGGCGAACACCCGGCCCCGCGACGTGAAAAGGAAAAGGTCCCGGTGGGTCGTCGTGCAGGTCATGATGGAGATCTCGTCCTCGCCGCGGAGGACGGCCCCCTTCACGCCCTTCCCGCCGCGGGACTGGGTGTGGAAGTCCTGGAGCGGAGAGCGCCTGACGTACCCGTCCCGGGAAAGAACGATGACGATGTCGGATTCCGGGATCAGTTCCTCCATTGAGACATCCTCCAGCGCCGAGGAGATTTCCGTACGGCGCGGGGTGGCGAACTTCCTCTTGACCTCCGCCAGCTCCTCCCTCACGACCGCGTCCAGCACGGCCGGGTTGCCCAGGATGGTCCTGTAGCGCTCGATGTCGGCGAGAAGCCCTGCCAGTTCCTCGTCCAGCTTGTGGCGTTCCAGGCCCGTCAGGCGCTGGAGGCGCATATCCAGGATGGCCTGGGCCTGCGGTTCGGTGAAGCCGAGCTCTTCCACGAGACCCGATTTGGCCGAGGCGGTGTCCTTGGAGGCCCGGATCAGGGCAATGACCGCTTCGATCATGTCCAGGGCCCGGACGAGGCCTTCCACGATGTGGGCCCTCTCTTCCGCTTTCCTCAGCCGGCAGGCGGTCCTGCGGCGGATGACGGACCGTCGGTGATCCAGGTAGACCCACAGCATTTCCAGGAGCGGCAGTTCACGGGGACGGCCGTCCACAAGGGCCAGGTTTATGACCCCGAAGGTGCTCTGCAGGCTGGTGCGGGTGAAAAGTTGCTTGAGGGTCACGTCCGGGTTCGCGTCGCGGTGCAGTTCGAGAACGATCCGCATCCCGCGCCGGTCGGATTCGTCGCGGATGTCGGTGATTCCGTCCAGGTGCCCGGATTTGACGCCCTCGGCGATCGCTTCGATAAGGGCGGTCTTGTTGACCATGAAGGGAATCTCCGAGATGATGATCGCTTTCTTTCCTCTCTTGCCGTCGTCGATCGACGTCTTTCCCCGGACGATGATCTTGCCTCGCCCGGTTCGGTAGGCCTCCACGATACCCTCGCGCCCCATGATGATCCCGCCGGTGGGAAAATCGGGGCCCGGTACGAGCGAAATCAGGTCGCTCAAATCGGAATCCGGGTTGTCCAGGAGCGCGCAAAGGGCATCCACGACCTCTCCCAGGTTATGGGGAGGGATATTCGTGGCCATGCCGACGGCAATCCCCGAGCTCCCGTTGACCAGCAGGTTCGGGAGGCGGGCCGGAAGAACCGCGGGTTCTTCGAGGGATTCGTCAAAATTGGGCAGCCAATCGACGGTGTCCTCGTCGATGTCGGCCAGGATTTCCTCTCCAAGCTGGCTCAGCCTTGCCTCGGTGTAGCGCATGGCCGCCGGCGGGTCGCCGTCGATGGATCCAAAGTTGCCCTGGCCGTCCACGAGAGGGGCCCTCATGCTGAAATCCTGGGCCATTCGGGCCATGGTGTCGTAGATGGCCGAGTCGCCGTGGGGGTGGTATTTGCCCATCGTTTCGCCGACCACGCGGGCCGATTTCTTGTAGGCCTGGGTATGCGACAGCCCCAGTTCCCTCATGGCGTAGAGAACCCTCCGCTGGACCGGCTTGAGGCCGTCCCGGGCATCTGGCAGGGCCCGTCCCACGATGACGCTCATGGCGTAGTCGAGGTAACTGTGCTTGATCTCGTCCTCCAGTGGCAGCGGGACAACCCGCCCGAGGCCGGGGGAGTTTCCCTTGCCTGCCTGGTCCTTTTCGGTGAATTCCGTCATGCGTGTGAACCTCCATCCCGCGGTGAGAACGCCTGTTTCACGAACCGGGCGCGGCGAGAAGCCCGCCGCGCCCGCAACCCATCCATTCTAGCACAGAGAGGCGCCTGGGCTCACCAGCGGTTCAGGTGAAGGGATCCCGGGTCGATGCCCTCGTGCGGGGGTTTGACCTCGTCAGGGTAGCCGATCGCCGAGATGCCCAGCACGGCGATCCCCTTCGGGATACCGAGGATGTGGCGAATGGCCTGCTCCCTTTCAGGGCTGTGGCGAACCCCCAGCCAGACGCTGCCCAGGCCTAGTGCGTGGGCGGCAAGTTGAAGGTTTTCCATCGCCGCCGAGCAATCCTCCTCCCAGTAGAGGCGGGCAAAATCGTTCTTTTCGGGATCGCCGCAGACCACTACGGCCAGTGGGGCCTGGTAGAGCATTTTCCCGTAAGGGTGGGCTTCTCCCAATGCGTCCAGGACCTGCCGCTCATCCACGACGACGAAGTGCCACGGACGGCTGTTCGCTGCCGTGGGTGCGGCGCAGGCGCACTCCACGATGCAGTCCACCTTCTCCGCTTCGACCGGTTTCTGCAGGAAACGGCGGATGCTCCGTCTCCCGAGGATCGCCTGGATGACGGGATCTTCGATTTCCTTCATGGGGCCGTCTCTCCCTTCGTTTCGTTTTCTTCCACTATTCCGTTATTCTACCGTAATTACGGCCTTGCCCGTACCAATTGTACGGCCTGCTTGACAACTGGGGCGCTTCAAGGATAATGGACCGGGTTGTCGAACAGGGAGGAACAATCGAAAGGTGGCCGTCCCGAAAGACGGCCACTTTTTTTGCAACTTGGGAGGTTCACTTGGAAAACATGGGAAATACGCAATCGGGATTTGACGATTACCGACTGAGGCCGGAATTGGCCGCAGCCCTGGCGGAAAGGGGATTTACCACTCCGACCCCTGTCCAGGAGAAGGTGCTTTCGGACGAGAACGCCTTGCTCGGGGATCTTATCGTGCAGGCCAGGACGGGCTCGGGAAAAACCCTTGCCTTTGCGCTGCCGCTCCTTAACGAGATGGATGCCGGGGAAAACCAGCCTCGCGTCCTGGTTCTCTCCCCGACGCGCGAACTCGCCCTCCAGACCGCACACGAGTTCGAAACGATGGCGAAGGGCCTGCGGATCCGCATCGCCCCCCTCGTCGGCGGCATGGACATGGAAACGCAGCTTCGCCGCCTGAAGGAAGGCGCCGGGGTCCTTGTCGGAACGCCCGGAAGGGTGCTCGACCACGTCCGCAGGAAGGCATTCGACTGCGGATTCATCCATACGGTCATCCTCGACGAAGGGGATCACATGCTCGACATGGGTTTCCGCGACGAGCTCGAGGCCATCCTGGATTCCCTCCCCTCGAGGGAGCGGACCTGGCTTTTCTCCGCGACCATGCCCGAGGAGGTCGTCCGACTGTCCAGCCGCTACCTTTCCTCACCACGGTGGATTTCCCTGGTGGAGGATACCGCCGCGCATGAGGACATCGCCCACAGGGCCTACCTTATCCCCTCCGGAAGGCGCGTGGAAGCCCTCGTCAACGTTCTCCTTTGGGAGGCGCCGGAGCGGGCCCTCGTGTTCTGCCCGACGCGTATCGAGACGGCCGAAGTCGCCGAGCGGCTCCAGGGTGCCGGCTTCAGTGCCCTGCCGCTGCACGGGGACATGGGGCAGAAAGAGCGCAACACGGCCCTCGGCGCTTTCAGGGCCGGAAGGGTCCGCATCCTGGTTTCCACGGACGTGGCGGCAAGGGGAATCGACGTGGAGGGCATCTCCCACGTTATCCAGCTCGGGCTTCCGGGGACGCTGGACACCTATGTTCACCGCAGCGGCCGGACCGGCAGGGCCGGGAACGAAGGGCTCAACCTTTCCCTCCTGACGCCGCGCGATGCGCGGACCCTCAAGAGCCTCCTCCGTGGCCATTCGCTGAGCATCGAATGGCTGTCCGTTCCCGATTCCAACGAGATCCGGCTTCTTGAACGGGGACGGCTCGACCGCGAGCTGGCCGAGTGCGAGGAGCAGCCGCAGGAACTCTACCTCGAATGGGCCAGGGAAATCCTTGGCCGAAACGAGGGAGAGTGCGTCGTTGCCCGGCTTCTGGAAAGGTTTTTCGCGCAGCGCTCTTCGGGTTTTGCGCTCCGGAAGGAACTGGACCGTGAAATGGAAGCCGAAGAGCGCAGGCGTTCCTCGAAAAGGGAAAGCTCGGCGGCGTTGCGCCCAGGCGGTTCCCGCGAAAGGGAATCCGGGTCGATGACTCGGTTGCGTATCGAACGGGGACGGGCAGACGGACTCGAGGTCGGCGCGCTTCTGGGAATCCTCTGCCGCGCCCTGGGAGTGGACCGGCGGGAAATCGGCAATATCCGCCTCCGTGACCGCTTCGCGGAGGTCGAGCTCGGATCCCGGGCCGCCAGGCAGCTGGAACGCCACCGGAAAGAACTTGAAAAGGAAGTGTACCTTTCCCCGGAGGGAAGTTCCCCCGCGAGGAAGGCAAGGCAATCGGGCGAGAGGGAGCGATCCCCCCGCAGGTAGGTATACGGCGGCAGGAGGGGGGGAAGCCCCCCTCCTGCCGTTTGGATACAAAATACGATCTCCCCGAAAGAGAAGAACAAGGCCGAAAAGCCCGGGGACGAGTCGTGCAGAAGAGCTTCGCGACAGGGCTTTCCTTTATTTGTATATAATTTTTGTACAAATCAGCATAAATGGTTGCATCGTGGTTCAGTTTGTTCGATAATCGGGAGGTTTAAGCGCTCCATCCTTTTTTGTGAAAAAAACAATTATTGGTATCGGCAATTTCTCAGGGAGGGGACAGTGCCCATGTCGGAGAGCAAGCCTGCGGAGTTGGGAGAAATGAAG
>CAZFSR010000010.1:0-84789 GCA_964521575.1 uncultured Synergistaceae bacterium
CAGGACACTGCGGCACGGGACAGATCTCCCCTCTTCAAAGCTTAAATAGCGTCATGCGGTATTCTTCACGAACCGCAAGCAAGGACCCAAGGGGGAATTCCCCTTGGGTCCTTAGAAAGCGAAAAGCCGTTATTTCGGTGCAAGTTCCTTCCTGAACTCGTCGATCAGTTCCTTGGTCATCTTCTTCTCGAGCATCGGCCAGGTGCTGGCACTCGCCTTGGCGATGGGGATCAGCTCCTTCTCGGAGTATGTGAACACCTTGATTCCCTTGTCGCGCATCAGCTGCATGTACTTGTCATCGGACTGTTTGGCCATAACGATGCTCTTGGCAGCGGCATGGTTGATGGCTTCCTGGAGGATCTTCTGGTCGGCGGGGGACAGCTTCGCCCAGGTCTTGCCGCTGATCATGATGTTCAGGCACTCCAGGGAGTAGTTGGTGTTGTACCAGTACTTGATGACGTCGCGGAGCATGGTGTAGGCCGCGACGACGGAGAAGCCGTTGACGCCCTCGGCCACGCCGGTCTGCAGGGCCTGGTAAACGTCGGCGTAGGGGATCGTGACGGTTCGGTAGCCCATGGCCTCAGCGGCGAGCTTGTACACGTCCATGTTGGGGACCCGGATCAGGACGCCCTTCTTCACGCTCGGATCCAGGGGTTTGTTGGCCGGCTTGGTGGTGGCGGTTCCGATCATGCCCTCGATGAAGAATCCGCCGAGCTTCACGCCGAGGCGTGAGTTCAGCTCGTCCATCTTCTTGAAGAGCCAGCCGGTGGGAGCGAATACTTTCTTGACATCGCCGTATCCCTTCACGAACCCGTTGATGTAGACAAGCTCGAGACGGGGATCGAACTGGCTCGGGACGGAGGTGCAGGACAGGTCGATGGTGCCCTTGATGAGTTCCTCGTAGACCAGGGTGTAGTCGCCCAGCTGGTTGGCCGGGTACACCTTGATCTCGATGCGTCCCTTCGTCTTGTCGGCCACTTCCTTGGCGATCTCGTTCATCAGGATGGAGGCCGGGTGGTCGGCCGGGGACTGTCCGGCAAACTTCAGGGTGACCGCAGGGGCGGCTACGGCCGTACCGGCCATCAGGGCAAAGAGTGAAACGAAAAGAACGGCACAAAGTACAAGAGACTTTTTGCTGCTTGTCATATAATTGTGCTCCCTTCTCCGGGAAATTTTTGTTGCCTGCTAGCTTGGTGGCACTAAATCAACTGGGAGTAATATCCTGACCGGTCCACCCCCCTTGCCTGTTCCAGCTTTCCTGGAATAACCCAATCCAGAAAGAGACTGTCCGAACACAAGGCTGCGTTAAAGATATCTAATACATCACATATCTTTGCCTACCATGCCTGTTATCCTAGGCGAAAGTACCGAGTCCTGTCAACCAAACTTCTCCCTTTCCGAGCTTTTGGAGGACCTGCCTGATACAGCAGATTTTTTGTGCGCTTGCCGTTAAAGGAGATGCCGCTAAAATGGAAGAGAAGAAAACCCAGAATAACCTTTGAGGGGGATTCGAATGAAGCGAGTTAGCATTCTTAATCACGTCATTGGGCCTATCATGAGGGGCCCTTCCAGCTCCCACACCGCGGGGCCATGGCGTATCGGGCGGGTGGCTCGGAGCCTGCTCGGGGCGAAACCGAAGGAAGCTCGGTTCTCTATCCATCCCACGAGTTCTCTATCCGTTTGCTACCACGACCAGGGAAGCGATCTTGCCCTGCTATCAGGACTCCTCGACATTCCCCTGACCGACGACCGATTTCCACAGATGCTCAAGCTCGCTCCCACCATGGGACTTGAGGCCTCTTTCGATCTGGTTCCCTTCCCCGAAGCGGACCACCCTAACAGTGTCCTCATTCGCCTTAGGGGAGAAAAAGGGGAAGAATTGACGCTGCATGCCCGCTCTGTGGGGGGTGGGTCAATTGAAATCGCCTCGGTCGACGGGCAACCGGTCATGATCAAGGGAGACCGGTACGAGCTTTTCGTGGAAATCAAATTGGACGCTCCCGTTGAACCCCTTCTCGCACTGCTCCGAGACTGGGATCCAAAAGTTCGCCAAATGCCCGGAGGAACCTGCCGCTTTTTTCACGCCTCCTCTTGCCACGAACCAGATAGTCACCTGCTCGAAACCCTCAGGAGTTTCCCCGGCGTGGCGCGCGTCAGGTTGTCTAAACCCGTCATGGCTCCTTTGAAGGGGAACGAGCTCTTTGATGACACCTCAGCCCTTCTAGAGTTGGCTGCCAAAAACGGTTGGTCGCTTGGACAAGCCGCTCTGGCTTATGAAGAAGCCTTGCTGGGAGTACCGTGCCACACTCTAAATAATGAAATGGAACTTCGCCTCGACGTCATGCTCAAGGCCGTCGAAAACGGGCTTTCGCTCCGCGGCGGAATGAAACTTCTGCAGCCGATGGCCAGCTCAATGCTGGAGGCCGAATCTGCAGGAAAAGTCTTATTGGGCGGACCGCACTTCCGGGCTGCCTCAAGGGCGATGGCTGCCATGCACGTCAATGGGTCAGGAGGGGTTGTCTGCGCCGCACCCACCGGCGGGTCGGCAGGAGTTATCCCCGGTGTGCTGTCCACCCTGATCCAGGATCTCGGTGTTTCCCGGGAGCGGGCAATCGGGGCGCTTTGGGCTGCAGGAGCGGTCGGACTGGCCTTGGACAGGAGAAGCACCTTCGCTGCAGAGGTTTGTGGTTGCCAGGTCGAAATCGGGGCGGCCGGAGCCATGGGGGCTGCAGCCGTCGTTGAAGCGGCCGGAGGATCGGCACGCCAAGCTTGCGATGCGGCCGCAACGGTTTTCCAAAACACCATGGGTTCAGTTTGCGACCTCGTCCAGGGAATCGTAGAAGTTCCCTGCCACAGCAGGAACGCCTCGCTGGCATCCATGGCTTTTCTCTGCGCCGATATGGTCTTGGGTGGATACGCAAACCCCGTTCCGCTCGACGAAACGATCGACGCAGTGGACAGCGTCGGCCGAATGCTGCCGGAGGAACTGCGCTGCACCGCAAGAGGAGGCTTGGCCCTCTGCCCTTCCGCGAGGGCCATGGCACGCCTGGATCGGCCATAACGTTTTCAGCCTTGCAGAAACGGGAAATGGGGAGGGCACCGGGAAATTCCCGGTGCCCTCCCCATTTTTCTGCAAACCGGTACCTGCAGGTTCCACTGGAGTCGAGTAGCTGAGCTGCCCTACCCTATCTCCCGACCGGCTGGATCGCCAAGCCGAAGTAGTATTTCCGGATGAACCGCTCCTGGACGGAAAAGGACCAATGCACATCCCGGATATAATCCGCCGCTCCGTTGAAGTCCCCTCTCCGCAAATTGTCGACCAGCTGGTCGTGCTCTCCCGTGGATACGATTTCCCATTCCTTCAGGAAACCCTTGGTCCTCGGAAACTCGTAAAGCCTTTCTTTGAGGATCCTGACCGTCCTCAGCAAGTCGGAGTTCTCGGAAAGGTCCAGGTAGGCGTTGTGGAAATCAAGGTTCTTCGCGTAAAAAAGGTTAAAATCATTCCTCTCCAAGGCGGCCTTCATATCTTCATTTAGACTCTCCATGCGGTCGATATCGGTGCTATGAAATTTGACCGCCACTTCAACAAGGACTGCGCCTTCAAGGCCTCCGAGAATCTGGTAAATGTTCCTGATTTTCTCAAGGGTCAGCACGTTGACCTTGACTCCGCGCCGCGGGTAAATGGTGACAAAGCCCTCGGCTTCGAGCTGGAAAAGTGCGTCCCGCAGGGGGGTTTTGCTGATTCCCATTTCTGCGCTGATCGCGTTTAGGTTGAGAAATGCCCCGTGCTCTAGCTTCCCCTCGTTCAACTGGATCTTTAGGTATTCATAAACTTGTTCTCTAAGTGATTTTAAATTGAAGAAACCGTCCTCCACGGGTTGCTCTCCCCCTTTTCTATCTTGCGAATGTGACAATCGTCACACCATAGCCGCCTTCTCCGTGATCTCCCAGGCGGTACTCCCTGACATAAGGGAGGGATTTCAGCAATTCCTGGACCACCCTGCGGAGCGTCCCGGTTCCTCTTCCATGAATGACGCTCACCTGGTCGTAACCGGCCCTGTAGGCCTGGTCAAGGTATCTTTCCACGTCCGGTAAGGCTTCGTCTACGGTCATTCCCCTGACCATGATCGAGCTAGGAACACCCGTCGGCCGGGTGGCTTTCACGGAGAAGGCAGGTTGTGCGACAGGAATCGCTTCTCCGGTTTTCCTCAATCGGCTCAAGGGGACGTCCATCCTGAAGGACCCCGCAACGATAGTCGCTTTTTCCCCGGAAACCCCCTCGACAATCCCTTTGACTGCAGAACCGACCATCTGAACGGCATCTCCGGGTTTCAGGGAGATTCCCTCCGCCTTGACGGAATGTCTCTCGATCCGTTTTTCCTCTCTCCGTTCCGCTTCACGGCGGATTTGCTCAAGTTTCGGGCGCTCAGCGCTGATTTTCCTGTGGGCTGCGGAAACCGTCCCAGACTTCTCGAGGTTCTTCAGGAGTTCACGGGCAGCCTGCTGAGCTTCCCTTACGATCTTTTCCGCCTTTCTGTCTGCCTCAGTCAAGATAACTTCCCTTTGAGTCTCCAGGCGGGCTTGCCGGTTTTCCAGGGAAAGGCGTGTTTCTGCCAGCAATGCCCTTTCTTCCGTCAGTTCACGGGCAGCCTTTTCCAGAGAAGAGCGTTTTTCCTGAAGCCGGCCGATCAAATCCTCGATCGAGACATCCTCTCCCCTTAGGCTTGCCTTGGCACGGGCGATGACGGGCCCTGGCATTCCAAGTCTCTCGGCGATAAGAAGCGCATTGCTTTTTCCAGGCACACCCATCAGGAGAGAAAAGGTCGGCTTGAGGGAGACCGCATCGAACTCCATACTGGCCGTTTCAACTCCCGGAGAGGTGAGGGCAAAACTCTTGATGGGGTTATGGTGGGTCGTTGCCATAACAAGTGAATTTCGTTCCCTGAAGGCTTCCAGCAGTGCAATTCCCAATGCTGCCCCTTCCTGAGGATCCGTCCCTGCCCCCAGCTCGTCGAGGAGGACCAAAGATCCCGGCCCCGCTTCCTTAAGGATCGAGACGATGTTGTTCACATGCGCGCTAAATGTCGAAAGATTTTGTTCTATGCTCTGTTCGTCTCCTACATCCACATAGACGGAATCAATCTCGCCAACCATCGACCCCTCTCCAGCAGGGACGGGAAGACCCAACCAAGCCAGAATGACCGCGACCCCGGCTGTTTTCAGGGCCACTGTCTTGCCCCCCGTGTTTGGGCCCGTGATGACCAGAATCTTGAACTCGGCACCGCAAGCGATCTCGATCGGAACAGCCTTCTCTCCGAGAAGCGGGTGGACGAGGCGGCAAAAGCGGAAGCCAGGGGTAGCGGAAAGTTCGGGCAAGTGCCATCTCATTCTTTCCACCATTTCAGATTCGGCACAAAGGAGATCGAGAATTCCGAGCGAAAATTCCGCTTCTGCGATAGCCGTTTCTCTCTCGAGGATCCGGAGGGTTATCTTTCGAAGAATCCGCAGTTCTTCCTGCCTCTCCTCTTCCTGGGCGACCGCGAGCTTGTTGTTGAGAGCTGCAAGCCTGTAAGGTTCAATGTAAAAAGAGTTCCCGGAACTGCTTCGGTCCGTTACGATTCCGGGGTAGGCAGAAACATGCTCGGATCGAACGAGCACCACAAAGCGCCCGTTCCTTAGGCTCAGGACACGGTCCTGCAGCATTGAGGAGGTCGCCGGATCATTGAGGAGGGCCTGTCCGGTCCTCCTGGTGGTTCCCCGCAAGGATTCCAGTCGGGCCCGCAACTCCCTCAACGCTGGAGAGGCGTGGTCATAAAGCCGGCCATCCTCGTCCAGCACCCCGAGTACATCCAGTTCCCCGGATAAATCTCTTATTCTCCTTGCGATCTGCCCCAGTTCAGGGAAACGTTCCCGAACACGGGTTATCTCTTCCTTGACTTTCACGGCGAGGGCCAGAAGGGTACGGATTTGAACCAATTCCTCTCCCCTCAAAAGGGCGCTCGCCTTCGCTTCCTCGATCAGGGCTGCGATCGGAACCGCTTGAGAGTCCCAAGGGAATTCTCCCTCGATCTCCCGATATCGAAGCACGTCACGAAGCAGCCCCTGGCGAGAAGCCAATTGGCTGGTGTCTTGTGCCGGAAGGAGTTTTGAAAGCACCTCCGTCCCGAGTTCACTCCTGCAGCGCTTCCCGATGATGCCAAGGACCTTTTTTATTTCAAGAGCTTCTGCAGTTACACGGTGAATCGGTTTCATGGCTTTTCTTCACCTGATGAGGATTGGGACACTCCTAGATCGAGGAGTTTCCATTCCGAAAGTTTTTTTGACATTTCCGGCCAATGGTTACCGGCCGATTCCAGAAAGCGGCTGGCTCTTACCCAGGCGGGAGGATTCGCTCCGAAAACAACGTGGGTCGCACCGTAGAAAAAAAGGATCAGCAAGACGGCCTTCATCCCGCCTGCTGCGGCTCCCATGACCCTGTCCAGGCCTCCCAGGTTGACCGCCTTTATCCCTTTCCGGGCAACACGGCATACAAGAGAAGCCGCAAAATTGCAGAGGATGAAGAGCAAAAAGCCGCAGACAAGAGAAAGCAACCCTTCGCCCACTCCAGGGGCCCACGGTTGCGCCAGGATCCACGCCGCCACAACGGGTGCTCCCTTGAAAGCAAGGAAAAAGCCGACGATCATTCCGGATAACGAAAAAATTTCTCCGGAAAACCCGACCCAAAACCCTCTCGCAATCCAATAGAAGGCCAAAACCCCCAGAGCTACGTCAACCCCCGAATAGTGTCCCATCTTTATTCCCTTCGGACCCGCCCAGACGTTCGAGTCCAAGCATGGCTTCCTCCACTGCGTAGGCCAGATATAGTGCCGTCAGGACAAGTCTCTCTTCCTGGCTTCTCCCGGGCTCTTCTTCAGGAACAAACGAATCGATAAACGATTCCAGCCTCCGGACCTGGGACTCGCTCAGCATCGTGCTTATGGAGTAGGTCCGTTTCCCGATGCGAACTTTCAGTAGACCTGGGGCGCCACTCATCGGATTTGGAGTATATGCGGCTTATCCGGCCGGATCCTGTCCCTCGTTCTCAAGCAGGATCCTAAGGCGTGAAAGGAGAGCACCCAGTTTCTGTTCCATAAGGGTTTTTTCTTCCGCTCGCGCCTCACGCTCGGCCTCGAGTCCCGCACGCAGGCATTGGTTTTCCTCGGCAAGTCGGCGCATCCGTTCCTCGACAGACTGGACAAGAGCGTCAATCTGTTCCAGGATCTCCACGCTGTCTCCCTCCTCTTTCCGAAAGCCTCCCTATCGCAGGACAAACCCCTTCTTTGCCAGGTTTTCCCTCAAGGCGCCGTGAACCTCGTCAACTTCCTCGTCCCTGAGGGTCCTGGATGGATCCCCATAAGCCAGCGAAAAGGCCAGGCTTCTTGTCCCTTCCGGTATGCCCTTCCCTTGGTAAACATCGAAAAGGATAACCCCCCGCAGAAGGCTTCCTCCCAAAAGACGGATTTCTTCCTCTACCGCGGCGACGGTCCTATCCTGGGGGGCAATCAGCGAAATGTCCCTGTAAACGGCCGGGAACCGGACCACCTGTCCGAAGCGGAATCCCCTGTCTGGCAACATTGCTTCGATGTCCACCTCAAAGGCAAAAACCGGCCCCGGAATTTCCAGTTCCCTCAAGATGCCTGGCTTGAGGCTCATCAGGAAACCGGCGGGCCGTCCGTCAAGAGTCACCCTCGCCGTTTGTCCCGTATGACCAAAGGGTTCCCGCCCGGCGGTAAAGCCGGGAACCAGGCCGCGGCTCCCGCATAGGGCCATGATGTCCGCCTTGACGCTTAGGACGTCGTCCTTGAGGCAATCACCATAGAGGACTCTCCGGTCTTTTCCGTTCCAGGAAATCCCGGCCATTCTCAGGATTTCGCGGGGCTCTTCACTTCCCGTGTCACCGGGATGGAAAACCCGTCCGATCTCGAAGAGCCGAAGCGGATCCTTCCAGCCCGACCGGATGTTGGTCTGCAGCGCCTGCAACAATCCAGGCAGGAGTGTTGTCCGCATGACGGACTGGTCCTGGCTGATCGGGTTAGCCAGCTGGAAACCGGCAGACCTGGGATCGGTTTCCGGGATCCGGAGCCATTCCACCCATTTCGGACTGATAAAGCTATAGGTCACGACCTCCAGGTATCCCCTCGACATCGCGACAATGCGGATTCTCCTTTGGGCATCCACCTCGTCGCCGCGCTGGCCAGTCCCGCGGAGAAGCGGAGGGATACGGGACGGAACCTGCTCGTAGCCCCGTAAACGCCCCACTTCCTCTATCAGGTCTTCCTCGATCGAGAGGTCCGCCCGTGCGGTCGGAATTTCGAACTCCAGCGTCTCGCCTGATCCCGCGATTTCTTTCAGTCCAAGCCTCTGCAGGTAATTCGAGGCACCGCTCATGTCATCCCATAACAGAACACGGTGCATTTTTTTCCGGGTGAGGGTGACCCTTCTCTTTTCCCACGTGCGGGTACGGGCAACGCGGACTTCTTCCTCAACCTGCTGCCCTGTTTCCCTCTTCAGGTAGTCCGAGAGGCAGGAAAGGGCCGGAAGAACCCTCGAGGGATCCACCCCTCTTGAGAAGCGGTAGGAGGCTTCCGTACCCATGCCCAGCCGACGGGCAGTCCGGCTGATACGAAGAGGCTCGAAATAGGCGGACTCGAAAGCCACGGATTTCGTTTCCGAAGTGATCTCGCTGTTTTCTCCGCCCATGATTCCCGCAAGGCCAACCGGAACACCTCCGCTCGTGATCAGGAGGTCCCCCTCGGCAAGAAGATGCTCCCGGCTATCGAGAGTGGTAAAACGCTCACCCTCTTTCGCTCCGCGAACGGTGATTTCCCTTGCCGGGAGACGATCCAGGTCGAAAGCGTGAAGAGGTTGCCCGGTGATCAGCATGACAAGGTTCGTGGCGTCGACGATGTTGTTGATGGAGCGTACTCCCGAAAAAGCGAGTCGGACGCGAGTCTCCATGGGGGAAGGTTCGATCCTGACGGAAGGAGCCAGGGAGAGCCCGTACAAGGGACATCCGGGGTCCTCAAGCGCTAACCCTTCCCAGGCAAGGGGCCAGGAGCCCCCCGGCAGAGGCGTCCTGAAATCCTTCATGACCAGGGTTGAACCCGGTATCACCCCATAACATTCCCTTGCAAGGCCCATTAGGCTCAGGAGGTCTCCACGATTGGGAGTGATGGAAATTTCCAGGATGCAGTCATCAAGCTTCAGGGCTTTCACGAGGTCCTCTCCCGCTGAAAACCGGTCGGGAAGCCGCAAGATTCCGAATTCGCAGCCAATCTCCGGAAGCCCGATCTCCTCGGCGGAAAGCATCATCCCCTCGCTGACCACGCTTGAGAATGTCCGCGTCCCCAGGACTGAACCATCAGCGATCACGCTTCCGGGAGCCCCGTATGGAACCCGGTCGTTCTCCCTCAGGTTCCTTGCGGCCGTCACACAGCGCACCGGGGCTCCCCCGATATCGAGGTCAGCAACGAAGAGATCGGAGCGCTCTGGGTGCACTTGAAGCTTTTCGATTTTCCCCACCCTCAGCCCTTTTAAGGCTGTGCAGGGGCGTTCGATGCTTTCCACCTCGCATCCGGTCACCGTCAGCCTCGATGCCGCTTCTTCCGGGGAGAGCGGAATCTTGCAGAATTCGTTAAGCCAATTCCAGGAGATCCTCATATCAGTACCCTCCTCCGGTCAGGAAAGACCCATGCCCCTCGAAGAGGACTCTCAAGTCCGTCAGGCCGTACTTCAACATCGCCACCCGATCGGGTCCCATACCCCACGCGAAGCCGTTATAACGGTCGGGATCGATTCCGCCGTAACGCAGCACGTTTGGATGAGTCATTCCGCAACCGAGGATTTCCAGCCAGCCGGTTCCTTTGCAGATACGGCAGGATGGATTGCGCCCCGAGCAGGCGAAACACTCGACATCCATCTCAAGGGACGGTTCGGTGAACGGGAAGTAGCTGGCCCTGAACCGGCTGTCCAGGGGACGTCCGAATATGGCCCCGACGAAGGTGTTGAGACACCCCTTGAGATCGGCAAGGGAGACGTCCTCGTCGATCAGGAGGCCCTCAAGCTGATGGAACATCGGGGAATGAGTCTGGTCGCTGTCTCTCCTGTAAACCTTGCCCGGAACGATAATCCGCAGAGGCGCACCCCATTTGAGCATGGACCGAACTTCCACCGGGCTCGTATGCGTCCTGAGAAGCCTGCCGCTGTTCAGGTAGAAGGTATCCTGCATATCGCGGGCCGGATGGTGCGGGGGGATATTCAAGGCCTCGAAATTATGGAAATCGTCCTCTATCTCGGGTCCATAAGCAACAGAAAATCCCATGCCGACGAAAATATCGATGATTTCGTTCATCGTCTGCACAACGGGATGGAAAGCACCCCAGCCGCGTCCTCTCGGAGGAAGGGTCAGGTCGACGTAATCAGTGGCCTCCAGTACTTCATCTTCCGCTCTGGATAGAGCGGTTTGCCTTCGATCAATAAATTCTTCAACTTCCTGGCGCAAGTCGTTCAAGGCTTGCCCCGCCTTTGGGCGTTCCTCGGGCGCCAAGCTTCCGAGAGAACGCAGCAACTGGGTCAGTTCGCCCTTCTTTCCCAAATAGCGAACGCGCAAGGCCTGAAGGGACTCGCTGCCATCGACTGCCGCTAGAGCTTCCACGAAACGGTTGCGAATGTTGTCAAGCTGTTCTTGCATCGTATTCAAGTTCGCACCCCTCCTGCCTTCTATTCCATATCCTGCTCACCGCTATCTCATACGGAACACTCGGAAGAACGCCGATAGGGTTGCATCGAACGCCTCCGGTTCCCGCCCAAGCGACCGTTTTCGGTCCGAATCGCCTTTTGCCAAAGCATTGGATTCATCGAGATCTTTAAGAGTATAACGAAAAAAGCCGGGGATAGGGCGCGAAACCTACCCAACGCATCCCTCGTGCATCTTTTGTTTCCTGTCCATAAAGATCAATAGGGCTCCTGCGCCGTTCAGCACCAGGAACCCTATTGACCGTACCCTTTCTATCGACGGGGCCTGTGGCAAGTCCGAAAGCTATCGGACCAACGCCTCCCTGGATTTCTCGACCAGCTTGACGAAGGCGGCCATGTCGTTGACCGCCATATCGGCCAGGATTTTCCTGTTGAGGTCGATACCGGACAGTTTCAAGCCATGGATGAAACTACTATAGGACATCCCGTTCAACCTGGCAGCCGCGTTGACCCGGACGATCCAGAGTTTGCGGAACTCCCGTTTTTTCGCCTTCCGGTCACGGAAAGCGTTGGTCATCGATCGCAGAAACGCCTCGCGAGCCCTGCGGTAGACGTTCTTTTTACGCCCCCAGTACCCCTTGGTGATGCTAAACAGTTTTTTACGCTTGCTGTTGCTGGCGCTTCCGCCCTTTACCCTTGCCATGGGAGATCACTCCTCTTTCGATATCCGTTGCAGATGGAATGGACTAACGGGCAACCAGAAGGACCTTCACCCGGTCTTCAATGGCCCCGGTCAGGTATCCTTTTCTGCGCAGGGTGCGTGATCTCTTGGCATTCTTGGATTCCAGGATATGCCTCCTTCCGCCCTTCTGGTAGGTTACTTTTCCCGCTCCGGTTGTGCGAAAACGCTTCTTGGCCCCTGAATGGGTCTTCATCTTGGGCATCTGGACAAGTCCCTCCTTATGGTGTTGAAAACAACCTTTGTTTCCAAAGCTAAAAACCTTAACTTAATCCTGGTTTTCCCCGCCTTCGGCGTTTTTCGCGCTCTCTTCCTTCGAAACCGGTTTCTTCGTGGAGGCAAGCGGCGCCACCATCATTCTCATGTAGCGGCCTTCCATGCGGGGTTCGACTTCAACCTTTCCGTAATCGGCAACGTCTTTTTCCACCTTGACCAGGACAGCCTTCCCCCGGTCGAGAAAAGCCATTTCTCTCCCTCGGAAAAAGACGGAGACTTTGACCCGGTGACCGCTTTCCAGAAAACTCCGGATGGCCCTAACTTTAAAATTATAATCGTGTTCGTCGATCTTGGGCCTCATCTTCATCTCTTTGACGGTCTGGACCTTTTGTTTTTTTCGGGCGTCCTTGTCGCGCTTTTGGATCTGATACTTATACTTCCCGTAGTCCATGATCCGGCACACGGGAGGGGTTGCCTGCGGGGCGACTTCCACGAGGTCAAGCAACCTCTCCTCGGCAAGTTTCAGCGCTTCTCGAGTGGGAACGACGCCCAATTTGACGCCCTGATCATCAATGAGAAGGACTTCGGAAGCCCTGATCTCCTCGTTCACGCTGGGTTCATCCGGTTTGTTAGCTATAGCCCATCACCTCCGGTTCAAGATAGAAAAAGGGACCGCTTAAACGTGCGGCCCCTCAAAACTGATCCTTTTTCAGGAAAACCCGAATCGGACTCAGCTTGAAACCCGACAACTGCCGTAAGGCGTCTTCAGGTGAGAGGAGGGACCTCTTCTTCGCTCAAGCATACCCGGGGAATATAGCATAGTCCACGAATTCTAACAAGAGGTTAGTGCCTGGGATCAAACTCCGACGCCAGTCTTCCCCTGAAAGCCTCGAGGGTCATTGTTCCCAGGTCTCCCAACGCCCTTTCGCGAACCGAAAGAGTCCCCTCGGTTCTCTCCCTCTCTCCCAGGACAAGCATGTAAGGCACTTTCTGAAGCTGGGCATCCCGGATCTTCTTTCCGAGCTTCTCGTCCCGCAGGTCCATCTCCACTCGAACATCCCATGCCTTGAGTTGCGCTTCCACTTTCGAGGCATAGTCTTCAAACTCGGGCTTCACAGGGATGATCTTGACCTGGGTTGGTGCGATCCAGTAAGGGAAAGCCCCGGCATAATGTTCGATCAGTATTCCGAAGAAGCGCTCGAGGCTCCCCAGTACCGTACGGTGGAGCATGACTGGCCGGTGCTGGTTCCCGTCAGGTCCCACATAGGTGATGTCAAATCGCTCTGGCATCTGGAAATCGAGCTGGATCGTTCCGCACTGCCAAGTCCGGCCGATGCAGTCTTCAAGGTGGAAATCGATCTTGGGTCCATAGAAGGCCCCGTCACCAGGATTGACCCGGTAAGGAACACCGCTATCCTTCAGGGCTTCCTCCAAGGCGGCCTCCGCTCTTTCCCACATCTCGAGACTGCCCATGGCATTCTCCGGCCGGGTTGAAAGCTCGACATGGTAATTGAAACCAAAGACATCCCGGTAAACATACCGGGTCAAGTCCATGATCCCCAGTATTTCCTGCTTGATCTGGTCCGGCGTGACGTAGAGATGGGCATCGTCCTGAGTGAAGCACCTGACGCGCATGAGGCCATGCAAAACACCCGACCGTTCGTGCCGGTGGACGATTCCGAGCTCCGCCATCCGAAGCGGCAGGTCCCGGTAGCTTTTCAGCGAACTCTTGTACACGAGCAGGCCACCGGGGCAATTCATCGGCTTGACCGCATAAGGTTTCTCGTCAATTTCGGTGAAGTACATGTTTTCCTTGTAATGGTCCCAATGTCCCGATCGGACCCACAATTCCTTGTCAAGGATCAGGGGAGTCCGAATCTCGGAATATCCGCGCCGGATATGCTCCCTGCGCCAAAAGTCCACAAGGTTGTTCAGGACGACCATGCCCTTGGGATGGAAGCAGGGAAAGCCCGGCCCCTCCGCCTGGATGCTGAAAAGATCCAGTTCCCGCCCCAACTTGCGGTGATCTCGCCTCCTGGCCTCCTCCATCCTTTTCAGGTAGGTTTCTAACTCCTCCTTGCCTGCGAAAGCCGTTCCGTAAATCCTGGTGAGCATGATGTTCTTCTCGTCGCCCCGCCAATAGGCACCCGCAACGGAAAGGAGTTTCGTGTGCTTGAGGAAGGAGGTGTCCGGAACATGAGGCCCGCGGCACATGTCCTCGAAATCCCCTTGCCTGTAGACGGAAATCTTTTCGTCGGCGATGTCCGACACAAGCTCCGCCTTGTAGACTTCTCCCGCTTTCTCGTAGGTTTCAAGCAATTGTTTTCGGGGTATCTCGAGCCTCTCCACCGGCAACGCTGCCTTGGCGAGTTTGCGCATTTCCTCCTCGATTCCCTCGAGATCTTCCTCGGAAATCGAAACCGGCAGCTCGAAATCGTAGTAGAAACCGTCCTTTATCGACGGACCGATTGCGACCTTGGTGCCTGGATACAGGTGCAGGACAGCCTGGGCCATGAGATGGGATGCCGAATGCCGAAGGATATGAAGCCCCTCTTCGCTATCCGCCAAGATCGGTTCGACGACCGCATCAGACTCCAGGACCGTCTTGAGGTCCACCGGCTTCCCGTCGACAAGGGCAGCCACGGCCCCCTTCTGGATTCCCCATCTCTTTAAAACATCGAAAGCGCTTGGTCTATCCGCATCAAGGACCTGTCCAGCTTTTCCCGAAAATTTCGACATCGTTTCATCCCCCTGGTCCAACGTGGTCTATGGGGTCATTCTAATCTCCGCACCGATTTACGACAACTCTTACCCGCCCACGTTGTCCTATTTGAGCGTTAATTTAAGTTATTTCATGCAGCTCAAAACTGTTGGCATATTCGGAACCAGACACGTATAATGGCCAAGGCACTAAACTTAGTGCATACTTTTATACTGTATATTTTATTCTTGTTTATGGAGTAGGGAAAGGGGGGGTGCGCATCGGGATCGCCTGACCGGTTCCTTCAGTTGCACCTGAACCATCATCCGATGTAAGGAGGTTAAGCTTTTATGTCCGAGAACACGAACGAGCAGTGGTCCAGCCGTTGGGGACTCGTTTTCGCAGCAATGGGCATGGCCATCGGAACGGGAAACATTTGGCGTTTCCCCCGGGTCGCCGCCACAAACGGCGGCGGGGCTTTTTATATCGCTTATTTTCTGGCCCTGTTCCTCTGGGCCATCCCCCTCCTTTGCGCAGAAGGAGTCTGGGGAAAGATGTCACGGATGGGAGTCATCGGTTCTTTCAAAGTGATGCTCGGCAAGAAATGGACCTGGGTCGGAGCCCTCGTCGCCTGGATCTCCTTGGCCATCGCCTTTTACTACGCGGTCGTCATCGGTTGGTGTATCCGCTACTTCCTGTACGCGGCAACGGGCGTGCTGAAAGCCGGGACCGACTCAAAGGCCCTATGGGATGCTTTCATCAACAACCCGGTCCAGGGAGCCGTATTCTTCATCATCGCTCTGGCGGCCAGCATCCTTATCGTTTCCCGCGGAATCCAGAACGGTCTTGAGAAGGCCAACAAGTTCATGATTCCCTCCATCTTCATCCTGCTGATCTTCCTCGCCATCCGCGCCCAGTTCCTGCCCGGCGCCTGGAAGGGCCTGGAATACCTCTTCACGATCCGCATGGAAGACGTCGTGAAGGGAAAAACCTACCTGGAGGCTTTCACCCAGGCAGCCTGGTCAACCGGGGCCGGATGGGGGCTTTTCCTGACCTACTTCGTCTATGCCAAGAAGGACGAGGACATTCTCCTGAACTCCACGACGACGGCTTTTGCCGATACAGCGGCAGCCTCCCTCGCTGGTCTCTGCGTCATCCCGACGATTTTCGCGATCGCGCCCGACCCGATGGCCGCGGTCAAAGCCGGGAACAATGGGTTGGCGTTCATTCACCTGACGAACCTGTTCACCCAGATCCCGGGCGGCATCATCATGGCCCTGGCCTTTTTCGCGGCCCTGATCATGGCGGCCCTGAGCTCCGAGATCTCCATGATCCAGCTCGGCGTGCGTCTTCTCGAGGATGCGGGCTGGGGGACGAAGAAGGCGACCTGGGCGATCGGTGCGGCTTGCCTCCTCTGCGGCCTGCCTTCCGCCATGTACAACTGGTTCTTCGAGAACCAGGACTGGGTCTGGGGTGTCGGGCTGCTGCTCTCCGGCCTTCTCTTCTCCATCGGCGCCATGAAAGTCGGCGTCAGGAAAATCTGGGACGAGTACATCGAACCCTGCTCCGACATCAAGTTCTACTGGATGTGGTGGCTGGTCTGCCTTTTCCCCGTGTGGTTCGTGATCATCTTCGGCTGGTGGACCATGCAGGCCATCTCCTGGTACCCTGGAGAATGGTACAAATGGCTGCCGATCTCGAAGTACACCTACACCGTGGGCACGATGTACTACCAGTGGATCATCGCCGCCGTCGTTTTCTTCTTCCTGAACAACTGGCTGGCGGACAAGACGACCCACAAGCTGGAAGCAAAGTATTAGGCTGCCCGGCTTGAAAAGGAGGACAACACCATGTGGCCTGTGACAATGACGATCATCCTCGTTTGCGTTTTCGGCGGGTTCATCCTTTGCCTTAAAACCGCCATGAACGCGGAAACCAAAAAGGGGCACTAAAGGGGCAATAGCATTAGCAATGAAAAAGAGGGAGGGGCGCTCAGCTGCGCCCCTCCCTCGGCGTCTCAAAACACCGATCTGGCTATTTCGAGCCCGTACTCCCGAAACCACCCGCTTCCCTTTCCGTGGACGACAGGGCCTCCGCCTCTTCCAGATAAGCCTTGACCACCGGGCAGAAGACCATCTGGGCGATCCGGTCGCCGGGTTCAACGCAGAAGGGGTCTTTCCCCAGGTTCATCAAAATCACCCGGATTTCACCCCGGTAATCACTGTCGATCGTTCCCGGCGTGTTCAGGACCATGACTCCTTTTTTCAGGGCAAGTCCGCTTCGGGATCTGACCTGTGCCTCGTACCCCTCCGGGATTTCGACCCGGAGTCCCGTCCCGACAACTCCCCACGAACCCGGCTGGATCGTCGCGGATTCGGCAGACCGGAGATCCACACCCGAGGAACCGGAAGTGGCGTACTCGGGCAAGGCCGTTAGGTATCCCTCCCTGGCCACCTTGACCCTAATGGCGTTCACCAGGTCCCCTCCCCCGGTCACGAGGACCGCTACCCCGCCTGTCGTGCCGATCCCCGCCGGGACGACGGTCTCTTCCCTCTCCCTCCGGCCGGCGCGGCCTTTCCGCGGCGGGGCCTGCCGCGGCACTCGCCGCAGCGATCCTCTCCTCCCTGGCAAGCTCAAGCGCATAGGCTTCCGGATAAAGCTCGGCAAGCCGATGCTCATCGGCCTTTTCCAGCAGCCGGCGCCGTGTCAGGTTCACCCTGTTCATATCGTCGATCTCTTTCACCATGACAAGGACCATATCGCCCGGCTTGACCGCATCCTCAAGTTTGGGCACATGGTGAGTGCTGATCTCGCTGACATGCAGCAAGCCCTCCTTGCCTGGAAGAACCTCTATAAACGCACCGAAACTCAACATCCTCGTGACTTTCCCGTAGAAAACTTCTCCGGGCTCAGCGTCGCGGGTCAGGTCGCGAATGATCTGCAAGGCTTTCTTGGCGGACTCTTCGTTCGTCGCCGCGATGAAAATCCTGCCGTCATCCTCGACGTTCATCTTGACACCCGTATCGGCGCAAATACCCCGGATCACCTTTCCGCCCGGGCCGATGACATCCCGGATCGAATCCACCGGGACGCTCGTGGTATACATTCTAGGCGCATAGGGGGAGAGCTCGGCTTTCGGCTCGCGGATCGCCTTGGCCATCTCACCCAGGATATGCAGGCGCCCCTGCCTGGCTTGCCCCAGGGCTTTCTCGAGAATCTCCCTCGTGATCCCACCGGCCTTGTTGTCCATCTGGAGCGCGGTGATCCCGAGTTCCGTTCCCGTGACCTTGAAATCCATATCTCCGTAATGATCCTCAAGTCCCTGGATATCCGTCAGGACCTCGACCTTGTCGCCTTCCTTGATCAAACCCATTGCGACCCCCGCCACCGGCCTGGGAATCGGTACGCCCGCATCCATCAGGGCCATGCTCGCCCCGCAAACGGAGGCCATGGAGCTTGACCCGTTCGATTCTAGGATGTCCGAGACCACTCTCACGATGTAGGGGAACTGCTCTTCCGCCGGCATCAGGCTTCGAACCGCCCTTTCAGCAAGGGCTCCGTGCCCGATTTCACGCCTGCCCGGCCCCCTCATCGGCCGGACTTCACCTACGGAATAGGGGGGGAAATTGTAGTGCAGCATGAACCTTTTCGACGGTTCGTCAATCTTCAGGCCGTCGAGGACCTGCTCGTCCTCTCCCATCATCCCGAGCGTGGTTGTCACCAGGGCCTGGGTTTCACCGCGGGTAAAGAGGGCAGAACCGTGAGTCCTGGGCAGGACTCCGATCTCGCAGGCAATAGGGCGAACCTGGTCCATGGTCCTGCCGTCGGCACGACGCCGTTCATCCACGGTCATCGAACGCATGGCTTTCTTGACAAGTTCCTCGATCACCGAGGCAATGTAGCGGCCGGAATCGGGATACCCGCCTTCCAGAGCGTCCAGGGCTCTTTGCCTGATTTGTGAGATCTTTTCGTTCCGAAGGCCCTTCGCATGGATTCCGACAGCTTCGTATATTTCTCCGTAATAGTCTCTTTTGATCGCTTCGTCGATCTCCTCGATACGAAGCGGAGCGGGAATTTCGACCTTGGGTTTCCCCGCTTTCTCCCTGGCCTCGAGTTGGAAACGGACCAGTCGCTTGATTTCTTCGTGTCCGAATTCAAGCGCGTCAACCATGAGAGTTTCAGGAACTTCCTTGGCGCCGGCCTCAACCATCGTGATCCCGCCCATGTGCCCTGCGAGAACCAGGTCCAGCGTGCTCTGGAGCAGTTGTTCTTCCGTCGGGTTCACGACGAATTGCCCGTCGACACATCCCACCCTCAAGGCCGCGACAGGCCCATCCCAGGGAATTTCGGAGAGGGTCAGGGCCATGGATGCGGCATTGATCGCCTGGATGTTCGGAGCATTGACCTGATCGACAGAAAGAACCGTCGCAACGACATGGACATCGTTCCTCATGTGCTCCGGGAAAAGAGAACGGATGGAACGATCGATGATTCTAGCGCTCAGGATAGCCGTTTCCGAGGGGCGTCCCTCGCGCTTAATGAACCCCCCTGGTATTTTACCGGCGGAGTAGAAGCGCTCTTCGAAATCCACCAGGAGAGGAAAGAAATCCAGTCCTTCCCTCGGTTTTTCGGTCATGCAGGCTGTGACGAGCAAAACCGTCTCTCCGTAGGTGACCTGAACTGCTCCGCTTGCCTGTTTGGCAAGCCGGCCGGTTTCGAAGGAAAGCGTTCTTCCTCCCACTTCGATTGAAAATGTTTGAACCATGATCCTTTGAGCCTCCTTGACTCTTCCTAATAGTTTTCTGTCTTGAAGAGCATATCATACGTTCAGAAAAAAAAAGCGAGGACGGCCGCAGCCGTCCTCGCTCATCACGTCGCGCCTGATTTTCAGTGCCTGAGACCCAATCTCTGGATGAGATCCTGATAACGGTTAAAATCCCTGCCCTTCAGATAGTTCAGGAGCTTCCTCCGCTGGCCGACCATCATGAGAAGGCCGCGACGGGAATGGAAATCCCGTTTGTGGGTTTTCAGGTGCTCCGTCAGGCTGCGGATCCGGTGGGTCAGGATCGCAACCTGCACTTCCGGAGATCCCGTGTCTGCACCGTGTACCTTGTACTCTTCGATGATTTTCTGCTTCTCTTCACGCTCGATCATTGCGACACCCCGTTTTCGAACAAATCCCGAGCCCCAGAATAGGGTCCGAAGCCCCAATCCGAGCGCTGGGTCGAAGGACATTTTACCATTGACGGGAAGTTTCTGCAAAAATTCTTCCGTTCCCCCTCGACAAGCTGTTTTTCATGTGATTTAATAGAATGGAAATCCCAATTTCATTAGAACCGAGAGGGGGATAACCAATGAAACTACTGATCATTGAAGACAATAAGGAACTTGTGGAGGTCCTCTCCGAAGGATTCTCCGAAAACGGCTTTACGGTGGATTTCACTTACGATGGGCAGGATGGGCTGAAAAAGGCCCGTTCAGGCGACCACGACTGCATTATCCTGGACCTGATGCTGCCCAAGCTCAGCGGTCTCGACATTATCTCCGCTCTGCGCGAAGAAGGCAAGAAAGTGCCGGTGATCATGCTGACCGCACGGGATTCGATCGAGGACCGAGTTATGGGTCTAGATCAGGGTGCGGACGATTACCTCATCAAACCTTTCGATTTCAGGGAACTGCTCGCCCGCGTTAACGCCCTGATTCGCAGGATCACCGAACCCAAGCCGGCAATGCTGCGCTGCGGCCACCTCACTCTCGACCCTCTCGCAAGGGAGTGCCGTGTAGGGGAAGACACCGTTCCGCTGAGGCGTCGTGAATTCGATATCCTCGAGCTTCTCATGCGCCACGAAAACCAGGTTTTCACTCGGGACAAGATCATCTCCAACGTCTGGCAGGAAGAATATGAAGGGACAAGCAACGTCGTGGATGTCCACGTAAAGTATCTCCGCGACAAACTCCGGCCCTTCGGCCTTGATCTCATGGTGGTGACCGTTCGGGGAGTCGGCTACAAGGTGGTCTGCCCGGATCAAGCCTAATACTCGGTAGGGGAAAGGGATTTCCATGGACGATGTGCGGGCCGGGGATGGCCAGTCCATCGATAAAACGGGCTCGAGCCTTGCCCGCGTCCTGGCCGAATATTTCGAAGAGCTGAATTTTGAACATCCTCACCCCCTGCCGCCATTGCCGGGGAAGGGTGAAGATGTGGAGCGCCTTCAAACCGCTCTGGCCGCATCCTCGAAGCGGCTAAGGCAGGTTATGGGTGATTTGCGCCGTTACACTTCCAACGTCAGCCACGAACTGCTTAACCCTTTAAGCGTAATCAAGAGCAAGGCAGAAGTCACTCTGATGAAACCTCGATCCACGGAGTTCTACGAAAAGAAGCTTTCCGAAATCATCGATCATGCGGGCACCATGAGGGACATGATCGAGGCACTCCTTGAGCTTTCCCGCCTGGATCTGACGGAGAAACCTTTCGATATCGAGCCGGTTGATCTTCAGCAGGTTGCCCACTCTGCGTGCCAAGGGCTGAGCCTCATTTTCAACCGGAGGGGACAACAGGTGGAAAAAGAAACCCGGCCTACACTGGTGAAAGGGCGAAGGCCGCTGCTTTTTACGCTCGCCAGCAACCTGCTTGACAACGCGAGCAAGTATTCCCCCCCCGGTGGGCGGCTCGGCATAAGGACCTATCCGGATGAACCGGCCCATGAATCGATCCTTGAAGTGTGGGATACGGGCCCAGGAATGTCCGAGGAGGAAATCCGCCAATGCTTTGAACTCTTCTGGCGGGCGGACGGATCGAGGCATATGCCTGGATACGGGATCGGCCTGCCCCTGGTCTACCGTATAGCCCAGATCCATAACGGAAAGATCGAGATGCGTTCAGGCTCAGGGGGAGGGCTGCTTTTCAGGATCCGTTTCCCCGAAGCCTGAACGCTTTCTTGAGAACCAATCAGGGGAGGGGCCGGAAGAAGAAGCTTTCCGGCCCGTTTTTTACTGATTTGTTGGCCCTTCAACTGGCTTTCAAGGGCACGAAGGTGGTTCGTCCTTCCCTCCAAACCAGCAGAACCATATTTTTACCCTTTGTCGCATTCAAGGCCGTCTCCCACGAGCGAACATCCCTGACCGCCACGCCGTTTACTCCCTGTATCACATCGCCGGGGCGTAATCCCGCTCTTTCCGCAGGGGAGGCCGTTTCAACGCTCAGAACGACAACCCCCTGCAAGGCTGGCAAATCGAACTTATTCCGGGTTTGCGCATCGGTATTGCCGACCTGCAGTCCCAATCGGTATCCGATTCCCTCTCTGCCCGTGTTTTTGGAACCCGGCTGGTCAGGCAATTCCTCAAGTCTTACGGAAACGTTCACTGTCTTGCCGTTCCGCAAGATTTCCAGTTTGACCGTATCTCCGGCACCCTGCCTCCTGACCGCGCTTGAGAGATCGTCGGGGGTTTTGACGGCAGCTCCCCCGATTCTTTTTATGATGTCGCCGCGCTGAAGCCCGGCCTTTTCCGCCGGTGAGTTGGGAACGACATCGCTGACCAGCGCCCCGTCTGAAGATTTCAAGTTAAACCCTTCGACGATATCCGGCGTCACCGGTTGCATGTAGACTCCCAGCCAGGCCCGCTTGACCCGCCCAAACTTGACAAGATCGTTCATGACCTGCTTGGCGACGTTGATGGGTATCGCGAAGCCAATCCCCTGGGCATAGGGAACAATGGCCGTGTTGATTCCGATCACCTGGTTTTCCAGGTTGATCAACGGTCCTCCACTGTTTCCCGGGTTGATGGCGGCATCCGTTTGGAAGAAACCGTCAAAATTGAGTCGTTCAAGCCTGATGCTCCGGTTTTTCGCGGAAATGACTCCTACGGTGACGGTGTGTTCAAGGCCAAAGGGATTTCCGATCGCCACAACCCATTCTCCGACCTCTGTCCGCTCCGAATCTCCCATCTTCAGGACCGGTAGATTGGAAGCCTTTATCCGGATAACGGCTAGGTCAAAGGTCGGGTCTTTCCCGACGATCTCGGCATCAAACCGCCGCCCGTCAGCCAAAGTGACTGTAACCGAGTCTGCCCCATCCACAACATGACTGTTCGTCAGGATCATGCCATCCGGGCTGACGATAAACCCCGACCCCTTCCCCTCCATCGGCACGACACGGGAAAAAAGGTCCATTTGATCCCCGAAGAACTGCCTGAGGATGGGATCGTTCCCAAACGGGGAAAGTGACTGCCTCACAAGGGTTTTCGTGTCGATGTTCACAACGGCCGGAGAGGACTTCCTGGCGATCGCGGCAATGGGATTTCCGGTGAAGACATCTTGCGATACAGCCGGAGCGACGGGCTTGATCGCCTGAGGTGCCATGTAGATGATTCCCATGAACAAGAGCGCAATACCCACAACCATGCCGACTTTCCTGATTCTTTCCATAGGGCTCACCTCTTCGTCAACGCGTTTTCTTGATTTTACCGGGCTCACGGAAAAGGCGAATCGGCTTTTTTACTGAAAAAGGAGAGGGCCTCGCGAGGCCCTCTCCTTTTAGTGTCCGCTTTTCCGTGCATGTCCCGTCTCCCGCGGCCAGATGACGACGCGCCGCTGGGGTTCATCACCAATGGATCGCGTTTCAACCTCGGGGTGCTCTTTCAGGGCAATATGGACAACCCGCCGTTCCCAGCTCGTCATGGGCTCCATCGTCACCGGACGATGACGCCGTACCGCCTCCCTGGCAGTTGACAAGGCTACCCTCTTGAGGTTCTGTTCACGCCTTTCCCTGTAACCGTCGCTATCCAGCCTGATGGGCCGTGAAGGGCCGATTTCGCGCGAAACCAGGTTCAGCAGGTATTCCAGGGCTTTCAGTGTTTCCCCGTATTTCCCGATGATGATGCCCGCATCAATTCCGGTGAGGTTCAAGATCCCCTCCTCGCCGACTTCGATCCCGACGTCCATTTCCATAAGATTCAGGATATCGAAGAGGATGCTTTTATGCCTGAGAAGATCAAGGTCCCCAGCGGGAGTCAACTGCACGCGGGTTTTTCTCGAAAAGAGCCCGAGGAACCGTTTTCCTTCCTCCAAGACCTGAACGTCTACATCCTCTGGCCGAATGTTCCACGTCCGGGCCGCATCCTCTATGGCGTTTTCCAACGAATCCGTTTCGACGATCAAAGATTCGTGGGCATCCATCTCCTCTTCCCTTTCCTTCTCGCGGGGCATGGGTCCTAATCTCCATCCCGGGTTGGCTTGTTCTTGAAAAGAACCGGCTTCTTCTCCATTTCCACTTCGGTCATCTTGACGACTCGCCACTGCTGGACAACGCTCATCAGCGAGGAAACGCCCCAGTAGAGCAGGACGCCTCCCGGGAGGTTAAGGCAAATAAAGGTCAGGAAAACCGGCATAAACCAGTTCATGAAGGCCATCTGAGGGTTGTTGCTGGCGGAAAGCTGTTGCTGGAACCATGTAAGGAAACCGATCGAGACGAGGAGAAAGAGGTTCGGCCCGTAGATTCCGACCTTCAGGAGCCCGGCAGGGTTTGAGGCAATCCCGCCCAGAAGAGCCGTGATGCCGGACGTATGGGCACCCAGGCCCAAAGCCTTCCCCATCGTGGAAAGGACGGACTCCTCAAGTCCCACGCCAAGGAAGGATACTCCTCCGAACTTGAAGTTGGTCAGAACCCTGAACAACAGGATCAGGATGGGTAGCTGGACGAGGAGGGGCAGGCACCCAGCGGCAGGATTGACCTGATTTTCCTTGTACAGCTTCATTGTTTCTTCGTTCAGTTTCTGCTTGTCGTTTCCGAACTTCTCCTGCAGTGCCTTGATTCGGGGCTGGATCTTCTGCATCTTTTGCATGCTGACCAGCTGTTTCTGGTTCAGCGGGTGAAGGATGACCCTCACCAGTATCGTGAGTAGAATAATGGCCAACCCGTAGGAATGGGTCAGTCCGTAAAAAAGGTTCAGGGTTTTAAGCAGCAGTTCACCTGCCTGGTTCCACAAGGTCCCCAAACGATTCACCGTCCCTCTGGTTCATTTTTTTCGTTTTTTTCGGTTCCTTTCTCTGCATCTAGATCAGGCACAGGATCGAACCCCCCTGGCGACCAAGGGCCGCAACGAAGAATCCGCCTCGCTCCGAGAAAGATTCCCCGGAAAAAGCCGTAACGCTCGACCGCTTCGAAGGTATATGCGGAACAAGTCGGCGAGAAACGGCAATTCCTTCCTAGCAAGGGAGAAATGAATCGTTGGTAGAAACGGATCAGGTTCAGTGCCAGGAGCGCCGGAAGGGATTTCTTCATTCTCTATCGGTCCCGCTCCGCTGAAAGGGATACGGATACCCAGGCTTCAGGAATCCTTCCTTATCGAGGAGCCTTACCAATTCAGCATAGACTTCGTTTGTTCGGGACTCAAGTCCGGCAGACCTTAGCATGGCGACGATCCAAAGGCCTTCTTTCACCCACGGGCGGCAAGCCCGGAAAGCTTCCCTCAGGACCCGCCTGCCCCTGCTGCGGACGACGGACGAACCTTGGCGCTTCCCAACCGCCGCTCCTAGCCGGGGCGGCCCTTCTCCCGTTTCCAGAAACAACAACCGCACCAGCCCTCCTTTGACGCGTCGGCCGGTGCGGAAGACCAGATCAAACTCCCATCCTTTTTTCAGTCTATAGCTCGCTGGAAACCGGAAAGGACGATCCATCTAGACTGCGAGGCGTTTGCGCCCCTTGCGTCTCCTGTTGCGGATGACGCGGCGTCCCGTCGGGGAGCTGGAACGCACGAGAAAACCCATTGTCCGCTTGCGGCGCGTTTTATGGGGTTGAAAGGTCCGCTTCATTGACGACACCCCCTTGCTCTTGGAAAATCTTAAGAAGATTAAACGGTCTTGCCCGGCAGCCTTGATACTATAACACAGCTCCCGGAGGCCTATCAAGGAGTGGGAGCCAGCCTGATTCTCCTGATCGGAACTCCCGGAAAATCCTGGAAAATTCTCCAATCCGGCCTTCCCAAAGCCCTGCCGTCCAGTATCACGACCCTCCCAAGATCGGTTTTCCTTCGAATGAGCCGCCCAAATGCCTGCCTGAGGAAAAGGCGGCTCATCGGAAGGGTGCTTTTCGTGAAGGCCGCTCTCCCCTCCAGGTCCTGCCTGGCCCGAACAAGCGGGTCATCCGGATGTGGGAAGGGAATCCGGTCAAGAATCACCTGGGTCAGTCCATCACCCGGGATATCGATTCCTTCCCTGAAAGACAGGCTGCCGATGAGAACGGAGGTCTCATCCTTCCTGAACATCTCGAGCAATTCTCCCTTTGGTGCCTCTCCCTGGCACAAGAGGCGGTATTGCCGTTCCTTCCTTTTCATCCTTTTCGATACCGCTCCGACCAACCGCCTTGAGCTGCAAAGAACAAGGGTTCTCCCGCCGTTTTCCTCGCATAGCTTTTCGATGACACGACTGGCCTTTTCGTCATACCCGCATTCCGTTACCTTCAGGTCCAGATCGACAACCCAGATTGACATTTGGGAGGGGAGGTCGAAAGGAGAGTCAAGGATAAAGCTTTCCCGGGGCAGGATCCCTGTCTCGCTTTCCCAATAATCGAAACTTCCTCCGACAGACAACGTGGCTGAAGTGCAAACGATTGGGACATCCTGAACGGAAGAAAGTGCCTCCCGCACCGATGGACCCGCCAGCACCGGTGCACTTTGGATTTGGGCTCCATCCCACCACGTCGCCCAGTGGGGGTACCGGGCCACATCAAGGCACCAGGCAAACTCTTCGAGGGCTTCCACCAGCTGTGCGGCCGTGATGAGTCCCTCCGCCCAGTCCGTTCCCGTTTCGCCTGTCGGCGCCTTCTCGCCGTCTTTGGGGAAATTGGACAAAAACCTCTCAACCTCGATCTTTAGGGATCCTGAGCAGGCTTCGAGATCGTGGCGGAATTCGGTGAGGGGTTTCCTGAACAGCCATTGATCCTTAGGGAGCAGGGCCATCCGGTTAAAGAGGCGTTCCACCCCAACAGTCGTTTTCCCCCATTCGGCTTGCAAGTTCCCTTCGGGAATCCTCAGGCAGCGGAACGATTTTTCCAGACTGACCAAGTGCCGGGAAGACAGGATCCTCCGAAAGCGCTCCAGGGATGCCGAACGCAAGGCGGCAGAACGTGCCGCTTCCGGAATCCGGTGCGCCTCATCGCATAGCAAGGCGTCGAAAGGGACAGGGAAGGACCGCTCTCCCCCATCCAGGTGCGAAAAGAAGAGATGGTAATTGGCCACAATGAGGTTCCAGTCTCGGGCTTCCATGTAAAGGCGTTGAAGGAAACATTCCTCCCGGTAGGGGCAAAGCATCCCAAGACAGCCCTCTCGGCTAGCCGCAATCATTCCCAGCACTGGATGCGATTCCGGGAGGTCGAGCTCCGAGAGGTCACCGGTCTTTGTCTCATGACTCCAATGCAAGATTTCCGCTGATGTCGTCCCACCGTCACCGAAAGAAAGGAAGCCCCCGGAATCAAGTTCGAGGCTACGCCTAAGGCAAAGATAGTTCCCCCGTCCCTTTAGGGTTCCGTAACGGAAGGGTTCGGGCAAGAGATTGAGCAGGAGCGGGAGGTCCTTCGAAACAAGTTGTTCCTGCAAGGCAAGCCCTGCGGTGAGCAGCAAAACAGCCCGGTCTTCTTCCAGTGCCCAGAGGAGAGAGGGGATGAGGAGCGCAAAACTCTTGCCGACCCCTGTCGGAGCTTCCACCGCCAAGATTCCGCCCTTCCCCGAAGTGAGCAACTCCCAGATTTTTTTTGCCATCTCGGCCTGTTGCGGACGAAACTCAAATCCCTCCATCCCCGAGAGACGGCCGGATCGGCCGAAATAGGATTCCATCGGGTGAGCCTTCATTTCGATAGCAGCCATATTCCCAGGCCAAGTGCCGATCCCATGAGTCCACCCCAAATTTCAATCCAGTCGAGGTATTTCCTTGCCAGGGTTTCCAAGTAATTCTCCAGCTGTTCTGGAGTCGCGTCACGCAAGGATCGCTTCGCGAGCTCTCCAAGATCGATCTCCCTCAGCATCCGGATGAGAAGCCGCTCGAAGCTGTGCCTGACCATCTCCAAGATCTCGGAATCCCCAAGGCGGCTCGCTCCGTCCAGGAGCGAGGCCAGCTTTCGTTGCGTTCCCCTCAAACCGTCTTCAGTGAGAAGCGACCTGTTCAGGTTCGCCGAAGCTGATCGGATCACCCAATCCGCGATCCTTTCGCTGTTCAGCAGACCAAGCTTTCCGGCCATACCCAGGATAAGGCTGTCGTGAAGTGCATTTTCCACTTGTGTTCTGACAAACCTCTCGGTCTCCTTCCCCAGCAACAGGCGCTGCAAGGGGCCTTCCAAAGCGCTCCCCATCCTTCGCAGGTTCGATCTCCTTAGAAAAACTCGCCGCACCTCCTTGCGGAATGTCGGGCCGACCTTTTCCAGGAGTCGCCCCTCCGATACGGCCCTTTCGAGCGTCTCCTGGGTCAGGAGACGCTCCCGAAGCTCGCGGGCCAGGGTTTCCAGGATTTTCTCCTGGTTCCGCGTCACCAGGCCGCTCCCGGGGAGGATCCATTCCCAGTGTCCCAGCTTGACGCGCACTTTGTGGAAAATCATCCTGACAGCCAGGACATTGGTCACGAGTCCGACAAGACCAGACCCCCCCAAAAGCCAAAGGAGCCTGCCTAGGCCGCTCCCCCGGTTTTCCAGGAAAAAGCCGGTGACGGAGAGAACAATCAGCCCCATCGACACGAGCCCCTTGCCCCACTTGTTTCCCTCCGCACTTTGCGGATTTTGCATTCGTCCCGCCTCTCTCCAGGGCCAAAACCCGACCGTTATTGTATAATACGGCTTCGTGGGAATCTGCATTTTCATTCCTTGCCCGGTTGCTCCGGGCATGCTAGAATTTGCTTTGCTTTACGGAAGGAGGTGAACCGCGTGCCCAACAAGAAATCCGCCGAAAAAAGAGTTCGAATCTCAGAAAGAAACCGACTCTACAACCGTTTCTGGAAGAGTCGTTGCAAGACTGCAGCCAAAAGGCTCATGGAAAGCCTGGAGGGAAAGGATTCCCGGATGATCCAGTCCCGTCTCGACGAAGCCCAGTCGGTCCTGGACAAGGCCGCCGGCAAGGGGGTCCTGCACCCTAACACGGTCGCGAGACGCAAATCCATGCTGACGCAGAAAGCAAAAGACGCAATGAAAGCCGCCGACGCCTAGCCGGCGGCTTTTTTCTCTCTTTTTTATCGTCTCGGCGCTTTAGCCGTTCCCAGTAAGCCGAGAATGGCCAGTTCCAGATCGAGCCAGCCTGTTCGGTTGCCGCTTTTTTCTCCGATGTTAACCCCGCAGAGCTGCTTCAGGAATTCCCCAAGCCTTTTCCGATCATAATGCCGGACGGCTTCCGACGCCTGCCTCTCCTGGTAGGGGCGTGCCTTTAGCGCCTCGGACGCCGCTTTCACAAGGCGCGGAGCGTCAAAGACGGATCGGTAGAAAGCTACGCGAAAGCGGTTGTGTAACGCAGCCACGACAGGGATCACTTCACGCCTTCTCAAATGTGACAGGGCCCCGGTCACCTTACGGATGTCCGCTTCACACAATCCGTCAAGAAGCGACAGGAGGGCCTTTTCTCCCTCGTCGAAGCAAAGGGCACGAACCGCTTCCACCCCGATCAGGCCGTCCTTCGACGCAAGTGCAAGCTTCGTCATCTCAGAAACGATCTCCTCGGGATCTTCTACGGATTCAAGAAGAAGGCTCATCCCCTCCGGCGAAACCTTTATCCCCATCTTTGCGGCCCTTTCCTCCACCCATCTCTGTTTTGCCGCTCCGAAGCGGGGAAGGTCCTCTCCCCTGAGCCAAGTGATTCTCGGGAAGATCTCCTTGGGGAAAGCGGCCTTTGGGTCATCTTCATAGACCAGCAGGACATGTGTGGCGGATTCCTGCCCTTCCAGCAGGGATTCCAGACCGGGAGGGAATTTTCCCAGCAGGTGGGCTTCCTCGACGAGGACAAGCCTTCTGGTTTCAAAAAGTCCTCCGCAATTCTCGCTGGAAAGGAGTTCCTTCCAATCCCCGCCTTCCCTCCTGGTGGCAAGAGGGTATCCACTTTCCAGCTCCTGGCGCGTCGTCTCCGAAACGAGGCGCCGCTGGGAAGTCCCAGCGGCGCTCGCCACCATCAGGTGAGGCACTACCCTTTCACCACCACGTTGACAAGCCTGTCCGGAACGGCGATCACTTTAAGGACTTCCTTTCCTTCCAGCCGTTTCCGGACGCCTTCGTCCAAAAAGACCCGTTCCCTGAGTTCTTCCACGGAAAGCCCTGCTGGAAGTTCGATCTTCTCCCTGACTTTCCCGTTAACCTGCATCACGATTGTTGCGGATTCCGCCTCCAGGCAGTCTGCCTCGACCTCCGGCCAGGCAGCCGCTGCAAGACAATTCCCATTCCCCAGCATTTCCCAGAGTTCCTCGCAAATATGAGGCGTGAACGGGGAAAGGCACAAGAGCAGCGTTTCGACACCCTCCCTGTAAAGGATCCAATCCGCCTCATCCCCCGGAACGAAGTCCGACAGGGCATTGCTCAGTTCCATCAGCCGCGCAACGGCCGTGTTGAATTGCCGTTCCTTTTCGATATCCCGGCCGACGCTCTCTATCGTGGAATGGATGCGGCGCTTAAGGTCACGGCGATTCTTGTCGGACAGTTCCGAAAGCGGGATCCTGCGGCGAGGAGCCTTGCACAGGGGTTCCCCGCCCTCTTCCACCAGGCGCCAGACCCTCCTCAGGAAGCGATGGGCACCTTCCACGCCCTTTTCCGACCAGTCAAGGTCCTTGTCAGGCGGGGCTGCAAACAGGATGAACAAACGCGCGGTATCGGCCCCGTACTTTCGAATGATCTCGTCTGGGTCGACCACATTCCCCTTCGATTTCGACATCTTCGATCCGTCCTTGATGACCATGCCCTGGGTGAGAAGGTTCGTGAAGGGTTCCCTGGCCTCGACGTAGCCCAGGTCGGACAGGACCTTCGTGAAGAAACGGGCATAAATCAGGTGCAGGCAAGCGTGCTCGATGCCGCCGATGTACTGGTCGACCGCCATCCAGTAGTTGACGTCCTCATTCCTGAACGGTCCTTCCTTCGTCCAGGGGGAGGTGAATCTCAGGAAATACCAGGAGGAACAGATGAAGGTGTCCATCGTGTCCGTTTCTCGCCGTGCCGGCCCTCCGCAACAAGGGCAGGCGGTATTGACCCATTCCGAAGTTTCAGGCAAGGGGCTTTTCCCTCCGGGAAGAACCTGAACATCGGGAAGCAGGACAGGGAGTTGGTCTTCGGGAATGGGAACAATGCCGCATTTTTCGCAATAGACGACTGGGATCGGTGCACCCCAGTAACGCTGTCGAGAAATTAGCCAATCGCGAAGCCGGAAATTGACTTCCCTGCTCCCCACGCCGATTTCTTCCGCCCAGAGAGCCATCCGCGGAATGCTCTCCCGGGTGGGAAGGCCGTCGAAATCGGCTGAATTGCACTGGATCCCGTCCTCTTCGTAAGCCTGTGTCATCGTTTCCGCATCGAGGCTTCCTTCCTTCGGCTGGATGACCACCCGAACCGGAAGTCCGTATTTACGGGCGAACTCGAAGTCCCTCTGGTCATGAGCAGGGACGCCCATGATCGCTCCCGTGCCGTACTCAATGAGGATATAGTTGGAAACCCAAATGGGTACTTTCTCCCCGGTAACCGGGTTTATCGCCTTAAAACCTGTATCGACGCCGTTCTTTTCCCCTCCTACAGCGGTTCGCTCGATCTCGCTCTTCTGGATGGTTTCACGAACGAATCTCCGGATCTCCTCACCATTCGGGCTCAGGACCGCAATCTCCTCCACCATCGGGTGCTCGGGCGCCAGAGCCAGGAACGTGACCCCATAAATGGTATCGAACCGGGTCGTGAAGGTTTCCAACCCCTTCTCCATCCCCTCGACGGGGAAGGTGAGACGGACGCCCTCGGAACGGCCGATCCAGTTGCGCTGCATGAGCTTGACCTTCTCTGGCCAGCCCGGGAGGTTATCAAGAGAGTCGAGGAGCTCCTGTGCGTAGCGCGTGATATTGAGGAACCATTGTTCCAGTTTCCTTTTCGTCACGACGCTCCCGCATCTCCAGCAATGGCCTCCGTCGATCACCTGCTCGTTCGCGAGAACCGTTTGACAGCTTTCACACCAGTTAACCGGAGCATGCTTTCGATAGGCAAGCCCGTTTTTCAGGAAGAGAAGGAAAATCCACTGCGTCCAACGGTAATAATCCGGCGAACAAGTCTCCACTCGCCTTCGCCAGTCGTAACTGCAACCCATCGACTTGAGCTGCTCAGTCATGTGCTCGATGTTGTCCCACGTCCATTTCTTGGGATGCACCCCGTACTTAAGGGCAGCATTCTCCGCAGGAAGGCCGAAAGCATCGAAGCCCATGGGGTGCAGGACATTCCACCCCTTCATCCAAAGAAAGCGGCTGAACAGGTCACCGATTGAATAATTCCGCAAGTGTCCCATATGGAGCGCCCCGCTGGGATATGGAAACATTTCCAGACAATAGAATTTGGGTCTCACCGGATCGCTCTCAACCTGGAAAACCTTCTTTTCCTCCCAATACTGCTGCCACTTTTTTTCTACGCGCTCGAAATCGTATGGCATAGGGGCCTCTCCCTTCCCGATCATCCCATCCGGGGTTTGATGTTGGATTATTATAACCACCTCGACAGGCCTTAGCAAAACCCGTGAAAAAGGCAGGCTCACGCGGGGCCTGCCTTCTACCTGCCGATAAGCCGATTTAGCTCTCCTTCTGCCGATCCGGGCTGGTGCGATCCAGAAAAGCCTTTATGATCTCGAAGGGAAACGGGAAAAGTGTCATTGCGTTCTTCTCGCTCGCAATCTCTCTCATGGTTTGCAGATACCTGAGCTGAAGGGTAACGGGGCTAACAGACATGATACGGGCGGCCTCGCTCAAGCGTTCCGCTGCCTGGGCCTCTCCTTCGGCGCTGATGATCTTGGCCCTTCGTTCCCTTTCCGCTTCCGCCTGCCGGGCCATAGCGCGCTTCATCCCTTCCGGCAGTTCCAGCTCCTTCACCTCGACCGCACTCACCTTGATTCCCCAAGGATCCGTCTTTTCATCAATGATTTTCTGTAACTCCAGGTTGATCTTGTCCCTTTCGCTCAGGACCTCGTCCAGCTCGGCCCGCCCGATTACCGACCGGAGCGTCGTCTGGGAAAGCTGGCTCGTCGCCATGATGTAGTTTTCGACTTCAACCACCGAGCGGTTCGGGTCCATAACACGGAAATAGACAACCGCGTTCACCTTGATCGGAACGTTGTCCTTGGTGATCACTTCCTGGACAGGAACATCCAGGGTGACGACTCGCAAGTCCGCACGTACCATCCTGTCCACGAACGGAACGATGATCACCAGGCCGGGTCCTTTTGCGCCAACAAGTCTTCCCAGCCGGAAAACGACACCCCTCTGGTATTCCGGGATGATCTTGACGGCCGAAGTCAAAAGGACCACAACGATCAGAAGGCCCCCTAGCGTACTTCCCGCGCTGAAAAGGAACTCAATAAGATTTCCGATCATCCACGATCCTCTCCCTTCACACCCATCGATGCCTCTTTCTTCTCCCTAACCCTTAGCAAGAGCCCCTCCGCACGGACGACCGAAACCGTCGTTCCCTTGGGAATCCGGAGCCCATCTTCCGAGACCGCCCTCCAGATTTCCCCGTGGCAACTCACAAAACCGGAAGGCACAAGATCTTCGACGACGACTCCCTCCCCCTCGGCCATCCCCTCGTTCCCGGAGGTCACCTTCTTCCTGGTGGAACGCCAAACCGCTCCGGCCGCAAGAAGGAAGAAGATTCCCAAGGTCAGGGCCATCCCCGTCATGAAGCCCACGGAAACGTTCAAGAGCTCACCCCCTGGTGCCCTGAAAATGACCAACGAGCCGACCACTAGCGAAGCCAAGCCGAAAAGGCTCAAGATCCCGATCCCGCCAACCACGAGGTCGAGAACAAGAACAAGTATTCCCGCAACGAGAAGGATGACGCCTGCCCAGTTGAACGGGAGCATCCTCAGTCCATAGGCCCCGATGAGAGCCATCACCGCTCCAGCCGTTCCCATCACGAACCCGCCGGGAGTCAGGACCTCGAAAACAATCGCCAGGACCCCCAGCGTCAGCATCATGTAGGCCACGTCCGGTCGGGAAATGAAATGCAGGGCTCTCAATCGCGGGCTCATTTCAAACCTGCGCACCTCGAACCCTTTAAGGTTCAGGGTCACTTTGTCGCCACGGACCATTACGGTTCGCCCATCCGCCCACTTGATCAAAGACGGCAGATCCGGGGCAATCGTGTCGATCACCTTCTTGTCAGCCGCCTCCCTTGCGGTCAGCGAAACACTTTCCAGCACCATCGCAGCTGCCGCTTCCGCGTTCCGCCCCCTTTCCTCCGCCAGGGAACGAATCTGTGCAGCCAGGTCGTTCGTGATCTTCCGGCTCAGTTCCTTGTCGGGAACATCCTGCCCCGATGCCGTTACCGGATGAGCGGCCCCGATATTCGTCCCCGGGGCCATGGCCGCGATATGGGCGGCCATGACCAGAAAAGCCCCGGCAGAAGCGGCACGGGCGCCGGGAGGCCCAACCCAAACGGCTACGGGCAGCGGTGCGGTGAGAATTGTTTGCGACATTCCCCGCATGGAAGTCACCAAGCCACCGGGGGTATCGATGCTGATCACCACCAAGGAAGCTTTTTCCTTTTCGGCAAAATCAAAGGCTTCGTCAAGAAAATTCTCCAGGGGGACTCCCACGACGCCTTCCATCGGGACGGCAACCACCACGGCACCTTCGATAGCCGGCTGGGCTGGCTGGATCGCGAGAAGAAAGAGGAAAAACAGGAGAGCGCCACCCAACAGGGTTCCCTTGCGCGTTATTTTCATCCCCGGGTCAACTCCTTCAAGGCCTCGCTAAGCCGCCCCACCCTAAGGATTCTTATGCCCGACGGGCCCTCCTGGTCCTGGTAGCGGCTCATGACAACGGTGGAAAAGCCTAGCCTTGCCGCCTCCTTCAAGCGTGACATCGGGCGCGGTACAGGCCGGACTTCCCCCCCCAGACCCACTTCCCCGAGAAAGACACAATCCCGATCCAGCGGACGATCGGTCAAGGCGGATGCCAGGGAAAGGCAGACGGCGAGGTCTGCAGCGGGATCCTCGATGCTGAGCCCCCCGACGACGTTCATGAAGACGTCCATGGACCTCGCCCCCAATCCGCCCCTCCGCTCCAGGACAGCCAAAAGGAGGCCCATCCGGCTGGCGGCCACGCCCCGGGCGGTCCTCTTCGGATAGGGAAAAGGCGTCGGGCAAGACAAGGACTGTATTTCAGCCACCAAAGGCCTTGATCCTTCCAGAACGACCGTCATGGCAGTCCCTGGCATCGGAGACGTCGCCTCGTTCCAGTAGAGCCTGCCAGGATCAGGAATTCCTTCAAGCCCGGTCTCCGCCATCTCGAAAACACCGAGCTCGTCCGTGCTGCCGTATCGGTTCTTCACCCCCCTGACATGCCGGTAGGGGGAAGTCTTGTCTCCCGAAAAGTGAAGGACGACATCGACCATATGTTCGAGGAGTTTCGGACCGGCAATCTGTCCATCCTTCGTGATATGTCCGACAAGAACTGCGGCGCAACCGCATCGCTTGGCTCCCTCCGAAATCTCCTGGGCTACAGCCCTAACCTGCCCAGGTGTTCCGGGCCATCCGGGGACATCCTCGTGCCGCATCGCCTGAACGCTGTCAAAAATTGCAAAATCGAAATCCGGAAGCATCGGGAGAATTCCCTTCAAGTCTTCCTGGCAAACAAGCGAAAACCGAGCTCCGGCTGCTCCCAGGCGTCTCCCCCTGAGTGCAACCTGGGAAGAAGATTCTTCACCGGAGACATAAAGGACCCGGCTTCCCGAAGCCGACATCGATGCACAGGCCTGAAGCAGGAGGGTCGATTTTCCTACCCCCGGCTCTCCTGCCAGCAAAGCCACGCTTCCGGCGACCCAGCCTCCACCGAGAACCCGATCCAGTTCCCCGATACCCGACTGGATCCGCCGGGGAGGATTCACATCGGACAGGCTGCAGATAAGCGGACTTCCCTTCCCGGGACTTCCAGGAGCCGCACTTCTCGGGGTCTCCTCCTCGAGGGTTCCCCATCCGCCGCACGAGGGGCACTTCCCCGACCATGAGCGGGCGAAAAATCCGCACTCCGAGCACCGAAACCGTTTCTCTTCCCTTTTGGCCATTTCCTTTCCCCTTTGACGAAAACCAAGACTTCTACAATTTAATACGATAGATTTTAACAACTGTCTCCGCGTTTGTCGACAATTCTATTCTCGCAAGGTTTTTCTGCAAAAGGCTTCTTCTTTCATCCAGCAAGCCCTTTACAGGGATTTGAGTGCCGTGTTATGATGCAGACCGCGCCAATACTTATCATGCTATTATACTAAATTGATAAAGGAGTTGCGCCATGATCAACCTTAAGTCGCCCGCACCTTCCGATCGCGAGTCAGTTGAAAATTCCGTTTCGGAACGTGTCCGTTCGATCCTGGAACGAGTCTTCAGGGATGGGGAACGGGCTTTGTCCGAACTCAACCACCAACTCGACGATTACGAGGGGCCTATCCTGATCCGCGAAAAGGCCCTGAACGCGGCAATGGCCCAGATGGACCCGTCATTGCGGCAGGCTGTTGAAATCGCGATCGATCATGTCCGTTCCTTTCACAAGGCGCAAAAGGCCCTCTTCAAGGAACAGGAATGGGAAATTGCGCCGGGCATTAAGGCAGGAATGCGCTTCCTTCCGGTCCGAAGCGTGGGAGTCTACGTGCCGGGGGGACGCTATCCGTTGGTCAGCACTGCGGTAATGGGGGTTGTGCCCGCACAGGAAGCGGGTGCCTCGCGAATCGTGGTTTTTTCTCCCCCGCGTGGAAGTTGTGGAATTTCTAAGCCGATCCTTGCCACCCTCGCCCTCCTGGGGGTGCAGGAAGTGCTAGCCGTAGGTGGGGCTCAGGGGGTCGGGGCACTCGTCAGGGGACTACCCGGCATTCCGCCCGTCGACCTCCTTGTAGGACCTGGAAATGCCTACGTGACCGAAGCGAAAAGGCAGGTTTTCGGGAGAGTCGGTATCGACAGCCTGGCGGGTCCCAGCGAAGTCTTTGTCATCGCCGACCATACCGCGGACCCGGCGGTCTTGGCTGCCGACTTGCTTGCACAGGCCGAACACGACCCTGACGCACGAGTGTCCCTCTATTGCCTCGATGAAAGACTTGCCTACCAAACACTGGCCCAGGTTGATCAACTCCTGTCCACCCTGCCGACTGGCAAGACGGCAAGGCTGGCTTGGGCGACAGCCGGCACCGTCACCGTCTGCAATCTCGACGAAGCGGTCAGCGCCGCTAACAGGACAGCCCCTGAGCACCTCGAACTCGCCGTGGAAAACCCCCGTCAGGTCCTCGAACGCTGCACCGCCTACGGCGCCGCATTTCTGGGACATCATTCGGCCGAGGCTTTTGGGGACTATATCGCCGGTACGAACCACGTCCTTCCGACCGAGGGGCGCGCCCGTTATTCCGGCGGACTTTGGGTCGGAACCTTCCTGAGGCCCTTGACACATCTGGAAATGTCAAAGGATGCCGCCAAAACCCTTTCGAAACCAGGGGAATGCATGGCTCTTGCTGAAGGCCTGCACGCCCATGCACTGGCCATGCGATTGAGGGGGGAAGGAAACCGTTGAGCCGCCAACCCAAGGGGACCCGGACTCTCGGAGGAGATGAGGGGGAACGAGTCGAACGTTGCAGGAAGGTTTTTTTCGAAACCTTTTCGGCCTACGGGTACGTTCCCTTCTTTGCTCCCGGGTTGCAGCTTCTGGAATCGGCATGGGAGAAATTCCCCGCAAGATTCAGGAAACGCCTGATAACCGTTTACTCTCCATCAAGTGAAGCCTGTTGCATGCGTGCAGATATGACGCTGGCTGCCGTTGCCTACCTGTCATCCCATTACTCTCCCCAGGAACGCCCCTTGCGGCTTTGCTACGCGGGACCCCTGTACAGGGCACCCATTCCCCCGGAGACGGATTTTGAAAGGATGCAGTTCGGAGCGGAGCTTTTGGGGTGGGAAGGCGAAGGTGCGGATGTCGAAGTCACGGCCCTTCTGCTAAGATCCTTGAGACAACTCGGCATCCACTCTCCCGTCGTCGTCCTCGGACACGCAGGCTTCCTGAGGGAGTGCCTCGGGAGGCTCGACCGCTCCGTCTCGACCCCCCTGATGCTGGCCCTCCTTGAGCGCCGTTACGAGGCCTACTTCTCGTCGCTTGCGGATTTTCACCTGCCGAAAGACCTGGAAATTCAGCTTGCCAACATCCCTCGACTGCGGGGAAATGCGGCAAAGACTTTGGCGGAAGCAAAAAAACTTTTTGGGGAAACATCTCCCCTCAAGGATCTCACCCTGATTGTCGAAGCGCTGGGAGAACTGGGACTGGGCGAAAACCTGAGGCTTGACCTCGCATTGGCAAGGGAACTTGAATATTACAGCGGCCCTGTTTTCGAGATTTTTTCCGGAAACGCCGGCGTCAGCCTCGGCGGGGGAGGACGATATGATGGGTTGCTGGAACAGTACGGGATCGTGGGACAGGCGCTTGGGTTCGGATTGGACTTGAGGGCCGTGGCTTCACTTTCCCGCTTTGAGGGTGCGACACCTGCCGTTGCCTGGTGTGGCGGATTGTCGCCCAGGGTTGCCCTTGAGCGGGCGGACGATTTCATCGCTTCGGGATACCGCATCGAACTGAGCTGGCAGGAAAAGCGCGAGGGAGCCATTCAGCTCGCAAGGACAAGGGGTTACGACTGGTGGATCGATTTGGCAGGACGCACCGCCTACCAGCTTGAGACAGCCGGAAAGGAGAGGGATTGATGTTCACGCTGTGCCTGCCGACCGGCCGCGTCCTGGACGAAGCGGTGGAAGTCCTGCAGGAACTTGACATCCCCACAGCCAAACTGAAAGAAAGAGGCAGGGCCCTCGTCATCCAGGAGGAGGGATTCCGCTTCTTGCTGGCCAAGCCAATGGATGTTCCCGTCTACGTCCATTACGGAATAGCCGACTTGGCCCTTGCGGGTTCCGACGTCATCTGGGAAACGGGGGCCTCTCTCGTGGAATTGGTGGACACAGGGCGAGGGGCTTGTCGAATCGTCCTGGCGGGCCCGAAGAAGGTTGCGAATCGGTTTCTCGGCCATGAAAGCCAGGTCATGGGACTCCGGGTCGCGACGAAATATCCCAGGATCTCCGAGGAATATTTCGCGGACAGGGGAATCCAGGTGGAGTTCGTCCACCTGCACGGATCGATCGAAATGGCTCCCCGACTTGGCCTGAGCGATTGCATCGTCGATATCGTCCAGACCGGATCGACCCTGAAGGCCAATGCGCTGTCTGTCATTGCCGAGATCGCACCGGTCAGCCTGAAGTTCGTCTCGAGCCGCAAGAGCCTCCAGTTGGCCTGGGATGCCATAGAAGAAATCATTGGGAAGTTCCCCACTTCTTCGAGGAAAGCGGGCGAGAAGAATGACGAAACGGTATGAGAGACGTTCAAATGAAACGGCAATCGTTTTCGAATTTTTGCCACAAGGGGAGACGAACAGGGTGGAAAGCCCTTGCGGTTTCCTCAATCACATGATCGACCTTTTTCTTCACCATGCGGGCATCCCTGGGAACCTTTCGGCGACGGGGGACGTGGAGACCGATGCCCACCATCTCACGGAAGACATTGGAATCCTGATGGGGGCCTCGTTCCTGGATCTTTTCCGCAAGGGGCCTTGCGAGCGCTACGGTTCGATTGCCCTCCCGATGGACGGCACTCTTGTCCTGGTCGCATTGGACATCAGCGGCCGCGGAGGATTGACCTGGAATGCCGCTTTTCCGACCCCCCGTTGCGGCGAATTCGACACCGAACTGGTCAGGGAATTCTGGGCGGCGTTCTCCCGGGAAGCCCGGCTGACGCTCCATATCCATGCGCTGTCGGTCGACAACTCCCACCATCTCTCAGAAGCCGTTTTCAAGGGTGTCGGCAGGGCTTTGAAAGCGGCTCTTGCCCCCGCGTGCGGAGAGGCAAGCACAAAGGGGCTATGGATATGATCGGGATCATCGACTACGGGGCTGGAAACCTGGGAAACGCCTTGAGAGCCGTAAGGCGCCTGGGATACGAAGCCCGCCTTCTCGCAAACCCTGGAGACGTGGAAGAAGAGCCGTCTCTTCTCATCCTTCCGGGGGTGGGAGCCTTCCCGCCGGCGATGGATGAACTTTCGCGAAGGGGATGGACCCGAATTCTCCAGGACTGGCGGATCGGGGGCAAGCCCCTTCTGGGAATCTGCCTGGGGATGCAGCTCCTTTACGGGGCAAGCCATGAAGACGGATTCACGAAGGGCCTGGGCTTCCTTCCCGGTGAAGTCGTCCCGTTGAAGGGCTTGCAAAAATCGCCGCACATGGGGTGGAATCGAGTGCATTGGACCAGGGAACTGCCCGGCGTCACCGAACTCTTTCCCGACGGCCTTGATGCCTATTTCGTCCACGGTTACGCCGCCCCCGTAAACGAGGTCACAATCGCGGAAACCCGGATCGACGGCAGCCGCTTTAGCTCGGTTTCCATGAGGGACAACATCGCGGGTTTCCAATTCCACCCGGAAAGAAGCGGGATGGAAGGCCTGCGGCTCCTTGGGACCTTTATCCGTTTGCTTTCAGGAGCACCCGCATGAAGGTCTGGCCCGCGATCGATCTTTACGAGGGGAAAGTCGTCCGCCTGAAACGGGGAGAGTTTTCCGCCAGGACCGAATACGGCCAAGACCCCTTGGAAATTGCCCGCGGTTTCCTTTCCGAGGGATGCTGCCGACTTCATGTCGTCGATCTCGAGGGAGCCCAGGCCGGAGAACCCCGGCACGCAAACCTTCTGCCCGGCATGTCAGAGCTCGGCATCTCGATCCGTTACGGGGGTGGCTTGCGTTCCGTAGCGTCCATAGAAAGAGTGCTGTCGCTAGGAGCCTCTTTTGCAATGGTAGGCAGCCTTCTTTTTTCCGCCCGGGAAACTCCCCAAGTCCTTTTCCGGATGTTCGGCGATCGGATTATCCCGGCTGTCGACATCCGGGCAGGACGAGTCGCCATTCACGGCTGGGTCGAAGAGATAGAAGGGGCTCCCCAAGAAACCCTGAAAGAACTTTTCGACGCAGGATACCGACAATGCCTCGTCACGGCGGTCGAACGCGACGGAACGGGGATGGGACCTGATCTCGACCTTTACCGGATGCTGATCGCGGCGTTCCCTGAAATGGCATTCACCGCGGCAGGAGGCATTTCAAGCCTGGAAGACCTAAAAGCCCTGGAAACGGCCGGCGTTTCCGATGCGGTTGTCGGCAAGGCCCTTTACGAGGGGTCCTTGCCCTTGAAACGCGCCATGGAGGTGGAAAAGCCTTGCTGATGAAAAGAATCATCCCTTGCCTTGACATCAAGGGTGGGCGCGTCGTGAAGGGAATACGGTTCCTGAACCTGCGGGATGCGGGAGACCCGGCGGAACTCGCGGCGACCTACATGAAAGAAGGAGCCGATGAAATCGTGTTTTTGGATATCTCGGCATCCGCCGAAAGACGCCGGACCCTGACGGATTGGGTTCGTTCCGTGGCTGAACAGCTGTTCATCCCTTTCACCGTGGGTGGCGGCATTTCGGAAGCCGACCAGGCCAGGGAGATCGTCGCCCTGGGAGCCGACAAGATATCGCTCAACACCGCAGCTGTCCGAAATCCCAACCTCCTACGGGATTGTGCAAGAACGCTCGGACGCCAGGCCGTTGTCTTGGCCATCGACGCGAAAAGAAACGCTGAGGGCCAATGGGAGGTCCTAATAGAAGGAGGCCGGACAAGGACCGGGATTGACGTTGTCGAATGGGCTAGGGATGGGGTCAGGCTCGGATGCGGCGAGATTCTGCTGACCAGCATGGATCGGGACGGAACTAACCAGGGATATGACCTTGACCTGATCAGGGCGGTGTCCGAGGCAGCTCCGGTTCCCCTTATCGCTTCGGGAGGGGCGGGAACCTCGGAGGACATGAGACTTGCCTTTGAAGCAGGAGCCGACGCCGCCCTGGCTGCCTCGATTTTTCACTACGGCATCCTCGGGATTGCCCAGGTCAAGTCGGACCTGGCTAACGCGGGGATTCCCGTACGTATTGGAAACAAGGAGGAAAGACCAAGATGAATCCCCTTGATGGAATTCGCTTCGACTCGACCGGCCTGGTAACGGTCGTCGCGCAAGACGCCGAATCGGGAGAGGTCCTCATGGTCGGCTGGGCCAACAGGGAGGCGCTGGAGGAAACGGAGCGGACGGGTAACCTGACGTTTTTCAGTCGATCACGCAATCGTCTTTGGAAAAAAGGAGAGACAAGCGGCAACACAATGCGGGTCGTGGAAATGAAAATCGACTGTGACGGAGACACCCTGCTCGCCTTTGTCGAACCCGCGGGTCCGGCCTGCCATACCGGGGAAAGGACCTGCTTTTTTCGCTCTCTCTGGGGAGAGGGAGGAACCGATTGCACTTTCTGGGGTCATCTCTGGAGATCGCTCCTGGAGAGGCGCAAGGCTCCCGTCGAGGAGAGCTACACGGCCCGGTTGTTATCCGAAGGCCCTTCGCGAATCGCCCAGAAGGTCGGCGAAGAGGGAGTCGAAACCTCCCTTGCGGTCGCCCTTCGGGACAAGGATGCAGCGCGTTACGAGGCGGCGGATCTCCTGTACCATTTGCTGGTGGCCCTGATTTCCCTGGACCTGAAACCGGTCGATATCCTCCGGGAGCTCCGCTTGCGGCACCTGAAGAAGGCCAGGTGAATCTCCACGGAATCTCCAGAGGCCGATAAAGCTCCAGGAATCCCTTGCCTTTTCCAGAAGAGAAAAGCCCCGTTTTTCCAGCAACTCGGAGAAGGCACGAAAACCTGTCGGGGAAATCCGGCTGAAAAAGAGGTTTTCCCCACAGGCAACGGCACGGCCCCAAAACCTGTCGAGGTCGATCTCGTTCACCAGGAGTCGCCCCTTTGGCTTCAAAAGCCGGGTGATCTCACCCAAAAGAAGATCCTGTTCCCGTACGTGGTGAAAAACGTCGGATAGGACAACTGCATCGAAGTAGCGGTCCGGATAGCCGGTTTCCGTCGCGTCTCCCAGCCGGGTGTGGATTTTGCCGGGAGGAACTTGCTCGATCATCCGCAGGCTTTCGTCAAGAAGATGGACGGCCTTGCAACGGTTCGCTATGCGGCGGGAAAAAAGTCCCGTTCCCCCACCCAGGTCGAGGATCACCTCTTCCGACGAACAGGACAGGATTTCGGCCATGCGGTCCAGCCTGCCGGACATGAGTTTCCCTATCCAGCGGTCATAATGAGGCGCGATACGGTCGAACGCCTTCCCCATCATTAAGGTTCCCTCCTTCTTCGAACCGGCATGCAATCATACCGCCGCCCCTCCTGCTATGATATCCGCATGAGCCTCACGCACTCCCCCTCCCCCGCTCCCCAGGGCGTAGAAGGATTTCTTGGCCGCTTCGAAAGAAACGGCATGACGGTCATCTCTACCGATACGGGACGCTCCGCTCTCGTTCTTGCCCTCCGTACGCTTGCCGGTAAAAAATGTTCGGGGACAGCCTGGATGCCGGCTTACGCTTGTCCAGCACTAGTCCCGGTTTTCAGGAAAGAAGGGATGCGCCTTCGGCGGTACGGAACCGCTTCCGATTTCCGGCCGGTTTTCCCAAACCCCGGGCCTTCCCGGGAGGATATCGTCCTTATCATCCACTATTTCGGATACCCGAACCGCCGGGCGCTCGGGTGGCTCCGGTCAACCCCACCCCAAAGGCGCCCGTTCGTGATCGAAGACTGTGCAGGATCGTCGCTAACCGAAAGCATCGGGTTTGAAGCTGATTTTGCCCTATTCAGTTTCAGGAAATTTTTTGCGGTCGCAGACGGCGGGGCCCTTGTTTCCCGCTTTCCGGTTCAACCGGAATTGAACCCAGCCGATCCACAACTTGCTCAAAATCGCGAAAAAGCCTTTGGATTCCTAAAGGCAGGAGCCTTTGAAACGGCACTATCCCGACTGAATGAAGCGGAAGCCGAGCTGGACCGTGCTCTTGCGCTCTTGCCCCGCCGCCCTTCCTCCAAGGCCTGGGAAACGTTGGAAAAAACTCCTTTCCAGCACGAAGCGCTTCGCCGAAGGAATCTAGGAAGAATCCTGCTGGAGCACATTACCGCATCTCCCGGGCTGAAATGCCGATTAAGGCCCCTTCTCTCCTCCATCCCGGATGATGCCGCTCCCCTCGTTCTCCCCGTGGAGGTCCTGACAGATCGGGAGCGCTTCCCCGCCCTTTTTCGCGAGAAAGGCTTGGATTGTCCTTCTCTTTGGAATCTAAACCCGGCACTCCGTTTCTCCTTCCCCTTCGATTACGCTCTTGGAAGCCGAACATTCGGCCTGCCGCTGCCACGCGGGGAGGAAAGTGAGGAAATGGAAGCAATCCTCGATTGTCTGAAGATTTTTGCTTCTTGATCGGACGGCTTTCAGGCTTGTCCTTATCGCTCTCTGTATCTATAATGATTACAATCTAAAAAGAGGAGATGATCAAGATGGACCGAACCCGCCACAATCTAAAGGAAGCTTTTGCAGGCGAGTCGATGGCAAACCGGAAGTATCTTGCATTCGCCCGGCAGGCTGATTCGGAAGGGTACCCCCAGGTCGCGAAGCTCTTCAGGGCTGCTGCCGAAGCGGAAACGATCCATGCAACGGACCACCTCAAGGCACTCGGGATGATCCAGTCCACGGAAGAAAACCTTAGGTCCGCCATTGAAGGCGAAACCTACGAATACACGAAGATGTACCCAGATTTCATCGCTACGGCAAAAGAAGAAAATGCTGAAGTCATCGCCAAGAAACTCGCTCTCGTCGGCAAGGCGGAAGAGGTCCACGCCGGCCTTTACGAGAAGGCCCTGAAAAACCTCGCCAGCAAGGAGACGACTGAACTTTTCCTTTGCACCGTTTGCGGGCATATCGCCGAAGGAGAAGCACCGGAAACATGCCCCGTTTGCGGAGCCAAGAAACAGGCGTACCGAAGGGTCGATTAGCAAAAGGCAAAGAAGCGCGGCCCTTGGGTAAAGGCCGCGCTTCTTTTTTATGCCCGGCCTGCGAAACTAGATGACCCGCAGGCCAAAAAGGTCGGATAGGCGCTCAAGAAGGGCGATACCGGCTATGGAGTTCCCCTGGTGGTCAAGAGAAGGTCCACAAACCGCAATTCCCATCGATTTCGGTACAGCGGCAATAATTCCTCCGCCGACCCCGCTTTTCGCTGGCAGTCCCACTCGCACGGCAAATGCCCCGGACCCGTCATAGAGTCCGCATGTTGCCATCAAGGCTCTCACGGTTCGGCAGATTTTCGGGGGGAGGACCTGTTCTCCAGTCTTGGGATTTCTCCCGTCCATCGCAATCGTCGCGGCGAGGACCGCAAGATCCGAAACGGTCACCTCGAGACTGCACTGCCTGAAATAGACATCCAGGACCATTTCGATATCCCCCTCGATCGTCCCGACGCTCTTCAGGAAATAGGCCAAAGAACGGTTCCGGTCTCCTGTCCGTTTTTCGGAAAGATAAACGGCCTTGTTTTCAGTGATTTCCGGGTTGCCCGCCATGCGGCGAGCCATATCCCTCACTGCGCGGAAAGCGTTCTCAGGGTCTGGGTACGGAAGGAGCGAATCGATGACGATTGCGCCGGCGTTGATGAGAGGGTTCTGCGGCACGTGGGGGCAGATCATTTCCAGCCGCATGACCGAGTTGAAAGGATCCGCCGTCGGGTCCATTCCGACTTTGCTGAAGACCTTCCCCTCGCCAAGCTCGAGCAAGGCAAGGGAAAGCGAGACGATTTTCGAGATGGACTGCATCGTGAACAGGACATCCCTGTCGCCGCCGGAAACTAGCGAACCACTCGCATCCACCGCCGCTATCGCCAAAGCGCATGGATTCCCGCCGGCAAGCTCGGGGATGTACGTTGCGACTTTCCCCCCGGCTGAAAGAGGTCTCGTCTCGTTGACAAGCTTCTCCAGGTCCGCCTCGTCGAAGGTTCTGGAAATCATCCCGCGCCTCCTCCTCTTCCCGAGATGACGATCTGTTTGACACCTTTCCGCGAAAACCAGGCCTTCAAACGATCAACAAGGGCCCCCTGCAGCAGGATGGAGTCCCCATCCACCCAGGCCCCGCATCCCATGTCCTTTCGAAGTTCGCGGGCGAGGATGCATAGATCCTCAGCAATAAAAGGCAATCCCTCCACGCGGGTCGCCTGTTTGCCCCCGTGCCCCTTCTTTTCGAATTGCAGCACGACTCGTCCGACTTTTGAAAAATCCGGTTTCTTCAAAGCAATTTCCTGTTGAACGCCGTCACTGGATGGCTTCTTTTCTTCCCCTTCTGCCTGAAGAATCCCTTGAGATTTGAATAGATCCCCTAACAGGGCGCACTCTACCTTGCCTTCCTGCAGGTCGATGTGAATTTTCCGTTTTTTCCCCATGGCGATATCTTAACATCCCCGGAAGTGTGTAAGAAAGCCCTTCCAGGCGGAAAAAGCTTTTCTTGGCCAGGCTCTCGGAACCGGTTTTGCCCATCGTCGGCAGAGAATCCCCCTGGATGGGTCTTTGCTTGCCGGACGACTTTGGAACGATTTGCCTGTTTCGCGCTTTTCATTTATCCTCATTTTGTAGGTTTAATGGAGTGTATGCGAAAAGAGGGGAAAGAGCTTGAAGGGAATTCGTCTCCGAAAAAAGGCCTTTACGCTCGTGGAAATCCTGGTTGTTCTGCTTATCGTCGGGATACTGGCCGGAGCCCTGATGCTCGTCTCCTTCTCGGTGACAGGCAAGGCAGAAGCAACGCGCATCATCGAAGACATGCGGTCGATGAAGAGTGCGGCCACTCTCTATTTTGCGGATTACGGAACCTGGCCCATCTGGATGAAGAGCGGCACAACGATAAGGGATGTCAACGGAAAGGCGACGCCAGAGAAATACACGGAAACCATGCCGCTGGCCCCGGATCACTGGATAGGGGTAGCGGGCGTTTCGGGAGACAGCGGAAAGGCAACCGTTATCTTCGTCTCGAATTCCGTAAGCATGACGACGTTGCAAAGACTTCAATCGTTAGGCGCAGCCTATCCCCTTTACGGGATGAAAGTAAATGGACCGCTAGGAGCGATACCGGACAATCCGGAGCCGTTCGACGCGACCGTCCACAATGCGGCTCTCTGGTTTATCAAGAAGCCCGACTGACCCCTCTAGCGTTTTTCATCGGGTTCCTCGATGAACTCCTCTTCGCTGAGCAGCTGGTCATGTGCCGTGTCGCCAGCCAAGAAGAGGGGACAGGCATAGCGGAACGTCCCGTCATCGGGGAATGTCTCAACAAGCACCATCTTCCTGCCGCACCAGCACTTTAAAGTTGTTTCCGGCGCATTGAGTTCCTCTTGGTCCTTTTCTTCCATCTCTGCCACCCCCCCCTATTTTTTATTTTATCACTTCGCTAATTTGGCATCGTGTCAGTGAATAATTTGTCCCTCCCACGGATCCAGAATCCCCCGCCCCCTCTCACCCCGAAACGCCAGGAACAGCTCGGAAAAATCCGGTTCCTCAAGACGGAAAAGCGTGGTACAGCGGGTTTGCATCTGATCCAGGGAATGGGCATCTGAATTCCTTATCAGGGAGAACCCCGGTGTACTCCGGCGAAAAGACTCTGCCGTCTCATGAGTGGCCCTGCAGGTCAATTCGAGGGCATCGACAGGGTAGTTCGCCGGAATCGGGCCCAGAATCGCCGGGTAGGAGAAGGCCTCCCGGTCGACGTGACTCAGGAAGCAAATCCCCCCCCTAAGCCTGGCTTCCCTGACGACGGCATCGATCCCGTGCCGGGCTCCCTGGACCAGCAGAACCGCTTCTTCTCCGAGAATCCGGTTTTCGGCATCGATCAGGATTTGAGGACCGAAAAGATCAGGCCGGTTCAAAACACGCGGGAAGCCTTCCCAAAGCCACTCCTCGAAATCCAGGGCTTCTCCCGGAGTTCGAAAAAGCGCAACGGCATGGATATCCTCCGCGCTCTGGATCTCCAACCCCGCCAACACGAGAAGCCCCGTTCCCCTTGCCGCATTTTTCACGGCTTCGGCGTTTCTAGCAGTGTTATGGTCAGTCACCGCAAGAATTTCGATACCCAGGTCCAGGGCACGCCTCACGATGTCGGGGGCCCCCATGTCAAGCCCTCCACACGGGGAAAGGACAGTGTGAAGGTGGAGGTCTGCCCTGACCGGCCGCACTTCGCCCTAGCCTTTCAACCCCAGGTCATGGAGGACACCGCAGAGGTCGAACGGGGACCCTGAAGCCGTGGCAAGAGCAATGCCCTCTTTGCGGCAACGCTCCAAAAGTTCCGGGTCGGGAGTCCTCCCTGAGGCAAGAATGACCAGGGGAATTTCTTTTAAAACAGCGACTGCAGCGATGTTGACATGGGTCTGAAGAGTGACCCAGACTGCCCCTTCGGGCGCTCCTCCCATGACGAAGCTCAACAGGTCCCCGACAACCCCCCTCGATACAGGAAGGTCACCTTTGCCGCAGTGATGGACATCCAAACCAAGCGCTTCGAGCAAAGCCGAGACCGTCATTTCTAGTGTTTCCTTTCATGAAAGGCGTGGGGTAGTTTCCCGCTCAGCGAGGTGATTTCCTCCCCCAGGATCGTGATTCGTTCCCTCAACTTGAAAACGCAGTCCGTCACTTCTCCTTCTCCTCTCACCACGTCTTCCGCAAGAGCCCGGCAAGAGGGTCGGCCGCAGGCCCCGCAATCGATGTGCGGCAGTTCCGAGTAAACCGCCTGCATCGTCTTCAATTTTTTCATTGCCTCGTCAAGGGTGTCGGCCAGGGAAGGGCGTGGTCGTGGCTGGATCGGCTGTTCGAGTGCCCAGACCCCTGTATCGTAAAGGGCGGACAGCTCGGCGGTTACGCTTTCCGTGACGTTCCATTCGACGGGTTGGTGGGAAAGTCTCAGTTCGGACAGGAAACGGGATTCGGCATTCCCGATTCCTCCGATGCACCCAAGGTCACAGACCCGGCACTCCACGAAATCGACTCCTTTCAACCTTCCCAGCTCCAAATCGTGCAGTAGATCAATCGTGTTCCGGAGTCCAGAGACGGCCATGGTCGTAAGGGGTTTTCCCGAGAAGGCCTTGACATGGCGGCTCTCCCCTCCGCGCAGAGCCCAGGCCAGCCAACGGCTTCCAACCGGATCCGTGACGGTTCCGTCCACTTTCGGGCCTGCGGCAAGGACATCGCGGGCCAGTCGCTTGACCGAAACGACATGATCCATCGTGCTTCTGCCCCTTCCGACGGGACCACGGACCAGCATCACCTTTGCGCTGCATGGGGTCACGAGGATCACCCCCTCATTGGAACCACTTTGCCGGCGCCAGAGTAGAGTGCCGGTTTCAAGGGGGTTTTCCGTTCTGACAAGCCTGTGAAGCAGCTCGGGAAACCGGACCTGGATCAACCGGACAACCGCGGGACAATAGACCGAGATCAGCGGGAGGCTTTCCTTCGAAGCCTCCTCCACCTGTCTTGCCGTTGCGAAAGCGGCGAGGTCGAATGCCTTGGCGGCCTGGTCGAAAAGATCCCTCATCTCGAGAGAGGCTAGCGCTTTCCTGACCAGGCCCGGGCTCCAATAATGGGAAAACTGGGCGCAGAAGGTGGGGTCGGCCATGAGCACGACCGGTCCGTGGCTCCGGATGAGATCCCAGTCGTCCTCGTCAAGGGCAAGCGCCTTTTCCCTGCAGGTTCGCAGGCACTCCCCGCAGTCTATGCAAAGATCAGACAGGATCTTGACCCTTCCGTCGACCACCCTCAGTGCCTCGGTAGGACAGGACTTTATACAGTTCACGCAGCCTTTGCAGCTGCCTTCCAGAATTTTGATCCCCGTTTCCATGGCCCTACCCCCTGTTTCCCTCCCCTTGATGGAAGAACACCGTCGCAGTCAGCGTCGTCCCCTCACCGATCCGAGAATCGATCTGCAGGCAATCAGAATTGCGCTTGATGTTCGGCAACCCCATTCCGGCCCCAAACCCCATCTCCCTCACTCGATCGGACGCGGTTGAAAACCCTTCCCGCATCGCCAGGTCGAGATCCGGAATTCCCGGTCCCTGGTCTTTTGCCTCGATCGTCAGTTTTTCGGGTGTGATGGTTGCCCGGAGGATGCCTCCACCCGAATGGATCACGAGGTTCATCTCGGCTTCGTAAGTGATGACCGAAGCCCGGCGTGATATCGGGGAAGGCACTCCAAGCATGATCAGCGTTTCCTTGATTTGGTTGGAAGCCTCCCCTGCGGCGAGGAAATCGTCGCCTCTTACCGTGAACTCGACCTCGTAGTGGCTGTCCACACGCTATGCCTCCCGGGCGGGGATGACACATGGCGACAGACCGGCCTTGTAGAGCAGGCCGCAGGTTTCGTACATGCTCATCGATGAAACCAGCAGGGGCATCCCGAACTTTTTCGCCATCGCGATGGCTTCTTCCTGGGGCCTTTTCCCCCTGACAAACAGCACCGCCGGGATATCCATCATCTGAGCCGTGCGGACAATCTGCACGTTAGTCAACCCCGTCAGCAGGAGCGTTCCCGGCCACGCAAAAGCCAATACGTCGCTCATCAGGTCCGATGCATAGGCTTTTTCGACTTCCACCGTTTCGAGCAGGTCTTCCCCGTGGAGGACTTCCGCCCCGATACAGGACACGATCTCCTTCAGCTTCAAGAATCCCGACCTCCCCTATCCTTGTCATCATGGTCGTTACCTGTGATAAAAATAACATATCGGCCAATATCCGTCATGACGCCCCTTGTCGCCTCGGGGGAAGCCGGCTGAAGAGAGCAGGGTGAAAGCGATGTTTGCTTTCGGAACAGGAGTCTTGATCGTCCTCCTTGCCTTTGTCATCCTCGGGACTCTGTCCGCGGGTGGAATCCGTTCCGCTTCGGACTACGCTCTCGCGGGCCGGCAGGCCGGACCTCTGGAAGTCAGTGGAATTCTCCTCGGAGCCCTCGTCGGAGGAGCCAGCACGGTCGGAACCGTAGAGATGGCTTACCGCTGGGGGCTGTCCGCCTGGTGGTTCACACTGGGGGGAGGAATCGGTTGCCTGATCCTCGGGCTCTGGTTTGCCGGCCCTCTGCGCCGGACCGAACTTTCCACGATCCCCGAGCTTCTCGAAAAGCAATACGGGCGAGGAACCGGCGTGATCGCGCTGGCCGCCTCGACACTCGGGACCTTCATCTCGGTTGTGGCCCAGTTTCTTGCGGCCCTGGCCATGCTCCAGGGAATCTGGCCTCTTTCCGAATCAGCCGCCGCGGCCGGTGTGGCGCTGGCCATTCTGGGATTTATCCTGCTTGGCGGCCTGAAGAGCTACGGTGTTCTAGGGAAGGCCAAGATCGCTTTCCTTTACCTGGTTCTCGTCTGTTGTGCAGGCGTTTCCGCCTTGAAGGGAGCAACACCGGCTGCACTCTGGGGCTCGTTGCCCTTTCATCCCTGGTTCAACCTTTTCGGCCGCGGTCCTGTCCTGGACTTGAACGCGGGGCTGTCTCTCATCGTCGGCGTGATGACCACACAGATCTACGTTCAGGCCGTATTCGCCGCTTCCAGCGAACACACGGCCTGTAAAGGAGCCCTTCTCTCGGCATTATTGATGCCTCCCCTAGGGCTCCTCGCCATCTGGGTCGGCCTGGACATGCGAGTCCGCCAGCCCGGACTGGTCGCTTCACAGGTCCTTCCTCGTTTCATCTCGCAAAATTTCCCCCCGCTCCTTGCGGGGTGCCTGTGGAGCGGAATCGCCATTACGATCATCGGAACCGCGGCCGGGCTATGCCTAGGCATCGCCACCAATTTGGCCCGGGACCTTCCTTTCGTTCTAGGACGGGTCAAACCATCGGACCGAGTGCTTCTTGCGCTCAACCGCACGACCCTTGTCGTGCTGGTCTTCGCCGCGGCCCTATTGGCATACCTGGCGCCGGGCTCACTGATTCTTTCCTGGAGCTATCTCAGCATGGGGCTTCGCGGAGCCGGGACGTTCCTCCCTTTCGCGGCTGCCCTGCTCTGTCCCGGGCGGCTCATGCCACGCTGGGCGTTCCTTTCTTCCCTGTCAGGCCTTGTGATCGCGCTCTTCTGGCCCATGACCGGACTACCGGGCGATCCTCTGCTTTCCGGGCTTTTCATTTCGGCTTTATGCTGTGCCGTCGGCTGGAAAAAGAAAGGGACGGGCCGAAATTGGCCGTCCCTCTCGTGAATTGCCGCTTCTCTCGTTATTTTAGCGCTTGTACCCGATGATCTTCCGGAGCAGGTTCTTGCGGGCCGTTACATGGTCTTCTCCCTCAACCCCCCTTGAAGGGAATCCGTCCACGACACCTGCAATCCCGCGTCCCTGCCCTGTTTCGAAAATCAGGACTTCCAACGGGTTTGCCGTTGCCGCGAAAATCCCGCAAACCTCCTGGACCCGTTTGATTCGATCGAGCACGTTGATCGGGTATCCGTTACGGATCAGGACAACGAAGGCATGTCCCGCCGAGAGGATCTCCGCATTCCGGACTGCTGCAGCGACAAGATCTTCCGCGTTCCCGTCGCGGCGGATAAGGCAAGGCTCGGAAGCCTCGCAGAAAGCGATCCCGAACTGGAGGCCCGGCGAGGACGTAACAAGGGCCTCGAACAAGTCCTCAACCGTTTTGATGAAATGGCTCTGCCCCAGTATGATGTTGCACTCCTCCGGTATTTCCATTTTGACGACTTCCCATTTCTTGATTTCCGGCATTTCGGCACCTCCCCTGGTTTCAGGCGGTTAGAGTCCCAAGGTGCAGGGGACGTCCCCTCCTGTATGTCGATCCCGTCCATTCGTTAAAGGAACCCGTTCCGGAGTTTTCCAGAAAGCGGCAAAGCTCGAGAAAACCCATGCATGACGCCGGAGGCAGGACTAGATGGGCAGCGGCGAGAACCTCCTCAGGTGCATCCCGGAAAGTGACCGCCAAATCGGCCTCCCTGAGAAGGTCCAGGTCGTTCAGGTGATCGCCCGCTGCCACGATCAGGTCGAACTTCAGCCCTGATTCCTGGCAAAAGGCCTTCAACGCTGCGCCTTTCGAAACGCCGGAGGGGAGAATATCCAGGAATCCTTCCCCTGCAAGGGTTGCTTCGACCTCCGCCCCCATGACGGCCCTGATCCTTTCCCTCAACATCCTGGCCTCGAAGGGATCTCCGTAGTAGATGATCCGGTAGGGATCATGGGAAAGCCTCGGTACTGTCAGTACAGGCCTGACGCCAACGCCGAGGTTCGTGAAGAATTCCCGGGTGACCGAGTCATCGGGCCTGCAGGTGACTTCTTCGTCACCGTAAGCCTGCACAAGAAGCGGAGAGTTCCAGCCGAGCGAAAGGATCTTGTCGGCAACACGGCTCGGGATTCTCCACTCCTTGAAAGGAGGCTTGCCGGTCCCCTCCTGAATGATCCTGGCTCCATCGTAGACGATTGCGGGCAAATCGGACCCGATCGCCTCGGCAAAGGGTTTTGCCGAGGCCCAAATCCTCCCTGTGGCGATCATGAAGTGCCATCCTTCCCCGCGCAGTCTTCCGCAGGCTTCCACGACCGGACTTGGGACGCGGTTTCCCGATGTGAGCGTTCCGTCGATGTCCGTTACGAGCAGCTTCATTTCTTGCCACTCCTTTCTCCCTAACTCCCATTTTACCAGCCGGGACAATCCGATGAACCCCCCGCCAGACAGGGTTTATGATAGAATCGAAAAGCGTCGAAAGGCTCCAAAAATTCAATGGAGGTGGTTGGTTTTGAGGAAACTGGGTCTGCTGTTGGTCGCTTTTGCGCTCGCGATCGTGTTCGCCGGTTCGGCTATGGCCGCCAACACGATCAAGGTCGGCTATCTTGCCGCCTTGACAGGCGACTGGGCCGCCTATGGACAGACGGAACTGAACTCCGCGAAGCTTGCCGTTGACGAAATCAACGCAAAGGGCGGGGTTCTCGGCAAGAAGCTGGAGCTCGTTCCCTACGATTTCCGCACCCGCCCTGAGGATGCGGTCAACGCCTTCCGGCGAATGGCGGAAAATGACAAGGTCGTTGCGGTCATCGGTGCCAATGGAAGCGGAATCAACATTGCAACGGCACCCCTTTCCACGAAGTACAAGATTCCCCAGATCGGCACCGTTTCCACGAACCTGAACGTCACGGTTACCCCCGAAGGCAAGCTGAATCCCTACATGTTCCGCATCTGCTTCACCGACCCCTACCAGGGACAGGTTATCGCCTTCTTTACTGCCAAGAACCTCAAGAAAATGAAGGCTGCCGTCCTTTACGACGTCGGTAGCGACTATTCCCAGGGGCTCCGTGATTTCTTCATGCAGTCCTACAAGAAACTTGGCGGAACCATCGTGGCCGACCAGGGCTTCCGCGCCGGAACCGACGTCGACTTCCGCGCCCAGCTGACCACGATTCGCGACAGCAAGGCCGATGTTCTCGTCCTCCCCAACATGGGCAAGGAAATGGCCCTGATCATGAAACAGGCACGCGAGCTGGGAATGAAGGACATCGTTTTCATCGGCGGCGACGGTTACGGCGACTTCATGTGGGAGATCGCGGGTCCTTCCATGGAGGGTAGCTACTGGATCAACCATGTCGATCCTGCCGACCCTGCCATGAAGCCTTTCTTCGAATCCTACAAGAAGAAGTACAACGACGAGTGCAAGGAGTTCGTCAATGGCGTTCTCGCCTATGACTCCGTCTATTGGCTGGCTGACGCGATCAAGCGGGCCGGCAAGGTTGACAGCACTGCCATCCGGGATGCCCTTGAGAAGACGAAGGATGTCAAGCTGCACCACGCCGTTATGTCGACTGACCCCAAAACGCACAACCCAATGAACAAAACGGCTGTCGTCCTGATCGCCAAGAACGGCAAGGCGGTTTACTACACGAAGATCCAGCCGAAGTAAAAACCGGGAAAAGATACGGTCCGTTCGGCAGCGAGGCGGGCGCGGAGATCCGTAACCGCCTCGCTGCCGATTTACAAGCCGGTTCATGAAACCGGAAGGGGCGCAGGTCACCAGCAGAGCTTGGCATGAGCATCATCCCAAAGGCAAGAGAGGTGTTGTCCACTTGGACACATTGATACAGCAGATCATTAACGGTCTTTCTCTCGGTTCCGTTTATGCACTGATAGCGGTCGGTTATTCGCTGGTCTACTCCATCCTCCTCTTCTCCAACTTTTCCCATGGGGGCTTCATTGTCATCGGCGGGTACATCTGTTACTACACGCTTGCCGCCATGGGGAACAACATCTGGTTATCCGGTTTGACCGCGACGATCGGCGCAGGAGTCGTCGCCATCATGGTGGAAAGGCTTGCCTACAAGCCCATCAGGGAAAGGACGAGCGTAACCCTTTACCTGCTGATCGCCTCAATGGGCATGAGCATCGTCATAGAGAACATCTTCGTCGTCACCGTCGGAGGTCGCTTCAGGGCTCTTCCGCCCGTCATCCCCACCGATCCCGTCAATTTCTTCGGAATGGCGACCACGAGCGCTTTCGACCTGATCTCCCTTGGGATGGCCATCTTCTTCCTCACCAGCCTGCAGCTTTTCCTTACAAAGACCAAATGGGGTTTGGCCATCCGTGCTGCTTCCTATGACCTCCGGACATCCGGGCTGATGGGCGTTAACGTCAATCGCCTCATTTCCATCGTTTTCTTCGTCGCGGGTTTTCTAGCGGCAGTGGGGGGCATTTTCCTTTCGGTCCGGTACACCCTTTACCCACAGCTGGGCTTCATCACGATCAAGGCTTTTGTCGCGGCCGTTATCGGCGGGCTTGGAAGCCTGCCCGGCGCCGTGCTGGGCAGCCTCATCCTGGGACTCGCCGAGATGCTCACGGCGGGATTCATCTCCAGCCAGTTACGTGACATCGTCGTGTTCGGCATGCTTATCCTGACCTTGCTCTGGAGGCCGTCCGGCTTGTTGGGCAAACAGGTCAGCGAGAAGGTTTAGGGGGGATACCCATGTCCGGATACGTTGAAGGGATCATCATCCTTCTGTTCATCAACGGAATCGCAGCGATGGGGGTTTCGCTCCTCACCGGCTTCACCGGGATCTTCTCCCTGGGGCATGCAGGCTACATGGCCATCGGGGCCTACACGGCAGCCATCCTGACCGTACGTTACGGCATTCACTGGCTACCGGCCATCCTTGCCGGTGGAATCATCGCCATGGTCATCTCGTACCTGATCGGCGTCCCGACGCTGAAGCTCATGGGTGACTACTATGCCATCGCTTCCATTGGTCTAGGGGAAACCATCCGTCTCGCCCTGGAAAACGGAGGAAGTTTCACCCGCGGAGCTCGCGGATTCCCGGGAATCGACAATTTCACCACGTTGGGTGTTGCGGCCGTTTTCTTCCTGCTCATGGCCACCCTGATGTTCTTCCTGATCCGGAGCAATTTCGGGCGCGCGTTCAAAGCCTGTCGCGACGACTACGTCGCCGCCTCTCTGCTCGGTTTCAACACGGCCCGCTACCGTGTTTTGAGCCTTGCGATCTCCGGCTTCTACTGCGGCGTTGCGGGAGCCCTGATGGCCGGCTTCCTGACTTTCATCCAGCCTGTCATGTTCGACAGCGGGAAATCGACCGAACTCACGGCCGTTGTCGTGTTCGGAGGCCTGGGGTCGCTTAGTGGAAGCATCCTGGGAACCGCGGTCATCACGCTGGTTACCGAACTTTTCCGCCCGATTTCCCAGTACCGCATGCTGATTTACGGGGCTGTCATGGTGATCATCATGGTCTCCCGTCCAGAGGGGATCATGGGACAGCACGAACTCGGACCCCGTTTGTTCAAGTCCCTTTTCATGAAGAAGAAAGGCCCATCCAAAGCAGTCGAAGGGAGTGACGGTCTATGAGTGAAACCGTCCTCAAGCTAGATCACGTCAACAAATACTTCGGAGGTGTCCATGCCGTCCAGGATATGAGCTTCAGCCTTGAGAAGGGGGAGCTGGGTGGACTGATCGGGCCCAACGGGGCCGGTAAGACGACGATCTTCAACCTCATAACCGGGGTTTACGACGTGGACAGCGGAAGCATCCTTTTCGAGGGAGAAGACATCACTCCCTACAAGACCTACGAAGTCATCCGGAGGGGTATCGCCAGGACGTTCCAGAACCTCAGGCTCTTCCCTCGCTCCACGGTGCTGGAAAACGTCATGACGGCCTGCCAACAACATCATCACTACAATTTTTTCGAAGCGACGACGCATATGGGGCGCTGGAGGTCCCTGGAGGCGAAGATTCGCCAGCAGAGCATGGTTCTCCTGGATCGCGTCGGACTCGCAGATCTTGCCGAGCAGGCTGCAGGGACGCTACCCTATGGTCATCAGCGACGCCTGGAGATTGCCCGGGCCCTGTCACTCCAACCGCGGCTACTCCTCCTCGATGAACCTGCGGCAGGGATGAACCCCGACGAAGTTCAGGATTTAAACGTCCTGATCACGAAGATTCACCGTGACTTCGACCTGACGATCCTCGTGATCGAACACCACATGGAATTGGTGATGGAAATTTGCCCCCATATCGTCTGCATGAATTTCGGCGCCAAGATTGCCGAGGGAGACCCCGAACATATCCAGAATCACCCTGAAATCCTCAAGGCCTACCTCGGTGAGGAGGTGTTGGAAGCATGAGCGACAACGCGAACCAGCAGCCTTTGCTTTCCGTGAAGGACCTGCATGTTTCATATGGCGCGATCAAAGCCCTTCGCGGATTCAACCTTGACGTGTATCCCGGGGAAATCGTGTGTGTCATCGGTTCCAACGGGGCCGGAAAATCAACCCTGATGAACGCGATCATGGGGAACGTCAAACGCCAGGCCGGGCAGATCCTCTACGAGGGGAAACCGCTGGACGGGCAAAGTTTCCAGATCGTCACGAAAGGGATTTCCCTTTCCCCGGAAGGAAGGAAAGTTTTTGCACCGTTGACGGTTTACGAGAACCTCATGATGGGGGCCTTCCCTGTAAACGACAAAGAGAAGGTGAAGAAAGACCTTGAGTGGGTTTATACCCTCTTCCCCCGCCTCCGGGAGCGGATGGGGCAATATGCCGGAACGCTATCCGGCGGCGAACAGCAGATGCTGGCGATCGGAAGGGCCTTGATGGCAAGCCCTCGGTTGCTTCTGCTCGACGAGCCTTCTCTTGGGCTGGCTCCGATCATCATCAAGGACATCTTCAAGGAACTGAAGAGGATCAACGAGGAGGGCGTCACGATCCTCCTCGTCGAGCAGAACGCACGTCAAGCGCTCTTACTGTCTCATAGGGGATACGTCATGCAAACGGGACAGCTGGTCATGGAGGGAGAGGCCAGGGCGCTTCTCCACAACCCGGAAATCCAGGCGGCTTATCTGGGAACCGGGAAAAAATCACATTAGACGGGCTATTCTGCCCTTCGGATTTCTCGAAAAAAAAGTCGGGACTCCGTTTGAAACGGGGTCCCGACTTTTACGTGCCTACGAGCCGACTACGAAGCTCTCTTCTAGTTGGAGAACTTCTTCTTGAGCTCCTGGATCACATCGTCCGTGATATCTAGCCCGCCCATAAACACCTGCGCCTTGTCGAGAACGATGGTCAGGCCCTTTGCTTTTGCAATTGAACGGATCGCGAGGTCGATGTCCTTGAAAAGGGGAGCCATGAGTTTCTGCTCTTCCGTGGCAGCCTCGTTACGCTTTGTCTGGTAGATTTCGGCTTTTTTCTTGTTGTCCGGTTCCTTGTCGATTGCAGCCTTCGCCTCATCCTGCTTCTTCTGGACGACCGCCTGGACCTGCTTCTGAACCTGGGCCATCTTGGGGTGCTGGAAAAGGACCTTCTGGGGTTCAATGACGCCTATCTTCTCATCCGCCAGGGCCACGCCAGCAACAACCGTCAGGATGAAAGCAGAGAGAACTGCCAGCAGAATCATCTTCTTGCTTGAAACCATCGGACACCCTCCTTTGGATTTTTCCCGGCTACGGTGATAGATTCTACTCTCACGCGCATCCGAAGTCTAGGTATAATTACGTAACAATCCACACCCCCGAAATCGGAGGACACCGTCATGGAATGTCTTGCAACGTTCGAAACGACTCACATGGCTCTTCTCTTCGAAAAGACCTGCAGAGCCGCCGGAATTTCCGCGAGGATCATCCCCGTCCCGCGTGAGCTCTCCGCAAGTTGTGGACTAGCCTGCACCTACCCTTGCGAAAAGGAGGAATTGGTTAACCGGATCTGCCAGGAGAAACACTTGGAAACTGCCGGTTTCCACCACCTCTAACGCAATCCTGCCGCCTATTTTTTTCTTTTTTTGACTGCCCTCTCCGGGGGGTTCGGCGGCGTCTGCGTCGGGAAATACTTATGCCAGAAAAGGTGGTCGAGCCCCCACCAGAAGAGGATCCCTCCAGCTACGACAAAAATGGACAACAGGAGCAATCCGGTGTTGGCCGGGGAAAGGACTTCTTGCCTAATGAAAGGATCCCTGCCTTCCCGGGTAAAAAACGGAGACAGGCTCCAGGTCACGGCAACCAAAAGGGACAGCCACATCAGGCCCCGACCCCATTCCGGCGGAAGATGGCCTGTTCGTTTCCTAAACAAGAATACCCTTTTCCTTCCAGGCCACGGTCAGGACCTCCACGGGGCTAACCCCCCAACAATAGGCTCCCCTCACAGAGATCCCCGCGCCGTTCAACGCCTCCGCCGCCCTTATCAGGGTCGTTCCGGTTGTGAACACATCGTCGACGAGCAGGACTGGCCCTTCGATTCTCGGCCCCTTCCAACAAAAGGCATCCCTTGGCAAAGCCCTCCGCTCGAAGGCATTCCGGCCGACCTGGGAAGGGAAGGAACGGCTCCACTCAAGTCCATCCATAACGGGCCCTCCCCACTCGGCCGACATGCCCTTGGCCATCCTCTCCGCCTGGTTGTAAGAACGGCTGGAATCCCTTCGCAAGGGCACCGGAACCAAAATCACGGAGCGTTCCTCTCTATAGAGCCGGGCCAGCGCTTTTCCCATTTCAAAAGCCAGCCTGCGGTGTCCCGAATACTTTGCAAGGTGGACCAGCTCTCTTGCTTTTCCCTCATGCCAGGCCCCGGCCCGGATAAAGGAAAAGTGGGAGGGGATAGCGCAGGGGAAGCTTCCGCCGCCGCAATCAAGACAGCGGGCAGGCATTGGAAACAGCAGCCCGTCCAGGCAGGACGGGCAGCCGACGCTTCCAAGCCTTCCGCAGACGGGACAGGTTGAAGGCCATAGAAAATGGCAGAGGATTTCCCAGCTCCGCTTGATCCCGGACTCCACCCTGTCCTTCATCACAAAACGCCGAGGATCAGGCGCCTTTTGCAGCCGCTGAAAGGAGTTCGACCCTGTCAAGCCTCTCCCAGGCCGGAAGGGGGGACAGATCTATGCGTCCCATGTGCCCGTATGCAGCAACCCGGCGATATTGGGGCTTGCGAAGATCCAAGTCTCGAATGATGGCCGCCGGCCTGAAGTCGAAAACTTCGGAAACCAGCCGCGTCAGGCTTTCATCGGGGAGTTTGCCGGTCCCGTAGGTGTGTACCATCAAGGAAACAGGATGGGCGACTCCTATGGCATACGCAACCTGGATCTGGCAACGGTCGGCAAGTCCTGCGGCCACAAGGTTCTTGGCCGCATAGCGGGTCATATAGGCTGCAGACCGGTCGACCTTGGTCGGGTCCTTCCCGGAAAAACATCCCCCTCCGTGAGGAACAACCCCGCCATATGTGTCCACGATGATCTTTCGCCCCGTGAGCCCTGTATCCGCGAGCGGCCCTCCCTGAACGAATCGGCCGGTCGGGTTAATGAGGATACGGGGTTTCCTCTCCCTCAAATGCGCCGGGATGGTCGGAAGGATGAGCCTTTCCACCAGGTCTGCTTCGATTTCTGCCTGGTCCACCGCGGGGTGGTGCTGTGTCGACACGACAACGGTCTCGACACGAACAGGCTTGTCCCCCTGGTATTCCACCGTCACCTGCGTTTTTCCGTCAGGGCGCAGGTACGGCAGGATCTTTTCCTTTCTAAGAGAAGCCAATCCCCTTGAAAGGCGATGGGCCAAAGCGATGGGAAGAGGCAGGTATTCCTCCGTTTCGTTCGAAGCGTAGCCGATCATCATGCCCTGGTCTCCGGCCCCGATTCGGTCGATCTCTTCTTCGCTCATATGGGATTCCCTGGCCCTGGTCTCCAGGGCCCGATCCACGCCCTGAGCGATGTCCTTGGATTGCTCATCTATCGCTGTCAAAACGGCACAGGTGTCTCCATCGAAACCGTACTTTGCCCTTGTGTAGCCAATTTCCTTGACGATCTTTCTGGCAAGGTTCGGGATATCGACATAACATTCCGTGGTGATCTGGCCCGCGACCATCACGAGACCGGTTGCCACCATGCATTCACAGGCAACCCTTCCCATCGGATCCTCCTTCAGGATCGCATCGAGAACCCCATCTGAAATCTGGTCCGCAAGCTTGTCCGGGTGTCCCTCTGTGACGGACTCGGAAGTGATGAAGCTTTTTTCGTTAAGCATTGAACTGTTGCACCCCCTCAAAAAAGTAGCCCTCCCCCGTGTCCTTCTCGGGGTTAAGGGCAATTGATGCCGTTCCAGACACTGACCGACCTGTTTCCTTCCCCTGAACGCCCAAAACACCTAGGAATATTCTATTGGGCAGCGAAGCAGCATCAGGAGGCCTTCTCTCGGCTCGAAACCAAGCTGCGCCAAAAAAGGCGCCAACTCGCTCGTGTAAGTGACGACGAGCGGGATTTCTCGTAGGGCGGGATGTTCCACGGCATAACGAATCAACGCCGTTCCCAGCCCCTTTCCCTGATGATCGGGATGAACGAGGACATCCCAAAGAGAAGCCCGAAAAACAAAATCGGTCAAGATTCGACAAAATGCAACGAGTTTTCCGTCATGTCGGGCCGAAAAGCAGATGCTCGTTCCTGCAAGCATACGTTCGATCTGGTCCAGGGATCGGCTTCTTCCCCACCGGGTGAAACGGTAAAGGTCCTGAAGTTCGTCTGCCTTTACCGCCAATTTGCTGTCGTAAAAAAGGGTCCCTTTCTCCAGAGACATCCCACTCTCTTTCATTTCACGCCGACGGGATCACCGCTGCAGGCGAAGGACATCCCGCCAAGAATGCGACGAAGGTCCCCTCCGCGCGCATCCGCACTGACGGAGAGCTGAAGGACCTGGCCCGTCCCGCAGCTTTCACAGATCCAGGTTGCACGGGCCATCCCGTCACTATCCGGAGTACCTGGCAATATTTTGACGCTACCACAAACTTGGCATGCCACGATCAACATCCTTGATCCTTCCTCTCTAGAAACAAAGGCTCAGGAAGACTGCTTCAGGATTATTCTAACCCGAACCGGTCCCTCGCTAAAAATGTCTTCCTCTGCTTCCACGATGACCGTGGTGGGTGCCTCTATTTCAGTCATTTTCTCGACCGAGCCGTAAAAATCTCCTGCTGACAGGTTCCCGACCGTTCCTCTAAGCGGATCCGGAATAACCCCTTCCTTCACCGAAAGAGCGTTAACTTCCCTTAACAGGACAAAAAGCTCTCTTTCCGCATCTTCCCTCTTTAATGCGGCGGCAATCCGTTTTTTTCCCAGCACCTGCCCTTTATGGAAAACCAGCCGGCTTTCCTGGGACTCCAATGAAACAAGAACCGGTTCTTCCCTAACGGCATTCGACTCAGCCACAAGACGTATAACCAACCGTTCAGCCTTGCCGGTAAACGGATCGGGGTTTTCAAGTTCGTTCTCCGTTTCGGAAAGAATGCGGACTTGCTCCGGTTTTACACCGGACCGCAGTGCAAGTTCAACACGGGCCTGTTCCACAAGAGTCTTCAGGGCTTGTTTCACGGTTTCCCTGCCGCTTCTCGCTGGCAGCGGCGTTTGCCCAAGGATTTCCTTCGCCAGGACAACGATCCGGCCCTCCCTTACCTGCTCAAGTCCTTTCTTCAGGGATTCCATCTCTGAACGAAGGCTTGCGACCGACTTTTCCAGGGAAGCCCGCTTGGCTTCAAGGCCCTTGAGCTCACCCTCCAGACGAACTCGTTCCGCCTCAACGGCCTCGGATCTCTCGGTCTGGATCTTCAGGTCTTTCCGGATCTGGGCCAATTGCCCGAGAACCCCTTCAAACTTTTCTTGTGCCGCTTTCAACTCTGATTGTTTTTTCTGGAGCTCCTCCTGGCTGGCGAATAGCTTGAACTCCATCTCCTGCATCTCCTGGCGACTTTCCTGGAGTTGGGAGGTCAACTGTGTGATCTGTCTCTGGACGAATTTCATGCTGAAAAGGGCCGTCCTCACCGTTTCGGAAGTCATTGACAGGAACCAGAGGGTGACAACCGTGATGAGGATGCCCGTGAATACCGTAATGACGGATGAGGTGTAGCGGGGGCGAAGCCCAAAAAGGGAAATACGCCTCTTGCCGATCCTCATTCCGACCACATCGCCAACGTAGGCCACAATCGCGCTGGCCAAGATAAGAGACAGGATCAGCATCCAATTGAGCTCTGAAAGGAAGTCCTGCAATTTCCCGTCCTCTTTCCGTCATTGGCTTTCTGGTTAAGGGTCCCGAAACGGCTCAAGCCTACCATAAAAAACCGGCGATGCAAATCGGTAGGATCACGGGCCCTGAACCACTTCAAAAAGGGGGGAGACGGTCTACCGTCTCCCCCCTGAGCATCTTTAGTCGACTGACTTGGGATCTAGCAGCAGCAACCCTTGGCCTTTTTTAGGGCTTTCCGGACGATCTCAAGTCCTTTATCGAGGTCACCCGTAGGCACGTTGAGCGCTGGGCGGAAGCGAATCGACTGGGTGCTGCAGGGCAGGATCAGCATCTTTTCATCCCAGCAGGCATGAAGGACCTTGTCCCGCAGGTCGTGCGTCACGAGGTCGAATGCGCACATCAGCCCCTTGCCGCGCGTGTTGCGGACCATATCCGGGAACTCCTTCTGGATCTCGAGCAAGCCGTTGAGAAGATGCGGACCTGCAACATTGCTGACATAGTCAAGGATCTTCTCTTCACGGTAAATCTCGAGGTAGCGCTGCGCCCGCACCATGTCGACCACGTTGCCGCCCCAAGTGGAGTTGATCCGGCTTGACACCGTGAAACAGTTCTCTTCCAACTCGTCAAACCGGGGACCCGCGATGAACCCGCAGATTTGGGCCTTCTTGCCAAAGCTGAAGATATCGGGCTTGACCGGGGCGTGATGCTCCCATGCCCACATCTTGCCGGTGATACCCATGCCGCACTGGACTTCGTCGAAGATCAAGATGATCTCGTTCTCGTCGCAGATCTGGCGCAGCTGCTTGAAGAACTCGGTCCGGAACTGGTTGTCCCCGCCTTCTCCCTGGATCGTCTCGATGATGAGCGCGCAAATGTCGTCCGGATTGTTCCAGATCGCCTTCTTGATCTGGCTCACAGCCACTTCTTCGAGCCATTCGACGTTCGAGAGGTTCTGCTCGAGGGGCCAAGTGATCTTCGGCGGGATGATGCGGGGCCAATCGAACTTCGCGAAATACTGGTACTTGTTGGGATCATAGGTGTTGGTGGTAGAAAGGGTGTAACCGCTTCGACCGTGGAAGGCATCCCGGAAATGGATCACCTTTGTGCCCTTCCTGCCGTCGATAGCGTCTCCCTTGCCGATCTTGCCGGCTTTCATGAGCTTGCGGACTTTCCAGTCCATCGAGGTTTTGAAAGTGTTCTCGACGGCCAGCGTGCCGTAGTCGATGAAGAAGGTGTGATTGAAGCCCGCGGGCTTCGCCACCTCGTTGAAGGTCTTCATGAAATCGGCCATTTCCATGGTGTAAATGTCGGAACTCGCGACCTTGTTGATCGCGGCGCGGAAGATCCGCTCCTTGAATTCGTCTGTGGTCAGCATGGGATGATTCATGCCGAAGGGGGCCGAGGCGAAGAAGGTGTAGAAATCCAGCCATTCGGCGCCATCCTTGAGATTGACGATGTGGCTGCCCTTCGATTTCTCCATGTCGATGATGATATCGAACCCATCTCGCAGGAGGCTGCTTGCAATCGTCGGGAAAACCTCATCCGGGGTCACGCTGAAGTTACGGCCGCACGTGTAGGACATTTCTTTTTCCTCCTTGTTGGGGAATTTGAAAAATATACCATCTAACCCTGCTTGTTTATTTTATCACGACCATTTTGAACTAGTCTAGGGTTATAGGTTATTTTTCGCAAGGAGCCTTTTCCAGACATTTACATACAATTCATATGCTTTATGCACTTTTCAAAACGTCCGATCCGGAGGACCGCTGAAACTTTATTTCCTTTTACCCGAACTGCTTGTCATCTGCCAGCCAAGACGTCCTCTATCCAATCCCTCGAGTGAAAGTCTCCCCGTCCGATTCCGGGGCAGAAGGCCGCTTCGCCTTCCCATGCTTCCCGGCTACCCACGACCGAAGGCCAAAAGGGGTATGTGCGACATTGGGCCGGTCGACAGGCATAAACCCGGCAAAGACCGGTATCCCAATCATAAAACGTGCATTCCCCCTTGGGGCCGTCCTTCAGGACTAAACGCCCTCCCCGCATGGAAACGAACCGCCGGAAGAATTCTTCCGCGGGAATCTCCAGGAAGATTGCGATTCGCCCCATTTCTTGAGCTGTCAGGACAACGATTCCAGGACGTCGGCAGCATCGGCCGCAACGCATACACGTAAACAATAAACCGTTTGCGTACCATGGTTCATTTATGGTCGACATGCTTTCGTTTGACACGAAGGAGTTTTTCTTAGCGTCCTTTTAGAAGGCCCTTGCGGATCACCGAGAGGATTGCCCCTGAAGCTTTGAGTTGGTCCAGTGAATCCAGGGCTTTTCCCGTTCCGAGGGCTACGCATTCCAGCGGATGTTCCGCAACGTGGCACGGCATTGCCGTTTCCTCTGAAACCCGCTCGGCTAGGTCTCTAAGGAGCGCCCCGCCACCTGTCAGCCAGATGCCCCTGTCGATGATGTCCGCAGAAAGCTCGGGAGGGGTGATTTCAAGAATCCTGCGGATACCAGCAATGATCGCGTTGACTGGTTCCTCGATCGCCCTGGCCACCATGGAACTGGTGACCTCGATCTGCCTGGGAAGTCCCTGTACAAGGTCACGGCCCTTGATGATCTGGGTTTCCTCTTCGTCGTGAGGCTTGACCTTGCAAGTCCCGATGTTGATCTTGAGGGTTTCCGCGGTCTGTTCTCCAATCGCGAGGTTAAATTCTTTCTTGATGTGCCGGGCGATCGCCTCGTCAAACTCGTCTCCCCCGATACGGAGGGATTCGGCGACAACAACTCCGCCCAGGGAAATGACCGCGACGTCTGTCGTCCCTCCGCCGATGTCGACGATCATGTTCCCTCGCGGCTCGGCCACCTCGAGGTCTGCCCCGATCGCCGCCGCCATGGCTTCTTCGATCAGGAAGGCTTCCCTTGCTCCGACCTCGATGGCCGCCTCCAGGACCGCTCTTTTCTCCACGTCCGTCGCTCCTGAAGGAACGCAAACCATGACCCGATGTTTGAAAAGTGACCCCATTTTCAGGGTCGATGAGACTTTGTTCAGGAAATGCCTCAGCATGGCTTCGGTCATCGTGTAATTCGCGATCACTCCGTCCCTCAAGGGACGAACCGCCACGACATGCCCCGGAGTCCGCCCCAGCATCCGCTTGGCCTCTTCCCCTACGGCCAGCACCTTCCCGTTGTTCTGGTCGATCGCGACAACCGAAGGTTCCCTGAGAATGACGCCTTTGCCTCTAAGAAAGATGAGAACGGTGGCCGTCCCCAAGTCGATGCCGATATCTTTTCCCAGCAAGTCAAAAAACCTCCTTGTGTTCCCGCACTCCGCTACGCTGAGCCCCTATGAGTTTATCACTCCCACGGCGATGGGGAGTAGCCGATGCTCCAAAGGAAAAGGCCCGATGCGGGAGCCATGCCCTGAAACCTGCCGACCCCGGCGTCACCTTCAAGGTATCTCATGAACTCTCCCGCGGTAAGTTTCCCGGCCGCAATCCGGTTCAAATCACCCACGATGTTCCGGACCATATGAAAGAGAAAGCCGGTCGCCCTGATTCGGAAAGCGACCCAATCCCTCTTGCGCACAATCCCGACTCTCAGGACTCGCCTAACCGTGTTGGCCGGGCGCTCGCTAAGAGGGCAGAAGAGCCCGAAGTCATGTTCACCCTCAAGTGCCTTGCAGGCGAGAGTGACCTCTGGGGAAGCCCAATTCGCCCTCACTCTCCAGACGAAGGGTTTTACTTGAGGGAAGTTATAGGGTGCCGTCCAAAGGAAATAGGCATATTCCCTCCAGGTTGCATCATGCCGGGCGTTGAACTTTTCTCCGACGACCGCCGCCCGACTGACCCCGATTTCGGGAGGCAGATTGTTTTCCAACGCTCTTATCAAACGACCCGGTTCCCACTCTTTTGAAAGGTCGAACGAGGCGACCTGCCCTCTCGCGTGGACTCCGGCGTCGGTCCTTCCTGCACCTACAGAAAGGACTTCTGAACCTTCAAGCCGGCCCAGGACACTTTCAAGATCCCCCTGAACGGTCCTCCTCCCTGGCTGTCTTTGCCAGCCTGAAAAGGAGCGTCCATCGTAGGCGATTTCCACCGCATACCGCATCGTTCAGGCTCTCATGTCCAACAGGACAAAAAACAAAACAACCGAAAGAATCCCGGCTAATGCCAGGGTGTCCGACTTCTTCCAAATAAGGGGATTCATGCGGGTCCGGCCGCTCCCCCCCCTGTAGCAGCGCGCTTCCATCGCCTGAGCGAGATCTTCAGCCCGCTGGAAAACGATGACAAAAAGCGGCACGAGGACAGGGACAAAGGATTTCATGCGCTTGAACAGCCCACCATGCTCGAGATCCGCCCCCCTTGCGAGTTGAGCACGGAGAATCCGGTCCGTTTCATCAAAGAGGGTCGGAATGAACCGGAGAGCGATGGTCATCATCATCGCCATCTCATGGGCAGGGAACCCAAAACGTTGGAATGGCCGAAAAAGGCTTTCAAGCCCATCCGAGAGTTCCATTGGGCTTGTTGTCAACGTAAGGAACCCGGCGTAAAGGACGAGAAAGAAAAGCCTCAAACCCATCCTGAAAGCCATCGAGACCCCTTCCCGGGTTATGGAAAGCAGTCCCCATTCCCAAAGGACGGCGCCTTTCGTCAGGAAGAGGTGTATTCCCGCAGTGAAAAGAACGAGGATAATGACCGGGCGGGCTCCCTGGATGACCACCCGGAAGGGAATACGTGAAAACCATGAAAGGAAGAGAAGGAAAATCCCCCATGCAATGAAAGCCCCGGGGTGTTTCATGAGGAAAATCCCTGCAAGAAGCAACACGACGGAAAGGATCTTGCACCTGGGGTCAAGGCGGTGAACAGGGGAATCTGCCGGGATATATTGCCCGAGTGTAAGGTGGTTTAGGAATTTCAAGACCGGATTTCCCTTTCCAGAAGAGCGGCCAGCGTTTCCGGATCGACCGTGTACGGAATGGGGTATCCGTAATCCCTGAGCCCCGACACCAGCTCCAGGAGGGGGGGTAATCTCAGTCCTCGGAGGGACCTGTCAAGCAACTCATCCATCAATCCAGCCGGCGTTCCGCAAAAAACTGTCTTTCCCTTTTCGAGAACCAGAATCCTGTCAGCCAAAGCCAGGGCGAGTTCTAGGTCGTGGGTGATGTGAACCACGCCTAATCCTTCCTTTATTAGACATTTCAGGAGAGAGAGGAGTTCCTGCCGCCCCCGGGCGTCCATTCCGGCTGTGGGTTCGTCCAGGACAAGGTAATCGGGGCGTGAGGCCAGCACCGAGGCAATGCAAAGCCGGCGTTTCTGCCCTCCTGAAAGCTGGAAGGGACTCCGATCAAGAAGTTCCAGCGGTAATCCGAGAAGAGCCATTGTCTCGATGGTTACCCTTTTGATCTCCGCTTCGGGAAATTCCCAGTTTTTCGGACCGAAAGCCATCTCTTCACGAACACTTTCCGCGAAAAGCTGGTGTTCGGGATACTGAAAAACCAGCCCCACCTTCCTCCGGACTTCTCGAAGGGCAACGGATTCCACTGCCGTCGAAATACCGTCAATCGTAACGGAACCGCTGGTCGGAAGCAAAAGGGCATTGAGATGCTGCGCAAGGGTGGATTTGCCGCTCCCGGTCTGTCCGACAACAGCGACCCACTCTCCGCGGTCCGCAAGAAGGTCCACTCCTGAGAGGGCCCGCGTTTCGAGAGGAGTTCCGGGATGATAAACATGGCAGAGAGAATCGACCTTTATGGACATAAGTGCTCCAGCATCTCCTTAACGGAGGGAAGACACCCTTCCGGCAGGAGTTTTTTCCTCTTCAGCTCTCCTGACAGGCGAACGAGGCTCGGGGTTTCCAGCCCCCATTCAGGAAAGTGGTCCTTCATGGAGAAAAGACCCGCCAAAGAACCTTCCCAGGCGATTCTTCCCTTTCCCAGGACCACGGCACGCGTCGCGTCCAGGATTTCATCAAGCCGGTGGGTGATTTGGACAAGGGTCATCCCATGACCGTGAAGCTTGCGCAGGATTTCGATAAGGTCCGCCCTCCCCTGCGGATCAAGCATGGATGTCGCTTCGTCAAGGACAAGGCAACGCGGTTGCATCGCCAAGGCTCCGGCGATTGCAAGCCGTTGTTTCTGTCCCCCCGAAAGCGCGTAGGTCGGGGTTCGTCTCTTATCTTCCAAACCAACCTGGCTGAGGCATTCAAGGACTCTTTCCTGAATCGTTGAAGACGGAAGCCCAAGATTTTCAGGCCCGAATGCAACATCCTCCTCCACCACAGAAGCGACGATCTGGTTGTCCGGATTTTGGAACACCATCGCGATCCGGCTCCGGACGGCCCAGTAATTTTCTTCCTTGTCGGTTCGATAACCACAGGCAAAGCAATCGCCCCGCGTCGGTATCAGCAGGGCGTTTAGGAGCTTGGCTAGCGTGGACTTCCCCGATCCATTCGCTCCGACAAGGGCAACCCACTCCCCCTGGCGTATGGAAAGGTCCACTTCATGAAGTGCGGGCGTGGTCGCGCCCGGGTACGTGTAGCTCACGCCCCGGAGCGCGCACACATCCTCATTCAACATTGCCTATTGAACCAGTTCGATGACCGCCATCGGGGCAGCGTCACCCACCCGGCTCCCCAGCTTGACGATGCGGGTGTATCCACCCGGCCGGTTTGCGTACCGCGGGGAGATCTCGTCAAAAAGTTTCTTGACGGCTTCCTTGTTGGGCATCCTGGAAGCAACCAGCCGACGGTCCTGAAGTGTCCCGCCTTTTGCACGGGTGATGAGCCTCTCCGAAACGCGGCGCAATTCCTTCGCCTTGAGCAGCGTGGTCGTGATCTTCTCCTCAAGGATCAGGCTGGCCGTCATGTTGCTCAACATAGCCATGCGGTGGCTTGTGTACCGGCCAAGCCTCCGTGTATCGACTCTATGCCTCATAAACTAGTCCTCCTTCAAGGGCTCTTCCGGCGTTTCTTCCCCTGGCAGGGCAATCGAGAACTTCTCGAGTTTTTCTTCGATTTCCCTGAGAGAAATCTTGCCCAGATTGCGTATCTTCATCAATTCGGATCGGCTCTTGCTGACAAGGTCGCCTATCGTATGGACTCCGCCCCGCAGCAGGCAGTTCTCGCTACGGACCGAGAGCTCCAAATCCTTGATTCCCCTGGACAGGATCGTGTCTCCGCTTGAGACGGGAGCAGCGATTTCTTCGGACAAGCTCTCTTCTTCCTGCTCGTCCTGCCCTGCACGGCCATGCGTCTCTCCTTCCGAAAGCCGTATCTCGTCCGCGAAAAGGGCAAAATAGCCTTTCAGGATATTGGAAGATTCGCACATGGCCTCGGGAACAGGGACGACCCCATTGGTCCAGATATCGAGGACAAGCCGGTCATAGTCTGTTCTCTGGCCGACACGGGCGTTTTGAACCTCGTACTTGACGCGCTGGATCGGCGAAAATATCGCATCCACCATCAGGGCATCGATCGGAAGGTACGGAGGCCTCGGCCGATCGGTCGTGGCATATCCAACCCCCTGCTCCACGTAAAGGTCCATCACAAGCTTGTGCCCTTTTTCAAGGGTCCCGATGACGCTAGACGGGTCAATGAATTCGACCTCGCTGTCCGGCTGGATATCCGCGGCAGTGATTTCCTTCGGTCCCACCACCTCGAGATGCAGGATCCGGGCTTCCGGGCTGTGGCACCTGAGCGGAATGTGCTTGAGGTTGATCATCAACCCAAGAACATCTTCCTTCAGGCCCGGGACGGTACTGTATTCGTGCAGGACTCCCTCGATACGGACCGCCGTGATGGCGGCCCCTCTTATGGACGAAAGGAGAACCCGTCTCAGCGCATTCCCGAGCGTGACGCCGTAACCCCGTTCCAGAGGCTCGACGACAATCCTGCCATATCGGGGGGTACTTTCTTCCAGCCTGATCTCCGGTCGCATGGGATCCATCTTCCCCCCACCTTTCTACCCTTTAGCGGGCATAGAACTCGACGACGAGCTGCTCGTTGACCGGCGAGTCGATTTGATCGCGGTTGGGCAGGGCAATAACCCTGGCGCTCAAGTTCTCCCCGCTCACCTCAAGCCAGGCAGGGATGGAACGGCTACCCGCCACTTCGGCGTTCTCCTTCACGTAACCGACGTCTCGACTTCCCTCGCGGACGGAGAGGACATCTCCAGCCTTGACCAGATAGCTCGGGATATCGATCTTCTTTCCGTTAACCTCAAAATGGCCATGACAGACAAGCTGCCTCGCCTGGCGCCGGCTTACGGCAAAACCGGTACGGTAAACCACGTTGTCAAGCCGCCGCTCGAGAAGCTGGAGGAAGTTATGGCCCGCCTGCCCGCCCATCTTCGTCGCCATCTCGTAGAAACGGCGGAACTGGGCTTCATGCATGCCGTAATAGCGACGCAGTTTCTGCTTCTCGCGGAGACGCAGGCCGTATTCGCTCATCTTGGCGCGCCTTTTGCTGTCTCCATGCTGTCCGGGTTTCTTGTTCCGTTTGACGATGGCGCATTTCTCCGTATAGCAACGGTCACCCTTAAGAAAAAGCTTGACTCCTTCAGCCCTGCATTGCCTGCAGGCTGGACCGACATATCTACTCATGGGATGTTGGTTCCCTCCTTAACTTCGTCTGCGCTACACGCGCCGCCGCTTCGGGGGACGGCAACCGTTATGGGGAATCGGCGTCTCGTCCTTAATCAGCCGAACCTGGAGTCCGGCAGCCTGAAGGGAGCGAATCGCGGACTCGCGTCCTGGACCAGGCCCCTGTACGACAACGTCGACCTCCATCAGGCCGTGGTCCTGAGCAAGCTTCGCCGCTTGGGAAGCCGCGATCTGCGCCGCAAAAGGAGTGGATTTCCTTGCTCCCTTGAAGCCCACATTGCCTCCCGATGCCCAAGACAGGACATTTCCCTGCTTGTCCGTGATGTTGATGATCGTATTGTTGAAAGTGGAATGGATATGAGCCACCCCGTAGCTGACATGCTTCTTCTCTTTACGCTTCCCTTTGCGCTGAACCCGCTTTGCCAATTGGGTCGACCTCCTCGCCGCGCTACTTCTTCAACGTCGCCTTTTTCTTGCCGGCGATCGTCTTCTTCGGTCCCTTGCGGGTCCGGGCATTCGTCTTCGTCCTCTGGCCGCGAACCGGGAGCCCGCGCCTGTGGCGGAGCCCTCTGTAGCAACCAATCTCCATCAGGCGCTTGATATTCATTGCGACTTCCCGGCGAAGATCTCCTTCAACCCTGTAGTTCGACTCGATTTCGGAGCGAAGCCGCTTTGATTCGTCATCCGTCAGATCCTTCACCCGGGTGTCAGGGCTGACCCCTGTCGCGGCAAGGATCTCTCTCGATTTCGCCAGTCCGATCCCGTAGATATAGGTCAGGGCGATTTCAACCCTTTTTTCCCTGGGCAGGTCTACACCAGCAATACGCGCCATCGTCCTATGGCCTCCTTGGTCCCTGGCTCTGCTTGTGCCGCGGGTTCTTGCTGCAGATCACGCGCACAACCCCGTGCCTCTTGATGACTGAGCAATGTTCGCAAATTGGTTTTACCGAAGGCTTAACCTTCATATCCTCACACTCCCATTCCAAATCGACGCTTAAACCCTTCCTAAAGCGGGGAAGGCCTTATCGCGATCATTTATATCTATACACGATCCGACCCCGTGTCAAGTCATAGGTGGAAAGCTGGATCAAGACCTGGTCCCCCGGGAGGATGCGGATGAAATGCATCCTCATTTTCCCCGAGACATGGGCAAGAATGCGATGCCCGTTTTCCAACTCCACCCTGAACATGGCATTGGGGAGCGGTTCCACGACCCTACCCTTGACTTCTATCACATCATCCTTCGCCATGCGGATCAATCGACCTCCTCATTACGGGATCTTTGCCCGGAAGCGGCAACCCGGTCAAACATACTCCATTCCTCTCCGGTCAAAGAGATCAACTCTCCCATGGCGTGAGGATCTCCGATCCGCTTTCGCAAACCAGGACCGTGTGCTCGAAGTGGGCGGCATCGGAATGATCGGCCGTAAGGACTGTCCATCCGTCTTCCCCTGTGACGACCTCTTCCCTGCCGGTCATCACCATGGGTTCCACCGCAATGGTCATTCCCCTCTTAAGGGTGATCCCGCTGCCGGGTCGTCCGAAATTGGGCACCTGGGGAGCTTCGTGAAGCTTCCTGCCAATTCCGTGCCCTGCATAGTTTCTCACAAGACCGTAACCTTTCGGGACAAGGAAGCTTTCAACCGCGTGACCGACGTCACCCACGGTCGCACCTTCACGAACAACCGAAACCGCACGGTGAAGGGATTCAAGGGTGTTTTCCATCAGCAGGCGGCGCGTAATCGAAACGTTGCCCACCCCGTAAGTACAGGCCGCATCTCCGTAGTATCCCCTGTACTCGACACCCATGTCAAAACTCACGATATCTCCTTCCTCCAGCCTGCGCCTTCGGTCGGGAATTCCGTGCACTACCTCGTCGTTGATGGAGATGCACAACGTGCCCGGAAAAGCCCTCTTGACTCCGGGAACGCGATACCCCTTAAAGGCCGGGCGCGCCCCGCACTTGGCGACATAGGCAAATGCTTCCTCATCCAGGGTCAAGGTGTCCGTTCCTGGCTTTACCCTTTCGCGGAGGAGCCGTAGCGTATCGGCCACGATTCTCCCCGCTTGCCTCATGAAGCCAAGCTGTTCTTCGGTTTTCAAGGTGATCATTCCGGCCTTCCCCAAGGGGCAGCCAGAATGGTTTTCATGACTTCGTCGCTGGATTTCTCGGCCTCCACTTCCACGAGAAGATTCCTCCTGCCGTAGAAGCCGATCAGTGGCGCGGTCTGGGAGTGGTAAACATCGAGCCGCTTCCGGATAACTTCCTCCCGGTCATCGTCCCTCTGGTAAAGCTCACCCCCGCAGACCTGGCATGCCGTGCCCTTTGAACTCGGGTTGAAGCGGATATGATAGATCGCTCCACATTGCCTGCACCCTCTGCGACCTGAAAGCCGCTCGATGACCACCGGGTCGGAAACCTTGAAAAGAACCACAGCGTCAAGTTTCATCCCTAGACCGTCAAGCATCTTTTCAAGTGCTTCGGCCTGGGCGACCGTCCGAGGGAACCCGTCAAGGATGAATCCTTTGGAGCAGTCGCCGGCCTGAAGCCGTTGCTTCATCATTTCAACGATCAACTCGTCCGGGACAAGCTTTCCGGAATCCATGAAACCTTTGGCCTGCAGCCCCAGCTCAGTTCCCATCTTGACGTTTTCCCTGAGAATATCGCCGGTAGAAATATGGGCCACTTGAGCCTTTTCAAGAAGTCTTGCCGCCTGGGTCCCTTTGCCCGATCCGGGAGGACCCAAAAAGATCAACCGCATGGTGACCTCCTTACATCTTGAACAGCCCAGCCCGGTCGCGCCGCTTCAGGATGCCCTCGTAATGGCGCATCAAGAGCTGTCCTTCGATCTGCTGGACCGTGTCCAGAGCCACGCCCACGACGATCAGGATGGCCGTTCCACCGAAATAGAACGTGTTGATCCCCATCACCTGCGTCATCAAAGTCGGCAATAACGCGATCAGAGAAAGGAAGATGGCTCCGGCAAGCGTGATCCGGGTCATGACTTTCTCGATGTAGTCGGAGGTGGGTTTACCCGGACGTATTCCCAGGATGAACCCGCCGTACTTCTTCATGTTGTTCGCCACGTCAACCGGGTTGAAGACTACGGCCGTGTAGAAGTAGGCAAAGAAAATGATCAGTGCGACGTAAAGCACGGTATAAATCAGGCTGTTGGGCGAGAAGGCCCTCTGAATAAAGGCCCCGACGCCACCCGGGAAAAAGCGGGCGATCGTGTACGGAAGCAGCAGGACCGAAGAGGCGAAAATGATCGGGATAACCCCCGATTGATTTACGCGCAACGGAATGAATGTGCTCTGTCCTCCGTAGACCTTGTTCCCGACAACCCTTTTCGCGTACTGAACGGGCAAACGCCGTTGCCCTTCCTGCAAAAGGATGCAGCCTGCGACAACCGCAACCATGAGCACAAGGGCGACAAGCAGAGCCAGGAAATTCATCTGGCCCGAGCTAACGCTTGTCCAGGTTTGGACGATGGCTTCAGGAATGCGGGCAACGATCCCCGCGAAAATCAAAAGGCTGATGCCGTTTCCGATTCCATGGTCCGATATGACCTCGCCCAGCCACATCACCGCGACGGAGCCGGTCGTGATCGTTGCCACGACCATGACGAGATCCCAAGGCGTGCCGGAGAAAATTCCCAATCCCCTAAGCCAGAAGGAAAGACCCAGTGCCTGGACGGCGGCAAAACCGACCGTGCTCCAGCGAGTGTAGGCGACAATCTTCTTGCGCCCCTCCTCGCCTTCCTTCTGGAGCTTTTCAAGGGCGGGGAAAACCACGACAAGGAGCTGCATCACGATACTCGCGTTGATATAGGGACCCACGCCAAGGGCAAACACGCTGAAGCGCCTTAGCGCCCCGCCCGCAAACAGATCCAGGAAACCTAGTACCCCGCCCTGCTCAAACAACCTCGACATCGCGGCCCCATCGATTCCCGGCGTCGGGATATGGGCACCGAGGCGAAAAACAAACAACACGCCTAGGGTAAAGAGTATCCGACGCTTGAGGTCAGGCAACCGCATCGCGTTGCGGACGGAGTCGAACACCTAGATCACCTCTGCCTTTCCGCCCGCAGCAGCGATTTTCTCGATGGCCTTCGCACTGAACGCGTTGGCTTTGACGTTGAAGGACTTGGTCAAGTCACCCGTGGCCAGAATTTTCACTCCGTCCATATTCCCGTGAATCAGGCCGACGGAAAGAAGCTCGATGGCCGTAATTTCGGCACCTGCCTCAAAACGCTCTTCAAGCGACTTGAGATTGACCACTTCATAATTCACCGCATGGCGGGCGTTGTTAAAGCCGCGCTTTGGAACCCGCCTCTGGATCGGCATTTGTCCGCCTTCAAAACCTCGGCTCACACCGCCTCCGGTACGAGCTTTCTGCCCCTTGTGACCCTTGCCAGCTGTTTTACCGGTACCGCTACCGACTCCGCATCCGAGCCTCTTGGGCTTACGGCGGGATCCCGGGGCGGGACTGAGATCATGCAGGTGCATGGGATCTCCCTCCTATTTCTCGATGGCTTCCCAGTCGACCAGATGATGGACGGCAGCAATCATTCCCCGAATCTGCGGGGTGTCTTCCATCTCGACCGTGTCGTTAAGCTTTCGGAATCCAAAAGCCCGGATTGTCCGCTCCTGCTTGTCTGGACGCCCAATGCAGCTCCGCTTCCAGGTGATTTTAAGCATCGCCATAATCGGACCTCCTAGGCCGCCTGAACCGGTTTCCGGTCCTTACCGCGCAGGCGGAGTGTCTCTTCCGGCGTCCTCATCGTCCTCAACGCTTCGAAGGTGGCGTAGGCGACGTTGATCGGGTTAGAGGTCCTGCCGATGACCTTGGTCAGGACATCTTTAACGCCACCGAGCTCCATGATGGCCCGAACCACGGCACCTGCGATAACGCCGGTCCCGGGGGCAGCCGGCTTGAGGAGCACTTCTGCGGCGCCGAAGTGGCCGACGATCGGGTGGGCTACTGTGTTGCCGACTTTTTTCAGTGTCACCATGCTCTTTTTCGCTTTTTCTATGCCCTTGCGCACGGCTTCGGGAATCTCCCGGGCCTTGCCCATCCCGACGCCGACCTGACCGTTTCCATCTCCGGCGACGACCAGCACGCTGAATTTGAAGCGCTTTCCACCCTTGACAACCTTGCTGACACGCTTGATGCAAACCACGCGTTCGGTCAGTTCGGTTTCAGTTCCCTTCTGCATTCTGGCTGCCATTGGCCATCCCCCCTAGAACTTCAGCCCGGCTTCGCGGGCGGAATCGGCCAGGGCCTTGACCCGACCATGGAACATATGCCCACCACGGTCGAATACGACAGCCTGGATCCCTTTTGCCAGGGCTCGCTCCGCAACCAGCTTGCCGACATATTTCGCCGCCTCGATGTTTCCGGTCCCCTTGAGCTGCTCCGCGACGGCCTTTTCACGCGTGGATACGGCCAGAAGGGTCGTGCCCTTGTCATCATCGATAACCTGGGCATAAATGTGCTTCAGGCTCCGGAACACCGAAAGCCTTGGCGCTTCTGCAGTCCCCGAAAGCTTTTGGCGGAGGCGCAGGTGCCGGATCAGTCGCATCTCGTTTCGGCTTCGCTTCCTAATCATGCTCTTTCACCTCGGCTACTTCTTCGATCCAGCCTTGCCGGCCTTACGAATGATGAACTCTCCCGCATAGCGGATCCCCTTCCCCTTGTAGGGCTCGGGCGGGCGGAAGCCGCGGATGTTTGCCGCGAGCTGCCCGACGACCTGCTTGTCGGCACCCTTGATGAGGATCTTCGTCGGTCCGTCGGTCAGGATTTCCACACCGGCGGGCGGTTCAACCTGGATCGGGTGGGAGTACCCGAGGCTAAGAACCAGGGTCTTCCCCTGCATCTGTGCCCGGTAGCCGACTCCGACGATCTCGAGTTGCCGCTGGAACCCTTCGCTGACCCCCACGACCATGTTGTTCAGCAGCGCGCGTGTCATCCCGTGAAAAGCCCTGGACTGTATCTCGTCATCCTTGCGGGTGACGACCAGCTGGTCTTCTTCCAGGGACACGTCCACGCACGGAAGAAGATCGAGAGAAAGCTCGCCCTTCGGTCCCTTTACTTTGACGTGCCGCCCTTCCACCGAAACCTGGACGTTCTTGGAGAGCGGTATGCTTTTCCTTCCAATTCGTGACAAGGCCTACACCCCCCGCTACCAGACGTAGCAGATGACTTCGCCCCCCAGGCCGTTGAAACGGGCCGTGGCGTCCGTCATCAATCCCTGTGAGGTGGAAATGATGGCCACTCCGAGCCCTCCCATGACCTTGGGCAGATCGCTTCTGCCGACGTAGATTCGACGACCGGGCTTGCTGATTCTCCGCAGCCCCTGAATCACGCGTTCCCGGTTAGGTCCGTAGTTCAGCATCAGCCTGAGCATGGAAACTGGCTTTTTTGCATCGTTAAGGACCTTGAAATTGCGAATGTATCCCTCTTCCTTGAGAATCTTCGCGACCTCAAGTTTCATCTTGCTCATGGGGATATCGACGGTTTCCTGGAAAACCATGTTCGCATTCCGGATGCGCGTGAGCATATCCGCTATGGGATCGGTCACGTACATTTCCCCTGCCTCCTTCTGTCCTTGCGGCTACCAGCTCGACTTGACCACGCCGGGGATTTTCCCCTCGCGGGCCAGCTTGCGGAAGCAGCAGCGGCACATGTTGAATTTGCGCAGCACGGAATGGACGCGCCCACAGAGAGGGCAGCGGTTGACTTTCCGTACCTTGAATTTCGGTTCCCTCTTTGCCTTTACCTCAAGGGCCGTTCTCGACATCTCGACTTTCCCCCTTAACGACTGAAGGGCATCCCTAGCTCCTTGAGAAGGAGGTAGGCCTCTTCGTCGTTCTTCGCCGTGGTGACGATGGTGATGTTCATGCCTCGCACGCGGATGACCTTGTCGTAATCGATCTCCGGGAAGATGAGCTGTTCCTTGAGCCCGAGGTTGAAATTCCCGCGACCGTCAAACCCCTTTCGGGAAACCCCCTGGAAATCCTTGATCCGGGGAAGCGCCAGGGAGAGCAGCCTGTCGAGGAACTCCCACTTTTTAGTCCCGCGAAGGGTAACTGCACAAGCAACCGGCATACCCTCACGAAGCTTGAAACCGGCTACGGACTTCTTAGCCCTTTTCAGAACCGGGCGCTGGCCCGTGATCTGGGTCAACTCGTTGATCGAGGCATCCATGTACTTGATATCGACTTTTGCCTCTCCTACCCCGATATTGACAACGACCTTTTCGATACGCGGAGCCTCCATGATGTTCTTGAAGGCAAACTCCTTCATCAGGCGCGGGACGACCTCTTCCTTGTACTTTGTCTGTAAGCGCGGAACCATGGCTAAAGAAGCCTCCTCCCTACACCTTGTCGACGATTTCCCCGCACTTTTTGCACAGCCTCACCTTGCGACCGTCATCCATAAAGGCGCGGGCGACTCGTGTGGGCTTGCCGCATGCAGGGCAAACAAGCATGGCTTTGGCTGCGTAAAACGGGGTTTCCTGCTTGACGATCCCGCCCTTCGGGTTCTTCTGGGTCGGGCGAACGTGCTTCGTGGCCAGGTTGACCCCCTCTACGACGATCATGTCCTTTGACGGGATATGGCGAAGGACCTTGCCTTCTTTCCCGGCATCCTTACCTGAAAGGACATGAACGCGATCACCCTTCTTGATTCTCATCTTTCCCATGACGAAAGCCTCCTACACGACCTCAGGGGCAAGCGAGACGATGCGCATGTATTTCTTCTCGCGAAGTTCCCTGGCAACGGGGCCGAAGATGCGTGTTCCCTTGGGATCGCCGTTGTTGTCGATGATCACGGCCGCATTGTCGTCGAAGCGGACATAAGAGCCGTCCTTCCGGCGGATTTCCTTGTTAGTCCTGACGATGACCGCCTTGACCACTTGACCTTTCCCGATATTGCTATTGGGAATGGCTTCCTTAACCGACGCGACGATCACGTCACCGATCGAGCCGACAAAGCGTTGACTTCCGCCGACGACATGCACGCACATGATCTTTTTCGCGCCTGAATTATCGGCAACATTGAGGACTGTCCTAAGCTGGATCATGACTTACGCCTCCTCGTCGCCGGTTTCAACGCCAAGTATCGGAGCACGGCGGAGGACTTCCTTAAGAGCCCAGTGCTTATGGGCGCTCAAGGGACGAGTTTCCTCTATGAGAACCTGGTCCCCGATCCTGCAGGTGTTCTCTTCGTCGTGAGCCATGTACTTTTTATATTTGAGCACCGGCTTGCCGTAGAGCGCATGCTTGGCCATCCGGTCCACTCTGACAACGATCGTCTTCTGCATCTTGTTGCTGACGACCGTGCCAATCCGCGTCTTCCGATGAGAGGTTCTCTCCTCCATCGTCCGTTACCTCCTCGCGGTCGCGCGTTCCACAGCGACTTCCTTCTCACGCTTCACCGTGAGAATCCGCGCGATGGTCCGCTTGACTTCCGAAATTCGACTGTGGTTTCCCTGCTGTCCGATGGCGCTCTGGAAACGCAGGTTAAAAAGTTCTTCCTTGTATTGGCGGTGCTTGTCGCTGAGTTCCTCAATCGTAAGGTCCCTGAAATCCTTGGCCTTCATGGTCTATTCACCACCCAGTCCCTCTCGGGCAACAAACCGGACCTTGATCGGGAGTTTATGTCCTGCCGTGATAAAAGCCTCCTCGGCAACCTCCCGAGTGACACCGGCTACCTCGAACATGATCCGGCCCCGCTTTACGGGGGCGACCCAGAACTCCGGGCTTCCCTTTCCTTTTCCCATACGGGTTTCAAGCGGCTTTTTCGTAAAGGGACGGTCCGGGAATATGCGGATCCAGATTTTGCCGCCCTTTTTCATTTTCCGCGAGATCGCGACGCGGGCCGCCTCGATTTGCCTTGCGGTAATCCAGGCACAATCAAGAGCCTGCAGACCGAAATCGCCGAAATCCACCTCGGTGGCTCCCTTCGCACGGCCGCTCAGGGGCCTGCGGAACGGCTTCCTGTATTTGACACGGCTAGGCATAAGCATGGTGCGTTAACCCCTTTCCTTTGCGCCCTCTTTGGCGGTCTTCCGGGGCCGGTAGGCGGCATCTCCACGGTAAACCCATACCTTGACGCCAATGACTCCGTAGATCGTCCGGGCTTCGGCAAAGCCGTAGTCGATATCGGCCCTAAGGGTCGAGAGCGGAAGCTGGCCTTCGAGATACCATTCCGTCCTCGCGATTTCTGCCCCTCCGAGCCGGCCCCCGCACTGGACCTTGATCCCCCTGGCACCGGATTTCATGGCACGGAAAATCGCCTTCTTCATGGCACGGCGGAAACTGACCCGCATCTCCAGAGAGGAGGCCACTCCTTCGGCGAGGATGGAGGCTTCCATGTCGGGGTTCTTGATCTCCTGCACGTTGATCATGACCCGAAGACCGGTTTTCGCTTGCAGTTCTTCACGGACCTTCTGGATTTCAGTGCCGCCTTTCCCGATAACTACCCCAGGCCGGGCGGTCGAAATCGTAAAAGCGATAACATTGCCGATCCGCTCGATTTCTACCTTTGAAACCCCTGCGCCCTTCCACCGGTCGATGAGCCACTGGCGAAGTTCAAGGTCCTGGTGCAGGTTCTTCGCATAATTCCTTCCGCTGGCGTACCACTTCGACTCCCAATCGCGGATGATGCCCAGCCGCATCCCCACAGGATGAATTTTCTGACCCACGGTCACCCCTCCTTAGCGTTCCGAGACCACGATGGTCAAGTGGCTGGACGTCCGCTTGAACGGATGTGCCCGGCCCATCGAGACGGGGCGGAACCGCTTCATGGCCGTTCCCCTGTCGGCGAAGGCTTCGGAAACGACAAGCTTGTCAACATCCATCCCGTAATTATTGTCTGCATTCGCCAGAGCGCTCTGCAAGGCTTTCTCAACGTAACGGGCCGCCTTCTTAGGGGTGAATTTGAGGATCGCGAGCGCCTCCCCGGCTTTTTTGCCTCTGATCAGGCTAAGCACCTGGCGAAGCTTGGTCGGGGAAATTTGCAGTCCCTTGGATACCGCTTTCGCTTCCATCGTTCGTCAACCCCCTACTTCACGCCGGAAGCGCGTTCCTGCCCAGCGTGCCCGCCAAACTTGCGGGTCGGCGCAAACTCGCCGAGTTTGTGCCCAATCATGTTTTCCGTAATGAACACGGGGATATGCGTCTTCCCGTTGTGCACCGCAATCGTGTGTCCGATCATGGCGGGCACGATCGTCGAGCGCCTCGACCAGGTCTTGATGACCGCCTTTTTCGCAGTCTCGTTCATCATTTCCACCCGGTGGAGGAGCTTGAGTTCAATAAAAGGACCCTTCTTGGTGGACCTTGCCATGTCCTTCCCTCCTCAACCCTTACTTCGCGTACCGGCGCCGGACGATCATCTTGTCGGACGGCTTCGATTTGCGGGTTCTGAAACCCTTCGCTGGGGTTCCCCAAGGGGAGACAGGATGCTTGTTCGACTTGCTGCAGCCTTCACCGCCACCCATGGGGTGATCGACGGGGTTCATGACCATCCCTCGCACTTTCGGACGGCGGCCAAGCCAACGAACCTTACCTGCCTTCCCGTCGACGACGTTCTCGTGTTCCTCGTTTCCAACCTGCCCGATCGTCGCCATGCACTGCTGCAGGACGAGCCTCAACTCGCCGCTCGGCATCCGGACATAGGCATACTTGCCTTCCTTGGCCATCAGCTGTGCACTCGAGCCGGCCGATCTCACCATGACACCACCCCTGCCGGGCTCCAGTTCGATATTGTGGACGACGGTTCCCACGGGAATATCCATCATCTTCAGCGCATTCCCGGGCTTGATATCGGCACCGGGTCCCGCCATGATCTGCGTGCCCACGGTCAGTCCGGAGGGAGCCAGGATGTACCGCTTCTCGCCGTCCGCATAGTTGATCAGGGCGATCCTTGCGGAACGGTTCGGATCGTATTCGATCGTCGCCACTTTCCCGGGGATCCCGATCTTGTCGCGCTTGAAGTCGATTTTCCGGTACTGCCGCTTGTTCCCGCCGCCGCGGTGGCGCATCGTCACTCGTCCGGTATTGTTCCTCCCGGCCGTCTTCCTGATAGGCTCAAGCAAGCTCTTTTCCGGCTCGGTAGACGTAATCTCCTTGTAATCCGAGTTCGCCATGGTGCGGCGGCTGGGTGTTGTGGGTTTGAATTTTTTCATCGCCATGTTCGTTCTCCTCCCGCACCCTACGCGCTCGCGCCTTCAAAGAACTTGATGCGCTCACCCGCTGCGAGGGTGACGATGGCTTTCTTCCACGAGCGGGAACGCCCCAGGAACACGCCGAGGCGCTTCGGCTTCGAACGCACCCGTATCGTGTTGACGCTTTCGACCTTCACCTTGAAGATTTCCTCAACCGCCTGGCGGATCACAACCTTGTTCGCTTTCGGGTGTACCTCGAAAGCATACTTGTTCTGCTCCATTTGGCGATTCGACTTCTCCGTGATGATCGGCCGGATAATCACATCATGAGAAACGAGGTTCATCGGCCGTACACCTCCTGCAGTTTCTGGGCGGACGCAGCCGTCATGATCAGGTGTTCGTGGTTGAGGATGTCATAGACATTGATGCTGTCCACATGAATCACCTTGGCCCCGGGGATGTTCGCCGCAGAGCGGTAAACGTTTTCGTTCGACTCGTCGATGACCATCAGAGGCTTGCGCGTCGCTTCGATCTTTCCGAGAAAGGCCAGCATGGCCTTTGTCTTCGGAGTTTCAAGGTTGCCATTCTCAAGGATCAGCATACGATCCTCCGTCGCCTTCAGCGAAAGCGCGCTGCGCATGGCCAGTTGCCTGACCTTGCGGTTAACCTTCTGGCTGTAATCGCGAGGTTTCGGCCCATGGGCAACGCCCCCCTTGAGCCAAAGCGGCGACCGGGTGCTCCCGGCCCGGGCTCGTCCGGTGTGCTTCTGCCGGAAGGGTTTGCGTCCTCCACCACTTACTTCGCCGCGGGTCTTGGCGCTAGCCGTTCCTTGCCTGGCATTCGCCAGTTGGGCCACGACAACCTGATGCATCGCGGGGACGTGTATGGGCGCTCCGAAAACGGCGTCGGAAAGTTCGAGGCTTCCTACGACTTCGCCCTCAAAATTGATCATTTTCATGGTAGGCATGGTCTCCTTGCCCTCCTTCCGCCGCCTAGTGCTTCTTGCGGACCAAGACGAGGCCGTTGCGCGCCCCGGGGATGGCCCCCCTGATCAGGATCAGGTTGTTATCCGCGTCAATGGCAGCCACTTTCAGGTTCTTGACCGTGACCCTCTCGTTGCCCATCCGTCCGGGGTTCCCGTGTCCCTTGAAAACCCGGCCCGGATAGCTGTGCGCACCCGATGAACCCGGGCGCCGATGCCATTTCGACTGACCGTGGGAGGCCGGCCCGCCGCCCCAGCCATACCTTTTCATGCCGCCGGCGGTTCCTTTTCCCTTGCTCACTCCTGTCACATCGACGAGCTCGCCGGTCTCGAAAATTGAGGCCTGGACTTCCATGCCTGGCTGGAAAGCCGCGGTATCGTCGATGCGAAACTCCCTGATCCATCGCTTCGGCTCGATTCCCGCCTTTTCGAACACGACCTTCATCGGCTTCGCGACATTCTTCGCCTTCTTTGCCCCGTAAGCCAAGACAACTGCCGTGTACCCGTTCTTCTCCTGTGTCCTGACGGCCAGAACCGGGCAAGGACCCGCTTCGACCACCGTTACCGGGACGGCTTTTCCGTCTTCGTCAAAAATCTGGGTCATTCCAATCTTCCGTCCCAAAATCCCCATGCTCATTCGATTCAGCTCCTTTTCGCTCAGAGCTCCCCCCGAAGGTTAAAGCTTGATCTGGATGTCCACCCCGGAAGGGAGATTCAGCTGCATTAAGGCCTCCATCGTCTTTTGCGTCGGATCGACGATATCGATGAGGCGCTTGTGAGTCCGAATTTCATATTGCTCACGCGCATCCTTGTCCTTGTGCGGGGACTTGAGGACGGTGAATTTGTTGATCTCCGTCGGGATCGGTATCGGCCCGGAGACCCTGGCCCCCGTGCGCTCAGCCGTCTCCGCTATCTGCACTGCGGATGCATCGAGCACTCGGTGGTCGAACGCTTTTAGGTTGATGCGAATCTTTTTTGCCAAGGTTGTCCCCTCCCGACTGTTAGTCGAGGATCTCGGTGACGACACCGGCGCCCACCGTACGGCCGCCCTCGCGAA
>CAZFSR010000011.1:0-60097 GCA_964521575.1 uncultured Synergistaceae bacterium
GGATCGGCGGCTGGAAGTTCAGCGGCAACTTCCGCTTCACCGCGAAGTGGGCCGAAGACGGGGAAGAGTACATCATCATCAACCAGCCGGGACGCCTGAACTTCTACGGCGTCGACCAGGATTCCGACTGGAGCGTCGACCGCTTCCGCTGGAACATCGTGAAGTACGTTGACGACAAGGTGACTCTGAACGTCCGCCTGCAGGGCGGCGGCGGCAATTCCCTCGACGTGGTCCGGGCCTACGCGACGATCCAGTTCCCCTGGGACATCACCGCCCAGGTGGGCCGCTTCCCGCTTGACTGGGAAGGCGATTTCTACGCGACCGACTTCGCCGGCTACATGATGAACGATGCCTACGTCACCGACTTCGATCCGCTTGCCACGGCAATCTGGTTCCAGAAGCCCTTCGAGCAGGGCAGCTTCGAGATGTTCGTCGCCCATGACGAAGACGACGTTTACTCCGACTTCTACCGGTACGGCGCCCGCCTGGCCTTCAACTTCAACGAGAACCTGAGCGTCGCCGCCAACTACGTGAAGTACGACTATCAGGACGCTCCTGATTTCTCAACCCTGTGGGGCGATCTCATCGTCAACTTCAACGAGAACGTGGCCTTCAAGGGACAGTACTTCGTGCAGGACCTGAACGAGGACTGGGCGTGGTTCGACGACTCTCCGTCAGCCTGGAAGGCCATCCTGACGTTCAGCCAGGACATGCTGAAGTTCACGGACCTGTGGGTTGAGTACGCCCAGATCGACGAAGGGTTCTACTTTGCCAATGCTGATCCCTACGCCTGGGCTCTCAGCGAAAGCATTTTCGGATTTTACGATGGCTATGCCGTGTCCGATTCGAAAGTCCTGAACATCGTCGCGAAGCAGAAGTGGAACGACCAGTGGTGGACCTATGTCCGCTACTTCAGCTACGACGGCGACGACGAGGACTACAAAAACTACACGGGCAGCGTCCGCTACAACTACACGCCGAACCTCTGGTTCGAGCTCGGCTACGACAAGATGGACCTCGACGGAGGGACCACGCTGGGAGACAGCATGGTGTGGTTCCGCACCACGGTCAACTTCTAGCCGTAACGCCGCAAGCGCAGCGAGAGAGGGGCCGGCTGAAGCCGGCCCCTTTTATCGATTAAGCCCGTTACCCGCAGGACTTTGGGGGGATCCCGATGCGTGAAGAGGCCCGGATTTTCAAGAGCCAGGCGAAAAGGGCCATTACCCGGATCGCCCTTCCCTACCTAGTGTTTGCCGGGGTCTGGATCCTCCTGTCAGACCGCTTCCTGGGGGTCCTGCACCTGGGAGAGGCCGCGACGACCCAGTGGTCGATTTACAAGGGCCTGGCCTTCGTGGCCGTCACCTCCCTGCTTCTTTCGGGCCTGCTGGCCGCCGAAGCCAGGTCGAGGGCAAGGGCCCAGGCCGCTTTGGACCGGGCCGCCAAAGCGCTGGAGACCAACGAGAAGAGGCTTCGCCTTTTCATTGAAAACGCTCCGGCCGCCATTGCGATGTTTGACCGGCAAATGGTCACCCTTGTCACCAGCCGCCGGTTCGTCACCGATTACGGCTTCGAAGGCCGTGAGGTGATCGGCCGGTCCCTCTACGAGTATTTCCCGCAAATCCCCGAACGGTGGAAGGAGGCTCACCGGCAAGGTCTCGAGGGAGCGATCCTGAAGGCGGAAGAGGATCCTTTTCCCAGGGCAGACGGGAAAACGGACTGGGTGCGCTGGGAAATCCACCCCTGGCATGAAACGGACGGCCGTGTCGGGGGGCTCCTCCTTTTCTCCGAGCTCATCACGGAACGCAAGGAGGCCCAGGAGGAAATCCGCAGGCTCAACGCCGACCTGGAGCAGAGGGTCGCCGACCGGACGGCGGAGCTGAAGGCTGCAAACCTGGAGCTTGAGGCCTTTTCCTATTCCGTCTCCCACGACCTCCGGGCCCCCCTGAGGGCGATTGACGGCTACAGCCGGATCCTGCTGGAAGACCTCGGCCCGCGGCTGGACGAGGAGGGGAGGCGGATCTGCTCGGTCATCAGCGGAAGCGCCCGGGACATGGGCCGCCTCATCGACGACCTGCTTTCCTTCTCGCGGGTGACGAGGGCGCCGCTTAACCGGTCTGCCGTGGACATGGCCGCGATGGCCCGGTCCATCTTCTTCGAGATCACCACCGCGGAGGAGCGCGAACGGATCGATTTCAGGGTCGGCTTACTCCCGCCGGCCTCGGGGGACCCCTCCCTTCTGCGCCAGGTGTGGGCCAACCTGCTTTCCAACGCGGTGAAGTTTTCCTCTAAAATGGACCGGGCCCTGATCGAGATCACCGCGGCCGAACAGGGCGAAGAGGCCGTCTACACCGTCCGGGACAACGGGGCGGGCTTCGACATGAAGTACGCGGACAAGCTCTTCGGCGTCTTCCAGCGCCTGCACGGCGCCAGGGAGTTCGAGGGCACGGGGGCTGGGCTGGCGATCGTTCACCGCATCGTTTCCCGCCACGGAGGCCGCGTGTGGGCGGAAGCGGAGGTCGGCAAGGGCGCGGCTTTCCACTTTTCCATAACCCGTGAGCGGGGCCGCAAAGGAGAGTAAAGAGATGGGCGCGAAAACAAGAGTCCTTATCCTGGAAGACCTGCCGACCGATTCCGACCTGGCGGAAAGGGAAATCCGGCGCGTCGACCCCGACTGCGAATTCCGGGTCGTCGACACGCGGCAAGGCTTTGAAGAGACCCTGGCTTCGTTCCGCCCCGACATCGTCCTCTCGGACTACAGGCTCCCCCAGTTCGACGGGATGACGGCACTGGCGATCGCCCAGCAGCACGACCCGGATCTCCCGTTCATCATCGTCACGGGCTCCATCAACGAGGAGACGGCGGTCGAGTGCATGAAGAGCGGGGCCTGGGACTACGTCATCAAGGAGCACATCCGAAGGCTGGGCCCGGCTTTCCTGAATGCCATGAACCGGAGGAGTCTCCGCAGGGAAAGAAGGCTGGCGGAGGCTGCCCTGTGCCACAGTGAAGCGAAGTTCCGCAACTATGTTGAAAACGCACCGATCGGGATCTTCCAGGTCGACGGGGAGGGGAATTTCCTGGACGCGAACCCGGCCGTCCTGCAGTTCACGGGATACAGCGCCGGGGAAATCCGGGCCATGAGCATCCTCGACCTGGTCCCGGAAGCGTCCAGGGGAGAAGTGACCCGTTTCCTGGGCCTGCTCAAGGATTGCGGGTGGTCGTCCTGGGAAAGCCCCATCCTCCAGAAGGGCGGAAACCAGCGCTGGTGGCAGGTGGAAGGCACCTCCTTCGAGGAGGGGCGTTACCTCGGCTATGCCACCGACACGACCGAGGAGAGAAAGGCCCTTTCCGACCTTGCCCGGGAAAGCGCCTACCTGGAACAGCTCTTCATGAACTCGCCGCTCACCATCCAGCTGTGCGAACTGGACGGGACGATCCTGCGGGTCAACGCGACCTGCGAACGGATGTTCGGTTTTTCCCAGCAGGAACTGGTCGGGCACAAGATCGACGAGTTCATCGTCTCCCCGGAAGAGTTGGGCCTTGCCAGGCAATACACCGAAACCTTCTCGGTACAGGACGGGCTCGCGTTCGAGGCCGTAAGGAAGAGGAAGGACGGAACCCCGATCGACGTGGCCTTCACCGGCTTTCCCGTACACATGGAAGGAAGCCGGACCGGCGTTTTCGCGATCTACCAGGACATCTCCAAGAGGAAGCAGGCCGAGAGGGAGCGGGAGGAGATCAACCGACAGCTCAGGAAGAAGGTTTCGGAACTGGAAAGGGCCTGGGACCAGTCCGTCCAGGTCTTGGCCATCGCCTCCGAGGCCCGCGATCCCTACACGGCGGGGCACCAGCGGCGCGTGGCGAAACTCTCGAAGGCCATCGCCCTCGAGATGGGGATGGGCGAAACCCGCTCACGCCAGGTGGAAATGGCGGCTTTGGTTCACGACGTCGGGAAGATCGAGGTCCCGTCAGAAATCCTGGTGAAGCCGGGACGGCTCAATCCGCTCGAATTCAAGCTGATCCAGGTCCACCCGGCCTCAGCCCACAGGATCCTCTCCGCCATCGACCTGCCCTGGCCCCTGGCGGAGATCGTCTACCAGCACCACGAGGCCATGGACGGGAGCGGCTACCCCCGTGGCCTTGCGGGGGAGCAGATCCTGCCGGAAGCCCGGATCATCTCCGTGGCCGACACCGTGGAAGCCATGTCCTCCCACCGCCCCTACCGTCCCGCGCGAGGCCTGGGAGCCGCCCTGGACGAGCTGAGGAAAGGCCGCGGGATTCGCTACGACGCGGCTGCCGTGGATGCCTGCCTCGAGGTCTTCGCGAAGGGGTTCGGCTGGGAAGGGTAGAAGGGCCTCTTTTCGGCCGCCGGCTACCGGATGAAGTTCGTCCGGATGGTGTCTTCTGCCTCTGGGAGCGGGACGCCCGCCTTCGCGCCGGCTTCCTTGCACTTCAGGAACCAGGCCATGTTCCGGGCCAGTACGCGCATGACCTGCAGACCCTCCAGGTCTTTCTCCACGTCTTCCGGCTTCGTGCCGTGGACCATGTTCCAGTAACGGGACGAGATGACCGGCATCTGCGAGATGGTGAAATACTTGTTGAGCTGGTCGAAGGCGGCGGTGGTCCCGGCCCGCCTGGCGGAGACGACGGCCGCCGCCGGTTTCAGGTAGAAAGGCCGTTCCTTCGCGTTCGAACCCGCGAAGAAGGCGCGGTCCATGAAGGAGACGATCGCCCCGCCCGCCGAGGCGTAATGCACCGGCGAACCGAACACGAACCCGTCCGCCCCCGCGGCCAGGTCCAGGAACTCGTTGACCCTGTCATCGAAGACGCACCGCCCGGTTTGAACGCAGCCCCCGCAGGCCGTACACCCGACCAGCGGCTGCTTCCCAAGCTGGAAGATCTCCGTTTCGATGCCTTCCTCGTTCAGCGTTTTCGCCACGGTCCTCAGGGCCGTGCAGGTGCACCCGTTTTCGTGCGGACTTCCGTTCACCAGGATAACTTTCATGTTGACCTCCTCTTTTGAGGGACGTCTTATTTCTGCTGCTCCCATTCTACTTTATCGCTTTTCTCCAGCAACTCCCGCATCTCCTCGGTCAGCAGCGCCAGGGCCGGGCCCGCGAGGAATTGCGGAACGCCCCCGTAGAACGCTTCGGCGACGGACCCGGCGATGCAGGCCTGGGTGTCCGCGTCGCCCCTGAGCCATACCGCCAGGCGCACGGCTGACTCGAAATCCGTCGAGTCGAAGAAGGCGCAAAGGGCTTCCGGAACGCTCCCCGGGCAGGTTTCGTCGAAGCCGTAGCCCGGCTGGATGTCGACGACACGCCGTGACACGTCGTAGCCGAAGGTGCCGGTCACCCAGCTTCGGATGTCCTCCTTTTTCGCGCCGCCCCGGGCGAGGAAAATCGCCCCCGCCACCGCCTGGGCCCCCTTGATCCCCTCCGGGTGGTCGTGGGTCGGCAGGGCGGTACGCCGGGCCTCCTCCAGCGTTTTCTCCAGCGTCCTGAACGCCCATCCCACGGGGGAAACCCGCATGGCCGAGCCGTTCCCGAGGCTGTTGTAAGGCTTGCCGTCCTTTCGCCCCAGCCAGGCGGAGAACCGTCCCCCGTAACCCCTGCCCGGGAATCGCCGCCCCCAGTCCCGGTAGGCCTCCCCGTATTCGAGGTCGTGCACCAGGGCATCGGCCGTCGCCAGCGTCAGGACGGTGTCGTCCGTGAAGGCGGCTCCTTCCGGGAACAGCTCGAAATCGTACCGGTCCGCGGGATGGAACTCGTAGGTGGATCCGACGATGTCGCCGACAATCGCTCCGATCATGGGGCATCCCTCCGGGATTTGAAAATGGCTTTGCCAAACAACTTTACAGGCTGAACGCGACAGGATAGGACGGAATAACGGCAGGAAAGTTAAGTTTTCCTCGACAAAAAGGTGATCCTGAGACTAAGATGAAGTGCTCTTTTCGGCTATTTGGACAGATCGTCAGCGGGATAGATTTCTGCAAGACCAAATTCGCACCGGAGGTGAAAGCATGAGAGGCCGGTTCAAGTTCCAGGACGACTGGATCTACAAGATGCCCGCGCATTTCGGAGGACACGAGTTCTACCCGGTCAGGGTCGTGTACGGGGACATGACCTCCCTGCAGGTCGGTTTCGAAACGGACCCGGAAAAACTGCTGCCGCTCATTCCCGAGGATTTCGACCTGCTGGAGCCGAAGGTGAACGTGCAGTACGCGAACTGCCGGGAAGTGGACTGGATGGCGGGAGAGGACTACCGGCTGATCCAGGTGTCGGCCCCGGTGCGGTACATGGGAAACTCCGAGGGGCTCGTCGGGGAATACGCCCTCGTGGTCTGGGAGAACAAGACCTGCCCCATCATCGGCGGCCGGGAGGAGGACGGGGTCCCGAAGATCTTCGCGGACATCGCCATGGAGCGTCACAACGGGGACCACTGGTTCACAGCCGCCAGCTACGAGAGCGTCAACTTCCTCAAGCTGGATTTCCATAAGAAAGGCGAGGTGCCAGCGGAGGCCATCGCGGAAATCAACAAAAACCCGAAAGTCAACCTCTTCGGCTGGCGGTACCTGCCGAACCTCGGGAAGGGCGGGGCGACCCTGAGCCACGCGACCCTCTACCCGCAGGAGGCGGTCGTCAAGCAGGCCTGGACGGGGGAAGGCGCGGTCACCTGGACAAAGGTGGCCCCGGAGGAGCACCCCCTGCAGTGGACCATCATCAACACGCTGGCCGGCCTGCCGGTGCTGAAGGTCACGGGCGCGATGATGACGAAGACGACGGCCCGGCTCAACGTCGGGGACTCGAGAATCCTGCCCTAGGGCGGAAAGGAAGCCAAAGATGAGCGGCTATTTCGAGAACAAGGTGGCGGCGGTGACGGGAGCGGCTTCCGGCATCGGCCTGGGGATCACGGAGAAACTGCTTTCGAGCGGGGCCGGGGCCGTGTTCATGGCAGACCTGAAGGAGGAAAACCTGAAGAAGGAAGCGGAACGGCTTGCCCTCGCCTACCCCGGGAAGGTCTTCCCCATGCAGACCGACGTGACGAAACAGGAGCAGGTCGAGGCGCTGGTGAAGGCGGCGAAGGCCCACGCCGGGCACCTCGATTTCGTCTTCAACAACGCCGGGATGGGCATGACGATCCCGACCGAGCAGGTTACCTTCGATATCTGGCGGTTCGTGGTCGACCTGAACCTGCTGGGCGTCGTGTACGGCACCTATTCCGCGATCCCCATCATGAGGGAGCAGGGATTCGGGCACATCGTGAACACGGGGTCCGTCACCGGGCGCATCCCCGTTCCCTACCAGGCGGTCTACGCGGCGACCAAGGCCGCAGTCATCTCCATGACGGAAAGCCTGCAGTACGAGCTCGAGGTGGAAGGCCTGCAGTTCAGCGTCTTCTGCCCGGCCAACGTCATCACCCCGATCTTCGGGAACATGACCCCGCCAGCCGATTCGATCACGGTGGCGGACGCGATCGACTACATCTTCGGGGAAATCGAGAAAAAGGAAGTGGTGATCGTCCTGCCGAAAAGCGCGCGAGACTTCGTGACCCTTTACTGCCAGGACAAGCCGGGGTTCGACAAGTTCGCGCGCAAGCTCGCGGCCGAGCGGCGGGAGAACTACCGGACGAAGGGGACCTATTACTAGGCCGGGGCTTCCGTGCCCGAGGCCATCCTGTCGATCAGGCCCAACAGGTGCAGCAAATAGAGGAGCAGCGCGCCGTTGGCGACCAGGATCACGCCGATGATCCGCCCCGGGATGAGGTTCGCGATGAGCATCGAGGTCCCGAACAGGATCGACACCAGGTTCATCGCCACCTGGACCGCCGTGAGCCTCGCAACGATCGCAGGGACGGGTTCGCGCGGCCCTTCGCCCCGGGCCAGCAGCGGTGAAACGGTCCGCTTCAGGCCCAGCACCCCGCCCGTGACGTTGAGCACGGCGATCAGGAGGGTGAGGAGGGGGACCAGCACCCCGGGGATGATGCAGGAGATCACGCCGAGCGCCGCGAAGGGATAGCCGAGGGCGATCATCAGCCAGGTTCGCCGGAAGGGCCCGATGGGGGTGCTTCCCGAAGCCAGCATCTGGATCGCCAGGATCACCACCAGCAGGCCGAGCTGGGCGCTCCCCGAGAAGGGGATCAGCCCGAGGTTCACCGGGACCAGCAGAACCCCCAGGATCACCATGAAGACCCCCGTCAGGAGGATCATGGCCTTGCCGATCGGCAGGGCCCCCTCTCCGGCGGGGATTTTCGCCGCCTCGGGATAACGCCGGTAAACCTCCTGGAGCACGGACCCCAGGACCAGGATCGCCGCCCCGTAGGCCAGCACCACCCCGGCGGTCGCCCGTACGGACAACAGGTCGTGCTTCAAGACGAGCAGCCCGATACCCATCGACAAGAGGTAGACCGCCCCGCAGGCCGGGGCGAGAAACCTCAAGAGGCCGCCATGTTTCGCCCAGGCCGGGGCCTTGCCCGGGGAAAAAACCATCTGGAGCAGCAGCAAAAGGCCCCCCAGGCCGAAACAGGCCGCCAGCGCCAGGCGGGGAACCTGGCTGAGGATGTCCGGGACGAAGCAGGTCACGATGCCGAGGGCGGCGACCAGCACTCCCGCGGCCAGCAGGCCCCTTGAACGCCGCATGTCGCCGAAGGGGGTCTTCCCCAGCGCGACCATCTGGAGGGCGAAGAAAAACAGCAGCAGGCCGTACAGCCCGTTCTCGTAATAGGGAAGGGTTCCCGCAGCCACCGGGAAGAGCAGCATCCCGGCGACCCCCATCGTCATCCCGGCCAGAAACAGGATGACGACCTCCAGCTCCAGGTCCGCCTCCTTGAACATTCCGCTCCCCTCCAGGCAGTGGGATCCATGCAAATCGTCATCTAATTATATTCCTTGCCCTGAAGGGCTACGAGGAAAGCGTTTCGGGGCGGCTCATTCCCCCGGGCAGGACCAAAGGGGCCTCATGGTTTACGACCCGAACGACCCCGACGACCTGGAAAACTACCCGGGCTGCGTGCTCGTGAACGTGCCCAAGCTGAAGATCCATGCCCAGGACCTGATCACCAACGCCATCAAGAACATGGGCATCGGCCTCTACCCGACCCAGTGCGCCCGCGGGACCGGCAGCGGGGACACGGACTGGAAATACTCCTGCCCGCCCACCGCGATCCCGACCTACAAGGGCAAGCTGCCGGACTCGCCCTGGGTCCTGGAGATGGACCCGCAAACCAACCTGCCCAGGCGGGACGAGCATGGCCGGTATATCGGCACGAAGACCGCGGGCTTTTCCGGCACCCAGTCGGACATCGTCCGGGCGATACAGAACCAGGGCGTGTTCATGCTGCACGTCGTGGACGCCATCGACACGATCAACATCAGCCACAACCCCGACGGCCAGTCGACTCGGAACCCGGAGGGCTTCCTCTGGGCCTCCCTGGATTGCCTGGCCGTAGACCTGCTCTGCGCCCGCACCTGCTTCAAAACCCTCCCCATGGCCGAAGCCCGGAGGCTGAAGGAGGAAAACGGCTGGCCGACGGAGTTCATCCGGCACGTGCCCGTGGCGAAGGTCGACGGAGCGAACATCGTCACCGGCGAAGGGCTGGATTCCCCCCTGTTCCGGTACGACCTGTACCGCTACGCGGAAGACCGGGGCGTGGGGCGGCAGGCCTACGCCGTCACGGGCTGGGACGCCGTCACCGGTACGCCCTTGGCCTCGCTGGACGGCCACCTGGGAGGGGTCGAAAACGGGCAGTTCACGGAACTCCTGACCCAGACGATGTACTACAACCCCCTGACGTTCCTCCACGACATGCAGGCCACCGTGCTGAGCTACGCGAAGGCCTCCGACGAACTGAACGGCACCGACTTCTACCGGGAACTCATGGAAACCTTCAACGAAAACGGCGACGGGGTGATCGACTACGACGAGAAGGGGCGCGGCGGCCTCGACACGGCCCAGTGCGTCACCCTGGGCATGACCCTCCACATGCAGGCCACGGACCCCTACGGGGGGCTCAAGGGACCCTTCCTGGAAAACGCCTTCTACATCAAAAACGCCGACCCGAAGCTGAACGCCGGGGGGCACGATTTCGCCAGGGGGATGGCGCTCGTGACGAAGGCGACTATCGCCTTTGCCCTTTCCCGCTTGGAAACCGTCACGCCCGACCCGTTCTTCCCGGGCATGAGCTTCGGGAAAGGCCGGTGGCCCAGCCTGAAGACCGTCGAGCACCTGAAGACCCTGGGAGGCCTTTAAGGGCCCGGGGCGCCGGGGGAGATCGGCCTGGGTTCCCTGTACGGCCAGGCCTTCCTGTACGCCGACAAGACCCAGAACGCGGGAGAATTTAGCGGAAGCACTGACCAGCTTCAGAACGACCCCGGCTCAATCAAGAGGTACTTTGAGGCGGTCGCCGGGGGCGCAAAACCCCTGGACTTTTTCCTTTACGTCCCGAAGGGGTACGGCAGCCCGGGAACGCAGGCGATCCCGAACGTCCAGGAGACGGACGAGCCAGGTAAGGTTTACACGGCGAGCTTCGGCGGGGGAAGGGAAGTTTGGTGAAAGGCTGCCCAAAACGATGAATCCGAGCAGTTAACCGGATAAAAGAATGTCGATTCCTACCACTTCGGCTACTTCATCAAGGCGGCCACCGAGCTGGCCCGCTGGTAGAAATCGCATCCCCACGACCCGGCCAACAAGAAATGGGCCGAGGCCTACGCCCCCATGGTGAGGCTTTTAATCCGCGACATCGCCAACACGGACCGCAACGGGACCGGAAGCGACCCCGACTTCCCCTTCCTGCGGCATTTCAGCCCCTACGCCGGCCATTCCTAGGCCAACGGCCCGTCCCGGGGCAACGTCGGCGGGCAGCAGGAATCCACTCCCGAAGCGATCCAGGCCTGGGCCGCGATCCTGCTCTGGGCCCAGTTGAACTACCCGGAAAGCCCGGAAAACGCGGAACTCGAGCGCTGGGCCGCCTACATGTTCGCCTCTGAGGTGAAGGCTGCCCGCATGTACTGGTTCGGTTTCACCGAGGAGGCGGCCTTCAGGCCCCACCTGAGCTTCCGGCAGTATGCCGAGAAAACGGAGCAGGTGCCCAAGCCCTACGTGCCGTCCATGGTTTCGCAGATCTTCCAGAGCGAGATGACCTTCCAGACCTGCTTCGGAAACGCGCCGCTGCTCAAGCACGGCATCCAGTGGCTTCCGTTGACCGGGTCCTCGCTTTACCTCGGGACGAGTTCCGCCGACGCGGAGGCGATGGTGAAGGGATACCTGGAAAACGACCTGCCGAAGCTGGCCAACGGGGGCACGCCGCCCAGCAACAAGGACAAGCTCCTCATGATGGAGGCCCTCGCCCCGTCCTACCGGGCTGCCCCGGAGGCCCTGGTCAAAGCCGGTCCCGGCGGCACCTCCCCGCTCGACTCGTGGAAGATGCAGTGGGAAATCCCGGCGCCCACCTACGAGAACGGGATCCTCCAGGACACCTCCCGGGGTGCCATGTACTGGTGGATCTCCAGCCTGCTCGAACACGGCGTACCCGGCCACGCGGGAGTGGGGGCGGACCACGCCTCGGCTGCCTGTTTCACGGATGAAGAAGGCAACAAAGTCTACACCGCCTGGAACCCCAGCGACCAGCCCCTCCTGGTGACCTTCTCAGACGGGCAATCCGTCACCGTTCCGCCGCTGGGATTCGCCCACGAGGAAACCGCGGCGGGAAGCACGGGAAGCGGAGGCTGCTTGCAGGGAGCCCAGTCGTGGATGGCGTGGCTGCTTATCCCCCTGGCGTTCCCGCTCTTTTGGCGAAAACGGCGGTGAGAAGGCGAAGACCCGATTAGCAAAGAGCAGGGGCCTCCCCGTGAAGGGAGGCCCCTTTTGCTACACGAACCCTTCGGTGTCCTCGCCCAGTGGTTTTTTACTTCTAGCAACCCCTTTTTTCGGGTTCCCTGGAATATTCGGCTAGGACGGAACGAACCTCCCTAGCGAAAGGTGGCAAGTTCCCCTCTTCCTCGCAAAGGCCCAGCAGGGCCGCCAGGGCGTCGGTATATTTGGAAAGGCGCTTTTTGTCGTCTTCCGTGACGGTTTCCAGCCTTGAGGTGTCCATGTTGTCCAGCAAGTCCGCCATCTTGATCCAGCGCGTTTTCCAGCATGAACCCGCCCGCGAGACGTACTCCGAATAGCTTTCCAGGTCCTTTCGGTGGGTCAACCCCTCGACCAGGTCCAGGATTTCCGTCCCGAAGGCTTCTTCGATGGTTTCCAGGGTCACCGGAGTGTCTTCCACCGTGTCATGCAGCAGGGCCGCGACCGCCAGAGTGGTGTCGGCCCCGAAGCGTGCCGAAACGCGGACCGGGTGGCCGATGTAGGGGTGCCCCCCGCGGTCCTTCCTTCCCTGGTGCGCCGCTTTTGCCAGTTCGTAGGCCCTGGAGACCATTTCTTCCTGGCGGCTTTCCGCTTCTTTCTTTTCAGTCAACATGCCATCCACCTCCAACAGGGATTTTGGAGACGCAGCGTGCCGTTCTGGAAATTGGTCCATGCGGGTTGGGGGGGAGCTTTTGGGAGCAGATAGGAAGGAGTGACAATTAAAGTTTAACACATCATTTTAGGGTGAGGGGCTTATTTCTCACGCCGGAAGGCCGATTCGAAGCGACGGAGCAGAAGAACGGGCTGTTCGTAGAACGGGTCATGCTCCGCAGGGAACGTGGACTGCGCGAGATTGTCAACGGCAAGGTCGTTCGATAGTCGCAGGAAGCAGTGGAGGGAAGCCGGTCAAATGGCTTCGAACTGACAGATGAAGAGGACCTCCCTGGATGGGGCCTCTTTTTGTTGTTGTGGGATTGGAGTGAGGAGAAGGTGGGTTAGGGGACTTAAAACAACAAGAACTGGTGTATCATAAAAATTAACCTATTCTAAGGAGGGGTGAGTTGAATGCCTAAGATCGATCTCTTCATCGGGTCTTCCTTATCCGCAAGATCACAGAAAACGTCCTTCAGGAAGAGCCCAAGCCTCTCCTTGGTACGACGATACGTCGACAAGAATGGGGGCCGCATAAAATGAATACCGCAATCGACTGGAAATTACAGTTTCAAGCAGAAATTTCTCACGTTCGGGTGTCCGGATTTATTGCTGCGTCTGAAGAGGAATGCCAACAGTATTTTGTGCGTCGCGTATTCGCCAAACTCGCGGAATCGGACGGAGCAGAAGAGCTCCGGCAGCACTTGATCGAATTAGAGACGACAGGATTTGATTTAGGCGGACTATTGGAACAGGTCGAACATTCTCCCCAGGCCAAAGATTGGGAAATCGGAGAAGCGTTTGCCGAAATTGCACTGGAGGATAGACACGAAGCTATGTTCCCATGGCCGACAGGATTCGACAAGAGAACCCGTAAAGCTAGTCTGCCAGGTCCTGATCTGGTCGGTTTTCAGCGCCATGCCGCCCCGCGTTTTATTTTTGGTCAAGTAAAATCTTCTTCTGAGGGGCGCGTGCCTCCCCAAATAGTCAATTCCACTGGAGATTGCCTTCGCAATCAGATGATCCAGTTGCGACATCGCCCGGCAGCTCGGCAACAACTCATCAGTTGGCTGTTGGTGCGGATGCGTGGCACCGAGTGGGAGGATGCTTTCAACGAAGCCTTGATACGCTACTCAGCGGGCGATCTGTGGCTTGTTGGCGTGCTGGTAAGCGGAGGCCGAGTTCCAGTCGAAAAGGATCTCACAAGTATCTGCGCTGAAATCGGGCATTACCCTGAAGAAGCAGAAGTCCATCTGCTTGGATTCTATCTGCCTTTTCATAAAGATGAATGGGTTGACCTTATCTACGGTAAGGAGGCGAGCCCATGAGCGCATTCCCTACGGATATTCTCATAGCAAAAACCGGTGGAAGGGAAGTACTGGATCGTACGGCCCAAAATGCCAAAGTGCTATTGGCTAAGACTGTTCTGAAGCGCATTGCAGACCGTGATCCATCAGCTTCCATCCCTATATCAACAGAGGCAGTGAAGACGCTGGAAGAAGCCTTGCATTTGATAGAGTTGCGTTGCCTAGACTTGGCCGCGGCCTGGCGACGAGACGTCCGCTCAAAAGAAGGGATCGAGTTCCGAGATTATTGTTCGTTGGCGTTTGATATTCGACGGATGCTTCCGTTGGGAGAAACCGAGGAAGTCCGTGTCAAAGCTGCCATCCGCCTCGCGGCCGTTGCGGTATTGGGAGACCGGAGCGCCGACATCAGGCGTTATCTTAACGAGAATGCTTGGCCGGTATCTGAGGTGAAAGTCGAAGATGCAGGATGGCCGAAGATCGTCCTTTTCCGTGTGGCAGACGCATTCTTGCGGGTTGTGCGCAAAAGGAACTGGGATGACCTTCGTGCTGTGGCCGATTCGATTGCCTCACTTCGCCAAAACCAGCAGTTGTATGAGCGAGAATATCTCCAACAGGAGAACGGATTGCGACAGGTCGCGGCCATTGAGTTAGTCGCCTTCTATCAACTGGCGAAAGCTATGGAAATTTTGGGCGTATTTGTCGGCAAAGGTACGCCTCGCACAGCGTTGGATGACGTGGATTTTCATCTTTCGCGTGCCATCAAGGCGGCGGATTCCGCTGGCATTATTGAGCTGGCTTTGTTCCTACGATGGATAAGCATGGCTGCTAGAGTACTCATCCGCTCAACTATTTGGCATCAACTTGCCGCCTACAACAGCAAGATGACGGATTTCAAACGAGCGCTGACCGATGAACTCCAGACGCGTCCACTATTTGAACTGCTGCCACCACAACGTGATGCCATCCAAGAGGTCATGCACACTGGCAATCGCGCAGTGGTGGTCGAAATGCCGACCTCCAGCGGCAAGACCCTGCTTGCCGAATTCCGCATCATTCAGACAAAAGTAAACATCGCCAATGCGTGGATAGCTTATCTGGTGCCGACGCGGGCATTAGTCAATCAAGTCACCGTTCGTCTACGACGAGACTTGGGGCCTTTGGAATTTAAGATCGAACAGGCGACACCTGCCTACGAATTGGATGTCCTGGAAGAGGAATTACTGACCGCATCTGGCAGTTTCGATGTACTGGTGACCACCCCCGAAAAGCTCGATTTGTTGATCCGAAGCGGAACCGCTGACCAAGAAAGCCGTCCGCTTGGCTTGGTGGTGATGGATGAGGCACACAATCTGGGCGACGGAGAACGTGGACTACGGAGTGAACTCGTGCTCGCTACCATCAACCGTGAATCGCCGGACACTCACTTCCTTCTCCTTACTCCATTTATACCGAACGCAAAAGAACTTGCAACTTGGCTTGATGACGAGCGTTCCCAGAGTGTAAGCCTATCAATGGCGATAAACTGGCAGCCCAACGATCAGATGATCGCTCTCGCATACCCGAAAGGCCGGGGGAGGGTATGGGGACTCGAGGTAAAGCCACTTCACGTTAGTCGGCCCAACCGCTTACCTATTGCCTTTGATGAACGTGTAACCATTGACCGCGAGCGAACACGTGACATTACGTTAGCACAGGCTAAATCTTCGAAGCTCGGGGTTTCTGCCCTCCTTGCTGAAACACTTGCTTCGCGTGGAAGCTCCATAGTTTTGGCATACTCCCCAACCGATTGCTGGAATCTTGCGGAGAAATTAGCTCCTATGCTTCCAGACAAGCAAAGCGATAGGCTTGCTCTCGTAAGGGAATTCGTAAAAGCAGAATACGGGGAGGATTTCGCATTACATGCTTTTCTGGGCAAAGGTCTCGGGGTTCATCACGCGGGCATTTCACCTGAGGTGCGAAGCCTGTTGGAATGGTTGACTGAAGAGGGTGAACTAGTCGCGCTGGTGGCCACGACCACAATAGCACAGGGTGTAAATTTCCCGATTTCGAATGTTATCTTATCGACCCACTACAAACACGCTCTTATGGGCGAAGCCCACACCAAAATAAAGCTCCGCCCCGATGAGTTCTGGAACATTGCGGGCCGGGCCGGGCGCCTATTCCAGGATACACTTGGGCTGGTAATTTTTGCGTCTCAACGACCGGATGATGATTCCTTGGAAGACTATGTTAACGAAAAAGTAGTCGAATTGGCGTCATCACTGGAGCAAATGATTGAAGATACGGTCGAGAGAGGTTGGGATCTCGATCTTCGCCGCTTAGTAAAAAACGATGCGAAGTGGTCGAGCTTTGTCCAATACTTGGCCCACAGCTACCGAAAAATTGGTGACTATACGCAGTTTCTCACGGACACAGAAAAGTTGCTAAAACGTACCTACGCTTATCATCGATTGAGTGAGCATCAGCCTGAATTGGCTGAACAACTGATCGAATCTACCCGGATATACGCCGGACAGCTCAGCAATCTTCCTGCTGGGGTCTTAACCCTGGTGGACAGCACCGGATTTTCACCAGAAAGTATTATGGATTTGCTCCATGACAAAGAAACCTTCAGCCTTCAAGCGGAAGACTGGAGCCCAAGCCGCCTCTTCCAATCGGGGGGGGAAACGATGAAAAGCCTTGTTGGTGCCTTGCTTAAGGTGCCAGAGCTGAATTTCCCTACTATTGGTGGGGGAGATGGGAAGCATATTGCTTCCATGCTAGAGATGTGGGTTTCTGGCAAGACGCTTCGGGAAATTGCCGATCTGCACTTTGCGAATGTCCCTGATATCCAAAAACGTCTTACGGAATGCTGCCGCACGATCTACCAGACTCTTACTCACCAGGGTTCATGGGGGATTGGAGCTCTTCAATCAATGAGTGAGATTGTAGATGCGGACTTGTCGGATGAAACTAGGGCTGCGATACGTTCGGTGCCGTCCATGATCTACTTTGGTGTTCCTACTATCGAGGCAGTTCTCATGCGCAGCTTGGGTGTGCCTAGGTCGATAAGTGTTGCGATGGGCAAGAGGTTTACAGCAGAAGCGACCGATGCTGATCCAGCGCCGCGTCTTCAAAAAGCTAGGGCATGGCTTGAACAAAGCCCCGGCGAAACTTGGCAGGAAGCAGCAAGCGAATCCAGACTACCTATGGATGGGAAACGGATGCGGGATGCATGGCGCGTCATCACCGGTAATCAGGCCTCATAAAGTCTTTATGGGGGAAGAAAGGTAATAGATCCGAAGCCAAGAAACTGAAACGATGAGTAACATAAAACGCGGTGATTGGGTATACAGCCCGGGTCACGTGCAGCTCTATCTAGTCATCGAGTCCTAGAAACTCTTGGGTGAAACTACCAACCGTGGTAAGCCTACCACGATCCCGTGGTCGGCTTTGAGTCTTAAGCCTCTGGAGAGCGAAGATACCGGTTAGCCAACTTTATTGCCTACACCGCTCCGTTCGGGTAAGGTCTACGCATTGATGCAGGAGGTTCTGCCCTGCCTCCATTGCTTTTACCGGAAATTTAGCGAGTCCTTTGCCAAGCATTCTCCCGCGGGCTATTCTAGATAACGACTTTACCGGTTCCCCTCGCCCTTGATCGACCGCAACCTCTTCCTGGGAGCATTACCCAACAGGCTGTTCAATGGGGACGCCTTCGCATGCGCCTCTCGCAGGTCATCCTCGGAAAGAGCCAGTGTAGTGCTCCCCTGAAAGATATCGTACGTTATCCTCCGACCTATATTGTCGCGCAAAAAGTGTAACCTACCCCTAAAATAGTTCATCTTCCGATATAGGCCTTTTTCTTGAAACCTCAGGTTAACGGGGTTAAGCTATTCGTGCATGCACTTGAGGGGAGCGATTTGCTTTGGCGCGAGGAAGAAAGGCTGCGGCTTCAAACAGAAACGGTTCTTCGACGAACGGAGGCGCGAACCTGGGATTCGAGGCCACCCTCTGGAAAGCCGCGGACAAGCTTCGAAGCAACATGGACGCGGCGGAATACAAGCACGTCGTCCTCGGCCTCATCTTCCTGAAGTACATCTCCGACGCCTTCGAGACCCGCCGGGAGCATCTGCTCTCCATGGAAGCCGAAGGCGCCGATCCTGAAGACCGCGACGAATACGTTTCCGAGGGGTTCTTCTGGGTTCCGCCCGAAGCACGCTGGCCCTTTCTCCTGTCTAAAGCCAAACTCCCTGAGATCGGCCGGGTGCTGGACGATGCCCTGCTTGCCATCGAAAAGGAGAACCCGACCCTTAAAGGGGTTCTTCCAAAGGAATACGCCCGCCCCACTTTGGATAAGACGAAGCTCGGCGAACTGGTGGATCTCATCGGAACCATCGGATTCAAGGAAGAGGGGGACCGCTCCAGGGACATTTTGGGGCGGGTCTTCGAGTATTTCCTCGGGCAATTCGCCTCCTCCGAAGGCAAGAAGGGCGGCCAGTTCTACACGCCCCGGTGCGTGGTCAGGCTGCTGGTGGAGATGATGGAACCCTACCGGGGGCGGGTCTACGACCCTTGCTGCGGCTCAGCGGGCATGTTCGTCCAGTCGGACGAGTTCATCAAGGCCCATGGAGGAAACCGGAACGACCTTTCGGTCTTTGGCCAGGAATCGAACCCCACGACCTGGCGCCTGGCCAGGATGAACCTCGCCATCCGGGGCATCGAGGGAAACCTCGGCCCCCAGAACGGGGACACCTTTCTGAATGACCTGCACAAGGACCTGAAGGCCGACTTCATCATCGCCAATCCCCCGTTCAACCTCAAGGACTGGGGCGGTGATAGCCTGCGGTCGGATGTCCGGTGGAAATACGGCATCCCTCCGGCAGGGAACGCCAACTTCGGGTGGATCCAGCACATGATTTCCCATCTGGCTCCGACGGGGATAGCCGGGTTCGTCATGGCCAACGGATCCCTCTCCTCGAACCAGTCGGGGGAGGGAGAGATCCGCAAGGCCATTCTCGAGGACGACCTCGTGGATTGCATCGTGGCCATGCCGAGCCAACTCTTCTATTCGACCCAGATCCCCGCCTGCCTTTGGTTCTTGGCGCGGGACAAATCCGGGAAGCCCACCGGAGGGGGGAAGTCCCTCAGGAATCGCAGCGGGGAGACCCTGTTCATCGATGCCCGAAAGCTCGGTTCGATGGTGGACCGGACCCACCGCGAATTCACCGATGGGGACATCAGGAAGATCGCCGATACCTACCATTCCTGGCGTGGGGAAGAAGGTTTCCCGACTTACGAAGACATCCCGGGGTTCTGCAAGGGAGCAACCCTGGAGGAAATCCGGGGATTCGGTCATGTCCTGACTCCGGGCCGGTATGTTGGCGCCGAGGAACTCGATGAGGAGGACGAGCCGTTCGACGAGAAGATGCGGCGGCTGGTGGCAACCCTGAGGGAACAAATGGAGGAAGGGAAACGACTGGACTCGGCCATTGAAGCCAACCTGGAGGCCCTCGGATATGGCAGATGAATGGACAACAAGGCGACTGGGTGAGGTTGTAGAGATCAACCCAGAATCTTTAGGTCGAGATTGGCCGCACCCTCACATTCGCTACATTGATATCTCGTCTGTGGGAGTCGGACAAATAGAGATTCCGCCTCAATGGATGAAACTTTCTGAGGCACCGAGCCGCGCAAAGCGATTGATCTGCAAGGGCGACACCGTTCTTTCAACCGTTCGTCCAAACAGAAGGTCAATGTTCTTCGCATCCCAGCCAGGTGAAGATTGGGTTGTGTCAACTGGTTTTGCTGTTTTACGACCTAATATCCAGCTTATTGATCCCCGTTTTTTGTACAGCTGCGTTTTCAATCGAACCTTTACGGAATACCTAATAACAAGAGAAAAGGGTGCAGCATATCCCGCCGTGTCTCCCGAAGATATCGCCTACGTTGAAATTCCCCTTCCCCCTCTATTGGAACAGCGTGCCATCGCCTATATCCTAGGCACTCTCGACGACAAGATCGAACTGAACCGGAAGATGAACGAGACGCTGGAAGCCATGGCCCGCGCCTTGTTCAAAAGCTGGTTCGTCGATTTCGATCCGGTCCGGGCCAAAGCGGAAGGGCGGGACACCGGCCTGCCGAAAGAGATCGCCGACCTCTTCCCGGACGAGTTCGAGGATTCAGAGCTAGGAGAGATCCCGAAGGGGTGGGAGGTGGGCGTTCTCGGTGATGTCGCAACAAATCCAAGGAGAGCGATTCAGCCTGCAGAAATAAAACCGGAAACTCTTTATATAGCTCTTGAACACATGCCGAGGCGAAGTATTGCTCTCTCGAGTTGGGGATCTGCAAACGGGATCGGTAGCAACAAGTTCCGGTTCAAAAAGGGGGAAATCCTGTTCGGGAAATTGCGCCCATATTTTCACAAGGTGGGAGTAGCTCCGGAAGATGGTGTGTGCTCGACGGATATCATCGTTTTCACCCCAAAGGCAGATTCGTGGTTTGGTTTTGTCCTCGGGCATGTATCTAGCAACAACTTTGTGGAATATACCAACTCGGGTTCAACGGGAACGAGGATGCCAAGGACAAGTTGGAACGAAATGGCGCGTTATAAATTAACCATACCGACAGAGCAGATTCTGCGGGCATATACTTCCCAAATCAAGCCGAGCATTGAACGTATCCTTGAATTGATCCATGAGTCAGTTTCCTTATCTGCGATTCGCGATGCTCTTCTTCCTAGGCTTATTTCCGGTGAACTTCGTGTCCCAAAAGCAGAACACCTAATCCAACGGGAGGTTCTCGAATGACCAATGTCTGGTGTGTTCGAGCAGATTACGGCAAATACACGGAAAAATTCTTGGACGGAGGGTTTGTGGCGATAGGGTTTGGTTTGGTCGACCAAGATCTATCCCACATCAGATCACGCGATGAGCTTTACCCTATTTATGTGGAGAAAAGCCAAAAAGACACAAGTAAAATAGCAGTCGGCCAGCAGGTCGGGCAAATGGCCAGGCTCCTGTTTGAAATAAAGCCCGGGGATTATGTCATCACGCCTGCGGCGGACTCAGAGTGGCTCCATTACGGACAAGTAGCTCCGGATTCCTCATACTATTTCTCTTTAGAAAACGATGGTTGCCCTTTCCCGCATAGGCTTAGGGTCGAATGGTCGCAGAAAAAATTGGCTAGAATGAGCTTCTCAGTCCCCTTCCAGAATACGATTCGATCCATGTTGACCGTCTTTTCGATTAAGCAAAAAGACGAATTCCTAATCACTATAGGCCGAAAGGACCTCGCATCACCCCCCGCAATTGCCTACGATTCCTATCAAGTAGTCCTTGAAAGAATATTGGAACTCGATGATAAGGAGTTCGAGTTGCTGGCTGCTTACCTATTGACGGCTCTCGGTTTCGAGGGTTCCGAAGTGACAGGGAAAGTCGGGGATGGGGGCGTCGATGCAATTGGGGAATTGAACATCTCCTCCCTAGCAAAGGTTAAGATCTTCGTCCAGGCCAAACGATACAAACTTGGATCGAAAATCACTGCAAATACTGTCAAAAAACTTCGCTCGGCTATCCCTTTGGGAGGGCAAGGGGCTTTTATCACGACGGCGGATTTCCAGTCAAAGGCAGGAGAGGTCGCTATCGAAACTGGGTTCCCAAGGATTGGGCTTGTTAATGGGCGACAACTTGTGGATTTGCTGGTGGAACACTGGAACGATATCCCAGACGAATTCAAGGAGAGGTTAGGTTTGAAATCCGGCCTCGTCATAGGGTGAGGAAGGTCTATTGAGAGAAAATGCAAAAGTTCCTCCGACGGATGAAGAGGCCCAAAAAGCCGTTCTTTCACGCTTGATCGCTTGCCTGAATGAGGGTGAGCGAAGGGAGCTGATCGGGCAGGCTTTTCGGATGCTTGCCGGGAGGTGCTCTTTCGATCCCTATGCCTCAAGCGAGGAACAGCTGGAGGAAGAGCAACTAGGAACAGAAGACGATGACCTTAATTGGCGTATTTTCTGCGCAAGCCCTTGGGACTGGCCGGAGCAAGAAATTGTGGAACTGGATAATCTCGGGGACCCGGGTGCTTGGCTTCAGCGGGTTATTTCGGAACCCATTTCGGAGGTCTTGTTTGGTTCGGCGTGGAAGGACGCGTTTTATGCAGAGGAAATGGCATGTTCCTATTTTGAGGAGATAAGGGAACAGGGATATGCGCTTCCCTCGGATTTCTGTGATGCCTCCTGCGAGGATTACGGAATAGAAGATGATTATCTGCAAATTCAAAAGGAATTCAGCTATTTCCTGCAAGCTTGGCGAGAGAAGATCTTGAAGGCCATCGAAAAGACAACGTCTGGGAAAAACGGCACAAAATCGGGAGAGTGAGGCCATGGTCGCCCATCTCATCGTCGAGGACACCGTCGAGCAAGCCTGTATAGAATGGTTTCAGGAGCTGGGCTATGACTACCGGTTTGGGCCGGACATCGCTCCGGGGGAAATCCTTGCTGAAAGGATAAACCACGGCGAGGTCATCCTCGAAGGGCGCTTCCGGGATGCCCTCAGGCGGTTCAATTTAGACCTCCCCCTCGAAATCCTTGAAGATGTCGTGAAAAAAATCCTCAACCTCAGCGAGCCTGCCCTTATTTCCAACAACCGGATTTTTCACAAAATGCTTTCCGATGGGCTGGAAATGGACGGGCTCGACCGAAAAACAGGACGAATCAGGGGGTATCGAGTCGTCCTCGTCGATTACGAAAATCCCGAAAACAACGATTGGCTCGTCGTGAACCAGTTCACCGTCCAGGAGGGAAAGCACACCCGACGTCCCGATGTCGTAGTCTTCCTGAATGGCCTACCCCTTGCGGTCATCGAGCTCAAGAACGCCTCCGACGAACAGGCCACGGTCGTAAAAGCGTTCAAGCAACTCCAGACCTATAAGGTCGAAATTCCTTCCCTCTTCAACACCAACGAAATCCTCGTGGCTTCAGATGGTGTTAAAACGCGTATCGGTTCCCTGACCTCCGGCAAGGAGCGTTTCGCTCCCTGGAGGACGATAGACGGCGCGGAGCTCGACCCCAAGGGCATGCTCTCACTTGAAGTCATGGTCCGAGGGCTTTTCGACAAAGAGCGTTTCCTGGATTATGTCCGGAATTTTGCCGTCTTCGAGGAAGAAAACGGAGTCGTTCACAAGAAGATCGCGGGTTATCACCAGTTTCACGCAACCCGTCAGGCCGTTGCCTCCACCCTCCATGCCATCAGGGGGGATCGCAGGGCCGGAGTCGTGTGGCACACCCAGGGTTCCGGCAAGAGCCTCACGATGGTTTGCTATGCCCGGAAGCTCATCATGGAACCCGAAATGGGAAATCCGACCCTCGTGGTCCTTTCCGACCGGAATGACCTGGACGGCCAGCTTTTCGGCGTCTTCTCCCGGTGCAGGGACGCTTTGAGGCAGACTCCGAAACAGGCGGGAAACCGGGCTGAACTTCGGGAGTTTTTGTCGGTCCCTTCCGGCGGCATCGTCTTCACGACCATCCAGAAATTCTTCCCGGAGGAGAAGGGCGACGCCTACCCGATGCTCTCCGACCGGCGGAACATCGTCGTCATCGCCGACGAGGCACACCGGAGCCAGTACGATTTCATCGACGGCTTCGCCAAACACATGAGGGATGCCCTGCCCCATGCCAGTTTCATCGGGTTCACCGGCACGCCAATCGAAATCGGAGACAAGAACACCAGAAACGTGTTCGGGGATTACGTCAGCGTCTACGACATCAAGCAGGCCGTCGACGACAACGCGACGGTCCCGATCTATTACGAAAGCCGACTTGCCAGGCTTTCACTGGATGAGAAGGAAAAGCCCCGCATCGACAAGGACTTCGAGGAAGTCACGGAAGGGGAGGAACTGACGGTCCAGGAGAAGCTCAAGACCAAGTGGGCGCAGCTGGAAGCCGTTGTGGGTTCCCAGAAGCGGCTCGAATTGATCGCTCAAGACCTGGTGACCCACTTCGAGGAACGATTATCGGCCCTGGACGGAAAGGGCATGGTCGTTTGCATGTCGAGGCGCATCTGCGTGGAACTCTACGACGAGATCGTCAAGCTGCGGCCGCATTGGCACTCGAACGAGGACAAGGAAGGCTTCCTGAAGGTCGTCATGACGGGTTCGGCTTCGGACGACATCGAGTGGCAGCCTCACATCAGGGACAAAAAGCGAAGGGAAGAACTGGCGGGGCTGTTCAAGGACCCCGCGACCGGCTTCAAGCTCGCCATCGTCAGGGACATGTGGCTCACGGGTTTCGATGCCCCGAGCCTCCACACCATGTATGTCGATAAACCCATGAGAAACCACGGGCTGATGCAGGCGATCGCTCGGGTAAACCGCGTTTTCCGGGACAAGCCCGGCGGTCTCATCGTGGACTACCTGGGTCTGGCCGAGGATCTGAAGAAGGCCATGGCCACCTACACGGAAAGCAGGGGAAGAGGGCAGGTCTGTGTCGACCAGGTGGAGGCCTTGCGGATCCTGGAGCGAGAAATAGAAGTTTGCCGCGATATTCTCTACGGTTGCGACGTCCTCTCGTTCAGGGCAGCCTCTCCGAAAGCGCACCTGGCAAGCCTGCCTTTCGTGATCGAGCATATCCTTGACCAGGAAGATGGCCGAGATAGATGGATCAAGGCCGTGGACAAAGTCTCCAGGGCTTTCGCGCTAGCTGTCCCCCTGGATGGGGCGATTGCCCTGAGGGACGAGGTTGCCTATTACCAGATGATCAAGGCGGCCCTGGCGAAACGGACGAAGCCTGAGCAAAGGGACCCCGAGGAACTGGAGCCGGCGATCCGGCAGATCGTTTCACAGGCACTGACAACGGGGCCCGTCATCGACCTGTTTGACGCGGCAGGATTGAGAAAGCCCGATATCTCCCTCCTTTCGGACGAGTTTCTGGAACAGGTAAGGGCGATTCCTCAACGCAACATGGCCGTGGAACTCCTGCGACGATTGCTGGAGGATGAGATCAAGGCCCGTTCTCGACGTTTCCTGGTTCAGTCGAGATCGTTCGCCGATTTGCTGGAAAAGACCCTGCGGAAGTACAAGAACCGGGCTATCGAGACGGTGGAGGTTATCCAGGAGTTGATCGACCTTGCCAAGGATATGACGGATGCCCTGGGCCGGGGGAAGAATCTTGGGCTGACCGAAGACGAGCTGGCATTCTACGATGCCCTTGAGACGAGCGATAGTGCCGTAGAAATTCTCGGGGACGAGACCCTGAAGAAGATCGCCCAGGAACTGACAGACCAGATCCGGCGCAACGTCAGCATCGACTGGACCATGAAAGAGCAGGTCAGAGCAAAACTGAGGGTCATGGCGAAGCGGATCCTCAAGAAATACAAATATCCGCCCGACAAGCGGGAAAAAGCGACTGAAACGGTGCTCCAGCAGGCGGAGCTGCTTTGCGAAGAGTGGCTGGGGAAATAGGAAGAAGGTCAAAATTAGGGGAGGATAAGAATGTATCGCATTATTAGAAACGAGCAAAGGATCGAAAAGTTGACTTTGAGGGGTTTTTCTGAGCTCGGTTTAGCGGAGCGTCCCGATCTGCAGGAATGGATTGTGAAGGAACCAGGTGTGCTAAATGAGGATCTCTTAATAATCCAAAAAGAATTTGCTGGATTTGACGGGACCGATGAACGCCTAGATCTCCTTGCCTTAGATGAGGACGGACGTTTGGTTTTGATCGAGAACAAAACCGATGATTCGGGAAAAGACGTAGTTTGGCAGGCTCTGAAATATGCTTCTTATTGTGCAAGCTTGACAAAAGGCGATATCGTTGAAATATACCAAAACTACCTTGACCGCTATTGTGGTGGAGGAAATGCAGAAGAAAATATTAGAGATTTTCTTGAAGTGTCAAATCTTGATGAAATAGCGCTGAATCCTGGAAGTGAACAAAGGATTGTCCTAGTCGCGTCGAATTTTAGAAAAGAGGTAACTTCAACGGCACTATGGTTACTTAGTCATGGTGTTTATATTCAGTGTTTTAGAATGAATATTTATGAATACGAAAAAGATCTTTTTTTGGTTTCGGATCAAATTATACCCGTTCCTGAAATTAAAGATTATACAGTAAGTTTGGCAAAGAAAGAAGCGGATCAAAAAATAAATAACGAAGAAATAAAAAATAGGCAAAAAATGAGGTTTTCGTTTTGGGAAAGAGCGCTTGGAGAATTTAAAAAAAGCAATATCAACCTTTACAATGGCGTAAACCCTACTAAAGACAATTGGCTCAACGCAGGGTCCGGGATTAGCGGGATTGTCTATGTTTTGGTTTTCAATCAGAGCGAGGCGAGATGTGAAATATCTATAAACTTGGGAGGAAAAGATTACAATAAAGAATTTTTTAATATCTTAGAAAAGAGTAAAGAAAAAATAGAATCGGCATATGGTAATAGCTTGATATGGGACAAAATGGACAACAAGAAAAGCTGCATTATCAGGGTTATAAAAAAAGAAAACTGTTATGAAGAAGAGAGGTGGGCAGATATTATTAAATGGATGATATTTAATATCGGTAAAATGCAAGAAGTGTTTGATGATCATCTGAAAAAAACTAATAAAATTCTCGTCAATAAATACAAACACGCTTACAAACACGCTATTGCTGAGAATATTATAAATACAGAGATTTCAAATGCTAATGGAACGACAGTAAAGCAAGAAGAGTGATTGAAATAACGAGAAATCATTTTCTGAATATCAGGGGGTAGACCATGCCTCGTTTCCAGGCAGGAGACCTGGTCCAGGACAGGAACGACTCAACCCGGTACGGCCCGGTTCACAGGGTCCTTCCTCCCGAGGGAGGGGTGCAGTACTACAAGGTTTTGTGGCCGCACCCGCATGGGTTGAGGTCGGTCATGGAGGACGACCTGCTCCCTTACAACCCCGAGCGGGGAGCCTACGAGGACTTTATTTCGAGTGTTTTTTCCGGTTTCGAGGAACTCCTCAAAACGGTCACGGTGCAGCGCCTGTCCAAAAGCCAGCCGATCCGCAACACTCTTTACGCGTTTAACGCTTCGAGAACCCGCTTTTACCCCTACCAGTTCAAACCCCTGGTCAAGTTCCTGGATTCCGAAAAATACCGCGTGCTGGTCTGCGACGAGGTCGGCCTTGGAAAAACGATCGAAGCCGGACTGATCCTGACCGAGTTCCGAGCGCGTTTTTCCGTGAACCGGGTCCTGGTCGTTTGCCCGTCAGGGCTCCGGGAGAAGTGGAAGCAGGAGATGAAGACCCGTTTCGACGAGGAATTCAGAATCCTGAGGGCAGGGGATTTCATGGAAATCCTGGACCAGTACGAGGTCACTCCCGAGTCGGTGAAATTCAACGGGATCGTCTCTCTCGAGACCATCCGTTCGGGCAGGGTGCTGAAAAGGCTGCAGGAAATCGCGCCGGATTTCGACATGGTCATCGTGGACGAAGCCCATCACATGCGGAACCCGGGGAAGAAACAATGGCAGGCGGGTACGGCCCTGTCCGCGGGAGCGACCTCGATGGTGATGCTGACGGCAACGCCGGTGCAGCTCGGGATAGAGAACCTTTTCCACCTGCTCCAGATCCTGGATCGGCAGGAATTCCCTGAAGTTCACAACGCCCTCTACCGGTTCCAGGTCAACGAGAACGTCGTTTTGGCCCAGAACGCGCTTTCCCGGATCCCGCCAGATTTGCCCTCGGCGCGTCTACACCTGGAAACCGCAGGACAACATGCCATCATCCGGAATAACCCCTATTTCCGCGAAGCCCAAGGAGCTCTGAACGTACTGGAGGAGGCGGTCGGAGCAAAAGCTCCGGAAAAGGAACGCAACAATGCCCAGATCGAGGCCCTTAGGGCTTTTTCCTCGCTGAACCTGATCAGCCACATCTACACCCGGACTCGGCGCCGTGAGGTCCACGAGAACTTCACCAGGAGGCAGGCCCACCCGGTTCTCGTCGAGTTTACGGAGTACGAAAAGGCCTTTTACGAGGCGGTGACGGACTACGTTCGAGCCCTTTGTGCCAGCCGCGGCCAGACCGCGTACATCGAAAAATGGATCCTGAACACGCCGCAACGCCGCATGGCTTCGTCCATTCCGGCGATGGTCGAACACTATCGGCAAAAAATGCGGGAGGAAGGCGAATTCCTGGTCGAGGATGGTGAGGGCCTAGAAGACCTGGACCCGTTGCTCGAGGGGGGGAACGGAAACGGGGACGAAGAGTTCCCAACCTTGAACGTGGCTAGGCAAAGACTCGCGGATCTGCTGAGGATCTGGCCCCAAAACGCCCGGGACTCGAAATACGAGGCCTTCAAAAAGTCTGTCATGAGCATCCGGCAAAACGAGGCGCACCCCAAGATCCTCGTGTTCGCCTTCTTCAAGGGGACCCTTTCGTACCTCCAACGCCGCCTCACCGCGGACGGCATTCGGTGTGTCCTGATCTCGGGCGACGTGACCGGGGAAGAACGGGCGGAGAAGATCGCGGCCTTCCGGGAAAACCCGGAGGTCGAGATCCTCCTGTCTTCCAAGGTCGGGTCGGAAGGGCTGGACTTCCAGTTCTGCCACATCCTCTTCAACTACGACCTTCCCTGGAACCCGATGGACGTGGAGCAGCGGATCGGCCGACTGGACCGAATCGGCCAGGAATCGGATTTCATTGCCATCTACCATTTCTGGGTCAAGGACACGATCGAGGAAAGGATCCTGAAGAGGCTGTACGAAAGGATCGGGATTTTCGAGCGATCCATCGGGGAGCTGGAACTCATTCTTGGTGAAATCACGCGCGACCTGGAGTTTGAGATTTTCAGCCGCCAAATGACCCCCGAGGAACAGCAACAAGCTTTGGAGAGGCAACTTTTTGTCATCCAGAGCCGGGAAACGGAGCTAAGGCGGATCGAGTCGGAAGCCGCCCGGTTCATCGGCACCGACGCCTTTTTCCAGGAAGAGGTCGCCAGGGTCCAGAAGAATCGGCTATACATTACGCCCGAGCAGGTCCGGGGCCTGGTCGAGGATTTCCTGAAGAATCACGCTCCCCTGACGAGGCTGGAATACGACCTGGAAAACCAGTGCGGCAGGATTTTGCCGGCAGATGACCTGGTCGGAATTCTCGCGCGGGAGGGGGTGCTGTCGGATTTCAACGTCGCCGGAAGGGGACATGCCGGCTGGAGGGAAATCACGTTCAGCGGGGATGTGGCCTTCCAGAATCCCAAGCGTGAGTTCATCAACCTTCTTCATCCGCTTATCCGCGGGATCGTGAGCCACCTCGGACGATCGGAAAAGGTGGCCAGCAGCTGCCATTACGTGTGCCTCGAAAGTGCGGAGATGCCCGAGGGCTATTATTTCTTCTTCGTCTACATGGTGGATGTCCGGGCCGCGAGGCCGGAATACCTGCTGCAGGCCGTCATCCTGGACGGGTACCTGGAGGAGGCGTGCGACCAGGAAAAGGCGGAGTTTCTTTTCGGCGAGATGCTGGAAAAGGGTAAGAGTTTGATCACGCCTCCGCCAACCTTCGAAGAACAGGACATGCGAAATGCGGTGGAAAGGGCGGAACGATTGATCCAGGCCAGGGTCACGAAGATGAGGGAGAGGCTGACTCTTGCCAACACCGCTTTCGTTGACAGGCGGATCCAGGCGATGGAATCGTTTTATGACCGCATCCTGAACCAGAGAACAGAGAGGTTGGTCAACGAACGGGCAAAGCAGAGGCCGGACCAGAGAATCATCAGGCTGCTCGAGGGGGAAATAAGAAACCGTAGCGCGGAAAAAAAAGCGGAGATAGACAAACTGGAGGCTCGTCGATCCTTGAACGTCGAGCACGGGATCCTTTGCGCCGGGTGCTTAGAGATCAGGAAGAACTGATTCCGATAGGGAGGGTGGGATCATGGGTTTTTCCGAATGGTTCAGGTCTTTGTTCCAAAAGACAGAAGCCGGGGAAAACCAGACAGAAGACAAATCAGGAGGGGCCGAAGCGCCTATTCTTGAACCCGTAGCTCGTCCCCATGTTGCCCCTGCACCGGTTTCTCCTCCTGCATCTGGGGGTTTTGCGGCGAAACTCACACCCGAGAAAGAAAGCCTGTGGGAGGACATTTTCCTGTCTCCGGAAGAAACAGACAAAAAGATCGCGGAGACGATTGCAGCTAAAAGACTCAGCGAAACCACAAAACCTGCCGAAAAGCGGGCTCCGATTCAACCCAAACCTTCGAAGCAAATCAAGATCTGGGTCGGGATCGATTTCGGGACGAGCTTCACAAAGCTGGCCTACCGGGTCCTCGGTGGCACGGGAAAGGTGTTGCCTCTGAACCTGGGAACAAACTCGAAGATGCCCTACGCGGTTCCATCACTTGTCGCTTTTGACGGTGGAAGGATACTTTTCGGGGACGAGGCGGACCGCTTCCTGAGGGGCAGGCCCTGGTATGAAGGGGCGAGATACCTGAAAATCCTTTTCGCCGGAGACATCAACCCTGCTTTCCTTGACCAAAACATGAAGGCTCGCTTTGACCGGTATTGTGAAAATCAGCAGGTCGACCAGGCTTTGTTGAAGCCCGGGTACATGGTGGCGGCCTTCCTTGCCCACGTCATCAGGAAAATAAAACTCCATCTCGGTCGGACTTTCGATCATGAACAGTTGGTCAATTTCAACGTCTGCATCCCGATCGATACTTTTGAGATGAAAGATGTAAGGGCTGGTTTCCAAAGGGCCGTCAACGTCGCCGAATCCATCGAAGAGAAGTGGAACGGCCAGAGGGCGATCGAGTTGCTCGAAAGTGCGGCCAGAATCTGGGAGATGACTCCCGATAAGGAAATGGGCGAGTCGAAGGTCCACCTTGTGCCTGAAGCCGTAGCCCAAATGGCTTCCTATGTGAGTTCCCTGGCGGCAGAAAACAAGATACACGGCGTGATCGACTTTGGCGCAGGGACGACGGATTTCTCGATTTTCAACCTTAGTGAGGACGAGGAAGAAGAGAGATGCGCTTTCTGGTACAACGCCGTCACATTCCCGGGTGGTATGGCGAAGATCGAGGACAAGATCGCCACCTGGATTCGGGAAAATGGCCGAAATGTGGATTTTTCCGAGCTGCAATCAGCGATGGAGGGCATGTTGGGGATGGGGCCCGAAATCCAGGAAATAGTGAGGGCGGAATTGCAGCATATCTGGAAAGAAGCCCGTTTTCCTGCCTGGGGAACCGCATTCAAGAAGAGGAGAAGAGGCAGCGAGTGGCATAAGGATAAAGTGAAGGTGTTTGTGTGCGGCGGGGGAAGCCGGATTCCCTACGTCAGGGAAATATTCGAACGTTGCTGGTATTGCGATGAGTGGGGCCCTTATGAAGTCACCGCGCTAACCGCACCTTCCGATTTTGAGGGAAATCCAAAGGATTTTCCCAGGCTTGCGGTGGCTTACGGGTTGACCATTCCGAGACCGGAACTGAATAAGTACAAACTGCCGAAGGATTGCCCCAATCAGACTCCGCCACCTTTGCCTCCTCTCAGGAGAGGCCCGTTAGGGCCGGTTTACGACGACACCCATTAGTTTTTGGCCGAGAGGTCAGGCACATGTTTAGTGACATTTTTCGCTGGTTTTCGAAAGGAACTGAAGAAAAGGTGCCTACGCACACCATGACGGCCATTGATGGCGTGGAGTTGGCTCGGCTGATCGAAAACAGGGAAGATTTATTGGACGAAATGGTTGGCATTCAGCTCCTGCATCTGAAATTTGGCAGCGGACATATCGTCCGTGTTAAAACTAGGCCAGGGTACATGCCTCTGATCACCGTAAGATTTGAAGATGGGCGGGAAGACCTCGATTTCAATCTTGTTGCGTTCAATGAAGGCTACTTCTACCAGGTTGTAATCGATTCGTCCCTGCTGGCAAGACTTAGGAGTTGTCCGCCCGCTGCCGCGACTTGCCGGGAACCCCAAGCCAAACCCAGGTATACCGAGAGCTGCGATAGTGAGCCCGCGGTGACATTCGCTCGGCCGGACTGCTTCATTCAAAGGCGCCATCGCAGGGTCACCCACTGCTGGAACTGTAAAAGGGATGGCCTTGATTCGGTAGTCGACAGTATTTGTCCTGAATGTGGCGGTATCGTCTGTCCTCACTGCGGGGCGTGCTTGTGTCAATGGGAAGGATCGGATTTTTGATCTTGATCGAACTCTGGATTGAGGTGATTCCAGTTGTCCGTGATATCCCTGAACCAGGAGCAAGTGAGAGCATTAAGTTGTTTCTCGAATTTTCTCGAAAGCGGGAAGAACTGTTTCATCCTCTCCGGTGGGGCCGGTACGGGCAAGACGACCCTGAACAGGGCATTTTGCGAAAGGCTAGAGAAAAAAGGGAAACGATTTCTTCTTCTTTCCCCGACAGGCCGGGCAAGCCGGGTGTTGCAGGAAGCCACAGGACGAAGCGCTTCCACGATCCATTCCGCGATCTATGCCTACGACAGGATGGAGATAATAGACGAGCGAAAAAGCCTGGAAGCCAAGGAAGGCTTGAAAATCAGCTTCAAGCTCCGCGACGAAGATTATGGGGATATCGTGATCATCGTGGACGAAGCGTCGATGGTCGGGGACAAGGGAAGCGAGAATGAATTTCTCCAGTTCGGTTCCGGAAGGTTGTTGAAAGACCTCCTGGATTTCGCCAGGATCGGGCCTTGCGGAAAGAGTTCTTCTAAGGCGAAGGTTGTGTTCATTGGGGATCCGGCCCAGCTTCCGCCGGTTGGGGGAACGGATTCACCGGCGCTTTCCGGGGAGTATCTGAAGGAAACCCATGGGCTTGCATCGGAAGTCTTCGAGCTAACCCAAGTGATGCGGCAGAAGCAGGGTGGTGCCATCCTTCGAAACGCTCACCGAGTCAGGGAGTCCGTCATTTCCGGGCGATGCCTCGAATTCGGGCTTGAAAAGGTCAGCGGGGAGGTCGAGGAGATCACGGGCCTTGACGCTTTGGACCTGCTCGAGGAGGATTTTAGGCGATCGACCGGGAATTCGGTCTTGATCACCCATTCAAACGCAAAAGCCCTTCATTTCAACGAGGCGATCCGGGAACGCCTCTGGAAAAGTGGAAGTTCGGAAATACAGCCGGGGGACATCCTCCTGGTCAACAGGAACGATCACAGGACCGGTCTTTGCAACGGCGACATCGTCCGGGTCCTTTCCGTAGACTCTCCGACAATTCCCCATGACATCCGTCTTAAAAATATGCCCGACCCTGTCCGCCTGAGGTTTCGGAATGTCCGTATCGCCTTCCCGGCCACGGATACTGCCAAAGATGCGGTTGAACACCGTGTCCTGGTATTGGAGAACCTTTTGGATTCGCCGGAGAGAATTCTATCCGCTGTCGAACAGCGGGCCTTGCTTGTGGATTTTTCTTCCCGACACAAGGATCTCAAGCGGAATTCGAAAGAGTTCCTCCTGGGATTGGCCGAGGACCCGTTTTTCAATGCCCTGCAGGTCAAATACGGTTATGCAATGACCTGTCACAAGTCCCAGGGGGGAGAGTGGGCGAGGGTGATCGTCAATTTTGAGTCCGGCCACCCTTCCCAAAACCTCGATTTCTTCAGGTGGACCTACACAGCGATCACGCGAGCAAAAAAGACATTGATGGTGATCGATGCGCCTTCCTTTTCGAGTATCGACGGCCTGTTGAAGAGGGACGAAACGAGTGAAGGTTGTTCGGGATTGATCGTAAAACCGGGACCCGTTTTCATAGAAAGAGAAAACAGCAACATGGCTTCGCCCGAAAAAGAGAGCTGGGAAAGATTCCGTTTTGCGGACCAGCCGGATTTTCTTTGGGAATTATTCCGAAAGATAAAGGGTGTTTGCGATGACTGCGGAGTGGAAATCTCAGAACTGAAACACTTGCAGTATAGAGAAAGGTTTGGCCTTCAAAGGGAAGGAGCTTTTCTTGATTTCGATGTGACCTATCGAAAAAACGGTCAAATATCCGGGATCTCGGAGTTAAGTAAAACTATCGGCGCGACGTTTCTTTTCGATGAAGTGATGGCGGGTATTAAGAACATCATTGAAGAACGGCCGACTGTCGCGGTGGAAACACTGCAGCCGTTCCTGAAGGAATTCTTGGATAAGCTGACTAGGTCGACCCAAAAAGAGGGGATACGGGTCGTCGCCATTGAAACGAAGCCTTTCCGGTTGAGAGTTTTTTTCGAGGAAAGGGATAACGAACACACCCTGGATTTCCTATATGACAGCAAAGAAAGATGGACTGAGGTTCAGGAGATTCCGCCAGGAGGCAGGCGCGACGCGTTCAAGGCCCGAATCCAATCCCTTCTTGAAGGGTGGCGTGAGGATGATTGACCATAGGCTCATAACCGAACTCAGGAAGGCCGGGAAACTGGACGAAGCGTTCAAGCTAGCAGAAAAGGCGATAAAAGAAAATCCTAAAGATCCTAAGATCCAGACGGCCTATGGGTGGGTTCTTTACGAGCAACTAAAAGGGTTGGCGGAGTTTGCTAAAGAGAATGAACAGCTGAAGGGGGAGGATTCCCGCAGGCTGACAGTCCTTTTACGGCAATACGCCAAGCTGGATCGTGTGGAAAAGCCAGGAATGCTTCATTCGAACATCCTGAACCAGGTGCTCAAGCTCTCTTCCGGCTGGTCGGAGTTCCTGTCTTTTGCCAGGTGGTGGGGAGAGGGGCTTTTCCGTGACGAAGACCGTGAACCACAGTTTTGGCAGGGCAAGAAGTATCCAAGCCTCGAATCCAAGTATTATCTGGCAGTCGCTAAAGAACTCGACCATGAAGATCATACGATTTCAGCGGAAATCCGATCTTGGGCGGAGCAAACTTTGAAACACGGGCTTGAGAAATACCCCGATGACATCTGGCTTCTTTACCATACTGGCCAGGTCCTGGCGAAAAAGGGGGATAACGCTGTCGCCCGGAAATGCCTTGCCCCCGTCTTGAGGGAAAAGAAGGGCGAAGGTTGGGCATGGGCAGCCCTGGGCAGAACTTTTGTTGGAGAAGATCCCGAAAAGGCGCTTCTATGCCTGTTTTACGCGCTTGAACTCGATAAGGGAAAGAAAGAGTTGATGACGCTCGGGATCAGGCGCGAGCTGGTCAATATCCTGGTCCGTCTAAAACGGTACGAAGAGGCGGCCCCGCAATGCAAGGCGATCTGTACGATTTTGGAAAAGAACGGGTACACCCTGAACAAGGCTCCCGAAAAAGACTGTCTGAAAACCGACTGGTACCGGAAATTCAAGGACCTGGACACTGGCAGAATTGCCAGGGACCTTCGGAGCGACGCCTTCAAGATACTGCAGGAGCTTGATCCGAAGACTTTCGTCGAGAAAATCGGTGTCCTCGAAAACCACAATTTGGAAAAATCCCTCGCTTTTGTCGCCTTTGCTCCGCGGGAAGGAACCCCTCTCAAATACAAGCAGTTCCCGGCGATACGGGGAGCGGCCCCGGGAACGATGTGGCTCATCAAAATGGAAGAGGGGGCCTACGCTGAAGAAATCAAACCGGTCGAACAAAAGGTAATCCCCGGTTTTTTCGAGTCTTTTGCGGGGGAGCTGCAGATCCCGCCAAACAGGCCTTTTGCCTTTGTCCAGGATCGAAAAGGGAACCAGATTTTTGTTCCAGAGGAAGCCTACAGGTCTCTCGGCCAGGTTGTAGAAGGTCAGCTTTGCTCAGGAAAGGCGATCAAGACATGGAACAAGAAAAAAGAGGAGTTAGGCTGGAAAGCCCTCGAAATACGGATCGTTAAGTAACGTTAGCTTGGACTGGCCGACCTTTCGGAGGGAGAAGAGATGACGGAAAAGGTCATGAAGGAGAGCCGAAACGCTTCCCCGGCGTTGGAAAGCCTTTTCTGGGCTCATGTCTCATCACTCCTCGGCATGGATGTAATCGGCGAGACTGAGGAAGAACCGCTCGGGATGCTTCCCGTTCAGGTTCGGTCACTCTTCCTAAAATGGATGGAAAGAGAGGATCCGGATTCCACGGAGGTTCGCTGGAGGACTGAGCAGCTCGCAAACGGCCGGGAACTGACCCTCCCGGAAAGCTGGAACCCCAGGTCCTCCCAGGAGGTCAAGAACCCCATCTTCCAGGAAACTTACGACGCTCTCACCAAGTGGAAAACCGTTGCTTCCCGATTCAACATTTACCAACTCTGCATCCTGGGGATTCTGCAAGACGACTTTTCTGAAAACGCTAGCCGGGAAAAGCACCCGATCACCCTTTGTGATTACTCTCCCGAATATCCCCTGTTGGAGATCGCCATCCTGGATACCTTGCCGGTTTTCATCGAGGCTCTTAAGGCCTGGAAAATTCCCACGGAAGTGCCGTCTTTCGAGATTCACCTCGTCAAGGCCCCGCCCAGGGCCAGGCAGATGCTGGAAGAGTTCCTTTCCGCACGCCTCGGTAACCAGGACAATCGCCTTGACGGGTGCGAGGGGTATTTCTCTTTCCATCTCCACGACGAACTCCCTGGCGGGGGCGGCACCGTTTTCGTCTCCGAATCTGCGGTGCAGTTCGAACGGGGGGACCTTACCCTCTTGGGTGCCGGTGAAATCTCGGAATGGGCAGGCCAGGTCAGGGAAAGGATCGAATCCGAAGGCAACGGCTGGGAGTGTTTGCCCGCATCGAGAAGGCCCTTGTATGACCGGGAGGCCCTCGACCGCCTGGCCCGCCGGTTTTTCAAGGTTTTCGAACTGAAAGAAGAACAGGCGGATATCCTAGTCCGCCTGCAGAGGGGAGAATCCCTGGTGGGCGTCATGCCCACAGGCTACGGGAAATCTCTGGTTTTCCAGCTTTTTTCGATCCTTGTTCCGGGCTTGACGATCGTCATTTCACCCTTGCGGTCCCTGATCCGGGACCAGCTTTTCGGCTTGTCGTGTCTTGGGGTTCGCTGCGTGGAGGCCATATTCTCGGCCGACGACCAGGACGTGAAGATCCGGCGGTCGCTGGACGCGGTGGATCCCCGAAGGACCCGGCTGCTTTACGTGGCCCCCGAACGCTTGAGGATACTCAGGTTCCTGGGGGAGTTCGAAGAGTTTTCCAGAAAGGTGCGAATCAAGCTCATCGCCGTGGATGAGGCCCATTGCATTTCCGAGTGGGGGCACGACTTCCGTCCCTGCTACCTGCAGATCGTGCGGTTCCGAAGGAGGATCGAGGGGGCGCAGGGCGGGGAGGAAATACCCGTCGTCGCTCTGACGGCGACGGCTCCGGGAGAGGTGCTCGATGATATCAGGGAAGTGCTGGGAATCGAGGAGGATGGGATTCTGCGATCGAAGAGCCTGGACAGGCCCAACCTCACCTTTTCCTGCCTCGAAACGGATGCCGGGGAGCCCTTCTCGAAGGTGCATCTTGGCAAATCGCTGATTAAAAACCGCCTCCCGATCGCCTTGAAGATGGAGCGGGAGGATTTGTTCAAGGCCGATGAAAAGGGAAACTTCGAAAACTCAGGGGTCGTTTTCTCCCTCTATGCCTCACCTGCCGGCGGAACGACATTCATGGACGGAGTCCACCAGGTGGCCGGCGAATTGAAGGATTGCCTTGGCCTGGAAGGCGGGATGGTCCGCGTCCATGCATCAACTGAAGCCATGAGGTGCCCTTACAAGGATTGCGGCTCCCGCAGGCTCCGTCCTTCAGGAAGGCGAAAGGGAGAGATGCTATGCCTGGATTGCGGCCGGAGCAGTTACCCTGAAGCCCCTGACGCAGAATCCAAGGCCCTGTGGGACAAGGAAGTCCGCCAGGCCCAGGAGGCTTTCAAGAACAACCGGTTTCCCCTGCTCGTGGCGACGAAGGGCTACGGAATGGGAATCGACAAGCGGAATATCCGCTATGTCATTCATAACGGTTTTTCCAGCGGAATCCTGGGTTACTACCAGGAAGCCGGGCGGGCGGGAAGGGACGGGCAGATCGCCCATGTCAGCCTCGTTTACGACCCCCCAAAACGGGAGTGCTTTGAAAGCCTATACCGACAGATGGATAAAAACCGGGAGGGGATACCGAGACCGGCGTGCAGCGAGAGATGGAGGTGCGGTTTCGGAAGGCCGTTCATGTGCGATTTCGGCAAACAGGCGAAGTTCCTTCTGGATTCCTTCCCGGGTGAGGAGAAGGAAGTCGACAGGGGCATCCGGGTCTTCGATGCGCTAGCCGGGCAAAGAAGCCTTGACGGAAGGAGCGACCAGGATCTGAAAGAGGTCGAACTCGCCTTGTTCCGCCTCCAGACGTTGAACCTCGTGCAGGGTTACGGCCTGGAGTACCTTGATGGGAACCGGCACCGTTGGGTCATCCAGGGTTTTTCGTCCCCTTCCGAAACGAACCTTTTCAAAGGCCTGGAAAAATTTCTCAAAAAAACGGATTTGAGCGACAGCGTCCTGGAATCGGTCAGGGCCTATGCTCGAAAAGAGGCGGCAAAACAGGGCGGAGGCGCCGATCACGGCAGGGAATTGTTGCGGGTCTGTCTCCGGTTGCTGGTTCGGCGGGTCTACCAGACGATTCCGCGGATGCGCTTCCAGATGCTTATGAACGAGTACGAATATGCCAAAGGCAAGGCCATGAAGGGAACCGGCAGAAAGGTCTGCCGGAGGGTCATGCTCCTGAACATGCTGGATATGGAACAGCTGCCGGACGATTACCGTTGCGGGCGCTGCGACGTCTGCACACCCACCTTCAGGTTCGAGCTGCCCCCGCTTCGCGAAAGGGAAGAAAACCTCAGGCGTCAGAGGCAGCAGGAACTCGACAGTCAACTGGAGGAGGCGCTTGTCTCCCCGTTTTCCCGGGAAAGCCTTGACCGTCTTTTTGAACGGTTCGAGAAGGAAAAAAGCCTTGTGAGGTTGTGGGGGCGGGTCTCGTCCCACCTGGAACAGACGGCGACCTCGCTACCGGCCTATTACCTGGCGGGAAGAGCCAGCCTCTTGCTGGCTTCAGGAGAAAAAGAGACTCTTCGGCACTGGAGCGACGGTTTCGGGGAAGCCCTCAACCAAAAACAGGGAGACGAGATCCTAAGGGCTTTCTACGAGGCCGCAGCTCCCCATTTCCCCGAACAGGCCTTCGAATGGCTCAGGCGCAAAGGCTCTCCCTGGGAAAAGGACTACCGGTTCCTCTATGGCGAAGCGTCTAGGCTTTTCGGACAGGATAACCTCACGGCACGGAAGCTCAAGCTCCAGGTCCGTCTCCAGTCCATGGAAACCCTTTCCTCCTCTCTGGAAAGAGCCGCCAGGACCGCAACCGAGGTTTTGCCGGCATGGTCTGCAGTCCCGGAAAAGGAAAGCCCTGAAAAGGTGCTACAAGGGCTGGATCGTGCGAACTCCAGACCCGGGAAGGTGCTTCCTGGAATACCGTCCCTCCCTGCGGGAACCCCTGAACACGTCACGGAAGCAGCGCTTGAAACAGCAGGGGAGGAGATGTCTAAATACGTTGAAAAGGTGCGGGATTTGCTACGCGAGGGAAGGGAAAAGGGGTTCGTCACCTACGAGGATATTGAAAAACACCTCCCTTCCGAGTACCTTAACGCGGAGACTTTGGACAACCTCTATTTCAACCTGATGAAACTCGGCATCGACGTCATGGAGGAAACGAAGGCCAAGGAGGAGGCGCCCGAGGAAACGGCCCCGGCTCCGACGACAGTCTCTGCGGCGGAGGATTCGGGGGACCTGAAGGATCTTCCTCTCTCCGACCCTGTCAGGATGTACCTTCGTGAAATCGGCAAGATCCCCCTCCTGACCCCGGAGGAGGAAGTCGAGCTTGCCAAGCGCGTCGAAGCGGAAGAGGCCGAGGCCAAGGCAAAGCTGGTTGAGGCCAACTTGCGCCTCGTCGTGAGCATCGCCAAGAAATATATCGGGCGAGGGATGCTTTTCCTGGACCTGATCCAGGAGGGCAACCTCGGGCTGATCCGGGCCGTTGAGAAATTTGACTATCGCAAGAGTTATCCGTTCAGCACCTACGCCACCTGGTGGATACGCCAGGCCATAACGCTGGCGATAGCCGACCAGGCCAGGACGATCCGGATCCCCGTCCACATGGTGGAAACGATCAACAAGCTTATCCGCGTGTCGAGGCAACTGGTTCAGAGGTTCGGGAGAGAGCCGCGAGTTTACGAGATCGCGAGAGAGATGGAGATCACCTCCCAGAAGGTGGAAGAGATCCAGAAGATAGCCCAGGAGCCCGTATCGCTCGAGACGCCGATCGGGGAAGAGGAAGACAGCCAACTCGGGGATTTCCTTGAGGACAAGGACTTACCCAACCCCGAGGAGGCGGCTATTAGGCAGATCCTTCGGGAGCAGTTAGAGGAAATGCTGAACGAGTTGACGGACCGGGAGAGAGACATTCTGCACCTGAGGTTTGGCTTCGAAGATGGACATGCGTATACGTTGGAAGCCATCGGGAAACATTACGGGGTGACTCGTGAAAGGATCCGGCAGATCGAGGCGAAAGCCCTCCGCAAACTGCGTCGCCCGAGCCGCGCTAGCGGATTGAAAGATTTTCTGGACTAGGAAACGATTTTTCAACAGAAAGGGAGAGGTAAAATGCCCAAGCCTGACCGGGAACTCGAAGAACTGGACCAGCGTTTCGCCGAGGTCGAAAGGACGATTCAATCCGCCTGCGAAATCATGGGGAAGCTGAGGGAAGCCTCTCCAAAGATAGATAAGATTCATCAGATGACTTCCGAGATCCACGAGATAAAAAACAAGACGATGCAGGAAATCAGGCCCGTGAAGGATCGGTTGGAAGGTCTCGCCGACCGGCATGACCAGGCGGCAAGGATGCTGGAGGGCCTGAAACAGGAACTGGAGGAGTCGAGGGAACTGACCAGGAAAGAGTTGGGAAAGTGTGCCTCGTTAACGAGGGTTAGTCGGCTCGAAGAACGACTGGAGGCGCTCTCGACGGACCTAGGACAGAAGATCCTTACGCAGAACGAGAGATACGGTAATGCCGTCTCCGAATTATCGGAAATCCTTGAAAGACACGATGATCAAATCAAAAACCAGGCCCAAGAAATATCCAAGAACGCCGGGAACATAAAGATCGCGCTTTTCCTGGGAGCCGGGGCCCTGCTCCTTGCGGCAGTTTCCTTCTTCCTGGCTCGCTAGCGACCTCCCCGATCCAACGAAGCCGGAGGGATCCCCATGCCCACACCCGAACCTCTAGATCGCCTCACGGTCTCTGCCCGGGAACTGGCCTCGTCTTTCCCGCCCGTCCTGCACCACCCCAACAAGCGGCTGGTCCATTCCATCGCCTGCCCCGAGGGCTGTGTCCACTCGGGGACGGTTGCCTATTCCCGCTGGCCGGTCTTTCCCCTACCGGAAACGGTGGACCTCTCGAGCATCGGCGGGTGCCTGGACCTGCGGGTGGACCTCTACGACTACGAGCCCGTCCCCGGTTTCGAGGCGGGGCTGGAGTGGCACGTCAACTTTGCGGACCCGCACCTATTCGTGGCCTGCAGCGGTTCGCTCTTCGCCCAGGACGAGATGCAGGTGGCGGAGCACCCGGTCCTCGGTTCCCTGAAGGAGGCCCTGAAGGCGCGGGGCTCTAAGCTCCTGACGGTCGAGGCGGGGCATCCCACCCCCGTGCTGGTGGCGGGCGTCCAGAGGCGAGTTCGGGTGAAGACGGAGCCGAACCCGGCCGAGGGTCGCCCGGCGGGGCTTTACGGCAACGCCTTCGCGCGGGCAAACGAAAAGGCGATCCGCGCGGCGACGGTGCCCATCGACCCGCCGACGGTGACGAACCTGGTCGCCATCGCGGCCCCCGCGGGAGGATACGGAAACTACACGGGCGAAGAGGTCCGGCACATCCTGGAGACGGCCTTCAGCGGCTTTTCCGCGGCGCGCCTGGAGACGGAGCGGCTGAAAGGAGCGGGGGCCCCGGTGGCCGTCCACACCGGTTTCTGGGGATGCGGCGCCTTCGGGGGAAACCGCGAACTGATGGCCCTGTTGCAGATCGTTGCCGCCGCCATGGCCGGCACGAACCTGCTGGTGTTCCACGCGCACACGAAAGCGGGGGCCGAGGAGTTCCGGAAAGCCGCCAAAAAAGTCGCAGGGTTTTCCAGGCAGAACGAAATTTTGACGGCGGACCTGGTGGCGTCGATCGCCATGTCCGGCTACGCATGGGGCGTGAGCGACGGCAACTGAGGGAGGAGTCTTCTTGCCGGTGCACGAGTACGGGCTCAGCTTCGAGTTGGGGCACCTTTTCGCCGAAATCGGGGGGAAGAAGTTCGTTTTGGACACGGGCTCGCCCATGAGCATGGCGGCTTCCCCGGACCTGGACTTCCGCGGCCGGGAGTGGCGGCTGCCGGGAAACCTCATGGGGCTCACGCCCGGGCAGCTGTCCGGTTTCATCGGCACGGAGGTCCACGGCCTTCTCGGCACGGACGTGCTCAACGACGGGGACCTGCTGTTCGACTTCGAGCGCGGCAGGCTGGCGGCTTTCGATACGCCGCTTCCCGTGGAGGGGGAGGCCGTCCCGTTCAGGCCGGTCATGGGGGTCCCCCTGGTGGAGGTGACCGTCGGGGGACAGGCGTACGGCTTCTTCTTCGACACGGGGGCCCGGATCTCCTACTTCCAGGAGGAGGACGTGTTGGCCGGGTTCCCGAAGATCGGCACGGACGAGGACTTCTACCCCGGCTTCGGCCGGTTTTCCCCGGACACCTTCCGCCTGGAGGTGAGGCTCCTGTCCAGGGCCTTCTCCCTGGTGACGGGCACCCTCCCGGCGATGCTGGGCCTGAGCCTGGGCATGGCGGGGGCCGACGGGATCCTGGGCAACGAGGTCATGCAGGGGGTCCGCCGACTGGCCTACATGCCCGGCCGCAACCGGATCGTGATGGAATGACGCCCTTTATGCGGGAGGATTCTCCGGAATGACCACGGATAGAAAACCCCTGTTCCAGCGCTATATCGGCATTGATTATTCAGGCGCGGAAGTTTCGGCTTCCAGCCTTAAGGCGCTGCGGGTTTACGAAGCGGCGCGCGGTTGCGATCCGGTGGAAGTGCTGCCCCCTCCGAGCCCGCGCAAGTACTGGACGCGAAAAGGAATCGCGGAGTGGCTTGCGGAAACCCTGGTAGGCAAAAGTCCAGCGATCGTCGGGATCGACCACGGGTTCTCTTTCCCCCAGGCGTATTTCGAAAGATACCGCCTGCCTCTAAATTGGCCTGTTTTCCTGGAGGATTTCTGTGCCCACTGGCCGACGGGCGAGGGTAACGTGTACGTGGATTTCGTGAGGGAAGGGCTGGTGGGCAAGGGGGCTCTTCGTGAGGGGAATTCCCGCTGGAAGCGCCTTACGGAACTTCGGGCTGGTGCCGTAAAGTCGGTTTTCCATTTCGACGTTCCTGGGTCGGTGGCCAAGTCGACGCACGCGGGGATCCCCTGGCTGCGCTTCCTCCGCCACCAACTCGGGAACCGGGTCCACTTCTGGCCCTTCGACGGCTGGGAAGTCGAACCCGGGAAATCCGTCATCGCAGAGGTCTACCCGTCTTTATGGAGCAAACAGTTTCCGATGGAAAACCGGACCCAGGACCAGCACGACGCCTATTCGGTCAGCGCCTGGATGAAACAGGCCGATTCGGAAGGCAAGCTCGAGGGATTCCTGGAGCCTCCCTTAAGCGAGCTGGAGAAGTTTCGTGCCGCCTTCGAGGGTTGGATCCTGGGAATCGTGTAGATTATTCCTCTTTGAAAAGGGCCGTGTAGGGGGCATATTCGAAAACCCGGTTTCTCTTGTACCCGGTAACCTCCTTCAGGGTCCCGGTCTTTACAAGATCCCCCGCAATCTTGTTTGCGGTGGGATAGCCAAGATCCATAAGCGAAGCCATCTCAGGAATGGTCATAAACGGTTTCCTGAAGAGCCCTTCAAGCAGGAGCAGCGTCTTGGCGGAATTCAGCTTGGCCTGCTTGAGAATGATGCCGCGGTGCTCTTCCCGTAGCTGGAGAATACGCCTTGCCGTGGATGTGGCCTCTTGCGAGACTTCGTAGACTCCTCTCAGGAAGAATTTCACCCAATTTTCCCAATCGCCGGTGCTCCGTGTTGCCTGTAGGCGATCGTAGTATTCCTGCCGGTTCTTCTTGAAGAAAATGGACAGGTAAAGGAGAGGCTGCTTCAGGATGCCCTCCTCGCAGAGAAGGAAAGTGATCAGGAGTCGTCCGACACGGCCGTTCCCGTCCAGGAACGGGTGCACGGTTTCGAACTGCGCATGGATGAGCGCGACCTTGATGAGGATCGGCATAGGGGCCTTGGAATGGATAAAGCCCTCCAGGTCGCCCATGGCTTTCATCATTTCGTGTGGGGGTGGTGGAACGTGTGTGGCTGTTTCCAGGTTGCATCCGGCAGGCCCTACCCAGTTCTGGCTGGTCCGGAATTCTCCGGGAGCCCGGTTTCCTCCGCGCACACCCGTCAGGAGTTTTTCGTGAATCTCACGGATCAGTTTCAGCGACACGGGCAGGGTCTCCAGCCTGTTCAAGCCGTATTTCATGGCTTCCACGTAGTTGGAGACTTCCTTGATGTCGACAGGAGCCTGGGTTTCCTTTGCCTTGGCTTCGTAAACAAGGAGATCCTCGAGAGACGCCTGCGTTCCCTCGATTTGGCTGGAAAGGACGGCTTCCTTCCTGACGTACATGAAAACAAAAAGATCCGGGTTGGGGATCGTTTCGATCGAGCCGTCCAGGCGCCCCAGGGCGCGATCCGCCTTCGACAGGAGGTCGAGCATTTCGTCGTCCATCCTTATCGGGGGCTTTGGCGGAAGAGGTTCGGGGATGAAGGCGCGGTAGCCTTGCGGTTGCCGGATGATTCTTCCGGAACGGGACACCGGGCTGTCTTTCATATTATTCCTCCTGATAATAAGAGGGTCTAACCCGGAGTCATATTATCATAAAAGGGCATTTTTTATAATAAGGCTGGTGCGGAGAGGCCCTTATTATCCGCCAGGATAATAAGGGCCTAGTTTTCGAGGATGAGTCGGACCGCCGGTTCTGAGTAGGTTTCCCTCAGTACGCTCCCTTTCCGGGAATGAGGTGACGGATCCCGCCCGTGGGATTGGGAACGTCGCCTTCCCGCCTTGGGATCAGGTGGATGTGGCAATGGAAGATGCTCTGCCCGGCAACGAGTCCCGAGTTCGCCCCGACGTTGAAGCCCTTCACGGAGGTGTCCCTGGCGAGGATCTCCTCTTTCACGATCCGCAAGAGTTCGTTGCAGGCGAGAAGTTCTTCTTTCGTGAGTTCGAAATAGTCGCTAACGTGCCGCCGGGGGATGATGAGGGAGTGCAGTTCTGTCACGGGGAACCCGTCCCGTATGGCGAAGGCAAGCTCGTTCTCGGCGATGAGCCGTTCTTCGCCGACGTTGCAGAAAAGACACCCGTTTTCGCGTTTCATCGTTTTCCCCCCCGGTCTATCCAGGTACTTGTTCCTGCCCCATTATAGGGGCCATGAACGAGTGATGTCGTGGTAATTTGGGTGGGTGCTGGACCGCGGGGCCGATTGGCGAGCGGACCGGGTTCCGTGATGAAGAGGAGGCTTCCGCTTTGAGGGCGATATCCCTGCAGTCGGGGAGCAAGGGCAACTGCATCTATGTGGAGACCTCGGGGGCCCGTTTCCTCGTCGACGCGGGGCTCAGCGTGAGAGAAACGGCCCGAAGGCTGGCCCTGGTCGGCCGAACGCTGTCGGATATCGATGCCCTGCTGCTGACCCACGAGCATACCGACCATTCCCTTTCGGTTGGGGGGATTAGCAGCCGTTACGGCATCCCGGTCTACCTCACGGCGGCGACGGAGGAGGCCCTGGCCTGCAGGGGGCTCGGCGCGGGCCTCGCCTCCGTGTGCCGGTTTTCTCCGGGCGACCGCCTGGATTTCGGGTCCGTCCGGGTCGAGACGGTGCCCACTCCCCACGATTCGGTCGAAGGAAGCGTTTTCGTGATCGAGGACGGCGGCCTGCGCCTGGGGATCCTCACGGACCTGGGGCACGTGTTCGACGGGCTGGGAACGGTCGTCCGGTCCCTGGACGCGGTGTTCCTGGAGAGCAACTACGACCCCGGCATGCTGCGGTGCGGGAAATACCCCGCATTCCTCAAAAAACGGATCACGGGGCCGGGAGGGCACATCTCCAACGAGGAGTCCGCCGGGCTGGTGGTGGACTCGGGCAGGGTGTTCTCCTGGGTCTGCCTCTCTCACCTGTCGGGGGAAAACAACACCCCGGACACGGCGGTGGAAACACACAGGCAGATCGTTGGGTCCCGGCAGGACATTCACGTCGCCCCCCGCGACCGGATGGGGGAACTGCTGGAGGTGTCGAAGGCGGTCGAATGAAGGGGGCCGCAAAAACCAACGGTTTAGGCCCCGGCGTAAAAGCCGGGGCCTTTCCGATTTCATGCCGGGCTTGGCCCGCTCCGTTCGTATTCCAGGGGATTCAAGCCCCCGTTTTCTTTCCTTCCCTCAGGTACCTGCGGATCTCGGCCACGTTCATCCCTTCCAGTCCGAGCGTCTTCAGGGTTCGGCCCTCCCCCCACATGTCCCGCTCGATGACGGCCCCCTCGATCGTTGCAAAGGCTTCCATCAGCGGTACGGGGATGCCGGCGGCCCGGGCAAGCTGGGACCAGGGGACAAGGCCGTTCAGTCCGTCCTCGGTGAAATAGCGGCTTTTCACGCTCTCCGGCCCCCGGATGAAGCAGAGGCCGGGATTCCCGTTGGTTTCCTTGAAAAGGTCCCCGGGTTGTTCGAGTCCCGAGAGAAGCTGTTCGAGGGTGAGGGGGGCGTAGCCGAAGGCTCGGGCAACGGCCATTCGTTCCTCGTCCAGCATCTTGGTGACCCTGCAGACGGTCTGGGTGAAGGCTTCCTCGTAAAGGTAGAAATCCCCCCTGGACCTCTCGATGCGGCTCACGCTCATGATGCAGGCGGGGGTATGGATCACCGGGTTGTGGCTGTGGAAAGCGGCCTCCAGGATGTCGGACACGGGGACAAAGGCATACACTCCGTCCAGTTTCTCCAACGCCTCGGCGGTCCGGCTGGACGGGAAAACGCCGATCTGGAGAGGGTCGTTCATCTTGTAGACGTAGGCCTGTCCGGGCCCGAGGACCCTCGTGTCGTAAGAATTCGTGTTGGTTTCCGCGATCAGGACATCCGCTCCGACGCCCTTCCTTTTGAAGGTCTCGACGAAGACCAGTGTCCCCATGGTTCCCGGCAGCAGGACGATGACCTGCCCGTCCTCCACGAGATCCGCGAGCTGTTCGGCGACGTCTGCGTGAGCGAAGGCGGGAAGGTGGCACAGGATGATTTCCGCTCCCCTGACCGTTTCTGCCATGTCACAGGTCACCTTCGATATCGCGGCAAGGCCTGTTGCCCTGCAGCCCCCCTTGGGATCCGCCTCGAGACGGATTTTCCCCGTTTCCAGGACAAGCCGCAGTTCTTCCGCAAACCGGGGGTCCTGGTAGAGGCGGCACTCGTGCCCCAGGAGGGTCAATTCCGCTGCGGAAGCCTGTCCTGCGTTGCCTCCGCCAAGTATGGCGATCACCTTGCCCATGTCTTTTGGCCTCCTTCTTTCTTCGTCCCTCTAAGCGCCGTGATATGCGCGGCATCGACCACGGAAAGGGCCCAGACGGCGATCCCGCCGCCGATCCTCGCGATGAAGGCCGTTTGCGGCGGCGCCAGTCGGAAGGTCACGTATCCGAAGATCACCATCCAGAATAGCATCACCAGGCCCCGGGTGGGCCTTCCCAGCAGGACGTGCCCCGAACCGGGAACCAGGAACGCAGCCAGGAGGATCGCCCACCGCGGCAGCCTCATGGGCCTAGTACCCGATGGGCCGGGGCCACCGGGAAGCTCCTTCGGAGATGAGCTTCTCCCGGTCCACGAAGCGGTAGCGGTGCAGGGCGAACCAGAGCGACGCCAGGATGTAGAAGGCGAAGCCCGCCAGCATGTTCAGCCAGTAGCCGAAGTACATGCCCAAGAGGGTGGCCAGGGTCAGGACCAGCAGCAGCATGGCGGTCCATGGGTGCCACGGGGAGAGGTAGCCCCGCTCGATGCTCCCCAGGGGGTACATCCTCCGGAACCTGAACATCATGACCGCGGTGAAGAGGTACACGAGAAGGGCCGACAGGATCGAGAAGGTGATGACCTGGTCCAGCAGGCCCGTGAAACCGAAGGCCAGGGCGATGGGCAGCAGGAACAGGATCGCCCGGTAGGGAGTCCGGTACTTCGGGTGAACGGCGGCGAAGTATTCCGGGATGAGCGTGTCCCGGGTCATGGCGAACCAGGCCCGCGAGGCATCCGTGATGCACCCGTTGGCGCTCGCCATGCAGGAAAGAATGGTGCCGATGAAAAGCAGGACGATCACCGCGGGCATCCGCGTGGCCAGGGCCGCATCGAAGAGGGGGTAGACGGAGGCTCCCAGTTCTTTCGAATGGACCAGGCCAGAGCACACGAACCAGGTGATGGTGGCCCCGATGAGGAGCGTCACCATCCCGGTCAGGGCCCCCACCGGGAGAGACCGGCCCGTGCTTCGGCATTCTTCCGCCGCCAGGGCGGTCCCCTCGATGCCGAGGTAGAACCACACGCCGAACTGGAAGGCTCCCACGATGCCGATCCAGCCGTAGGGAAGCCCATCGGTGAATTCGGCCAGCTTCAGCAGGCTTGAACCCGGGATGAAGAACTTCGTCGAGAAGAGCAGGACGAAGATCGTCAGGTAGGCGATGGCGGTGATGACGAAGTTGAAGGTGAGGGTGGCGTAAACCCCGCGGTAGTTCAGCCAGGTGAGCCCCACGAGGGTGAGGATGATGAAGGGAAGGCTGTCCAGGTGCGGACTCAGGGTTTTCAGGATCTCGCCCACCACCAGGGCGTCGGCTGCTTCCAGCATGACGTACTCGAAGACGAGCATGAGTCCCACGTTGAAGGCCGCCAGCGGGCCCATGAAGTACTTGGCCATCGCGTACTGTCCGCCGGCTTCCGGGATGACGGAGCCCATCTCGGTGTTGACCATGACGAGGGAGGTGTAGAGGAGTCCCATGACCCAGCAGGCGATGATCGCCCCCAGGGTTCCCCCCTTGGCGACGGTGAAGTTCCACCCCATGAACTCCCCCACGAGGACGATCCCCACGCCCAGGGCCCAGATGTGAACCGGGCCCAGGACCTTTGAAAGGTGAGGTTTTTCTTCCGCCATGGCCTATTCCCCTTTCTTCGAGGCGCGTTCCCGTTCGACGCGGACGAAGTCCAGGGCCATGAGCCCCAGCAGGAGGGCGGAAAGCCCCCACGCGGTCCAGTTCAGGGCTTCCCACAGGTTCATTTTGAGGCCTCCGCAGCGGCGGGCTCGAGCGGCACTTCCGGCGGCAGGTTTTCCCGCGGTTCCCCGTAGAGGCTTTCCACGATCTCTCCCAGCTCCCGGTTCGACTGGGGAATCACGTAGGAGAGGTATGCCGCCAGCCCCAAAAAGGTCAGGAGGAATGTCCAGGCCGAGAAGGTGTAGGCCATGCCGCCCCCGCTTCCCGAACCCACGAGGACCTTCCCCCTCATGAGCATCGTCGACAGTAGCGTGGCGAAGCAGAGGAGCATGATAAAGAGAACGTCGAAGACTTCCATGAAAAGGTTCTTTCCCTTTTGCCTCGGCATCTTCCGTCTTCCTTTCCGCTTCACAGCCCGGCGTTTTCGCAATCTTCCCGGTAAAGGTCTTCCCTGCGTTTCCTCAGGTGGATCGCCACGGCCGCGAGGGCTCCGCTGGCGAAGATCCCCACCAGCAGGGCCGCGCCCGTGGCAAGGGTACGGGTCGTCGTGTCGGGTGCGATCCCGTTGACCTGGAGGAGCACGTAGAGCAGAACGGTCCACATCAGGATGAAGAAGGTTCCCACCAGCGCCATGTCCGAACGGTACATGCGCTCCATCACGCTTGTCCTCGAGCGGTTCACCGGGTCAGGCCCCCTTTGCCGGGAACGGTCCCTTGCAGATCGTGAGGGTTCCGCTGTTTCCGTCCACGGTGACCTGGTCTCCGTTCTCGATGATCTTGAACGGATCCTCCTCTAGGTCGACGACCGTGGGAACCCCGCACACGACCGCGGCCACGCCGGTCCTGGAGTCGATTCTCGGGAAAACGAGGGCGCAGGGCGAGATCCCCCTGATTCTTGCCGCGTGGAAGTGACTGGACCACCCGTTGGAACCCTTCCCGCCGGACAGGATGAGGACCACGCCGCGTATTGTCTGTCCTTCCGCTGGATGTCCTTTTTCGATCACCTGGCCCGTCGTTTCGTCGATGCCGCTCCAGCCCTGGATCGTTTCCCTGCAGACCATCGCGGGTCCCGTGGCGATCCCCGGGACGGCTCCCCTTCCGCGGATGACGACCGTTTCCATTCCCCTCACCTGCCCCATCGGCCTGAAACGGCAGCTTCCAGGCATTCGCCGGAGCTGCCGAAGTACACCTTCGCATCGGTCAAAGGCTTGATGTAGTGGGCCTGCTTGGCCGAGTCGAAGGCCATGGCGGTCGTGCCGGACGGCCATTTCTCGCTGACGAGCGGACAGCTTCCCACCATCAGTGTCCCCCCGGCTTCCTCAATCGCCCGGGTGTAGCCGCATCGGTCCGCCACGGCCCTGATCGGCAGCGCGGTCCAGACGTGGAGGGTCGTTCCCGGGAAGACCCTTTTCCCCTTCAGCCATGAGGCGACTTCGCCGACCTGGTCGATGGAATAATGCGGGCAGCCCAGGCTGATGTAGTCGACTCTCCCCGGTCGGCTGTCACAAAGGATCTCTCGGGCCTGCCGAAGCTGCTTCGGGCCGATTTCCACCTTGTCTTCGAGGCCGGACGGCGAGAGGCAGGAGGCAAGTGTGGGGGCTTCCGGGGTGACGCCGAGGATGTGGCAAAGCTCGGGGCCGGCCGTCGTGGCCATGGCCGCGAAGCAGGATTTCAGGCGGACCATGTCCGCGTTTTCCACGTTCCCGGCGAGGATCGGGACGGAGTGGGGAGGAAGGCGAAGCCCCACCGCATAGCCCACCAGGTCCCAGTCTTCGACGGTTTCGGGTTCGCAGGTCAAATAGAAGAGGTGGGTTCCCTTCCGGCTTTCGGGTACATGCATCCCCCAGCGGGGAGTGCGGGCACAGACGGCGGAGCAGAAAGCGGCTTCGATCCCGTCGGCGTTGGCGCAGGCTCCCCAAAGGGAGTTCATCATCAGGACGGCATGGGATTCCGTTGTGACGTAATGTTCTCCTCTTACGGGGATGAAGCCGGTCATGTAGGGAACGCAGCTCCCGACGAGGTGGACGCCGGCCCGGAGGCACCTGTCGAGGTAGCGTTCGTTCTTGAGGAATTCTTCCTCGGTGCATCCCATTTTCAGCCAGTTCAGGTGGTCGACGGGGGAGCAGTCCGACTGGGCGAAGCAGCCGACGGAGTCGAAGGGGACCGTTTCTCCCGAGCAAAACCACATTTCGGACATGACCTCGTCCATGTCCGCCGAACGGACGGCTTCGAGGTAGTGGTGGGCTCCGCAAAACAGGTGTGCCTTGGAAACCCTGCAGAGGCTTTCGGCTCCAAGGACATTCGCGTAACTGACGACGAACTCCAGGGCTTTCCTCTTCAGGGGGCCCGATTGCCCGTCCAGCATTCTCCGTTCCTCTTCGGTGAGGTTCATGCCTTGACCCTCCTTGCCGGAAAAAGAGCCCGGAATTGCAGCAATTCCGGGCTCTTCACGCGAACTGGAAGCTTTAAAGCTTGACCCAGGTTCCGACTTTCTTCTCGATGGCTTTCCTGTAGATCAGGCGGCCGGTCATGATGTCGTGGCTCGCGATCCCCATGAGGACCGCCCCGCGCCGTCCCTGGAGGACAGGGGGCCTGACGCCCGCGCAGATCTCGCCCATGTCGGCATAGATCTCTTCCTTCTTCGGGTAGCCGGCCTGGAAGTAGATGTTGAGGGCCTGGGTGTAGAGGTACTGGTTCCAGTCGTCGCAGACGAAGCAGTTGCCGTTGTTCATGATGTCCGCGTCGAAGCTGGAGTCGTAGTCCACCGCGATGGCCAGGACGTCCTTCTTCAGCCAGGAGGAGCGGACGAAGCGTTCGGGCTTTTCCACGATCGGGGCACAGGTGGCGATGACGTCGGCGTCCTTCACGGCTTCCTCGACATTCCTGCCGACCACGAACTCGACGCCGGGAAGCTGGGGGCCGAGCTCATTGACGAACTTGGTGACCTGGCTTTCGAAAATGTCGTAGACCTTCACGGTCTTCATCTGGGGCAGGGTTTCCTTGAAGGCCAAAAGGTTGGTACGTCCCTGGGCTCCCAGGCCGATGATGGAGACGACCTCGCTCTTCGGGTCGGCCAGGTACTTCGCGCAGACGCCGGACGCCGCGCCGGTGCGCGTGGCGGTCATCCAGTTCGCGTCCATGACGGCCTTGATGATGCCCGTTTCAGGGTCGTTCATGCACCAGACGCCGTTGATGTAGGGCAGTCCCTTGGCCTGGTTGCTGGGGTAGCCGGCCGCCCACTTGATGCCGCAGCAGTCCACGTCGCCGCCGACCCAGCTGGGCATGGCATGGATGAAGCAGTCCTTGCGGGGGTGGACGCCGATCTTGGCAGGCAGTTCGACTTTCTTCTGCCCCTTCAGCTTCCAGCCTTCGTCGACCGCGTCCACGATCTCCTTCATGGTGATGCCGAGTGAAACGACCTCTTCCTGGGAAATCCACAGCACGTCGTAAGCCATTCCTGTTTCCTCCTTGATTTAATTTTGTCCCGCGAGCAGGACATCGAGTACTGCTTGGTCCACGTCTTTCATCCCTTTGCCGGTAACGGTTTCCAGATTGTCCATCGTTTCCTGGAAGGTCTTTCCCACGATGCCGTTCCCGCTGGGAACGGTCGTTCCGCCCAGGGCCAGGTAGGCCGTCTCGATTGCAATTCCGGCGGAAGTCGCGATCTTGAGGGCGCATCCGTACTTGGCCCCGTCACAAAGCATGCCGGTGAGGTTGGCGGTCATCAACTGGACCGCGCTTTCAACCTGTTTCGCGTCGCCCCCGAGCAGCCAGGCGATGGCGGCGGCGGCCCCGGTGCCTGCGGCGACAGCGCAGCCGCAGTGGGGCGTGAGGATCCCGGTCCGGGTCTTGATGACCCCGATGACGAGAAGTCCCAGCGCCAGGGCCCTTGCGATTTCCGCGTCGCTCCTGCCCAGGTGCCGCCCCATCTCGCCAACGGTGATGAAAAAGGTAATGCCGTGATTCCCGCTTCCGTAGCACCCGAAGATGGGCGTTTTCAAGCCTCCCATTCGGGCGTCGGCCGCGGCCGCGGCCAGGATGCGGATCCGGTTGACCGGGGAATCCGGGAGGAGCGAGTTCTCACGCAGCTTTTCCAGCGATCTGCCCAATTCCATCCCGGCCGGTCCTGCAAGGCCGGCTTTTGCGGCATCGAGGTTCCGCGCGACGCCTTCGAGCAGGAAAGAGAGATCCCGGTCCGGCAACCCCTTCAGCAGTTCGAAGATTTGCTCCATGGTCAGGTTCCTGAGCTGGCCAAGGCCGTCAAGGTCGGCACTCTCGGATTCGTCGCATGCCTGTTGAGCCCGGAAAACGGTTTGCCCGTTTGCCCTCTTTTCGACAAGGCGGTTGTGCGCTCCCTCGATCAGGGCTTCGTAAACCCCCTTTTCGGTCGTGACCGTAGCCGCAATGCGGATCCCCTCGGCTTCCTCATCAATTTCGAAACGGATGTCGTGAGTGTCGAGAAAAGACATGGCCAGTCCGATATCCGCCGGTTCGACGTCCCTGAAGAGTTCCAGCCCCGATTCCGGGTGCCCCTTGATCGCGGCGAGGGCTGCCGCCAGTTGCACTCCCGAGCTGTGCGTCCCCGGGATACCCACGGAAACGGCGTCCTTGTAGATGTTCCTGTCGAGGCGTACCTTGATTCCGCGGATTTCCCCCTCGGCGATCCGGCAGGCATGGGCCACCGCCAGCCCGATCGCGACCGGGTCGGTACAGCCCAGGGTCAGGAAAGTGTGCTTTCGTAGGATGCCGATCGCAGCTTGCGTCTCCAAGGAGAGCCGCTCCTGTCCGTTCAGGATTTCTCCGTTGTTGCGATCACGTCGATCTCGACCTTCGCGTCGAGGGCCATGCCGCCGACCTCGACAAAGCAGCGGGCCGGGAAGTAGCCGTTCGGGAAGCAGGACTTGTAGACGTCGTTGATGGCCTTGAAGTCCTTGATGCTGGCGGCGTAGATGACGGCCTTGACGATGTTGTCCATCGTCATCCCCTGGCTTTCGAGGACTCCCTGGATGTTCTTCATCACCTGGACCGTTTCGGCCGCGGGGTCACCCCCGCCGACCATCTTGCCGGTTTGGGGGTCGAGGGCGATCTGCCCGCTCAGGAAAAGGAAGGGGCCGGCGTAAACACCCTGGCTGTATGCCCCTACTGCCGCAGGAGCCTTGTCGGTCGTTACCACTCGGTTCATCTCGGTCATCTCCTTGATTGGTTGTATTTTTGTCACCGGATGCCCAGGATCAGCCGAGGCAGCCACAGGGACAGTTCCGGGACATAGGTCGTCAGGAACAAAACGGGTACCCATCCGAAGGCGATCAGGGTCATCGTGGGCATCAGGGTGTCGCTGATCGCCGCGCCGTTCAGGCGTCCGCTCAGGTACAGGACGGGGGCGCAGGGGGGCGTGATGTTGCCCATTCCCAGGTTCACGCCGAGGATCGCCGCGAAGTGGATCGGGTGGACCCCGATGGCCTGGGCGATCGGGAGCAGGATCGGCGTGCAGAGCATGACGGCGCTCACGTCGTCCATGAGCATGCCCATGATGACCATGAAGAGGTTGAGGATGAGCAGGATCCCGATCTTGCTCTTCGTGATGGAGGTCAGCAACTCGAGCAGCTTTTGGGGCATGTCTTCCATGATGTAGAGGCGGCTGAGGATCATGACCGCGTAAAGCATGACCATGACCACCCCTGTCGTGGTGGCGGATTCGAGGAGGACGGTCTTCAGGGAATTCCTGTTCAGGCCCCCGTAGACGAACATCCCGACCGGGATGGCGTAGAGTACCGAGAGGGCGGCTGCTTCGGTCGGCGTGAACATCCCGCCGTAGATGCCCCCAAGGATCATGACGGGCATGAAGAGCGCCGGCAGGGCCCGTGAACCCCGCTTGACGAACAGCCTGCCGAGTTCCCCTGGGGCAAGTTCCTGGGAAAGGACCAGGTTGGGGTTCTTCCGGACCATGAAGACGTTGCAGACGGCGAAAAGCACGGTCAGGATGATTCCGGGGATGACGGTGGAAAGGAAACAGGCCAGCACCGACTGGCCACCGACCCAGGAGTACAGGATCATGATGGCGCTGGGCGGGATGAGGATCCCCAATACGGCGCTGTTCGCCATGAGAGCCGCGGAATGCCCGAGGGGATAGCCTGCCTTTTCGAGGCGGGGGAACATGATGGCCCCGATACAGGAAAGGGTGGCGCAGCAGCTTCCGGTGATCGAGCCGAACACGGCGCAGGAGACGACCGCGACAGCCCCCAATCCTCCCTTGAGGCGACCGACGAACAGGTCGACCATGTCGATCAGCTGCTGGCCGATGTTTCCTCGCTCCATGAGGCCGCCGGCCGTAATGAAGAGGGGGATGGCCAGCAGGACGACCGTGCTCATCTTGCTATAGCCGTAAGGAAGAAGAAAGCTGGGACTGTAGCCGCCCATCACGACCAGGAAAAGGCTTGAAGCCAGGAACGAGAAGGGAACCGGGATCCCGACGATGAGGGCTGCCAGAAGAATGAGCAGGGCAACGTAGATCATGACGGCTACACCTCCGCCTTGCCGGACAGGGCTTTGCGGAAAAGCCGGAGATTTTCCATGAAATGAAGCGCGAAATAGAAAGTCATCAGGGTCAGGCCGAGGGTGATGGCGCTTTGCGGAACGTAGAGCGGGATCCTCCAGACCGGGGTGGCGCCTCCCTTGGCCAGCTGCCAGGAAAACATCAGCCATCCCCAGTAGGCGAAAAGACCAGAAAGAAGAACCGTGCAGAGGGAACTGAAGCAGATGATTCCCCTCTTCAGTTTCTGGTTCTTCATGTAGACCGTCAGGATGTCGGCGGTGATGTGGCTGTTTTCGAAGGCACCGTAAGCGCCGCCGGAGAAATAGAGCCAATAGGCGAAGACGATGATGAAGTCCTCGATGCCGTACATGTCCATCTTGAACACGTAGCGAAGGGCGGCGGCAACTCCGATCACGACCGCCACGGTCAGGCTCATCGAGATCATGATGAAGCGCAGGACCTTCAACAGGGCTTTCGCGAAAGTTCCGTGGGATTCTTCCAAGTAACCTTTTGCGAGGGTTTCCTGGCATTCGGCTGCCATGTCCTTGCCCACCTTTCAGACGCCATCGTGAAGAAAGCGGGAGGAGTGCCGGGAGGCCGGTTTTTGCCGGCCTCCCGGTTTCGAGGCGCTAGTACTGTTTCATCAAGGCATCCATGATCTCCGGGGTCAGGCGATCCTTCAGCTTGGGCCACGCCGTCTTGCGGACGGTTTCCGCGAATTTTTTCAGTTCTGCGTTGGAGAAGGTCGTCACCTTGATCTTGCTTTCGTCGGCGAGTTTCTTGAGGTATTCCTTGTCTTCCTTCTCGGAGACCGCGATACTCTTCGCCTGGAGCTTTGCCACCGTGTCGAGGAAGAGTTTCTGGTCAGCCTTGTCGAGCTTGTTCCAAAGGTCCTTGTTGATGAGCCAGGACTCGCTTTCCACGTGCCCGTTGTACTGGTAGTAGTACTTGATGACGTCGCGGAAGCTCAGGTAGGTCAGGACGGGTGCGCCGCCGATCCAGCCTTCCGCCACGCCGGTCTGCAGGGCGGTGTAAAGCTCGGCGTAGGGGACGGTGACGGTCTGGAAGTTGAGCGCGAGGGCCCAGGACTTGAAGACGTCCATCGGCGGGACGCGGAGCAGGATGCCCTTCTTGACCGCCGGGTTCGCGGGTTCAACGAGCGGCTTCGTGCAGCCCAGGCCGCCGAATCCTTCGATGTTGAAGCCCAGGAGCTTGACGTTAAGCTTGTCGTGAACCTTGCCGAGGGTATTGAACAGGAATCCGTTCTGAGCGAAGAATTTCTTGACCTGGTCGTAATTTTCAGCGAGGTAAGGGACATAGGTCAGTTCAAGTCGCTGGTCGAACTGGCTCGGGACGGAAATCAGGGCCATGTCGATCGTGCCCTTCATGATTTCCTCGTAGACCTGGGTATAGTCGCCCAGCTGGTTTGCCGGATAGACCTTGATCTGGATACGGCCCTTCGTGGCCGCCTCGATGGTTTTCTTGAACTCCATCTGGTGGATCGTGCCCTGGTACTCGATGGGGCTCTGCCCGGCCATTCTGAGCACGAGCTTTTCAGCGGCGGAAGCGGTGGAGCCGAAGGATGCCACCATTGCCAGACCGAACAACAGCACTGCTACCAGGCTGAACAGGCGAAACCTTGACTTCATTGCTTTTTCCCCCTTTTCCCCGATCAAGATGGTCGTTCCTTTCCGTTTCATGTGCCCGATGGAAAAATTCAGGACCTTGCCCGTCATTTCCTTGTTTTCACACCCCCCTCTAAAGCAAGTCGACAATATCGAGGTCCTGCCTCAGGAAGTACTTGTCCTGCTGGATCTGGTCTTCGAAATGGCGAAGCTGTTTCTTTGCGTAGGCGGGGTCTTTCAGGAACAGGCCGATGAGCAGGGAGTGCATCAGGGCCATGGTTGCCCCCGACGGATCGATGAAAGAGATGAATCTCATCTTGGACTCGAAGAGGAAATCGCAAAGGGGGGCAAGGGGTGACAAGGAACTGTCGGTAATGCCGATGACGGGGATATGCCGTTCCTTGAATTTCTCGGCGATCTTCTGCGTGACCGCCGGGTAGCGGGGGAAACTGAAAATAACGGCCAGGGAGCCTTTGCCATGGCTTTTCAGCAAGTGGGACAGCTCGAGGTCGAGGTTGGAAATCATGGAAACACCGGGACGCAGGACTTGCAGGTAGAAGGAGAAATACTCCGCCACGGACTGGTTGGGGCCAGCGCCCACGACGAACACATGGGAAGCTTCCCGGAGTTGCTGGATGGCGCTCTCGAAGTTTTCCTCGGGAATGTTTTCCATCGTGTCCCGCAGCAGGGTCATTTCCAGGTTGAAGACCTTCTTGAAAAGGGGCAGGTTGTTCCCTTCGCCGTCAAGGGAGTACTTGTCCAGGGAAGAGATCTGTCCCTGGGCGATTTCCCTCAGCGAGTGCTGGAGTTCCGGGAATCCAGGATACCCCAGTGCGTTCGCAAGCCTCACGACCGTCGATTCGCTGACTCCCGCGGCTCCCGATAGCGCGGTGATGTTCAGGAAGCTGGCCTGCAGGCTGTTTTCGAAGATATAGCGGGCAAGCTTGTGCTGCTTCGGGCTGAGGTTCTTCGCGACGGTCGAGATCCTTTCAAGGGCGTTTCCCTCCAGGACCGCACTCGTCATGAAAAAATACCCCCCATTAAGATAAAGATGAAAAAATTTCTTCACACCGATAAACGTAGGATAGTTTGCAGCCAAGAAAATGTCAAACAATTCGGCAAAGTGAAAAATAACGTTATTGGTGCGAAGTTGACTTGCCAACCGAAAATGAAGTATATTTTACGAAACGCATGTTTCGTAATGCGAAACGGGAGGCCTTGCGATGGCCAAGATTCCGCTGGTTCAGTCAATCAACAGGGCGCTCGACATTCTCGAGCTGCTGAGCAGGGAGGAAAAGCTGGGCATCACCCAGATCGGGCAGGCAGTCGAACTGGACAAGACGACAGTGTTCAGGATTGTCCAGACTCTTTGCGCCCGGGGATACATGCGGCAAGATCCCTCCACCCAGATGTATTCGAACACGCTCAAGCTTTTTCAAATGGGAGCCGCGATCGTCGATGGGCGCCGAATCCTGGGAAAAGCCAGGCCGCACCTGGAAGCCCTGGCGATGAGCACGCGAGAGACGGTCAACCTGGCTGTAATAGACGGGGGCAATATCGTCTATGTGGACAAGATAGAGAGCACGGAGGTGATAAAGGCGGACCTGGGTGTCGGGAAATCTTACCCGGCCTACGCCACCAGCCTGGGAAAGTCGATCCTGGCCCTCCTTGGGGAAGGCGAGTTGGAAAGGCTTTATGGGGAAGAGGATTTTTCTGCATTCACTCCGCGCACGGTGAAAGGCCTCGATGAACTCAAGGCACAGTTGAGGGAAGTCCGGGCCAGGGGGTATGCCTCCGACGACGAGGAGCTCGTTACCGGCCTTTCGTGCGTGGCGGCAGCGATAAGGGATTTCAAGGGAAAGCCGGTGGCGGCGGTAAGCATCGCTTTCCCGAGCTACAGGTTCCTGGCGGATTCCCCGGAAAGATCGAGGATGGCGGAGCTGGTTCAAATGGCTGCCCGTTCAATTTCGATCGAGCTGGGTTTTCGGGCATAACAAATTAAAAAACGGAGGGATCATCATGGCGAAGAAGAAAGGGCGTCTGGAACTGGTGCAGATGAAGCAGTCCGGAGAGAAGGCGGCCTGGATCACGGCGTACGACTTTCCGACGGCGCAGTTCGCGGAAGCGGCGGGAATGGACATGATCCTGGTGGGAGACTCGCTGGGGATGGTGGTCCTGGGCTACCAGGGAACGGTGCCGGTGACGATGGACGACTGCATCCGCCACGCTCAGGCGGTTCGCCGTGGGGCCCCGAACACGTTCTGCATCGGCGACATGCCGTTTTTGAGCTACCAGGTTTCGGACGAGAAGGCGGTGGAGAACGCCGGGAGATTTTTGAAGGAAGCGGACATGGACGCGATCAAGCTGGAGGGAGGCCGGCGCGTGGCGGGGCGTATCCGGGCGATCACGGACGCGGGGATCCAGGTGATGGGTCATATCGGGCTGACACCGCAGAGCTCGGGCCAGCTGGGGGGATTCAAGGCCCAGGGGCGGGACCCGGACAGCGCGCGGGAACTGATCAAGGACGCGCTGGCCGTGCAGGAGGCGGGGGCATACGCGCTGCTGCTGGAGGCGGTTCCGCCGGAGCTGACGGAATTCATCTGGAAGAAGCTGACGATCCCGGTGTACTCGATCGGCGCCGGTGAGCCGTGCGACGGCCAGCTGATCATCTGCGGGGACATGCTGGGACTTTTCCAGGCGTTCACGCCGAAGTTCGTCAAGAAATACGCGAACGTGGCGGAGGTGGAGATCGCGGCGTTCAGGGAATACGTGTCGGACGTGAAGAAGTCCGTGTTCCCGGCGGACGAGCACGTCTACCACATCCTGAAGGGGCGTGAAGAGGACTTCGCGAAGATGCTCGAGGAGTTCGAATAGGAACGCGACTCCCGAAGGAAAGCTTTTGGCCGCACCGAGGGGGGAGAAATCTCCCCCCCCTTTTTTTAAGTCACCAGAGATGGAGGGAAGAAACATGACGGTGCCGTCGGACATCGAGATCGCGCAGGGAGCGAAGCTGCTGCCCATCG
>CAZFSR010000012.1:0-56994 GCA_964521575.1 uncultured Synergistaceae bacterium
CAGGATCAAACTCTCCATGGCTTTCCTTACCAAACTCGCTGCTCTCTCTTCCCTTTCGCTTGTCAAGGTGCTGATGGAGCTCTTTCCGCACCGCCGTCAGGCGACGCGACGGGTATCATAGCCAAGTTCCGTCACGAAGTCAAGCCCTGTTTCCGTAAATTTTCGGGCAGGGATAAAATGAGCGGTAGAAAAGGAGTGTGTACGGGATGCTCAGAGCCTCTCCCAATTCGTTGCTGCTCCTGGACCTGGACGGCACCCTGACCTCCGTCCCGAGCCCCTGGCGCTATGTCTATGAGAGGCTGGGAATCTGGGACTCGGTGGGTGAAAAGATCTTCTCAAGGTACATTGCTGGGGAGATTGATTATACCTCCTTTTGCAGGCTCGACGTTGATGCCTGGGAAGAGGCAGGGGCCAGCCTCGAAACCGTTGAGGGGATTCTCGACGAAATCACTTTCCCCACCGAGTCATTGGCCTTCCTCGAAACGGTCCTGGAAGCGGGTTTTTCAACGGCAATCCTTTCAACCGGCTTCGAAAGGGTGGCCCGTAATCTGGCAGGAAAGGTCGGGATACCCTTTTCCAGGGGTTTTCGCCCGGTCATCAACGGGATCAGGATCATGGAAGGACGCCTGGAACCGGTTCTTCGCGTTCATGAAGGAAACACCCCGAGGGGAAAGGGATCCTGGGCAAGGCACCTGGTCCGGCTGTCTGGAGCCTCTTTGGACCGAACCTTCGCGGTGGGCGACGGCATCTCGGATACACTCATGTTCGCCTACGTAGGGAAGGGATTCAGGGTGAAAGGACCACAGGGGCTTCCCAAAATTCTTGAATCCATCCTCCGCTGAGCCGCGCCCTGCTTGCCTTATACCAAGAATGGTATCTATAATAAGTAGAAAATACCGGTCGGGGGGAATGTATTCGATGGGAAAGAAAGTATTGATCGTCGGGGGTGTCGCATGCGGAGGGAAGGTGGCCGCGAGATTGAGAAGGCTGGATCATGAAGCTGAAATCACGGTCCTGGAGAAAGGAGAGTTCCTGAGCTACGCCGGGTGCGGACTGCCCTTCTACGTCCAGGGAATCGTGAAGGAATACCGGGATCTCATGAGCACCCCAATCGGGGTCGTACGGGATGCCGCCTTTTTCCGCAAGGTGAAGCACGTCGAAGTCCTTACCCGCCACATGGCTACGAAGATAGACCGTGCAGGCCGCAAGGTACTCGCGCTTGACCTTGCCACCGGCCAAGAGAAAGAATTCCCCTATGACGAGCTTGTGCTTGCCACAGGCGGCAGCCCCATCCGGCCCAAACTGCCGGGTGTCGACCTGAACCATGTCTACACGCTCTGGACGATGGACGATGCCCTCGCAATGAGAGGCGCCCTCGATGCCGGAAAGATCCGCAAGGCCGTCATCATCGGGGGCGGGCTTGTCGGCTTGGAAGTCGTTGAAGCCCTTCACTCGAGGGGGATAGAGGTTTCGGTGGTCGAAGCCATGGACCGGCCGCTCCCGGCCTTGTTCGATCAGGAATTTTCAGGGCGTGTCCTCAAGGTTCTTGCAAAGAAGGGCGTAAATTTTTACTCCGGGGAAAAAGTAACGGAGATCCTGGCCGATTGCTGCGATGTGGCCGGGGTTCGCACGGACACCCGCGACATTGCCTGCGACATGGTCCTCCTGGCGATCGGGGTCAGGCCCAACACGATCCTCGCTTCGGAAGCCGGCCTCCAGATCGGGCCTACGGGCGGCATTGCCGTCAACCGATCGATGCAGACATGCGACCCCCATATCTACGCCGGGGGTGATTGCGTGGAGACCTTCCACCTGCTGACCGGAAAGGCCGTCCGGCAACCAATGGGATCGACCGCTAACCGGCAGGGCCGAGTGATCGCCGATGCCATTGCAGGAAGAAAGGCGGAGTTCAAGGGAGTCCTGGGGACCGCCATCCTGCGGCTTTTCGAATTCACTGCCGGGAGAACGGGCTTAACCGCCGAAGCAGCCAGGGAATCTGGTTTCGACCCTGTTGCCGTTTCGATCATGAATTCTGACAAGCCCCACTTCATGCCGGGCTCCGCTCCCGTGATCCTGAAAATCGTGGCGGACAGAAAGACCGGAAGAATCCTTGGCGCACAGGGTTTTGGAGCGGGCGACGTGTCCAAGAGGCTTGACACCCTCGTGGCAGCAATTACGGGAGGCATGACGATCGAAGATCTTGCCGACGCGGACCTGGCTTATGCCCCGCCCTTTTCGACTGCCCTCGACCCGCTTACACACGCGGCGAATGCGTTGAAGAACAAGTCCGAAGGGTTGATGAAAACCTACAGCCCCGCGGAATTGGCCGAGAAAGCCCGGCGAGGGGAGGAATTCATCCTGCTCGATGTCCGCTCCCCCGAGGAAACGCAGAGGGACGGGAGACTACCCTTTGAAAACATTACATACATCCCCCTTGGAGCCCTCTGGGAAAAGGGGGAAAGCCTGCCCAAAGACAAGGAGATCGTCACCTTCTGCAAGATTTCCGTTCGAGGCTGGGACGCCCTGAGCATCTTGAGATCTCACGGGCTTGAAAACATTGCCCTTCTCGAGACGGGCGTGGCGGGGTGGCCCTTCCAACTGGAAGCGTGATCGGTTAAAGTGAAGGCGGCCCGGGTTTTACCCGGGCCGCTTTTCGCGCAAGGAGGGAAAAACCCGCAAGATGGGCTGGAAAAAAACGGTCATTAACGCCATTGCCCGATTCTCGGCGCCGGGCTGGAGGGCGAAAGCACTCGCGGGATTCCTGAAATTCGCGCTATCCAGCACGCGCCCCAGGCAACGCGAAGCCTTGGCAAACCTGGCCCTCGCCTACCCGGGATCCGATGAAGCCTTCCGCGAAAAGATACTTCGCGAAGTTTACGGTCACCTCGCATGGATGACGGCCGAATACCTTGCCCTCCAGAGAGATCCCCCCCAAAGCCTTTCCTGGGTTCACCGGGTTACCGGCGAGGAATTCCTGAGCGAGGCCCTCGAAAAGGGGAAGGGAGCGATCATCCTTACCGGTCACCTGGGGAACTGGGAACTCCTCGCGGCCTGGCTTTGCCAGCGCGGGTATCCCCTTACGGCGATCGTAAGGGATCCTGACGATGACGATTACCGTCAAACCATCCTGGATTTCCGGACCCGTGTGGGCCTGAAAACCTTACCGAAAACCGCCAACATGAAAGCGGCGGTAGACCTTCTTCGCAAGGGAGGCTTCCTGGGCATTCTTTCCGACCAGCTAGCCGGGTGCAACGAGGGACTGCCCGTTCCCTTCATGGGGCACTCCGCCTATACCTTCGCGGGGGCCGCTTCCCTCGGGATCCTCGCCGGTTGTCCTATCCTGCCGGTTTTTTCCTTCCGAGAGGCCCCTTTCCATCACAGGGTCGAGATCGACGCGCCAATTCCATTCCCTGAAGGGAAAGACCGGAAGGAACGCGTCCTGGAGCTGACCCGCCGCTGCAACCAGGCCATCGAAAACGCGATCCGCCGGGCCCCCGGCCAATGGCTCTGGCTGCACCGGCGTTGGGGAAGGAATTTACCCCTTTCCTAGTCCCTGTCGCAAACCAGTTTTCCCGCGATGGCGTAAGCCTCGTTCGGCATCTCCGACAGGATGATCCTGACCTGCTCGGGACGAGTCCCCAGGGAGCGGCAAACCGCTTCCGTCATCTGCCCGACGAGATTCCTTTTCTGTTCAACCGTTCTGCCCTCCAGCAGATGAACCTCGATTATCGGCATTTCATTCCCTCCCTCCCGCTCAAGCGCTATTTCCTTAATCCTACACGATACGTCGCGCTTTTGCCGATATTGATGTTATATTTATAACGTGGTAAATTGGTAGTTCGGAGGTGAGAGCCATGCTGTTTGAACTTCTCTCGAACGGAGAAATCGTGTCTCTTCCCGGTATTCACCTGCCGACCGGGCTCCCCTCCTTGTCAGAAGGCGATGTCGTCCTTCTTCTGCCTTTCAGGCGTGCCCTGGTTGGAAGAAGCCTTTTCGGGTCCTTCGAAAAGTGGCAGTGGGGCAAAATCGGCCAGCCCGACTGGGAAGAGATCTCCCTCTACGATGGCCGTCCAGCCGCCATCCCAATTCCGGGTTTCGGTGAAATCATCCTTTCCGGCGAGGCCGTTACCGCCTTGCGGTCTGCGCTGGCCAGCCGAATGGAACCGCCGGGGGATGCGGTTTCGTCCCTCGTCGTCCTCGAGGAATCCCTGAAGGCTCTTCCCTCCTGGCGGGAAGAACTTGGCATCTCCGACAGGCGGCTTTCGGAAGCCCTTTCCGCTTCTTCGACGCTGCGGACAGCTTTTTGGGGCATCCGTTTCGCCCTTCTCTGGGGAGGCCGCGAAATGCTCCAGCGCATCCGGACTTGGCTACGGCTCTGCCCCTCGGCATTCGAGGACAGGGGGAACTCCCCGAAACAGTGGTTTTCGCTAGGCGGGGCCTTCGACCCCAACGTGTTCCCAGAGTTGGAAACCTTGGGGTATAGCGGGCATTCGCTCCGCCGCCTCGACCTGGAGGAGTCCAACCCCGCGGTGATCCGTGGGCCTGAGGGAATCCTCCTGCAGATCTGGCTCGAGTCCTCGGACCCGCGGTCTGGACTTTCGGAGCTTTCGATCCGGAGCTGGATTGCCATCCCAACTGTCACATGGGAAGAATTGCGAAGTCGGCGCAACCTCTCCCTGAGGGAAATTGGGCTCGCGTGCTGGGGATTCCTGGACGCGGTCGAGGGAGAGAAGGTCTTGTCCGCCTGGAACCGGGCTGCGCACCAGAAGCAGTCTTGAAATCCCGTGCAGGAAAAATGGCCGGAGGGGGTTTCCACCCCCTCCGGCCATTTTCCTGCGTTTACCTGGCCCAGGCCAAGTGAAACCTCTTCTTCCCGAGCCTGAGGAAAATGGCTCTCCCCGCAAGGCAATCCTCATCCGAGACGGGCGTAAGGGGGTCCGTCACTTTCGTTCCGTTGAGGAGGACTCCTCCTCCCTGCACGAGTCTTCGGGCCTCTCCCTTGCTGGTGCAGGCTCCGGATTCAACCAGGATGTCGGCGAGCGGCAGGGGAAGGGTACGCCCGAGTTCTCCGGACGGAACTTCCTTCGAGAGGATGGCGACCATCTCCTCGTCAAGATCTGCAGGCTCGAATTTCTCGCCGAAGAGGATCTCGCTCGCCCGCCGGGCTCCAATTGCCGCATGCTCTCCATGGACATTGCGGGTAACCTCGAAGGCCAGCACTTTTTGGGCTTCCCTCTGATCGGGATGCGCCTCGTGCGACTTGACCAGCGCCTCGACTTCTCCGTTAGGCAGGAAAGTGAAAAGCCTAAGGAGCCTGCCGACCATGGCATCCTCCGTATTGATCCAGAACTGGTAGAAGCGGTAGGGGGAGGTGAGATCGGGGGAAAGCCAGACGGCCCCTTCCTCGGTTTTCCCAAACTTGGTCCCGGAAGAAGTCAAAAGCAGCGGATAGGTCAGGCAGAAGGCCTGTTTGCCCGTTTTCTTGCGAATCAGTTCCACCCCGGCCAGGATGTTGCCCTGCTGGTCGTTTCCGCCCATCTGGAGAAGGCAGTCGTGGTGCTCGCAAAGATGGTAGAAATCGTAAGCCTGCAGGAGCATGTAGGTGAACTCAGTGAATGAAATCGACTTGTCGGGATCTTCCAGCCGGCTTTTGACATATTCACGGGCAATCATGGTGTTTATCGAAAAATGCTTCCCCGTGTCCCGGAGGAAATCGAGCAGCTTCAACTCTCCCAGCCAATCGTAATTGCTGATCATCAAGGCCGAGTTTTCTCCCGCCTGGAAATCCAGAAAATGCGCCAGCTGTTCCCGGATGGAGAGCTTGTTCTTTTCGACCTGCTCAAGGGTCAGCAGGTTCCGCTCCTTGCTTTTCCCGGACGGGTCACCGATCAGCCCGGTCCCCACTCCCAGGATCGCGATGGGACGGTGTCCCAATCTCTGGAGCCAGGCCAGGCCCATGATCGGGATCAGGTGTCCGACATGAAGGCTGGAAGCCGTCGGGTCGAAACCGACGTAAGCGGTCACCATGCCTTCATCGAAAATTGCCTTCAAATCTTCCGGCGACGAGCAGTATTCAACTATTCCCCGTTCCATGAGGACGGTAAACGCATTTTCTCTCATTGGTCGGCAATCCTCCCAGCGGTTGTCTTGGGCCCCATTCTAAGGCTGCCCGCTTTGGGGTTCAACCCCGCTCCATGTGACATGCCCCGAATCGGGAGTCGGCATCACGGCGGAAAGTCTGCCGAGCCGTCCAGCCACTTCCATCAGCAGTTCCAGGTTCGCCGTTTTCTCCTGGAGCCCCAGCAGGCGAAACATGGGACTGCCGGGCTCTATCGATTCAAGAGCCCTTGAAAGAACCTCCCCATCGACCCAAAGCCAGGCAAACGCGGGCGTACTGAATTCCGCCGAAAGTTCCTGGAGCGTCCGGGGACTGCCGATAGTCGCCGGCTCGATGTAACCGACCACCGCCGTTTCCCTATTGGCGGCGGCCATGACGGTAAAGGGGAGGGGAATGGCTCCGCCCACCTCGAAACCGCTCACCTCGCGCCCCAATAAACCCGATAGGCCCCAACGCTCGCCGAGCAAAGCCCGGACGAAGGCCAGGCCTTCCTCCTTTCGCCCCGGGAATTCGACGAGGAATCCGGGCGTCGCCACCCCCATCGCACGGCCGGTTCCACCTACGGAAAAAACGATGGGACCGCGGAGAAAGCGCCGGACCCTTCCTTCCGGAAGACCGCTCCAGGCTTTCCAGAAACCGCTCTCACCTCCGCCCCCCGTCTCGACATCCTTAGAGAGGCTTTCTCCTTCGAAGGTTTTCTCGAGCCCCACACCCCCGAGCGCCAAGGCAAGCGGTTCCGGGAAGACGAGTTTCATATCCCATCGCGCGGGGGCCGCCAAGAGGTCTTTCCCCGCCGAAAGCCCCTTGCCGATCCCCTCTGAAACCCAGGCCCCTTCTCCCCCGTAAGGCGGGACGGCTCGCCAAGCGGCCTCCACCGTCACCGGCGCAGTCCGGTCTTTTCCCGTACCGCTTGTCCACTGGAACGGCAGCAATTCCGGCCTTCCGGCATCGGTCAGCCGGAAATGCCCCATCCAAGCCGGCTGGACTCGCCAGGCCGATGACACGGATTCAATCCGCCTGTTTCTGGAAAACCGCATCCGGTCCAGTTCCTCCGGGCTTTCAGCCACAAGGAGCAGCTTGCCGTCAACACGGAGGAAAAGGACGGTGCCGTCCGGGTGAATGAGCCTCCAAACCCCGCTTTCCGCCCCGGACTTTCCGTCCACGAGGTTTCCTTCGAAAACCTCCGCCCATCGATCGGGCATCCGCCCGCCGGAAAACCTCTCGATCGTTTCACGGCCCGGCGCAATCGCTGCCCAGAACCGTTGTCCCCCCTCCCCGAAGGTCAAAAGGAAACTAGAGGGAACCTGCGCGTTGATCTCCATGACCTCTTTCCGGGCGGGATCCACGAGGGCGGCGCCGACAAGGGAAAAGGGCCCCTCGGACCTGCCGCTCTCCACCGGGCCCGGCACTCTTTCCACCAGGAGATACGGAACGCCCGCATTCGGTTTCGGCAAGCATGCGGTTACCCGGGATCCCCCTTCCCTCCCCAGGAACATGGCCCCGATTCCGACCAGCAACGCCGTGAGGAAGATCGCTCCCCAGTAGATAAACGTTTTCTTTCTCATCTTCCCGCCTCCTCCAGAGGGCCCGTTCCCCGGGCTAGCCCGAGATCCGGGACCGTCGGTCCGGGATGCGAAAACCGGGTTGAGCTCCCGCGCGAGAGTGCGCTATGAGGCTTTCTTTGTCCGATCCCTGGCCGTTTCGAGCAGCGTTTTCGTGGAGACAAGCAACGGCAGGACTTCCGCCGCGTCTCCAAGTTCTCCCGCTTTTTCCCGCAACGAGGACACAAGGGAGGAGATTTCCCCGAGCACCCTTACGGCTTCCGGGCAGGGAGCTTCCGGTGCCCTGCAGGGGATCGCGAACGTTTCGCTTCGGCCTTCGCCGGTTGCCGGGCGGATCTCGATCTCCTGCCCGATAACCGGGACCACCGCTGACTGCCCCTGGCTGCGAATCGCCTCACTCAGGGCCTCCGCGGAAACAGGCTCGCCGTGCGTCACCACGAAGAGGGGGCCGTTACGGAAATTCGATGCCCACGCCAGGAGATCGTCCCGATCCGCATGAGCCGAGAATCCGTTGATCGTGTGAAGAGTGGCCTTCACCTCGACCTCCTCCCCGGCGACCTTCACGGTCCTGTCGCCTTCCACGAGGCGCCTCCCCAGGGTTCCCTGGGCCTGGTATCCGACGAAGACGATGTGGGTGTCGCTCTTCCAAAGGTTGTGCTTGAGATGGTGAACGATCCTTCCCCCGTTGCACATGCCGCTTCCGGCCATCACGATCGCGCTTTTGACCTCGTTGATCGCCTGGCTGTCTTCCACGCTTTCGATGTACTTGAGCCCGGAGGGGGAGAAGGGATCGAGATCCTGCCTGAGATGTTCCTGGATCTCGGCCGACATCAGGGAAAGGTGGTCCTTGTAGATCTCCGTCGCCTTCACGCCCATCGGCGAATCGAAGAAAATTGGAGAACCGTTCGCAAAAAGCCCATCCCGCTGCATCAGGGTCAGTTCATAGAGGATCCTCTGGGCCCGATCCACGGCAAAGGTCGGGATCAGGACCTTCGATTTTCCCTTCAGGGCTATTTTCATGACCTCCCTGAACTCTTCCCGGGTCTCGAGGTTGGACTTGTGAAGCCGGTTCCCGTAGGTCGACTCGATCACGACCAGGTCAGCCTCTTCGATGAAGGCGGGGTTTCTTTCCATGACGGTCTGCTGCGGCCCCAGGTCCCCTGAAAACACCACCTTCGCTTCACGTCCCTCCTCGTGAACCCAAACCTCCAGGATGGCACTTCCCAGGATGTGGCCCGCATCACGGAAACGCACCCTGAACCCGGGGGCTGGCTCGAAAATGTCGTCGTAGCTGACCGCCGACAGCTGGCCCAGCGCAGCCTGGGCATCGTCAAGCCCATAAAGGGGTTCAACCGGTTCAAGCCCCTTGCGGAGGTTTTTCTTGGTCCGCCACTCCGCCTCTTCCTTCATGAGCTTAGCCGAGTCCTGCCACAGGACTTCACACAACTCGGTCGTCGGAAGGGTCGCCAGGATCTTTCCCTTGAATCCCTCCTTGACGAGAAGGGGAATCCGCCCCGAGTGGTCCATGTGGGCATGAGTCAGAAGGACGGCATCGATCCCCGATGGGACAAACGGGAAGGGGTCCCTGTTCCTCCGCTCCTCGTCCCGTCCCTGGAAAATCCCGCAATCGACCAGGATCCTCCTTCCCCCAGCCTCGACCAGGTAATTGGAACCCGTGACCTCTTCCGCTGCACCCAGAATCCTCAATCTCATCGGCCCCCGCAGGGTCACTCCTTTCCTGTTTCTTTTCCACGGTACGGCACAAGGTCTTATTCCAAGGGGACCTTCGCCCTTACCCGGGTGCCTTTCCCTCGCCCGGAATCCACAGCAATCTCCCCACCGACAAGAGCCATGCGTTCCGCCATGTTCGCCAGGCCCCTGTGGCCGAGAAGCCGGAGACGGGCCAGGTCCTCCGGGACCTCGAACCCCGCTCCCCAGTCCTCCAGCTCCAACACCAGATCCCTGCCGTCACGGAAGAGACGCACCTGTACCTCGCGGGCCCCGCTGTGACGGGCGGAATTGTGTAGCGCTTCCTGCGCGACGCGAAATAGGGCAAGCGTCTTTTCCTTGGACAGGTCTTCCCCTACCCCGGAATCCGCTTCCACCTGGATCTTGACGCCGAGGTGGCGCGAAAGCCTTTCCGCAAGTTCCGTCAGGGCTCCCGCAAGCCCCAGCTCCAGCCATGGAGGGGACAGTTCATCGCAAAGGGCACGGATTTCCTTGACCGCCGCCTGCGCTGACTCCTCGAGCAACCCGAGATGAACCGATTTCCCCAGCTCGGTCTCCCCTGAAGCCGCAAAAAGCCGGGCCCGCTGGATCATGGCGGTGACATCCTGGAGAGGGCCGTCATGAAGATCGCGTGCCAGCCGGGCGCGCTCGTCTTCCTGGACCCGCACGAGATCGAGGGCGTAGCGCTTCCACAGGACCGCCCTGTCAATTGCCGTCTGGGCAAGGTGGAAAAATTCCTCCCTCAGCTTGCCGATTTCGGCCACCGCAGCTTCGTCCCGCGGCTCCGGAAGGTCCCTGCCCCACTCCAGGGAAGAAACCTCCTCTTCAAGGGACTTGAGGGGGAAAATAACTGCCTTCCAGAGAACAAACACCCCGACGAGGCCTGCCAGCCCGACAAGCCCGACCAGGATGGGCAGCAAAAGCCCGAAATGTAGCATGGGACCTAGAAGTTCTTTCCAGGAAACGGCCGCCATGACAAACAGCCCCGTATCCCCGGCCGGGAAGACGGCGACGGTGAAGGCTTCTCCAGCTCGGCTTTCGGTTTCGACAGCCTGGCCGATCGGCATCTGGGGGCGCCAGAGCTCGGAAAGAATCTGCGCACCCGGCGTCGACATGACAACCCGCCCCTGCGAATCCAGCACAGCGATCCAGCCCGGTATCCCCACCTCCTGCGAAAAAAGGCGGTTTCCCCAGAACCGGGAGGGGGGTTTTGCCGAAAACAGGCTCTCTGTCAGCCCCCACCCCATCTCGACCCTGGAAGCAGTGCTTTCGGCCAGATCCTGCACGTAAGTCCTGGCGACCGCCTGGATGGCCCTCTGGTGCTGAAATATGCCGACACCGGCCGCCAGGAGGACAGAAAGGGAGGGAAGGAGAATGGCAAGCGTGAGAACCGCCAGAAGGCGCCGCCTCATTCAAGAAGTTCCTCCAGTGTCATGACCCCGTATTTGAGTGCGAGGAGCATGGCTTCGGTCTTGTTTCGGGCCCCGAGCTTGTCGTAGACGGAAGCGAGATGCGTCTGGACAGTCCTTTCGCTGATGAAAAGCCTTGCCGCCGTCTCCTTGCTGGAAAGCCCTTTCGAGGTCAGGATCAGGACTTCGCGCTCCCTGTTGGAAAGGCTTTCGGGAACGATCTCCTGTCCGCCGACGACCTGGCTGACTTCCGCATCCAGGTAAATGCCGCCTCTCGCAACCGTCCGGATGGCCCTCGACAGTTCTTCTGGCGAAGCGGTCTTCAGGATGTACCCTTTCGCCCCGGCCCGTAGCGAAGCCATGACATACTGCTGGGCATCGTATGACGTCAGCATCAGGGAGTTGACCGCCAGCCCCGATTCCTTGACCCGCCGTACGAGGCCGACCCCGTCTTCCCCGGGCATCCGGATATCCACGAGTGCCACATCCGGCTTGATTTCCCGGATGACCCGCCAGGCCTCGATGCCGTCCGAAGCCTCGCCGACGATTTCGAAATCGGGTTCCCTTTCAAGGGTGGCCACTAGCCCCGCCCTTGTCATCGGATGATCATCCGCGATAAAAACCCGGATTCCCAACTGGCGAACACGCCCCTTCCCGGTCTATGACATTGCGCTCCGCTTTCAGTCTAGCGGACGCCAGGTGAAATGCATCCGCACCTTTACCGAATCGGGGCATCCCCTAGACCGAAGAGCCCGTATGCGGATGTTGCCGAGCGGACCGCTGCACGGATCGCTTCACCAACCGCGATGCGGGCCAGGATGCCCACCCGTAGGGGATCCGTCTCGACTTCCCCGGTCGAGGCACAGAACAGGGTATCCCCGTCAAAGCGAGTATGGACCGGCCAAATGGCATCCGCAAAGCCGTCCTGCCCCTCCATCGCCACTCGACGGCACTGGGCCTTGGAAAGAACCGCGTTCGTGACGACCACCCCCAGCGTCGTGTTCCTGCCCCAGGAAAGGGGGACATCCTCTCCCAGCAGCGCTTCGACCGGCGAGGCCACGCTCCCGTCCGGCTGTCTCTCGCCGGCGATGAAACTTCCCTTCCTGTCCAGCACCGCCCCGAAGGCGTTGACCGCCACCAGCGCGGAAACCCTGACTCCGGCTTTGTCCGCAGTAAACCACCCGAACCCCGACTTCATGGCACGAGCCGGGTTTCCGTATTTCCCGACGCTTGCCCCGGTTCCTGCCCCCACGTTGCCCATGGGGCTTTCATCCAGGGGACGGGCGTTGTTGCAGGCCTCGATACCCATTTCGGCTCCGGGCCTCGCTTTCGAATTCCCTACCGCGAGATCGAAAAGGCAAGCTGCGGGAACAATGGGGACGATCCCCCACCCGGTGTTGAACCCCCAGCCCCGGTTCTCGCAAAATCGCATCACGCCGTCCACGGAAGCAAGGCCGAAGGCGCTTCCCCCGGTCAAGACGATGGCCTGGGCCTTTTCCATGAAACAACTCGGGTCCAGGAGGTCCGTCTCCCGGGTTCCCGGAGCGCCTCCCCGAACATCGCACCCCACGACCGCCCCTTCCGGGAAAAGAAGGACCGACACTCCCGTTCCGCCCTCAAGATCGGAGGCATGACCAACCTGGAACATTTCCATCAGCCCCTTCCTGGTTCCTGGCGGTCCCCGGTTCCCGTCCCCGCCGTTTCGCCTTCCATGATAAACTTTCCGTGAGAAGACGCAACGATCCGCACGGGGGAAGGGAAGGGGGGACCTCTCCATGCGTCGCACGGGAATCCTGGTTTTGCTCGTCATGTTGGCCGTTTCAACGGGGGCGGCTTTCCGCTTTTACCTCGTCGCCCAGAGGGAATCCCTTAGACTTGCTGAAACAAGCCGCCGTCTAGAGGAACTCCGCCACTCGGCGGAAACGCAGCAGATCCCTGCCCCGGAATGGAGCGAGATCGGGAAGGCACTCAAGAGCGATACCCCCCAGGAAGCCTTGCGTTCAAGCCTCCTGGCGAGAACCGACCTCATCCCATGGGAAGGAGTCCTTGGGGGAAGGATGGCCATCCCGGGCCCCGAATCCATCTGGTTCATCGCACCAAATTGGGCTCTGGCCTACGTCGAGGACGGCCATATCGCAGGTTATCTTCTTTTCCGGTTTCGTATACGGGGAAACCGCATCGAGTGGACCCCTTTGGACAACGAAACCCTCTAGCCCTCAAAAGCAGCGGGGGACGGCTATAGGCCGTCCCCCCGTCTTGTGCAGGTGTTTCCCTCCTAAGCCCCGAGCCCCAGTTCTTTTTCAACCGGGCGAAGCGCCTCCAGGGTTTCCTGTATCAGCCAGTCCACCGGTTTCTCGAGGAGTTCGGCCCCGCGGCTGATGACCTCGCGGTTCACCCCCCTGGCGAAAGCCTTGTCTTTCCATTTCTTCATCACCGAGCGAACCTCGAGATCAGCCAGGGACCGGCTCGGCCTGACAAGGGCAGCCGCGGTCAACAACCCGGTGAGTTCGTCCACGGCATAAAGGGTCTTTTCCATCAGGGATTCCGGCCGCGTGCCGGTATATTCCCATGCGTGAGCCGACACGGCACGGCGAAAAGCCTCATCGTAACCAGCCTCCTCGAGCCATTCCATGCTCTTCTTCGCATGCTCTTCAGGGGCCTCTTCCCAATCAAGATCGTGCAATAGCCCGACAAGTCCCCAAAGGTCCGGCTCCTCACCCGCCAGGGTCGCGAAATGCCTCATCGTCGCCTCCACGGCCAGGGCGTGCTTGAGGTGCATGTCCTCGGTGTTGTGGGCCGTCAGGAGTTCCCATGCCTTGCTTCGGTCGATTTCCATCTTCATCCCTCCAGAATCTTCTTCTAGACCCTTACGAGAAGGGCTGATTCGGGGAGAACGCAGGTCTCCAGCCCGGCCTCCTCCCTGAGCTGCCGGGCCAGCGGGTCCGGGTAGGGAAATACGTAGAGGATACGCCTGATCCCGGCGTTGATCATGGCTTTCGTGCAGAAGGAGCAGGGTTCGTGGGTACAGTATAGGTCTCCCCCGGCGGTTGTCGATCCCGTCGCTGCGGCCTGGGCGATCGCGTTGATTTCCGCATGGGCTCCCCTGCAGATCTCGTGTCGCTCTCCCGATGGAATGCCCAGTTTCTCCCTCAGGCATCCCACCTCCACGCAGTGAGGCACGCCCTTCGGCGCCCCGTTGTAGCCAGTGCTGATGATCTGGCGGTCACGGACAACGACGGCACCGACCTTCCTGCGCAGGCACGTGCTTCTCGTCGCCACCACCGATGCGATCGCCATGAAGTAGCTGTCCCAGTCCGGGCGAGTGTCACGGTCCATTTTAGAACCCCGCGGGAAAACCCGTCACCGAGAGGGGGATTTCAGGCCTCGGCCCCACGATGGACCGCGTTTCGTCGAACTCGAAATCGTGCAGGAGTTGGGAAATGGCGAGCTGCTGCACGTCGTCGGTCTCGTAGGGGATCGAGAATCGGCGATACCCGAACCGCTCCGCGTAAAAGGAAGCTTGCCGCTTCTTGCCACCGGCCTTCGACATCACTTCCACCAAGGCATCGAGGAACTTTTCTTCCTCGAAAAGGGGGTTTTCGCTCACAAGGGCGATCACTTTGCTCTCGTCAAGAAGGATATCCCTGTCCCATACCCCGCAAAGCGTCACCCCGGCCTTTACCTCCAAACTCGCCTTCGATACGAGGTGCAGCAGCGCCTCCATCAGGCGGGAATAGCCGAAGACCATGGAGAACCCCAGGTTCAGGCGATGGTCGCGCCCCGGGTCAATGAGGTTTTCCCTGAAAAGGGTCCCCACGCAACCGCTGCGCATGCTGCGCAAGAAAAGAAACTCGCTGTCCATCTCCAGGGAGAGGGCGGCAATGGACTTCAGCGTTTCGCTGTGCATGCCGTTCACGGAGACGGGGTTGAAATCGAGGCAGTAAGGAAGCCAGTTGACGACGTCGAGGTCGACATTCTGGTCCCAGTAGGGCAATATGCTCATGCGGTTCGGTTGGGCCCCTTTCATGGTTTTGGTTTCCGCTTCATCCTGTACGAAAAAAGGGCAAAAAGCAAGAGGAACCGCGCGTGTCCGCTTCAGTCGACCAGCCCGCAGAAACGTGTAGCCGCCAGGGCGTAGACCAGTACGGCCTGGACGATCTGGTCGGTCGGGCAATACTCCTCTGCCCCATGGGCCACCGCGATCGTTCCCGGCCCAAGAACCAGCGCTGGAGTGCCCCCCTGGTTGGAGAAAAGGGCGGCGTCAGTCCAACCCGTGCAGCAGGTCAGGACCGGCTTCCGCCCAGTCACTTCCTCCACTGTCCGGTCGAGGATTTCCTTCAGGGGGTGGCCCAGCGGGAACTCCATCGGGAGATGGTCCATTGTCGCCATGTTGTCCGGGATCCTTCGCAAGGTGGCCTTGAACTCGGGGTCTTCAGCCGCGCACAGGGCAACGATCTCCTCGAGCTCGGCAAGCACCGACGGCCAGGTTTCCCCGGGAACCAGCCGCCGATCGATCTGCAGGATGCAGCGGTCAGCCACGCTGCTGGGCTGCATGCCCCCATGGATGACACCGAGGTTGAAGATCGGGGGCCCCATCAGGGGATGGGCCCTGGGGAGCAGGCGGGGAGGCAGTTCCGTCTCGAGTTTCCTGATGAACGCCGCCATTTTCGAAATCGCATTGATGCCCAGGTGGGGGCGCCCTCCATGGGCGGCGCGGCCGATCACCTCGACCTCGATCCATTCGAGCCCCCGGTGCCCGACACTGATGTTCAGTTCCGAGGGTTCCCCGACAATGACCGCGTCCGCCTTCGGTCCGTTCAGCACGATATCCTCGCTGCCCTCGCTCTTGAGTTCCTCGTTGATGACCCCCGTGAAGAACAGGTCACCCGCGAGGCGAAGACCGCTCCGCTTCAGGGCGACAAGTGCCATTGCCATGGCTGCGCAGGCGCTTTTCATGTCCACGCTGCCCCGGCCCCAGAGCTTGCCGTCTTTCACTTCGCCAGAAAAGGGTTCGATCTTCATCGTATAGGGAGGCACCGTGTCGAGGTGGCCGTTCAACATCAGGGAAGGTCCTCCCCCCGCCCCCTCCAGGACGGCGATGACGTTCGGGCGCTCTTCCACGACAGGCCGAAGCGTCACGGGTATCCCGTTCTTTTCGAGCCAGCCGGCAAGAAAACGGGCCGCTTCGGTCTCCCTCCCCGGCGCCTGGGGGTGGCTGGGAATGCGGACCAGGTCGCCCGCAAGGGAAAGGACTTCTTCCGGGGCAAAAGCCGACATCAGTCTTTCCAGTGTTTTCAAGGGGGCTCCCTCCTTCGGCTAGAGAACGATCCGGTCTTTCTCTGTCCGGTAATCCTCCCGCATCCTTTCCCTTAGCTCGGGGAAAAGGAAGGTTCTTAGCGAGGCCGCCGCAAGAATCCGGGCTCCCCTGACCAGGGCCTCGTGCGCCTCGGGTTCAATGGTTGCCGCCGCAAATTCCCGCGTGTGCCAGGCGTACGGCTGCCCCACGATCGAAAGAGTCGGCTGGAGGGCTGGACAACGCTTGCTCACATTTCCAACGTCAGACGACCCCTGGGCCCCCGGGCATGGCCCGAAGGGCACCCCAAGTTCCTTGAAGACCTCTTCCATCATCGACTCCGCAGCTTCATTCGGCTGGACATCGTCAAAGGATAGCTCGAAATTCCTCCATTCGACCTCGGTCTCCGTGGCCAGCGCCGCCCCTTTCGCCGCGTTGTGGGCCTTTTCGACGAGCCGGTCCAGGACGCTGCGCCAGGGTGCCCGGAAATAAAAACGGGCAACGGCCGACTCTGGAACGATGTTCGGGGCAGCCCCTCCTTGCGGGAGAATCCCGTGCATCCGCACTTCAGGGCGGACATGCTGCCTCAGCATGTCGATAGCGTGGAAGAATAGAGTGGCCCCGTTCAGTGCATTTCGTCCTTCCCACGGAGCTCCCGCAGCATGTGCCGCCCGTCCCTTGAAGTGGTATTCAAGGGCGTCCATGGCAAGAGCGCGGTACCTCACGTAGGAGTTCCGCGCTCCCGAGTGGATCATGAGGGCCAGGTCCACCTCGTCGAAAAGCCCGCCGGCGGCCATCGTGATCTTCGCCCCGTTCGTCTCTTCAGCCGGTGTGCCGGTGACCCAGAGGTCCCCGCCCACCTCTTCCATCACCGAAGCGAGACCGGCCCCCGCCAGGAGGCTCATGGCCCCATGAACGTTGTGGCCGCAGGCATGCCCGATCTCGGGCAAGGCATCATATTCGGCCAATAGGGCCACCCTGCCGTTGTTCCCCCTGTCGATGCGCCCCCGGTAGGCCGTCGGAATCCCGTAAAAAGGAATTTCCACGTCGAAACCGGCGCGCTGGAGAAACAGGGCATGCTTCCTGCTACTCTCGAATTCCTGTTCGGAAACCTCCGGCGTTGCGGCTAGATCGTCGCTCAGCGCGATCGCTTCCGCAGCGAACCGGTCGATTCCGTCGTTGACCTTTTCAAGGAGTCTCGCGTAATCGCCCAAGGCACTCCCTCCCTAATCCGAAGATCGGCGCAACAGAAGGCGCCCTGCAGGGGCAAGTGCGATCTCGCCCTGCTCCACCGCTATTTTTCCGTTCAACACCACCGCCGAAATGCCCTCCGGGGCCGCCAGCTGGTCTTCGAAGGTCGCCCGGTCGCGCAGGTCATCGGGGGAAAAGACCACCAAGTCTGCCGGGGAGCCAATTTCAAGCCTTCCGGCAGGCAGCCAGGCCATTCCTGCCGGAAGAACCGTGGCGTGGCGAACCGCCTCGGCCCAGGAAAAGCCTTCTTCGCGGAGCCAGCGCAAGGCCCTCGGGAAAGCTCCGGCAGCTCTCGGATGACCTTCCCCTTGGTGCAGGACCCCGTCGGAAGCAACGGCGCAGAGAGGATGCTTCAGGCAGGCCCGGATCTCCCACTCGTTCATCACGTGGGCGATGATGAGAGCCTTCGGATCGTTCCTGCGCATGTCGTCGTAGATTTCCTGTGTCAAGCGCTTCCCCCGGTATTTGCCGCTGGCCGCTTCAAGGCTTTCCAGCCCCTTGCCCCAGCGCTCTTCGAAACCCGGGTCGAAAACCGTCGAGCCGATGGAGGTACAGAAAGCCGCATAGGGATAGCAGTCGAAAGTGACATCCGCTCCCCGCCCGCGGGCCTCCTCGATCAGTTCAATGGACCGTGCTGTAAAGCCGAAAGCCGTCATGCTTCCCAGGTGCGAAACCTGAACCCGGATGCCGAAACGCTCTGCCAGCGCGATGACCTCGGCCACCGAATCAAGGCAGTCCGGCCCATCGTGGCGGATATGGACGGATACGAAGCGCTTCTCGTACTTGCCGAGCACCCGGCAAAGGGCCTCGATCTCCCTGGGGCTCGTGTTCGGAGCGTACTCCAAGCCGAAGGAAAGCCCGAAGGATCCGTCGGCCAGGTCCTTCTCCAGCAATTCCTCCATCCTGCTGATCTCGGCTTCCGTGGCTGGCTGGTAGACATCCGATATGCCCACTGCCTCCCGGAGTGCCGTATGCCCGGAAAGGTAACCCAGGTTGATCCACGGGGATTTCCTCTTTTCCTTGACGCGGCCCATGCCCGGCCCGGAACCGCAGTTTCCCGCGAGTGCGGTGGTGACGCCCTGCCTGAGGAGAGCCTTCTGGATCGTCCCCGGATCGTCCAGCTCCTCGTCGTGCATATGGGTGTCGATGAAGCCGGGTGAAACGAGGAGGTCGAACGCCTCCAGCACTCTTTTCGCGCCGGGTTCATCCTTTCCGATGAAAGCGATCTTATCCCCCGAAATCCCCAGGTTCAGTCTTTCTTCCGTTCCCTTCACGGGATCGATCAAGGTCCCGTCGCGAATCAACAGGTCAAGCTCCATGCCTCTTTCCTCCCTCCGGGAAAGACGGCAGGGGGAATCTCTCCCCCCTGCCCGCCCAGCTCCCTATTGAAATGATATCCGGCGATTGCCCCTATTGCCAGCCGATCATGACCGAGACGGCGATGAAGATCATCTGGACGAGGAAGATCAGCCCGAAGAAGGGGACGAAGTACCGCCACCAGCGCTCGATCGGCACCTTCGCGATCCCGCAGATGACGGGAAGCAGGGTTGTCGGCCACAGGATGTTCGAGAAACCGTCGCCGTACTGGAAGGCCAGGACCGCGGTCTGCCTGGAGATCCCGAGGAGGTCCGAAAGCGGGGCCATGATCGGCATCGTCGTGGAGGCCTGCCCAGAACCCGACGGGATGAAGAAGTTGATCAGCGTCTGCACGAAAAGCATGCCCTCGGCCGCAACCCAGCGCGGGAAAGCCGAGAGGGGCAGGGACATCCCGTAGACGACCGTGTCGATGATCTTCCCTTCCCGCATGACGACCAGGATCGCCCGCCCGAGGCCGATGACCAGCGCTCCGAAGACGATGTCCTTGCACCCTTCGACGAAGGTCATGGCGATCTTGCTGGGGGTCCACCCGGCCAGGAATCCGGCCACGACACCCATGATCAGGAAAAGGCCCGCCAGCTCGTCGAAGTACCAGCCTTTCTCGATAACGCCCCAGATGAGCAGGGCGACCGTGCCGACGACCCACCCCAGGATCAGCTTGTCGCGGGCATGGAAGTGCTTCGTCACGAGCTCGTTGTGGTCAAGGGCGAGCTTGCCCATATCGATACCGTGCATGATGCTCTTGGTCGGGTCCGCCTTGATCTTCGCGGCGTAACGAAGGGTCCACCAGACCGCCATCGAAACGAAGACAAACCAGCTGACCATACGAAGCGCCATGCCGGAAAAGAGCGGCAACTCCGCGAATTTCTGGGCCAGGCCGACCGTGAAGGGGTTCATGAAGGCCGCTGCGAAGCCCATGGCAACCCCGAGAGAGACCATGCTCATGCCGACGATGGCGTCGTATCCCATGGCGATGGCCAAACCGACGAAGAGGGGGATGAAACCGAAGGTTTCCTCGAACATCCCGAAGATGGAGCCCCCAAGGGCAAAAAGGTACATGAAGGTGGGTATGAGGATCACTTCCTTCCCCTTCAATACCCTCAGGAGCCACCCGATGAACGAATGGAGGGCCCCCGTCTGCAGAACGATGTAGAAGGATGCGTAGACGAAAAAGACGAAGAAGACGACTTCCGCCGCATCGATACTGCCCTTCTGGACGGCGATGAAGGTGTCGAAGAAACTGAGGGGGTTCGCTTCGACCTGGTGATAGGTTCCGGCCACGACGATGGTCTTGTTCGTCTTGGCATCCTTGACGCGGTCGAATTCGCCGGCCGGCAAAAGATGGGTGCCGATGACCGCGAGAACGACGAGGGAAAACAGCAGGACGAAGGTGTGAGGAACTTTGCTCAGGCGATTGGTGACCATCCGGATTCTCCTTTCCGTATTCAGGGGATTAGATCTCTTCCGGTTCGCAAAGCGAGCCGAGCGCGTTGGCAACCCGGCCGCACCGCCTGCAGACGTAACGCGGCGTTCTCACAAGGGCCTTGAAATTCTCCAGGTCCCGTTCGGCCAGGCCGTTCCCTGCAAGGGCGCACAGGTGCTTCTCGTGTCCGCTGCACAAGTCCTCTTTTTTCCCCATGACTCACGCTCCTCCCATTTGCCGGGATAAATTGTCAGCATTCAAAATTCCTGTTTCTTAGCTTAGAAGAGGGCCCGGCAATTTGCAAGGGAAATATTTAAGCTTGAATGCAAAATGGGGAGAGGGACAAACTACGCTAAAATGAAGGGCGCACAGCAGAGGAGGGTTCTCATTGCCAATGCCGAAAAACTGGAAAGCCCTTTCCGCCGTCGCCGTGACCCTGCTTTTGTGGGCATCGGCGTTCGCCGGGATCAAGGCAGGCCTGTCTGCCTACACACCCGGCCAGCTGGCGCTTCTCCGCTTCCTGTTCGGATCCTCCGCCATGGCGCTGTTCGCCCGGCTCAAAGGCATCGGGCTGCCGGAACGAAGGGACATTCCCCGCATCCTCATCGTAGGTTTCCTGGGGTTCACCGTCTATCATGTTTTCCTCAACTACGGGGAACAGTCCGTGTCTGCCGGTGGCGCCAGCCTCATCGTCTCCTTCACCCCCGTGATGACCGCCATCCTGGCTTCCCTCCTCCTGGGCGAAAGGCTCCGCCCGGCCGGGTGGGCGGGCATAGCGACCAGTATCGCCGGTGTCACCCTCATCTCCTTCGGCGAGGGGGGCAGGATCGCCCTCGACCCCGGAAGCGCCCTGATTCTCGTTTCTTCATTGGGCAGCAGCCTCTATAACGTTTTCCAGAAACCGTTCCTGGGGCGCTACAACCCGGTGGCGTTCACCACCTACGCGATGACGGCCGGAACCCTTTTCATGCTCGTTTTCGCTCCCGGCCTGCCGGGAGCGATAGCCAACGCCCCGCTGGGCGCGACCCTTTCCGTCGCCTACCTCGGCGTGTTCCCCGGGGCCATCGCCTACAGCACGTGGACCTTCGCGCTTTCCCGCATGCCGGCCTCCCGCCTGGCCACATCGCTGTACATTTCCCCCGTGCTGGCCATCGGCATCGCCTGGCTATGGATCGGGGAAATCCCGACCCCCCTGTCTCTCCTGGGCGGTGCAGTCACTCTCGGCGGCGTTCTCCTGACCAACACGAAGGGGAAATAAAAGAGTGGGGTGCCCGGGCACCCCACTCTTTCACCGTCTTTGAATCACCGCCTAGTCCCTAATCATGACCAACATCATCCTGAAGCGTTTTTCCGCCTTCATCGAATGAGGGACATTGGCCGGCATGACCAGCATGCTCCCGGGAAGCACTTTCCGAACAACCCCGCCGACCGTGAATTCGGCCTCGCCTTCCAACCCTGCAACCAAGGCATCGAACGGAGCCTTGTGCTCGCTTAGGGACTGACCGGCGTCAAAAGTGAAAAGGGTTACGCTTCCTCCTTCGCCGTCCAGGATGGACCGGCTGACGATCCCGCCCTCCTGGTAATCGAGGACTTCGATCGGAGAGAAGACTTTACCCGCGAAATCGTTTCCCTTTGGAGTTTCTCCGCCACAATTGCCGCATTCGCATCCGCAACCCATGTCTTTTCCCCCTTTTCCTGTCATGGCCTTGACGCCAGGGCACTATAGCCTTTGGACGGTTCCAGGAATATTATAATTTGACTTGTTGACGTTTTGTCGTTTTGCCATTCACTCGAATCGGTAGCGGATCGTTTCCTTCCCGATCACCTCACCCCTGATCCCAACCGTCGTCAGGGTGAGGGAGAGCGAAAGTCGCTGCTTTTCCACGGCAGATTGCACCAACCTGACCAGGCTGCTGCAGCAGGGAACTTCCATCGTGACGACTTCGACCGACTTGATGCGGTTGCGGGCAAGTATGGCCTTGACCTTCTCCTCGTAGAAAGCGGAATCGTCAAGTTTCGGACACCCCATCAGGAGAACCTTCCCTTCGAGGAAACGCTCGTGGAAATCCGGGCAGGCAAAGGCTGAGCAGTCTGCAGCCAGGAGAAGGTCTGCCCCTTCCAGGTAAGGAGCGTCAACGGGGACGAGGGAAAGTTGGACCGGCCAGTTCCCCAGGCGCGAAACCACAGGACCGCGATCGGATACCCCGGAAACAGGAAAAGGCCTCCCGCGAAGGTCAGGTAAAGGCATTTCCTTCAAACTCCTGGCCATTGTTCCAGGGCAGCCGCAAGCCGGTTGTTTCGGTTGTTGTTTTAAGCCCTGGGCCCGCGCCGCTTCCTCGTCGAATTCTTCCGCCTCCCGATCCTCGATCGCGATAGCCCCCCTCGGGCATTCACCGAGGCAAGCGCCAAGGCCGTCGCAATACGTCTCGCTCACCAGGCGGGCCTTACCATCCACCACCGCGATGGCCCCCTCGTGACAGGCTTTCTCGCAAAGCCCGCAACCGTCGCACTTATCCTCGTCGATCCGAATGATGGGCCGTATGCTCCTCTTCAAGATAACCCCTCCGTTATTCTTGTCTTATTTCGGCATAGTAATACCGTTATTCCATTTTTTTGTCAAGCTGGCTTCCGCATTTCTTTCACTCGACTCTCTCTTGCCCGATAATGGAAGTTGCCTTGTCCATAAGAAAAACGGCACTCGAAGGAGGGGAACCCTGTGGATTCAACAACGGCAAAGCGGAGGCTTTGGTGCTGGGCCCTTTACGATGCCGGCAATTCCGCCTTTGCGACGACGGTCATGGCAGCGGTCCTTCCGGTCTATTACCGCGAAGTGGCAGCTCGCGGACTCTCTACGACCTCCGCCCTCGCATACTGGGGATACGCCTCTGCGGCGGCTCTTGCGGTCTCGGTGCTCACGGCCCCGTTTTCCGGTGCCGTGGCGGACGCAAGGGGCTGGAAAAAGCGGGGGCTTTTCTGGGCAACCCTATTGGGGGTCGCTGCTTCAGCCGGCTTGGCCCGGATCGGGCAAGGACAGTGGCTTGGAGTGCTCCTGCTGCTCGTGGCGGGAACCGTGGGCTTTTCACTTTCTTCCGTCTTCTACGATTCGCTCCTGCCCCATATCGCGGCCCCATCAGAACTGGACGACGCCTCCAGCCGGGGGTATGCGGTCGGCTACCTCGGTGGGGGAATCCTCCTTGCGGTCAACGTGGCGATGATCGCTCTTTTGCCCCCGGAAAGGGGAATGCGGCTTAGTTTCCTGACGGTTGCCGCCTGGTGGGCTCTATTTACCGTGCCGATCATGACCGCGGTTCCTGAACCTCCGCGTGATTCTGCCGGTGATTGCGAGATGGCCGGCGCTCTTTCCCGTCCCTTCACGACCCTCCGTTCGCTCCGGCGATTCCCAGATGCGTTCCTTTTCCTGGTCGCCTTCTGGCTTTTCAACGACGGCATCGGGACCGTCATCAAGCTGGGGGCTCTTTACGCCTCCGCACTCGGGATCGGAAGGGAGCACCTTCTGGGGGCCCTCCTGGCCACCCAGTTCGTCGCGATTCCCTTTGCACTCGGGTTTGGCCGCCTGGCGGGCAAGATCGGGGCCAAGCCTGCGATTTTCATTGGCCTCGGGGGCTACGTCTGCCTGTCGATCTGGGCATTTTTTCTAGTCCGCCCCTGGCAGTTCTGGGCCCTCGCCATCGGTATCGGAACCGTCCAGGGTGGAACCCAGGCCTTGAGCCGAAGCCTTTTCGGCTCAATGATCCCTCCAGGCCGGAGTGCTGAATTTTTCGCGTTCTACGACCTTTCCAGCAAGTTCTCGGGAATCGCGGGACCTGCCCTTTTCGCGGTGATCCTCCAGGTGACCGGTTCTCCACGGTACGGTGCCCTTGCCCTATCGCTTTTCTTCCTCGCGGGGATGGCCGTCCTTCATCGTGTTGACGTCGAGCGCGGCCGCTCGGCATGTCTCTAACAGGTCTTCAATAAGAAGGTCTTCCCTGATGCCAAAACGGGTCAGGGCAAAATCGTAACGGGTAGGGTCCCCGGGAGCGATTTCCGCGAAGTTCCTTGTGACCTCCAGGGCGGCCTTCAGGTCGGCCGCCTTTCGGTTCGTGAAGCCAAGCGCCCGTCCGATCCGGTGCATGTGAGTATCGAGGGGAATCACAAGCCGGGCCGGGTCGCATCGGCTCCAGCCACCGGGGTCAACAGAATCCGAACGGACCATCCATTTCAGGAAAAGCCAATGCCGCTTGCATGCGCTGCCGTCCGAAGGCCTGCAGATCAGGCTGTTTCGTCCTGTGTTGCCCGAGGCCGCCATGATCTTTTCCAGAAAGGCTTCCAGGGCGCAGACATCGTTCTCCCCGGGTGCTGCCCCGGCCAGAAAGGCGGATTCCAGGTCCCCGTACCGGAGGCAAAGCCCCCGTGCCCCCCATAGGAGGTTGACCAGGTCGGTTCCCGAGGTGAATCGATGCCGGAAGGAAGAAAAATCCCGCTCAAGCCTCGAGCGGGACGAGTTTTCGAGCGTTTCCCTCGGGGAATCCCCCAGACGATCGAGAACGGAGCGGACGCTCTTCAGGATCTGGCGCACACGCCCATAAGCGAGTCCGGATGCCACCAACGCTGCAATTTCGCGGTCCCGGAGGTCCCGGTATGGTAGAACACACTCCAGGGGGTCCGGCGAAATCCACTCGGGCCGGTTGAATTTCCGGTAAAGCTCCTCCAGGGCTACCCCCAGGCAGGTTTTCCAAGCCGGGGGACGCAAATCCGCAACCCTTGTCCTCAACGAAGATCGGCGAGAATCGCTCCCGCCACCCCATGGCCCAGTTCCCGGCAGCGCTCTAGGTCGTCCTGAGTGGGGACATACTGGACCCGCAAGCCATCGTGGACACGGCGGACCTTCATCTCGTCGAGGGCTTCGTTCAGGAGCTTGACCGCCTCTCCACCCCAGCCGTAGGAACCAAAAGCCGCCCCGAGCCTTCCGGTGAACCTCAGCCCCTTCGCGTAACAGAGGACATCGGCCATTCGGGGTAGCATTCCGTTGTTCAGAGTCGGAGAACCAAGCACCAGCCCCCTGGAATCCAGGAGTTCGGTCACGACATCGCTGCGGTGCCATCCGTGGAGGTCCATCACCTGGACGGAGACACCCTTTTCAAGCAGGCCCTGCCCGACCGCATCGGCCATTTTTTCGGTGCTGTGCCACATGGAATCGAAGACCACGAGAGCTTTCTCCCTTGTCTTCTGGGCACCCCAGTCCGCATAGGCAGAAAGGATCTTCCCCGGATCCCTTCTCCAGATAACCCCGTGATCGGGAGCGATCATGTCGATTTTCAGGCCCAGCTTTCGGACTTGTTCCAGAAGGTTAAGCACCAGGGGGGAATAGGGGTTCAGGATATTCGCGTAATACTTGGCCGCCTGGTGCATCAATTCCCCCGTCTCGACCTCGTCGTCGAAACGCTCGCTGGAAGCGTAATGCGCACCGAAGGCATCGCTGGAGATCAGGAGGCCGTCCTCAGCCAGGAAAGAAAACATGCTGTCCGGCCAATGAAGCATCTTCGTTTCCAGGAAAGTGACGTTTCTCCTCCCGAGATTCAGCCGATCACCGCTTTTCACCACATGGACCGGCCACCCATCCTGGTGGAAATGGGCCTTGAGCGCCTTCTCGCATGCAGGAGATGCAAAAACCCGTTCCGGCCGCACCACCTCGATCATGCGGCCAAGGCTTCCACTGTGATCCATCTCCGCGTGATTGACGACGATGGTGTCGATCTTCGCGGGGTCGATGACCTGGCTGATTCTCCAGAGCATCTCCTCGGTGTGGGTGGCCTTGACGGTGTCGAAAAGCGTCACGTGTTCGTCGACAACGAGAAAGGCGTTGTAGGTTGAACCGAGTTCCGTCGAGTAGCCGTGAAAGTCGCGAAGCCCCCAGTCGATCGCACCTACCCAGTAGATGCCGGGCTTGACTTCGATTGCGCTGCCGCTCATCCTTTCGAACCTCCTCACTTGACCGCGTTCAGGTTATAGGTCGGGGCCGATTTCGGCGATTTCCCCTTCTTCACGAGATGGTAGTTTGCGTAGGTCAGGGGGCATCCCTGCTTCACGCAGGAGGAAGCGACGACCTCGCCGAAAAAGACGCTATGCGTGTAAACGTCGACACGGTTGAAGACCTTCGCCTCGATCCAGGAAAGGGCATGGTCCAGGACGACCGGGGTTCCGCCGGGTGCGGCCTTCCAGGAACAGGAGGAGAACTTGTCGATGTCCCGTCCGCTCTTGAAACCGAAATTCCCGATGAACGTCATCGGCACCTCTTCTTCCAGGACCGTCACGGAGAATTTTCCGCTCTTGCAGAGGAGCTCCCAGGTCAGGTTTTCCTTGTTCAGGCAGACCGCTACCGTGTTCGGGGTCGCCGTCACCTGCATCACGGAGTTGGCGATCTGTCCGTTCTTCTTGCCCTCCCATTCCGTGCTGACGATATACATCCCGTAGGTCAGGTTGAACAATGCCTTGACGTCGATCGCGCTTTCCATCTCCATTTCCTTCCCCCCTCGCTTCGTGCTCTTCCCGCATGGAGCACAGGAGAAGCGGGGACAGGCTTGGCCCTATCCCCGCGCACCCTGTACCGGATGGAACCGGTCGCTTTATATCGTCACGCCCGCCGGCAAACGGAAAACCCTCGCGCCAAGTTCCTTGTCCAACATGAACAGGCCCTGCTTGGATTCCCCGACCATCTCCAGCTTGGCCAGCAGTTCCTCCGCATTGGCTTCCTCCTCCACCTGCTCCGTCACGAACCACTGCAGGGCGATCGCTGCGGCATGATCCTTATCCTTGGCCGCCAGGTCCATCAGGCCGTGGATGCAGGCCGTGATGTGCCTTTCGTGCTCCAATGTGTCCTTGAAAGCCTCCAGGGGCGACGTCCATTCCGTCTTCGGAGCCGCAATGGCCTCCAGCTTGACGGTTCCGCCCCTTTCGACGATGTGGTTGAAGAAGATCTTCGCATGGACCGCTTCTTCCTGGGCCTGGACTTTCATCCAGTTGGCAAAACCCTTCAGGTTCCGGCTCTCGAACCAGGCCGACATGGAAAGGTAGAGATAGGAGGAAAAGGATTCCTCATTGATCTGCTTGTTGAGCGCCTCGTTCATCTTTGCCTTCATCATTTTAGATCGACCTCCCTATTGGGGGCAAAAGCCCTTTTGTTTGTAATTGTTACAAACTAATAGAATTCTAACGCCACTCAAACCCCCTGTCAAGAAAATCCCTGGCTGCCACCAGGCCGCTGGCGGAAGCCTGGACAAGCCCCCGAGTGACCCCGGCACCATCCCCCGCCGCATAGAGTCCTTTCACCGAAGTCTGCAATCCCTTGTCCAGCGACAGGCGCAAGCTGTAGAACTTGACCTCCACCCCGTAGAGGAGGGTGTGGGGACCATCGATGCCCGGCATGATGGCGTTCAGGGCACCGATCATCTCCAGGATGTCGGTCAGGTGCCTGTAAGGCAGGGCAAAGGAAAGATCGCCCGGTTCCGCCTGCCTCAGGGTCGGCCTGACCAGGCCGCGCTCGATCCGGCCGGTCGTCGAACGCCGGCCGGCTTTCAGGTCCCCCAGCCTCTGGACCAGGACCGTTCCCCCCAGCATGTTCGCCAGCCGCGCGATGGCCCCGCCGTAACCGTTCGGGTCCTTGAAGGGCTGGGTGAATTCCGTGCTCACCAGGATCGCGAAGTTCGTGTTTCCGGTCTTCCGGTCACGGTTGCTGTGCCCGTTCACGATCACGAGACCGGAATCGCTCAGGTGCTCGATCACGACTTCACCGTGGGGGCATATGCAGAAGGTTCGAACCCTGTCGTCAAAGGTCGGAGCGTCGAAGAGGGCCTTCACTTCGTAAAACTGCTCGGTCAGGTCGTTCGCGATTTCGTCGGGGACTTCAACCCGCACTCCGATATCGACAGGCAGGGAATCGATGGACAGCCCCAGGTCGCGCGCCACGCGTTCCATCCAGGTGGCGCCTTCCCTACCCGGGGCCAACAGGACTGCACGGGCCGAAACGCTCGTTCCGTCCTCAAGGGTGACTCCTCTCGCCTCGCCGTTCTCCACCATGACGGACTTGACCTCGCTCCCCATCGAGACACTGCAGGCGGAATCCAGTTGATGGTAAAAGGAAGCAAGCACCTGCTTGGCTCGGTCCGTACCCATATGGCGGATTCGGGCGGGAATGACCTGGAGCCCCGCCGCCCTGCCCCTCTTGATGACCTCGGCGGCAAAGGCCGGATCCGGTTCGTAAACCGGGCAATCCGCGCCGAACCGAACAAAGGTCCGGTCCACCTCGGCAATCAGGTCAAGGAGGCGGTCCCTCCCCACGGTTTTCTCGAGGTTCCCGCCGAACTCCGGGGTCAGGGTGAGTTTGCCGTCGCTGTAGGCTCCAGCCCCGCCCCAGCCGCAGATGATCGAGCACGGCCTGCAATGGACGCAGGCCTTCACCGCCCCGGCCTTGACCGGGCACGTCCGGGCATCGATCGGCGATCCCTTGTCGAAAACGGCGACCTTCTTCCCGGCCCTGGACACCTCAAGGGCCGCAAAGAGGCCCGCAGGCCCGGCTCCGACGACGATGAGATCGAAATGTTCCATATCATTCAATTCCCCTTTCACCCAGCAACATTATCATACCGCAAAAAAAGGCGGCGGGAGATCCCGCCGCCCTCACTGTTCACTGGTTCAAATCGGCCTAACGCGGTTGGACCCCGATGCCCCGCTCTTCCGGCGTTCCCGGAATCAGGCTGTCCCAGAAAGCAGCACAGACGCCTGCGACGGCCATTGGTGTCTTGAGGATCGCCCAAAGGACCTGTCCCGGAATGCCAAGAGCAAAGAAAGCCGCCTTCTGGCCGTCTACCCACCCAGGCAGCCCGAGGGCCATCAGGAAGGCAAAACCGACGATGAGCACGTTCCTTTGGCTTCCCATGTCGGCCCGCATCAGGACCTGGATGCCCAGCGCCCCGATGATCCCGAAAAGGGCGATGTAGGCTCCGCCGATGATGGGGCTTGGGATCGTGGCGACAAGGGCACCGAGTTTCCCGATCATGCTCATGACGATAAGCAGGACGGCCCCGGTCCGGACAACCCAGCGGGAGGCGACGCCGGTCAGGCCGATCAGCCCGATGTTCTCGGTGTAGGAGGTCGTGCCGACAGCCCCGAAAAGCCCCGCAAGAGCGCAGTTCAGGCCTTCGGCGCCGATCCCGCGGCTGATGGTCTCGGGGCTGGGGTCCGGGAGCCCGGAGGCGTACGAGCAGGAGTGGTAATCTCCGATCGACTCGATCATCACGGCGAAGAAACCCGCCAGGATGGCCCCGAAGGTGAGCAGGCTGAATTTCGGCGCCCCCCAGGGCATGACCAGCGTGCGGAAATCCCTGAACCAGGGAGCTGCCGCGATGCTGGCCAGATTGATATGGGCGGGGTGCCCCTGCGGGAAGAGGCCCGCAAGAGATGCGGCCAGGCAGACAAGGTAGGCCAGGACGATCGAGGAAAGGATTGCGAAGATGTTGATGTACTTGTTCTTCAGCACGAGGCTGAACAGGAAGACGCCAGCCACCACGAGAAGGGAGACCGGCCAGTAGTTCGCCGCGTTGAACTGGACGGCCACCGGGGCCAGGGAAAATCCGATAGCCATGATCGTGGGCCCGATGACGACGGGAGTGATGATCTTCCTGATATATCCTACGAGCCGGGTGTAGCCCAGGATCGAAAGGACGATCCCCCCGGAAATCAGGGCTCCGCCCACGTTCTGCATGATGACGGCGGGTCCGGCCGCCTTGAAGCTCCCGATGATGGTCATGATGGGAGGGATGAAGCTGAAACTTGACCCCTGGACAATCGGCAGGCCCGAGCCGAGCTTGGGGTGGGTCTGGATCAGCGTGGCGATGCCCATGGCGAAATAGACGCAGGAAATGAAAAAGCCGATCTGGAGCGTATCCATGCCCATCGCCGGACCGAAGATGAGCGGAACCAGGGTGGTCGCCCCGAAAAGGGTGAGTACGTGCTGCAAGCCGGCCAGGACCATGATGGGGAACGGTGGACGATCGTCGATACCGTATACAATTTTCCGCAAAGCCATGATTGAGACACCTCCCGAGTTTTTTGCACCCGTTTGCATTAAATATAGCATGGGGGAAAGGACCTCTTCAAGGGACAGGGGTCCCGACATTCAGGGATTTTCCGGGATGCGGGCGAGGGGTAAACTTGAGGAAGGGAGGGGATGAGCATGAAAGCCACTTTTTCTTCCAACGTCGCCCGTTGCGCGGAAATGATCGAGTCCTCCAGCCGCATTGTCCTGCTGAGTGGCGCGGGGTTGTCGACAAGCGCCGGGATCCCCGACTTCCGGGGTCCCGACGGACTTTACAGGAAACTCGGGATTGAGAATCCCGAACGAATTTTCGATATCGGGACATTCGAAAGGGATCCCTCTTTCTACTACGGTTTCCACCGGGAATTCCTCCGGCAGGTCGAATCCGTGAAGCCGACCGCGGCCCACCGGTTCTTCGCGCGCCTGGAGGAACAGGGAAAGTTGGCGGGTATCGTGACTCAGAACATCGACGCCCTCCACCAAAAAGCCGGGTCCTCCAAAGTTTTAGAAATTCACGGGAGTATCTGGAGAAGCCATTGCACGCGTTGCGGGAAAGGTTACAGCTACGAGGAAAGCGCAAGAAAGGTGGAAACCGAAGGGGTGCCGCATTGCGACTCCTGCCGATCGGTGCTGAAACCCGACGTGGTCTTCTTCGGGGAAAACGTCCTGCAGTTCGAAGCCTGCCAGGAACTCGTGGCCCGTTCGGACCTCCTGTTCGTCGTCGGTTCCTCCCTCGTCGTCACGCCCGCAGCCTGGCTGCCGTCCCTATGCCCCGGGCCGGTCATTGTCGTCAACAAGGGCGAACTTTCCACGACGTGGCTTCCTTCTTCCAGGATCTCGCTTCATGTGGAAGAAGATATCGACACTTTCTTCCGGTCCGTTGCAGAGAAGCTGGGCTGGAGCCCCTTGGACGCCGTTACCCGGTAACGTGCGACAGGACCCGGGTCTCGAGCCCCTTCTTGAAGGTCTCCCTGAAGCCTTCTTCCTGGGACTGCACGCCCCATAACTCCATCTGGATATCCCCTGTCGCCAGGATTTCCAGGATGACGCGGTTTCCCTTGCCGGGCTTGAAGCGGGCTTCGGTGACCAGTCCCGTATGGGTCCGGTCCAGGCTTTCGGCAAGGCGAACGAACATGGAAAGGACCCTGACGACCTGGCGGGAAGCCTTGTCCAGTCCCGCGAAGTCGGGGGTTTTCTTGTCCGGCAGGCGCTTCCTGTGAAAAAGAGCGACACAGGCAATGATCGAGATCTCGGTCTGGTTGAAGCCGAGCATCTCGGCGTTCCTGATGATGTAATGGCTATGGGCATGATGGTTGCTGAAGGAAATGAACATCCCGATGTCGTGCAGGAAGACCGCGTGCTCGAGCAATTCCCTTTCGGCCGCCCCGTAGGCGTGGAGTCCCGCTTCCCTGGCAGAGTCGAAAAGGTCGAGCGTCAGCCGTGTCGTCGTGCGGGCATGCTCCTCGTCGAGATTGAAGGTCCTGGCAAGCCTCAGGACACTCTTTTGCCTGACCGTCAGGCCGGCCATCTGCGGGAAGTTCCCCGGACGTGAAAGGTAGTCCACCAAAAGGCCGTCACGGAGGCTCCTTTCGCTGACCTGGATTTCCTTCAGCCCGATGAGGTCCATCAGCGTCTCGATAATGGCCGCCCCTGCAACCAGGATATCCGCTCTCTCGGGGTTGATCCCCGGGATCCGCCGCCTTTCCTCCAGGGACAGCGAGCAGAGGGTCTGCACGACTTTGCCGAGCGAATCCCGGCCGAGGCGGGGCTCCCCCCCTCCTCCCTTAAGCTTCATTTCCCGGGCTATGTCGGCCAGGTTCATGATGGTTCCCGAACTCCCAAGCGCCATGTCGATCCGGTGTTCCTTGACCCTTTGGGCCGTCCGGATCGCGGCGTTCCTGACATGCTGGCAGATCAGGGCATAGCGTGCGTGAGGAACGGGCCCTTTCTCGTCAGGAAGGAAAAACATCTGGGTCAGGCGAATCGCCCCGAGCTTCAGGGTATCGAGGTAGGCATGGTCTGCCTGGTTTCCAACGATCACCTCGGTGCTGCCCCCTCCGATATCGATGAAAACGGCGTTTTTCGTCCCCATGTGGACGCCGCTCGAAACCCCGAGGTAGATGAGGCGGGCTTCCTCCCTTCCCGAAATGACGCGAACCTCCAGGCCCGCCTCCTTTTCGAGGCGTGCCAGGAATTTCCCCTGGTTTTCCGCGTCCCTCGTCGCCGAGGTGGCGACGGCGACGACGTCCTCGGCCCCGTAGGCACGGGCGAGATCGTTGAATTTCCGGCAGACCAGGACGGCCCGATCCATGGCTTGAGCCTGGAGCATCTGCTCCGGGAACTCGCCTTCCCCCAGGCGGACGACCTCCCGCTGCTGGTTGAGCACGGTGTAAACGCCTCCCGGATCAACGCGGACGACCAGAAGCCTGACGGAGTTCGTCCCCATGTCCAGGAATGCCGCCACTTTTCCCCTCGCCGTCTTCAGGCCTGTGTCCATTTGATCCTCAACTCTCTTTCGAAGGTGAGCTCGAAAAGGTCCTTCTTTTTCTCGGCCGCGATGCGCTCCCATATTGCCGGCGAAGAAACCGTGCATTCGACAAGGACACGGCGTCGCCCCGCGCGGAGCTTGATGTCCCTGACGACCGCCCCGTGACTCGCGTCCATCCCGTCAGCCAGCCTGAGCAGGGATGCCAGTTTGCGAACCACGACGCGGTCCGGCTCCGAAAGGGCTTCGAAATTGGCGTGGCCATCCTTCGGCAGGCTTCCCCTATGATAACGGGCAATCGAGCCGATGATGCGCCTTTCCCTCGGATCGAAGGGCAGGAGAGGGGAATCCTGGATCAGCCGCATGGAGGCTTTGTGATGGGCGGCACCGCCCTCGACCCACCCGATATCGTGCAGGAGGGAAGCGCTTTGGAGCCAGGAACGCTCGAATTCCCCCAAGCCATGCAAAGGCTGCAGGAGATCGAACAACCTGAGAGCCAGGCGTTCGACCTGCCTGGAGTGCGTTTCTTCTTCACCGCAGGCTTTCACGAGCCTCATGACCGATTCGAGCGAACCGTCGCCCCCGCATCTGCACGGTTCCTCCGATCCGGGAGCAGGTTCAACCCCTTCCAGGGCATCTTTTAGTTTCACTCCCCTTAGAAGCATCTGGGCGAAGGGCTCCGGGAGCTTTCTGCGGCGGGCCTCCTCTGCAGCCCTTTGTACGTCGTAGGGGACACGGTAATGACACACCCGGAACACGCCCTTTCCGATAGAAAGCGTGGCGTACCCGGCCCTGGCGTCCTCGTCGTCGGGACGCCCGACGGAACCGGGATTGATGAAACAGGTGCCTTTCACACGAAGAACAAAGGCCTTGTGCGAATGGCCGCAAACAACGACGTCGGCGTCAGCCGCGTTTGCAAGAGCCTCGAAACGGGCCAGCGGCGTTTCCGCGGAAAGATGCTCGCTCGCCGACAGCGGGGATGCGTGGACGAGGAGAACCCTCTTCCCTTCCACTTCGAGCCGGCGTTGTTCCGGCAGGCCTCCCAGCCATCTGCGGCTTTCCGCGGAAAGGTGCTCGAAAGCCCAGTTGAAAGCCATCCACTTTTCGGGCATGAGGCTTTTTTGCCAATCGGGCCTCCTCGTTTTGACCTCGAGGACTTTCCGGTCATAATTTCCCAGGACGTTCAGGGCGGAACGCTTGAGGATGCTTACGACCTCCTCGGGGAAGGCCCCGTAACCGACGATATCGCCCGCGTTCCAGAAGGCTTCGCACCTCTTGGCCCGTGCGTGTGCCATGACCGCCTCGAGAGCAGGCAGGTTCGCATGGACATCGGCGATGAGGGCGACTTTCAAGGCGCCTTCCTCCGGAGAGCCGCCCGAAGATCTCCCCATCCGCCCTCCAGATTGCTCTTTCTCCAGAAGGCCCTGAAATTCTCGAAACACGCCCCCCTGCGATTCCGGTACTCTTCGTGAAGGAACACGATGCCTGGGCGCAGCCGGGCGAAAGCTCTCGCGTGTCCATAGTATCGAATCGTCCGCAGTCTTTCCCTCTCTAGGAAAAGCGGCAGCCAGGCGGTCCATACGTCACAGTCGTGGATCTCGCCCAGCAGGTCTTGCAGCTTTTTGAGCTTTTCCACAAAGCCGGCCGCCTCCTCTCCGACAAGGGGTCGGAAGATTTCCAGCGTGTAGCGGAGGCGCTTCGCCGCGATCCTCATGGCGTGAAGTTCCTCCACCCTTTCCGGGTGGTCGACGGCTGAATCGAAAGATTCCAGCTCCGCAAGCCTGCAGGCCAATTTCCCGAGAGCCGCATCCCGGGCCGACGACACCTCCTCTTCAGGGCAAGCCAGGCGCATTCTTACGGACAAGGCGCGCAGGGCTTCGGGAAAGGCTTTTTTCAAGGCTCCCTCTTCAAGGGAGTCAAGCACCCGGATCACACCTTCCTGGAGTCTCTCCCTCTTCTGTTTCAGGCGAAGAACCAGGCGCTCGACCCCTGGCTGGACCCGACGGTCTTCCAGGCCGTCGAGGATGGCCGCAACGGAGCTTGCCTGTACATCCGCATCCCGGGCTTCGCCCAGGGCTCGGCCCACCCTGCGGGCCTCCTTCTCCCACCGTTTCAGGTCTTCCTCGGGAAAACACCCGGCAAAAAGGGAAAGCGCGGTCCTGAAACGCCTCGACGCGACCCTCATGCGGTGAAGGCACTCCGGGTCGCGGTTCTCGCGGACCCCCGGAATTTCGTCCAGCACGGCCCAGATCCTCTTTTCCAGCGCTCCGGAAGCGAACAGGCAAAAAGCGGGGTCGGGAAACCGGTTGAGGTCATCGATCATCATTCCAGCTCCCCCTTGCCTCGATCATCTCGTGCTGGGCGTTCAGGGCGGCAGCACTGGTTTTCGGGCGCACCCGGCCGTAAGTTCCATCCTGAAGGAGCATCCGGGCCTTTGCCGTATCTTCCAGGTGCACGTGCAGTATCCTGTCCCGGAGGGCAGTAGCCAGCACCCGGTCTCCGACCGGAAAGAGGATCTCGACCCTTCTATCCAGGTTTCTGGGCATCAGGTCGGCGCTTCCGAGCAGGATTTCCTCGTTTCCCCCGTTCCGGAACCAGAAGATCCTCGGGTGCTCCAGAAAACGCCCCACGATCGAGGTCACCCTGATATTCTCGCTGAGGCCCTTGATTTGGGGCCGAAGGCAGCAGATTCCCCTGACCTGCAGGTCGATCCGGACTCCTTTCCGGGAGGCCCTGTAGAGCGCCTGGATACATGCCTTGTCCACCAGGGCATTGAGCTTGAACACCAGGTGTCCCCCGCCCTGTTTCTCGTGAAGGGCCACTTCCCGCTCGATCCTGGAAAGGATTCCCTCCCTCATGTTTGCAGGTGCCACCAGGAGCTTGCGGTAATCTCGCTTCATGGAGTACCCGGAGATCGCATTGAAGACATCGACGACATCCTCCCCGATATCGGGGTCGCAGGTGAAGAGCCCAAGGTCGGTGTACTGGCGGGCCGTCACCGAGTTGTAGTTGCCTGTTCCCAGATGGACGTAACGCCGGATCCCGTCTTCTTCCCTTCTCACCACCAGAAGCGCCTTGGCATGGCATTTGAGGCCGAGCACCCCGTAGACGACATGGACGCCGGCCCGTTCCAGCTCCCGGGCCCACTGGATGTTGTTTTCCTCGTCGAAACGGGCTTTTAGTTCCACCATGGCCATGACCTGCTTCCCGGATTCCCTGGCCTCCAGGAGCGCTTCGACAATGGGGGCGTTTTTCCCTACCCGGTAGAGCGTCTGCTTGATGGCCAGCACCTCCGGATCCCTCGCGGCTGCGGCCAGGAAATCCACTACCGGCCTGAAACTGTCGTAGGGGTGAAAAAGCAGGATGTCCTTCTTGCGGATCGCCGCGAAGATGTCCGGCGACTTTTGCAGAACCGCGGGGACGGCCGGGGCGAAGGGAACCTCCTTCAGCTGCGGCCGGTCGAGGGAGAACAGCTCCATGAGGTCCCCCATCCCCAGGGGGCCCTCGACGGAATAGACCTGGCAAGGTCCCACCTTCAGGTTCTCGATGAGGACCCTCTTCACCTTGGCAGGCATCGCCTTGTCGAATGCCAGGCAAACAGGCACCCCGAACTGCCTCTGCTCGACATTTTCCTCCATCACCGTCAAAAGGTCCGGGGCCTCGTCCTCTTCGATCTCGAAATCCGCATCCCGGATCACCCTGAAAGGATAGGCGGACGTCACGGGAAGCCCGGGGAACAAGAGGCCGAGGTTGGCCGCCACAACCTCCTCGATCCATACGAAGTCATTGTTCCGGGGATCCGTCATTCCCATCCGGTTGAACCGGTTCCCCCGGCCTTCGCCGGGAACCCTCAGCAGGCGCGGGAAGATCGTGGGGATCTTCACCCTGGCAAAACGCTCCGCTCGCCCCGGCCCCTCCAGCGTAACAGCCAGGTTCAGGCTTAAGCTCGAGATGTGGGGAAAAGGATGTCCCGCGTCGAAGGCCAATGGGGTAAGGGTGGGAAAGATCTCTTCCCGGAAATAGGTATTCAGCAGTTTACGGGCTCCGGTCTCCAGGTCTTCGTAGTGGCGGATGCGGATGCCCTCGGCGAATAGTCTCGGATGGATGTCTTTCTGCCAGGTCTCGAACTGCAGCGCCAGGAGCGGTTTCAGGGCTTTCCTGACCCTGACCAGCTGCTCCGTGGGAGTCATCCGGTCAGGGGGGGGTTCCAGGGCTCCCAGGTTCAGCTGCCGCAGGAGACCGGCCACGCGGATCATGAAAAACTCGTCCAGGTTGGTCGAAAAGATCGCCAGAAACTTGACCCGCTCAAGCAAAGGCACGGACGGGTCCAGGGCTTCCTCGAGAACCCTCCTGTTGAACTCGATCCAGTTCAATTCCCTGTTGAAGTAGAGGCTCGGATCCTCGAGTCCGTCGTCCGGGCTTGGCGGCAAGGGGTACGGTTTCTCTGCAACCGGCTGCAGGATGACGGCTGGAGGGTGCGGTTTCTTCCCCTTGCCCCTGGGTCTCGTTCCCTTGGGATCGACCATGGGTTCACACTTTCCGGTCTCCCCCGCCGGGGAATTCTTCCAGGACTTCCGTAAAAGCAGCGAAGGTTTCCTCCCCGAAAAGGAAGAAGGCGATTTCCTCGAGTGAAGTCCCGGGATGTGCAGACAGGTAATCATGTACCTCATGCAGCATCGCTCTCGCGCAGTCCGAGGCCGGGAATCCACCGACGCCCGTTCCCAGGGCCGGGAAGGCGATTCTTCCCGCTCCGATCTCATCCGCCCGGGCAAGGGCATTTCTCGTCGCCAGGCGGATGAACGGCTCGCTGGTCACGAGATCCTGGGCCATGACCGCTGCATGCAGGACGAAACGCACACCCAGCCGTCCAGCCCCGGTGACCCGGACTTCCCCAGGGGCGGCAGGGCCACCCGCCATGGCCTCCGCCTCGATGGCCTGTCCGCCCTTCCTCTTGATCGCCCCGGCCACGCCTGCTCCCATCCAGAATGCGTTGTTCGCGGCATTCACAACGGCATCCCCGTCATAAAGGGTGATATCTCCCATGGCGACCCGGACCCTGGTTCGTCCCCACTGGCTTTCTTTCGTCATCTCGTTCCCCCCTGTCCAAAAGGGACTCGCTTTCGATGATTATATTTCAAATGATGACCTGCATAGTGAAACAGCGCAGTAACACAAAAAAGAGACTGCCGGCCCTTTTGCCGGCAGTCTCCAGGTCCTCACGTTCAAAGCCCGTTTTTCTCCCTAGTAGGCCCGGGCAAAGATGGCGAGCTTCGAGTTTTCCTTCCCCGTGAAGAAACAGGTTCCCGTTCGCTCGTCGGAAAGCGGGAAGCACCTCACGGTCGCCCCGGTCGCCTCCTTGATCGCCTTCTCGTCCGACCGGTCTCCCCCGAAGTAAGCGGTCACGAATCCCCCACCCTCCTCCAGCATGGCCTTCATCTCCGCAAAGGAGGACGCATGCCGCGTGTTTGCTTCTCTGAAGGCCACCGCCTTGTCGAAAAGGGACTTCTGGATGGTCTCGAGGAGACGAGGGACCTCCGCCAAAACCGATTCCCAGGGGATATCCGACCGATCCGCCGTATCGCGCCGGACGGCCCGTACCCTTCCCGCCTCCATTTCCCGCTCTCCCAGCTCGAGGCGGAGCGGAACGCCCTTCTGCAAGTGCCGGAAGAACCTGTCCCCCGGCCGGAGGTGGAAGTCCGTGTCTACCCGGACCGCCATCGGACCCAGGACCCGGTTGAGTTCGGCGGCGATTTCCCTTGCCTTCGGCAGGATCTCACTCTCAAGCCTTTCCGAGTCGGTGGAAATCGGAAGAATGACCGCCTTCACCGGGGCCAGGCGGGGCGGGAGGATCAACCCGTCGTCATCGGAATGGGCCATGATCACGGCACCGATCATCCGAGTCGAGGTCCCCCAGCTCGTCGTCCAGGCGAATTCGAGTTCCCCGGCTTGGTTCTGGAACTTGATATCGAAGGCCTTCGCGAAATTCTGGCCCAGGAAATGGCTGGTTCCCGCTTGCAGGGCCTTCCGGTCGCTCATCATGGCCTCGCAGGTATAGGTGTTGTCGGCGCCGGGGAACCGTTCCCCCTCCGATTTCTCGCCGGCGATCACCGGCAGGGCCAGGATCTCCTCCATGAAGCCTCTGTACACTTCGAGCATCTTTAGGGTTTCTTCCATCGCCTCCGCTCTTGATGCGTGAGCGGTGTGTCCCTCCTGCCACAGGAATTCCGAGGTCCGGAGAAAAAGGCGCGGCCGCATTTCCCAGCGCATGACGTTGCACCACTGGTTGATCAGGATGGGCAAGTCCCGCCAGGATTGGACCCACTTGCTGTACATGTAGCCAATGACGGTCTCAGAAGTCGGGCGGACGACAAGGGGTTCTTCCAGTTCCTCGCCACCGGCATGGGTCACGACCGCGCATTCGGGAGCAAATCCCTCGACGTGCTCCTTTTCCTTCTCCAGGAAGGAGTTCGGGATCAGGAGGGGGAAGTAGGCATTGACGTGGCCGGTTTCCTTGAAACGCCGGTCCATCTCCGTCATGATCGATTCCCATACGGCATATCCGTCAGGCCTGATCACCATGCAGCCCCTGACGGGGGCGTAATCGGCCAGCGAGGCCGCCTTGATCACGTCCAGGTACCACTGCGAAAAATCCTTTTCCTTCGGCGTGATGTTCCGTGCCATGAAGACCCCTCCAATCGTCGTTCACCGATTGAGCGAACGAGTGCCATTTTAGCCTCAAAAAGGCGTATTGGGCAAGGCCGCGTCGTCCCTTCAGGGAAGCGGATCCCGCACCGGCATCGGGCGCCCCAGGGAAAAGCCCCAGCGCACTTCGCTCTCGTCGTTGTAAAGGAGAAACAAGGTGCCACCCAGGAAATTGTTCGGGAAGGAAAGCGACACCCCGGCTTCCCAGAGACTCTCTTCGCTCGACCATCCCGAGTCGAACGTGGTTCCCGCGGCCGCAAAAAGATCGACGTTCATCGAACCCCACCAGCTTCGTTCCAGAACCCGCCGGAAAACCAGGCGGGCCCAGGCCGCCCTGTCGCCCAGGACGGGCCGGTCACCGTGCCCCAGCAGGTCGTCGCTTCCTCCGAGGCAAGCTGCCGTTGCGGGGTTAGACGTGTCCCCGGCCTCGATGCCGCCTGACAGGAGCAGGCGCCAGCGGGGCGAAAACGAACGTACCCATCGTCCTTCCGTTCTCAGCAAAAGCGAATCCCCGTTTCGCCACCAACCCCGGATCCTCCAGAGAACCCCTTCCATCGGGTCAAGGGGCTCGTCAAGCCCATCGTAGGTGACGTAGAAGGCCGGCCCCCAGGAAAAACCGTCATCGGAACCCGCCGTGCTGTCCAGTTCCTCGAAGGTTCCCCCCAGGCCGTATTGCCATTTCCCCAGGACCCGTGTTCGGTAAAGGGTCAGGGCATAGCGTTCCCACTCCGCATCCGGAGCGTTTAAAGGCGAAATCTCCCTGTGCCTGGCCGAGAGGATCCCTTCCCAACGGGCATTCCTCCTCGATGGAGTCAGGTACCGGACAGACATTCCCCAATCCTCGGCGATGTTGAGCCCAAGCCAGAGCAGGTCCCCGTCGGAGGAAAGGTCCCGCCGGACGGCCTGAAGCGTCACCGCTCTTTCCGCCCTGGAGATGTTCGTGGTGTACCCGCCGAGCTCGACTTCATAAGGAGCCTTCTTTTGGATATTGAAAATGACGGCCGTTCCGTTTTCCCGTTCTTCCATGGCCACGTCGACCGTCGCAAAATCCCCCTCTTTACGGAGACGCTCCGCGACCGCGCTGATCGCATCAGGATCCGGGGGAAGTCCCACCCAGGAGGCCGTCCCGTCCAGCAGGTCATCCCTTCTCCCTCCTGAAATGCCGACCACCTCGACTGAACAGACGCTCGCGGCGTTCCCAGCGGCAGTTCTAGACGCCGGAGGAATGCCCGAAGCGATTTCGAGGAGTTTGGGGAGGGCCTCCCTGGCAGCCGTCCGTCCCTTTTCGATCACCCGCGGCACCGACGAGGCCGAAAGGAGCGCCACGCCCTTCGTGTCGGGGTGGATCAGCAGGTCCGCACCCGCCACCTCCCTCGAAACATTCTGGCTGGTCATGAAAGTCGTCATCTGCTCGATGACGTCGACGACCGAGCGGATCTCTTCCCGCCCCTTCAACCCGCTGGAAACGTCCACCGCCACGACGGGATGGCCCGGGAAGAGAGCACGTGCCGCGGATACGGGAACATTGGCCACGAGGCCACCGTCGACGAGCAGCCTCCCTTCGTAGGTCCAGGGGGAGAAAACCCCCGGGATGGCCATGGAAGCCCTCATGGCCCCAGCCAGGCTTCCCTGCTTCAGGACAACCATCCCTCCCGTCTCCAGGTCCGTCGCGACCGCGGCAAAGGGAATGGGCATATCGAGAAAATTCCCGGTCCCCGCCCGGGCCGTGAGCCTCGACAGCAGGTTGAAGACCCGGATGCCGGGAAGTCCCCCGAGAGGGCCGGACAGCCGCCTGTCGGAACCAAATTCGAGCTTCACCAGGGGCTGCCCGCCGGAGGAACCTTCCTCGCCCTGCGGGAGCAGGGATGGCTGGGCATTATCGCCGAAAAGGGCCGAAAGATCGAGGTCGCTCACGATCGACTCGATCTCCTTCGGGGTATAGCCGCAGGCCGACAGCCCGCCGATGATGGATCCCATGCTCGTTCCCACGATGCCGGCCACCGGAATCCCTGCATCCCTGACGACCTCGAGAACCCCGATATGGGCCAGTCCCTTCATCCCCCCGCCGGAAAGCGCGAGGACAATCCCCCCTCTTCCTGGCTGACCGGTTTCCGCCTGCGCAGGAACCCGTCCAAACGGAACGATCAAGAACAGGCAAAAGAAAAAAGCCGCGATTCGCCTCACGGAAACCCCTCCTGGAAAACCCTCGGGATGAAAATGGAACAATCTTTGCTATCTTACCCCATTGCCACGGCCTGCTTCAGGGTATAATGACAGACGATGTGTTAATTATTCATTTCTCGAGAAAGGGGAGTGGAAACGATGTCGGAGCGGAAAGGCAAGATTCCTCTTATTTGGAAAATCGCCATCGGTTTCGTCCTCGGCATTCTGGCGGGTGCGCTGTTCAAGGACCAGGCACAGGTTCTTGCGCCCATCGGCAAGATTTTCATCACCCTCCTCAAGATGCTCATCGTTCCCCTGGTCTTCTCCAGCCTTGTCGTCGGGACCGCCTCTTTGGGAGATCCCAGGAAACTCGGGCGAATAGGGGCCAAGACGCTTGCCTTGTACCTGGCCACCACCGCTGTCGCCATCGTGATCGGCCTCGTGCTCGGAAACATCCTGCAACCCGGCAGCGGTATGGCCCTTTCGGTCGACACATCGGGATTCAAGGCCCCGGTTCCGCCATCGCTCATCGATGTGCTCCTCGGGATCTTCCCTGACAACATCGCGAAATCCCTCGTCGAATCAAACATGCTCCAGATCATCGTTTTTGCCTTGTTCTTCGGAGTTTCGGCCGTCCTTGCCGGCGAAAAGGGCAAGCCCGTCATCGCCTTCATGGATTCCGTCGCTGAAACCATGTACAAACTGACAGGACTCGTCATGGCCTTCGCCCCCTACGGCGTTTTCGCCCTTATCGCCACAACGGTTGCAAAATACGGCCTATCCGTCCTGGCCCCGTTCGCCAAGGTGATCCTCGCCGTCTACCTGGGCTGCATCCTCCATGCAGTCCTGATCTACTCGGGTCTCATCATGGTCTTCGTCAAGAAATCACCTCTGTGGTATTTCTCCGGGGTCAAGGAATCGACACTGACCGCTTTCGTCACCCGCTCCAGTTCCGCGACGCTCCCGGTGACCATGAGGGTGGCGCAGGAAAACCTCGGGGTCTCCGAGGGGATCTCCTCCTTCGTACTGCCCCTGGGAGCGACGATCAACATGGACGGAACGGCGCTTTACCAGGGAGTCTGCGCCCTCTTCATCGCGCAGGCTTACGGACTTCCCCTGTCGATGGGAGCCCAGGCCGGCATCATCCTGACGGCAACCCTGGCCTCCATCGGAACGGCAGGAGTTCCCGGAGCGGGTCTCATCATGCTGACCCTTGTACTGACGGCAGTCGGTCTGCCCGTGGAGGGAGTAGCCCTCGTGGCGGGCATCGATGCGGTCCTCGACATGGCCCGGACCGCGATCAACGTCACGGGCGACAGTTGCGTGGCCGCAGTGGTCGCAAAGACCGAAGGGGAGTTGCGTGAAGTTGGCCGGAGTTCATAAGCTGCTTGGCGTCCTGGGAGGAATGGGACCCGCGGCCGGAGCTGAATTCTTACGGCTGCTGACGGTGTTTTCTCCCGCAACGCGAGACCAGGAACATTTTCCGGTGGTGCTCCTGTCGGATCCCCAAATTCCGGATCGGACGGAAGCGCTCCTCGGGCGGGGGGAAGACCCGACATCCAGGCTCCGGGAAGACCTTTTCAAGCTGGTCTCCTGGGGGGCGGACTTTCTGGCTATCCCCTGCAATACCGCGCATGCCTTTGTCGACCGCTTTATCGGCGACCTCCCCGTTCCCCTCGTCCACATCGTCGAGGAGACCCTGGGTGAGGCGATCGAAAGAAACCCAGGGGGAGGGTGGCTCATCGCGACGGAGGGAACCCTGGCTAGCGGCATTTACCAGGAGCGGGCCACTCGTAAGAAATTCACCCTGCACCTTCCGTCGGCCGCGGAACAAGCCGAGGTGAACGAGGTCATCCGTCTCGTCAAGGCCAACCGACTCAACGAAGCGGGCCGACGCCTCGAGCCGCTCGCCTTAAACCTCTGGAAGCGGGCCGCGGTTCCCATCCTCACCGCCTGCACGGAAACTCCCCTTGCCTACCGAGCAGCCGGCCTGCCGGAAGAGATGACGGTTTCGAGCCTGGAAGCCCTTGCCAAGGGCGCCATAAGGGAATTCCTGCAAGGCTGAGAAAACGGGGGGTGGAAGGTCTGTAATTTTCCCCTCCACCCCCGTTTTCAAAACCCGGGCAGACAACGGTCACTTTTCAGGCCCGTGCCCACTCCGGCCTGAAAGGAACCGCCGCACAAGTGCCCAGGCCGCCAGGTCGTCGACAGGCCTCGGAGGGATCCTCAAGCCCTCAGGGATCATCCGCGCAAAAAAACCGGGAGGATGAAGCCTCCAGTAGAGCCCTCTCGCCTCCAGGGTTGTATAGGCCTCATCCACGAGCAAAAAAGCCCGGCTTCTAGAGGCAAGTGCCGCAGAAAGCCTCTCGCGGGCCGTTCCGTTCCCAAGGAGCACAAGATCGGGGGGATCCAGCTTGTCCCGGTTCGGGGCATTCTCCCGGACCATGGCCGAAAGTCCAGCCAAGTCGCCCTCCAGGAGAGAATCCAGCCGTTCTTCGACGATGGAGGAAGGAACGATCCCGCTGGCCAGGAGGATACCTTCTTCCGTCACGAAAGCCCAGCCAAACTTGTCTTTACCCGGATCGAGCCCGAGGATCGTCTCCATTGTCTCAATCCCCCTCCGTGCTGGCCCACCTCGGGTAAAGCCACATCCACTGGCCGGGGAATCGGCGAATCCACTCCCCCAAAACCTCGTTGCAAACGGCCACCGCCCTTTTGATCGCTTCTTCCCCGCCGTCTCCGGCAGGCAGGTCGAGTGCCGGCAGGAACGTCAAGTCGTAGCGATACCCGTCTTCCTTGCGGATGCAAAACACCGGAACGATGGGAGCTCCCAGTTTCCAGCTCATCTTGACGGGACCGTAGGGCGTGCTGGCGGGTCGCCCCATGAAAGGAACGACAACGCCTTTATGCTTCGCATCCTGGTCCAGGAGCACCGCAAGGGCTTTCCCCGCCTGGAGGCAGCGTAAAGCCCCCTTCAGGTCGAATCCTTTTCCTATCGTTTCGACCCCACCTGAAGCCCTTAGGGAGAACAGCAGGTCCGTGATCCGGGGGTCACGTTGCTCGGCCCCGATGGCTTCCACGGGGATCCCCATGCGGGTGATCCGGGAAGCGGCGAGTTCCCAGTTGCCAATGTGGGCGCTGAGGAGAATGACTCCCTTGCCCCTCGCGTAGGCTTCCCTGAGGTTCTCCTCCCCGTGGATCGTGATGAGGTCGTTGATCAACACTTCCAGGACCTCCATGCGGAGGATCTCCGCCGCACACCGCCCATGGTTCTTGTAGGATTCCCGGACAATCCTCCTGGCCTCGGTCACTCCGACCCCCAGAACCCGGACGCAACGCCGCTCCGCCGCGTTAACCCTTTGCCAGCTGAAAAGCCAGGCAAGAAAGCCAAGCCACGACCCGAGGCGAACCGCGGCGGTATGGGGCAAGCGCTCCGCAATAAGCTGGAAAGCCCGTATTCCCAACCAGGCTGCCTGTTGCCTTTTCAAGAACGGGCGGCCCCTTCCTGTTCCTCCAGCAGCCGCAGGACGGTGGCATCCACGGCAGCCATCCCGTGCCGGCTGATCTCGGCGACGGCATGGGCTGTTTCCTTCAGGCCCGGAAGGATGACCCCCTGCCTGCCCGACACCCCGCGGCCTTCCAGGGCCAGCCGGGCCGATAGGTACGCTTCGCCTGCACCCGCCGAAACTTTCAGGGCGCAGGAGCCCTTTGCCCCGTCACAAAGGACCCCCAGCAGCGAGGAGACCAGGGAGGCAACCGCTCTTTCCGCCTGGAGCGGCGTCCCGCCGCCCAGCCTCACGATCCCTGCCGCGGCACCAGCCCCTGCTGCGATCACGCAGCCGCAGGTCGGCGTCAGGCGGCCCGTGTAAGCCTTGATCAGCCCGGTCACCAGATGACTTAAGGCCAAGGCTTCAGCCAGCTCCCTGGAACTCTTGCCCCATGCTTCCGCCACGACCGCCACCGGAAGGATGGCCGTGATGCCGTGATTTCCGCTTCCGGCACTGCTCATGACCGGCCAGGGGCCGCCGTCCATCCGAACGTCCGCCGCCGCTCCGGCTAAGGCTTTTATCCGGAACAAAAGGTCATCCCCGCTTTCTGCGAGAGAGTAACCCACCCCAAGCCCCCACGGAGATTCGATGCCCTGGTCCGCCACTTCACGGTTCATCCGGACCCCGTCCAAAAGAAAACGCTCGGTTTCTCCGTCGATTGAACCGCAAAGAACCCAGAGGCCTTCCATGTCCTGGTTCGAAAGTTCCTCGATGTAGGCCGGCCTGCCCTGGAGGTTCGTGTCCGCCTCAAGCAGTCGCCGGGTAACCTCTCCGTCGGCACGAACCTCGACAACGCGGTCATGGCGTCCGGAGATCACGGCGGCTGCCGTGTGTCCTTCCCCTGACAGGAGGGCTTCGACGAAAACACTCGGCACGTCGGGAACGACCTCCTGGGTGACAAGGCCTTTCTCCACCATCCTCCGGGCCTTTTCCACCGCTGCCTCCGGCACGTTCTCCAGGACCAGAAGGCCTTTCCCGGGATCGCCGCACAGAGCCCCGAGCGCAGCGGCAAGCAGGTTCCCCCGCAAGCCCCGAGTGCCCGGTATGCCGACGGCGATGCCGTTCTTGAAGATATTGGCGGAAAGCCTGAGCCGGATAGATTTCACCTCGCCGGGCAAGGCCCTGGCAGCCGTGGCCGCCGCCAGCGCCACCGCACCCGGCTCCGTGCAGCCAAGGGCTGGTTTGACTTCCTGCTCGAAAAAGGAGCGAAGGTCCATTCCCATATCCCCTTTCCGTCTCGTTGATTCTTTATTCCTTATTATGCCTCAAGTCCCCTTGACAGGATGAATATAGAGGGTATTATACCCCAGTAGGGTATATAAACTTGCGGAGGTGGGTGTTGATTCATGATCCGATATGCGAGCCTGCTTCTTTACATTGCGATGATCACTGCCGGTTGGGCCTTCCCGCTCCTGGGGGTCTTCCTTCTCGCATTCATGGGCCTTGTCGTCCTTTCCGGCCGAAGGAAGAAGTGGTGCGGGTCCTACTGTCCCCGCGGGAGTTTCCTGGATCTCGTGATGTCGAAGCTTTCGCCGAAACGGCCGATTCCACGGTTTCTCAACTCCCGCAAAGCCTGGGCAGCGGGTTTCCTGCTCTTCCTGGGGGCGTTCGGCTTCCAGCTCTGGAGCGCAGGGCTCTTCGGCAAGTGGGGCACGGATAGCTTACTTCGGCTAGGCCTGGTTTTCTACCGGATGTGCCTGGTGTCATCCGCCATCGCGATCCCGCTAGCCTTATGGAAGAACCATCGTAGCTGGTGCGCCGTTTGCCCTGTCGGCAACATCCTGCGGGGTTGACCGCCGATTCCGGGTTTCAGTGGGTGGTTTTCCACCCCTTGAACAGCAGGGCCGCCCCTCCCGAGAGACCGATCAGGCCGGAGAGGACAAGGGCAAAGCCAAGCCCTGCCACTTGCCCGATCATGCCGACAAAAAGGGGAGAAACGATCCAGCCAAGGTCCATGGCGAAAAAACTGAGAGCCACCCCTTTCGGCCGCAACCTTTCCGGGAACACGTCCGGGACCAGCGCCAGCAGCGCCGGGAATCCGAATCCCATCCCGAGCCCGTATACCGCCCCGAAAATCGACAACGATAGCCTGGAGCGAGAACCAAGGACGAGCAAGGTCCCTAATCCGATGAGACAGATGGAAATCCCGGCGATTTTTCCGCGCGGAAGCCTGTCGGTGAAACGGCTGGCTGCCAGCCTGATGACTAGCGAGGTCGCCGCAAGGGATACGATGAAGAGGCTCGGGGGCATTCCCCGTTGAGAAAGCAGGGCGGGGATGAACTGTAGTCCGGCCGAGTTTGCAAGGGCAAAAAGGACCCAAGAAGCGAGCAGCGAAACAAGGCTTGGGGAAGCGAAGGCTTCCTCCCATTTCCCCCATGATTTCTTCTCATGAAAGACCCGGGGCAGGTCCGGGGTGACCGCTGCCGTCGCGGTGCAACCTGCCCCGAGCAGAGGGATGAGCCAGAAATAGGGCGCCGTGAAACACCGCAGGAAAACCCGATCCAGCAATGGAAGGAGGATAAGCTGTGGGAGGACGTACCCCACGGCAACCAAGGAGAAGGCTCTCCCACGACCTCTTTCCGGGATCGCCATGGCCTGGAAGGCTGTGATGGAAACCATGCAAAGACCGTAGGCAACCCCGGTGAGGCCCCTCAGGAGAAGGAGACCGTAGAAACTCCTGGTGAAGGCCATCGGGATAGAAAACAGGGTCAAAAGGGCCGCCGCAGTGAAAAAAGAATTTTTGACCCCCAGCCTCTCTGTCAGGAAACTTCCCGGGGGCCGGGCGATCGTGGTCGCCAGGGAAAACACGCTCAAAAGCACCCCTGTTGAGGCTGAATCGAATCCGATCCTGTTCAGTGCGATGGGCAGATAGAAAAAATGCGTCGAGTAAGCCTGCACAGCCAGGGTGCCTAGAACCGTAAGAAAGAGAAGGCGCTTCTCCAAGGCTTTTGCCTCCTGCCAGAAAACCAGCGGGTGGCCCCCTGATGCAGGGGGCCACCCACTGGAAAGGAAAATCTCTGACCGGACCTTAGCCTTCCGCCAGGACGGCCTCGGGCTTCGCGGTCTTTTTCAGCATGAAAAGCGCCGCAATCAGCAACACTCCAGCGACAAGGTTAGCCGACACCTGGGGCAGGAAGGTCGCGACGGCGAGGGGGACAAGAGCCATGCGCTCCCAGGACTGCAGGTGCCGGAACATCCAGCCTTCGAGGGCCCCGGCAAGGGCCACGATTCCGATCACCGACGAACCCACGAGTATGGCCAGGTGCAAGAAACTGGGGTTCTGGAGAAGCACCATGGGCGTGTAGACGAAGGAATACGGGATAAAGTACGCCACCAGGGCAATTTTCGTGGCCGTGATTCCCGTCTTGCCCGGCTGGGCTCCTGCGATACCGGCCCCCGTGAAGGCCGCAAGGCAGACCGGAGGCGTCAGGTCGGCCATGATGCCGAAGTAGAAGACGAACATGTGCGCCGCCAGGGGAAGGACGTTCATCCCGATCAGGGCAGGGGCCACGATCGTGCTGCAGACGATGTAGTTGGCAGTCGTCGGCAGGCCCATCCCAAGGACCAGGGAGGCCACCATCGCCATGATCAGCATCGGCAGGAGTTTTCCGCCCGACAGTTCGATGATGTTGTTCGAGATCGTCAGCCCGAGCGAGGTCAGCGAGGATGTGCCCACGACAAACCCGACGAGGGCGCAGGCCATCGCGACACCCAGCGCTCCCCTGCCGCCTTCCTCCATCGCGGCCAGGACGTCCTTGAGGCCCATTCGCGTATGCTTCCTAAACTGGCTGACCACGATGACGCTGAGGACGCCGTAGAAGGCCGAGGCGACCGGGGTGTACTTCATCAGCAGCGTCGCGATAACGACGGAGATGGGGATGAGGAGGTGCCCGTCCTTCTTAAGCACTTCCTTGATCACGGGGAGTTCTTCCCTGGAGAGGCCGCGCAGTCCGTTCCGGCGTGCACTGATATGGACGTTCACGAAGATGGCCGTGTAATAGAGGATGGCCGGGATGATCGCCGCGGCCGCGATCCGCAGGTACGGGATGCCGAGGAATTCGCTCATGATGAAAGCACCCGCTCCCATGATGGGGGGCATGAGCTGGCCGCCCGTGGAAGCGCAGGCCTCGACTGCCCCTGCATATTCCGGCTTGTAGCCGACCCTCTTCATGAGCGGGATCGTGAAGGTTCCGGTGGTAGCCACGTTGGCAACCGAGGAACCGTTGATCGTCCCGAGAAGACCTGAAGCCACGACGGCAACTTTCGCCGGACCTCCGGGCGAATGCCCCGCTACGGCAAGAGCCAGTTCGTTGAAGAAGCGGGCTCCGCCGCTGCGCCCCAGGAAAGCCCCGAAGATGATGAACATGACGACGAAAGTCGCGGAGACTCCCAGGGCCACACCAAAGATTCCTTCCGGCGTCAGGTACATGTGCTGGATGATGCGGCTGACGCTATATCCCCTATGCATGAACATCCCCGGCATGACCTGGCCGAAATAGCAGTAGGCAAGGAAAAGGGAACTCAGGACCGGGAGCACGTTCCCAACGATTCGCCTTCCTCCTTCGAGGATGAGGATGACGGCTGCCGCACCGAGGTAGATCTCGTAGGGCAAGGGCATGGCCCCTCGCCGGGTAATGTCGTTGAACATCACGACGATGTAGCCGATAACGGCTCCCGCAGCGGCCGCCAGGATCCAGTCATACCAGGGAACCGACGTTTTCGAACCCTTCTGCGTGGCAGGGTAGAGCAGGAACACGGCCACGATCGCGAAGGTCAAGTGGACGGCGCGAATGATGGCGATAGGTAGAACGCCGATCGAAGCGGTGTAAAGATGAAAGGCAGCCATGGCAACCAGCCAGGCAGAGACGAACTTCCCCGAAATGCCGGTGAGGCGGCGGTAGCGGCTTTCGACATCGTACTTTTCCACCAGTTCCTGGACGGCGCTCTCATCCATGGAAACCTGGTCCAGAAGAGAGGCCTTATCCTTCTCAAGCTGTTCCGACAACGCTTCCACTCCTCTCCAAATCCGGGGGGCGGTGAACTGCCGCCCCCCGGTCAATGCCTGCTTCGTTCTTTAGCTGCCTACATCGTGACGGCGCCGATTTCCTTGTAGTATTTCTTTGCGCCGATATGGAGCGGGATAAGGATGTACTTCACGTTTTCGGGAGACATGGATTCAACACGCGTGGAGACGTTCGTCAGGTCTTTCTTGTTCTGGAAAAGGGCCTTCGTCATCTTGTAGGCCAGGTCAGGGTCGAGATCGTCGCGGACGCCGACGATATTCCAGCTGGCGATCGTCTTGACCGGGTTGGGCTGCCCCTTGTAGGTGTTGGCCGGGATCGTGAAGGGGATGTAGTAGGGCATGCGTCCGTTCGCCTGCTTGATCTGGCCGTCGGGCAGGTCGATGAACTCCACGACGCCCATGGTGGCCGCTTCGACTACGCCGGCGATCCCCACGGCCCCGACGGTGATGGCGGCGTCGATCTGCTTGTTCGAGAAGGCCTGGGCCGTGTCAGAGAGACCAAGGTTCTCCGGCTTGATGTCCTTGTCGGGATTCAGCCCGGCGATCTTGAGAAGTTCCTTCGCCGTGACTTCGGTTCCGCTGGCGACGGCGCCCACGGAAACCCTCTTGCCCTTGAAATCTCTCAGGGTCTTGATCCCGCTTCCCTTGGCGACCATGATGTGAACCGGTTCCGCATAAAGGGGGACGAGAGCCCGAAGGTTGCTCTGGGGATTGCCCTCGTACTTGCCCTTGCCCTGGTAGGCGAAGTAGTACAGCCCGTCAAGGAAGCCCGCTTCGGCTTCCTTGTTGGCCATGAGCTGAAGGTTGTGAACCGTGCCGCCGGTGGACTGTGCACTTGCCTTAAGCCCGGGGATCGCGGTGTTCCAGATCTTGCACATGGCGGCCCCGACCGGGTAATAGGTTCCGCCGGTGCTGCCGGTACCGATGTTGATGAACGTAGTCGCGGCAAGTGCAGAACCGCCAAGGAGCCCCAGGATCACGCATGAAACCGCTAGCAGACGCATTCCCTTCTTCACTTTCACTCCACCCCCTGAAATATGGTTGCAAAACTACCCCCGCTATTCCAACACACAACCGCCGAATGGACAAGTGTTTAACAATGCCCTCAAATAGTTCTAATTATTCTTTTGCACATCACAATTTTCTTAGGATTACCTGGTCCGTACCGATACAATATTTCTTTTGCCATTGTTCGAACAGGTCGTTTCCCATCGAATCAATGGCCACGACCAGGGGGAGGTCCGACACCTGGAGAAGAAGGATGGCTTCAGGCCCGAGGTCCGCGTAGGCCAAGGGGCTCACGGCCTTCACGGAACGCGCCAGAAGAGCCGCCGCCCCTCCAGTGGCCCCAAAATAGACCGCCCCGGTTTCCATCATCGCCGCGACGACCTCAACGGACCTTTTGCCCTTCCCGATCATCCCCCTCACCCCGGCCTTCAGGAGAAGGGGCGTATACAGATCCATCCTTGCGCTCGTTGTGGGGCCGATGGCTCCGATAACGCGCCCTGGGGGAGCGGGCGTCGGGCCAGCATAGAACAGCACGGCCCCCTTCGGGTCGAAGGGAAGGGCAAGGCCTTCCTCCATTTCCAGCGCCATACGGGCGTGAGCGGCGTCCCGCGCGAGCAGGACGGAACCCGACAGAAGCACCTGCTGCCCGCAGGCCAGGTTTCTGGCGGCTTCCTCCGTGAGGGGGGCAAAAACCTTGATCCGGCTTTCCAAGAGGCACCGCTCCCTAAACGGACCCTTCCGCATGGCGGAGGGCATGACAGCTCATGTTGACCGCGACGGGCAATCCCGCGATATGGGTTGGGGCAAACTCGATATGCACGTCCAGGGCCGTTGCCGTCCCTCCATATCCGGCTGGGCCGATCCCCAGGGCATTCACCCTTGCCAGGAGGCTTTCCTCGAAAGCCGCATAACGGGGATCCCTGCTCCTCGAACCGATGGGACGCATGAGCGCCTTCTTGGCCAAAAGGGGAGCCACCTCGAAGTTCCCGCCGATCCCTACCCCGACGACCAGCGGAGGACACGCGTTCGCTCCGAGGCGGCCCACCGTTTCCAGGACGAAGCGCATGACCTCATTTTCCCCATCGGTGGGGCGAAGCATCGCGAGGGACGAGGCATTTTCGCTTCCCATCCCTCTCGGTATCGCGACGACTCCGACGTTCTCTCCATCGACAATCTCCAGATGAACGACCGCCGGGGTGTTGTCCCCGGTGTTTTCCCTCCCATACAGGGGATCCCGCACGACCATCCTTCTAAGGAACGCCTTTGCGGTCGCGAGGCGAACCCCTTCGTTCACGGCCGAAATCAACCCCGGTCCCTCGAAAAGAACCTCCTGACCCACCTCGATGAACAGGACGGGCAGGCCGCAATCCTGGCAAAGTGGGATTCTCTCCTCGCTGGCGATCCGTTCGTTTTCGAGAATCTCCTCCAGGACCATCCGGCCCGTTTCGCTCTTTTCGGACGCCAGGGCCTTTTCAAGAGCCTTTCTCACGTCCCGGGGCAAGTCCGCTTCCGCCCTGATCAAGAGGTCCTCCACGAGATCCCTGACCTTGTCCGTGTGGATCACGCGCATCCTGCCCGCTCCCCCGTTTCCTCGACTCATGAAAAAAAGCGGAACCCCCAGGAAGAGGTTCCGCCTCCATTGTAGCCGATCGTCTCCGGTGTTCCCCTTTTTCCTACGCGGTGAGGAGCGTGAGCATGGCGCCCGCCGCGACGGCCGTCCCGATGACTCCCGCCACGTTCGGTCCCATGGCGTGCATCAGGAGGTACGTTCCGGGGAACTCCCTCTGGACCTCCCTCTGGACCACGCGAGCCGCCATCGGCACCGCGGAAACCCCGGCGGCCCCGATCATCGGGTTGATCTTCCCGCCCGAAAGGATCTTCATCACCTGGCCGAAGAGAACCCCGCCCATGGTGCTCGTGGCGAAGGCGATGAGCCCCAGGGCGATGATCTTCAGCGTGTTCGGCGTCAGGAAGGTCTTCGCCTCCATCGTCGCTCCAACCGTGATGCCGAGGAAGATCGTCACCGTGTTCAGGATCTCGTTCTGCGCCGCGTGGTTCAACCTTTCCGTGCAGCCGCACTCCCGGAGGAGGTTGCCGAACATCAACAGCCCGATGAGGGGCACCGCCGCGGGAAGGAGCAGCCCGCAGGAAACCGTGGCGATGATGGGGAACAGGATCCTCTCCGTGCGGCTGACCGGACGAAGCTGGGCCATCTTGATCCCCCGGTCCTTCTTCGTCGTGCACAGGCGGATCATCGGCGGCTGGATGAGCGGCACCAGCGACATGTAGCTGTAGGCCGCCACCGCCACTGCCCCAAGAAGGTGCGGTGCCAGCTTCATCGTCAGGTAGATCGCCGTCGGGCCGTCAGCTCCTCCGATGATCCCGATGGCCGCCGCCTCCTGGATCGTGAAGCCCAGCGCCATCGCACCCACCACCGCGATGAACACGCCCAGCTGCGCGGCCGCGCCGAGAAGGAACGTGATGGGGTTGGCCAAAAGCGGGCCGAAGTCCGTCAACGCCCCGATGCCCATGAAGATGATGACGGGGTAGATTTCGTGCTCCGTCCCGAACGAAATGTATTTCAGGAATCCCCCGTGCTCCATGATCCCGGACAGCGGCAGGTTCACCAGCACGCAGCCGAAGGCGATGGGCACCAGCAAAAGGGGTTCGAAGCCCTTGCCGATCGCGAGATACAGCAGGATGAAGCCCACCAGCAGCATGATGATGTTCCCGGTGGTGAGCCCCGCGAATCCTGAAAAGGCGACGATGCTGCCCAGGGCTTTCAGGTAAAGTTCCATCTTTTCCGACCTCCCTGCCTACGCGCCGGCCCTAGCCGATCACGACAAGGACGTCCCCGGTGTTGACCGAGTCTCCTTCCTTCGTCCGGACTTCCTTCACCGTCCCGCTTACCGAGGCCATGATCTCGTTTTCCATCTTCATGGCTTCCAGGATAAGGAGCACGTCGCCGTTGTTGACCTTCGCTCCGACCGACGTCACGACCTTCAGGATCTTGCCGGGCATCGGGGCTGCAACGACTTCGGCACCGGCTGCCGCGGGGGCAGGAGCCGCTGCGGGGGCCGGGGCGGCCGCTGCGACGGGCGCCGGCGCGGCCACGGGGGCCGGGGCGGCCACGGGGACAGGGGCCGGTGCCGGCGCAGATGCCGCGGCTCCCGTTCCCAGGTCTTCCACTTCGACTTCGTAACTCTTGCCGTTTACCACAACGCGAAACTTGCGGGCCATGGATTTCCTTCCTCCTCGATTGTCAAAGCTATCCCTCCGGGGCACGCCCGAGGGGCCGTTTTTCCCTGTCCTTCGGGATGGAAAAGGGACCTAGAGCCCCTCCATCGTCTCGATGCGGGCGCTTCCCTTCCACATGCCTCCTGCCGAACAGGCCGCAACGACCGGGCGTACCGACCGGACGGCGAACCCTCCCCCAAGCATCGAGGCCAGAACAGCCCCGATCACGGCCGGCAGGTTCTCGTCCTCACCGGCGGCAGGGGCCGCTGCCGGGGAAGCCACCGACTGCACCACCGGCGTCCCCTTGGGTGCATCCGCCTTCGCGCTCTTCGTGTCGTCCTTGGCCCGGGCGGACTTGTCCGCCGCCGCGGCCACGTACTTCACCCCGTAAATCATCAGGCACAGGCCCGACAGGGCGATGAAGACGATCGAAAAGGCGATGAGCGACATGACGATCCCGCCGGGGATCCCCTGGAAATGACTGGACAAGGTTTCCATCTTCGCTCCCCCCTAGTGCGGCAGGATGCCGTGCTTCCGCTTCGGGCGGACCACCCGCTTGCCGTCCAGGGAGACCAGCGCCTGCCAGATGCAAAGGCGCGTCTCCTCGGGCAGGATCACCCGGTCCACGAAACCGCGGGATGCGGCCACGAACGGGTTCGCGAAGGCTTCCCGGTATTCTTCGATCTTCTGGCTGCGGGTCGCGTTGGGATCGGAAGAACCCTCGATCTCCTTCCGGAAGATGATGTTCGCCGCTCCCTCGGCCCCCATGACGGCGATCTCGGCCTGGGGCCATGCCAGCACGACGTCGGCCCCCAGGTCCTTGCTGCACATCCCGAGGTACGCACCGCCGTAGGCCTTCCGGAGGATCACGGTGATCTTCGGCGCCGTGGCCTCGCTGTAGGCGTAGAGCATCTTCGCGCCGTGGCGGATGATCCCGCCGTATTCCTGCGCCGTCCCGGGAAGGTAACCCGGCACGTCCACGAACGTCACGATGGGGATGTTGTAGGCGTTGCAGATCCGGATGAAGCGGCTCGCCTTGTCGGAGGCGTCGATGTCGAGACAGCCCGCCATGTTCATCGCCTGGTTGGCGATGATCCCGATGGTCCTCCCGCCGACGCGGCCGAAGCCCGTCACGATGTTCTTCGCCCAGAGCGGCTGGACCTCGAAGAAGTCGCCGTCATCGACCACCAGCCCCAGCACCTTGCGGACGTCGTAACCCTTGTTGGGGTTCGTCGGGACGATGTCCCGAAGCGCCGCGTCTGCCCGTTCCACGGGGTCCGCGGTTTCCTTCACCGGAACTTCTTCCATGTTGTTGGAAGGCAGGTAGCTGAGGAGCTTCCTCGTCTGGGCGTAGCACTCCTGCTCGTCCTTCGCGAAGAAGTGGGCGTTGCCGGAAATGGCGTTGTGCGTCATGGCACCGCCAAGCTGCTCGCTCGTCACTTCCTCCCCCGTCACGGCCTTGATGACCTGGGGGCCCGTGATGTGCATGACCCCGGAGCCCTGGGCCATCAGGACGAAGTCCGTCAGGGCCGGGCTGTAGACCGCTCCTCCCGCGCAGGGACCCACGATGACCGAGATCTGGGGCACGACGCCCGAGGCCACCGTGTTGCGGTAGAAGATCTGGCCGTAACCGGAAAGGCTGTCCACGGCCTCCTGGATCCTCGCGCCGCCGCTGTCGTTCAGGCCCACCACCGGGTAGCCGTTCTGCATCGCCAGGTCCATGACCTTGCAGATCTTCTTCGCGTGGGCCTCGCCGAGGCTTCCGCCGATGACGGTGAAGTCCTGGCTGTAGACGTACACGATCCGGCCTTCCACCGTTCCGTATCCCGTCACGACCCCGTCGCCCAGGAATTTCGTGGCACCCATGCCGAAGTTCTCGCAGCGGTGCTCCACGAACTCGTCGATCTCGACGAAGCTCCCCGGATCCAGGAGAAGGTCGATCCGCTCACGGGCCGTCAGTTTCCCCTTCTCGTGCTGCTTCGCCACGGCCTTCGGGCCGCCTCCCGCCTGCGCCTTCTCCCGACGCTTCAGGAGGTCCTCGCAGTATTCCGCCATGCTCTTGTCCGACATTTCACCATTCCTCCCGCGCTTTCGCTAGTGGTTCGTACGCTCGCTGATCTCGAGCAGGATACCCCCGGTTGCCGCGGGATGGACGAACGCGATCCGCGCCCCACCCGCTCCGTAGCGGGGAGCCTGGTCGATCAGGCGGATCCCCCGCGCCTTGAGGGATTCAAGGGCTTCCTCGATGTTTTCCACCCTGATGGCCAGGTGGTGGATGCCCTCTCCCTTCTTCTCGATGAACTTCGCCACGGGGCTGTCATCGGCCGTCGCCTCGAGGAGTTCGATCTCCGTGTCCCCCAGGGGCAGGAAGGCCGTCTTCACCTTCTGCTCGGAGACTTCCTCGACCCCCGTGCACCGGATTCCCATGGCCCCTTCCCAGAATTTGACGGCCTCGTCGAGGTTCTTGACCGCGATGCCGATATGGTCCACAACAGTCGGTTTCACTCTTCTCTTCCCCTTTCAGGCGCTCTCCCTGGCCCACTTTTCCCGGACGGCGGAGAGGAGCCAGTCGATGCA
>CAZFSR010000013.1:0-54792 GCA_964521575.1 uncultured Synergistaceae bacterium
AAGCGCCTGGGGATCGACTACCCCGAGGTTGTCGCGGTCGTCGAGAAATACTCCAGGCCGGAGGACGTGATCGCTTAGAAGGTTGTATTGAACCCCTCCAGGATTGCACATGAATGGGTGTCGGTGAGGGGCGTGCGGCAATATAGAAAGTTGTTATAAAAGAAGCGGAGTATAATTTTAACCGACAAGAGTAATAAATTAAATAAGGAGAAATCGCAATGGATTATACGAAAAGCCAAAAGTACAACACCCCCGAATTGCTGGCTAAAATCATGGGGCCTAACCCTTTCAAATTGCAGGAAGAAATGCTGCTGGATCATAAAATTCCTGCCGGAAGCGTTGTCTGCGACCTCGGGAGCGGACAAGGACTGACAAGCGTGATGCTCGCAAAGGAGTACGGCTTCACCGTTTATGCCGCAGATTTGTGGAGTGATCCGCAGGAGAACCGTAAATTTTTTGATGAAATGGGACTGTCTCGGGAACAAGTCATTCCTGTCAAGGCTGACGCGACCGCCCTTCCTTTCGAGAAGGACTTTTTCGACGCGGTGGTCAGCACGGATTCCTACAACTTTTGGGGACGCGACCCGGAATACCTGGATGCAAAGCTGTTACCTTTCGTCAGAAGCGGGGGTTATCTTTACATCTGCGTCCCCGGCATGAAAAGGGATTGCCATGACCATCTTCCGGAAGAACTGCTCCTTTCATGGACACCGGAGCAGCTGGCCTACCTGCGCGACATCACCTATTGGACGGGAATCTTGAACCAGTGCCGGGACGCGGAGGTCATTTCCATTTACGAGATGAAGGGAAATAACGAAGAACTCTGGGCAGACTGGATCAGGCAGGAAAATGAGATTGCGGTCAACGACCGTAAGTCGATCGGGGCTGGAGGAGGTAAGTACCTGAACTTTATCGCTTTCGTCCTGCGGAAGAAATAACTAACCTGCCTCAAAAAGCGTATTGACGGTGCAAATCGGAGTCCTTTAGTTGTTTGCCGTGTCCTTGACGAAAAGTTTGCCTTCCTGGGGGGTGCCCTGCAGGACTTCCCTCATGAGGTTGTGCTCGATGATAAGGTCACTGTAATAAAGCCTTTGCCTTGCATCGTCGGTAAACTTCCTGAAGTCGTCGATGTTCAGTTTTTCTCTCGTATTGATGCGGGTCGCACGGCCTACGGCCGGCTCGACGAAAATCCCTTTTACGATGTAGGACCCGTTACGGAAGACAACGGGCTCGTGCTGGTTTTCAGCGAAAAGGTCCTTCCCGAATGCCGTCCGTATGTCAAGGCCCATCAATCCGGCAACCGTCGGCAGGATGTCCATTTGCCCCGTATCGATATCGCTGATACCGGTGATCCTTCCCTTGCCTGGCATGCGGAACATTAAGGGTATCCTGCCCGTTTTTTTCCAGTCCGCGGGACTTTCCGTCTTGATCCCAAGCAGTTTCCCCAGATCTTTCCTGTATTCCGCCGGAATGGCCGGATGATCCCCGTAGACGACGACCAGGCTCTTGTCCAGGAGTTTTTCTTTCCTGAGACCGTCTATAAAGCGGCCGAACTCACGGTCAAAATAATGGATCGATAAAAGATAATTGCCGACCAGGGTTCCCTTGAGCTCCTGGGGCAAGACAAGAGTCCCGTCATCCATTCCCTCGAAGTCAAACGGATGGTGGCTGCTTAGCGTGACGACAAAGGCATAAAACGGACTTCTCAATTGCGCCAGGGCCTTCAGCGTCTCGGAAAAAATCGTCTTGTCGCTCAGGCCGAGGCCGATGATTTCACCATTCGGGAAAGTGCTTCGGCTGTAGTCTTTTTCGAAGCCGAGCCTGTGATGCATGATGAGGGAGTTCCAGAACGGGCCGGGCGTCCCCTGGAAAGCGGCCGTACGATAGCCCCTGGTCATTAAATTCAGCGGCAGGGAATTGTAGTCGTTGCTGTCGAATTCGGTATAGGCCGCTCCTGAGGGAGCGGGGAACATCCCGGTGTTTGCCATGAATTCGGAATCCGAGCTCAGGCCTCCGGCAGTCTGGTTCCAGGCGTTCCTGAAATAGACGCATTCCCGGGTAAAGCGGTTCAGGTTCGGGGCGACCTCGACGCCGTTCACGCGGAGCCCGATGACGAAATACTGAAGTGATTCGCACTGGACCATGATCAAATTGCGCCCTTTGGCCAAAGGGGTGCGGGCAATGGCCTGATGCCGTGAAAACCATTCGCGCATCTCTTTCACTTCCCCATCGGGGACCCTGTGTGGTTTGAACGCTTTCCCTGCAAGCGAAAGGGCATCGCCCCAGTGAAATGTCCCAATACCGGTCCATGCGCAGACGGAAAGCCTGTCGTACATGGCATTGACGATCGTCGGGCGATTGGCGGCGAGGTGCCACACTGTAAATCCCTGTACCGCGATCGATAGGGCGAATGCGGCGGCCGACACGGCGATCCTGCCCTTTGTCACGCGGGCAAAACGGATGGTTATTTTGTTTTTCAGCATCAGCATGGCGATCACGGGGATATCAATGAACAAAAGGATGTCCGAAGGCTTGAGCAGGGACGCGATCGATTTCGAGATGACTCCCGCCTGGGGAAGAAGCAAAAGGTTCCTGAATATGAAAATGTCGGAATAGTAGCGGATAAACAGGATGTCCGTCAGCGCAAGGACGGAAAAGCCGAAGTCGAACACCAGCAAAAGCAGTCCCCGGTGTCTTGCGGGCAGCATCGACACGGGCACCATGATGCACAATATCGCGGCAAGGGAGGGTACCCCCACTGCCAGTGCACGCATGGCAGAACGGATTAAAGGGAATTCCGTACTGCCGAGAAAAGGCCAGTTCAGGGTATCCGCGATATGAAAATCGACACAAAAAACCTTGAGCCAAATGAGCAGGACCAGGAAGGTTAACGCTGATAGCTCATTTTTGCCGAAATTACCTTTGCCTCTTTCAGACAGCATCGTTCGCCCACGCTTCTTCACAGGAATTCTTGCCACCAGGTCGTGCTTAAGAAAACGGAACACTGCTGTTCCGTGGCGAGACCGGCAGCAGGCCTTCGGTTGATTCTCCCACAGATGGCAAACAAATGGGACTCTCGGCCAGGAAGGTTCAAAAGTTTCTCTGGCTTTCTGTCCGCCAGTGCTCGTCTCCCTGGCTTTTCTACCTGTCCGTTATTCACCCGGATCACGCACCATCCATCACAATATGTATTCCTTTCCACCCTCGCTGACGCCTGCTGAAAGGGAGAGGGCTTTGCCGGTGAGCGTGGAGAGAGTTAGGTAAAATGGCGGATGCCAGGAATTACCTTAAAGCTAAAATATTTATGTAGATAAAAGATTATTCGGATACCCTAATAATCCTGTCTCTTGCGGGCAAGATGAGTAAAAGGGCCGGGCGTTTCGACCTGATTTGCAGGAGGAGGTTTTTGCCATGAAAGGGTTACTCGCAATTACAGCTTTTTTGGGTGGCGGCGAAAGTGCAGAAGCGGCGGGTTTTGGAAGGTGGATTTGTCCCTCGGGATGGGGGAGAGGAATGATGTTGGGTTTCCCGGGAGGGATGTTCATGATGCTCTTGTTGGTCCTCTTGGCGGCGGTTGTTGTTTACGTTCTCTTGAAGAGGCAGGGAGAATCTCGTCCAATCGAGGTTCCGAAGGAAACTCCGTTGGAGATAGTCAAACGCAGGTATGCTAAAGGGGAGCTCACCAAGGAAGAGTACGAGGAAATGAAGAAAGAATTGTAGGCCGAAACGCACGATCTAGCGGGGGGAATCTCCTTTAGGGAGATTCCCCATTTGACTTCCAAGCCGGATTTGATTGGGGCTGGAGTGTCTTCCGCAGTCGCGGAATTCCTGAAGCGAATGGAAGCAAGAGATGGCGCTGCGGCTACTCGAGAAGGAGCAGACCGTAATAGTTTTCTTCGCAGGACTCATCCCTTAGAACGTCGATAGGGAAACCGTTGTTTCTTGCGGTCGCATAGACGTCTATGCCGCAGGCCTCCATGGCAGGCCGGGCTTTCTCGCGGTGGATGCACTTCTCGGTACGGCATGTCTTGCAAAGGAGACAAGGGCCGGCCCCAAAGCCGAAAGCCTTGTAATAACCGGCAAGAAAAGCGGACCGTTCAAGTTCCACGATGACCCGTGTCGGGTTGCTCTTGCCGTCGAAATGGACGAGCAGAGCCGAGGTGTAGCCGTCCAGGATTTCCTGCGTTTCTTTCGGGGTCGGGGTCTTTGGGGGGCAGCAGTGGGACGTTCCAAACCCGTCGCAACCATAGGTACATTTCAACCGGACCCAGGGTGCCGTCACGATACTTTGTGCGGAGATGGGTTTTGCTTCCAGCGCACCACGATTGAGGGCTTCATCGACCAGCCGGGACAAGAGTTGCTTGTCATTTTTCAAGGGCATTTCCAGTCCTCCTCATTGGCCGAATCCGTTCTTGCCTGTCATTCTTCCATCTTCAGCGCCCGGAGCGACGATCGCATCGAGCCGCATAGGCCAGGTAGGTTTTCCCGGTCAGGCCGTCATTCCCGATCTGTCCCGCCTTCGGGGTAACGTCCGCAAATGACCGCATCTCCAAGGAACTTCTGTTCGACCTGGTGTCTCTCGGGGCTCAAGAAGGGCTCCGCAGGATACCCGGGATAATCGGTGAGGTCGGCTCGATGGTTTCGGGGAAGTCGAATTCGGTCCTGATGATTGCGGGGGCAAGCAGGCCCACCATCACGCTCCCGATATCCAGGTCACCTGAGCATTTCCCGTCAAAGGGGCAGACCGGTGTATCCGTTTTATCCTGGCAGAAGAAAAGAATGCTTGAGGAACCGAATGTCGGTAAAGCTTCTTGTCGTGCACCTGCCTTTTACCAATGCCAGGAAATCCATTTTGTTATCTCCCTGCAGGAGGGATTTTGCCCCATTTTACTCCTGTTCCCATTGCCCCCCACCAAAATCTCACGGGGCATTTCTTTTCCCAAGTAGGCGAGCGGGTCTGCAGCATCTGTATCCTGAACCCGTCCTTTCCGCTCTTGTTGGCACCGCGAGGCCTGTTACGGGGGAAGCCCCGGTAGAAAGAATTTAGCTTTTGAATGACTACTGGGTCGTTCGAGGGGGGAATCTCCGATCGGGAGGTCCCCCCTTTTTTTGTCTTGCTGGACCGATGCAGGCATGGGGCGTCAGGCCGGTTGTCCTGGAAAAGGCCCCTAGGAAAGCCAATGGGCTGAGGGAAACAACGGCGGCCAGCTCCTTGTGGTGACCCCCTCCCCAGGTATTCCCCATGGCGCCGGCAGGTCTCCGAGATGAAATGGGTCCACTCGAGCTCATTCGGGGAGTGCTCGCGAAGTCCCATGTAGAGGTTGCGGAAAAGGGCCGCCAAACCCGGGTCTTCCAGAACTCCCTTCAGGATGAACGGAGAGATCGCTAGTATTGAATGCCCTTCCGCGTTTGCCTTCCCAGGGACCTTACCGGAAAGAAAAAAGTGGAAGCATGACCGACGTGTCGGACGCTCGGAAAAGCTCAAGAACGGCATCCTGGCGGTGGGGCATGCCCTGGAACAATGCACTGCTCACTTTAAAAGGAATGTAAAATCAAGGAAAATAAGCTTTTGGGCAGGGGATGGTCGTCACACGGCCTGTAAGGATGTGCATAACGGGCTGGCATTCACGACCGGGTCGGTGCTTCACCGGATGAGGCTTTTTGGGACAAAGATGTTCCTGACGGCAATTCCCTTATTCTTAAACCCTGACTTTTGAAGAAAACTGAGAGGGTAAATTGTGAGCTTTTTTATTTTTAAAAACAAAAATGTATTCTATCGAGAATTCGGCGAAGGAATGCCGTTATTGCTCCTGCACGGCAATACCGCTTCGTCAAACATGTTTTCTGAAATGGCTGAAAGGTACGCGAAAGAATTCAAGGTTGTTTTGATTGATTTCCTAGGTCATGGCAAATCGGACAGGCTTGATGCATTTCCCTCAGACCTATGGTTTTTTGAAGCTGAACAGGTGATAGCCTTTCTGCGAGATAAACAATATGCGAAAGTGAATATCATTGGCAGTAGCGGCGGCGCTTTAGTTGCTATAAATGTTGCTTTGGAGGCTCCTGAACTTGTCGAAAAGATAATTGCGGACAGTTTTGAAGGAGAACGCCCCATTGAAGCATTGATAAAGGACATCAGTTCGGAAAGGGAAACCTCAAAGCGAGAGGATAGAACAAGGCTGTTTTATTTAAAAATGCATGGCTATGATTGGGAAACAGTCGTCGATAATGATACAAACGCCGTCATCAGGCATCAAAAGGAAATCGGCGTGTTCTTTCATAAGGATCTCCGGTTTTTAAAACCAGCCATACTCCTGACAGGTAGCAAAAAAGATGAATTCGCATGTGCGATAAAAACGAATTTCTTTGAAGGAATTTATGAAGAAATGGTTTCCAAAATTGGACATGGTGCGATTCACTTGTTTGAGGTCGGAGGGCACCCGGCCATGTTGACGAATCAAGAGGAGTTCTACCGATTGAGCCTGGATTTTTTCCGGCACCCGGCTGTTGTGTTAGTCTAAAGTGACTTTTTCGTGGGGGTTTCGCCGATGAGCCTAAAAAGATCCATGATCCTTGCGGATACGGCCCTTTTGGGGGTGGCCCTGTTCTGGGGCATCGGCTACGTCGCCGTGAAGGCTGCCCTGGATAGCTTCACTCCCCTTTGGCTGATCGTGTTCCGATTTATCCCGTCGTTTATTTTCCTGTCCGTCATTTTCCGCCGCCGAATGGCCGCGCTCACGCTCCCGGCCGCAAGGTCAGGCCTGCTGGCCGGGTGCATCCTGGCGATGTCCTTCCTGGCCTCGACGACGGGCCTGGTTTTCACCACAGCGGGGAAGCAGGCCTTCATTACGACGGCCTATGTCGTCCTCGTTCCCCTTCTTCTATGGGGCGCAACGCGGCGTTTCCCAGGATTCGGAGCATTTTTCACGGCTTTGATCTGTTTTGCGGGGATGTCCTTCCTGACGCTCCAGGGAGATTTCTCCATCGGTCTCGGAGACGGGCTCAGCCTGCTGAGCGCTCTTTTTCTCGCTCTCCACATGCTGGTGGTCGAGCGGTCCGTGCGGGATCATGACCCTGTGCCGCTTGCCGTCGTCCAGATTGGGGTAGTCGGTTTCGCGGCCCTCTGCCTGGCCCCGTTCCTGGAACGGTTCCCGCTCCAAATAACCCCTGCGGCCTGGGCGGCGCTGGCCTATAACATCTTTCTCGGCACGGTGTTTGCCCTGGTGACCCAGAACGTGGCCCAAAGGCACACAACATCTACCCATACCGCACTGCTCCTCAGCCTGGAAGGGGTGTTCGGGGCGGTAGCGGGGGCAATGGTCCTCGGGGAGATCTTTACCGGGAAGATGATCGTCGGCTGTGTCCTCATCTTCGCCTCGATCCTCATCACCGAACTTCTGCCGCTCAAGCCGGTCCACGTGGTTGTGCCCGGTAGGAACCTTCACGGAGGAGGGGTGCCGGTGGAAATCGAGGCCCTTGCCGAAATGAAGACGGAGTGAGAGGTTGAGAAACGACAGGCGCTTTTTGCGCGATACCCTCGTTTTGAGCGTTTGGGCAGGAGGGAAGACCGGTGGTACTGAGAGGCAGCGTTTTTTCAAGAACACTGGAAATGGAAACGGGATTGTCGGTTGTCGCCCCCGAGGTTTCGCAGGACGGGGCTCCGTTCAAGGTGGCTTATGTTTTGCACGGGCTTTGCGGCCATAGCGGAGATTGGGCCGATTATACGATGCTGCCTTGGGTTGCACGCGATTACAGCGTCGTCTTTGTCATGCCGGAAGTGGGAAGAAGTTTTTACACGGATATGAAATATGGCCAGCGGTTCTTTCGCTATGTTTCGGAAGAATTGCCGGAGATCTGCAAAAGTGTCTTCAACATCTCGACGGATAGGGAAAACGTTGCCGTGATCGGCGCCTCGATGGGCGGATACGGGGCACTGAAGTGGGCCTTGTCGAGGCCGGAGAGCATCGGTTATTGCTGTGCTTTTTCCTCCGCATGCCTGTTCTTGAGGGAGGGACTGGAACTTCGGAGAACCCTTGGGGAAACGGAAGAATTCCGGAGAGCTTACGGAGAACAACTCTTTACGGATTTACAGGGCATTTACGGAGAGCGGCTGGAGTGGCGGCCTGAAAACGACATCCTGGAACTTGCGAAAGCGATCAAAGATGATCCGCTCATCCCGTCGATCTATCTGGCCTGCGGGACAGAAGACCGGCTTCGTGATGAAAATATCCGCTTCCGTGAAGAAATCGGAAAGCTGGGAATCCGTCTCACCTATGAAGAATGGGCTGGCAACCATGACTGGTTCTTCTTTAACGAAGCCCTGAATAGAGCCTTGAAATGGTGTTTTGCGAGGTAATCACTCCCTGCCCAAGTCCCCAGGCGGCCTAGGGTGGGGTTGGGGTGCGTCCTGGGGCTGGTTCCGGAAGTTGAAGTCCCTTTTGGGCATCCCGGATGCCGTGCTGGTCACGGAGAATCGGCACCGGCAGCCGGGCGAGAGCCCTTTGAGTGGTGAAGAAGGAGGCCGCACGATCATGGCGGAAACCACCTACGAAATCGCGAAACGGAGACTGGGTCCCTGCGGTGTGCATTGCGGGAAATGCTACGCATTTGAGGAGGGCGATATCTGCGCCCTGAGCAGTCGACTGATCGATTCACTAGGGAATTTCGAGGTCTATGCCAGGCGATTCGCCGAACTGATGGGAGAACCCGTTTTCCTGAAGTACCCGGACTTCAGGGAATTCCTGGGTTACCTGGCCGCGGCCGGGTGCGGGGGATGCAGGAAAGAGAAATGCAAGCTGTTCAAGGGATGCAAGGTTCGCTCCTGCAGCGAGGGGAAAAAGGTCGACTTCTGTTTCCAGTGCGAGGAATTCCCTTGTGGCAACACGGGCTTTGACGAGCACTTGTACAAAAGGCACGTGGAGATCAATAACCGAATGAGGGAGATCGGGGTAGAAGCCTATTATGAAGAAGTGAAGGATCGGCCCAGGTATTAGCCGTGAGCCGGTAGCAATCCGAAATCCATTCAGGTTGCCTTTCAGGCGTCCGGTTTCCAGCGGGACAGCATGACCGAAAAGAAAACAATGAAAGCTCCCAGCAGCTTGGCAGGGGAACTTGAATCCCCCAGGAGAATTGGGGCGACGACGAGGCTCACACAGGGTGTCACAAAATGGAAGAGGACGGTCTGGACCGGTCCAATTTTCTGGACCCCGCAATACCAGAGGAAATAGGCCAGGACGGTCCCCATAAGGATCACGTAGAACCCTCCGAGCAAGATCTCAGGCTGAGGCAGGACCCATGAGCGGAGCGGGCTTGTGACGAGGCTGAAGGGAAGGATAAGGGGGAGTCCCCCCAGCATGGCCACGGCCGTCACCTTTACCGGCGAGTGTTCCCGCAAAAGGGGTTTTGCGACAACAGCGTAAAGGGCGAAAAGGATAGCAGAAAGGAAAGTCAGGAAATTGCCCGCCAAAAGGCTTTCGTGTCCTGGCACCCCGGGGGAGTTGGACAGCATGATCAGGACAACCCCGGTAAAACCGAGACCCAGTCCCAGCCATCGCCGCGGTGTCATCCGTTCCATCCCCAGGAAGGAACAGAAGACGCCGGTCAATATTGGGGATGTGGAAACGATCAAAGCGGAGGTTGACGATGAAGTCCGGTGGATTCCCAGCGTCCAGAGAATGTGGTATAGCCCCACGCACAGTAGTCCAAGAACTGCAGCCTTGCCCCAGTCTTTCCTGGGCATCGCCAGGTTTTCTCCCTGCATCCGGGCTATTGCGACAAAAAGCACGACGCCAGCAGAAAACCGGACGGCGAGAAATTCTCCCTCGGGTATTGCGCCAAGGACCCACTTGGTGACAGGGTAGTTGATGCCCCAGAGAACGGCGGCGATTACAGCACAGGCTTCACCGGTTAGATTTGGGCGATAGAAAGCCGGGTTCATTCCTTTCTCACCTTCCCAAGCCGTAAAATGGTCTTTAAAATATCCCCATTTTTAGGTGCTTGACAGAGCCACTTTGTGGGGACTCGATGGTGCCACTTGGGAGGAGTGTCCATGCACTGGCTAAGTCTTGACCGCCAGGCTTCCGGCCCGCTGGTTAAACAGTTGTATCGGCAACTCCGGCTTGCCATCCTGGGACGAAAACTTGCCGAAGGCGAAAAGCTGCCCTCTTCGAGAGAATTGGCAAAAGGGCTCGGAATATCGAGAAACGTGGTGACCGAGGTCTATGAGCAGCTTGTCGCGGAAGGATACCTGGTTTCCCGCATCGGTTCCGGAACTTATGTCTCAAGCGGGGCAAGTTATCGCCTGGAAATGGGTGAAGCCTGCAGGAGACAGCCTGCCCCGAAGGTGGAACCCCGAGAGGACCTCATCGATTTCCGCACGGGTGTGCCTTGTCTCCCGAAGGCCCCGAGAAAATTGATGGACGAAGCCTTTCATCGCGCGATTGCCGATTGCTCTTTCACGGATTTCGGGTACGGACAGCCCCAGGGCTCGGCTGCCCTGCGGGAGGGAATCAGCCGTTTTCTCCTCCGGTCAAGGGACATCGTCTGCGACCCGGAGCAGGTGGTCGTGACGAATGGTGCGGCCGAAGCCCTTTTTCTTGCCGCCCATGTTGTCCGCAAGGCGAGTTCTTTGACTGTGGTCACCGAAGACCCGGTTCATCTTCATTTCCAGCAAACCTTCCGCCTTGCCGGGGCACGTTTGGAGCCGGTAGGGGTCGATCTTCACGGCATGAGGACAACGGAACTCCCGGAGGAACTCCTTCCCGAAGCCATCTTCACGACCCCTTCTCACCAGTTCCCCATGGGCGGAGTCCTGACGATACAACGCCGGATCGAGCTGCTCGAGTATGCGAAGCGAAAAAGCGCCTACATTATTGAAGACGATTATGAAAGCGAATTCCGTTTCGAGGGTGCGCCAGTCAGTTCTCTCAGGGAGCTGGCCCCAGACCGGGTCATTTACGTCGGGTCGTTCAGCAAGATTCTTATCCCCTCAATCAGGGTCGGGTATGCGATCGTTCCCGACCCGCTTGTCGATCCGTATTGCCGGCTGAAGTACGACGTGACCAACCATGTATCCGGCATCGACCAGGCGGCTCTTGCAAGGCTTCTCGAGTCAGGGCGGCTTGAACGGCATATCGCCGAGATGAAAAGGTACTACCGGCTCAACCGGGAAACCTTGCTGGGGGCCTTGTCAAGCAGTTTCGAAGAGGGGTGTGAAATCGCATGCACATCATCGGGACTTCACATCGTGGCGAGGTTTCCGGGAAGGGTTTTCGACGAAGAGAGCCTGCAAGACTTGAAAGAATCAGGAGTCCGGGTTTACCCGGTCGAAACCCATGCGATAAGAAAAGGGAATTACCTGGATTGCCTGCTGTTGGGATACGGGAACCTGTCCCCTCGAGAGATCGAGACGGGAATAACCCGGTTGAGGCAAGGAATGCAAAGGCAGGAACCGGGGAGGGGCCAATTCCGGCACCGGTAAATTTCAGTTTCCGCCAAGGTAACGGATCTGGTACTTCTCCACGAAATGGGCCGGGTGATAGGACATTTTAGCCTGACGTAGCCCTTGCTCTCCCGCGTCCTGTTCCCGGTTCACCCAGGAAAAACCCGCCCCCATGCATTCCAGGAAGACCTGGTTGATGGCCTGGTAAGCTCCCTTGTATTCCGTATCTCCCTTCTCGAAATGGATGACCAGGGTGTCCTCGGTCAAGGCCTCGGCCACGGTGTAGGCAACGATCCGATTTCCTACCCTCAGGATGCCCCCCTTGAGCCCGGAAAGGTCGCTCCAGGAACCCAGAACCCTCAGGATGGCCTCGTTCTCGGCTGCAAGAACAGGCGAGCCCATGCAGTTCTTCCAGGCGCACCAATCCGCCTGCATGGCCAGGACCTCGGGGATCTTTTCTGCGACCAGGGGTTCGAAGGACCAGTCCGGATATTTGAGGAATTGCGAAAGAAGGTTCTTTTTCTTGTGGTATCGGTTTCCGGAAAGCTCGACCATCTCCCTTACCGAGTAGACATACTCCCATTCGGGCCGTTGAGGTTCCATCTCGATCCGGTTGGGCAGGGTCCGGTTCAAAAGAGTGGCAAGCGCTTTCGGAACGCGCTCGAACGTGGCTCCTTCGGGGAATTCTTTCCGCAAGACTTCTTCCCAATCCACCGTATGCCAGTTCCCCACCGGCGAACACCATTGAGGGGTTCCCGCGGGGCTGACACGCAGCCAGGCTAGACCGTAAGCCATGGCAATTTCATATCTTGCAAAGGCATGCCATCCCCAGAGGGTGACGAAGCTGTAGTCCGAGGACTTCTCTGGGGTCATGGAGAAAAGGGTTCGGTATGTATCCTGGAGGTCCAGGGAAAGGGGGGTGAAGTCCATCAGGGGGTCCACTCCTCGAACCACAATTTTCCCAATTCTAGCATCGCCGCAGGATCCTCTGCGGTTAAGGCGGCAAGATCCCCCTCAATTCAAACAAACAGTGGTTCAGAGCGGATTTCCGTCAGGGAAATGCACCTTTCGGGCTGTTTGCGGCACTAAAAAAGACCGGTTAGGCTGGAAGGCAAGTTTTGCGGTATAATTAACTAAAACAACACAGTTTCTCCATATTCATAGGTAGGGGGGGGTGATTTTATGGGAAAAATCGCTGTAAACTTTTTGGTTTGTCTGGGCTGTTTGGCTTTAGGCATTGCGGAGGCAGATGCGTTGTCCTTGACGAGCCCGGCATTCTCGGATGGCGGGATGATGCCCTTCAATTCCGGCTACAGGAACGGGAATGTGTCTCCGGTCCTGGAATGGTCGGACGTTCCTGGAAATGCAGAGTTTTTTGCACTGGTCATGGACGACCCTGATGCCAGGGGGTGGACGCATTGGGTCGTCTTTAACATCCCGGGTTCCGTTACCGCGTTAGGGGAAAGATTCCCGAAGGAAGGGGAGCTTCCTGACGGCACCCGGCAGGGGAAGAATGACTTTGGGAAACTGGGTTATGGGGGCCCATCCCCTCCAAGCGGAACGCACCGATATCTGTTCAGGTTGTTCGCTCTGGATAGCAAAATAGACTTGGAACCAGGCATTTCAAAGGCACTCCTGCTAAAGGCGATGGAGGGGCACATTATTGGAGAGGCAAAACTAGTTGGGAAATACAGCAAATAGCCAAATCGTTCTCGTTTATTGGAACTGTCGCGAGGGCTGTCCCGCCGGCAGTTGCTTTGGCCATTCCGATTTTTCCCTTACTCACGACTCAAGAGATATCCCTTTGATAGGCAGCAGGTGTTGTTCCAAGGATTCTCCGGAACCAGCGGGTCATATGGCTCTGGTCCGCGAAGCCTGCTGCAGCGGCCGCATCGGCGGGAGTCAGACCGGCCCGGAGCAATTTCTCAGCTTTGCGAACCCTGGCCTGGGCGACGTAGGCATGGGGCGTCAGGCCGGTTTCTTCACCAAAAACCCGGAGGAAATGCCAGGGGCTTAGAGAAACGAGATCAGCCAGTTCGTTCAGGGAGACTCCATTGTCCCCGTTTTCCTGGAGAAATGCGAGGGCCTTGTGAATGTCGGGGCGCAGCAGGCGGGTTTCCCTGTATTCCCCGTGGCGACGGAGGATCTTGGAGATGAACAAGGTCCAGAGGGTGGAGGCTTCGAGCGCATTCAACGTGTTCCTCCGAAGATGTGCAAAGAGGCTTCGGAAAAGGTCGGCCAGGTCGGGGTCTTCAAGGACTCCTTTCCGGATGTAAGGCATCCCGCGATCCTTGCCCCAGAGTCCGATGGCGGCCTGCCGCAAACTTTCCGGGGCAACATAGGACATCCGGTAGCTCCAGCCCTGCCCTGTCGCGTCATACCCGTCATGAACCTCTCCCGGTATGACGAGGTTGACCGTTTTCGGCAGGGCGACAAGCTTTTCCCGTCGATAGCTGAACGCGAGGGCGCCGCTTTCCACCGTTCCGAAAGCATAGGTTTCGTGGCTGTGCCGCGTGAAGGAAAAACGGAGGTTGTTGCCTTCCATGAAGTTGACCGTGGGCAGCAGGAGGGAACGCCAAAAATGAACCCCATTGAGTCCTTCCTTCATGCTTTCCTCCCATAGCAATTTTGTTCAAGAAACGGCGGGTGAATGTCTTTTATCTTAGGGCAAAATGCCGGATTGGGCATAGGAAGGGGGAGGAGCATGATTAACGTTTCGGAAGGGTGGAAGTCCTCTTTTCCAGGGGTGTTTTTTGGGATCCTGGTGATGGACAGGGTGGAAAATACACCCGCGCATGAGGGAATCGAAAGGCTCAAGGCCAGGCTTGAAGAGGAACTCAGGACGAAGTGGGCCGGAAAAGGCAGGAGCGAACTGAAAGCCTTGCACCCCTTCAGCGCCTATGAAAGGTATTTTCGAAGATTCGGGCAGGGATATCCCGTTTCCCACCAGCTGGAAAGCGTCGCCATGAAGGGAAAGCCGGTGCTTTCCCCTTCTTCCCTGGTTTTCTGCATGTTCATGGCCGAGCTCAAAAACGGTATCCTTACGGCAGGTCATGACCTAGACCGTTGCAATCCGCCCTTTTGCCTTGATGCCTCGCAGGGGTCGGAAACCTACAGTGTCCTTGGAGGCAAGGAGCGGAGGCTCGCCGCAGGGGATATGTTCCTTTCCGACGCGAAGGGGATCCTTTCGAGTGTGCTTTACGGACCCGATGACCGCACTGCACTCTCCCTCCGAACCCGCAGGGTTCTTTTCTGTTGCTATGGGGTTCCCGCAGTAGAGGCAACCGAGATCAAGGGACACTTGGAGGAGATTGAAACTCTGGTCATGGTTTTGAGCCCGTCTTCCAGGCGGCTCGAACTTTCCGTTTTTCCCTCACAGACGGAAGGAATAAGCGGCTGAAAAGCAATAAACAAGGGCCCCAGGTTTCCGCCCAGGACCCTTTTACGAGATAGAGAACCGCATCATTTATCGATCGGTTCCTGCCTCTTGGGTTGTGCCGCACCCATACGAGCCGCACTTCACCTTTCGAAGCTGGACTTCCCCTCGCAGGCAACCGCCTGCTTTGGAGAAGACCCCCCAAAATTGACTTGGCTTAAACGTAACGCGCCCTGCTTTGGTTTTGCCGTGCATATCGACCCTTCTCTGCCGTGCCTTGGACAGCCGTGCTTTGAAAAGCCTTATACGCCGTGCATTTCCTGGCTTTGCCGTGCTACGTCCAACCCTGTCATGTCCTATCTCGTAAAAAGAAGTATAGAGGCATAAGGCTAACTTTGCAAGATCTATAGATAGTAAATAAATAACAAAAAAGACTACAATAAGACATCAAGACGGAGCGAAAACCCTGGTATGAGGTAGGGTTAGGGTTGGGGAAGGCCGTGAGCGAGTAAAGCGATGAAAGCCTCCAGGTGCTGGAGCCCTTTAAAAGAGGCAGCGGGACCGTCCCGGCAGACGGGGCTTTCCAGTATAATCTGGTATTTGGAAGGAGTGATGGTTTATGTTCAGCAAGGGTGCGACGGAGACGGTCTTTATCCGGGAGGTGTATGCAAAAACAAGATAGTATATGCCTCCCAAAAGTGACCCTAACAAACTTTTGGAGGAGATAAAGTTGAAACACACAGACATGGAAGAGATGGGGCTCAGCCAACGGTTCATCACTGAGTCCACATGTTATTCGGGTCTTTATGTCGGGCGCGTCGTTGCCCAATACAAGGACCAATATAAAGTCGTCACGGAAGATGGTGAACTGGCCGCGGAGATTTCCGGCAAACTTCGTTTTGAAGCGGAGAACTTGTCCGATTTCCCGGCCGTAGGCGACTTCGTGATGCTTGACCGAAACGAGGATACCGGAGGGAACGCCATCATTCACCATGTCCTGGCGAGGAAAAGTGCGTTTATCAGAAAGGCGGCCGGAACGTCGAACGAGCAGCAGGTGGTCGCTTCGAACATCGACACCGTGTTTATCTGCATGTCGGTCAACAACGATTTCAACCTCCGCAGGGTGGAACGTTACCTTGGAATTGCCTGGGACAGCGGGGCCGTTCCGGTTATCGTGCTGACCAAGGCGGATTTGTGCGGTTCGGACCTTCCCCGAAAACTGCTGGAAATCGAGAAACTCGCCTGCGGAGTGGATGTGCTTGTCACATCGAGCCTGTCCGAGGACGGTTACGAACCTGTCCGAAAGTATCTGGGGCGCGGCAGGACGGTCGCCTTTATCGGTTCGTCGGGTGTGGGCAAGTCGACCTTGATCAACAGGCTTCTCGGGCAGGATGTCCTCCAGACCCGGGAAATAGGGAACGATGACCGAGGCCGGCATACGACGACCAGGCGGGAACTGGTTGCCGTCCCGGATGGAGGGGTCGTGATCGACACTCCCGGCATGAGGGAGATCGGGATTGAAAGCGCCGATTTTGCAAAAGCCTTTGCCGATATCGATGAACTTTCTGCAGGATGCAAATTCAATGATTGCACTCATACCCGCGAGCCAAACTGCGCCGTTAAGAAAGCCATCAACGACGGTTTACTGTCCGAGGAGCGGCTCGCCAGTTACCTGAAGCTGAAAAAAGAGGCGAGGTATGAGAGCTTGAATTCCAGGCAAATCGAGACGGAAAAGATCACGGCCATGTTCTCGGAAGTGGGCGGGATCAAAAATGCGCGAAAGTGGGCCAAGGCGAAAAACAACCGGGAACATCCCTTGCCCGGAGGCAGCAAGCGGGGGAGGGATTCCCGGTGATCATCCGCAGGGAAACGGAAAAGGACTTTGGAGAGATTTATGACCTGGTGAGGGTCGCCTTCCAAACGGCCAAGGTCTCGGACGGGAAAGAGCAGGATTTTGTCAACCAGTTGCGTAGTGGGGGAACCTATATCCCGGAACTTGCCCTTGTGACCGAGGAGAATGGCACCCTGGTCGGGCATGTCATGCTGACAAAGGCATCCGTGGCGGACGGAGAAGACCAGCACGAGGTCCTTCTCCTGGCCCCGATAGCGGTCATCCTCGAACGGCGCAGGGCTGGGATCGGCTCTGCCCTAGTGTCGGAGAGTTTCAGGCTGGCGAGGGAGATGGGGTACACGTCGGTTTTTCTCGTCGGGGACCCGGCCTATTATCACCGGTTCGGCTTCCGCTCCGTCGCGGAGTTCGGGGTCACTTACAACCTTGACATCCCGGTCGAGAACGTGATGGCCTGTGAACTGGTCCCGAACGCCCTGGAAAACGTCAGGGGGAAAATCGACTGTTTCTAGGGGTTGGCCGGGGCTAACCGGGAAATGCAGGATAAGCGCGGATTTTCAGGGAACCCTTCTTGAGGGTTCCCTGATCAATTCAGGCCCTCGAAAAAGGGCAGACCTTCCTGCAGAGGTTGCAGGTAAGCACAAAGCCGCCGCCCTCCGTAGTTTTAGCCGAGATCGCCCTGCACTTGATCTGCTCGATCGTGATCCCGTCCAACGCCGATTGGGGGCAGGAATCGCGGCAGAGGCTGCAGCCCTCTGGGCACTCGTCCATTTTAAAAGGGTCGGACTTCAGGGGGGCGTCGGTTATGACGGCTCCGAGCCGGTGTACGGGGCATTCGTGGCCGCAGCGAACAGGGATTTTGGGAACTGCCTGCCGTAGACGATCACCGATTTGGCTCCTGGCAGGATATCCGCGGGATGGAAGCCCTCCGGTGCACTGGAAAACCTTTCCGTTTCCGCTATCCCGCAAACCTCGGCACCCAAGGAATGAACCAGTTTCTTGATGTCCGCTTCAGTCATTTTGCCGCCTTCTTCCCGCAAATTATTCGGATTCGATTGCCACAGCGGCTTCTGCGGAGGTCCTGACCGGTATGATCTCGAAATCGACCAGGTCCTCCCAGCGGGCTGCCCACTCTTTCACCCTGGCCTCGTTTTCAGCCTCCATGACCTGGAAGCAGCGCTGGAAGTCGAGATCAACCCAGCTTGACTGGTAGGATACGCCTTCGGGGGCCATGCGTCCCTTTTCCCGGAAGCGGCGATAGACCGCTGGAGCTTTTCCTGGTTTGAAGTGCTCGATGATCATGAAAAGCATGAAATGATCTCCCTTCCCCGTATCGATCTACCCATGGATCGTGCTATGGGCGATATGAGGTGATCAACACCCACTGTCGCGATAAACCTCGTACATGACGGTGTCCTCTAGCGGTTTCCTCTCGGTTCCATGCCTGTAGGGGCTCAGGAAACCGTCGGCGGGATAACCGAGGAGGAGCAAGGCTGTGGGCTCGATGGTTTCTGGGATGTTGAATTCGCTCCTGATGATTTTCGGGTCGAAAAGCCCCACCATGACGCTTCCAATGTTCAATTCCCTGGCGGCCAGCATCATGTGATCGCAGACAATTCCGATATCCAGGTCGCCTGAACACTTTCCGTCAAAGGGCCGGATCAGGGGATCCCCTTTATCCTGGCACACGATGAGGACGCACGGGGAGCCGAAGGTCCGGTAGGCCTTCTGGACCCGGAGAAGGTTTTCCGGCTTCTGCACGACGACGATGCGCTGAGGTTGCCTGTTGCAGGCAGTGGGCGCCACCCGCCCGGCGGACAGGATCCGCTCGAGGTCGTCACCGCAAATCGGTTCATCCGTAAAGCCTCTTGTTGAACACCGGCTTTGTGCCAACTCCAGAAAATCCACTTTCGCATTCCTCCCCCTGGAAGTATACAGTCAGGCTATCCTGGCTTTCTACCCGGAACAAACAGGGTCTCTTCGCATGTTGTAAGATGACCATGAAGCGGTGGGGTCCCAAAAGCGCCGCTCCCGTCAAGGGGGTATCTTCATTCTTTTGTTCGAATGCGGGGAGGGGAAAAGATGGGCAAGGAATTGAATATCGACTGGAGCAGCCTGGGCTTCAAGTACATGAAGACGGATCTGCGCTACATCTCCCGGTGGAAGGACGGGAAATGGGACGAGGGAAAGCTGGTGGAAGACAACAAGCTCTGCATCAGCGAGGCTTCTACCGTTCTTCATTACGGGCAGTCCTGCTTCGAGGGACTCAAGGCCTACCGCACGAAGACAGGGAAAATCCAGCTGTTCCGCCCTGACATGAACGCGAAGCGGATGCAGGACAGCTGCCGAAGGATCCTGATGGCCGAGGTCCCGGTGGAAAAATTCATCGACGCGTGCGTCCAGGTGGTCAAGGCGAACGAAGCCTATGTGCCGCCCTACGGGACGGGGGCGACCCTTTACCTGAGGCCGTTCCTTTTCGGGACGGGCGACACCGTCGGTGTCTCTCCAGCGCCGGAATACATCTTCAGCGTGTTCTGCCTGCCCGTGGGGGCCTACTTCAAGGGTGGCCTGAGCCCGGTCAAGTTCACGGTTTCGGATTACGACAGGGCGGCTCCCTTTGGGACCGGCGCGGCAAAGGTCGGAGGAAACTACGCAGGCAGCCTGCTTCCGCACAAGCTGGCTGTTGAAAAGGGGTTTGCAGATTGTATCTATCTCGATCCTGCGACCCACACGAAGATCGAGGAAGTCGGAGCGGCAAACTTCTTCGGGATCACGAAGGACGGCAAGTTCGTGACGCCGAAATCTCCCTCGATCCTCCCCAGCGTCACCAAGATTTCCCTCCTGCAGCTGGCGAAGGAAGTCCTGGGGATGGAAACCGAAGAAAGGGACGTCTTCATCGACCGGCTGGACGAGTTAGCAGAGGCGGGGGCTTGCGGAACCGCCGCGGTCATCACGCCCATCGGCGGGATCGAATACAGGGGGAAGTTCCACGTCTTCCACAGCGAGACGGAAGTTGGCCCCGTGACGAAAAAGCTTTACGAGACCCTTACGGGGATCCAGTTCGGCGACATCGAGGCCCCGGAGGGCTGGATGGTCGAAATCGAATGACAGGCCGAGCCGGCCAGTAGCGTTTCCGGTATCGAGGCCGGACGCCAAGGGGGATCCCGAACCGGGGTCCTCCTCTTTCGTATGGCCCGGCTAAGGGCCTGGCAAGACGGGAATTCCTGGTTGGAAAGGGTTTGGGCTACGTCATTTTCCCTATCGAAAAATGGGGAATTTACGGGAGGCAAGTGGGAAAACGGGGCTGTATCCTTCGACTGTCAGGAAAATATCATTCCCCCATATTAAGGCCCTGGATTTCCCCCCTTGCCAGGGCCTTTTTTCCTGCCCGCCGGCTCTTTGCCCTGAATGCCTTCTCGATGGACAGGTTCGACTGCCGAAAAGCAGTGAGCGCTTCATTTCCCCGGAACATCCCTTGAATACTATTTAAAAACAACTATAATCGAATATATCTTACGAAAAGAGAGAATGAAAATATGGATAGTAACGATAAGAAACTAGTGGCTCGTTTGATGGAGAAAGGCAGGTCAACCTGGGCTGAATTGGGGGGCTTGATCGGCCTAACGGCTCCCGCCGCGGCAGACAGGGTAAGAAGACTCGAAGAAGCGGGCGTCATTCGGGGATATGCCGCAAGGGTCAATCCCGAGGACGTGGGGTGTGGCCTCGGGGCCCTGGTTTCCGTCACGCTGGAAAGAACGGAGGAAAGGGGAGCGTTCCTGGAGTTGATCCAGCACATGCCGGAAGTCCTGGAATGCCACCACGTGGCAGGAGCCGAGGACTTTATCCTGAAGATCCGCTGTGCGGACACCCGTGCCCTGGAGCGGGTGATCAGCGAAAGAATCAAGGCGCTGAACGGCATAAGGACACGTACGACCGTGATCCTGTCGACTCTCAAGGAAACCCCGGTTTTGCCGTTAAGGATGGAGTGAGGGCGGAATGAGCCCTGAACCGGCCTTTTTCGTAAAAGGGATTGTCCTCGGGTTTTCCATTGCGGCCCCGGTGGGTCCCATCGGCGTTCTTTGTATCCGGCGCACCCTGGAAAAAGGAATGCTGCACGGATTCCTTTCGGGGATGGGGGCGGCGACAGCGGATGGATTCTATGGAAGCCTGGCGGCCTTCGGAGTGACCGCAATATCGAATCTGCTGTTGGAACAGCAGTCCATGATAAGGCTGGTCGGCGGAATATTCCTCCTTTACCTCGGCATTTCAGCCCTCAACGCCGTCCCGGCAGGCATGGGAACGAAAGAAAGCGGCAAGGGACTGTTGGGTGCATACCTCTCGGTTCTTTTCCTCACGGTCACGAACCCGATGACGATTCTTTCCTTCGGGGCGGTTTTTGCGGGGCTGGGGATCGGGGCAGCCCGTGGGAATCCGGCCCTGGCCGGGTTGATGGTGCTGGGTGTCGTGTCGGGCTCCGCTCTCTGGTGGTTCACGTTGAGCGGGATGGTCAACCTGTTCCGCGGGAGGTTCGATCACAGGCAGCTCAAGTGGGTGAACCGGGTTTCCGGAGTCATCATCGCTGGTTTCGGATTGGTGAGCCTTGGTTCTCTTTTGACCGGGCTTTGAAAGACAAATGCCTCATCGCGAATCGAGTTTATGCGGTGGGGCGAGATCAGGACCGTTCGTCGTTCGATCTCCTTCCCGGCGATTTCAAACCAGCTGTGGCGGGTGTGTCGAAGAAAGAACGGCCTCGGTCGTGGAGTAAAATGACATGGGAGTCATGTCGAAAACCAGGAGATACAGGATGCACTTCTTCTGCCTTTGCCCGCCACCCCCGGTTCACGTGTAGCGGACGGGCTCCTTCGGCCCGTTTGATGTTACATTCCCATTGCAGGTCATCAAGCAATGCTGATGGCATTTGCTTCCGTGCTGTCCGGAAGCTTCGGTGCGCGTGCATGAGGAAGGGTGGATGGTTATGGAAAACAGGGCCTCGGCAATGGCTCTCTGTTGCGCCGCGTTCATACAGATGGTGGGAGTCGGCCTCATCGTCGCACTCCTGCCGAACCGGGTAATCCAGCTATCGGGCTCGATCGAAAGTGTCGGGTACATCGCATCGGCTTTTGCGGTTCCTTTCGTCCTTTTCCAGCTGCCCGTCGGTCACCTTGGGGACCGTTATGGCTACAAGAGATTCCTCGTCGCCGGATATGTCCTCTCGGCACTGACGGGACTGGTGTACTACAGGAGCGGCCAGGTCTGGAGCCTCCTGGCCGGCAGGGTTTTGCAAGGAATCGGTGAGGTGCCGGCCTGGGCCCTGGCTCCGGCTTTGCTCTCTCTTTTGTTCGCGAACTCAAAAGGAGAGGAGATCGGGAAATACAACGCTTCTTTTCATTTGGGGCTAACGGCAGGCAGCGTGCTGAGCGTTTGGGCGGCTTCCCGGTGGAGCGGGAACCAGGCCTTCCTGCTTTACGCTGCATCCGGGTTGATTGGAGCGCTCTTGGTGGTTCTCTTCCTCAAGGATCCGGCAAATAGCGGTGCTATCGGACGTCAGGCCGGGTACGGGGAAGTCCTCCGGGCGATACGTGAAATACGGCGTCCCTCCGTCTATTCGGGGATAGCCCTGTACGGCGGCGGTTACGGAGCGTTCCTGACGGTGATTCCCGGGGTTCTCCTTAGCCAGAAAAATTTCAGCCAAAGCGGTGTTGCGGTTTTCTTCAGCCTGTTTTACATCGCGATCAGCGTTGCCCAGGTCATCGCGGGGAGAATTTCGGACAAGCGGGGCCCGAAAATCACGATGGCCGCCGGGTTGCTGCTGGTGGCGGGGGGGCTGGCCCCCTTCATGTGGTTCAGCGGAGGGATGGTCTATCTCTGCCTGTTCATGGCCAGCTTCGGGCTCGGGATGTTTTGTATTTCCGCGATGGTCCTGCTCAACGAGGCGGTCCCGGCTTCATTGAAGGGTTCCATCTCGGGGGTTTTCTACCTGCTCTGGGGGCTCGGGTTTTTCCTCGTGCCTCCCGTCCTGGCGAAGCTGGGCGGAACTTTTGGGTACAAGGGCGTCTTTCTCCTGGCAGCCGTTGCGGTATTGGCAGAGCTTTTCGGTTTACGGGCCCAATTGGGAAAAAATCGGTAGCGCTTGCAGACATTAAGGTATTCTGCCTAGACTTTCGAAGCGGGCGAGGGTAGAATTTGGGCTCGTAGCCCGGAGCTACCAAAGGAGGGTATCGGATGGTTTCCTGCAAAAAAATGATTCTTCTGTCTGTCCTTTCGGCGTTTATCCTTGCAATGGCAGCGGGCGCGGCTCTGGCCGGCGAAAAAATCGGTGTCATCGAACCCCAAACGGTGCTTTCTCAGCACCCGAAGATGCCGCAGGTCAAGAAGCAGATCCAGGCGATCCTCCAGAAGAAGCAGGAAGAGGCCAAGGCCGCGATTGAGAAGGAAAAGGACAACAACAAGAAGGCCGAGATCTACCAGACGAAACAGAACGAAGCGGCGGCCGAGGAGCAGAAACTCATGGCTCCTATCCTGAAGGACATGGACCAGGCGATCCGAAACGTTGCGAAAGCGAAGGGGCTGACGGTCGTCATCGACGTCGCCCAGGCCCTGATGGGCGGAGTCGATATCACGAACGACGTCGTTGCCGAGCTGAAGAAGACGGCTGCAAACTAGGGAAGTTTTTCCACCAGGACGGTTAAGAAGGCAGAAAAGAGGCCCCACGGTCAAGCGACCGGCTGGGCCTCTTTTCTGTTTTTCCCTGTTTGTTTTAGGAATTTTCAAAGTTAGAATTAAAACGAAAGGCTTAGGGAGATTCCTTCCGCAAAGGAGGCGCTGACCATGACCCCAAGAAGGCTGATCCTCTTTCTCGTTTTGCTGGCTTCCGTCGTTTTCGGCAAATGGGGCATCAGCCTGCTCCCTCTTCATCAGGGGAACGGCCCCGTTTCAGAATCGGTCGCTCCTGGAGAAGAGATCCTGTCGCGCCTGTTTTCGGAGCGGAAAAGCTCCGTCCAGGTCCAGGGGGCGGGTGTGGTTCGGAAGCTGCTCCCTGACGACAACGACGGAAACCGCCACCAACGTTTCATCGTTGTCCTTGCGACGGGACAGACGTTGCTTGTCTCCCACAATATTGATCAGGCTTCGAGGATCGAGGGGCTCAAGGTCGGAGACCGGGTGGAATTCCGCGGAGAATACGAGTGGAACACGCAGGGCGGAGTGATTCACTGGACTCACCGGGATCCGGCGGGCCGCCACCCGGCGGGCTGGATCAGGCACGACGGCCGGACTTACCAATGAACCGGGAAACCGGGACAGTTGATGCCTGGAAGGAGGAGGCCCCGCGGATGAGACATCTCGCGAACCTCATCTCGTTAAGCCGTATTTTCATGTCGCTGCTGATGGTTCTATCCAGGAACCACATGCCCGTTTTCATTGCCCTTTACCTGGCCTGCGGCCTGAGCGACGTCCTTGACGGCTTCGTCGCACGCAGGACGAGAACACAGAGTGTCATGGGCGCCCGGCTCGATTCGCTTGGTGACGTGTTCATGTTCTCGGCGATTTTTGCGATCCTGGTCCTGAAGGCTTGGGATGCACTAAGCCCTTTCCTGCCATGCATCCTCGGAGTCGTTCTCATTCGGCTTGTGAACATGGGAATTGCAGCGTGGAAATTCCGGCTTGTCGTGTTGGGCTTGCATACCTGGGGCAACAAGCTGACGGGGGTGTTGGTGTACTTTAGCCCGCTCCTGCTTATGGTATGGAAACCTGCAGGCGTTCTCTTCCCTGCCTGTTTGATCTGTCTTCTTGCCGCCTTGGAGGAAACCGCGATCCACCTGACTTCAAACAGGATCGATTTGAATCGGAGGAGTTTTTTCGTCAAGGACTGATTCCCTGCCGGTTGGGGGAAGCCGGCTTGGAGAAGTTGAGCGGTAGTCTTTTACCTTGAGGGTTTCTCCAGGTGCATCGTGTAGGCGAACCGGTTTCCGAAAAAGGCCCTTTTAATAAAGCCCGTCCGTTCGCAAAGCCCTTCAACCGTCTGTCGTCCCTGGAAGTGGGGATCGAAGATTACCTCGGTGACGGATAGAATCCCTCCGGGCTTCAAGGCGAAGAAGAGCTCGGCCAGGGCCGCCTCCCGGTCCGGTATTTCTCCGAGAACGGTAACCAGCAAGGCAAGGTCGAATTGGTCCTGCCCCAGTTTCCCTTCCCCGATTCCAGCCTGCAAAGTGCGGATGTTTCCGAGGCCGCGGGCGGTGGCTTTCTTCTTGACCCTCTCAAGCATGCCTTCCTGGATATCCATGGCGACTACCTGTCCGCCCGGGCCGACTTTTTCGGCAAGCGGAATGGTCAACCGTCCCGGGCCACAGCCGGCATCCAGGATCTTCATCCCGGGTCGTAAGCCCAGTTGCTCGATGACAACCGCGGCGCAACTGGTTTTCGTGAAGGGGTTGTCAAGCTCGACCATCCACCTGAGCCATACGGGGCAGGGGAGAGAGTGACGGCGTGAATGCAGCCGCCAAAGAAAGAAGACAAGGATGAAGAAAACGATGATGCCCATGGTGATTTTCACGGTCTACCCCCTCGAGCCCAGGGATGTTGGGGAGATTTCCCTGTTCCCTATGATATTCGATCCTGCCGCCGTTGTATGATGAGAGAAGGAGGGATGAAAGGGTGAAGGGATTGAAGCGTAGGGGGCTCCAGGCCCTGTTTTCCGGGGTCTTTTTTATGGTCCTGTTCATCGGGGCGGCAGGGGCCCAGGCCCCTTGCCCCGCGATCGTTCTTTCCAGGGATGGAACTCCCATCTCCTACGAGGTTCATGGTGCTGGAGAACCGACCCTCGTTTTCGTCCACGGCTGGAGTTGCGATGCCCGCTACTGGCGGGAGCAGGTTCCTCATTTCTCGAAAAGGCACCGGGTCGTCACGATCGACCTCGCAGGGCACGGTCATTCCGGGATGGGACGTGAGTGCTACACGATGGCTTCTTTCGGTGAGGACGTAAAGGCCGTAACGGAGGCGATCGGAAGCCGAACCGTGATCCTTGTGGGGCACTCGATGGGAGGATCCGTGATCGCGGAGGCTGCCCGCCTCATGCCGGAGCGGGTGATCGGCCTCGTGGGTGTCGATACGCTCGAGAACGTCGAGTATCCGATGACACTGGAGGCGCTCGAGGCGATGGTCGCTCCTTTTGAAAAAGATTTCGTGTCAGGCTGTCGCGGGTTCGTGGAGGAAATGCTGGTTCCCGGATCCGATCCAGGCCTTCGGGACTGGATTCTCGCCGACATGTCCTCCGCCCCGCCCGCCGTGGCCATCAGCGCGATGAGGGAGATGCTGTCGGAGTATGTTTCCGGTGAGGCGGCGAGAGTGTTCGAAGGGCTGCCTATCCCGGTCGTCACCGTGAACGGCGGCCTTTGGCCGATCGACTACGCGGCAAATCGCAGGCACATGTTTTCCTATGATGCGATCATCCTGGAAAAAGCGGATCATTTCCTCATGCTCAACCGGGCGAAGGAGTTCAACCGGGCACTGGAGAAGGCAATCCTCAGGCTGGCCAGGTCCTCGGAGCGTTAGGCGGAGCTAGGCGGATTGAGTATTTTTACGTGGACTTGGCGGGCTGTCGAGGGTAGACTTTACCCCGCAACACGGAAATATCCAAAAGGAGGGTGTTTGTTTTGAGGGTTTCAAGCAAGAAGGTGGTTCTTTTTACGGTCCTGGTCGGCTTTATCCTGTCAATGGCCGCGGGGATCGCCCTGGCCGAGGAAAAGATCGGGGTTGTCGAGCCGCAGAAAGTCCTTTCCCAGCACCCGAAGATAGCCCAGGTCAGCAAGCAGGTCCAGGCGATCGTCCAGAAGAAGCAGGCCGAAGCCAAGAGTGCGATCGAAAAGGAAAAGGACGACAAAAAAAAGGAAGAGATTTACAAGACGAAGCGCAATGAGGCCGCAACGGAAGAGCAGAAACTGATGGCGCCCCTGTTCAAGGACATCGACCTCGCCATTCGTTCGGTTGCCAAGGCCAAGGGCCTGACCATGGTGATCAGCAAGGCCCAGGTTTTTGTCGGCGGGGTGGATATCACGGAAGACGTGATCCAGGAATTGAAAAAGAAAGCCCAGTGATCCGGGAAAACAGGCCAGGCAGGCAAATCGAAGGGGGATCCCGCGGGATCCCCCTTCGATTTGCCTGCCTTCCACCCGTCGTCTTACTTTCGGCCGAATCCTTCCTTTCGTCATGGACTGGATTGGGGCGACTGGCATGACGTGACGGGAGTGAAACATCCGGAAAGAGTGCAGGAAAGTCCCGGCAGGCGGATAATGAATCAGAATCGACCCTTTGCCTCTGGAGGCGAAGTCCATGGTCCTTGTCGAAAACTGCCCGTTGGACACGATCATCCTCGAGAGGATGATCCGGGACCCCGAGGATTTGAAACTCGTTTGGCCGCTAGCCCGTATCCCTTTTGACCACGACCAGTGGAGGGAGGTCCTTGACCCGGCCAAGGGGGCCATCTCCTTCCTGGTTTACGAAGGAGAAAGCCTTGTTGGACATGCCGCCCTCGACAGGGCGGAAGATCCTCAAACCCGGGTGGTGAGATTCCTTTACATCCTCCCGGAAGTGAGAGATCGAGGCATGGGGCAAAAGCTCCTGGACCTCCTGGAGGCGTATGCCAGGGACAGGTTGAAGGCTGAACGCCTGGTTCTGAAGGTCCGGACCTTCAACGATAGGGCGATCGCCTGCTATCGGAAAAGCGGCTTTGCCGAGTTCTACAGGGAAGGCACCCTGGTGTTGATGGAAAAGACAATTTAGGGGGGATTTTCTCGTGGGTGCGGATAAGAACTTGGTGTATGCGGGACGTCTTGAAGACCTTCCCGTGATTCAGGCGAACGATCACGGAGAGACGGAAAAAAGGATCGTTTTTGGGCCGGGGCGATTTTGGGACGATTACGTCGCAAGATTCTTCACAACGGGACCGGGGTCGACGACACCTTTTCATGCGCATGACTGGCCGCATTACATTCTCATTTTGGAAGGTTCGGCAAAGGGGTTGATCATGGGGCAGGAAGTCGAAATTTCCGCCGGTTCCTGGGCCTTTGTCCCGCCGAACACCGAACACTCCTTCGAAAATACGGGAAGCGGGAACCTGAAATTCATTTGCATCGTCCCGAAAAAGGGGGACCTGTATTGGCTGGATCATTAGGAGAAGCGCTTGAGGAAACCGGATCATGCTTCGTTGCGCATGTTTTTGGCCGGGCCCCGGACGGAATGAGCCGGGGCCCGTTTTATTATGTATACGCGCGTGATTTAATATTAACTATATTTTTCAAGAAAAATAACAGAGATATAATAACGATGGATTTTGAGGAATACACAATGAATAGAAAAATTAGGCATTAAATGCCTGGAGAGGGGAGGTGAGAGAGGTATAGCGGCGTCTATCGGGGAGAGAGATCGAGAGTGCCATAACCCACGAAACCGAGGAGGAGGCGACAGGCATGTCGAGGATGAATCCGTATGAAATGTTCCTAAAGCAGGTTGATGAGGCAACTCCATACCTGAATGTCGAGCAGGAATTCATCGACATCCTCAAGGAACCCAAGGAAGTCCTGGAGATTTCCATCCCGTTGCGCCTTGAAGACGGGAGCGTCAAGATCGTGAAGGGATGGCGCAGCCACCACAACAATGCCTTGGGCCCCTATAAGGGGGGTGTCCGTTATCATCCGAACGTTTCGAAAGATGAAGTTATGGCCCTTTCGGCCTGGATGTCGATAAAGTGCGCTACCGCAATGCTCCCTTACGGGGGTGGTAAGGGTGGGGTCCGGATTGCCCCGCGCGAGCTTTCCAAGGGTGAGCTGGAGCGGCTGAGTCGGGCCTATGCCCTTGGAATTTCCCGTTTCGTCGGGACCGACGTGGATGTCCCGGCCCCGGATGTCTATACCAACCCGCAGGTCATGTCGTGGTTCCTCGACACTTACGAGAAAGTGAGGGGATGGAGCGAGCCTTCGTGTTACACCGGCAAGCCCATCGAACTCGGGGGATCCCTCGGACGGGGGGATGCCACGGCGAGAGGAGGCATGTACGTTCTCCGAGAGGCGCTGAAGGAAATGGGACTTCTCGGCAAATCGCTGACAGCGATCATCCAGGGGTATGGCAATGCCGGCAGTTTTGCGCATGCCCTCTACGAGGAGATCGGGATCACCGTTGTCGGGGCGTCGGACAGCAAGGGCGGGACTTTCAACCCGAAGGGCTTGAAATACGATGACCTGATGAAGCACAAGAAGGTCAGCGGAACCGTAGCGGACTTCCCTGGAGGAGAAAGGGTGACGACCGACGACATTCTCGAGGCTCGGGCCGACATCCTCATCCCGGCCGCTCTTGAAGGAGTGCTGAACGAGGCCAACGCAGGAAAAGTCAACGCGAGGGTCGTGCTCGAGCTGGCAAACGGGCCGACAACGCCAGAAGCGGAAGCGATCCTGAACGACAAGGACATCCTGGTGATTCCCGACGTTCTCGCTAATTCCGGCGGCGTGACCGTCAGCTGCTTCGAATGGATCCAGGGACGCACCGGGGATTTCTGGACCGAAAAAACGGTCCACGAGAAACTCGATGAACGCCTCACCCATGCTTTCCACGAGATCTGGAAAATCAAGAAACAGCACAATATCCGGATGCGCCAGGCGACATACGTGAGGGCGATGGGCCGGATCATTTCCGCGATGCGCTTCCGCGGGATCTGGCCGTAGGAGGGGGCGACGGCATCTTCATGCGGGTGCGGGTTCCTTCGCCCTTGTGCCATCCTGGAGGAGCGTAAATGGAGGAACTTCGCGAAAAATTGCTGGAAAAGGTCAAGGATTTGCCCGGTTTGACGGACCGGGAAATTGCGGACCGCCTGTTGGGCAAGAAAGCCAGAGTGCAGTCGGTCAATTGGGCGGCGCATTGCCTGGAAAGAAGACGCCTCCTCGAACGCCGACGCCGGCCTGATGGGAAGATCGGGAACTATGCGGCCGGGGTGGCCGTAGCGGATGCAGAAGAACGAATCATTAAGGAAAAGCCCCCGGTCGTCCAGATGTCGGAAGACGAAGTCAAGAGAAGCGTCAGGGAGTGGCTGGAGCGCGAAGGATGGTCCGTGATCGTCAATCGGAATCCCGGGTGCGGCGCGGATATCGAAGCCCGGCGTGGAAACGGTCGTTGGGTCATCGAAGCGAGAGGCAGCGGGTCGAAAAACGAGATCAGAAGCCACTACTTTCTGTCAGTCCTTGGGGAAACCCTGCAGCGGATGGACAGCCAGGGGGCGCGCTATAGTGTCGCCTTTCCGGACATGAAAAAGTTCCGGAACCTGTGGGAGAAATTTCCGGCTTTAGGGAAGTCTCGAACCGGGATAACCGCTCTGTTCGTCGGAAGCGACGGGGGAGTGGAGGAAAAGCAATAGGGGCAGGAAAGGGGCAGGGCTCCGCGGAGCCCTGCCCCTTTCCTGCCCCTTCGGTTAAGCGGAGGGGGCCGCTATTGTTCCAGCGCAAGGGTGATTTGCCCTTCGAGGCGGTCGATTTTCCTCATGAGGAACAGGGCAGAGGATGTGCACAGCAGGCCGCAGGCGAACAGGGACCACCCAGTTCCGACAAGGTCCCCCAGCTTTCCGGACAGGAGGCTTCCGAAAGGCGGGATACCAAGGATCGCGAATGTGTAGAGCGCCATGATCCGGCTCCTGCTTTCCCTGGGGACCATCGCCTGAAGCAGGGTGTTGCAGCTGATCGTGCTCGTGACCATGCAGAAACCCACGGGAGCGGCGAGCGCGATTCCCATGGAAATGTTTCTTGAAAGGGAAAACAGAAGGACCGACACGCCAAACCCGACACACGCCCTTGTGCACCACCAGCCGAGTTTTCTGCTGGATTTGAGCGAGGCCATCAGGAAAGAGCCACCCAGCGCCCCGATGGCGACACCCATCAGCAAGAACCCTAGAGTCTCCGAGGTTCCCCCGAGAACGCTTTTGGCCATCGCGGGCATCAAAACAAGGCTGGGAAAGGCGAAAAAACCCGTCGCGGCGATCAGGACAAGCAGGTAGCGGGCAGGGGCAAAATCCCTCGCCATCTGGATTCCCGCCAGCATGTCCGCCAGGGGCTGGTTCTTCCCTTGGTGTGTTATCCCCACGGGGGGGCGAACCATTTTCATGGCCATAGCCGCATATAGGGTCGAGGAATAGGCCATCCCGTTCATGAGGAAACAGATCCCCTCCCCGACCAGGTGGATAACAAACCCTCCGATCGTCGGGCCGATCATCCGGGCAACGTTGAACACGACGGAATTCAGGGCGATGGCGTTCGAAACGTCCTCCTTGCGGTCGACCATGTAGGAAACCAGCGCGTAACGTGTGGGAAGCTCGAAGGAATCGATCAGGCCGAGAGCGAGAGCCATGCAGACAACGATCCGGAACGTCACCAGGTTCGTGATCGTCAAAAAGGAGAGCAAGAAGGCGATGCCCATACAGAGCGCCTGGCACCAAAAAAGGGTTTTGCGCAGGTCCCAGCGCTCGATCAGGGCCCCTGCAAACGGGGATAGCAGGAATATCGGCAGGGAAGCGGCAAAATCCATGACCCCCAAGGCGCTGTTCGAGCGCGTGAGCCGGAACACAAGCCACCCCATGGCGACCCGGTGCATCCACAGGCCGGATAGGGAGATCGATTGGGCTGCGAAGAACAGCCTGTAGTTCCTGCTTCGCAAGGCGCGAAGAGTTTCCGGGATGATCATTTTCAAAAGGTGGACTCCTTGTGGACCGGGAGGCTTGAGTTGGCCTGAATTTCCTTCATTCTGTCCCAAGATGGCTGTGAATGCAACCTTTTTGTTCGATCGCCGTAATATCGCGAAGTGATGGTAGACTTATTAAGCGGGTTGGTGAATGGACAAAAAAATGAAAGGAGCTTGAGCATGATCCGTTTTAAACGAATCATCAATGTCGTAGATGCGCATACGGCCGGAGAACCGATTCGAATCGTGACCTCCGGGTTGCCCCTGATCAAGGGAGAGACCATGCTGGAAAGGCTCGAATGGTTCGAGAAGAACCTCGATGAGGTCCGCAATTTGATCATGAGGGAGCCCAGGGGGCATCGGGACATGTTCGGCTGCGTGATCACCCCGCCGGCGTCCCTGGATGGGGATTTCGGCGTGCTGTTCACCCATACCACCGGACAGGCGACCATGTGCGGGCACGGAACGATCGGGGTTGCGAAGGTGGCTTTGGAAACGGGGATCGTCCCGGCGGTAGAGGGGGAAAATCTCGTGCGGATCGATACTCCTGCCGGACGCGTAACCGCCACGGCTAGGGTCGAGGATGGCTATGTGAAGGAGGTTGCTTTCCAGAACGTGCCCTCCTTTCTTTATCGGGACAGCATGAAAGTTTGTGTGCCTGGCCTGGGTGACCTGGAGATTGCGATCTCTTACGGAGGGGATTTCTATATTTTCGTCGAGGCCGAGGCTCTTGGAGTGGAGATCTGCCCAAAAAATGCCCATGAGATATCCCGGAAAGCGATGCTGATCAAGGATTGGGGAAACGAGAACCTGGACATCGTTCACCCCGAGTATCCCGAGATCCACGAGGTCTACGGCACGATCGTCACGGGCAGGACGGAAAGGACGGAAAGAGGTTGGAAATCCCAGGAGGTCTGCGTTTTTGCAGAGGGTGCCGTGGACCGTTCACCTTGCGGGACGGGGACTTCCGCCCGGATGGCGCTCCTGTATGGCCGGGGCGAAATGAATCCTGGCGAGGAATTGGACAACGGTAGCATAATCGGCACCCGCTTCAGGGGAACCATTGACAGGACAGTGACGGTTGGTGGCATCAAGGGGATACTCCCCAGGATCGCGGGCTCGGCCTGGATCACGGGGTTCAGCCAGCTCGTCCTTGACCCGGCGGACCCCTTGCCGGAAGGATTTTTGGTCTAGCGAGCGTCAGGAACGCTCAAGCCTTTTCAGCGGAGGGATCACAAGATGTCGGAAAAGTACCCAGAACAGATGTCGCATCTTCGAAAACCGGACGAAAGGGAGGTTCCGGCCGAACTCCAGGAATTGTTCGACAAAACCACGGATGCCATGATGGAAAACTGGGGGTTCATCAACAACCTGTTCAGGGTCCTGCCGCTAAACGCGAGGCAATACAAGGCTTTTCTAGACTTCAAGGACTCCCTGTTCAATGAACGGTATTGTTACTTGAGCAACATCGAGAAGGAAATGATCGGGCTTGTCGTTTCATCCACCAACGGGTGTGCCTATTGCCTGACCACCCATAGCGATACCCTGCGGGGGATGACCAAGGATCCTGCATGGGTGGACAAGCTCTGCTACAACTACAGGAGCGCGGAATTGACAGCCAGGCAGCGCGCCCTTTGCAATTTCGCCTATTTCCTGACCGCCTATCCAAGAGAGATCACCACGGAATGGGTGGACAAGCTCCGGGAAGCAGGGTTGGACGATCACGAGATCCTCGAGGCGAGCTACGTCGTTGGTTTCTTCAACTACACCAACCGCTGGGTTGCCGTAATCGGGGCCAAGCCTAACGAAGGGCATTATTCCCACAATCGCTAAGTCGGGAAGGAAAGGGATCTGCAAATTGCGGGAATAATCACAAATGTGTCGTTTCACCCATTCACTTGCAAGATTAAACCGGATGTGATAGAGTCTCTCCAACCTCAAATCTGTACCACCACCTCCTGATAGGCTCCGGCCTGACCCCCCGGGGCCTTTCGCTTTTTCAGTCTTTAAACCGGCCCTGCTCGGCCAGGGTTTCCAGGTCTTTGGGCTTGAGCAACAGAACCTCGCCGCAGCAGTCCCGGATCAGGCCTCGTGCGGAAAGGTCGGAAAAGATGCGGGACAGCGTTTCGGGTGTCGTTCCCAGCATACCGGCAATCTGGGCTTTCGAGGACCCTAGAGTGAAACGCAACGCCCCACCCTGTTTCTGCGACAGCCGGAGAAGATGCCCGGCCAATCGTCCCGGAACCTCTTTCAAAGCCAGTCCTTCCACTTGTGCCGTCAATTCCCGCAGGCGCGCAGAGAGGACCGCGAGCATTTCCAGGGCAATCGAAGGGTCTTTGCCGACAAGATCGACAAAAGCTTGCCTGGGAAAGAAGAAAAGGTCGCTCTCCACAAGGGCCTCGGCCCCGGCGGGAAAGGTTTTTCCGGCATAGACGGCCGCTTGCCCGATATGGTCCCCTGCCCTGCAGATGTGGAGGATGGCTTCCTTGCCGTCCGGAGTTACCTTGAAGACTTTAACCCTGCCCCTGGCGACAACGTAGAAGCCGTCACCCTCATCCCCCTCGACAAAAACGGTTTCCCCCTTTTTGAAGGTCCGGAGAACCGAGACGGATTCAACTTTCAGCAAGTCTTCCCTTGAAAGTCCATCGAAACCGGGGACCTGGGCAATGATCGTTGTTGTCATTCTGCCCCTCCTCTCAGTAATGAATAAAATGGTATAAGAATGCTTGATATAGATCAAGGGAAAATACGGAAATTCCCGATATCATGGTTCCTGCACAAACGAAAGCGAAAACGGGTCCCGGGCCCGGGTCGCGAAGGTCCCAAATGCCGCAGACTCTACTTAGGTTCTATAATAAACAGGTAAAACACGCTCAGGTTAGACCACTGAGAGAGAGGGGGACGATGGAATGTTCTGCTTCCAATGCCAGGAATGTGCCCAAAACAAGGGTTGCACCGTCAGGGGGGTATGCGGAAAGCCGGAAACTACGGCCAATCTCCAGGATCTGCTGATCCACGCGTTGAAGGGGATTGCGCTATGGTCGGAAAAGGCCGTCGAGCTAGATGTTCTCGAAAAATCCGATGGACTCTTCGTCGTACAGTCACTTTTCACCACCATCACCAACGCAAACTGGGACGATGAACGGTTCATCGTGCTGATTCGTCAGGCCCTGGAACGCCGTGAGGCGATCCGGAAGCGCGTTCTTGCCGCCTACGAAAAGAAGACCGGCAAGGAATTCGGTGAACCGATGCCCGACGCTGCCACATGGACGGCCGAGAAAGAAGAGGAGTTCCACGAGAAGGCCCGGTCGGTGGGCGTGCTGTCCACCGAAAACGAGGATGTCAGGTCGTTGAGGGAGTTGCTGGTAATTGGCGTAAAGGGGATCTCCGCTTATGCGGACCACGCCGCGATGCTCGGGTACGAGGACCCGGCCATTTACGGCTTCTTGATGAAAGCCCTTGCATCGACCACGAAGAACCTGTCGGTGGAAGAAATGGTCGCGATGGTGATGAAGGCGGGGGAGACGGCCGTGCAGACGATGGCTCTCCTTGACAAGGCGAACACCTCCACCTACGGGAATCCGGAAATCACGAAAGTGAACATCGGTGTCCGCGGCAACCCCGGGATCCTCATCAGCGGCCACGACCTCCGCGACATGGAGGAACTGCTGAAGCAGACGGAAGGAACCGGCGTGGATGTCTACACGCACAGCGAGATGCTGCCCGCCAACTACTACCCGGCGTTCAAGAAGTACGGCCATTTTGTCGGGAACTACGGCAATGCCTGGTGGAAGCAGAACGAGGAGTTCGAGACCTTCAACGGGCCGATCCTGATGACCACGAACTGCCTGGTTCCGCTGAAAAAGGAAAACACCTACCTTAGCCGGCTTTTCACCACCGGCATGGCGGGATACCCGGGCGCGGTGCACATTCCCGACAGGCAGGATGGCCAACCCAAGGATTTCTCCGCGATCATCGAGATGGCCAAAACTTGCAAGCCGCCGGTCGAGATCGAGACGGGGCACATCGTCGGCGGTTTTGCACACAACCAGGTCCTGGCCCTTGCCGACAAGGTCGTGGAAGCCGTAAAAAGCGGCGCCATCAGGCGTTTTGTCGTCATGGCAGGCTGCGACGGCCGCCACAGGAGCCGAGAGTATTTCACGGAGGTGGCCAAGGCGCTGCCCAAGGACACGGTCATCCTGACGGCAGGCTGTGCCAAGTATCGCTACAACAAGTTGCCCCTCGGGGACATCGGGGGCATTCCCAGGGTCCTGGACGCCGGTCAGTGCAACGATTCCTACTCGCTGGCCGTCATCGCCCTCAAGCTGAAGGAAGTCTTCGGCCTAGAGGACATCAACGAACTGCCCCTGTCCTTTGACATCGCATGGTACGAGCAGAAGGCCGTCGCGGTGCTGCTGGCCCTGCTGCACCTCGGGGTGAAGGGGATCCGGCTTGGCCCGACCCTTCCGGCCTTCGTCTCGCCGAACGTCCTGAAGGTCCTCGTGGACAATTTTGACGTCAAGGCTACCGGGGAAGTGCAGACCGACGTCGAGGCGATCATGGCGGGGAAATAGGGATTGCCTGTTTGATAGGATGAAAGCAGGGGCTCCTGGCTTGGTCAAGCCAGGAGCCCCTGCTTTTGGAAGAAGCCTCCCCGGACCAGTAGTAAAATAAAATTAACACGGAGACTGTTCCGATTGATAAGGAGGGATTGAAGATGCCGATCGTGCGGGTTGAAATGTGGCCGGGTAGAAGCCGCGAATGTAAGGAGGACCTTTCAAGGGCGATCACGGAGGTGGTCGTCGAAAAGCTTGGTTGCCCCCTACAGGCCGTGACGGTGGTCCTGGTGGAGGTCCCGAAGGAAAACTGGACAATCGGCGGGAAGCCCTGCGGAGAGCCTCTTGAGGGGAAATCATGATGAATGCCGCGGCTGGCGGCAATCCCGCGCTGGAGGTGTTGAGAAAGCGGCGGAGCATCAGGAAGTACAGGGACATTCCGCTTAGAGGGGAGGAAGTCGAGGTCTTGAAAGAAATCGTCCTGCGATCTCCCTCCGCTCACAATTTCAAATCGTGGGAATTCGTTTTTGTTGATGACCCGGACTTGCTCAAGCGTCTTGCGGAGGTTCGCGGGGGCAGTTCTGCCTTTCTTGCGGGTGCGTCCCTGGCGATTGTCGTGCTCGGAAACGAAGAAACCCAGGACGTTTGGGTAGAGGACGCCTCCGTCGCTTCAGTGATTGCCCAGATCGCCGCAGCAGCCATGGGAATCGGGTCCTGCTGGGTGCAGATCCGCAACAGGGAACATGGTCCCGGGCTGTCTGCAGAGGACTACACCAGGGAAGTCCTCGGGATTCTTCTTCCTTTCAGGATCCTTTCGATCATCGGCCTGGGATACCCGGCCGAGGAAAAACCCGGGGTGCCGGCCGAAGCCCTTCGCTGGGAAAAAATTCACCTGAACGGTTTTTGAATCGGCCTGTTGGACAAGGGAGGATCCCCGCTTGGTTCCAGTTCTTAAGAAAGTCAAGGCAATGGAACGGTTTCTACGGTATTCATCCAGGGCCTTCCTTAGGGACAGCCGCAACCGGATCCTCTACGGCCCCGAGGCCCCACGCTACGCGGAGAGGATCTGGGTCAACCCGCAGGCGTGCACGGAGTGCCTCTACGGTATTGGGGACAGGTACTCCGGCAGGGTCGTCGAGGGGGCATGGCCTCCTGCCGGATGCAGGCTGAAAAGCCTCATGGAAATTGAGAAGCTGCGTAGTTGCATCGACCACTGGTCTCGAGGCATTCCCTGGAAGGAAACGGGGATATTCCGTTTCCTTGAAGGGGAGATCGAAAAGCATCCGCGCCGTGTTTTCGACGACTGCAGGAGCCGGGAGGACCTGGAAAAGAGGTACGCCGGGCTCGACCTGCTCTTTGAAAGGGTCAAGGCGGACATGAGGCTCAGGACAAGCCGCGAGGTCAATCCTTGGGCATTCCGCGAAAGGGGCGGAATATCCTTCCACGTGGGGCCCGAAGGCCGTCTTTTCTTCGGGGGGAACGGGTGCCACCGGTTCGGGATGGTCCTTGTCCTGGGCCTGACCCGGATCCCGGCAAAGATCGGGTGCGTCCATATCAGCGCGATCCCGCTCCTGGGATCCCTTCGTGAGTGAGGAACGGAACTGAAACCTGGTCTACCGATTCAGGATCCCCTCTTTGACCAGTTCTTCGATCCACGTCTCGACCTTTTTGCGGATCTCGTCGCGGATCAGCCGCGTCTTCTCCAGCTTTTCATCCCAGGATCCTTCCAGCTCTGCGGGATCCTCGAAGGGCCAGTGGAGTCTTTTGCAGAGACCTGGGAAAATCGGGCATTTCCCCGCCTTGGCGGCATCGCACACGGCGATCACGTAATCGTAAAGCCGTCCCTGCTGGAACAGGTCGAAAACTCGCTGCATGGACTTCCCGCTCAGGTCGATCCCGACTTCCTTCATGACCTCGATGACGAGGGGGTTGATTCGGTCGGCAAGCTCAAGCCCCGCGCTCTCGACCTCGAAGGCTTCCCTGCCGATTTTCTTTAGAAAAGCTTCAGCCATCTGGCTTCGCGCGCTATTGTGTCCGCACATGAAAAGGACCTTGATCTTCTTTCCCTGCATCTTTTGCCCCCCTATCGCTTGGCTTCCGTCCTTGTCCAATATAGGCGAAGGGGAGAGGATTCCCGTATCGAAAATGTACCAGCTTCGTTACAAGTTGTTTGCGAGCGATCTTTCAGGGGGCGTGGAAACGGAAAACGGTGCCAGCCCCCATTGTCGAAAACCGGCTGCCAAATTCCGCGTACAACGCTGCCTGGGCCCTGAAACCGGTGCAATGTCCCGCCGCGACGAGAGAAGGCGAAAACTCGGCAAGGGCCGTGGCGGTTTTCTCGATTCTCTCTTCGGATGCTTCCACCAGGTGCAGTCCGCCTATCACGCCTTCGATGCGCTCGCTGGGGGCCGCTGTGTGCCTAAGGATGTTGATGATCCCCGCGTGACTGCACCCGGTGACGATGACAAGCCCCTTGCCTTTGATCCTTGCCGCAAGGGAAAGATCGTCCGGCATGCTGTCCGGGACCACCCGGCCGTTTTCGTCCATTGTGGAAAGCGCGATGCCCACTTCCTCGAAATCCGTGACTCTGGGCACCTCCCCGGTGGTGGAAAGTCCCGGCATCAGCTGGACCGGACCAGAAACCAGGACAAGTTCGGCGCCTGCTGCCCGGAGGTCCTCGGGTTTATCCCCCTGCATCACGCCGACGTGCTGGAAAAACGGGTCCGTGACGAAATTGAGCCTGAAAAGGGCCGGATGGGCGATGACAGGCACGTCTTTCCTGCCGATGGTTTTCAGGATCTGGGTCAATCCCTGCGTGTGGTCATAGTGGCAATGGGTCAGCACGACCGCATCGGTCTCAGCGAGGGGGATGCCGAGTTTTCCAACGTTGAAGAGCAAGGCTTCCGGGTTTTGTCCCACGTCGACCAGGATTTTTTTCGTGCTCCCTCTTCTTTCCGCCTCCAGCCAGTATGACACCCCGTGTTGGCCGAGAAGCGGGCTTTCGTAAGGAACGCTATCTTCCGCCAATACGGTTACAGTTAGTTTATCCAGCAATTTTTTCGCCTCCCGTTGTGCTCCTGGGGAAATTCCCTGCCGGTCTTTCTTTCCCGCCGCAGGCGTGGATCACAGGTCCTCGTAAAGGTCAGTGCTGAGGTACTTCAAGCCGCTGTCGTTGAGTGTCAGGACGATGTTTTTCCCTCGCTCGATTCCCCCGAGCAGTTTCAGGGCGGCGCACACGTTCGCACCGGAGGAGAAGCCGGCAAAGACCCCCTCTGTCCGGGCAAGGGCCCTCGCGGTTTCTATCGCTTCCTCGTCGGAAACCTGGATGAAACCGTCGATCAGGGTTTTGTCCACGAGCGGCAAATCCATGCTATAGCCGCCGCCCTGGATCTTGTGGGCGCCGTCGGTGATGGGATGACCCGCGTAGATGGCCGCGGCGCAAGGTTCGACTGCGTAACAGCGAATTTCCCTCTTGAATTTCTTCAAGGCAAGCGCGCATCCCTGGAATGTGCTGCCGCTCCCGAGAAAATCGACAAACACGTCGATATTTCCCGAGGTCTGTTCCCACATCTCTACCGCCGTGTGCCGTTCGTGCGCGTGCACGGTTGCGGGCAGGTTGAACTGGTCCGCACGGAAAGCGCCGCGTTCCTTCGTGATCCTTCTTGCGGTTTCCTCCACGAGGGCGAGGTCTTCTCCGGATACTTGCCCCTTGGCGGATCCGGGTGCCTGGTCGACCAGCACGACCTCTGCCCCGAGGGCTTTCATCATTCGTGCTCGCTCGGTGGAATTGCCTTTCGACATGCAGGCGATGAAGTGGTACCCCTTTACTGCGCAGACGATGGACAGGCCGGTCCCGGTGTTGCCGCTGGTCAGCTCGACGATCGCCTGGCCTTTTTCCAGTAGTCCGGCTGCCTCGGCCTCCTCGATCATCTGGAGCGCGACGCGATCCTTCTTGCTGAAGCCCGGGTTGAGGTATTCCATTTTCGCGAAGATATTGCCTTCGACGCCTGACTTTGCCGTGATCCGTGAAAGGTGGACCATGGGGGTGTTTCCGATCGCCTCGTGAACTCCGCTCAGGATTTTCGACATTGTTTCCCCTCCCAATTCCTGTCTCTGAGGATCTTTCAACTCTCTCATCATAATGCTCAGATCCATTACTGACACAAAAATGAAAGAGCGGGTGCACCAATCTTTGTTTCACAATAAGATAGGGGTGCGGTTAACGAGTCCGGATTGAAAATGGAGGCGATCGACGTGCGGAGAAGTGATCGGGAGATTACCGATCCGGCGGAAATGGAATCGATCCTCAAGCAAGCCCTTGTCTGCCGGATGGGGCTTTGTGATGGGGATCAACCCTATGTGGTCCCCATGAATTACGGTTACCGGGACGGGAGCGTTTTTCTCCATTCGGCAACGGAAGGACGGAAGATCGAAGTCCTGCGCAGGAACCCGAACGTGTGCCTGGAGTTCGAGAAGGACGTGGAACTGGTTCCCGCCGAAGCGGCATGCAGCTTCAGCATGAAGTACCGGTGCGTCATTGCATCTGGGAAGGCCGTTTTCCTTGAAAGTGCAGAAGAGAAGGCGCGGGGGCTTAACGTCATCATGGACCAGTACACGGGGAAGGAATTCGAGTTCCCGCCTCAGGCCCTGGAACGGATTGTCGTCATCCGGGTCGATCTTGAAGACTGTTCCGGCAAGCGCAACCGCTGCTGAGGAATCGACAGGGAAAGGGTGATTTTCATTGAAGAAGGTTTGCCTGCTGCTTGCAGACGGTTTCGAGGCCGTCGAGGCCAGCGTTTTTACCGATGTTTTGGGCTGGAACCTCTACGAGGGGGACGGATCCACAAAGGTCGTGACCTGCGGAACCCTGCCGGAATTGAAGTGTACCTGGAATTTCACCGTGATCCCCGAGATGCTGCTTGAGGACCTGAAGGTGGATGAGTTTGATGCCCTTGCCATCCCCGGTGGCTTCGAGGAAGCCCAATTCTACCGGGGGGCCTTCAGCGAACCCTTCCTGGAAGCCATCAGGGAGTTCGACCGGCAGGGAAAGGTCATCGCCACGGTCTGCGTCGCCGCCCTGGCCGTTGCAAAGAGCGGAGTCCTGCAGGGGCGCAAGGCCACGACCTACAACATCGGGGGTTGGAGGCAGAAGCAGCTTGCGGAAATGGGAGCCGTCGTGGTTCCCGACAGCCGGATCGTCGTGGACGGGAACATCATCACTTCCTACAACCCTTCCACGGCTTTCGAGGTGGCCTTCCTCCTGCTGGAAAAACTCACGTCGAGGGAGAACGCCGACAAAGTCAAGACCCTGATGGGTTTCAAGTGAACGAGGAGGTCCTATTTCTCCAGGAACTTGCCGATGAGCAGGCTCCCCTCGAAGAGCAAGTAGAGGGGTACTCCCAGGAGGATTTGGGAAACCACGTCAGGCGGGGTAAGCAGGGCGGCCGCCAGGGCGATGGCCATGATGACCCACGGGCGCAGGTGGGACAAGGTGCGCACCGGGACGAGTCCCGTGCCGATCAGGAGCAGGATGAGGAGCGGGAGCAGGAAAACGAAACCGGAGGCAACCATTAGCGCGAAGAGGAAAGATGCGTACTCGCCGAACCCCCAGAAGGGGAGGATGTTGTCTTGCGGCGAGAAGGAGAGAAAGAACCTGAAAGCCATCGGGGCAATCACCCGGTAGGCGAAAGCCGAACCCGCAGCGAAAAGAAGGGGCGCGACAAGGACCCCGAAAAGGAAATAACGGACCTCGTTCTTTCGGAGGGCCGGGTAGACGAACAAGCTCGCTTGGAGAATGGCCAATGGAAGGGAAAGGATCGCCGCTCCCCAGAAGGAAATTCTCATGTAGGTCAGGAATTTCTCGTAAGGCTTGAAATAATAGAGGGACAAGCCAAGCCCGCCAATGGGGGCTTGGAGGAAGGCGAAAAGGTGCTCGGAAAAGGCAAAAAGGAACACGAACACAGCCAGGAAGAAGAGAAGCACGCTCAGGATCTTCCTGCGGAGTTCCTCCAGGTGCTCGGTGAAATCTCCCTCACTCTTCACGTTTGTTGCCCCGATCCGCCTTCTCCTTTTCTTCCGGTTCTCCGGATTCGAACCCCTTCTTGAACTCACGGATGGCGCTTCCCGCGGACCTTCCGATCTCGGGCAGCCTTTTTGCCCCGAACAGCAGCAGGGCAAGCACCAGAAGAACGAGGATCTCTCCCATTCCGAGATTCATTCCGTTTCCTCCTTTTCGTGGGTGTACCGCTTGAAGCCTAAAAGGGAAAATCCTCCAGAGGGTCCAGCACGGGGCCCTCTCCGGGAGCCCTCGCCGGCCTGGCACTCCCGTGGGTCGACAATCCCCTGACGGTCATTGCCTTTGGGGAGGCCGGGCAGGCGAAATGGCACGCACCGCAGCCGATGCAAAGGGAAGCATCCACTTCCGGGATCGTAAGGCTGTCCCGGAAAGGAACCATATGGGCGGCCTGTGTGGGACAGTGCTCGGCACACGCCCCGCAGGCCGTCCCGTTTTTCACGACGATGCAGGCGTCCCGGTGAAACTCGGCCCGGCCGATCTGTACATGCTGCTTAGCCTCAAGGGACAGTGGCTCGATGGCCCCGGTCGGGCAGACGCTGGTGCAGGATTTGCATTCATACTGGCAGTAGCCGAAATCGTAGTCAAGGATGGGCTGGAAAAGCCCTGAAATTCCCCAGGCCATCAGGGCCGGGCGGATGATCCCCGCAGGGCAGGCCTTCACGCAGGCGGAGCAGGCGATGCATTTTTGGATGAAATTCTCATGGCTTCGCGAACCGGGGGGAGAGATGGGAGGTTCTGTCGCATCGACGGTTCCCGGAATGGCGGAGGGCTTCCGGTAACGGCGAATCGAGGCAAGGCTGATGGCGACGCCCAGCCCTGCGGCGACTCGAAGGAAGGTCCTTCGTTGAAGCCCTTCCCGGACCGGCAGGAACCCCAGTCGGAGGGCAGCGCCCGGACAGGCTTCGATGCAGGACAGGCACAGAACGCACCGGTCACCGTCCACCTTTCTCTCCCGGGCGGAAAGGCAGGCAGTTGGACAGGCGGCCTCGCACCGTCCGCAGTTCGAACAGGAACCTTCGTCGAAACGAATCCTCAAGAAGGAATGGGACGAGAAAAGTCCCAGGAAGGTTCCCACGGGACATAGCTCGTCGCAGTAAGGGCGTCCCCGGGAAAAGGACCAGGCCGCGAGGGCTGCGAGGAAAAATCCCGCGGCCGTGGCCGCGAGCGGGGTCAGCGGTGCAGGCGGCCGCACATGGAGGAAGCGGGGCATGTCTCCCGGTAGAGGGAAGGAGGCCAGGAGGTTGTTTGCCGCCACGATGACGGGACGGAGGATTTGCGTGATGCCCCTGCCGAAATTGGCGAACGGATCGAGAAGGTGGAGAAGCCCCAGCGTTCCCGTTGCCATGGAGATCACGGTAGCCGCAAGAATCCAGTATCTCAGGGAGGTTCCCCGGCGATAACCGGCCAATCGGCGCTTCCCTAGCCCGTGAACGGCTTCCTGGAAAAGGCCCAGGGGACACAGGAGGGAGCAATAAAAACGTCCCGCCAGGAGGGTCATCCCGGCAAACAGGAAAATCGTCATTTCCCACCTGAGGAGCGCGGGAAGCACCTGGATTCTTGCAGCAAACCCAGTCAATCCACTTCCTCCTGCATCGCGCAGGAGGAACAAGGCGGCAAAACCGGATAGGAAGATCCAGACGAGCAGCGGCCTCAGTCGAATTCTCTTCACGGTTTGCGATCCCTTCAGAGGGCGATCCGCTCGACCTTTAAGCGGTTAAGGTCCATTGTTCCCGCTTTGAGGGCGTCTCCCTGGCGAATGTATTCCACCGAGCTGGGCTCGGTGCCGAAAATCTTTGACGAGGCTGCATCGGCTGCCACGATATCGGTTGAAATGACCTGGGCCTTCCGGATCGTGATGTCCCTCTCCGACGTTCCCCGGGGGCCGCTTCGGGTCATGACCCGGTAGGCGTCCACCACGTTGAGGTCCGGTTTCCTGAGGAGGCTCAGGTCCGCGATGCACTGGTGGAGCCCCCTGGAGTGGAATTCCCCGCGGTCCCAGACGATTCCCATGAGGTTTTTCATCGCGATCGTGAGTCCCGCCCCCCCATGGTTTTTCAGCACGGGGACGTTGATGAAAACGTCACTTTGCAGGACCAGCTCGTGAACCAGGGCTTCCTTGAGAATACGGGCCCCGGCAATAGGAACCTTCCTGTAATAGCGCTGCTGGTCGGCTGGGACGACCGTTGCCCCCGCACGCCTTGCCGCCTCCTCGATCCCGCTTGTGACGTAGCTCCTCTTCCATAGGTCGCAGGTGTGGTCGAAAACATAGACCTTCGAGGCGCCGGCCTCGATGCATCTCCGGACGATTCTCTCGACCAGGGCAGGATTGGTGTTGGCCCCGAGCTCGGGCCTCACGTCCCACGCCATGTTCGGTTTCACCACGACGGTTTGTCCTTTGGAGACGAACCGCTTCATGCCTCCCATGGCGGCCAGCCCCCGGTCAAACATGTCCTCCGGTTCACCTCCCCGGACTGCCGCAAGATCCGCGGGTCCGGACACGAGCGTCCCGAAGGCGCGGCCCGCGCTTCCCGGAAGGAGGAGGGCGCTCGTTCCGACGGCCAGCGCCAGGCTTTTCTTAAGGAATTCTCTTCGATTCATGGGCTTGTCCCCCCCATCCTGGAGCGGAAGAGCGGATTGAAAAGTACAATAATTCAAATAATTATAAATAAGAAAGAAGGGGTTGGGAAGAGCCCTTACCCGAACCAGGGGATATAATTCGAAAGATGCATTTCCCTGCGACAGGGGAAGAATGGAGGGGTTGCGAGGTGCCGAGGTTCTTCAGGGTTTCTGCTTTTATCCTTTCCGCATTTGTCTTTTTATGCGCTTTTTCTCCCGCTGCTTTCGCCGTCGAGCCCTTAGGGCCGGTTTCGGCGTACAGCATGGAAGAGTACTGGTATTGGCCCACCTACCACCCTTCTGTCGAATCGGCCCTTGGGGCGCTCAAGAACCTGCAGGGGAAGGTGGTCGGCTGGCAAGGTTCCTTCGTCACGCAATGGGACGCGGACGCCTTTGGACTAAGGGCGCTTGGCACGGTCGTAGAGGTCCAGCAGACCAGCCTTTTCTTTTCCAACACCGTCCAGGTTCCCCAGGTGGAATCGACGGTCATTCCTTTCGAGGAAGTGACCGGCCTGCATCTTGTTCACGTCGGCGTGGATCGCCAATATACCATGGGCGTCCGCTGCGACCTGAAGAACGAAATGAAGATGTTCAGGGTTCCCGATTACGGGACCGCGACGCAGGTCTTCAACGCACTGGCGACCCTGGTTGCTGCGTCAGGACGGTCCGTCGCATTCCCGATCCTTGGTGCCACTTTCCGGGATATCACCGAAAAGGATCTCTGGATCCCGGGGCTCAAGGAAGCCAAGGGCATGATCGTGACCGGCGTGATGAAGGGAAGCCCGGCGGAGAAGGGAGACCTGAGGGTGCGGGATGCGGTCGTCCTGTGCAACGGCCAGCCTGTCGAGAATTTTGCCCAGTGGTCGGAAAAGATAAAACCGGGCGCGAAATCCTTTGACTTTAAGGTTTTGAGGAAAAGCACCCCTCCGGGTGTCTGCCATGTGACTCTTCCTCCGGACGACCTTTTCCCTAAACCGCCTCAAGGGCTCGCCTTCAAAGCCGCCCAGGCTCCACAGGCGGCTCAGGCTCCCGCCCCGGCCGCGTCCCAGCCAGCCTCAAGCGAGACCTCGGCTCCGCCTAAGATGGGATTTTCCCTAAGGTACCCGAACGAGGCGGAGAAGGGGCTCCTCGGCGGGAAAACCGGGGCCGTCATCGTGGAAGTGTCTCCGGGGGGAGCCGCGGAAAAGGCCCTGTTGAAGGCGGGCGATATCCTCCTTGAATGCAACGGGAAACCGATCCCTTCCCCGGAGGGGCTGGGTTCGCTTCTCGTGGCGGGAGAAAATCTCTTTTTGGTGAAGAGGAACGGCCGTGATTTGACCGTAAAAGTAGGGGCAACCCTCGTCAGTTATTAACGGCACACGGCTCTACAAGGGGTCCGGCTAGTCGACGATGAACAGCCGGGCCCCGACACTTGTCCAGGATCGGTGCGGGTTCTTGTCGTCATCCTCCGCATGGTAGCTCATGCCCGGAAGAAGTTCGAAAACCCGGCCGTCCTTCAGTTCGGTGGTCAGGCGGCCATCAAGGACCAGGAGGACATGTCCCCTGGCACACCAGTGATCTGCCCGGTATCCTGGCGAGTATTCCACCATCCGAACCCGGATGTTTCCCTGTTCGAAGGTTCGCCAGAGAGCCTGTCCCGTGTCCCCCTTGTGGACCGTCGGCTCGATATTGTTCCAGTCGACCGTAACGAACGGAACGCCTTCGATCTTCATTTCCCGCCCTCCTTCGCAAAATGTTGCGCGTTACCTGGCTGCCTGGGTTTCCCCGGGATTCGGGAACGAAGCTTCCTGGCGGTGCCGGAGGAGGAAGTCTTCGATCAGCTTCCTGGAGATACTGATCGACGGGGGGATTTCCGGAAACTCTTCCGGAGCGAACCATCCTGCCTCCCCGATCTCTACCGGGTCGATCTCGATCTCTCCGGAATCCCAAGCCGCCGTGAACCCCACCATCAGGGAGTGGGGAAATGGCCAGGGCTGGCTGCCGAAATAGCGGATATCCCTGACCCTCACCGAAACCTCTTCGTACACTTCTCTCTGGACGGCCTGTTCCAGGGTCTCTCCGGGTTCGACAAAACCTGCGAGCACGCTGTAACGACCCTTGGGAAAGTTGGGGCTCCGGGCAAGCAGGAGTTTCCCTTCGCGCTCGATGGCAACGATGATGGCGGGTGAAAGCGTCGGGTAGACCGTAAGTCCGCATGATTTGCATGTTCGGGCCGCATCGGTCTCGTGATCGGCCATCCGTTTGCCGCAACGCCCACAGAAGTTCGTTTCCCCATACCAGTCCATGAGCTGGTGGGCACGGCCCGCCTCGATGAATGCCTCTTCCCCCAGCAGGCCCCACACTTCCCTCAGCGAAACCAGCCCCATGCCTTCGGGCAGGGATGCGCCCTCATGCAGCCTTGCCCAGTTCCGGTCCGGGTTCCTGGAACGGGAAAGGCGCAGGAGCAATCCTTCCGCAGCGGGCTCCGCTTGCGGGATTTCCAGCAGGGTGGGCAGGCTGGGGACAGGTGTGAGGCGGAGGAGCAGCCTGTCGCCCTGGAACGCAAAGGTTATCCCATTCTCGATCGATGTTGGCGGCAACATGATCCTTCCTTTCCGACTGGCAGGATTTTCAGTGGGCTACACCTTGAAAAGGATATCGCGGATTTCGGGAAATGGGCAGGATCAGTTTGGAATCGTCAATCTCGAATGGGAGGGGTCAGATCCTCGCCATAAAAAAAGGGTCCGGAAAATCCGGACCCTCATTGATGAGGCTAACCTTCTTCCTTGATTTCCAGTTTCCGCCCATTTTCGACATTCTGTTTTTCCGGCAGGACGAGGCAAAGCAGACCGTTCTTGAATTTCGCCTCTGCGGCTTCGGGGTCAATTTCTACCGGCATGGGGATTTCCCTGTAAAAACTGCCGCGACTCCGTTCAATTCGGAAAAACCTCTCGGATTCGTCCCTTTTTTCCTCCTGTCTTTCCGCCTTGAAAACGACACGGTCCGCGTAAACTTTCAGGTCGATTTGCTTAGGGTCGATCCCCGGGATCTCCATTTCAAGGTGGATCTTGCCATCTTTCCTGTAAAGATCCATTCGGGGAGCGACGGTCGCATCGATCGAACGTATCCCTGGCCATGTCCCCGTTGCGAAATCATCGAACAGCCTGGACATTTCGTCATGGATCTGGGCGATATCCCTGAAAACCGACGAATTTTCCTCGCGCCTCATTCCCGGACCTGACAACCAAAACCGTCTCATCAACCGCACCTCCAATCTGACCTTTAATGACCTTACGGGGTCATTTTATTAGTCAACAATGGTCAGATAAAGTTTGACGAGAAGATTTTAGGCAAGAAAAAACATGCTGGAGGACAAATGTTGCTGGTTTTGCTCTTTTATCGGAACAAAACGCCTTATTGCTCCTGAATCTAGAAACCAAGTCCATCCAGGGCTTGGCCGAGGTCCTCTATCAAATCCCGGGTGTCCTCTATTCCCACCGAGTAGCGAACAAGGCTTTCAGGGATTCCCAGCGCCTTCCTTTCTTCGGCGGAGCACTCCACGTGGCTTGTCGTGGCCGGGACGCCGGCGATTGTCTCCACGGCTCCGAGGTTGGCCGCCTTGTGGGCAAGGTGCAGCCTCGGGAGGAATTGCCGGACCGTATCGAAAGAGTTCCCCTTGAGGGTGAAACTCATCATTCCGCCAAATCCTCTCATCTGGCGAAGTGCGATCCCATGTCCGGCATGTGATTCCAAGCCGGGGTAAAAAACCCGGTCGATTGCCGGGTGCCCTTCCAGGAAGCGGGCGATGGACATCGCATTTTCGTTCTGGCGGGCGATCCTCAATCCCAGGGTCTTCATGCCGCGCAGCAGGAGGTAGGCAGACATGGGGGCCAAAGAAGCCCCGTTTATTTCACGGTAGTGGTAAATCTTCCGGATCAGCTCGGCCTTCCCGCATACGACACCCCCGAGGACGTCGGCATGTCCTCCCAGGAACTTTGTCGCACTGTGGAGGACGAGGTCTGCGCCGAGTTCCAGAGGGTTCTGGTTGATGGGCGTGGCGAAGGTGTTGTCCACGACGACGATAGCGCCGGCCTCGTGTCCGGCCTTGGCCAGGCGGGCAATGTCGATGATCTTGATCGTGGGGTTGGTCGGCGTTTCAAGGTACAGCAGCTTGCAGCCCCTGGCGATCTCCTTCTCGATGGCTTCGTGGTCCGTGGTGTCGCAGAGGGAGGAGATCACTCCCTGTCTCGGGAGGAACTCGTTGAACATGACACTGGTGCCGCCGTACGTGTCTTTCACGGAAACGACCCGATCTCCCGAATCCAGCAGGGAGCAGAGGACACTCGAGATGATGCCCATCCCGGTTGCCGCGCTCGTGGCCGCTTCCGCTCCTTCAAGGAGACGGATCTTCTCCTCGAAGACGCGGACGGTGGGATTGGTGTTCCGCCCGTAAATGTGTCCCGGTTTCTTTCCCAGGGAGACATCGATCCATTCGTCGAGGTCCTCGTAGGCGTGTGCCACACCCAGGAAAACGGGGACCTGCGTGGAGTTTTCCTGGAAGACTTCTTCTTCCCCGCCCCAGACCGACAGGGTGCCTTTTCCCGGATTCTTGCCGTATCTCATGTCAATCCCTCCTCGATTCGAGACAGTCGATGAAAGACCTGACGGCTTCTTCGCGCGTCGCCCAGGAGGTGACCAGGCGGATCGAAGAATGGTCTCCGTCAATCCTTGACCAGATGTGGAAATCGAATTCCTTGAGAAGGTTTTCGATCAGCCGGTCGGGCAGGATGGGGAAGATCTGGTTGGAGGGCGAATCGGTCAGGAAACCGTACCCGGCCTTGCGGATGCCTTCCCGGAGGAGGTCCGCCATTCGGTTTGCATGCCTTGCAAGGTCGAAATACAAGTCGTCCCTGAAAAGTTCGAGGAACTGGATCCCCATCAGCCTCCCCTTTGCAAGAAGGGCCCCCCGCTGTTTCAGGTGGAAGCGGAAGTCCTCCCGGAGCGAAGGGGTGCAAATGACGAGGGCTTCCCCGATCAGGGCACCGCACTTGGTTCCGCCGATGTAAAAGGCATCCGTCAACCGGGCGAGATCCTCCAGGCCCAGTTCGGTTTCCGGCAGGCAGAGAGCCGAGCCCAGGCGTGCCCCGTCCACGTAGAGAATGAGGCGGTTTTCGTCGCAGAATCTGCGGAGCGCTTCCAGATCCTTTTTTGCATAAACGGTTCCGACCTCGGTCGGGTTCGAGATGTAGACCAGCCGGGGTTTCACCATGTGCTCGTCGGTATGGAACTCCAGGGCGGGTTTTATCCTTTCGGGAGTGAGTTTCCCGTCGGGAGATTCGACGGAGATGACCTTGTGCCCGGTGGCTTCTATCGCGCCGGTCTCATGCACGAGGATATGGCCGCTATGGGCCGCGATCGCCGCTTCGTGGGGCCGGAGGAAAGCGGAGATCGCGATGAGGTTCGTTTGGGTGCCGCCCGGAACGAAGTGAATATCCACATCTTCCCTGGCGAGCTTTTGCCTTAGAAGTTCCGCCGCTTCCTGGCAGAAGCGATCCCCGCCATACCCCTCAGCCTGCTCGAGGTTCGTCTCCGCAAGGGTTTCCAGGATCCTTGGGTGAGCTCCTTCACTATAGTCGTTCTTGAAGCTGATCATCGGCCATCGTTCCTTTCCCCCGGGAGATTTTTCAGCGTTTTCATTTTACCCCAGGCAAAGGGGTTTTCCCGGTCGTCGAGCCCCTAAGAAGGGGTGCTATCCGATTTGGACCCGCAGTGCGTGCAATAGGGGAGCAGAGAATGACGGACCTGGCCGCAGGAAGGGCATTCCTCGAAAACCCGGCTTCCGCAGGAAGGGCAGGTATAGGGTTCCTCCCGCTCCCCCTGCCCGGTCGGAACGACAATCCGGTTGACGGTCCGACGTGTCCAGAAAAGGAACCGCCGGGGGCCGATACGAATCGGGTATTCGCATACGGGGCATAGGAATCGTTCGTAGGCTTCCCTGTACTGCCTGGCCAGGAAGGTTTTGCCGGGGAAGGCGACGCTCCTGATGAAATGGACCAGCAGTTTCATGATGACGGCGATCAGTGCCAGGGTCAGGATATAGCGGAACACGCGGGCTGGGAAATATTCGTGGATCACAAGGGCGACCCTTGCCAGGGCAGCCGCGCCGATGGCCAGGTAAACGGGAGCGTAAAGGCTCCCTCTCTTCTTGACGACCAGCCCTGCCGCAAGCAGGAGGATCGGCAACAATACGAGAAGCTGGACCGCGGCGAGCCTCAGCCGGTGCCGCTTCATCTGGTCCTCGAACTCTTCCCTGGCGGGCTTGCGCTGTTTCTCGATCTCCAGGGCGAGCCGTTCCCTCTCGGCGACGAGTTGCTGCTTCTTGCCGATCAATTCGGATAGGGACCGGCTAAGATCCTGGTATTGTCTCTGGTTTTCCAGGAACAGGTTGAGGCTTTCGGAAAACCCGGCCTGCTGCTTTTCGTTGAAGACAGCGTTCTTCTGAAGTCCCTGTTTTTGAAGCTCGATAACCTGGGTCAGGGTTTGCTGGAGGCTCCTCGAGCTGTCACCGATGATCCTCTGCTTTTCAGCGAGGTCTTCGGCCTGTCTCGAAATCTCGGCAATTTGGGTGTCGAGAAGGGCTTTTTTCTCGACCAGGCTGGTGTCGACCCGCGATTTTTCGATGTCTTGGTATTCAGGTCCCTTTATCGTCCGGATGTCCTGGAGAAGGAATCCGATGAGCCAGAAGAACAACACTGCGAGGGCGAGCGTGAGAAAACGGATGGCAGTTCGGTGAGCCCATGTTCCCTTTTGTTTTTCCTGGTTCGGCATTTTCGTCCCTCCCTTCTTCAAGTCCCTCCATCAACGCGTTTTTAGTTTATCATGGTACGAAATTCCCAAAGGAGGGAAATCCATGCTGAGGAAAGCCTTCAGTCCACAGGGAGCCGTTGCTGTAGGTCCCTATTCCCACGCGGTGGAATCGGGCGACGTCCTCTATCTTTCCGGGCAGACCCCAATCGATCCGGCCACGGGACATCTCGTGGAGGATGACGTTGCGATCCAGACGCGGCAATGTTTCAGGAATCTTTTCGCGGTGCTCGCTTCGGCGGGGCTTTCTCAGGCGAATGTGGTCAAGGTTAACGTTTTTCTTACCGACATGAAGGATTTCTCTAGGATGAACGAAGTTTACCGTGAACAGTTCGAGGCTCCTTTCCCGGCCAGGAGCACGATTGGTGTGGCGGGACTGCCTCTGGGCGCGCGGGTAGAGATCGAGATGATCGCAAGGAAGGGTTGATCCTCAGGCCGGATAACGTTCGTTTTTCCTCTGCCTGTTGAATCGAGATGAATCGGAGTATAATTTACTTATGCGAATAAGCGACATTTCATTCGCAATCCTCCGGTTTGGGAGAGGGGGGCCTGGCATGAAAAGAGTGGTTGTCGCAATTGACGGCAGCGAAGTCAGCAAGGGAGTCATCGATTACGCGATTCACTACGCCAACCGGGAAAAGGACGCGGAGATGCTGTTCCTTCACGTCATCGAGCCTTCAGAGCAAAGGGAGATCTTCTACCGGGGGCACGTGGTGAGCGTGCCGCCATCCCCGGATGAAGTCCGTGCCGAATTCCAGGCTTTCATCAAGGCCCGGATGGACGCGGTTGGGAAAGGAATTCCGGCGATGTCCGTCTCTCTCCGCGGCGGGAGCCCCTATGAACAGATCGTCAAATTCGCTGAGGAGGAAAATGCCGACATCATCATGATCGGCCACAGGGGGCTGGGAAACGTCCAGCGCTTTTTCCTCGGCAGCGTAGCGGCCAAGGTCGTGGCGCATGCCCCCTGCAGCGTTTACGTCCACAGGCCGAAGATGTCGAAGGTCGAGGTTTAGCGTCCCTTCCAGGCGGGTTTACGCTTGCCTAGAAAGGCTTCCAGCCCTTCCCTCGCGTCTTCCGATGCGATGAGGGCCGCAAAGAGTTCTCCGCCAACTTCGACCGCCTTTTCGAGGGGCAGCCCATCCATTCGCTGAAAGCCCCGCTTGCCGGTTTCCACGGCAAGCGGGCTTTTTGCGGCAAGCCTGGCTGCGAGCCGCAGGGTTTCCTGCTCGAGGTCTTGGTCCCTGACGACTTTCCAGGCAATCCCCAGCCGGCGGGCTTCCTCCGCCGGGATGAAATCGCCCGAAAGGACATACTGGAGGGCTTGCTTGTGCCCGATCCACCCGGCAAGCTGGATTCCCGGTTCGAGGCAAATCAGTCCCACGTTGATTGCGGTGGTTCCCAGGACTGCGCTTTCTGCGGCCACGATAAAATCGCAGGCCAGCGCCAGGCCCGCCCCGTTGGCGAGAGTGTATCCCTTGATGGAGGCGATGACGGGCTTGGTCATGGCCGCGATCCGATGGTTATGGAGGTCCATGAGGCGGATGAAATCCCGGATCTCATGCCGTTCGCAATCCAGGACTTCCTTGAGGTCTATGCCGGCGGAAAAATTCTTTCCCGCGGCATCCAGGACGACGACCCGCACATGAGGATTCTTCTCCATTTCCTCAAGAGCCTCGGAGAGCCTTGAGGCCAGGTCCCTGTTGAACGTGTTCATCGCTTCCGGGCGGTTTAACGTGACCCTTCCGATGCCGTCTTCCACCCGAGTCAGGATGGTTCTTTCCGAACCGGTCATGATACTAGCCCTCCTTCTTCCTGGTCGTCCCGCCAAAGGGCCAGGACATCGAAGGGAAGCGAAAGCTTCCCGCGGTGAGCGACGATTTCCTGTCCCCTCCATGTCGATTCGGGGAGAGCGCGAAGCGGTGTGCGGATCTCTCCGGAACGGTCACGGCAGGAAATCGGGACGGAAAATTCCACGAGCTCGAGCGGGTATCCCAGGGCTTCTTCCAGGGCCCGCCTCAACTGGACTGCCTCCTGCGGGGTCAGGAACTCGTCCAGGAAGCCCCTCGCAATGCTCAGCTCAACGGGGTTGAGAGACTCGAAATCGGCCAGGAGTTCGCTGATCGGCCCGAAGCGGATCCTTTCCGCCCTGAGAGGCACCCAGGTTATCCGGGCGAGCTTCAACCCCCGGAAATTTGCCAGGGACGAGTAGGCTCTGTACAGGAACGCATTCAACGGTTCCACCTCCCGGTGGTTAGCTTACGGCAATCCAAAGTTTCCGCAAAGGGATTTGTGGAGAGTAAGCGGGGAACCGCTTCGAGAATTCCCGTGAAAGAGGTAAAGTGTGTTTGTAATCCACAAGAATGAACGGCTTAGGCGATTTTTCGTTGGTTCGGGCACGGGTGAATTGGGAGGTGGGACCGGTTATGCGCGTGACGGAAAATGACGATATCGTCTACCTGGTTTTGAAAAGCATCGAGGAATCGGCCGAGCCCATAGGCGCGGGCACGATACGTAGGGCCATCCTCCCGCAGGCGAGCCTGAGCATGGCAACGGTGGGGATTATCCTCCGAAATCTGCAGGAAAGAGAGCTGGTCGTCCGCGAGGGATTTAGGGGACACCTGTTGACCCCGAAAGGCAAGGAGTTCCTGGAAACCTACCGCCACCGCCAAAAGAAGGCTTGCCTGGCTGACCGCATTTTCGATTACCTGACGGGAAACGATCGGCAGCGCCTGGCCGATATCCTCGAGGCCAGGAGGGCGATCGAGACGGAAGCCGCTAGGTTGGCCGCCATGAGGGCAGAGGAGGCGGACCTTCTTCGGCTTTCAAGGAACGTCGAGGAGCAGAAACGGGCTTCATCCGGAAGGCAAAGGGCCACGCTGGACCGCGAGTTCCACGGGGCGCTTCTCGATGCCGCCCGCAACGCGCTCCTGGCTACGCTGTTCGACTTTTCCGAGCAGGTGACGTCAGCCTCGGACAGGGACCCCGTCGATGTCTTCCTCTGGAAGGTGCGGGAAGAAATCGGTTCCGAGCTTGTGGAAGATCACGCAAAGATTCTCCGGGCCGTTTCCCAAGGAGACGCAGCAGGTGCGGAAAGGGCGATGGCTGAACATATGGACCGAGTGCTGGCTTTTCTGGAAAGCCCCGCCGAAACATCTCCCGAAAAATAAACCCTTATGACTTTCCCCCCACCAACCTTTTCAGGATTGACAGGGAAGAGCGATGTGATACGATCGTATCGCTACTAATAAAGTAGTGGCGATCGCTTTTGCGAAAGGGGTGGAAACGAGATGGACCTGATCAAGGAGCATCCGATCCTGGATTTCAAGC
>CAZFSR010000014.1:0-41098 GCA_964521575.1 uncultured Synergistaceae bacterium
CAGGATCAAACTCTCCATGGCTTTCCTTACCAAACTCGCTGCTCTCTCTTCCCTTACGCTTGTCAAGGTGCTGATGTGAAATGTTGCCTTGTCGCAGAACCCCGTTCTCAAGGGGCAAGGGGCATAGTACAACGCCTAGTCGATCCTGTCAACACATACGGATTGATTTCCTTGACTTTCTTGAGCAATCCCTGATGCGACATATCCTGACAAAGAGTTCCCCTACCCTCTGAAGCACCGGGACGCGCTTTCTATTAAGAAGCCTCGCGCGGTTTTTTCCCGGTTTAGGCGTCGTCTTCCTCTTCCAGTTCAAGGAGCCCGTCTTCAACGACACCCTGCACAATTTTCGTTTCTTCCGGGCTCGGTTCAACCGCCGGCATTTTCGGGACGAGGAGAGCATCCGCCTGGCCCGCCTTTTCGAGGATTTCGCGCTTGATTTCTTCCATGAGCGCGGGCGTCTCAAGAAGATACTTCGACACCTTTTCCTTCCCCTGTCCCAGGTTTTCACCTTTGTAGGCCAACCAAGAACCCTTGCGCTTGATCACTTCCAAATCGATGGCCATGTCGACCACGGACATTTCAGCGGGGACCCCCTTGCCGTAGATCAGGGAGGTGTGCGCCGTCCTGAAAGGCGGCGCAAGCTTGTTCTTGACCACCTTGATCCAGAGTTCGTGACCGAGGACATCGTCGCCCTGCGTGATGGATTTTCCACGCCGGACCTCGATACGGACGGAACTGTAGAATTTCAGCGCCCGTCCTCCGGTTGTGGTTTCCTGCGGCCCTCCGTACCCCATCGTGGAGATTTGCGCCCTAAGCTGGTTGATGAAGATCACGACCCCCCTGCTCTTGGAGATCGCAGCAGTCAGGCGCCGAAGGGCGTAGGACATCAGCCTGGCCTGAAGGCCGACCTGGGTGTCCCCGATCTTCCCGTCGATTTCGGCTTGAGGCGTGAGTGCCGCGACGGAGTCGACGACGATGATGTCCACCGCCCCGCTGCGGACGAGGGATTCGAGAACGTAAAGAGCCTGTTCCCCGCTATCGGGCTGGGCCAGGTAAAGAGAGGGGACATCGACGCCGAGGCTCGCTGCCAGCCTCGGGTCAAGGGCGTGCTCCGCGTCGATGAAGGCGGCAATCCCTCCCGCCTTCTGGGCTTCCGCGATGGCATGGAGCGCGATGGTTGTCTTCCCGGAACCCTCAGGGCCGAATATCTCCACGACCCTTCCCCTGGGCAGCCCCCCAACGCCAAGCGCGACATCCAATGGGAGAACTCCAGTCGGAATCACGTCCACCGCTACGTTGGTCTGGTCCCCCAGGCGCATGATCGCCCCGTCCCCGAACTTGCCCTTGATATCCTCCAGGGCCTGGTCCAGGATGTCTTCCCGCGTCAATGCTCCCTTGCCGTTTTTCGCCATGTCAGGATGGCACCTCCTTTGCCTTAAACCCTATAAAGCGGAAATGTCGCAAGCGGGGAATAAAGGGGGCCTCCCGCCCGGAGCTCGCTTCTCATCAGCGTCACGGATCCAACTTTCCACCGTCCCATCGGGGGATCGGCCTCGGTCAAGGTTTTCGCCAGTGCGAGGGAGAAATCGCCGGGGTCCTTGATCCGCGCCAACGTCAAATGAGGGCGGAACGGCCTTGTTTCCGGCGGGAAACCCATCCGGACCGCAAGGTTCTCGAGGGTCTCCCAGAGGTCGCGAAGCGCATCTGTTTCACCGGACAGGTCCATCCACAAAACGCGGGGGGACCGGTAGTTCGGGAAAGCTCCAACCCCGGATAGTTCAAGGTAAAAAGTCCTGAGCGATTTGGCGGACAAGGCCTCCGGAATCCGGTTTCTCAAATCAGTCAGTTTTTCGGGGGGTTGCTCGCCAAGAAACTTGAGAGTCAGATGCACCGCATCCGAATGAACCCACCTGAGTTTCGGAGCCAGGCTCTTGAGCGAATCGAGCCAACACTTGAGGGTGTCCCGGAGAGCGGGCTCAGGCTCAATGCAAAGAAACGACCTCGTCCTTTCACCCATCGGCTACTCCTCCTTCAGGCCTCTCCAAAGCGTCTCGAGTGCAATTGCGGTCGACCACCGGCGAATATGGGCGCGGTCACCGGCAAGGTTGCGGGTAAACGCCCTCCCGCCGCTCCGGCAGGAAATGCCGAAACAGACGGTCCCCACCGGTTTTGCCTCCGTGCCCCCGTCCGGCCCGGCGATACCTGTCACCGACACCGCCGCATCCGCACCAAAGACCTTGCGTGCACCCGCTGCCATTTCAAGGGCGCATTCCTCGCTGACCGCTCCACGGTTTTCGATGACGTCCCGTTCGACTCCGAGCAGACCGATTTTCGCGTCGTTTGAATAACAGACGGCGGAACCCAGGAATACGGAAGAAGCCCCCGGAACCGCTGTTATCGCAGCGCCCACGAGACCGCCCGTGCAGGATTCGGCACAGGCCAGGGAAATCCCGGCTTTCGTTGCCCGGGACACCACGGCTGAAGCCATGTCCGTTTCGCCATCCTCGAGGCAGTCTTCAGGCAGTTCTCTCCGGATGCACGAAACCGCCTCTTCCACCCTGCCGGGCTCCCCCCTGAAAACCAGGGTGACCAGCCCTGCGGATGGAAGGATCGAGACATGCAGCCGTGAATCTTCGATCGTGTCCTTCAACTTTTCGGCGAGGAGGCTCTCCGGCCATCCCGCCACCACGACCTGCCTCCAGGTCGCGAGGGACCGGATTCGGGGAAGGATTTCCGCTTCGGCCATCGCGCGGAATTCCCAGGGAACGCCGGGAAGCGCAAGGATTTCGGTGCCACGGGAGGTAAAAGCGATACCGAGCGCCGATCCCTGGGGATTGAAAAGAGAGCGGGTCCCCTCGGGAATGAGGGACTGGGTTCCCCTTGACGCCTCGATGCGGCTTTTCAGGGGTTCTGCATAACGGGAAACGATCCGGTCGTAAGAGGGGTTGTCCGGCCGGAGAGCGACCCCCAGGAAACGGGCCAGGGCAGACCGGGTCCGGTCATCGTGCGTCGGCCCCAATCCTCCCGAGACCACCAGGTACTCCACCCTTCCAACCCATCGCTCAAGGGCCTCCAGGATGACATCCTCTTCGTCGGGGAGAACCTGGATGCCGCGCACGGGCACTCCCGCGTCGTGCAGCCGGGACGCCAGCCAAGAACAGTTCGTGTCGGCGCGAAGGCCGCTGAGCATTTCGTCTCCGACCGCAAGCAGGGCCACTCCTGCCGTCATTTTCCAATTCCCCCCATGTGAAGGAGGACCTGCAAGCCGCCGCCGAAAAACAGCCAGCTGGCCCCTCGAATGATCCCGTTGGTCAGAAGCCCGCCGACCGCGTCATCCGCAACGATACCCCAGCCGCCGGGCAACCTTTCCGAAGTGGAAACCGGAATGGGCTTGATGATGTCGATCACCCTGAAAAGGCAAAAAGCCGGCAGCCAGTAACCGTAGGGGAGGCCGACAATCGCGAGCCACATGCCGATCGCCTCGTCCGCGATGACTTCGGAGGGATCCTCTCGTTCAACCTGCCGGGCATAACCACCCGACGCCCAGACGGAAAGGCCGGCCGCCGCAACGATGAACCAGGCAGGCACAGGGTGGATGATGGCGACGAGAAGGGCCGCAGCCGACCCGATGGTGCCGGGCATCCCGGTCAGGAACCCCAGGCCGCCCAGGGTGCTGATCCTGCCCTCCCAGGTTTCGGGCATTCTATACCCCATGAGCCTGCACCTCCGCTACAAGATCGTGTTCAAGCGCCTCCGTGACGAGGACGTTCACGAAAGAACCCAAGGGCAAATCCCCCCCGCCGTGTATCTCGATGACGCCATCCACTTCCGGGGCTTCCCGGAAGGATCGCCCGAGGGCAATCCCCTCTTTCCTCTCGACCGATTCGACCAGCACCTGGAGCGACTTCCCCTCGAACCTTTCCTGCCGTTCCAGGGAAATTTCTCCCTGAAGGCGCATCAACCGGTCCAGGCGCTTCTTTTTCACTTTGGGCGGGACCTTGCTCGCGAGGGTCGCGGAAACCGTCCCCTCTTCCGGGGAGAACTCGAAGGCCCCAAGACGGTCAAACCGGACCTCCGTCATAAAATCGAGCAATCTGCCGAAAGCTTTTTCGTCTTCGCCGGGATGACCGACCATGACGGTTGTCCGAAGTGCAAAATCCGGGTCGGCTTCCCGAATGTGCCTGAAAATCCCTCGTAGCCGTTCGGGAAGGATTTCCCGGTTCATGCTCCTGAGAACATCCGGATCCGCATGCTGGATCGGAATGTCCAGGTAATTGAGGATGCGCGGGCTTTCCAGCACCTGCTCCAGCAGGAAATCATCGATTCCGGAAGGATGAAGGTAAAGCAGCCGGATCCACGTCCCCTGCGGGATGGCTCCCTCAATTTCCCTCAGGAGGAGCGGAAGCGACGGTTTCCCGAACAGGTCCGATCCCCAGGCCGTCAGATCCTGGGCGACCAGGCAGATTTCCCGTGCCCCTTGTCGAACGAGCTCCGAAGCCTCCTGTGCCAAAAAATCGGGGGCCAAGCTTCGCAGGCCGCCCCTTATCGAGGGAATCATGCAATAGGCGCAGCGGTTTCCGCAGCCTTCCGCGATCTTCAGGTAACGGCTCCATCGGCCATTTCCCGGCAGGTTCGCCCTTCCCGCGGGTTGACATGGGGAGGCTTGCCCGAGGAGCTTGCCAAGGGTTTCCCAGTCCTCTGCTTCAGCCCAGAAATCCACCGAGGGAAGTTCCTTCTTTAGATCTTCGCCATACCGGTTCAGCAGGCAACCGACCACGCCGATCGCGTCCAGCTGGCCCGTCGCCTTGAGTTCCTCCAATTCCAGGATGGCCCTGATGCTCTCTTCCGTCGCGGGACGGATGAAACCGCAGGTGTTGACGATGGCGGTTCGGGCTTCGCCGACGGATTCAACGAGTTCGTACCCCCAGGCCTCGAGACGGGCGGCCAGCCGCTCGCTGTCGACAAGGTTCTTAGCGCAGCCAAGGCTGAGGAGGAAAAGCGGGTGCTTGCTACCGGAAGGAGAACGAGCCATCGGCTTTGTAAAGGACCGTCACGACCTTCTGCTGGGTGGAGGGGCGGCCGAGGTCTTTCCCTAACCATCGGACCGTCACGGCAGAAGGCTTGCCGTAGCGGACCCGGATATCCTTGCCCGAGGGGAAGCCCCGCGTTTCTCCCTTCTTCAAGGTTCCGCGAAAAAGCGTTTCTCCTTCGCTGGTCACCAAAATCCAGCACGACTCCGAAGCGGAGATTTCCAGCCGCCCCTCCGCAGCCGGAACGGAACCACCCGTCTTCGCTCCATGGCCGGGCAACCAGCTTAAATCGTCGCTTTCGCTTTTCTCATTCGAGCCGGCGGCCCCGGCTCCGGCTTCGTTGACCAGGCCCGTAGACAACGAAAGGTCCGGGGAAGTTTTCAGCAACTCCGGCTTTTGCACCTGCGACTCGACCGTCACTTGTCGGGCTTTCCTGTCGATCGCATCCCCCAGGACCCCCTTCTGCTGCCAGAGAAGGTAACCGGCAACCACGACGGCCAGAGCCAGGAGGATCACGATCCACCGATTGTCCCTTCGCCGAAAACCCCGGGTGACGGCAGGTTTTGCAAAGGATGCCTCGGGAGGTTCATCCTGCCTTCTGGCACCGAGGATTTCCTCGTACTGCGGAAGGAGTTCTCCCGCGCCAAGGTATTCAAGGTAGATCTTCACCATCCCCTTGGCGTAGACGGGAGCAGGAAGCACCTGAATTTCACCGTTCTCGATCGCCCGGAGCATCTCAACCCTGAGGCGGGTTTCCCTTGCGACATCATCCAGGGATTTGGTCATTTCCTTGCGTTTCCAGCGCAGGTAAGCCCCCAGTTCCCTTACCGTCTGCTCATTCACCGGAACTCGCCTCCCTTGCCTTTTCCCGCAACAGCCTGGCAGCCAGCGCCGGGTTCGCTTCTCCGAAAACGGCGTTCCCAGCGACGACCACATCGCAGCCGCCGCGCACGACTTCCGTCACATTCGAAGCCCCGAGTCCCCCATCCATTTCAACGAGGAAATCCAGCTTTTCCGCTTCTCTCCACTGGCAGAGCGTCCTGGTCTTGGATAGAACTTCGGGAATGAAGGCCTGCCCACCGAAACCAGGGTTCACGGACATGACGAGCACCAGGTCCACAAACGGCAGGACCGGCTTCACCGTTTCCACGCAGGTGCCCGGGTTCAGCGCAACGCCCGGCCTGCTCCCGCCCTCTCGAATGGCCTGCAGGACCCGGTGCAAATGCGGCGTCGCCTCCTGGTGGACGACCAGGAAGTCCGGTTTCCACCGTAGGAAGGGCTCGATAAAGTCCTCCGGGGGTTCCACCATGAGATGAACGTCCAGCACGGCCCCGGGCAGGGCCGACCTCAAGGATTTCAAAAGGGCCGGCCCGTAGGAAAGGTTGGGAACGAAGTGGCCGTCCATGATATCGAGGTGCAGCCAGTCATACTCGCCTTCAAGAGAAGCGATCCCTTCCCAGATGCGCAAGGGATCGGCCGAAAGAAGCGACGGGGCGATCAAGGGAGCCTTCTGCGGCCATTTCATGGACGGTACCTGTCCTGCCAGACGAATTCCCCGCCCAGGTAAACGGTCACGGCCGCCTCCCGGGCGTAAGGGACATTGGCCGTGATGGACTCCCCGCCTTTGACTTCCCTCTCAAGGACAGTCCGGGTCCCCTCGGCGTCCGCAACCTCGATGCGAAGGGAAAGGGGCTTCGAAAGAGGGGGCACCTGGTAACGGACCCTCGCGGTGTGCTTGGGTTCTTCAGCCTTCGCCGGAGCCGCGGGAACGGCCGTTGCCTCGACGGCCGCCGGTTCACGTTTCGGTGCCGGCGGTTCCGGCGAAGGGGCCGGTTTCGGGGCTGGGGTTTCGGCTTTCCTGGGTGCGGCCGGTTCACTTGCCGCCGTCTCCGGCTTCTTTTCTGGAGGGCTTTTCGCAGGGGGGGCTTCGGTGTCTTCCTCGATCGCCTCAGAGGAAACCCCGGCCTCTGCCTTCGATGAAGTCGCGACGGCCAGAACAACACGGCTCCCTCCGGGAACCTTCGTCCCCGCTTTCGGTGAGGTAGAGGTCACTATCCCGGGCGCAGTCGTCTGCGAATACAGGTAGCGAACCTCCGCCCCGAGCCCTGCGGCCTCGAGCAGGGCCCTAGCCGAAGCTTCGGGTTGTCCAAGCAGGTCCGGAACGTCGACGGGGCCGCCTTCCACCCCCGTTCCACGGCTCAGGAGAAGGTCGATCCGGGTGTCCAGGGCGACCATGGCGGGTGCCGAGGGACTCTGCGCGACAACAGCTCCGGCCGGTTTCCGGGGATCCGCGACACGGAGGATGTCGCCCACCTGGAAACCCGCTTCGGCGAGCTTGGCTTTCGCTTCGTTGAACTCCATCCCGCGAACGTCGGGGAGGGCTTTCTTTTCTCCGGTCCGGCTGACCTTGAGCGCGACAAGGCGCCCCTTGGCCACCTTTTCTCCCGCAGCGGGCCACTGGGAAACGACGGTCCCTGAAGGGAGCTGGGAAGTCACCTGGTCGATCCGGACCAGCAACCCGGCTTTCTGCAGGGTTTCGACGGCAGGTGCCGACATCATCCCCTCAACCGCAGGCATCGGGGTCCTTTGCCCGCCCATGAAGACAAAATAGAACGCGGCGGCTGCCGATCCCGCGATGACGAGAACAAGGAAAAGCATCGTCCAACGGATCCATTTCACGCCGAAATCCCTCCTAAGCCCTTTTCATGAAAGCGGCGACAAAAAAACCGTCGATCCAGGGGAGGCTCGGAAGCAAAACCCGGCCGTACGGTTTTCCCCTTACCGAGGTTCCCGCTGGAAGCACCAGGGGCATTTCCACCATGTCGCTGCCGGAGCCGAGCACCGCTCCGACAACCTGTTCGTTTTCCTCGCGGAAGAGGCTGCATGTACAGTACACCACGATTCCCCCGGGTTGTACAAGCCTGAAGGCCCGTTCGAGGAGGGCGGCCTGGATTTTTGCCATTTTTGCGAGGCGCTCCGGGGAAAGGCGCCATTTAGATTCGGGGTGGCGCTTCCATGTCCCGCTGCCCGAGCAGGGGGCATCCAGGAAGATGGCTTTCGGCGGCCGGTCAGGTTCCAGGACAAGGGCATCCCCCACCTTGAAAACCGCCCGATTGCTCATCCCGATCCGGTTCATTTCCGACCTGGCCGAAGCGACCTTGCCGGGACTCAATTCCCAGGATTCGACAGGTGTGTTGCCCGGCAAACGGGAGAAGATCTGCCCGCTCTTGACCCCTCTACCCGAACACATCTCGAGCACCGGACCACCCTCAAGCAGTTCCAGGAAGGCTTCGACAACCATCATCGCGGATTCGGTCTGAGGGGTGACCCACCCTTCCGGATAGCCCGGGAGGGAAGGCGGATAAGGGTTCGAGGCCAGCCTGAAGCCCCGGCTCACGAGCGGAGAGGGCCATGCGTGCACGTTCGCCCGCTCGAGCCCTGCCAGAAAGGCATCCCTTTTCTCGGGCCGGTTCAGCCGAAGCGACATATAAGGCTTCATCGAGGTTAACTTCCAGAGGTTGCGTGCCTGTTCTTTCCCCCAGTCGTCCATCCAGCGGCGCCCGACCCACGACGGGATACCCCGGAACAGGCACTGCTCCTTTACATCCGTAGAACGGCCCATCTTCTCCAGGATCTTCGGAGATTCTTCCCCGACCTTCCTGAGGACTGCATTGACCAACGCCGCTTCGTGCGGGGAGCGCCCGGCCTTGACGTGCCCGACCAGGGCACTGACAAGCGCATTCGGCGAAAACCGGCGCAACTCGACAAGGCCGGCCGTACCAACCAGCAGGGCGTCCACTGTTTCGGCCGACAGCGCGTGCAGGGGCTTGCGAAGAAACAGGCCCAGCAGGTGTTTCCAAAGGGATTCCCGCCTGGATGCCGCGTAGAGAAGAGAAGAGGCCAGCACCCGGTCGGGGTTTTCCATCGCCCCTCCGAGCTTTCGCAGGGCTTCCGCGGCGAAAGCCCCCTTGCGGACTTCCCGGCGACATTCCAAAGCCGCTTCGATTCCTCTCATCTCGGTCCTGCCTTCCTTTTCAACCCGATCAAACCCTTCGCATCATACCACCGCAAGCAAAAAGGCAGGGGTGAGGGTCGCCCCCCACCCCGCCTCATCAATCGCGTTTCGTGCCCGGTTAGTCTCGCCGGTCTCCGACCATGCCCCGCAAGAGCAGGAGGCGAAGAAGCTGGGCTACAGCCATGACCGCAGCAGCGACATAGGTCAGCGCCGCCGCCCTGAGGACGGCGCGAGCACCGCCGATTTCGTCTCCGTCGAGAGTGCCCGTGTCGGCAAGGAGACGAAGGGCCCGTGCCGAGGCATCGAATTCGACAGGAAGGGTCACGAGGTGGAAGACGATGACCCCGAGAAAGAAGAGGATCCCAAGATCCATCAGGAACGGCGTACGCATAAACAACCCTATGAAAAACAAGGGGAAGGCCAACCAGGATGTCAGGCTTGCCACCGGCACGATCGCGTTGCGGACCCGTATCGGCCTGTAATCTTCCGCATCCTGGATCGCATGCCCGACTTCATGGGCGGCAATGCCGATCGCGGCCAGGCTAGGGCTGGAAAAAACCCCTTCCGACAACCGAAGGACCTTGGAACGGGGGTCGTAATGGTCGGTCAGGTTTCCCGGAACCCGCTCGATCCGGATATTGGAAAGGCCGAAGCGATCCATGAGTGCCCTCGCGACGTCACACGCGCGGACACCTTTTCGCGAGAAAACCTGGCTGTACGTCGCGAACGCCCCCTGAACCCTGGATTGGGCCCAGATGCCGAGAACAAGGGCAGGGATTAGCAACATGAATGTCGGGTCAAAAAACGGAAACATCCTTCATTTCCCTCCTCTATGGCGCAGGCGCATTTCCCATCCTGCAGCCTTCGATTCGGATTCTACACGAGCGGCGGCCAAAAGGCAATATTGGTCAGACCCTATCCCCGATAAAAAGCCGCCATTGAGGAAACCAGCCATTCCTGCTCTTCCGCCTCCAACTCGGGGAAGATGGGCAGGGCCAGGCAATCTCGACTCAACGCCTCGGCTTCAGGGAAATCTCCTTCCCGGTAGCCTAGATCCGAAAAACAGGGTTGCAGGTGGAGACAGAGCGGGTAATAGACCCTCGTGCTGATCCCTTCGGACTCCAGGTGCGCCTGCAGCGCATCACGCTGTTGGCAACGGATAACATATTGATGGTAGATGTGGGTATTGCCCGGAGCCTCTACCGGCGGGCGAACCTGATCCATAAGGCCGAATTCCCTGAACAGGAGGGCATATCTCGCTGCAGCCTGTCGACGTTCCTCGTTCCACTCCTGGAGGTGGCGGAGACGAACTCGCAGGATGGCCGCCTGGATTTCGTCTAGCCGGCTGTTGATTCCCACCGTGTCATGGAAGTAGGTTGCCGTTGATCCGTGGACACGCAGGCTCTTCAGGCTCTTCGCGAGGTCGTCCCTCGTGGAGGTGATCATGCCTGCGTCTCCGTAGGCGCCAAGATTCTTTGTCGGGAAGAAGGAAATGCATCCCAGGTCCCCAACTGCCCCTGCCCTCTGGAGATCAGGCCCCACCTGCCGGCAGGCACCAAAAGCCTGGGCGGTGTCCTCGACCAGGGCGATTCCGCCGGCCTTGAGCTTTGGGGCAAGGATTTCAAGGGGAACCATCTGGCCGAAAAGGTGAACGGGAATCACCGCCCTGGTTTTCGGGGTGATCTTCTCCAGCACCTGGTCGACGTTGAAGTTGTACGTACAGGGGTCGATATCCACGAAAACCGGCCGGGCACCTACCCTCGTTATGCAGCTGGCGGTCGCGAAAAAGCTGAAAGGAGTGGTGATCACCTCGTCACCGGGCCCAACTCCCAGTGCCATGAGGCCCAGGACGAGGGCATCCGTCCCGGAGGCGCATCCGACAGCGTGAGGAACACCCAGGTGCGCTGCAACTTCTGCCTCAAAAGCCTTCACTTCCGGACCCAGGATAAAGTGCTGGCTTTCGAGGACCTTGTCCACAGCCTCCCTGATCTCGCTTCTCACGCGGTCATAATTCCGTTTCAGGTCAAGTGTCGGCAATTTTCGATCGGGCATGGTAACCCTCCTAGTCAGGACGTTTGAGAAACAACGGGATTATACCAAGCGGAGGGTTAATAAAAGATTTTCTTGATCATTTTTTCTCATATTGTCCCTCCCCGAAGCAGTCGGAGAAGGGGGAGTTCTCGCGATCTCTCCCAGGCCACTCCCTATTCCTCCCCGCTCTCCTTCGGGGCCTGCAGGTCTTCCATCGAGAATCTCAGGTGCTCCCTCATGAGGGTTTCCGCCTTCTCGGGCGACCGTTCGCTCAGGGCGCCAATGATGGCACGATGCTGGGGAATGCTTGGGTTCGTCTCGATATTGTAGAAAGGGTCATAGAAGACGATATAGACGTTCGTCCGGGCAAGGATGTTCTCGACGTATTCGGCCAGGATGCGGTTCCCGCTTGCCTCGGCAATCGCGCGGTGAAAGTTCTCGTTCACCTCGAGGTAGAGTTCCAGGTTCCTCTCGTGAAAAGCCCGTTCCTCCTCCAGGACCGCATCTTCAAGACGTCTCAGCTGGCGTTCCGTAATCCTTTCCGCTGCGAGGCGGATGGCCAGGCATTCGAGGTGTTCCCTGAGGACATACGCGTTTTCCATTTCCTTCTGGGTGGGGCATGCGAGACGCGCTCCGCTGTTCGGAATGATGCTGACCAAACCCTCGCTGGCGAGACGCCTGAGAGCTTCGCGCACCGGGGTCCGGCTAACCCCCATCTGGACTGCAATGTTCACCTCGGGTAGACGCTGCCCGGGTTGAAGCTGCTTGGTGATGATGCGATGGCGCAGATCCTGGTAGACGTAGTCTGCAGATGTGGTGTAAAATCGCGGTTCTCTCATGGATTCATGAACCCCCCGTCATCCTGCATACCTTTCTGTTTTGTTCCGCCTCCATGCAATCTTAGCATGGGGTTATGGTGCACACAACACAACGGGAGTCGGGTATCGTGTAAACTGTTGAGGCAATCGAGCGCCCTCACCCTTTAGGAGGATCGGCATTGAGGCTTCTGACCTTGTTTTTTTCCATCACCACCCTTGCCTGTTTCGGAAGAGCCCTCGCCGGGCTGGGCGGTTTCCTTTTCGGCAGGGGCAGGATCGATTACATCGTCCAGGGGCTCTCCCTCGGATGCTTGACGACGCTTGCGGCCTTCTGGGCGTGGCGACGCTACCTGGAAGAGCTTGAAACCGGGGAAAAACCGGACCCTCAAAAGGATACAGAGGACCCTCCCTCCTGAAGGCATTGCGCAAGGAGATCCTCCATGGCTTTCCTCAAGTCCTCACGGTCGTGGCGGCCTTCCCTGCCGCAGGATTTTGCTTCGTCCCCGCAGAGAAGGCACCTTCGCGGAGCCTCTCCGAGGGCGGCGCGATCGATACTGCCGCCTGGAGTCCGGACATCGAGGTCAAGGGCCCTCCCCCAGGGGAGGCCTTCCTCAAGGGCGATGCAGGCCTTTTTCAGGCCAACTGCGGATCCCGCCAGCCGAATACCGATCAGGAGGGCGAATCCTGCGCCGTTGAGCAGCCCGATTTCAAGGATGACTTGCCCCCCTGCGGAGCGGACCTTTTCCTGGATTCTCAGGCCCGCTTGTTCGATGCAAAACAGGTCTCCATCAAGCCTTTTCGGAAAACCGGGAACATTCAGGGAAACCTGGACAACGGTCAACCCCTCCGCCAAAAGCCGGGCCTGCGCCCTCGCCCGCCCTTCCCTGCCCTCTAGCACGCAAGCAAGGGAATCCATTACCTTTCACCCCAAGCGGACGCAAGGGCTGCAACCGCCACGGGCAGGGATTGTGCCCCCTGGCGGCTGACCGCAAGCCGGACTGCCCCGATTTTTTCTTCCCGCACGGAAAAATCGCTTCCGGGAGCAACCCGCACCCCCCTCGAGGCAGCCATTAAAGCCGCTTCCGTTCCTTCGAGGCCCGGGGTTTCGAGCCAAAGATAGATTCCCCCCTCAGGGCGGACAAAGGGATACCCCGGAAGTTCCCGCGAGAGGGCTGCTGCCAGTGCCTCCATCCGGATGGACATCTGCAGGCGGGCGGCATCGAGAGCCTTTGACAGGCTCCCCGACTCGATCAGCCTCAGCACCAGCATCTGGACAAGTGACGATGCACCTCCGGTCCGGATTTTACGGACGGCGACGGCACCATCCGCAAGGCTCGGTGATAAAAGGAGGTAGCCGAATCGGAGCCCCGGGAAAAGGACCTGGCTGAACGATCCCATATAAAGGACACGCCCGGCTTCGGGCAATGATTTCAAGGCAGGGACACTTTCCTCTCCGTATCGGAGCTCACCGTAGGCATCGTCTTCGATCACCCAAACCTCCTTGCGGACCGTTTCTGCAAGGATCGCCCGCCTTAGGGCAAGCGGAAGCGTTCGGCCCAACGGGTTGTGGAAACTGGGGATCAGGTAGAGGGCATCACTTGGGTTCATTCTGGAAACGCACCCGGGAATTTCAGCGGGATTGCCTGGAAGACACCTGATTTCAAGACCTTCGCTTTTCGCCATCAGGACGGCATCGGGGTAGGTCAAGGGTTCCACCCAAAGAGTCCGGGTTCCTGAAACGGCCAGGGCTTTAAGGAGGGTCGAAAGTCCTTCCTGCAGGCCGGCGGTCACGAGGAGGCTTTCCCATGATGCGGGAATGCCCCTCGCCGCGGCATGGCTGACGAGAGCGCGGCGAAGAGGTTCGAGCCCTTCCGGGGGAGATCCGAGCAGGGCCGTCTCGGCAGAAGGGCCCAGGATTTCGCGAAGAGCGCGTGAAATCGCTTTTACCGGAACGAGGTCCATCGAGGGGAGCCCCGAAGCCAGGTCGAGGGTTCTCTCGTTCTTGGGCAGTGAGCCGGCCTCGGTGTCCCTCCCAATCACGAAAGCCCCGCTCCTGCCCTCAACCCTGATCAAACCGTCGTTTTCGAGGAGTGAGTAGGCCTGCATGACCGTTGTCCGGCTTACATCGAGTTCGTCGGAAAGCACACGCGTACCGGGCAGGCGCGTACCGGGCGGAAGGGCCCCGCTCGCGACAAGCCGGCGCAAATGCTCGGCAACCTGTTGGTAAAGCGCGGTTCCGCTTTCGCGATGGAGTGGGATTTCAAGCAAGTGTTCGTCCTCCTCGATGCCCATCGTGTATGCTTATGCCTAAATTGTACCGGACTTCGAACGAGAGAGGCGGAGAAAAATTGGATTTCAAGAACGCTTTCCCCACCGCTGGGGGCGACCTGCTTGTTTTTGATGTGGACGGAGTTCTGATCGACACCCGTTTTTCCTACCCATCGGTGATCCGGGCAGCCATCCAGTGGGGTTGGCGGCGGATGCTGGGGTGGGAAGCCGACTGCACGGGTTTTTCGATGGAGCATTTCCGGATCAGCAAGCGCCATCCGGGCTTCAACGACGATTACGATATCGCCTGGGTACTCCTGGCGGTTGCCGCGGATTCATCCAGGCGCTCGGGAGACAAGAGGCTCTCGCGAGCCATGCCCTCCATCGATGAATGGAAATCCATTCTCGGCGAATTCCCGGCTGCCGGTGTCGCGGAGCACACGGCGAAGCGATTCGGAGACCCCGTCGGCCGCGGCCTTTTCAGGAAACTTTGCGAGGAGTTGTATCTTGGGGAGCATTTTCATGGGGAAAAAAGGCTGACAAAGTCAAAAAGAGGGCTGTGGCACGCGGAAAAACCCTTATTGGCCTGCAACTGGAAAGACCTTGCCCTGCCGGTTGCGATTTACACGGGAAGGTTCGTCCCCGAACTCTTTCTCGCCCTGGAACGCCTCGGATGGGGGAATTTCCCGGAGGACCGGGTTGTCACCCCCGAAACCGGAATCAGCAAACCGTCGGGAGAGGGGTTCGAACGCCTTTGCCGGGCGACCGGAACCCGAAACCCCATCTATTTCGGTGACACGGAAAGCGACCGGGAAAGCCTGAGGAGATTCGGGAGGGGAACTTTCGTGGCCATCGGCGGCCTGCTGCCCGAAGAGCCCTTCCGCTACGACAGCGTTGCCGAAGCCCTTCAGGATTTCGGTTTCCTGGAAGGACCCCTCAGTGGCGGGTCCGGGAGGACTGGATGCGCTCGATAATTCCAACCGCCGCCGGGGAGTTCAGGTAATTCCAGGTCACGTCCGGAACGAGACGGCGCACTCCCTGCCAGTCCTGCTTACGGATTCTCTCCCGTACGGTCGAGGCCGAAACGATCGTCCCGTCTTCCAGGGCATACCGCGGGATCTCGAAAAGCTCGACCCCCCTCCCGGGCAGGATGTCCTTCATGGCGGCGTTATAGGCCCCCGTAACCTCGCAGTAGGGTTCGGTCCCGACGAATCTGACCCTGATGTCGAGAACCGGGACGAAAAGGTTCGCAAAAAGTGTCACGTCAAGCCGCGCCTGGATAGCGGCCATCTCTTCCGTCCCCCTGTCCCTGAGGAAGTAGGTGGGGAATGTCGCCGGGGAGACGGCGTAGGCGTCGCTCTTGATCAGGGTCACGTTCGGAAGGTGGGCTGTCCCTTCCCGGACGAGAGCGAAGCGGTCCTTGAAGGGGAAGAGTGAGAGATCGGCCTCCACGACGATGACGAAGAGGTTGTCGCAGGAAGCGGCCGCGCGTTCGATCAGGAAAAGGTGCCCGAGGGTGAAGGGATTGCAGTTGACGACGACTGCGCCGTTCTTTCTCCCCTGGGATCTCGCCCCCTCGAGGTACGCCCTGTAGGCCGCGACTCCGGGCTCTCCCATTTCCAGGAGAACGACCGCCCCTTCCACGCGGGCCAGCTCCAGGAATCCCATCCCGGCGAAACGGGCGGCAGAATCCGGCTTGGTGTAGACAAAGAGGCGGGTGGCTCCCCGATCCCTGGCCACTTCGACCAGCCTTGAAACCACGACAGCTGAAAGACCCGCTTCCTGCCAGGAAGGATCCACCGCAACCATCCGGATGACTTCTCCCTGCAGGCTGCCCGTTGCCGCAAGGCGACCCGCCGGATCCTTCACGAAAACCGTGATGTCCGGAGTCCCCTCGAAAACGAGACCGTGTGCCTGCAGGAATTTTCTGAGTTGGTCCTCTTCCCGCCTCGAAAGGTTCCGGATCAGTTCGATATCGAATCCGTACAAGCCGTTTCTCCCTGTGCCCGTTTCCGGAGCTCCCGGTTCAGGACCTTCCCGATGCTCGATTTCGGAAGCTCATCGACGAATTCGACGACCCTGGGGACCTTGTAATGGGAAAGGCGGTCCCGGCAAAAAGAGACAAGATCCCGCGGGGTTGTCCGTGTTCCGTTCTGCGGCACAACGTAGGCCTTGACCACTTCTCCCAGGGCCGGGTTCGGGACCCCGACAACCGCCGCCTCCCTCACCGAAGGATGCTCCTGGAGCATCGACTCCACTTCCTGCGGGTAGACGTTGAACCCCCCGACAATGATGATGTCGCTGACCCTGCCCACGATTGTGAGGTATCCTTCCCCGTCGATGCGGACCATGTCCCCGGTGTCGAACCATCCGTCCCTGAAACGGTTGGCGGTGAGGTCAGGGCGCCTGAAATACCCTGGGGTCACCGAAGGACCCTGCAGCCAGAGGGTGCCTTCCTGTTCTGGCGGAACCTCCAGCCCCGCTGCGTCGAGGACCCGGGCCTTGTAGCCCGGAATCAGCGGACCTACCGTGCCAGGCCGGTTTTTCGAGTAGGAGGGGTTAACCGCGACAACCGGAGAGGTTTCCGTAAGGCCGTATCCCTCCAGCACCGGAACTCCCAGCAGCTGCGGAGAACGCACCGCCACCCTCGGAGGGAGCCGATCCCCGCCCGATACAAGGATGTGGAGGTCCTGCGGCGGAGCCGCTCCCCTGGCTACAGCCCCCTCGAGGAGTGCCACCATCGCGGGAACGGTGATCGCGACCGTCACCCCAGCCGTCCGCATCACTTCTAGGGTGGACTCGGCGGGCATGAAGGTCGGGACAAGGACCTGCCCCATGCCGGAGAGCATCGGGAGCATTCCGCAAACGGTGAAACCGAGGGTGTGGAAGTTCGGAAGGGCATTCAGGAAAACCTCGTTGTCCCGCAGTTCCGTGAAATGGTGCAGGGAAGCGTCCACATTGGACCGGATGTTGCCGTGGGTGATACAAACTGCCTTAGGGGCTCCTGTCGTTCCCGAGGTAAAGAAGATGACCGCCGTTTCCGGTGTTTCATAAGTCCCTTGCCGCCCAGCCAGGTCGGGAATGGGGCCCTCCAGCGGAGTGATGGCGCTGGGAACGCCGACTTTCACCAGGGCTTCCGCGAGGGCTTCGAATCCTTTGCAGAGATAGGCGCCGAACACGTCGGCGTGAGCCGTGCAACGAAGGATTTCGGTTTCACCGGCTTGGACGTTGAGGGGGATGACCGTCCCGCCGAGTCTCCAGGCCGCGAGGCAAAGGGCCAGCGTAACCGGCGAATTCGGAAGGAGGAGGGCCAGCCTCTGCCCCTCCCTGAAGCCGGATTGGGCAAGCGTCGTCTCGCATCCTTCCACCAGCTCCATGAGGCAGCTCCGTGACCACCAGGCACCCCGCCACCAGATGGACCGCTGCCCTGGCGCACCCTTGGCGAGGCTGACGAACGTTTCTTCCAGTCTATCGTCCAACCCGGAATCCTCCCCAATCGAGTCTTTGGATCAAACCCCTTCGCCCTCTAGCGAAAGGGGAGTTGTCTTCCCAAACCGTTAAACTATAGCACACTCCGGTCTTCCCCCTGGGCGAGAGAAAGGGCCATGTAGGCTTCCCAGGCCGCAACCAGGGGAAGGGCCTCTTCGGGAACCTGGTAGCGGGAGTGGTGCAACCCCACTTCCTCCCCGGTTCCTATCAGCATGAGGCAGGATGGGACTTCCAGCGAATAGAAGGAAAAATCCTCCCCCGACAGGAGGGGGCGATCCAGGATCTTGACTTGTTCGCTCCCGAAGAAGTCTTCCGCACACTCGAGGATGTCTTTCGTCAAAGGAGCGTCGTTCTGGGTCTGGGGGTAGTTCTGGGTGTAGTCCAGCAAGGCGGACCCCCTGAAAGCCGCAGCCACGGCCGGGACCAGGCTCTCCAGGCGTGTCCTGAGGAAATCCCTTACCCGCGTGTCGAAAGCTCGAAGGGTTCCCCACATGTGGCCGGTCTCGGGGATGATGTTGTAGGCTTCCCCGGCCTCAACCTGGCCGAAAGAGATCACGGCGCTTTCCAGTGGATCCAGTTCCCGGCTGATCAGGCTCTGGACGGCAAGGACAATATGGGCTCCGATGAGGATAGGGTCGACCGTCACGTGAGGCAGGGCGGCGTGCCCCCCCACACCCCGGATCTCGACATGGATGCGGTCGGAAAGGGCCGTGATGACTGCCGGCCGGGTCATGAAGGTCCCGTACGGGGATTTGGGCCACAGAAGCGGAGCCACCACCTGCCCGACGTTGAAGCGTTTAATGAGACCGGCTTGGACAAGCGTCCTGGCGCCGCCCTTGCCTTCTTCGGCAGGCTGGAAAAGAAGCGCGACGGGGCGCCCCAGTTCCGCCCTTCTCTCGGAAAGGAGCACCGCGGCCCCGAGCAGGCTGGCCATGTGGGCGTCATGCCCTGCCGCGTGCATGACCCCGGGAATGCAGGACGAAAAGGGAACCCCCGTCTCTTCGTCCAGGGCCAGAGCATCCATTTCGGCCCTGATCATCAGGGACTTGCCTGGGAGGTCGCCCCCTATGACCGCAATGACCGATGTCGGGCAGCCGTAGCCTTTGACCACCTCGATCCCCTCGATGGAAGAGAGGGTTTCCACGATTCTAGCGGAGGTGACGTTCTCTTCGAACGCCAGTTCGGGGAATTGGTGGAATTCCCGTCTCCAGGCGATCATCTGCCCGGAGATTTCCTCCGCCGCCTCAAGAAGCCCCGGCCCAATAGGCTCAGCTGGTCGTGCTCCGGTCATCTCTTTCACCTCTTGTCCCTGGGGCGGAAAAGCTTGTCCGTCGCCTCTTTCTCCTCAAATTTCATACCTGTTAGTGTATCATAGGTATCAGGCGAAGCATCATGAAATGAAGGAGGTTGGCGCCCTTGCCCGCACCATGGATTCTGATCCGCGATCTGCCTTCGTTCGTGGACCGGGAGGTCACGCTGAAAGGCTGGATGTACAACAAAAGGAGTTCAGGAAAGATCCACTTCCTGCAGGTAAGGGACGGCTCGGGCTTCGTCCAGGCCGTCATGGTCAAGGGAGAGGTCCCGGAAGAGCAGTTCTCGGCTGCGAAGGGGCTTTGGCTGGAGGCATCGATCATCCTTACCGGGCGCGTCCGTAGCGACGATCGGGCCCCCTCGGGGGTCGAACTTTCCGTCACGGGCCTCGAGGTCGTTCAGAACCCCGTGGAAGAGTATCCCATCGCGAAAAAGGAACACGGGATCGACTTTCTCCTCGACCGGCGGCACTTGTGGATCCGTTCCGCCAGGCAGAAAGCCATCCTCACCATTAGGGAACGCGTCATCTGGACCTGCCGGGAATACCTTCACAACAACGGTTTCCTTCTCGTCGACAGCCCGCTATTGACCGGTTCCATCGGGGAAGGCGCCGACGGTTTGTTCGAGGTCGAATATTTCGACCTCGGCAAGGCTTACCTGGCCCAGACGGGTCAGCTTTATGCCGAAGCGGCTGCTGCCGCCTTCGGAAAGGTTTACTGCTTCGGCCCAACTTTCCGGGCAGAAAAGTCCAAGACCCGCCGCCACCTTACGGAATTCTGGATGATTGAACCCGAAGTCGCCTATGCGGACCACACCGACAACATGGCCCTGCAGGAAGGCCTGGTCTGCGCCGTGGTCGAGGCGGTCCTCTCCCATTGCAGGAAGGAACTCGAACTATTGGAGCGGGATATCCCTGCCCTCGAACGGATCAAGCCCCCGTTCTACCACATCACCTATGACGACGCCGTCGCGATGCTCCAAAAACTCGGCAGCGACATCCCCTACGGCGACGACTTCGGTGGCGACGATGAAACCCTCCTGACCAACCAGTTCGACAAGCCGGTTTTCGTCGAATGCTACCCCAAGAAAGTCAAGGCTTTCTACATGAAACAGCACCCTGAACGGGACGATCTTGTCCTTTGCGACGACCTGCTCGCTCCGGAGGGATACGGGGAAATCATCGGGGGGTCCCAGAGGGAGGACGACCTAGAGCTCCTGCTTGCCCGAATCCGCGCAGAAGGGCTTCCCGAGGCTTCATACGGCTGGTATCTCGACCTGAGGCGATATGGGTCGTTCCCCCACAGTGGTTTCGGAATGGGGATCGAACGCGTCGTTTCCTGGATTTGCGGGCTTCAGCACATCCGCGAGGCGATTCCCTGGCCGAGGACGATCTACCGCCTGAACCCCTAAACCGCGACGCACGGGAGGGATGCGCATGGCAGAAAGGGAGATTCTCTCCTATTTTTCCCGGTTCGACGCCGAATCCGTCTATGCCGAGAGAGGGTGGCTCATCGGGAAAGGCCCTGTAGGAGGCAAAGCGAAAGGCCTGGCTTTCGCCTTTTTCGCCCTGCAGGATTCCCCCTTGCAGGAAACCGTTTCGCTCCCTCCCTCCACGATCGTTGTCGGAACGGAGATTTTCAGGGATTTTATCCAGGATAACCGGCTGGAGTGGGTTTACTCAGAGCCCGATATCGAACGGATCGTGCTGGCGTTTTCAAAAGGCAGGCTCAGGGAGAGTTTCCTCAGCGACCTGGCCAGGGCCCTGGCGGTGATCGGCGACCGGCCGCTGGCGATCCGGTCCAGCTCTCTTCTTGAGGATTCGGTGCGGCTTTCCTTCGCCGGGAAATACGACACCTGTTTTTCGGCCAATACGGGCACTCCCGAAAGGCGTATCCGGGAACTGGGGGACGGGATTCGCTCCGTCTGGGCCTCGCTTTTCAACCCCGCCCCCAGGGCTTACCGGAACAAGCACGGCTACAGGGACGAGGACGAAGCCATGGCGGTCCTGGTCCAGCCGATCATGGGGAAATCCCACGGACATCTTTACTATCCGGAACTCGCGGGAGCTGCCTTCTCAAAAGTCTACCGGCGGCCGACTCCGCGTGTCCGCAAGGAAGACGGGGTCATGCGCATCTGTTTCGGGTTGGGGACCCGAACGGTCGACCGGGCCAAGGCACGCGTTTTCTACCTGACCAATCCGAACCTCCGCCCGGAAGGGAACCAACCTGGGGAAATCGCTTCCGCCAGCCAGGTCGATTTCGACTATATCGACCGCAACTTCGGCGCCTTCATGACCGGATCGCTCCGCCAGTTTCTGCCCTACATCCTGAAGCAGCACAAATCCGTCCACTCGTTCGTGGAAATTTACACCGACAACCTTCTCTACTGGGCAGGCAGCCCCATGAAGCGCTTTTCTAAACCGATCTTCTCCTTCTCGGCCCTGCCCACTCGGCATCCCTACCTTTTCCAGGCCATGAGGTCCCTTCTGGCTCATCTCGAGAAATCCATGGGGCTCCCGGTCGATATCGAGTTCACTTACGAAACCGAGACCCGCGAGCTGTCCCTGATCCAGATGCGCCCTCTCGCTTCCTACGCGGAGATGGCCCAGGTCGTCATCCCGGAGGTGCCGGAGGACCGCCTCCTCCTGAGGGGGAACCGGATGGTGAGCAACGGGATCCTGGAAAGGGCGGAACACCTGGTGTATGTCGACCCGGACCTTTACGGAACGGACGCCACTTTTTACGAGGTCGCACGTGCGGTCGGGCACGCGAACGCCGCGCTTGCAGGGACCAAGTACATCCTCGTGGGGCCGGGCCGCTGGGGAAGCACGAACCCGGACCTCGGCGTCCCCGTCAAGTACAACGAGATCTGCCATTGCGGATGCCTGGTGGAAGTGGGGATCAGGGAAAGCAACTTCACCCCCGAACTTTCCTACGGAACCCATTTCTTCCTGGACCTGGACGTCGACGGGATTCTCTACCTGCCCGTCTTTGCCGGGGAATCGGGCAACACCTACCACAAAAACTGGTTCGACGGCACTCCGCACGATAAGGGACTCCATCCCGCCGTCAGGGTCTACCACGGGAATTTCGCGGTATACATGGACGGCGATTCCGAGGTCGGACAGGTGTTCCTGCTTTAGCCTACCTTCACGCAAAAAGGGCGGCAGGGATTCCTCCCTGCCGCCCACCGACCAAAGTTCACGGCCAGATACCGCGGAAGCGCATCGCTGAGATAATCCTTCCCATCGCCCGGACGTAGGCCGCCTGGCGCATGCGGATGTTGTGTTGCCTCTTGATTTTCCATATCTCGTGAAAAGCCTGGGACAGCCGTTCATCCAGCTTCTCGTGAACGGTCTTTTCACTCCAGTAGTCGCCGGTGCGCCCCTGGATCCACTCGAAGCAGCTCACCGTAACCCCTCCCGAATTTGCCAGAACATCCGGGATCACAAGGACATCGTTTTCCTGCAGGATCGCTTCGGCCTCCGGGGTGGTCGGCCCGTTCGCCAGCTCGAGGATGACTCTCGCCCGGATCCGGGCGGCGTTTGCTTCCGTCACCATTCCTTCCAGGGCGGCCGGGATGAGGATATCGACAGGGGCTTCCAGGATCTCGTCTGTCGTGACCTTGTCCCCCCCAGGGTAATCCGTCACCGTCCCGCTGGTTCTTTTGTGCTGCATCAGGTCAGAGTATTTTAGCCCCTTCGGGTTATATGTTCCCCCTTTGCTGTCGGCGACGCCGACCACGGTCAACCCGATCTCCTCGTACAGGGCGTGAGCGTACCCGCCCACATTCCCGAACCCCTGGATCGTAGCGGTAAGGGGCTTCCCGAAGAGCCCCATTTCCTTCAGGGCTTCCCGAAGGACGAACATTCCCCCCCGGGCTGTCGCATCGCCGCGCCCGAGAGATCCCCCGATCTCGATCGGTTTGCCGGTGTAGGCGGAAGGTTCGCTCCGGCCCGAAACTTTCTCGTAGGTGTCCACGAACCACGCCATAACCTGCGGGTTCGTGTACACATCAGGGGCCGGTATGTCGATGTCGGTTCCCATAAAGCGGCAGATCCCCAAAGCGTATCCCCGGCTAAGGCGCTCCAGTTCGCTTTTTGAAAGTTCACGCGGGGCGACTCTCACCCCCCCTTTGCTTCCCCCGTAGGGAAGCATCGCTGTGGCGCACTTGATGGACATCCACGCTGAAAGGGCCATGACCTCTTCCTTCGAGACGTTCGGGTGGTAGCGCACCCCTCCTTTGTACGGCCCCAGGGCGTTGTTGTGGTGACTACGCCAGCCCTTCACGACCCTGACGCCGCCGTCGTCAAGCCGCAGGGGAAGGGTCACCTCCAGGACTTCCTTCGGTTCCTTGAGGATGTCGATGAATTCCTGCTCGACATTCAGGTATGGCACCGCTTCGTCAACCTGTTTGAGAAACATTTCGAACGGATTCATTTTCGACATGCCGCCATTCCTCCTCCTTTACCCGGGGTTAGGGTCTGGATCAGCCCGTACTTCCACTTGATCATCAAGGCTTTTCTTTATCTCGCCATGTTATCATTTGTTTATTATTACATTTATTATAACCGCCTCTGATAGACTTCAAATTAAATGTTTTAAAAAGGCAAAAAAAGGGCCGGCGGGTTGATCCCGCCGGCCCTTTGAAACCGAAAAGATGACATTTCAGTCAGGTCGAACTGTGCTCCTTAGAGGAACGTCCCACGCAGGCGGACGGCGTCGGCCACGCGCTGGATGGCAACCATGAAGGCGGCACGGCGCATCTTGACGTTCTTCTCGCCGGCGTAATCCCAAACCCTCTTGAAGTTGTCGGTCATGATGTGGTTCAGCCTCTTGAGGTACTCCTCCTCGGTCCAGAAGAAGCCCGCAAGATCCTGGCACCACTCGAAGTAGGAGCCGATAACGCCGCCGCTGTTGGCGAGGAAGTCGGGAACGATGATGACGTTCTTCTTGGCGAGAACCTCGTCGGCTTCCGGGGTGACGGGGCCATTCGCGCCTTCGACGATGTACTTGGCCTGGACCTTCTCTGCGTTCTTGGCATTGACGGCGCCTTCCAGGGCGCAGGGGCAGAGCACGTCAACGGGCAGGAAAAGAAGTTCTTCTCCGTCGAGCTTCTTCACGCCGGGCTGGTTGAAGCCTTCAAGAAGCTTTTTCGGGTGGGCGTTGGCAAAGGCGATGGCGGCGGGGATGTCAAGGCCTTCGGGAGCGTAGTATGCCCCGGTGATGTCGCTGATGGCAACGACTTTCGCGCCATTCTCATGCAGGGTGAGGGCCGTGAATGTTCCGACGTTGCCAAAGCCCTGTACCGCCACCGTGGCTCCCTTGACTGCCTTGCCGACAACCTTGAGCAGTTCCATGGCGCAGGTCGCGACGCCGACGCCGGTGGCCTGGGTGCGGCCCTTGGAACCCCAGAGGGAGATGGGCTTGCCGGTGAAGATGGCGGGTTCCATGTTGCCGCGCATCTTGCTGATGGTGTCCATGAGCCAGATCATTTCCTGACCGCCGGTGTTCACGTCGGGGGCCGGAACGTCGGTCCATGCGCCGACGATGGGCTCGATACGGGCAGCCAGTCCGCGGGTGATGCGCTCCTTCTCGCCCTTGGAAAGCTCAAGCGGGTTGCACTCGACGCCGCCCTTGCCGCCGCCGTAGGGAATACCGGCGAGGGAACATTTCCAGGTCATCAGCATGGCGAGTGCTTCGCACTCATCCATGCAAACCTCGGGGTGGAACCGCAGACCGCCCTTGTTGGGGCCGAGGGCGGAGTTGTGCTGGATCCGGTAGCCATTGAAGACCTTCGTCGTCCCGTCGTCCATGACGACCGGGATGGAGACGGCGAGTTTGCGGTCGGAATGGCTCAGAATCTCGACGAGCTCCTCTTCGAGACCCATTTCCTCCGCTGCCGCGTAGAAATTCTTCAGGGCGATATCGAGCAGAACGTTGTTGGAAGTACGCTTGACCACGGACATGGAACAAACACCTCCTGATAGGTTTCCCCCCATGGGGGGATATCTGGACCGAATGAACCCCAAGCGTTGCCGGATACATTATCCAAAGCCTTGCTTATGATATGTGAATAGAATCTCTTGTCAAGGGGCGATCTGGAGAAAAGAAAAGGAAGCATCCCGGACCGGGATGCTTCCTTTTCTCGGATAAACAAGGTTTTCCGCAGGTTCCGAAAGGTTAGAGAATGGCCGTTTCCACAACGACCATCGTGCTCCAGAACATCCCTTTCGCGTCAACCCGTACGACGTTCCCTTCGAAAGCCATGTCTTTCGGGACCCACAACGTCACGCCTTCCTGCCTGAGTTCAAGGCAGTTTTCAGGATCCTCGGGTTTTCCTCCCTCGACGAGGGCGGCTTTGTGTGCACATCAGCCGGACCCGATGCGGGTGATCTCGATGTGGCCTTCCCCATTCCACTTGAGAAAAGTTTCGCGCGCCTTACCGCTCAGTTGAAGCACCAACTCATCCATACTTTTTCACTTCCTTCCCTAGGCCCTAGGGAGATTATACCCCCATGATGTATTCTAGCCAACCCTTGCTTCGCAGGACCTCCTGGATGTCTTTCGGCGGGGAACAGATCAGGTTCCGCCCGGAGATCTCCTCGAGGCAACGCGGCAAGTCCGGGAATTCAATCATCCAGGCGTGGAGAAGGGGGCGGTGGACCCCCCGCTGAGCCCAGAAACGGTTTGGGCCGAAACGCCCGTACTTTGGGTCCCCCAGGATCGGGAACCCTCGGTGGGCCAAGTGGAACCTCGCCTGGTGGGACAGGCCCGTCACCAGTTCGACCCTCAGGAGAGAGAGTTCCCGGTCCCCGATGACCTTGACGAAATGCGTCAATGCCGGCTCCCCGTCCGGGGCCGTTTCGACCAGGTTCCTGGCAGGATCCTTCTTTATCGGGGCATCGATCCGTCCTGAGGAAGGGGCTTCCCCCAGGACGATCGCAAGGTACGTCTTCTTCACCTTTCGGGCTCGCCAGGCTTCCTGCAGGGCCCGAAGCGCGGGCCCTGCCAAGGCGACGGTGACAATCCCCGAGGTGTTGCGGTCCAAGCGGTTGACGGCACTCGGGCGAAAACCGTCCGAGGAACCGGGGAACCGGTTCCAAACGCGCCCGATCAGGCTGTCGTCTCCCGGACCAGCCGGCTGCACGAGCAAGCCCGCCGGCTTGTCCAGGACCCAGACGGACTTGCCCTCAAAAACGAAGGAAAGGTCCGCGCGGCCGGTTCCCGGTTCTTTCGACCTGGGAGCTTCCCAGGGAACCGATATTTCCTGGCCCTCCTCCGGGCGGGAGGAAGGATCTGCGGGTTGCCCCCCGAGAAGGACCTCTCCTTTCCTGAGAGCACCCATGATTCTCCCGAGGGGGACCTGGGGCCATCGCGTCCTCAATATGCGGTCAAGCCTGCGGCCTGAGTCGTTTTCTGACGTCTTGAACGTGTAGGTCATTCGCCTTCGTGCCCTCCTTGGGCAAAAAAAGTGCGGCGAATGAAACCTTCGCCGCCTTGCCGGCCAAACTCGTTCCTCGGTTACACGAACCGCTCCGTTTCCTCCAGGAGGAAAGCCGGATCCACATGCATCCCCGTGGCCCGCTTGCTATAAACCAGTTCCCCGTTGACGGAGAACTCGAACACTCCCCCGCTGGAGGGAACGAGTTCAAAGGATTCGATCTGGTTTTTATACTTGCCCAGCAAAGTCCCGGCAACGCCGAGAGCCCTTTCGAGGTACCCTCAAGCCGTGCAGTATTCCAGCTTTATCCTCATCATGGTTCTCGACCCCCTGCCCTGGGATTCTCCTGCTTTGCCATTTTATCACATTATGAGGATGAGTGACGAAAAGGGAAGGGACTCACTCCTGCCACTTCCAGAACCGTCGCTGTGCCGAGTAGTGGAAGTCGCTGATCTCCTCTCCCTCCTGGAGAGAGCCCGTCGCATCTCCCCAACAGAAAAGGCGGAAATCCAGCTCGTCGGCAGAAGACACGATCATCGCTTCCGGGGTGGCGGGCAGGACTGCAGCCCCATACTCTTTTTGGCCGTGATGGCTCAGCAGGATATGCCCGATGGCGAGTGTTGACCTTGCGTCCAGCCCAAACGATTCCGCATAGCGGACGAAACGGGCGAAGCCCGGCCCCACGTGGTCGAGCACGGCGCCGGGCAGGGTCATCTCTGGGACCGGAGAAAGGGTATAGGACTCGACTTTGCCAAGGTCATGAAGCAAGGCCCCGGCTACAACCAGTTCGAGATCGACCGCAGCGTGGGGAGTCGCCTCCGCCGCCTTCCCCATCGCCAGCGCCAGCCTCGTGACCGAAACGGTATGTTCAAGCAAGCCGTGGGCGTAAGCGTGATGGTGGGTTACGGCAGCAGGAGAATGCTTGAAGCGCTCCCAGAACTCACCCGAGAAGACCTGCTCCAGGAAGGGGCGAAAACGCCCCGAAGCGAGAACGAGTTCCCAAAACGCCTTTTCAAGCTCTTCCAGGGGCACGGGAGCGGCCTGCACGTAAAGGGAAGGGGGATATTTCTCCTGATCCAGCAGGTAAAGGGCATTCACGTTGACCTGAGGCTGTCCCCTGAATTCAACCATCTTTCCCTGGACTCCAAGCGACTTGCCCCTGAGAGTTCTCGTAAGGATTGCCGACGAGGGGTCGATGGCCGTCTTGCCGCCTTCGGACAAATCCCACCAGGCGGCATCCCCCCAGATTTTCCCGTCGAAGCTTCCCGTTGAATCCGAAAGGGTGATTTCCCAGAACGGCCTCCCGTTCTTGTCGCATCTTTGCGTAAGTTTCTGTACGACGCCGATGCCCTTGAACGGCTCTCCGGGGCCGAGTTTCCTGATTTCTACGCAGCTTGAGGTCTTTTCTTCCATCTCCGCTCTCAGGCTCCGTATTTGGCCAGGCGCAAACCGTGGGCCAGGATCAGTCCCATGAGGCAGTGAGCAGGAATACGGCCGTGAATCCCACGGGCGGTCATCCTCTCGCCGAAGGCAAGAACCTCGTCCGGTCTTCCCCAGGCACTCTGGAGCAGGAAGGGCACGGGATGCCAGGAATGCCCTTTCATCTGGCTCGGGGTGCTATGGTCTCCCGTGATGACGAGGACGTCCGGGTGAAGGTCCGTCAGCCGCGGCATAAGCCGGTCGACTTTCTCGATGACTTCCCTCTTGGCCTTGAAATCCCCGTCCTCCCCCCGGCTATCCGTATACTTGACGTGGACGAAGAAAAAGTCATGGGCATCCCAATGCGCTTCGAGCGTGGAGAAAAGATCTTCCATCGTTCTGCCTGCATCCAGGATCTCCATTCCAACCAGCCTGGCGAGCCCCCTGTACATGGGATAGGTTGCGATGGCAGCCGGGGAGATCTTGTAGAGATCCGCCATCCCGGGGATGACCGGCGCCCCGGAAAATCCTCTCAGGAGGCAGCCGTTGGCTGCCGGTTCATCCGAAAGCACCTCCCGGACCCTCCTCACGAGGGCATTGACGACAACGGCTGTTTTCTCTCCTGAAGGTTCAAGCGCGCTGGCCCACTTCATCGGGAGGCCTTCCTTCTGGGGATCGGCGTCCGCGACGGCCTCCGAAAGGCCACCCCCCGACATGACGACGACGAAACGATGCTCTTCTCCGGGGTAGAAACGGACAGCGGTCCCCTCGACCTCCCTGATTTCGTTCCTGAGCCGGTCGATTATCATGCGGTTTTTCTCCGAGCTGATGCGCCCCGCCCTCCGATCGACGACCAAATCGCCGGGCCCGAACGTCGCGAAATTTCCCCTGGCGCAGATTTCCCCGCTCTTGACCTCTGCCCCTACTCCCAGGGCTTCCAGGATTCCCCGTCCAATCCTGTATTCCAGGGGATCATAGCCAAAGAGCCCCAAATGCCCGGGGCCGCTGCCGGGCGTGATCCCGATGTCGACCATCTCGAGCATGCCGCACTCCGACTGGGCGGCAATCTCGTCCATGTTCGGCGTATAGGCTTTCTCCAGCTCGGTCTGCCCTGTTTCCGACGGCAACCCGCCGAGTCCGTCCATGACCAGGAGGACCATCTTTGAAGAACCCTTCTGGGCCAATGTCCTCAGCAATTCCATCCTTGCTCCCATGTTGCGCACCTCCCGCGAAAGGAAATCCTCGAATAGCCCTATTGTAAGCGAAGGGGCCCCCTCACGGAGTACGAAAGGCTTACCTGGCGTCGAAATCCAGGCAAACCGCCCAGAGCAAGTCGGCATCCAACCGAAGGGCCTCTACAATTTCGACCGGAACCCCACTGTCGATCTGGAGGGCCCCGAGAGCCTGTCCATTCCCGTTCTTCCTGCCCAGGGCGAAATTCGCGATATTCACCCCTGCCCGGCCAAGAAGGGAGCCAACGCGCCCGATCACTCCGGGCCGGTCGAAATTGCTGAAGAGGAGGACCGCTCCTTGCGGGACAAAATCGATCCAATACCCGTTGACATCCACGATCCGCATCTTTCCTTCCTCGGTGACGGTTCCCACGATCGAAACGGGTTCCCCATCCGAGAGGAACGTCGCTTCTAGACAATTTCGGTAGGTTCCCGATTCCCCCCTGCCCTCCTCGACGCAAATTCCCCTCTCTGCGGCAAGGAGGGGCGCCACCATGAGGTTGACCTCGGGCCCCTGGCGTACCTCCAGGAACCCCTTGAGCAGGGAGACGGTGAAAGGGGCGAATCGGTAGGGAAGTTCGAAGGAAACCGCTTCTTCTTCCTCGAAAAGCGGGCCCCTTCGGACCACCCGGAGGGTTTTCGCGGCACGCGGCGCCAGATTGGCCCCAAGGATGCCGATACGCCTGGCAAGGTCGAGAAAGGCCCTTCTGCCCCCGGACATCCGCTGCTCGACAAACGGCAGGTTGACCGCATGCTCGTATGGTTCCCCCCTGAGAGCGGCAAGCAGGTTTTCGGCCGCGATGCGCGCCACTGCCGACTGTGCTTCCTCCGTGTTCGCGCCCAGGTGGGGGGTCAGGACCACACGATCCGACAAATCCACCGCCATGAGCGGGTTCCTTTGACCAGGCGGCTCCGACGAGTAGACATCAAAAGCCAAACGGGCAAGATGACCCGCCCTGAGGGCTTCGGCACATGCGCTCTCGTCCACGAGGGTCCCCCTGGCGCAATTGATCAGGCAGGCCCCCACTCGAAAGGCTTCCAGTTCCCTGGGCCCGATCATCCCGCGTGTTTCCGCGGTCGCCGGGACATGCAGGGTCACGATGTCCGCATACCCGAGCGCCTGGTGAAGATCCGTGAATCGCCGGACTCCGAGAGTCTCCATTCGACACGCCGAAACATACGGGTCGTAGGCGGCAACCTCCATCCCGAAGGCTTTCGCCCGGAGGGCAACCTGCGTCCCGATCCGCCCCAGCCCCACAACCAGGAGTCTGCGGCCATGAAGCTGGAATCCCATGAAGGATTTTCGCTCCCAGGCCCCCGAGGTGACCGACGCATGAGCCTGCGGCAACTTTCTCGCCATGGAGAGCATAAGGGCCATCGTGTGCTCGGTCGCCGCGAGGGTGTTCCCCGTTGGGGCGTTGATCACGACGACCCCGCGGCGGCTTGCCTCGGCGAGGTCGATATTGTCGACACCGACTCCCGCCCGCGCCGCGACCTTCAACCCCGGTGCCCTTTCAAGGAGTTCGCGGTCAATCGTTGTCCCGCTCCGCGTAATGATGGCGTCCATGCTCCCTATTTCTTCAAGAAGCGCTCCCCTGGAAATCCTGGGCCTAAGAAACAGTTCGACATCAGGGGCCGCCTCCAGCAGACGGGCTCCCTCTTCGTGCACGGGCTCGGCGATCATGACCTTCCACATGGGAACACCTCCAGAAAAAAAATGGGACCGGGATGTTCTCCCGGTCCCTGTCCATTCCCTGCTGTCGTTACGGGTGTGCTAAGAAAGGGTTCCCGGGCCGGGAGAAAAACGGAAAAGGCACCACTCGCAACCACGAGAGGTGCTGGAAAACCCGCAGGAACCCTGGAAGAAGCTTTTTGAAATGGACATCGAATACACTCTCCTGAAGAAGTGAAAAGATGATATCTTATATCACCCGCTTGAACGCTCGTCAAGCGGTTTGCCTGGATATTCGGTGTTCACCTAAAGATCAGCGGCAAAGAAAACCCCGTTACCTCCCGCAGCCTTCGCCTGGTACATGGCGGCATCCGCCTTCTTGACCAGGGTGATCGCGTCGCGCCCATCCTGCGGATAGAAACTGACACCCAGGCTTCCGCTGATGGGGAAGGTTCCTCCCTCAACCGTGAAGGGATGGTCGAAACAACCCAGGATACGTTTCGCGACGACACCTGCTTCTTCGTTCGATCTCAGCCCCTTGAGGATGAAAGTGAACTCGTCCCCGCCCATACGGCTGACAAAATCGTCCCCCCTGACGCTCTGCGCCAGGCGCCGGGCCACGGCCCTCAAAAGATGGTCACCCACGTCGTGACCGTGAAGATCGTTGATCTGCTTGAACTGGTCCAGGTCCAGGAACAGCACGGCCACCGGCTCCGGATCCTGCCGCCGCGGCCCCAGGGCCTCGGCGAGGCGGGCGAAGAAGAAGTGCCGGTTAGGCAGGTCCGTCAACTGGTCATGGTATGCCATGTAGCGGATTCTTTCCTGGTAAAGCTTGAGCTCGGTGATGTCCCTGATAATTGCCACGTAACCGACGGTTCTTCCCGCTTCGTCCTTCACGCTGGATATGGAAAGGGAAATCGGGAAAGGCTCCCCGTTCTTGTTCTTGCTTTCCAGCTCCCCCTGCCAGCTTTCCGTGGCCCCGGACAGGACGTCCGCAAAGGCCTTGTGGGTTCTGCCCTTGAACAGGGCGTGGACATCTTTCCCCAGCACCTCTCCCTTGAGGTACCCGAAGGTGCCCGTGAAGGCGTCGTTGATGAACGTGATTTTCCCCTCGGTATCCGTCACGCAAACGCTTTCCTTGACGCTCTGCATGGCATGGGAAAGCATCAGGACCTGCCGTTCCCGTTTCTTGTTCTGGAGCGCCATTTCGACGGTGATCGGAAGAACCTTGAGATAACAGCTTTCCGGGTCCTTGATCAGGTAGTCGTAGGCCCCTGACTTCATGGCCCTCACGGCGATCTCCTCATCCCCCGTCCCCGTGGCGAAGATAAGGGGCGTGTCATCCAGCTCCGCTATCAGGTCGAAGCCGGTCCCGTCCCCTAGGAAATAGTCCGAGATCACGAGGTCATAACGGTTCCCTTTCAGGAGAGCCCGTCCCTCGGCCAACGAACCCGCGATATGGTAATCGTAAGGAAGGTTCTCGTTCCGGACGTGGCGGATGAAAGCCTTTTGGTCCACCTCGTCGTCCTCGACCACCAGGATGCTCAGGCGTTCTTCGCTCATGTTTGCCTCCTCGGCTTTCCAGCCCAGGGTTTCAGGGAAGCTCGCTCAGGGTCCAGTAGAGATTGATGGCTCGGATGACCTCCACGAACTGAAGGTAATCAACCGGCTTGATCATGTATCCCGCCACGCCGAGGTTAAAGCTGGACACCCGGTCCTGTTCCTCCCGGGAAGTCGTCAGCACGATCACCGGGATCGGCTTCAGCCGGTCGTCCGCCCGTATCTGCTGCAAAAGCTCGACCCCGTTCATGCGGGGCATGTTAAGGTCCAGGAGGATGATCCCGGGCAGATCCTTTTCACCCTTCAGGTACTCGAGGGCCTCCTCCCCGTTCCACTTCACCCTGATCGGATTGGTGACATGGATTTCCTTCATCGCCCGCTTGATGGTCATGACGTCGACTTCGTCATCTTCGACGATCAAGATGGTTTTTTGCTCGTTCATGCCAAGACCTCCCTCAACTGGGTTGGGTTTCCGGGAACCGGAAAGGGATCGTGAAGAAGAAAGTCGTTCCCTGACCGGGACAAGATTCAATCCAAATCTCTCCGCCCATCTGCTCGACGATCTTCTTGACGACCGCCAGGCCCACCCCCGTGCTGCCGGGCGTATCCTTCGGCCCAAGGGTCTGGAAAATCTGGAAGACTTTCTCGTGGTACTTCTCATCGATCCCGGGACCGTTATCCGAGACGAAGAACCTCCACCCCTTTCCTCCGTCCGGGTTGCAGCCGATCCGGATCTCCCCGTGCGGCTTGTCGATGTACTTTATCGCGTTGCTGACCAAGTTCTGGAAGACTTCTCCAAGCTTGGTCCGGTCAACCGTCACCGTTGGGAGGTTTTCATCCACTGTCACGGTGAATTTCTCCCCAGGAGCCAGGAGGTCTACCGTTTCGGCAACCAGGGCGTTGCAATCGACGGGAACCGTTTCCTCCTTGCTTCGGCCAACCCTCGAGTATTTCAGGATGCCGTCGATCAGGTCGTTCATCCTTCGGACCCGGACTAGAAGCAGGTCCAGTTTCTCTTTCCCCTCCTCGTCAAGGCTGTCGCGATGGTCGGTCGAGATCCAGCCGGCCAGCGTCGAAATTCCCCTCAGCGGGGCCTTGAGGTCATGCGAAACCACATAGGCGAAATCCTGGAGCTCCTGGTTTGCCGCCTTGAGCCTGCCCGTCGACTTCTGCAGGGCCGAAAGGAAGAGGTTGATCTTGTTTTCGAGAGTCGCCAGCTCATCCCGTCCATCAACCATAACCCTGCGCCCCAGGTCCTCGCTTGCCGAGATCGCCTGGACCTCCGCGCTCAACCGGGAGAGCCGCGACAGGACGACCTTATCCAGCAGGAAGAGGACGATCGCGATGATGCCCACGCTAAAGAAGACAAAGAGGGCAACGAAAATGCTGAGGGTCCTTCGCCCCTGGTCGTAGATCTGCCTGGGCAACAGGAACTTCATCGCCCCGATCGGGATACCGCTCATATCCTTCAGGAGGATGAATCCTGCGATCTGGTCCCCTTCGATCCGATAATCGCCCGGCCGACCTGTTTCCTGGGCCTCGATGAGCAGGCGGGCAGGAACTTCCGAAGAGTTGAGCGGCAGGAGGGAAACCGGGATTCCCGCCTGGCTCGAGATCCGGGCCAGGAAGGCTTCATCAACCCTGCGGACCATGAATATGCTTCCCGCTGCGGGACCGCTGCCGTCGCTTTTGAGGACCGGGTGGGTCACCACGAGGAAGAGGCCTTCCGGCAGCGAGAAAATTCCTTCCTTGCCCACATCGCCCCTCCGGCCGTTACCCAGGGCGGCGGTCGCGCCGAGAACCCTGCGGAGCGAGTCGGGAAGGGAGAGGGGTTCCCTGTTCTGGAGGTTGTATCCCTGCCACGACAGGAGTTTCCCCTTTGCATCCGCGAAAACCAGGAAGTGGATGCCCAGGCTTTCAAAGGTGTCGGGAACAAGATTTTCCCTTTCGAACTCCCGGTTTGGAGCCAGCACGTACTCATAGGCGCTGTCCCAGACCGCCCAATCCCGCGCGTAAGACGCGTAGCGGTCCTGTTGGGCAAAAAGGATCGATTCGATCCGGCGCGAGTTCAGGGAAAGGTTTTCCCTCTCGAGGTCCATGTACCGCTGGAAAAGGATTCCCCTGGAAGCGGCTATGATGAGGGAAACGATGAGGATGGCTGAAAAGCAGAGGATTAAGACTGTTTTCTTCCTGAGCGTCACTTCGGATTACCCCCTCGCATGGACGGTTTTCCGGCTATCAGGCCGGGACCGGGGAATCGCCAACGAAAGGAAGCGTGAAGGAGAAAACGGCGCCCTCCCCGGGGACCGACTCGACCCACAGCTCGCCGCCATCCATCTCGACGATTTTCCTGGCAAGAGTCAGCCCGACCCCCAACCCTTCGTCTTCCGGCGAAACCTTCTGGAAGAGCTTGAAGATCCTCTCCTGGTGCTCCGGAGGAACTCCCCTGCCGTTGTCCTTGACCCAGAATCTCCACCGGTTTTCTTCGCGCCGGGAACCGATCCGGATTTCTCCCCCCTTCTCTTCAACGGCCTTCAAGGCATTCCCGACAAGGCTCAGAAAAACTTCGGCTAATCGAGAGCGTTCACAGAGAAGCGTCGGCAGGCCGGTTTCCCTAAGGATCCGGACCCCATCCGGGGGCGAAAGTCGATTGACCGTTTCGGCGACAAGGTTGTCCAGGTCAACCTCTACGCGGGTCTCCCGCAAGCTCGTGACCTTGGAATACCTCTGGAGGCCCTCGATCATCGCGTACATCCGCTGGACGCGGCTGACGAGGAGGTCCAGGTTTTCACGGCCTTCCTCGCCGAGGCGGTCTGCAAAATCGTCCCGTATCCAGCCGGCCAGAGAGGAAATTCCCCTCAACGGGGCTTTCAGGTCGTGAGAAACGATCGAGACAAACTCTTTCAGTTCCCGCACGGCGGATGCCAATCCCCTCGACAATTCCTCCTGTTTCCCATGGGCTTCCCTCAGCCTGGACAGGTCCTGGAGCCCCCCTGCAAAAGCCAGCCCGGCATCGCACCCTTTCATCGGGACGACCCGCGCCTCCACCCAGGCCCATCTTCCTTCCGACTGCCGCAGGGTTATCGTGAAGGACTCCTCCGAAGTCCGCCCTGCTCCCAGGTTTACAAGCCTTTCGGCCACGGCCCCTTTCTCTTCCTCAGGGAAAAGTTCCACGAAGGCAAGTCCCTCCGCGGGAAAACGCCCAGAGCCGATCAGTTCAAGGCAGGCCCGGTTGGCATAGGAAAGGCGATATTCGTTGTCAAGAAAGAAAAGCCCTTGCGGTAGGGCATCGAGGATCGGATAAACCGCCTCTCCCATGATGCACCGTCCTTCCCGGGGTCAAGGCCCGTTTGCGCTTGCGGTTCCTTTCTTATGCGACTTGTCGTTAAACGGACATTCCTAGTTTAACGAAAAGTGTCCATTCGTGAAATACCCCCCTTTTTACACCGTTAACGGTGGTTCGAACCAAAGAGGGGACACGGTCCGGACGGTTTTCGGCCATTGCCTTCGTGTTATAATTCGGCCGTCTTCATTGCCATTTCAGGAGGGATCGGTTGTGAGCGAAAAGGCGTGGCAGGAACTGTATTCCGAAGTCGGCGCGGCCCTGAAGCCCTCGCCTATCCGGGAGCTTCTCAAGCTGACGAAGAAACCCGGAATGATTTCGTTTGCGGGCGGAAATCCCGATCCGGCGATTTTCCCCGTCAGGGAGTTTGCCGAAGCAACCCGGATTTTCAGCGAAAAGGGGGAAGAGGTTCTTCAATATGGAATGACCGAGGGCTTTGAACCCCTCAAGGCCTTCCTCGCGAATTGGATGGCTCCGAAGATGGGCCGGGTGACCCAGTCCGAGGAAATGCTCATCACGACCGGGTCCCAGCAGGTGACCGACCTCTTCTGTTCCGTCATGGTCGACCCCGGGGATACCGTTATCGTCGAAGAACCGACCTACCCGGGAGCCCTACACACCATGAAAAACCACAGGGTCCGTTTCCTCGGGGTCCCATGCGATGAAAACGGCATGCAGGTCGAGCTCCTCCCGGAAATCATCCGGAAGGCCCGTGCCGAGGGCCGCAAGATCAAGTTCATCTACACCATCGTGAACTTCCAGAACCCATCAGGCTACACCTTGTCTGAAGAGAGGCGGCGCCGCCTCCTCGAAATCTCGATCGAGACGGGAATCCCCATTTACGAGGACGACCCCTACGGACTCCTTCGCTACAACGGAAAGGACCAGCCCACGATCTACTCCATGGACACACAGGGGATGGTCCTCTATGCCGGCTCTTTCTCGAAGATTCTTGCCCCCGGTTCGCGCGTCGGGTGGGTCGTCGCACCCAAGGACGTCACCCGCAAGATGGTCATGGTCAAGCAGGGCGTCGACATGTGCACATCTGTTGTGGCCCAGGCTGCCGTCTACGAGTACTGCAGGCTCGGCTACCTCGACGGCCACCTGCCCAAGATCTTGGACCATTACCGCAAGAAGCGGGATGCAATGGCCGAGGCGTTTCGCAACACGCTTCCCGAAAATGCGGTCTATTCAATCCCCGAGGGCGGATTCTTCTTCTGGATCCGCCTGCCCGGGATCGACACAAAGGAACTGTTCTACAAGGCGGTCGACAACGGTGTCGCCTTCGTGGTCGGCGAATCGTTCTACCCCTCGGGCGGCGGGAAGGATTACCTGCGAGCCTGCTTCACCTTTGCTCAACCCGAAGAAATCGGCGAGGGAGCCCGAAGGCTCGCCCTCGCGATAAAGGAAGTCAGCGGGAAGTAAGACCGGGGCGGGGCCGTACCAGGGTCCCGCCTCTCTTGTATGCACCCTTACGATGGAGGTGGATCATGACTTCTCTATGGGAACCGCTTTACGGCCGGGCTTCACGATCGCTTAAACCCTCCCCGATACGGGAAATGCTGCACCTCACCCGCCGCCCAGGGGTGATCTCCTTTGCCGGCGGGATGCCGGACCCGGCGGCCTTCCCGGTTGAAGCCTTCCGCGAGGCGGCAAACCGCATCCTGGAAGAACAGGGACGGGACATCCTGCAATACGGGACAACCGAGGGATACCCGCCACTGAAGGAGTTTCTTTCCGGCTGGACTGCCCCCCGCATGGGAAGGACGCTCGCGGATGACGAACTCCTGATCACGGCCGGTTCCACCCAGGTCGTCGACCTCCTGAGCTGGGCGACGATCGATCCTGGAGACCTGGTCGTTTGCGAAGAAGCGACATTTCTCGGCTCGACCGGGACCATGCGCAACCACGGAGCCTCTTTCATCACCGTTCCCTGCGACGCCGACGGAATGCGGGTCGACCTTCTCCCCTCCCTTCTCGACGAAGCCCGGGAAAAGGACCGGAAGGTCAAGTACATCTACACGATCCCGAACTTTCACAACCCCCTCGGGTGCACGCTCAGTCTCGAACGCAGGCGCCTCCTCGTCCGCATCGCGCAGGACCGGGGAATCCCGATCCTCGAGGACGACCCCTACGGCTACATCCGTTACGACGGAGACCATCTCCCCTCGATCTTCTCGCTCGATGACCGGAACATCGTGATCTACGCCGGTTCCTTCTCCAAGATCCTCGCTCCGGGAACCCGGGTCGGCTGGGCAGCCGGCGACCGTGAAATCATCCGCAAGATGGCCGTGTTCAAGCAGGCTGTCGACGTCTGCACTTCCGTCGTCGCCCAGGCACAGGTTTACAAATACTGCGAGATGGGCTTCCTGGATGCTTTCCTGCCGAAGATCGTTGCCCATTACCGGAAAAAGAGGGATGATTTCGATACGGCGATGCAGCGTTTCCTGCCGTTGGAGGAAGTCTCCTGGGTCAAGCCCCAGGGAGGTTACTTTTACTGGCTCGAAACCCCTCGAATCCTGGCAAGGGAACTCTTCGACCGCGCGATTGAAAAGCAGGTGGCCTTCGTGCTGGGGGAACCCTTCTTCCCGAACGGGGGGGGAGAAAGAGCCTTCCGGATGTGCTTCACGTTCGCTTCACCCGAACAGACGGAAGAGGGGATGAAGCGTCTGGGAGATGCCATGAGAGGAAGCAAGCCTGGTAAGCCGGCTTTCTAAAAAAGGAGGAGAGGATATTGGACAGCATCTGGGAAACCAATTACAGCATGAAATCGGCGAACGTCCGGCCTTCGCCGGTCCGCGAGATCCTCAGCGTGATCAAGCAGCCCGGCATGATTTCCTTCGCGGGAGGGATGCCCGCCCCCGAGGTGTTCCCCGTTGACGAATTCTTCGAGGGAGTCTCCGTTCTCAAGAACGACGGAAGAAACCTGCTCCAGTATGGGACAACCGAGGGATACCCGCCACTGAAAGGATTCCTCTCCGAATGGACCGCTCCCCGCATGGGGCGCAGGGTCTCCCAGGAGGAAATGCTTTTGACGACCGGCTCCCAGCAGGTTCTCGACCTTCTTGGTTGGGCCATGGTCGATCCGGGAGATACCGTCGTGACCGAGGATCCTTCCTACCTTGCCGCCCTGACAGCCTTCCACAACCACGGGGCCAACTTCATCGGCATTCCGACAGACGGGGAAGGAATGATCGTCGACCTCATTCCCGAAGCCGTCAAGAAAGCCCGTGCTGAAGGGAAACGGGTGAAGTTCATCTACACGATCGTGAACTTCCACAATCCCTGCGGCTCGACAATGAGCCTGAAACGCCGGGAAAGACTGGTCGAGATCTCACACGAACTCCAGCTGCCGATCTTCGAGGACGATCCCTACGGGTACGTTCGTTTCGACGGAGAACACCTCCCCTCCATCTTCTCCCTCGACCCGGAAGGCGGAGTGCTCTACGCGGGTTCCTTTTCGAAGATACTGGCTCCCGGCACCCGTATCGGCTGGTGCTCCGGCCCGAAGGAAATCATCCGGAAGCTGACGGTCTTCAAACAGGCCATGGACCTTTGCTCCAGCCCGATCACACAGGCCCTGGCTTACGAATACTGCAGCAGGGGATATCTCGACACCCACCTGCCCAAAATCATCGCCAATTACCGCGAGAAGCGGGACGCTATGGAAAGCAGTTTCCGGCGGCACCTCCCCCTCGATGAAGTCTCCTGGGTGAAACCCGAAGGCGGTTTCTTCTACTGGCTCGACATGCCCCGCATCGATGTCAGGGCTCTTTTCGAAAAGGCGATCGCCAAAAAAGTGGCTTTCGTCATGGGGATGCCGTTTTTCCCGAACGGCGGCGGCGAGCACAACGCAAGGCTGAACTACACCTTCTCGACCCCTGAGGTCATCGAAGAAGGTGTCCGCCGGCTCGGCGAGGCCATGAGGGAACTGCTGCCCCGATAAAAGCGGCAAGCTGGAATCCGTGATGGGGGGTGGAAGGAAGGTTTCCGCCCCCCATCTTTCTTTCTACGGAGGGAAAGATGAAAGAGGATACGATCGTTGCAGTTTCAACGGCATGGGGAGAAGCCGGGATCGCCATCCTTCGCCTTTCGGGACCCGATTCGGTGGCACTGGCCGACAGCCTTTTCAAGGCCCGTGAAAAACTGGCCGCCTCGCCCGCCCGCAGCATGCGCTACGGGCACATCCTCGACCGTGAAGGCGCTTTCGTCGACGAGGTCCTCGCGGTCCGCTTCGAGGCCCCCCGCAGTTATACCGGCGAGGAGATGGCTGAGATCCATTGCCACGGCGGCAGCATGTCCGCACAGCACGCCATAGAGCGTCTCCTCGAGCTCGGTGCACGCCTCGCCGAGCCCGGAGAATTCACGCGCCGCGCTTTCCTGAACGGACGAATCGACCTTGCCCAGGCCGAATCCGTCCTCGGGATCATCAGGGCCCGAAGCGACCGGGCCTTGGCCTCAGCCGCCCGGTCGCTTAACGGGGAAGTCTCGAAAGCCGTAAGAGCCCTTAGGGAACGGCTGCTTTTGCTTTGCGCAGGGCTCGAGGCCTCTTTCGATTTTCCCGAGGAGGACATCCCCTCCCCTGAAAGGGAAGAGTTTGCCCCAACGCTCTCCCAGCTCAAGAAAGACGCCGAAACGCTCTACAGGAAATGCCGGGACGGCCGCGTCCTCAGGGAAGGAATCCGAGTCGCGATCGTCGGACGGCCTAACGTGGGGAAATCTTCTCTCCTTAACGCCTTGCTCCAGGAATCCCGCGCTATCGTCACGGCCATCCCGGGCACGACGCGGGACGTCATCGAAGCCGTCCTGACGCACCGCGGGGTTCCCATCCGGCTCGTCGATACGGCCGGAATCCGCCGTCCTTCAGACCTGCTTGAAGAAGCCGGGATCGCCCAGACCCTTTCCGCCTTGCGCGAAGCCGACCTCAAGCTTTGGGTCCTGGACGGAAGCCGCCCCTTCAGCAACGAGGATGCCCTCGTCGAGGAACAATTGCAGGGGGCGCACGTCATCGCCCTTTTCAATAAGGCCGACTTGCCACAGGCCCTCGACGCCGCCGCTTTCCTGGACCTCCGGCCGCACCTCCGGATTCTTCCTGTTTCGGCGAAAACCGCCATGGGCCTTGAGAACCTGAAGGAAGAGATCGTCCGGGCCACCTTCGGGGAGGGCATTGTCGAGGAGGCCTGCAATGCCACTGCCCGTCAGGTCGAAGAACTTCGCCATGCTGTTCGGCTGATTACCGAGGCCGAGACCGCTCAATCTCTCGACCTCGTCGCTTCCTGCCTCCATGAAGGCAGAAGCGCCCTCGAACGATTCCTCGGCCTTTCCGCGGACACCGATCTGCTCGACACGATTTTCAGCCAGTTCTGCCTCGGGAAATAAGCGCTTTAGTAGAACCCGTTTAAGGGTAAGGAAAAACGCAAGAAGGGGAGCCCTGTAGCGGGCTCCCCTTCTTGCGAGAAGTAGGAAA
>CAZFSR010000015.1:0-33202 GCA_964521575.1 uncultured Synergistaceae bacterium
TTCGCGAGGGCGGCCGTACGGTGGGCGCCGGTGTCGTCACCGAGATCCTCGACTAGGAGTCGTAAACGGAATGGCCGACATTATCGGATTGACCTGCACGGAGTGCAAGCGGAGGAACTACGTGACCCTCGTCAACAAGAAGAAGATGGGGAAGAAGCTGGAAAAAAAGAAATACTGCAGGTGGTGTGACAAACACACCTTGCACAAGGAATCCAAGTAGTGTAGAATAGCGCGTGCTCGCAGGTCCGTAGCTCGAATTGGTAGAGCACCGGACTCCAAATCCGGGGGTTGCAGGTTCGAATCCTGCCGGGCCTGCCATTTTTATCAAATAGACAGGAGGCCGAGGCTGTGGAAAAATTCCTCGACTTCATCCGTGAAGCCAGAGCCGAGTTGCGCAAGGTGACCTGGCCGGGAAGGCAACAGGTTTGGTACTCGACTCTCGTTGTTATCGCCTTGACGCTCTTGACTTCGGCCGTACTCGGTGTGATGGACGTCCTCCTGACTTTCGTCTTCAAGGCGGTCATCAGGTAGGCAAAGCCCTGGAAGGCCGCTTGCGCTCAGGGCATCTGGCGGGGGGTGCGGGGGCCAGTTGAGCCCCCCTTTTTAATGATGAACGAAAAAAACGACAGACGCTGGTACATCGTCCAAACCTACTCGGGATATGAAAATCGAGTCCTCGCGAACCTGGAGCAGCGGATCGCCTCCATGGGCATGGAGGACCGGATTTTTCGCGTCCTGGTTCCCGTCGAGGAGCGCGTCTACGTCAAGGACGGCAAGACGAAGAAGGTTCACCGCAAGGTTTTCCCCAGCTATGTCCTCGTGGAAATGATTCTCGACGACCAGTCCTGGTACGTCGTGCGGCATACTCCTGGCGTGACGGGTTTTGTCGGGGCCGGAAACCACCCGATTCCCCTCACTGAAAAGGAAATCCAGGACATCATCGGCAAGGTCGGGAAAGACCAGGTCAAGCCGAAGGTCGAAATCGACGTCAAGCCCGGAGATGTGGTCCGGGTCAAGAGCGGCCCCTTTCAGGGGCAAGTGGGTCCTGTGGCAGAGGTCATGGCCGATAAGGGCAAGGTCAAGTTCTCCGTCACCGTTTTCGGCCGCGAGACCCTTGTCGAAGCGGACTACCAGGAGCTCGAAAAGCTCTAGCGGAACTTATCAGGAAAGGAGGTTGGAAGGAACATGGCCAAGAAAGTCGTGGGAGCAGTGAAATTGCAGCTTCCCGCCGGCAAGGCCACGCCAGCCCCGCCAGTGGGCCCGGCATTGGGTCAGCACGGCGTCAACATCATGGAATTCTGCAAGCAGTTCAACGCGAAGACGGCCGATCAGCCCGGAATGATCATTCCCGTCGTGATCACGGTTTACGCGGACCGGAGCTTTACCTTCATCATGAAGACCCCGCCCGCGAGCGTGTTGCTGAAGAAGGCGGCGAAGGTCGAGAAGGGCAGCGCGGTTCCCAACAAGACGAAGGTTGCGAAGGTGACCAGGAACCAGGTCAGGGAAATCGCCCAGCTGAAGATGGCAGACCTGAACGCGAACGACGTCGAAGCCGCGATGCAGATGATCATGGGCACCGCGAGGTCGATGGGCATCGAAATCGCCGACTAGACCGGCAAAGAAGTTGTGGCAGGGCCGAAAAGGTCCACGACGACCACAGGGAGGTTATCGAAATGGGCAAGGAAAGCAAGCGCTACAAGGCCATCAAGGCAAATGTCGACCGCGAGAAGCTCTATGGGCTCCGCGAAGCGCTCGATCTCTGCAAGACGAACGCCACCGCGAAGTTCAACGAGAGCGTCGAGGTCCACATCCGGCTCGGAGTGGACCCCCGCCAGGCCGACCAGCAGGTCCGTGGAACGGTGCCCCTCCCGCACGGGACGGGCGTGACCAAGAGAGTCCTCGTCATCACGACCGGTGAGAAACTGAAAGAGGCCGAAGAGGCCGGTGCCGATTTCATCGGCTCGGACGACATGGTCCAGAAGATCGAAGGCGGCTGGCTCGATTTCGACGCCGTCATCACTTCCCCCGACATGATGAAGTCCGTCGGCAAGCTTGGCAAGATCCTCGGGCCCCGAGGGCTCATGCCAAGCGCGAAGACCGGCACCGTCACGTTCGACGTCGCGGACGCGGTCAAGGAAGTCAAGGCAGGGCGAGTCGAGTTCCGTCTCGACAAGTTCGGGATCATCCACAAGGCCATCGGCAAGACCGCCTTCACCTCCGAGCAGCTTTACGACAACGCACGGGCCTTCTTCCAGGCGATCCTGAAGGCGAAGCCTTCCGCTGCCAAGGGAACTTACGTGAAGAGCTTCTCCGTGGCTTCTACAATGGGCGTCGGCATCAGGATCGACCCGAACGCGGCCCAGAAGGAAATCGCAGCGGTCGAGTAGCCCGGGCTGCAAACGGTCCTTTACAACTGAAAGCTACGAACCAGAGATAGCCGGTGTGCGCAACGGGTGCGCACGTAATGGAGAATGCTCCGCCCGCTGAGGTTCAGGGAATAGACTGCATGAACGCGACAGGTGTCGTGTTTCGGTCGCATGTCTTCAATCCCCGGCCCGGTGGGTCCGGGGATTTTTCATGTCTTGGCGAAGGAGGTGAATGTTTTGCCGACAGAATACCGAGTCCAGCAAGTCGCGATGCTGAAGGAAATGCTCGGAAAGGCCGAAACCGTGTTTGTCTGCGAGTACCGGGGACTCACCGTTGCGAAGATCACGGACATCCGTTCCCGGATCCGGAAGGCCGGCGGTGAAATGAAGATTGCCCGTAACACGCTCATGCGGCTGGCCCTGGAAGAAATGGGACACCCGGCACCGGACGAACTGACTTCCGGCCCGAACGTCTACACGCTCGTTTACGGGGAAATCGCCGACGTGGCGAAAGCGCTGCGCGACTTCTCGAAGGAGAAGGGAAACGAAGCCCTGATCGTGAAGGGCGGCATCATGGGCAAGGAAGTCCTGAACCAGGCCCAGGTTTTCGCACTGGCAGATCTCCCCTCGAGGGAGCAGTTGGTTGCCCAGGTCGTGGGCACGATCGCAGCGCCGCTTCGCGGTCTGGTCACCGTTCTCAGCGGACCAGCCCGTGGACTGGTTACCTGCCTGTCGCAGGTGCAAGAGCAGAAGGAGAAAGCAGCCTAACCTCGTGATGGACAGGCAGAGAGCCGTCCACCGTAAAGTCCAATAACCCAAGGAGGAGAAATCCATGACCCGCGAAGAAATCATCAAGGCGATTGAAGAGATGTCTGTTCTCGAGCTTTCCCAGCTGGTGAAGGACCTGGAAGAGAAGTTCGGCGTTTCCGCCGCAGCCCCGGCCATGATGGCCATGCCTGTTGCCGCCGCTGCCGCTGCAGCCCCGGCCGAGGAAGAAAAGACCGAATTCGACGTCATCCTGAAGAGCGCCGGCTCCAACAAGATCGGCACGATCAAGGTCGTCCGCGAGATCACCAGCCTCGGCCTGAAGGAAGCCAAGGAACTCGTCGACAACCCGCCGAAGCCCGTCAAGGAAGGCGCTTCGAAGGAAGAAGCCGAAGAGATCAAGAAGAAGCTCGTCGAAGCCGGAGCCGAAGTCGAGATCAAGTAGTCCGCCTCCAATCGGTTCACCTCAAAGGACGGCCCTCCGGGCCGTCCTTTTTTTGCTTGCTCTTGGGGCGAACTGCCGTTATGATGCTTTCTTAAAACAAACCATCCCGAGTGGCGCATGCCGGGGACGAAAACGGGGGAGGGAAGAGCGGTGTTGGACCTGGTTAAATGGCTAAGTGAGAAAAAATCGGTCGTCATGCTCGATGGGGGCATGGGGACGATGCTGGCGGAGGCCGGCTGGAGCCTTCCCCTGCTACCGGAAGAGATGAACCTCGTCAACCCGGATGCGGTCCGCGGGATCCACGAGGCCTACGTTGAAGCCGGGGCTCTTGTGATCGAGACCAACACGTTCGGCGGCTCGGTCGGCAAGCTTTCGCACCGCGGTCTCGGCGGGCGGGCCAGGGAGATCAACCGCCAGGCTGCAGAGATCGCACGGAAGGCCTCAACCGGAAAAGCCCTCGTGGCAGGATCCATCGGCCCGATCGGACGCCTCGTGGAGCCCGTCGGGGACCTTTCCTTCGACGAGGCCGTCGCTTCGTTCCTTCCGCAGGTCCAGGGACTGAGGGAAGGCGGGGCCGATTTCTTCCTGGTTGAAACCATGATCGACCTGAAAGAGGCCAAAGCTGCCGTCATGGCGATCAAGCAGGCGGGCGGCGGTCTGCCTTTTGTCGTGAGCTTCACCTTTGACCGCAACGGCTGCACGATGACCGGGACCCCTCCTGAAGTCGCCATGGCCTGGGCCGAGGCGATTGGGGCCTCGGGGGTGGGGGCAAACTGCGGAGTGGGGCCGGAGGCTTACGTCGAGACCGTCGCTCGCCTTCGACAGACCGGGTCGCTGCCGGTTTTCGTCTATCCCAACGCGGGCGTTCCCGCTGACGGGGACTGGCTCGCCCCGGAACCGTTCGCGGAAGCCTGCAAGAAACTGGCGGGGGCAGGGGCTGCCGTCATCGGCGGGTGTTGCGGCACCACGCCATCCCACGTCCGCGCCCTCTGCGAAAGAGTCGCCGGGCAATCCCCCCTGGGCGGCATGTCCAGAAGAGAGACTTTCCTGGCCGGAAGAACCCGGATCGCCGCCTGTGGAACGGGGCAGCCCCTGCTGATCGTGGGGGAGCGGATCAATCCCTCGCGGAAGGGGCCCCTGCGTGAGGCCATGATCGCCGGCAAATGGGCTTTTGTGAGGGAGGAAGCACGCCTCCAGGCGGAAGCCGGAGCCGGCGTCATCGACGTCAACGGAGGCCTGCCCGGTCAGGACCGGCTTAGCTTGATGCATTCGGCGGTCTCGGCCGTCGAAGCTGCCACCCCTCTGCCCGTCTCGATCGACAGCGACGACCCGCTCATCCTCGAAGCGGTTGCGAGGGGGATCGCGGGGATTCCCTTGCTGAACTCAGTGACCTGCGAGCCTAAGGCGCTGGAAAAAGGGCTGCGTGTCGCGCGCGAAACGGGGGCCGCGATCGTCGTCCTGACGATGGATAACAAGGGGATCCCGGATGATGCGAAGGGGCGGCTTGCCCTGGCGGCCCGGGCGGCCGAGGCGGCCGAGGCCATCGGGCTTCCAAGGAAGGCTCTTTTCATCGACCCCCTTACCCTGGCCCTCGGAGCCGGGGAGCGGAACGCGCAAGTGACCCTTGAAAGCCTGCGCGGACTCGCTTTGATCGGAACGCGCTCCATCCTGGGGATCAGCAACATTTCCTTCGGGCTACCCAACAGGGCCCTCCTGAACCGGACCTTTCTTGCCATGGCGATGGCTTCAGGGCTCGATGCCGTGATAGCGAACCCCCTGGACGCCCACCTCATGTCCGGCGTCGCCGCCGGCAATGCCCTGGCAGGGAGGGATCCAGGCGCCAAGCGGTATATCGCGGCCTTGACCGGGAAGGAAGATCTCTCTCTCGCACGGGAAGCCGTCAAGGCTCCTTCCAGCCCTGAAGTCGGCGAAGCGATCGTCCGGGGCGAAACGGAAAGCGCCCTGGCCGCCGGAAAGGCCTTCCTGGAGGAAGGGAAAGCTCCGATGAGCCTGATCCAGGAGAAGGTGCTACCGGCTCTCGAGGAGGTGGGGCGCCTTTACGAGTGCGGGGATTTTTTCCTGCCCCAGCTTTTGGCCTCTTCCGAGGCTGCCCAGGCCGTTTGCCGCCTCGCCGAGGATCACCTCCTCTCGGGAGGGGCGACGCTCGAACCCCGGGGAACGGTCCTGCTGGCCACCGTGGAAGGCGACCTTCACGATCTTGGGAAGAACGTCGTGGCGATGGTCCTGAAAAGCCGGGGGTACAAGGTTGTCGATTTGGGGAAGGACGTTCCGGCAGAAACGATCCTTGATGCGGCCGTCAGGGAAAAGGCCGATATCGTGGGACTGTCCGCCCTGATGACCACCACCGTGGAGAAGATGGGAGACGTGGTCCGGACGGGAAAGGCCCGAGGCCTGCCGTGCCGCTTCATCCTCGGGGGGGCGGCCGTGAGCGCCCAGTTTGCGGAAAATGCCGGTGCGGACGGTTACGCCCTGGATGCGATCGAGGCGTCGAGGCTTGTCGATCGCCTAGTCGACGAGAAGAAAGGGAGGGAATGAACGGTGTTCATTCGAGACCTTTTCCGAAAGAGCGGGCCGGTCATTTCCTTCGAGGTGTTTCCCCCCAAGGCGGACGCCCCGGTCGAAGGCGTTTACCGGACGATCGAGGCGCTCAAGGATCTCGCTCCCGGCTTCATCAGCGTCACTTACGGGGCCGGGGGGACCAGCCGGGACCGGACTGTCGAGATCGCCTCCCGGATCAAGAACCGATACGGGATCGAGGCCCTCGCCCACTTGACTTGCCGGTCCCATACGCCGGCAGAGATCGACGAGATCTGCGAGGATCTCCTGGAAGAAGGGGTCCAAAACATTCTTGCCCTGAGGGGGGACCCGCAACCCGGCGAAGAGGAGAACGCGAAGCGCAGCTTTTCCTATGCCTGCGACCTCGTGCGGTACCTTCGCGAGAACCATTTCGGGAACTTCTGCATCGGTGGGGCCGCCTACCCTGAAGGCCACGTGGAATGTGTCGACCCCCAGAAGGATCTCGACTACCTCAAGATGAAGGTGGACGCTGGTGTCGATTTCCTGATGACTCAGCTGTTTTTCGACAACGACCTCTTTTACCGCTTCCGCGACGCGGCTGAGAAGAAGGGCATCACCGTTCCCCTGGTTGCCGGGATCTTTCCCGTCCTGAATGCAAGGCAGGTCCAGCGCATCGTTTCCCTGTGCGGGGCTTCGCTTCCGCCCCGGTTCACCCGCATCATGGCCCGGTACGGGAATTCTCCGGAAGCCCTGGCCGAAGCGGGCGTGGCCTACGCGACCGACCAGGTGGTCGACCTGTTGACCGCCGGCGTGGACGGGATCCACCTTTACACGATGAACCGCCCCGAGACCACAAGGCGTATCATGGACAATATCGCCCAGATCCGGAAGACGGCTTCTCCCGAAGGGAGTGCAGACGGTTGAGAAAAGTCGACTGCCACGTTCATATTTACCCCCCGCAGGTGATCCGGGACTGGGAAAGGATCGCCGAAACCGAACCCTATTTCGGGCAGCTGGCCCGCGGGAAGGTTCACCGATGGGCGACCGCCGAAGATGCCCTGGCCGCAATGGACGAAGCGGGAATCAGCGAAAGCTGGGCCTTCGGTTTTGCCTTCCGGGACCTGGGGCTTTGCAGGGAGTGCAACGATGCCGTCATCGACTTCCAGGCCCGGCATCCCGGCCGCGTGAAGGGGTTTGCCGTCGTTCCTCCCCTCGCGAGGGGGGCCGAGGAGGAAATCCTGCGTTGCAGGGAAAAGGGGCTCTGGGGAGTAGGGGAACTCTTTCCCGAAGGGCAGGGGTTCGACCTATCGGATATCCGGCAGACCTGGCGGCTTGCCGGGACCTGCCACGAGGCAGGCCTTCCGGTCGTTCTCCACACGGCCGAACCCGTGGGGCACGACTACCCGGGGAAAGGGACCGTCGGGCCGAAGGAAGCCGCGATCTTTTGTGCCAATCACCCAGAACTGAAGGTCGTGTTCGCCCACATGGGCGGAGGACTCTGGCTCTACGAACTGATGCCCGGAATGTCCACAGCCCTGCAAAATGCCTGGTACGACACGGCGGCCCTCCCCTTCCTCTATGGGCCGGCTGTCCTCAAGGCCGCCTGGGCCGCGGGCGTCGGGAACAAAATCCTGTTCGGGAGCGACTTCCCGATCTTGAAATGGCCCCGCTACGACAGCCATATCCAGGCATCCGGCTTGGCGGAAGAGCAGGTTGAGGACCTTTTGGGAGGCAACGCCTCCCGGTTTTTCGCGAATCGAACCTCTTGACAAGGCGAAGCCCTGCATCATAGAATCTCTTCCAATTTACGCTGAACCTTAAAAACAGTTCCAGGCAAACTCTTATCCAGAGCGGCGGAGGGAACGGCCCGATGAAGCCCGGCAACCTGCCCGAATTCCGGGGTGTGGTGCCAAGACCGGCAGCGATCGCGCTGCTTGATAGGAGAGGAAGATCTTAGTGAGCCCCTTCCTCTTGAGGAAGGGGCCATTTTTTTGGAGGTGCATTGCCATGACGCGGAAAACGGGAGAAAAGATGGGAATGATGACCAGGGCCCTGCATGCCGGGTGGAGCCACGACAGCGCCACCGGGTCTTTCGGGCTGCCCGTCTACATGACGGCCGGATACCGGTTCGACTCCCCCGAAATGGCGATGCGACTTTTCGAGCTGGAAGAACCCGGGCATATCTATTCGCGGATCTCCAATCCCACCGTGGCCGCCTTCGAGCAGGGGCTCGCCTCGCTGGAGGGAGGCGTGGACTGCGTGGCCACCGCTTCGGGGCAGGCCGCCTTCACCCATGTCCTGGCAGCGCTGTGTTCGGAAGGGGATCATGTCGTCGCCGGAAGGCGGCTATACGGCGGAACCCTGACCCTTCTCCGGAACTTCTTCTCCCGGATGGGAGTGTCGAGCTCGATCGTCGAAACCGACGACCTTGACGAAGTGAAGAAGGCGGTTACGCCGAAAACCCGCTGCATCATCACGGAAACGATCGGGAACCCTGTGATGAACGTGGCCCCCCTTGAGGGGCTCGCCGAAATCGCAAGGGATAACGGAATTCCCCTAGTGGTGGACAACACCTTCGCATCCCCGGCCCTCTGCCGTCCCATCGAATGGGGGGCCTCCATCGTCATCCATTCCGCCACGAAGTATCTCTCCGGCCACGGGCACGTCATCGCGGGAGCCATCGTCGACGGCGGCAACCTTGACTGGAAAGAGTCAGGAAAGTGGGAGGCCCTGACTGCGCCGGATGCTTCCTACCATGGGCTCGTCTTCTCGGACCGTTTCGGCCGGGCCGCTCTTTCGGCCAAGATCCGCTGCTCGATCCTCCGGGACCTCGGGGGATGCCTTTCCCCCTTCAACGCCTACCTCCTGCACCTGGGCCTGGCCACCCTTCCGCTGCGGATGGCGCGGCACAGCGAAAACGGGCTCAAGGTCGCGGCTTTCCTCCAGAACCATCCCCAGGTCGAGTGGGTGCGTTACCCCGGGCTTGCCAGCCATCCCCAGCACGGGTTGGCCAGGCTGTACCTCCCCGATGGGTGTGGCGGCATGATCGCCTTCTGCATCAAAGGCGGGGTCGATGCGGGGAGGACCTTCCTGGAATCCCTGGAGCTTTTCGCTTCCGTGGCCAACCTGGGTGATTCCCGCAGCATGGCGCTTCACCCGGCCAGCACGACCCACGGCCAGCTTTCAGCGGCAGACCGGAAGGCAGCCGGGATCGACGACGGCCTGATCCGTCTCAGCATCGGAATCGAAGACGCGGACGACCTTCTTGATGACCTCGGCAGGGCCCTCGAAAGTGCGGCTCGAACGGGGAGGACTTCCCATGACAGACCATCCAGATGAAATCATCGGCTTTGTCGAGCTGCCCGCTCTCGAACTCGAATCGGGTCGAGTCCTGGAAAACGTTCGCCAGGTGTATGCCCGTTACGGCACTCCAGAACCCGACGGGAGCAATATCGTTGTCGTTTGCCATGCCCTGACCGGAAGCCACCGGGTGACGGGAGAGCCCCTGCCCGGTCAGCCCCAGCCCTGGTGGGAGCCTGTCGTGGGGCGCCACAAGGCCATCGACACGAACCACCTGTGCGTTTACTGCTTCAATATGCTGGGCAGCCCTTACGGATCGACTTCTCCCCTTTCGATCAACCCGGCATCGGGGCAACCCTGGGGAATGGACTTTCCCCTCTTTTCCGTGAGGGACATCGTTAATGCCCAGAAGGCGGCCCTGGACAGGCTCGGGTTTCCCCGGATCGGGGGAATCGTGGGGGGATCCCTGGGCGGGATGCAGGCCCTGGAATGGGCCATCCTCTATCCCGAGGCGGTGGACCGGATCGTGGTGATCGGAGCCCCTGCACACCTTTACCCGCAGGCTATCGCCTTCAACGAGGTCCAGAGGCAGGCCATCTTTGCCGACCCGAACTGGAAAAACGGCCGCTACCACGGAGGCCCTATACCGGCGAAAGGCTTGGCGATGGCCCGCATGCTGGCGATGATCACCTACAAGAGCGAAAACTGCTTTACCCAGAGATGGATGAGGCAACTCCGAAACGGAGACCTGAGCGACTGGTCGGGGCAGTTCCAGGTCGAGTCTTACCTCCACCACCATGGCGAGGAATTGGTCCGCCGCTTTGATGCGGGTTGTTACGTCTACCTGACGCGAGCCATGGATCGCCACGACGTCGGAGCGGGAAGGGGAGGGGCGGAATCCGCCCTTTCCCGTATCGCGGGCAAGCACCTTTTGGCGGTCGGCATCTCCAGTGACATGCTTTTCCCCACATGGCAGGTGGAAGAGCTGGTCGAACTTGCGGAAAAGGCCGGGGTCATGGCGTTTTACGACGAGATCGAAAGCGACGAGGGACACGATGCCTTCCTTATCGACTTCGACCAGGTGGACGATGCCCTCAGGGCATTCTGGGAGCGGAGCGGATTGACCGTAAGGACGTGTTGACAGGTTTTTGAAGGCCGGATATACTATCCCTCGCGTTCGGGCGGATAGCTCAGCGGAAGAGCACCTGCCTTACAAGCAGGGGGTCACAGGTTCGAACCCTGTTTCGCCCACCAATAAGAGCAATCGCAATTTGGCAATCAGAGTTGATGCGGGGTTGTAGCTCAGTCGGTTAGAGCGCCGGCCTGTCACGCCGGAGGTCGCGAGTTCGAGTCTCGTCAGCCCCGCCAACATAAAGATTCTCTCCGTCAGAAGCGGCGGGATAGCTCAGTTGGTAGAGCAGCGGACTGAAAATCCGCGTGTCCCCAGTTCAACTCTGGGTCCCGCCACCATCTTTTCAAAGCGGACGAGCGGAAGTAGCTCAGGGGTAGAGCACAACCTTGCCAAGGTTGGGGTCGCGGGTTCAAATCCCGTCTTCCGCTCCATTTTTGTTTTTGGGGCGGCATAGCCAAGTGGTAAGGCAGAGGACTGCAAATCCTTCACCCCCGGTTCGAATCCGGGTGCCGCCTCCAATTTTCTAAACCATATGCTATAATGAGTTCAGGCAATCCAGAAAAACGTCAAGGTCTTCTGGGAAAACCCCGGAAGGCCTTTTTTGTTTTGGCGGCGCATCCCTTCCACACAATCACGATGGAACCGAGACATCCTGCATTGCGCGCCGTCGGTGATCGGAATCTGCAAGGAAAGGCAAGGAAAAAACGCATGGGAAACAAGCTAGTGTTCGTCAGCGGAGCGCCCTTCTGGTTCACGCCGGAAGGCCGTTTCGAAGCGGCGGAGCAGAGCAACGGGCTGTTCGTAGAACGGGTCATGCTCCGCACGGAACGCGGGCTGCGCGAAATCGTCAACGGCAAGATCGTTCGATAGGACGCGGAACGCTTAGGAGAGAAGCCGGAAGAACCGGCTTCGAACTGAATGATTGAGAGGACCTCCCTGGATGGGGAGGTCCTCTTTTTGTTTGTGTGAGCGGGCAGGGGAGGTTAGAAGGGGTGTACGGTATTTTCACACATCATTGTATTCCCCTAGCCGTAAAGCATCCTTGGCTTTTCTTCCGTTTTTTCATCTTCTGTTATTTTAATCCAAATTGCGACTTGCTGACCAAAGACCCATTCTGGAACATAGCGTTCATGCTCGATCCATCCTCGTTGTCCCACGAATACATAACAGTCTTGTACTCCCCTATCTCTGATTGGCTAACTTCAACACCCGGGTCACCGATGATGTTTGCAGCTTCCTCATAGGTAAAGCCATCTCTCACTGCGTTATATTCGGCAAGCGTAACGATGGGCAGGGTTTCTGGTTGTTCCTGGCTTATGCTTGAATTTTGGTTGGTGCTTTCAAACACCTTGCCTATTTCGTTGATTTTGGTTTGAACCGTGAAGATGCCCATAAGGCCGATAGCTGCAAGAATGATCGCAGCGGTACCCAGCATTTTTTGATGCTTGAAAAGGGCAATTACTCCTCCAATAAAAGCAGCAGGAACCAAGAAAACGGCGGCAAAATAGGGCATTATGGCTGAAGCCCCACCTAAGATGACAGCGATTATTCCGAAGATGGGGATTTCTGCTTGCGAGGTGGGGGTAGATGGAGCTTTAGTCGGTGTGGTTTGAGTAGTGTTGACTTGAGTTTTAGCGGGAGCGGGCTTGTTTAGCGAAACTATTCCGCAATGTGGGCAAACAGGCGCCTTGTCAGAAATTTCTCTGTTGCATTCAGGACACTTAATCAAAGCCATTAAATATCACCTCTCGGAATGCTTCTCAAGGCCTGTCTATAAGAATTTCCCGTGCCTTTCCTCGATCGTTCTCTCTAGGACACTAGCAATAACTGTGATTTTTCTTTAAGTATTAATATTCTCCCTAATTTAGGGTTTTGTCTATCGGGAATTGCCTGATGTACTGAATGACTGTTGGGCGCAAAGAAAGTAACCGGAAAGAATACTGCTGGTTGAGCGGTAAAAGTTGCTCCAACTTGCCATTTTTCCCATTTTTCACGGGGCGGACTTCCTAGTGCAGAATCCCTGAAAAGATGACAAGCCCCGCCTAAATTAAGCCTTATGCCTCCATCCTATGTTGATGTGGACTGACTACCCCGATATAACGGTTTTATCGAGTCGATGGTTCCTATCCGACCCAATATGTACCACCTGGGAAGTTGCACGGGTTATACGGCGAAATAACGGGTGTATCGAGAAGATGGGCAGCGGGGGTTGGTCTACCTCGCTAAGAGAAGCGCCGTCCTATGTTGTCGCTTCCCGAGGATACCCTTTGCTGTGAACAATCTCATGCCGGGTTTATAATCGAACGTGCATAGTGAATTAAAGGCGAGTTTGTGGCGGGAGGGACCTCATCGTGGCGAAACAAAAGAAATCCGAAGGTGGAAAGCCGATCGAGTCATACGAACACCGAGACAAAGAACGTATCAATAACCCTCCGGTTGGCCTGGTAACTCCTGAGACCGATTCTGACTCGGGAGAGAAGAAAACAACCTACCAGTACGATCCCCATCTCGATCCGCAGTTAGACTGGGCTGGCAAGGCTGAACACCTTTCGTTCGAAGTGCCGACAGTTTCTTTGCACGTCCATGAGCGTATTGATCCCCGCACGATTATCGAAAGTGTTCGAAAAACCCAAGGGGAAGAGGCGTCAAGTCAGCTCTCCTTGTTCGCCGAAGAACGAAAAGAACCTCTAAGAAGTGCCGTTGAGTTTTATAGGCACAAGCATGGTTGGACGAATCGCCTAGTCGCTGGAGATAGCTTGCTTGTCATGAATTCTCTTCTTGAAAAGGAAGGGATGGCGGGGAAGATCCAGATGATATATATCGACCCGCCTTACGGCATTAAGTATGGCTCAAATTTCCAACCCTTCATCAACAAACGCGATGTTAAGGATGGCAAGGATGACGACCTGACTTCCGAGCCGGAGCAGATTCGCGCGTTTCGTGATACCTGGGAGTTAGGCATCCATTCTTACCTTACCTATCTGCGCGACAGACTTCTGCTGGCTCGTGAACTTTTAACTGAAAGCGGTAGCATTATGGTTCAAATTAATGCTGAAAATGTTTCATATGTTCGACTTCTTTTGGGGGAAGTGTTTGGAGAAGAAAACTTTATTGCAGAAATAATATTTAGGAAAAAGAGTCTTCCCCTTGGTGCTAAATACATCGAAACTATGAATGATCATATTTTGTTTTATTCAAAAAGTAGACAATCAATCAAATATAGGCATTTGTACCAATACATGGACGAGGTAACATCTCATTGGAAATACTGTAAATTACCAAATGGTGAAATAAAAAAGATTTCGACAAATAAGTTTCGTTCACAAGAACATCCAAAGGGAACTCGTTACTTCCGTTATTTTTCGTTGATAGCTCCTTCCTACAGCGCAAATTCAGATTTTTCTTATGAATTCAGAGGAAAAACCTATTCTCCACCGAGTAAGGGCTCTTGGGTTGTTGATAAGTTGAAAATGGATTTACTTACTAAAACAGAAAGAATCGATGTGGATGGTAGTAGTTTGGGATACCGTCTCTTTTTTGATGATTTTCCGTATAGCAAAATAACAAACTTATGGCTTGAAGTTGGAGTCTCATATAAAAAAATATATGCTGTCCAAACTACTGAACAAGTGATAGCCCGCTGCCTTCTACTGACCACCGATCCGGGTGATTTGGTTTTGGATTTAACGTGCGGATCTGGTACGACCGCTTTCGTTGCGGAGCAGTGGGGCAGGCGTTGGATCACCTGCGACACCTCCCGTGTCGCACTTACGCTCGCAAAGCAGCGCCTGATGACCGCCGTCTTTGACTACTACGAACTGGCCCATCCAGAAGAAGGTGTCGGAAGCGGCTTTAAATACAAGACCGTTCCTCACATCACGCTGAAATCCATAGCCAACAATCAAGAGATCGAGGGTATCCATGAAAAATGGCAGAAGAAGCTGGAGCCCTTGCGAGAGCGCTTGAATGCCCTACTGAAACAATCCTGGAAGGAATGGGAAATCCCTAGAGAAGCCGGTGATGCCTGGCCCACAGCTGCGGTGAAGACGCTCGATGTGTGGTGGGATCTTCGTCGAAAAAGGCAAGAAGAAATCGACGCGGCAATTTCGAGAAACGCAGACCAGGAAACGCTCTATGACCAGCCTTTCGTTGACAGAAAGAAACTCCGGGTCTCAGGTCCTTTCACAGTGGAAGCCGTTCCCGCTCCTGCGGTGAAGTCTCCAGATGAAGTACTCGAGCCCGAACCTCAGCCTGCAGATCTTTCAATAGCTCGCTCTGGGGAAACCCTGCGGCAGGGGGAATGGCGTGATGAACTCCTCCGTACAGGCATCAGGGGTAAAGGTGGGCAAACCATCGACTTCAGTCGGCTCGAACCGCTTCCCGGTTTAAGATGGCTCCATGCCGACGGGGAAACCAAAGATGCCAAAGCAGAGCGTGTCGTGATCTCTTTCGGCCCGGAGCATGCCCCTCTGGAACAAAGGCAGGTTGCTCAGACTATCGATGAGGCTCAGAAGCTGGTCCCCAAGCCAAAGATCGTCGTTTTCGCGGCTTTCCAGTTCGACCCTGAAGCCGCCAAGGACATCGACGAGACGAACTGGCCGGGCGTCACGCTCCTCAAAGCACAGATGAATGCGGACCTTCTGACCGATGACTTGAAGAAAAAACGGTCGAGCAACGAATCATTCTGGCTCATTGGCCAGCCGGACGTCCACGTCGAGCGCATCTCTAAGGGGGAAGATAAGGGCAAGTTCGTGGTTTCGGTGCACGGATTTGACTACTACAACCCTAAGAACGGGCAGATCGAGTCGGGTGGCCAGAACAGGATCGCTGTTTGGTTGCTCGATACGGACTACGACGGGCGCAGCCTCTACCCTCACCAGGTTTTCTTCCCCATGGCGGACGAAAATGAAGGCTGGGCGAAATTGGCAAAAAACCTCAAGGCTGAAATCGACCAGGACCTGATCGAAGCCTATCGTGGGACAGTATCACTCCCATTCAAACTTGGAGAACACAAGAGAATTGCGGTCAAGATCGTTGACGACAGGGGTATTGAAAGCCTAAAGATCCTTGAGGTGGACTGATGGAAAGCCCCGTTATTGGCCCGCTTATCATCAACTCTCCCTACGAGGAGCCGAAACGCCATTGGAGATATGATCGGGAAACGCGCACCTTCGACTTGGTGGAAGGACGGCGGCCAGCCGGGTATGTCGTTGCCTCGGGAGAATCGAAGACCTTTGACGACCCAGGGATTTTCGTAGAAATCCCTCTGGTCAACCAGATACGCCCACGGCTGAAGAAATGGCGGGAGGCCGGGTATCCGGGCGTAACCAGTATCACGAAAAGGCTTCTAGAACACTGGAGAGACCCGGAACGGGAGAAGCGGTTCTTCTTTTGCCAATTGGAGGCGATGGAAACCCTCATCTGGTTGAACGAGGCTCCGGCATCGGAACGGGTGGGTATCGAAATTCACGGCAACGGCAACGGCTTTTTGCGCGAATGCTGCAAGATGGCGACGGGATCAGGGAAAACCATCGTGATGGCTATGGTCATCGCCTGGCATATCCTGAACAAGGTGACCTCCCCGCAAGATGCACGGTTCTCCAAAAACATCCTGGTTGTCGCTCCGGGATTGACCGTGAGGAAACGTCTCGAAGTTTTAGGCTTGACGGCAGAGGGGGATTATTACAACGCTTTCGACGTGGTTCCGACCTCCCTGCTCGATAAACTGCGCCAAGGGAAAGTGTTGATCCGAAATTGGCATGCACTTGCCTGGGAAAGCGCCGAACAGGTCCAAAAGCGGAGAAGCGTGGACAAGCGAGGCGTGAAGAGTGACGAAGCCTACACTCGTGGAGTCCTGGGGGAAATGTCCAAGGCATCGAATATCCTTGTCATCAACGATGAAGCGCATCATGCCTGGCGGGTCAATTGGGAATCAGAAGGGAAATACCTGCGTCAGAGAGACCTCAAGGATAGCGCCGAGGAAGCGACGGTATGGATTGGCGGGCTAGACCGAATTCACCGGACGCGGAATATCCTCAAGTGTTACGACTTCTCCGCCACCCCGTTCACGCCATCTGGAAAAAAGAGCAGTGAAGAAGCCTTGTTCAGCTGGATCGTGAGCGACTTTGGCCTGAATGACGCGATCGAGTCCGGGTTGGTGAAAACCCCTCGCGTCGTGGTTCGAACCGACGCCCTGCCTGATGCGAAAAGCTATCAGTCCAAGTTCTATCACCTTTACAACGATCCCGACGTGAAAGTCGACCTAAACCGTTCGGCCCAACCGGAAGAACCTTTACCCGATCTTGTGATCAACGCATTTTACCTTTTGGGCTATGACTGGCGGGAAGCTTGGAAGGCTTGGAGAGATGCAGGAATTTCAACCCCTCCGGTTTTGATCACGGTCTGCAACCGGACGGAAACAGCCGCACGAGTGAAGCATGCCTTCGATACGAAGCGCATCCATATCGATGAACTCTGTGATCCTGATCGCATCCTGCACATCGACTCAAAGGTGCTGCAAGCAGCGGAAGAGAAGGAAGAGGTCAAAGCGGTACCTGAAACCGAGGACGGAAATGAGAACGAGGAATCAGAGGAAAAAACCACACAAAAAGCGCGAAAGCTGAGCAAGACGGAACAGGCCGAACTCTTACGATCCACGGTCGATACGGTTGGAAAAGTTGGTCAGCCTGGTGAGCAAATCCAGAATGTCATTTCAGTTGGGATGCTGTCAGAGGGCTGGGACGCGAAAACAGTCACCCATATCATGGGATTGCGTGCTTTTTCGTCGCAACTGCTTTGTGAGCAGGTGGTAGGTCGGGGATTGCGTCGAACCTCCTACGAAGTCAGTAAAACCCCAGACCCTTTTACGGGAGAGGAGACCGAGCTGTTCGACCCTGAATATGTCAACATTTTTGGCGTGCCTTTCACGTTTCTTCCCCACGAAGGGGGGCAAGACGGTCCTCCCCCGCCACCAACCCCTAAGACTGCTGTTGAACCGGATCCAGCGAAGCTAGAGTTTGAAATCTCTTGGCCGAATGTCGTTCGGATCGAGCGGGTTTACCAGCCCAAGCTGACTATGGACTGGTCCAAGGTTCCTATTCTGGAACTCGACGCCAGCCAGACGGCGAAAGTGGCAGAAATCGCACCGGTCCTTGCAGGAAAACCGGATTGGACCAAGATCAACAGGATTGAACTCGAGAAATTGGCCCTCGAATTTCGGACCCAACGCATTATTTTCGAGACGGCCCGTGATGTGTTTGATCAGATGAAACACACCTGGAAAGGGAATCGTGAGGTCTTGCTAGCCCAGTTGGTCAAGATCGTTGAACGGTTTATCCGGTCGGGGAAGATCGTCATCCATCCTCAGCTTTTTTATCAGGACGAATTGAGCCGGAGGCTGATCATCACCCTCAACATGTCCCGAGTTGTGCAGCATGTGGTAGTGGCAGTCAGGCAAGAAAACACGGAAAGGTTGGAATTGGTCTTGGACCGCGATCACCCAATCCGGTCTACAGGTGAGATGCGAACCTGGTACACGGGAAAACCCTGTCAGAGAACCAACAAATCCCACATCAACGTGTGCGTTTTTGACAGCACCTGGGAGGCGGCGGACGCATTCGCCCTGGATGAAAGCGAAAACGTGTCTGCTTGGGCAAAAAACGATCACCTAGGGTTCGAAATTCTCTATATCTACCGCGGGGTTGTGCGTAAATACAGACCGGATTTCCTTATCCGATTGAAAAATGGCGATATGCTCGTGTTGGAGACCAAGGGACAAGATACGGAACAGGACAAGGTAAAGCGGAATTATCTCGAGGAGTGGACCCAGGCCGTCAACGCTCATGGAGGATTTGGGCAATGGGGGTGGGCGGTCGCTAGACAACCTGGGGATATTCTGGACATTCTAGCGAGTAAGGCCCCTTAGAGCCTCCTTTCAGATATATATTATTAAACTAATAAAGGGCATTTCCCGGTCATTCACGGCCAGGAAGTGCCCTTTTTCTTTCGAAAGGAGGAGGGGACACCATGTCCAGACCCACCAACGTCCTGCGTTTCCAGCGCCATGAAGCATCCACCTGGGAGGAGGCCCTGGATAGGCTCATCGACTTCAAGACCGCCCAGGGACGTTCCGAGCAGACCATTTTGGATTATCGCCAGCACATCGGGTTCTTCTACCGCATCTACCCGCAAGCCTGGGAGGAGGCAAATCTCAACCCCTGTCTGCTCAAGTTCTTTGCCCGGAAGATGGGGCCCGCGACCTACAACCTGTACTTGATCTACCTGAAGGCCTTCGTCGACTGGTGCATCGAGGAGGAGGGGGCCTACACGACAAACCCCTTGGCGAAGTTCAAGCAGAAGAAGGAGGAAGGGCGGATCGTCGATATCCCAATGGAAGCGATCAAGAAACTGCTGAAGCTGCCGGACCAGAACACCTACACGGGGTTGAGGGACTACTCGTTGTTCCTGCTTTCGTTGGACACCGGAATCCGGCCGGGGGAAGCCCTCACTCTTCTGCCCAAGGACGTGAACCTGAAGGGGCTGGAAGTCACCGTCAGGGCCGAGAACGCCAAGACCCGAGTTTCCCGGACCCTACCCATCTCCAGAATCACCGCCGAGGCCATCGGTAGGCTGTTGGACGGAAGGCCCCAAAAGTGGGGAGACCTTTGTCCGATCTTCGCCAACTGGGAGGGGACTCCCATGAGGCCGAACTCCTGGGGGATGAAGATGAACAAGAAGTATTCCAAGCAGCTGAGGACCAAGATCCGCCCCTATGACCTGAGGCATGTGTTCGCCCTGAACTTCCTGAGAAACGAGGGCAACATCTTCGCCCTGCAGAGGATCATGGGCCACGCCAACCTCGACATGACCAAACGATACCTAGCCCTTACGAAGGACGACCTGAAGGACAACCATGGCAAGGCCAGCCCCGTGAACAGCCTGTTGCCGAAACGGACCCGGATGACAAGATTGTGAGCGTTGTGAGCCTTATCTTGCCCTCTGGCTCTCGAACCCCTCGAACCTGGGATTGAGCCTGCACTGCAGGAAGGCTTCCAGCAGGTTCAGCACCGGCACCCCCACCTTGGACGGCAGGATGAAGTTGACCCGGTCCGTCCTTTCCCTGATCCAATCAGCCACGTTGTGTTCGTCAAGATCCTGCAGCCCCATCTCCTGCGAAGCCTTCAACAGCGAGGCGGCCAGGTTGCTCATGGAGGATTTCGGGTTGTAGTGCTGGCTGAGGTACCGGGCGTTGCTGTTGGATCCCACCTTGCCGACCTTCAGGCATTGCCCCTTCCAGAAGAAGGAATAGACCGCCATATGCCCTGCAGGCAGGGAACCGGGCTTGTGGGGGGCTTCCAGCAGTTCCGTGAAGAGGTCTTTCGGGCAGATGGGCATTTGGGCAAGCCGGGCGGCTTCGAGAAAATCAAGGACAAGGTCTCGGATGAAGGTCGTTTTGCCTTCCTCATAGGTTCCCAACTGGATGCGCCTCCCTTTCAATGGGGCAACTTTCCCATCCAATGAAACAGCAATTGCACCGCTTGTCTATCGGGGAATCCCCTAGTTTGGGCACAGGAAGGGAGCGGATTCAGTAAAAACGCCTAGCTTGGAATGGGTGATTCACGCGAGGTAGCAAAGAAAGGAGAAGCGTATCCTGTGACTATCAAGCAGGCAAGTTGCCTCCTTTCACTTTCGAAGACCTCGGCTGTAACCCCCTTGCCGGGGTCTTTTTTGTGTCCGAAGGTTGTTGGGAAAAGCGTGGCCGGGTCAAATACGTAATTTCGCTGATGCTGGCAGAGATGGGCAGGAGTAAAAAGAAAGTGCCAGTGAAACTTCTTCGTTTCACCTCCTTTTATGAAAGGCCTTGGCTGCGAAGAGCCAGGGCCCTTTCTATGTCAAAGGTCCTGTTGTGAGCGTTGTGAGCCAGTTTCGCCCATGAGCCGCTTCTTCCGAAAGGGAGGGGGCGGCTTTTTTCATGCCCGCAAATCGAAAGGAGGAGATTGCAATGGAAGAGGAAGGCAAGCGTTTCCTGCTGGGCCACGTGTCCGTGGACTCCGGCCAATTGATTCTGGTGGATCCCTGCTACCTGAAGGATTGGAAGGATGGCCCCTTCGACCTGAATTTCAAACCGGACAACCACTACGCGGAGTGCTGCCTGAAGAGTTTATCCGTCCAGGGTGGAGGCCAGGTCTTCGACGACTTGGCGGTTGCCTTTTCCACCGGCTGGGGGGATGGCAGCTATCCGGTCTACGGCACAAAGGAGGATGGAAGGATCGTCAAGGTCGAGGTCGAGATGGGCGGGGAGGACCAGGAAGCCGGATTGGACGAGGAGGACTTCTTCGATCCCAGGGACTGAATCGTCCGAAGCCGTTTGTGAGCGTTGTGAGCCCTTTTCGAAGGGCCATTTCTAGAGAGGAGGAGATCGGCAATGTCGAGGAAACCGGTCGTGCAACTGGTCGGCGAGGACGGGAACGTGTTCAACCTTATCGGCATCTGCTCCAGGGCCTTGAAGAAGGCGGGTCGGGTGGAGGAGGCCAAGGCCATGCAGCAAAGGGTCTTCAGCTGCGGAAGCTACGAGGAAGCCCTGGTCATCATGAGCGAGTACGTCGAGATCGAGTAGGGGAGGCGAGTCGAATGCAGTTCTGCGAAGTCTGCGGGAAGGAAATCTCCAACACGGAATCCCTGCGCCACAACATGGGGCCGGTCTGCTGGGCCAAGCACAAGGCCTGGAGGGCAGAGCTTTCCCGGATCGGCCGGACAGAGGTTTTGGAAGGAAGGCGGGAGGAGGCGAAAAGCGCATGAAGCTGTTGACCAAAGAGATCCGGGAAAGGCTGGCGAAGCTCTATTCCACCGAGGACACGCCCTTGGAGGAAAAGATCGTGGAATGCAAGTTTTTCACGCCGGATTCCAACTGGACCTGGTATGTCATTGAAGGCCAGGAACAAACCGACGGCAACATGGTTCTCTTCGGCTGGGTCGTGGGATTGGAAAAGGAGTTCGGCTACTTCACCCTGCGGGAGCTGGAGAGTGTCCGAGGCCCCTTGGGCCTGCCCATCGAGCGCGACCTGCACTTCAAGCCCAGGCCCCTGAAGGAGGTCATGGCCTTCCATGGCGAATCCGTTTGAACGTCTGATCTCTTTTCTCTGCGATGCGGACCGATGCCCTCGATGGCTGAGGTGCCTGGTCCAAGCTCACTGGTTGGTCTTTCTGTCGAGAGTTGGGAAGGAGGGAGCGCAATGCTGAGGTTTAGTGATGGCGAGGAGTTCGATACGAGCGGGGAACTGAGGGTTGAAGCCAGGCAGGATGGCTACTACGTTGTCGGCGGAGGCATGATGATCCCCGTGTCAAGCAGGGCAGAGGGAGAAGAGATCATCCAAGAGATGACCGCGAAGAAGTCGAAAGCCGAGTAGCGCCCGTTAAAACGGCTGATACCGGGTGTCGAGGCTGGAAGCAAGTAAATTATATTGCTCGAAATATTTACACCTCCTAACGAACGGAATAACCGCGAAATCGAGAATTTCCTCGGTAAGCTTCGCTCTCTGTTTTGAACTTCTCCGAAAGAAAGGAAGGTGTCCCATGCTGAAAACGATCACGAGAGCCGTCCTGTTTGCGGGATGCTTGATGTTGTCCTTCGCTCACGTAGCCAATGCTGGCGTACTGGGAATCGCCAAGTCAATCCTGAGGGGCGGCAACCCGTTTCTCTGGTTCTGGGCTGGAGTCCAGGGACTCATGAAGCTCCTCGAGGCGCACCCGACGGCAACCAAGACGATTCTGGGAACATCGGTCGCCATGCAGCTTGTGGGGATCGTCCGGGGCAAGGGCGGATTCCCATGGACGTTGCTTTTGCTGGCCGTGACGCTACTGGCGGTCGTGGCGCTGGTCGTCATGTTCAGACGTAAGTGAATTCATGAAGGGAGGGGCCTGCAGCTTGGGTCTCTCCCCATACCAATAGCCAGTCGGGATTATTTTTTGCCTTTTCTTGAAGGGATTGCCTGGGCAAGCCGGAAAAAGAGGCCCGGCCTCTCGAAGAGACCGGACCTTCCAAACGAGGATGATGCCTGATGGATCATAGGTTGGCGATGATGCCGGATAAGCATGATGAATGTGGTTGGGATGATGCCTGGTGATCGTGTGTGAATCTCGTTTATGGATGGAAGATCGTTGATGGCAGATGTGGACTTACTTGCCCTCGATTCTCTTGGACAGGAATTCAAGGAACTTGTTCGCTGGCCAGTAGAGGAACAGGAGTATCGCGGAGATCAGAACGAGTACGATAGTGTCCGTGCCGATCATGTGTTAAATGGTCTCTCCGAGAGAAGGTTCATCCAGGGAGGCTTCCGCAGGGTCTTCCTGTTTGTCAGGGCTTTCCACAGCCGGTGAAGCAACTGGGGTCTCTTCCATTTCGACATTGACGGCATCTCCTTCCTCATCTTGTGTAGCCAAGGCGCGTTGTTCCATCTCGGCTTTCCATCGCTTGAACTCTTCGGGGAGATCCTCCGGCAGCCCAAGTGGAAGCAGCCGAGCCATGACTCTGGGTGAGACTTGCTTGACGATGCCGGTTTCGAGGAAATCGAGTGTCGCGTAACCCAGTCCAGATTTCCTGCTCAGTTCGACTCGGGTCCATCGTTTCCTTTTGCGAAACCGGTAGAGCGGGTTGTCTTCACGATCCAACTTTCGCATTTGATAGCACCTCCATATGGTATAGCCTGTCCTTCTATATATTTGTTCTGTGTAGTTATAAACTATAAAAGTGGAGTGGAGAGATGGCTATGCCTATAACCCAAAGCGCAAATACCGCAAAGGTTGCAAAGGTTTTTCCTTTACCACATGGTAATATAATAAAATATTAATCTTTAGATAGTAGGGCATCTCTTCCTTTTCTTTGGAGACCTTTGCACCTTTGCACCTTTGCGGCGGTATGGGGACCAAGAAGCAAGGGCTCGGCCATCGGGTGTGAAGACACGAAAAAGGCCGGGTCCGAAAACCCGGCCTTTTTGGCTCACAGCAACCCGTTCGAGCGAATCATCTCATCGAGATCGAGTCCGAGCCCGTTCTGCTCTTCGACGACCTCTTCCTCGCTCGCCGGTTCCGTTTCGGCTGCCTTCGGAAGCCCGTAAAGGCCGCCCTTTCCCTTGGCCAGCAACCCGTCTTTGAGCATTTTCCACATCAGCCAATTCGTCGGGTTCGCTTCACGCCCCAAGGTCTCGGCCACGTCCTTGACTCTCATGGGCCCCTTCACGGCAAGGAGTTCCAGTATCTGTTTGCGTTCCCCACTGACCTGGAGTTCCTTGGCGTCCGATCCCTCGTAAGTCCAGATGCCATCCTTGAAACGGAGGGCGTATTCTTGTTCCTCAAAATCGCGGCTCGTGACGAAAAGCGTTCCGGCTTCCTGCTGGCGGGATCTTTTCAGGATCATGATGGTGTCGGCCGTCCCGCTGACTCCATTCGATCCCGAGACTGTGCTCAGGATGTCGTCGTCCCAGGCCTTGCGCGTGTGATGGAGGACCAGGATAGCGATCCCCATATCGTCTGCGAGTTCCTTGATCTGGCCCAGGTCGTCGTAATCCGCGCCGTACAAGTTTGAGCCGATCTTGATGTCCCCCCGGAATTTCTGCAGGGTGTCGATAACAACCAGCCCCAGGCCCTTTTGTTTGATAACCTCCCGGAGTTTTTTGAGTCCGCCTTTACGGATGGTCGGCCAGCGGGTGCAGAAGAAAAGCCCGTCCGTCTGTCCGTTTCCCAAGAGGTGCGCATACGGTCGCAAACGCTTTTTGAGTCTTTGCGGTCTGTCTTCCAAAGCAAGGTAAAGCACGTTCTTCTTGTCGGTCTCGAAGTTTCCGAGGGCTACCGTGCCGGTAGACACCGCCACCCCCAACCCCAGCGCCATGAATGATTTTCCGGCTTTCGGCGGTCCGGCGAGAATGGAGAACCCCTTGAACAACAGTCGCTCGACGATCGCTTGAACCTCGGCGTCCTCCAGCCGCATAAGTTCGTCAACTGTCCAGAGCCTGTTTTCTTCCGTCCGGGCTTTTTGCTTCAAACCTAGACTGATGGGAGAGTTGACGCGCCCCCGATTGGGGCAACCTTCGCAGAACTCGGAGCCGCACTTCTCGGCAATTCCGGCGCAGGTCATGGGCCCGGTGTCCTCAAGCGCGTGACGGAGTTTTTCATCGGTTTCTGTGGCAGAGTACCGGGAATCGGCCCTGCTCACCTCGTGGACGATCTTGTTGCCGTCCCTGCATCGCACCACGACCGTCATACCCGAATACCAGTGGGGTTCAGGCAGATGAGCCGCGCCGTCCTTCCAATGCCTAATGAACGCACAGCCCCTGTAGATCTCGTCGAAATCGGCCTCGAAGCGTTCCTGCCTAACAGGAGCAGCCGCCCTTCCGGGTTCCGCTTCCTGCTCGGATTCTGGCTTTGTTTCGACGAAATCGTGGTAAAGGTCCTGCCAGTCGTAGCGCACTTCAGGCTTTAAGTACCGCAGTTCTACCGGGACGACCGGTTCGCACTTGCAGTTTTGCGTCCCCGGAAGCCTGAACAGCTGGGCCAGGCTCGCGGTGTTGTCAAGCTTCCAACCGTTGGCTTCACCGGCTTTTCGGAAATCGTTCTGAATCGCCTTGATCAGTCGCTCTGCCTTCTTACGGACCTCATTTTCACGCAGGTCCATCGGGGCTTTCAGGAAGTACGAGACCTGTAAACCGTGTCCCGTGTGGACAACCGCCGATGGCTTGATCCTAAAGAACCATGTCCAATGCTTGGCTTCGTCTTCGCTCGGCAGCTGGGTTTCGGCATGAGCCCCCGGATACAGGAAATCCACGTCGACCTTTATTTCGTAAAGGGCTTGCGCCGATTCCGCCTTTCTGGAGTAGGAGCGGTCCTGATGAGGAGCGAAAGTCGTTGGAGTGACGTAGATGTCCCGGTACCCGTGTTTCTCGGCAAAAGCCTGGATTTCCTCCACGCTTTCCGCGAAGTTCGTGGCCATCCCGCTTGCCGTCTTCGCCGCCAGGGCGATTTTACCTTCCCACTGAAAGCCGTAAACGCTTTCCAGATATGTCGTGATGCTTTCGCTCATTGGTGATACCCCCATGATATGGAGGCATCCATGATAATGATGCTGAGCGGATGATAATGATCCGTGCCCCTTAAGATGTACAACTGCCGCTTCGGGCGGATTCTATGTGGAGGGCCGGCATGCCCCTCGTTTCGAGTCCGTCTGCCGCGGCCTGGTTTTCAAAGTCCACCCGTGTTGCTTCCGATGCCCGGTTTCTCCACTCGGCTTCTTGCCTGGCCGCCAGGCTTTAGAACCTCCTAAGTCGTTTTCGACCCCCCCCCTGGAATGAATCCCATCCAGGCCAATCCGCCCCGCCCCTCGACACGAAAAAAAGGGGTCCCGGGCCTTTCGGCCTGGAACCCCACAGAGCACCTCTTCGGCGGATACGGTCTCTCCCTTTTGGGAGTGGGTCGTATCGAAACGCTGTCCCTCTAGTCAGAAAGTAAATCACGATTCAATGATATTGTCAATACATGGTATTCTAGCCGTCGATATGGGAAAAAATGACGGTGAAAATATAAAGTAAGCTCTCTATGGTCGGTTTTTGCAACGGAGAAGCCTGATCAGGAAAAGCAACTTTCTCGCCGAGAGCATTTTCGCCCCCTTTTTCACCTCGTTCTGAATTTATAAAAGCGACTGGTTCAAAAACACCGCGATATATAGTTATTTCGGGTGCTCGAAAATGCCCCTGAAAATAGGCGTTAAACTTGTCAGTTCTGAATTATTATGCGACAGTTAAGCAATACCGATAGAGTATTTGCAACGATTATCTGGTGCATACACACATATCAGGACTGCAAATCCTTCACCCCCGGTTCGAATCCGGGTGCCGCCTCCAATTTACTAAACCATATGCTATAATGAGTTCAGGCAATCCAGAAAAACGTCAAGGTCTTCTGGGAAAACCCCGGAAGGCCTTTTTTGTTTTGGCGGCGCATCCCTTCCACACAATCACGATGGAACCGAGACATCCTGCATTGCGCGCCGTCGGTGATCGGAATCTGCAAGGAAAGGCAAGGAAAAAACGCATGGGAAACAAGCTAGTGTTCGTCAGCGGAGCGCCCTTCTGGTTCACGCCGGAAGGCCGTTTCGAAGCGGCGGAGCAGAGCAACGGGCTGTTCGTCGAACGGGTCATGCTCCGCACGGAACGCGGACTGCGCGAGATCGTCAACGGCAAGGTCGTTCGATAGGACGCAGGAAGCAGTGGAGAGAAGCCGGAACGACCGGCTTCGAACTGACAGATGAAGAGGGCCTCCCTGGATGGGGAGGTCCTTCATCGTTGGTTTTGGGGAAGTATGGGGGCCTCGCCGATTTCATTCGTAGCGGTTCTCCAGGTATTCTTTTAAGGCAACAGCGTTATTCAATGCCTGTTCCCTTGTTGCGAAGAGCAGGGTCACGTTACCGGCACGAGCAATATCCAGCAGGGAATTGACTAGCCCCGAAGCCTTTGAATCCAGTTCGAGGAAATATCGAGCCCTAAACTCCCCCCATTTCAAGGGGTCATGAGCAAACCATTTTCTGAGCCCTTCGCTTGGCGCAAGGTCTTTCATCCATAGGTCGATCCGGGCCTTTTCCTTTTTCAACCCTCTTGGCCATAAACGGTCAACGAGCACCCTCTGTCCATCGGAATCGTCCGGGGCTTCATACACTCTCTTCACCTTGAATTGCACGGAAGTCTCACCTCCTCTTCATCATCGAGGATCTTGAACTTGACCTCCACCGGCGTAACGCTATACTAGTGATAGTGAATTCACATTCTCATAATTGGAGCGGATGCGGGTGAAACGAGTTAGGCTCGATTCCGAAACGAGAAAAGAGCAGGTTCTGGACGCTACGCTTCAAATTATCGCCGAAAGCGGTGTCCAGGGATTGAACATTTCCGAAATTGCCCGGCGCGCCGGGATCGTGCCATCGGCGCTTTATCGGCATTTCAGGGACAAGGAAGCGCTGATCGATAGCCTATTGGCCCGGACTCACCGGCAGCTTGCAGAAAACGTTAACCGCGCCTCGGGTGGGGAAATCGGCGCGTTGCGAAGACTAAAGCAGCTTTTCAGGCTTCATGTAGAACTCCTCAGGAGGAATCCGGGAATACCCAAGTTGGTCTTTTCCTATGAAGTCGGCTTTAGCTCGCAAAAGCGCCGGGAGGATCTTCGCTCCATCGTCGGGGCCTATGCAAAGAGGATAGAGGCAATCGTCCAAATGGGACAGGACGAAGGGGAGATTCTGGGGGATGTCGATTCTTCCGTTATTGCTTTTGCCTTCGTGAGCCTCGTGCAGAACGTGGGCATCACACTTAGCCTTACGGCCGGGAAGATCGACAGGGGACTTATGGCCTGCGCGGCCTGGGAGATCTTTGAACGTGGACTGAGGACTTCCGGCTAGTTGGATCAGGAGGTGTAGAAGATGACTGGAAAACTGATGGACAAGGTCTACTGGATTGGCGTGACGGACTGGGGCATCAAGCATTTTCACGGCCACGAATATTCGACCCACCGGGGAACCACTTACAATTCCTACCTCGTCATGGACGAGAAGATTGCGGTTGTGGACACGGTTTGGAACCCTTTCTCCGAAAAGTTCCTCGAAAATGTCAAGTCTCTCGTTGATCCGAAGAAAATCGATTACATCGTGGCGAACCATGCCGAGCCCGACCATTCCGGGTCCCTGGGAGCCCTGGTGGAAGTTGCTCCCCAAGCGAAGATCATTGTTTCGCGCAAGGGGCTGGAAAGCATCCCTGGGCATTTCCACAGGGAGTGGGATTTCCAGGCGGTGAAAACCGGGGATACGCTCCCGTTGGGTGAAACAACCCTGGCGTTTGTTGAAGCGCCCATGTTGCACTGGCCCGACAGCATGTTCACCTACGTGGCGGGGCGGAATCTCCTGCTTCCCAACGATGCCTTCGGGCAGCACTACGCCACGGCCTTCCGCTACAACGACCAGGTTGACCAGGGAGAACTGTTCGAGGAGGCCCTGAAGTATTACGCCAATATCCTGACGCCCTTCAGTCCCCTGGTGACAAAAAAGATCGAGGAGGTTCTCGCCATGGGCCTGGCCGTGGACATGATCGCCCCGAGCCATGGGGTCATCTGGCGGAAGGATCCCCTCCAGATCGCCCACAAATACATGGAATGGGCGAAACAAATCCCGGAAAGAAGGGCGGTCATTCTCGCCGACACGATGTGGCAGGCGACAATGAAAATGGCTGAAGCGATCGGGGAAGGCCTGGTGGGGAAAGGGGTTCCTTTCAAGATCTTCAACATGGCGCTTTCGGACCGGAACGATGTCCTCACTCAGGTCTTCAGGTCAAAGGCTGTCATCGTGGGATCGCCCTGCCTAAACGGAGGACTTCTCCCAACGCTCACCCCGGTCCTGGAAGACTTGAAGGGGTTAAAGTTCAAGAACAAGGTCGGGGCGGCTTTCGGGTCTTATGGCTGGAGTGGGGAAAACGTCAAACGGATCGAGAAGGAACTGGAGGCCGCCGGTATCCCGCTAGCGGCTCCCGGTGTCCTTGCAAAGTGGCAGCCGGACGAGGAGAGTCTTGCAAAGTGCCGGGCCCTTGGGGCACAGGTTGCGGAAAAACTCTAGAAGGCGGAGAGGGGAGTAGAACATGGACCTGTTCTTTGCTTTTACGGTAACGATCTTTGGTGTGCTTCTCCTGAAAACATTGCCGGCGGAAGCCCATTGCGATACGTTGTCGGGTCCTGTGATTGGCGCGGCACGAAAGGCTTTTGAGGAGCGGGACGTGACGCAGGTGCTGAAATGGATCCGTCCGGAGGACGAAGACGAGGTGAAGAAGGTTTTTGAACGCGCATGCCGGGTTAGGGACCTGGGCCCGGAGGCACGCGAACTGGCCGAGAATTCCTTTTTTGAAACCCTGGTCCGGATTCACAGAGCAGGAGAAGGCGCCCCCTACGAGGGACTCAAGCCGGCGCACTCTGTTGCCCCTGTTGTGAGAAAGGCTGATCTTGCGTTGGAAACCGGGGATGTGTCTGAATTGGCGAACCGGATTTCCAATCACGTGAAGATGGCGGTTGAGGAAAAATTTCAGCACGCGTTCGAAAAGAAGCGATCCGCAGAAGAGACACCCGAAAAAGGCCGGGAGTTCGTCGAAGCTTATATCTCCTTCGTCCACTACGTGGAGGGCATCCATGAACTGACCATGGGCAACCACGGTCATGGTGAGCATCATCACTGACCTGAACGAGTGAGGACCGATTCGAAGCGGGGGAGCCGCGAAACAGGCTATTCGCGAAGCGGTTCATGATTCGCGCGGAACGGTTCTTTCGCGAGATCGGATCTCGACAAGATCGTTCGATAGGACGCGGAATGCAATGGAGAGAAGCCGGAACGACCGGCTTCGAACTGACAGATGAAGAGGGCCTCCCTGGATGGGGAGGTCCTCTTTTTGATTGCTGGGTGACTGATGGGTGTGGGCGGGGTAGGTGGGGATTAAAGAGTATCTGAATCGATCTTGATCTTTAGTTCCTTTTGACCCTCTAAAATTCCGAGAAGTCCTTCGGAAAGCCGTAAACCTCGTGCAGCATCATCATCGGTAAGTGGAACAACCGAAATGCGAACCTTACGTTCTCCTGCAAGGCACTCGAGAGCCATTTTTCGAATAAGGTTGAGCTCCATTTCAATAGTGGCATGTCCTTCGGGTGAATATGCCCCTCTGATGATTTCCGTAGAGTTAAATTTGTATCCGAGCAAATGCCCCATCTTTTTGAGCAAGGACGTAAAAAGCTCTTCGTTGGACTTGCTCCACAATAGGACACGTTGTTCTAAATTATCGCCTTCTCGGGGATAGGAATTTAGGTTGTCATGATATTCCTTCCAAGCGTCACGAACTTCTTCTTCCTTCTCGTTTTTTCCTAAAAATTCGAGGTCAATCATGTTTAAGGCTTGGACATGCTCCAATGACAAGACTTTCCCCCGAGTGGCCATAAGAGTCTTGAATACCCAAAGCTTCCTTTGTCGAACCTCTCGCCATTGCTCAATCTCTTTTTGTGCGAAAACGGCTAAAAAAGGAGCTAGGAGCACGGCAAAAATCATTACACCATCGCTAAGAGTCATTGGAGAGCACACTCCTTAAATGAAAAACCTAGGAAGATAGAGAGCATGTCCTAACCCTAAAAGTATATCCCGTTAGGGATTTCTCGGTGTAATAAATCTGCAGAATGCCAGTTAATTTTAATATTCTTCCCGTAAACGACGTAGAGAGGCCTAACTCATGCCCACCGGTTGGTGGTTAAGCGGTTGAGGTTGATCCACTCCGCCAGGTTTCCAGCTTTTCACGGGTCAGGCGTCCTTGAACGGAAACCCTGAAAAGATGACAAGTCCTTCCTAGACCAAGCCAGTCTCTCAGTCCTATATTGTCCCTTCCCGAGGATACCCTTAGCTGGGAGTAATGCAGGGCGGGGTTTATAATCGAACGTGCATGGTGAGTTAAATAAGGATGCCGAGGTGGTAACCGACGATGCTTACTCTAAAGTTGCGAGAAGAATTCCTAGGCTCCCAGATGCCAGGCACGGCAATAGCCCTGCGTAGGACGGACAACACCGGAGCGGCTCAGAGGACACCGGATTTCATTCTTTCGATAACCTATCCAACGGCCGACGTTCAGACTGCCTTGCGCGCGGTAAGCAGAAATCGCTCGAAGAGGCCTATTGTTCTGATGGGAGACCGTGGACGCGGCAAATCTCACATCATGGCCGTACTGCACCATGCAATCGAATCATCCTCACAGGTTCAGGAATGGGCCAACGAATGGGGAAAGCGAATCGGTTCTCAACCATTGAGTGAGCTCGCCCTAGATGGTGGTTTTTTTGCCATTTCTGAACCGGTTCACAACCACGAGTACCCTCTGCTGTGGGACTTGATTTTTGAACGACACCCCAAAGGAGATTTTTTCAAAGGAAAGTTCAACCAGATGGGCCGGCCTTACCCCCCGCGATCCCTGTTGGAGGAGATGTTCGAGGCTCAACCTGTAGCGCTGATTCTAGATGAATTCCAGAAGTGGTTCGATGGTCTGAGCGATCAGACTGGACCGGAGGGAATCAAGTACCGGACCTTGGCAGAGAATTTTATCCAGAATCTTTCGGAACTTTCCAGGGAGAGGCCAGACCTCCTTATTTTTGTCGTTTCAGTACTTAATAATAATACGGAAGCCTTTAGGCAAGTCCACCGTGACAGTCCTGTAGTCGTTGATTTCAGAGGCCCCTCCGCCAAGGAAGACCGAAAGAATCTACTTCTGTATCGTCTCTTTGAGAACCGACAGAACATCCCGGCGGAAGAAATTCGCAATTTCGTCGATTCCTATGCAGCCGAGCGTTTTCGGCTTCGTTTCTCCCATCTTCCTGAATCGGAAAGAGCACGCATCGCATCAGAGGTCATGGCCTGCTGGCCTTTTTCGCCTGAGCTGATGGAGCTTCTCGAAGATCAGATCCTGATGGCTGAAGCCGCTCAGGAGACACGTGACCTTATTCGCATCCTCGCATCTTCGTTCCGAGAAAGAGGGGAAAAGGTGCCGATCATTACTCCCGCCGATTTCTTTGTGGATGACGATACCTGCGGTGTCCAATCGCTATTGGACTCGATTGCCGCAGTTGGAGATCAGGAACGGCTACGTCAGGTAGCTCAACGAAATCTTGAAACAGTCAAAACAATAAGAGCCCCCGTATCCCATGCCCGTGAGTTGATCAGCGCACTTTGGATACGATCCATGTCACCTGGGAGAAACGCGGGAGGGACGCGACAGGAACTACAACTCGACATTACTCGTAAACAACCGGTCGATGACAATTCCTTCCGGGGTGAACTCGTTCAGTTGATCGAGGCGAGCATTAACATCCATGGCGAGGAAAGCCCGGATGGTCGTTTACGGTTTGGTCTGGAAGAAAACCCACGCTCAAAAGTTCGGGCTTCGGCCAAAAACGATAAGCTCTGGCAACAGGGTATTTCTGCGGCTGAGCCGGGGCAGATGGTCTATCCGGGAAAAGATATTGAACACGTTCGCAATACTCTACGGCATATCCTCGTCCCGGAAACAAGACAATCATCATCTCGTGTCATAGTTCTAGGGCAAAACTGGCAGAGTGCCCCGTGGGCTGATGTTGATGATTTAGACATGCCTTCGAAATGGGACAGCCCCGTTCTCATTGTTATGCCTGAGCCAATGCTGTCACGAGATGGGAAACGGCTTGAAGCTCTCGGAAAATGGCTCGCCAGTCATGTCCCTGCAAAGCGAAACACCACCCGATTCTTGTTACTAGCCGATGGAGAAAAAGGTATCTACCAAGACACAGAGCTCCTTTTCTGCTCGAGGTGCTCCTACCTTACCTCGATAGCCTGGCGCGATGATCCGAAATATCGCGGTTTAAAAGAGGAATTCGACAAGCCGCTTCGGGACGCGATGAAGAAGCGCTTTACCAAGTTCGCGGTGCTGAGGCGGTGGAATTTCCAGCAACCGGATCAATGTTTATTTGATGTGGAGCGTGTGAGCGCCCAAGGCGGTGAAATCCCGACGACAGTTGAGAAAACTCTTGTCGAGGATCTCTTCGATCCCGCCGAGTTTCAGTCCCTGGTTTTGGAGCGCGCCAAGGAATCAT
>CAZFSR010000016.1:0-32408 GCA_964521575.1 uncultured Synergistaceae bacterium
AGCACGCCGCCAGCGTTCGTCCTGAGCCAGGATCAAACTCTCCATGGCTTTCCTTCTTAGACTCGAACATCGTCACGCGCTGTATTCTGTTGGCAAGGTTCAACCGCCCAGCGGGCGGCGAACGAGACTATACCACGCTTTTGTGGGGGACGCAACCCCCCTTCTCGAAGAAAAGTGCGGGAATTTTCCGCGTGCTATAATACCTTCGATTTTAATACCCAAAGAGGCTTCTCTGCGGGGCAAGCCAAACAAGGAAGGCTGAAAGATGAGAAGAATGAAAGATGTGACGCGGCGGTCGACGGGGCGGCAGGAGGGCGGTTGTCTCGGCGGGCTGGCTGCCGGCATTGGGATTCTCCTGCTCCTGGGTGTTGCGGTCCTGTCGGTCGGACTGGCGGCCTACGTTTGGGGGGTTTCCAGGACCCTTCCGACGGCAGAGGAAATGGTCAATCATCGCCCGAGTCTTGCGACCGTCGTTTATGACCGAAACGGCAAAGTCATCACGAACCTCTATTACGAGAACCGCCAATGGGTCAAGCTTGGAGAGATTTCCCCGACCATGCAGAAAGCGGTTTTAGCGGCAGAGGACGCGGATTTCTACGAACACGGGGGAATCGATTTCTCCTCGATCCTGCGGGCCTTTATCAAGGATTTGACCCACCAGGCGACACGGCAGGGCGGAAGCACGATCACCCAGCAGCTGGCGAGGAACCTCTTCCTAACGAGGGAAAGAACGCTGTCCCGTAAAGTGAAGGAAGCGGTTCTTGCCGTCCGGATGGAAAGAACCTTTTCGAAGGACCAGATCCTGGAGATGTACCTGAACACGATCTACTTCGGTCACGGGACCTACGGGATCGGTTCTGCCGCTCATGCCTATTTCGGAAAGCCGGCGAGCCGGCTAACTCTTCCCGAAGCATCCGTGCTTGCCGGGCTGATCGCGGGTCCTGAGTATTACACGCCGATACGGCACATGGACCGAGCCAAAATCCGGCAGGGCTACGTTCTGGGGCAGATGGTATCCAAGGGCTGGATCACGAGGGAAGATGCGCAAAAAGCGCTGGACTCGAAGCTTGCCTTGAGGACCGTTAAGCAGTCTTCCGTGAGCTTTTCCGACGCTCCCTACTTTATCTCGAACATCCTTTTCAGCCGGTTGCTCCCGAAATACGGCAGCGATGCGATCTATAGAGGTGGGATGAAGATCTACACCACCCTTGATTTCGATCTGCAGCGCGATGCCGAGGAGGCAATCGGGAAACTTCGTACGGAGGGGGCGATCATCGCCCTGGATCCGGCAACGGGAGAAATCCTTGCCATGGTGGGCGGAAGGGACTTCGAGAAAAGCAAATTCAACCGGGCTGTTCAAGCCTTTCGCCAGCCGGGTTCGGCATTCAAGCCGATCGTCTACGCCGCAGCGCTTGAGGCGGGATATCGGCCTGTCGATCACCTGATGGATTCCCCCCTCGAATTTCCCAACGGGTGGAAACCCGAAAATTACGACATGAAGCATCACGGGGAAGTTTCGCTCGTGGAAGCCCTGACCTATTCCTATAATGTTCCCACGGTCAAGCTGGCTCACCTTACGGGGCTCGACAAGGTCGTTTCCATGGCTAGAAACCTTGGCATCACGACGCCGCACTTGCCGAACGACCTCTCCCTGGCACTGGGTTCGACCAGTGTGACCCCGCTGGAGATGGCGGTAGCCTACAGCTGTTTCGAGAACGGCGGGAAAAGGGTCGTCCCTTACGCGGTGAGGGAAGTTCGCGACAACAGCGACACCGTCCTCGAGAAGAACGGCCCGATGGTGTCGGACGGGATCACGCCGCGTGTTGCGGTCATGATCCGATCGATGCTGCTCGAGGCGGTACGGGCCGGCACCGGTAGAGGGGCTGCGATCCCCGGCTACGAGACTTTCGGGAAAACGGGCACCACGAATGACTGGAGCGACGCCTGGTTTTGCGGAGGGGTTCCTGGGCTCGTCGCTGTCGTCTATGCGGGCAACGACGATCACAAGCCCCTGGGTGACCGTATGACGGGCGGACGGGTCGCCTCCCCTGTTTGGAAGGCCTTCGTTTCGAAGGCTGTGTCCCGCCTGAAACTAGAGAAAACATTTGCTGTTCCGAAGGACGCCGATGTCGAAATCGTAAGGGTCTGCCGCCACACGGGCTTCCTCGCTGCAGCCGGATGCCCGGCGGCACAAATCCTCGTCCCTGCGGGGGAAGCCCCGACGGCGACATGCCCCATGCATGGCGGATCCCTTTCTGCGGCACGGGCCGATTCCCTCGCTCCGCGACTTCTCCTCTCCCCGATGGATGATGCCCTGCCTCCGGCGCAACCGGTCAAGGTTGCCGAAGAGACTCCGTCCGCCGGTGCAGCGGCTGAAAGCCCTGCGGTTTCACCCGTTCCGGCGCCGGTCCTGAAAGTCCCTTCCCCACAGCCTCCCAAGGTCCCGAGCCCTGCCGAGAAGCCCTACAAGAAAGACCTGAGCAAACCGAACGATATCGAGAAGCGATACCAGGATTTACTTAAGCAATACGGGCTGACAAACTGAACTCAGGAAAACGGCCAGGGTGAGGGCTTGGCGACGTCGTCGAAGAACTGGAGGGTGTAGCGGTCGGTCATTCCCGATAAGAAATCGAGCGCGCGAACGACCGGGTCCGGCTCGATCCTTTCTAGTCCTGTTTTTTCCGGCCTTTCGAGCAGGATGTCGAAAAGCGTCTTGAGAACGTGCTCCACCTTGGGTTCCTCTGCCAGGACCCGCCCGGAGGCATAGACTTTCCTGTATAGAGTGCTTCTCAAGGCCTCGACGGCTTCAAGCACGTCTTCCCCCATGGCGATCATGCCGTTCCCGCTACTGTTTGCGACAACGTCCTCGACCAATTTCCCGATTCGGTCTCCGTGTGTTTTCCCCAACTTTTCTAGCACGATGGCAGGGATTTCGCTTAAAGAGAGGAAACCTGCCCTCAATGCGTCGTCAAGGTCATGATTCAGGTAGGCGATCGAGTCGGAAATCCTGACGACCCAGGCCTCCAGGGTCGAGGGCCGATCCATTCCGAAGGACTGCCTGACATCGGCCTGACCCTTGGAATGCTGCAGGATGCCCTGGCGGACCTCAAAGGTCAGGTTTAGGCCCTTTCCGTCTTTCTCAAGCCGCTCTACGACCCTCAAGCTTTGCGAGGCATGATGGAAACCGCTTTTCCCCCGGGAACGGGCGATCCGGTCAAGGATCCGTTCTCCCATGTGGCCGAAAGGCGTGTGTCCCAAATCATGTCCTAGGGCGATGGCTTCGGTCAGGTCTTCGTTGAGTCGAAGGCACCGGGCGATTGTCCTTGCGATCTGCGAAACTTCCAGCGTGTGGGTCAGTCGCGTCCGGTAGTGGTCTCCCTCAGGGAGAAGCAGGACCTGGGTTTTGTGTTTCAGCCTGCGAAAGGACTTGGAATGGATGATGCGGTCACGGTCGACCTGGAAGCAGGTGCGGAGGGCGCATGGCGGTTCCTCTTGCGCCCTGCCCCGGGTGTGGGTGCTGAGGCAGGCTGCCGGATCGAGAATTTCCTTTTCGAGTTCTTCCCATCGTTTTCGGCCGGAATTGATCTCTATTCCCCCCATGTCACGGGCAGGGAGTGCTCGGTCGAGACTCCCTGCCCGTTTTCGTTCATTTTAACGAATCAGGCCGATCGCGCTGTGTGCTGCGGCAAGCCTGGCCACCGGAACCCTGAAAGGCGAGCAGCTGACGTATCGGAGGCCGAGGGAGTGGCAAAAGGCGATGCTGGTCGGTTCGCCTCCATGTTCTCCACAGATCCCGATCTGGATGGAGGGCCTCACGGGGCGGCTTTTTTCAACCGCGATGGACATCAGCTGCCCCACTCCCTCCCGGTCGAGGGTATGGAAGGGGTTGGCCGGCAGGACCCCCTGCCTGACGTATTCGGCGAGGAATTTCCCCTCCGCGTCGTCGCGGGAATAGCCGAAGGTGGTTTGGCTCAAGTCGTTCGTTCCGAAACTGAAGAACTCGGCAGATTCGGCAAGCTGGTCTGCCACCAGGGCCGCACGGGGTACCTCGATCATGGTTCCGACAAGGTAGTGGACCCTGCATCCAAAAAGCGCCATTTGTTCCTCGGCGATCCTTTCGGTCATTTCCCTCAGGCGGAGCATCTCTTCCCTTGTCCCGACGAGAGGCATCATGATATCCGGGATCACTTTCACGCCCTTTCCCGTCAAGGAGCAGGCCGCCTGGAAGATGGCCCGGAGCTGCATCTCGTAGATTTCCGGGTAGACGATGCCCAGCCTGCAGCCCCGAAAGCCGAGCATCGGGTTGTTCTCGTGGAGGGAAGCGGCTTTCGCGAGTTTCAGCCGAAGCGCTTCTGCCTCTGGGCCGTTTTCGTTTCCCCGGGCCGCCAGCGCTTCGAGCTCCTTCCTGATCTCGGGTTCCTTCGGGAGGAACTCGTGGAGAGGAGGGTCAAGAAGGCGGATTGTGACCGGGAAACCGGCCATTGCCTCGAAAATGCCTTCGAAATCCTCCCTCTGCATGAGCTGCAGCTTCTCTAGAGGGACAAGACGTTCCTCCCGGGTCGAGGCAATGATCATTTCCTGCATGACAGGCAACCGGTCGGCCGCCATGAACATGTGTTCCGTCCGGCAAAGCCCGATCCCCTTCGCACCGAAGGTCCGCGCCCGGGATGCGTCTTCGGGCGTGTCTGCATTTGCCCAGACCTCCAGGGCGGAGAATTCGTCGGCCCAATCCAGGAGGGTCCTGATGTCATCCGCGAAGGACGGCTGGACCAGCTCCACCTTGCCGGGGATGACCAGGCCGCGGGAACCGTCTATCGTGATCCAGTCGCCTTTCCGGAATGTCCGGTTTTCCACCGTGAAGGCCTGCGAGGCGAGGTTGATGTGAAGAGCCTCGCAACCCGAGACGCAGGGTTTCCCGAGGCCGCGCGCCACCACGGCCGCATGGCTGGTCATCCCTCCCCTGCTCGTCAGGACTCCCTGTGCGGCAAAAAGCCCATGGATGTCATCCGGAGTCGTTTCCGGCCTGACAAGGATGACGGGCTTGCCGTCGTGTCCTATTCTTTCCGCATCATCGGCATCGAAAACGATCTGGCCCACCGCGGCTCCCGGAGAAGCCGGAAGGCCTTTTGCAAGGACATCGAGCTTTAGGGACGGGTCAATCTGCCTGTGCAAAAGACGCTCCACCTGGTCCGGGCTGACCCGCGAAACAGCAGCCGACTTGTCGATGAGGCCTTCGTTCGCCATATCGACCGCCACCTGGACGGCAGCCTTGGCGGTCCGTTTCCCGTTTCGGGTCTGCAGCATGTAGAGCTTGCCGCGCTCTACGGTGAATTCGATGTCCTGCATGTCCTTGTAGTGTTTTTCCAGGATGTCGGCTGTTTCAAGGAGCTCGCGGTAAAGGCCGGGCATCTTTTCACCCATTTTCTGGATGGGTTCCGGGGTGCGGATTCCGGCCACGACATCTTCCCCTTGCGCATTGATCAGGAATTCCCCGAAAAGGCCCTTTTCCCCGGTAGACGGGTTTCTCGTGAAGCAGACTCCCGTCCCGCAATCATCCCCAAGGTTGCCGAACACCATCGCGACGATGTTGACCGCGGTCCCAAGATTGTCGGGAATAGAGTGGATCTTCCTATAGGTGACTGCCCTCGGAGTGTTCCAGCTACGAAACACGGCTTCGGTCGCGGCCTTGAGCTGGAGCCATGGATCGGTTGGAAAATCATGGCCCGTTGCTTTCCTTACGATCTTCTTGAATTGTGCGACGACGCTTTCGAGTTCTTCGGGGGGGATTTCGTTGTCGAACTGGACCGCTAGCTTTCTTCGTGTGGAAGTGAGGACGTTCTCGAATTCCTCGCTCGACACGCCCAGGACGACATCAGAGAACATCTGGATAAAACGGCGGTAACTATCCAAGGCGAAACGGCGGTCCCCGGAAGTGGACGCCAGGGCGGAGGTGGTTTCATCGTTCAGGCCGAGGTTCAGGATCGTGTCCATCATCCCCGGCATGGAAACCGGGGCACCGGAACGAACCGAAACCAGGAGGGGCGTGCCGGGTCCGCCGAAGGTCTTCCCTGTCTTTTCCTCGAGGACAGCCATGGCCCTCCTCACGTCCGGCCATACGAAGTCCATGGTTTCGGCAGGGTTTTCCATGTACATCAGGCAGGCTTCCGTCGTGAGGGTGAAACCGGGGGGAACGGGCAGGCCAATGCGCATCATCTGGGCCAGGTTGGCTCCCTTGCCGCCCAGGAGGGCTTTCATCTCCGCGCTGCCTTCAGAAAAATCGTAAAGAAGCTTTTTCCCCGTTTTGGACATCGTCACTCCTCCTCTTTGAGGGATCAGGCCCGGATCTGGTCCAGGATTTCCTGAGCTGTTTCCTCGATGGCGCGGTTTGTGACGTCGAAACACCGGCAGCCGATTTTTCTCATGATGCTCCGGGCGTAGCCCAGTTCCTCTTCGACTCGTTCCCATTGGGCATAAGTGGAAACATCGACGTCCAGCCCCAGGACACGGAGCCTTTCTCTCCTGATCTGGATGAGGTGCTCGGGCTTCACCATCAAACCGATGACTTTTTCTGGAGGCACCTGGAAAAGTTCCTCCGGGGGGTTGGCCTCCGGAACGATTGGGATATTGGCGACCATGATCCCCTTATGGGCCAGGTACATGGAAAGCGGGGTCTTGCTGGTTCGGGAAACCCCGATGATCACGAGATCAGATTCTGGCAAGAGATCAGGGCTGCGCCCGTCGTCGCAGCGAATGGAGAACTCGATGGCCTTGACCCGGCGAAAGTACTCCTCGTCCATACGTCTCAAAAGCCCGGGTGTCTCGAGCGGCGGCCTGCCGAGGCGATCCTCGAGGGCTCCCAGGATCGGCCCGAGAATGTCGATAACGTCTATTTTCCTTGCAGCGGCACGTTCGACGAAGTATCGCCTAAGCTTGTGATCGACCATCGTGCAGATGATCAGGGCCCTTTTTTCCTGGGCATTCTGCAGGACATCCTCCACTTTTTCTTCGGTGCTGATGTATCGAAACCTGGTCAGTTTCGCTGCATCGGCTCCAAATTGGCTATAGGCTGCTCTTGCGACATGTTCGGCGGTTTCACCCGTAAAATCCGAAACCACAAAAACATCCACCATCATGAGAGGGGTCCATCTCCCTTCGCCTGCAGTGCTCTTGGGACAGGTCCTTATTCCTTAAGTATCCCGAGGTCCCCAACCGACATGAAAAGATCGTTGCATCGCGAGAGCAGGGCAAGCCGGTTCTCCCTTACGTCGGGATTTTCGTCCATGACGAGGACCTTGTCGAAGAAGCGGGTGATGTCCGGTTCAAGCCTGAAAAGCAATTCGGTGACTTCAGGCCATGCTTGGCGGCTAAGTGCCTCCCGCACTTTCGGCTCAAGGTCGTTGACGGTCCGGTAAAGCGAAATCTCCTCCTCCTGTACGAAGGCGTCCTGCTGGATACCTAACCGGAAAGCCCCTGCCTTGGATAGAATGTTCTTTACCCGGACCGCGGCCGTAACCAGGGCCTTGAACCACTCCTGTCCCACAACAGCGGCGTAGCTGTTCAGGATTTTCTGGACTTGGCATGGCCTGTTCCACATCAATTGTACTCCGAGGGAAACCAGGCCGTAAGAAAAGCCGCGTTCACGCAGTTGGACCTGTAAACGCTGGGTAAAAAATTCCTTGACCTGGGCCAGGGTTTCATTCGTGGCTTCGAGCGATTCGGCAAGATCCTCAAAAAGGGGAGAAAGGTCGATATCAAGGTCGCAGCCCCAGAGAATTTCGTTGATATTGCGGGCGGCGCGCCGCAGGGCGTAGGGATCCTGGGAACCGGTCGGGACGAGTCCGACCTTGAAGCAGCCCACCAGGCTATCGGCGCGGTCGACCAGGCCTAGGATTGCGCCTGCGGGTGACGACGGAAGAGAATCTCCCGAGAAGCGCGGCAGGACCTGTTCGTAAATTGCAAGGGCGACCTCCGGGTCTTCTCCGTTTCGGAGCGCATATTCCCGTCCCATGACGCCCTTGAGTTCAGGGAACTCGTAAACCATGCCGGTGACCTGGTCCGCTTTTGCGAGCAATCCAGCCCGGTCGATGACGGGCTTCATGGCAGAGAGGGCGGGGACGCGGTCTGCGAGCTTCAGGGCATTTTCCCTTACGCGCCTGGCTTTTTCGTAGACGGAGCCGAGTCGTTCCTGGTAAACAATGGCCTTCAATTCTTCAACCCTGGCGGACAGGGGTTTCTTCTGGTCTTCCCTCCAGAAAAATGCCGCATCGGACAATCGGGCTCGAAGAACCCGTTCGTTGCCTTCCTTAACGACATTCATGCTGGTTGCCTGGTTGTTGCTGATCCCGATGAAATTGGGCATCAACTTTCCGCTTCGGTCCCTGACCGGGAAATACTTCTGGTGATGCTTCATCGAGGTTGTCAGGACTTCCTCCGGAATTTCGAGGAAGGCCCTGTCGAAACTGCCGGCAAAGGGAACGGGATACTCCACCAGGAAGAGGTTTTCCTCGACAAGATCCGGGTCCAGGTCGGCCTTGCCGCCCACCTCTTTTTCGATGGCCGAAATCGCGCTCAGCATTTTTTCCCTTCGTTTTTCCGGATCGACGATCACGAAGTTAGAGAACAGGATGTCCATGTAATCTTTAGGGCGGGGTATCTCCAGGTTCCGGTCGCCCATGAAGCGGTGTCCCCGCGTGGTGCGGCCGCTCTCAAGTCGCCCGAAGCGGAAGGAAAGGACCGAATCCCCCCAGAGAGCCACAATCCAGCGGATTGGTCTCGCATAGCGGATCGTCGGGTCTTCCCAGAACATGTTTTTCGGAAACACGAGCCGCCTGATGACCCCAAGGCTGATATCGGGAAGCAGGGAAACGGTTTCCTTGCCTTCGTGGCGGACTTCGGCGAGCACGTACTCCTGGCCGTTTACGAAAGTCGACTTGAGGTCATCGACCTGGACGCCCTTGCTCCTGGCGAAACCGATGGCTGCCTTCGTCGGGTTTCCGGTCGCATCGAAAGCCTGAGACCAGAGGGGGCCCCGGTATTGCTCCACACGGTCTTCCTGCTTTGGGGAAACTGCCTTCGCAAGAACGGCTAGACGCCGGGGTGTTCCGTAGGTCAGGATTTCCTCGTGATCGATATGCGCCTCCTTCAAGGATTCGGCGAAAAGGCGCCGGCTTTCCTCGATGGCCCACGGCATGAACCGCGCGGGAATTTCCTCGGTTCCTATTTCAAGCAGGAAGTCTTGGTTTTCGGTCATTTTCGACACTTCCTTCATCAGGAAAATTTCTTCATGAGGGGATGCCCCATCTCGTCGCGCTGTTTCGCAAAGGCTTCGCAACAGCGGCTGGCAAGGGCCCTGACCCTGGCGATGTAGCCTGTCCGTTCGGTAACGCTGATCGCGTTGCGTGCGTCTAGAAGGTTGAAGGTGTGGGAACATTTCAGGACGTAGTCGTAGGCGGGAAGAACGAATCCCTTGTCGAGAACCCTGGCCGATTCGGCTTCGTAGGCGTTGAACAGGGAAAAGAGCATCTCTGTGTCGGCCAAGTCGAAATTGTAGGTCGAGAACTCGACTTCGCCCCGATGGTGGATGTCACCGTAACGGACTTTGCCGACCCAATTGAGGTCGTAGACGTTGTCGATCTTCTGGACGAACATCGCGATCCGTTCCAGGCCGTAGGTGATCTCGGCTGGGACTGGGTTCATGTCCACTCCACCCACTTGCTGGAAGTAGGTGAACTGTGTGATCTCCATCCCGTCCAGCCAAACTTCCCAGCCAAGGCCCCACGCTCCAATCGTCGGAGATTCCCAGTCGTCTTCGACGAAGCGGATATCGTGCTCGGCCGGATCGATCCCCAACGCCTTCAGGCTGTCGAGGTAAACTTCCTGGATATTGTCCGGTGCAGGCTTGATGATGACCTGGTACTGATAGTAATGCTGAAGGCGGTTGGGATTTTCTCCGTAACGGCCGTCGGTGGGGCGTCTCGACGGTTCGACGTAGGCGACTCTCCAGGGTTCGGGACCGAGCGACCGAAGGGTCGTTGCCGGGTTCATCGTGCCTGCCCCTACTTCAATGTCATAAGGTTGCTGAATGACGCAGCCCTGTTCCGCCCAGAATCGTTCCAGGCGCATGATCACTTCCTGGAAGTTCATGACTTCCACCTCCCAAAATCTAGACGCTGCCCTCGAGCAGCCTGGTCAACAAAGCGGAAGCACTTCGAAACAGGTGAACCTCGCCCCCGCCGAAGAGTTCTGCCCGAAAATCCTTGCCTGAGAGCATAACAGCCTTTCTCAAGCGATTCAATTCCATTTCTCCTAGGGAAAGGCCTTCCTGCCTCGGAAAGCTGCCGGAACAGGCCGTACAAGTTAGACCCTCCGTTGTGAGAAGGCCCTGGTTCGCGCGTGTTCCGCATGATGCGCAACGATCCAGTTGAGGCGAGACTCCCAGCATGGATGCCCACCGAAAAAGGAAACGAAATTCGACTGCGTGGGGTTCGGTGCCTCCCTCAAGGGCCTTCAGTGACCAATAAAACAGGGGGAGGAGTTCGTCCTGGGGGTGTCCCGGAAGGCTGAACCGGGAAACATGCCCGCAGAGGCTCAATGCCATTGAAAGCCTTGCCCCGTTTTGGCGGAGGGGCCAGAAATCTTCCTGGACCTCCGCTTCCTTGACGTAGGTTCTTCGAGGTGAGCGGTAAAGAGAGAAGTATCCCCATACAAGGGGTTCGGACACGCCGGAGAGGCGGCTTCTTCCCGCAGCTGCTCCAGGTACGGTTGCCCATAAGATGCCGTACTCCCTTAAAAGCAGTAAGACGCTTTTCCCCCGCTCTCCGGAAATCCGGGACTTGAGGACAACGCCCTTCTGCCTATAGTGCCCCTGGGGGAGGAATGAAGACAGCTCCAATCCCTTACCGTCCGTATCCGAATCTCCTGAGTTGCTGCGGAGATTTTCTCCATTCCGGCAGGACCTTGACCCATAGTTCCAAGTAGACGGGACATCCAAGCTGAGACTCAAGAGCCAGCCTGGCAAGGCGCCCGATTTCCTTCAGCTTCTTTCCCCCCGCGCCGATCAGGATGCCCTTCTGGGAAGCCCGCTCAACGTATAGATTGCATTGGATGAGGGCTTTTTCACGATCGGGGTATTCAAAAGGGGTCTTGAAGGTTTCGATCTGGACGGCCACGCCATGCGGCACCTCATCATGGGTCAGCCGGAAAACCTGTTCCCGGATCAATTCCTCCGCAAGAAACCGTTCCGGGTGATCCATGAGGATGTCTTCAGGGAAAAGGCTGGGCCCGACCGGGAGGGCCGATATGATCTTTTCACGGAGGCGGTCGATGTTGTAGCGGGTTGTCGCGGAGACGGGGATCGTTTCGATTGGCCTCAAGGAATCGATGTAGCTCTTGAGAACGACATCCAGAGGCACGCCGGCCTGAAGACGGTCCGCTTTGTTTGCGACGAGCAGGGTGGGGGTCTTGAGCGAACCGATCAGACCCATCAAGGACCATTCCTCGGGTTCTGGAGAGAATGGCCCCGCCTCCACAACGTAGAGAATCAAGTCGACAGACTCGAGGGCCTCTTTCGCCTCTGAAAGAAGAAACTCGCCAAGCCGGTTTTTGGCCGGGTAAACGCCCGGCGTGTCGACAAAGACGATTTGTGCCTGTTCGGAAGAGTCGATGCACCGGATGCGGTTCCTCGTGGTCTGGGGTCTTTCGGAGACGATCGAAACCTTTTCACGAAGCAGGGCGTTCACAAGAGAGGATTTCCCGACGTTCGGCCGCCCAACCAGGGTGACAAGCCCCGAGCGGTGTGCCTCGCGATTCATGGTTTTTCCCCTTCTAACCTGAACTGAAAGGGCAGAAGTTCGTTCAAACGATGGGTCTCGGGTTCGCCCATCCGGTCCAGAACGATGAAAAGGTTTGGGTTGAATTCCGCGAGAACCTGAAGGCATGCCCCGCACGGGATGCAGGGAACGCCTTCACATCCCGCGATGGCAATTGCAGCGGGTTTTCTGCGGCCCGAGGCAAGGGCCGAAAACAAGGCCACTCTCTCCGCGCAAACGGTTAGGCCGTAGCTGGAATTCTCCACGTTGCAACCGAGGAAAACCTCGTCGTTTTCAGTCAGGACTGCAGCTCCGACTTTAAAGCCGGAATAGGGCGCGTAGGCGAGAAGACGGGCCTTTCTTGCCGATTCCAGGAGACCCCGGGCGCTCTCCTTCGTTGAAGGCCAGTTCAAGAAGAGCTCGTTCATTCGCTGTCTCCCCCTGCTTCCGGGAGCGCCGGCTGTTGGCGGCCAATACGCAGGAGCTTGATTCGATGGTCCTCGACTTCCAATACCTCGATGTTCCACGGGCCGAACTCCAGGACTTGCCCTTCGTCCGGGAATTTTCCTGCCAGGGCGAGGATGAAACCGGCCACACTGAAGACGTCTTCCGATTCGAAGGGATAATCGAGCGCCTCGCTCAGGTCTTCAAGGTTGACATGCCCCTTCACAAGATAGGTTCCTTCGGCTTCCTTGACGATATCGGGATTTTCCTCGTCGTATTCGTCCTGGATCTCGCCCACGATTTCTTCCAGAAGATCTTCCAGAGTAAGGATCCCCGCCGTTCCTCCATACTCATCCACAACAACGGCCATATGAACCCTTTTCCCTTTCATGATCCCGAAAAGTTGTGCGATCTTCATCGTCTCCGGAACGAACATCGCTTCCCTCTTCAGCTTGGAGACCGGCTGGTCTCCCTGTCCGGATACGAGGGAGGCGATAAGGTCCTTCACGTAAAGAATCCCCACGACGTGGTCGAGGCTTCCCTTATGGATCGGCAGGCGTGAGTGCCCATGCTCCTGGAAGATCTCGACGGCTTCCAGAACCGTCAGGTTGTGAGGGATCGAAACGACATCCATCCGGGGAACCATGATTTCGTGGGCCCGGGTTTCCTCAAAAGCAATCACGCCGTGGATCATTTTTCTCTCTTCCTCTTCGAGCGCTCCGGTATCCCCACCGATCGTGACCATTTGCTCGATCTCCTCCCGGGTCACAAAGGGGTGCTGAGAGGAAAGGTCGACGCCGAAAATCTTCCCGATCCCGCGGACGACGGCCAGAATCACCGCGTTTACCGGGAACATCAGACGGCTGACAAGCCTCAGGGGAGTTAATACCCTGAGAAGGAGGTTTTCCGGTCTCGCAACGGCTACGGTTTTCGGAAGGATTTCGCTGAAAACGACGATCAGCGAAGTCATGATCAGGACGGAAAGCCAAAGGCCCCGCACCCCAGCCAACCGGAGCGCAAGAGACGTCGCGACCGTTGTGGCGGCAATATTGACCAGGTTGTTCAGCACCAGGGTGACGGTGAGGACGGATTGGATGTTCAGGATGAGCCACCCCAGGGCATTTCGACTCCTAGGGTGCTTTTCCTGCAGGGCAAGCAGCTTCCCCTTCCCGGTGGAGGTGATGGCCGTCTCGCTGAAACTGCAGAGGGCGGACAGGAAAAGGAGAAGCAGCAAGAGCAGAATGTGGTTGATTAAACTCGGTATGTCCGTATCCAACTGGGGATCAGTCCTCCTTGAATCGCAACGTGATTATACCTTTTCCTGGTAGCGCCTCAAAAGGATTTCCTGTTCCGAGAACATGTCCGTTTCGCGTTCCTCTGTGTCATGATCCCAGGCCAGAAGATGAAGAAATCCATGCATCAGGATCAGGAGAAAATCCGAACCCGGATTCCTGCCCTCGTTTTCCGAGCTGGTTCTTACGATTTCAGGGCAAATCACGATATCGCCCAGCGGGGTTTCGGCCCAGCCCGCCGGGGGGGTGAACAAGCCGTTTCCCTCCCACATCGGAAAGGAAAGCACGTCGGTGGGTTCGTTTATACCCCTGTACCGGGAATTGAGCTCCTGGATCGTCGAGGTGGAACAGAACTTCAGGGAGACGCTAACCGTTTCGGAGGAAACGAGCTCCGGGTGCTTTGCTTCCAGGTATTCGCTCCAGACGTACTCTAGTCGGGCATAATCCGGCAACATGATCCCCGATTCTTTCAGTGCGTCACTCTCGTCGTCAATCTGAACCGCTAATTTCATCGGTTTCCCCTCCTTCTTCGAGGGTTTCAGAGGCGGATTTCGCTCCGATGTTGTCCCTCTTGTGATAGATGGACCTGAGGCTTTGGATAAAACTTTCCTTGATCAGGGTAAGGTCCTTGAGGGTAAAATCCACCCGCTCGAGTTGCCCGTCAAGCATTTTGGACTCGACAACCCCTTCGACCGTTTCCCTGAGCTCAGACAAGCCCCTTATGCTTCCTCCGGCGGCCCGGACGGCTGCTTCAACGGAATCCGCCAGCATGACAAGGGCCGTTTCCTTAGACGAGGGTTTAGGCCCCGGGTAGCTGAACTGCTCTCGGGGAAGATCCTCCCCTCTTGCCCTGGATTTCCGGTAGAAAAAGGTCAGGCATGTCGTTCCATGGTGCTCGGAGATAAATTGGCGTATTCGTGTCGGCAGGTTGTAACGTCTTGCCAAGTCGAGGCCGTCCTTCACATGTGAAAGGATCACGAGTGCAGACATGGACGGGTTTAGGTCGTCGTGGAGATTCTCACCGGAGACCTGGTTCTCGACGAAAAACTGTGGCCGTTTCAGTTTCCCGATGTCGTGAAAATAGGCTCCCGCCTTGACCAGCAGGCTGTCCAGTCCAAGCGAGTCTGCAGCGGCCTCGGACAGGGTTCCGACCATGAGGGTGTGGTGATACGTTCCTGGTGCCTCCATCTGGAGCCGCTTTAGAAGGGGGTTGGAGGGATGGCTCAGGTCCATCAGCCTAAGGGGGGAAAGGATGTCGAACATCGTGTCGAGCATCGGCAGCAAGGCGACCGTAAAGGTTCCCCAGGCCAGGACGGCAATCAGGTAGATTCCGACCACGCTGCCGTTCAAGGGAAGCCCGAGCCACCAGCGGATGGTGGTTGCCGCGGCTGCCGCCGAAAGACCCATGGTACATTGCTGTTTCCAGAGATCCAGCCTGGTTGAGGACCCCCTGAAAACGAGATAACCGGTTATGGAGGCCGCAATGCCGGAAAGGCCCCACAGGATAAGGTGAGCCATGGATCCCGAATAGGAAAGCATGGCTCCGATTACGGCCCCGCCCAGGGCGATGTGGAAGGCGATCTGGACGGGCAGGGTCAGGTTGAGCCATCCTAGAAGCGGCAGGAAGGCTAGAGTATCCGCCTTGAAAAGGACTGAACCGACTTGAATGGTCCACCCTGCGCTCAGGAGGCAAAAAACGAAAAGAAGGTCACGCCGGGAAAAAAGAATATCCCGTCTGGTCGGGTAAAGGGTCGGCAAAAGGCTCCATAAAAAAACGGACAGGACGACGAAGAAGAGGGACCGGTACGGCAGGTCGCCTTTGGGGTAGCCCTGGGCCTCGAGCAGCCGGAACTTCTGAGGGGTGACCACTTCGCCACGCGCGACGATCAAATCTCCCGGGAACATCATCCGCACCACAGGCTCGACCTTGGCTGCTGTTTCGCGCTTCAACCTCTCGGTTGCCTCGTTATCGATCCGAACAGGTTCCTTGAAACTCTCCTCGAGAATCTGGAAAACGGCGTTTTGTTCCGCGCGCGGGATAGGGAGCCGCATGATCCGGTCCCAGAGTTTCGACTGGATGTCGCCGCCCCAATCCTTATCCTCGAGAATGGAAAGACCGAGGTCCCGGGCAATATGCAGCATCCGGGCCCGTTTTGCCGGAGTCATCGAGGAGAGCAAATCCCGCAGGCTCTGGGAAAACCCCTCCATTCCATTCCAGCGGGAAAGTTGTTCAAGGGAGTTGCGGATGCGCCTCTCGGCATGAGAGTCCTTTGTCATGACGGCGACGACGTTGTCGGCTGCCAGCCTGCGAAGAAGGCTGGTGCTGTCCTCGTCGAGGTAAGTGGTGTTCATGATCGCGACGTAAGTCCGGGGGGAAGGTTCCCCTAGACGGTACCCGTGCCTGTTCTCCCCAAGCCACCATCCGAGGAGGACGAGAAGGACCACGACGGAAAGCAATGCCGCTCTCAGGGTCCAGTAATCGATATCGAATTCCCCGAGGTTGCCGAGGACCGGTAGCCTAACCCTGCCTGTTTTGTTCATAGGATTCATAGGCCCGAACGATTCTCTGGACAAGTTCGTGGCGCACCACGTCGCCGTGCCCGAAGCGGATGAAGGCGATGCCCGGTATGCCGCTCAGGACAGTTTCGACGACTTTGAGCCCCGATTCCTTTCCCGCCGGCAGATCGACCTGAGTGATGTCTCCTGTCACGATCACCTGTGATCCGAAGCCCATTCGCGTGAGGAACATCTTCATTTGCTCGGGAGTGGTGTTCTGGGCCTCGTCCAGGATGATGCAGCTTTCATTGAGGGTACGTCCCCGCATGTAAGCAAGCGGGGCGATCTCGATCACGCTCTTGTCGATATAGCGCAGGAATTTGTCGGGCTGCAGCAGATCGAAAAAAGCGTCATAGAGGGGTCTCAGGTAGGGTTCGACCTTTTCCATCAAATCGCCGGGAAGGTAGCCCAACTTTTCACCGGCTTCCACCGCCGGGCGCACCAGGATGATCCTGTTGAACCGGCCCGCTTTGAGGGCGGCGACCGCATGAGCCACAGCGAGGTAAGTCTTTCCCGTTCCGGCCGGCCCGATGGCGAAGACCAGTTCATTGCCCTTCATGGCCTCCAGGTAGGCCTTCTGGCCTTCCGTACGGGCTCGGACCGGTTTCCCCCGAGTAGTCAGGCAGATGACATCCTCATAGAGGGAGAGCAGGTTAAAATCCGCCTTCTCGCCGATGGCCTCGGCGGCATAACGAATCTCGGAGGCGCCGACGCGATGACCGCGCCGGCAGACCTCCATCAGTTGAAGGAGCAGTCTCTCCGCCGTTTCGACGGTTTCCTGTTCTTCCGCGCTGACCGAAACCGTCAGTCCTCTCGCGGAGATGCGTACCCCGAGTAGGCCTTCAATGAGCCGAAGGTTTTCGTCGCTTGGTCCCAGCAGGCGCGACAAGGTTTCCTCACAGTCAGCCGGAACGTGGACCTGTCTCGGTCTATCGATGAAGGATTCCTCCCTCTCCTATCCTTTTAGCGGATATTTCCTGCCTAGGCTTCCCGAATGACCGATTTTACCGCAGGGACGATCGATTTGATGACTGATTCCACCTGGACCCGCAGGGTTTCCTGGGCAAACGGGCAGGTGCCGCAAGCCCCGGCAAGCCTCACCGAAAGTTGCCCGGCCTCTTCCTCGAAACCGATGAACTCGATATCCCCCCCATGAGACTGGAGGGCAGGCTTGATTTCTTCCTCAATGACTTTCTGGATCGCTTCGACGGTGTTCATGGCGCATTTCCTCCTTAAATAGGTTTCAGCGAATTTGATGAAGGGGCGGGGTAACCCGGTGCCAAAAGGCATTAAACGGGGTAGACTCCCTCCTCTATGGGCTTTTCAAGGCCGACATCCCGAAGAGTGGCCTTCGCAAACTTCCGGACCAGGAAATCCTTGGCCACAGCCGGGAACAGGACGTAGCTTAACACATCCTCGGGTTGGAGGACCCAAGGTGAAATCGCTTTTTCGGCTTCTTCCAGTTCTGCGGGAAGGACTTCGCCCGGCCTGCAGGAAATCGGTACTTCCTCTCCGATGACTTGTTTCTGGATTTCCCGGTCAACCTCAGCGGGCGGGCGCCCATAATAGCCGAGCAGGTACTGCCGGATTTCCTTCGGAACGACTTTCCAGCGTCCCATGAGAACGTTCAGTGTTGCCTGAGTTCCGACGAGCTGGCTTGTCGGGGTCACGAGAGGAGGATATCCCATCTCCCTGCGGACGCGGGGAATTTCCTTCAACACTTCCTCCAAGCGGTGAAGGGCTTTCTGGTCCTTCAGCTGGCTCACCAGGTTGGAATACATCCCCCCCGGAATCTGGTAGATCAGGACATTGATGTCGACACCCTCTATTCCCATGACGAGGTTGCTGTACTTTTCCTTGACTTCCTTGAAATGGAGAGCCACGGGAAGAAGGCTTTCAAGCGTCATCCCCGTGTCGTACGGTCCACCGCGGAGCGCCGCGATCATCGTTTCCGTAGCCGGCTGGCTTGTCCCCATGGCAAAGGGAGAAATCGCGCAATCGATGATGTCCGCTCCCGCTTCGATGGCGGCGAGGTAGGCCATTGCAGCCATACCGCTGGTGTAATGGCTATGGACCTGGATCGGAAGGCCCGTGCGGGCCTTGATCGCTTTGACCAGGGAAAAGGCATCGACGGGGCTCATCAAGCCCGCCATGTCCTTGATGCAGATCGAGTCGGCTCCCATGTCCTGCATCTGGTGTGCAATTTCAGCAAACTTGTCCAGCGTATGCACGGGCGAAATCGTGTAGGAAAGCGCCATTTGGAGGTGCGCTCCCTCGCGTTTGACCTGATCCGCGGCGATTTCCATATTCCGCAAGTCGTTAAGAGCATCGAACACGCGGATGATGTCGAGTCCGTTGCCGATAGCGCGCTTGACGAATTCCCGCACCGCATCGTCTCCGTAGTGGCGGTAGCCGACGAGATTCTGGCCCCGGAGAAGCATCTGGAGCTTGGTTTTCTTGAATCGCTTCCGCAGTTCGCGAAGACGTTCCCAAGGGTCCTCGTCGAGAAAGCGCATGCAGGTGTCGAAAGTGGCCCCCCCCCAGATTTCCATGGAGCCGTAACCGACTTCGTCCATCTGTTCGGCGATGGGGATCATGTCCTCGGTCTTCAGGCGGGTGGCCATGATCGACTGATGCGCGTCCCTGAAAGCCGTTTCCATGATCTTTACCCGCCTCGGGGCGGTTTCTAGCGTTTCGGAAACCGGCGGAACCGTCTCCTGGATCCCGCTAAGGGCCTCGATTTTCGGTTCCGGCTGAACAGGTTTTTTCTCCATGACTCCTCCACTCCTCCTTCAACCTGCCAAATCAACAGGATTGCTTAGCTTTTTCCCAAAAATCATCGAGTTCGTCAAGGCGGAATTCCTTCCACGGTTTTCCGGTTTCCGCCACTGAGCGCTCCACGAGGCGAAAACGCTCCGCGAATTTTTTTGAAGCCTGTTGAAGAGCCTCTTCCGGGTTGACCCCGCAATGCCGCGAAAGATTGACGGCCGCGAAAAGAAGGTCACCGATTTCCTCGGCGATCCGGGATGCGCAGTTCCCCGAAAGGGCTTCCCGGATCTCGGAAAGTTCTTCACCGACCTTGGCCAGAACGGGGGCTGCATCGCCGGCGGGCCAGTCGAAGCCGAGCTTGGCCGCCCTTTCCTGGATGCGGTAGGCTTTCAGCAGGGATGGCATCGACCTCGGAATTCCGGACAGAATGGAAGAATCCGCTCCGTTCTTTTTCTTCTCAACCGTCTTGATGGCTTCCCAATTGCGCATGACTTCATCGGAATCCGCCACGGTCAGATCGCCGAAAACGTGCGGGTGGCGCTGGACAAGTTTTGAGCAGATCCCGTTTAGGACCTCACGGATCGAGAAGAGTCCCTTCTCCGAAGCGATCTGGGAGATGAACACGACCTGGAGGAGGAGATCTCCGCTCTCTTCCATCACGGCTCTTTCCGTGTCTTCCTCGATGGCCTCCACGAGTTCGTATGCTTCCTCTACGATATAACGCCGGAGAGAGGAAAAATCCTGTTCCCTGTCCCACGGGCATCCATCCGGAGCGCGCAGTCGCTGCATGATGGCGACCAAGCGGGAAAAGGCTTCTTCGATTTCACGCCGCTGGTTTTCCATGTTCATCCTCCCGTTCGGATTGCAGATCAACCTGTGTCCTGATGAGCCCGGCGAGCGACGCGATTCCCTCGTGTCCTCCCGGCCCGGTTGCCCAGCCCTTTCCCCATCTCCAGCCGCTAGGCTTTTGCCTGGACAGGAAACCGGACATGGAACCCTTGATGACGGTCTCGGTCGGCGACACGTGGACGGAGTCGATCCCGAGCCTTTCGCCTTCAAGCCTGAGAATTGCGACATCGAAGAGGAAACCGACCGCGGCGGGAACCGGGCCAAAGCGGTCTCTCACTTCCAAAAGCACCGATTCAAGGTCGTTTCTATCTTGCGCCCGCAGGAGGCGTCTGTAAAGGGCGACACGGACACCCGGCTGGGGAATGTAAGAAGCGGGTATTTGCAAAGAGGCTTGTATCTCGATCCGGGTTGCGGATTTCCCCTGCCCGCGAAGAGCGGAAACCTGTTCTTCGAGCATGCGGCAATAAAGATGGTAGCCGACTCTTTCAACGTGACCGTGTTGGGCCGTGCCGACAACCTGCCCTCCCCCGCGTATTTCCAGGTCCCGTTGGGCGAGTTCGTAGCCCGATCCCGGTTCGGAGAGTTCCCCGATGGCTTCAAGCCTTTCCCTGGCTTCCTGGGAGACGTTAGCTTCCTTCGGATAGAAAAAGTAGGCGAAAGCCTGTTCCTCGCGCCTGCCGACCCTTCCTCTCAACTGGTATAGCTGGGCCAGCCCCAGCTCCTGGGCATCGTCCACGATCAGCGTGTTTGCCCGAGGAATATCCAGGCCGCTTTCGATAATCGTCGTGCAAACGAGGATATCGGTTTCACCGGAGTTGAAGCGGAGCATGGCCTTTTCAAGCGCGCCTTCCGCCATTTGCCCGTGGGCGACGTCAACCTTCAATGAAGGGAAGAGGAGGCGGAGGTTCAGGGCTCTGGCCTCGATGTCGGCGACACGGTTATGAACAAAAAAGGTTTGTCCTCCGCGAGCCTTTTCCCTCAGGATGCCTCTGGCGACGAGGTCTTCCCTCCAGGGGCTGACGACGGTCACCACGGGATAGCGCCTATGGGGCGGAGTGGTGATGACCGAAATGTCGCGCAAGCCCCCCAGCGAAAGGAAAAGCGTTCGAGGGATCGGCGTTGCGCTCATCATGAGCACGTCCACATCCGGCTTGAGTCCCTTGGCGTGTTCCTTGTGCAGGACGCCGAACCGGTGCTCCTCGTCGACTATGACCAATCCGAGGTCCTTGAAGCGCACATCTTTCTGGACAAGACGATGCGTCCCGATAAGGATTTCTACGCGTCCTTCCTCAACCATGCGGACGATTTCGGCCTGTTTCTTCTTGGGGACGAAACGGCAGAGTGATTCAACATGGATGGGCAACTCTCCAACCCTGGTCTTGAAGGTTTCATGGTGCTGCTGGGCCAGCAATGTTGTCGGAACGAGCACCGCCACCTGCTTGCCGGACTCGGCAGCCTTCACCGCGGCGCGAAAGGCCACTTCGGTTTTCCCGAAGCCGACGTCTCCGACGAGGAGTCTATCCATCGGGTAGGGTTTTTCCATGTCCTGCTTGATTTCTTCGATAGCCCGGAGCTGATCGGCGGTTTCCGTATAGGGAAAGGACGCTTCGACTTCCAAGGAAAGCGGTCCGTCCTTGGGGAAGGCGAAACCGGGTAAAACCTCCCTCCGCGCATAGGTCTCCATCAACTCCTGGGCTGCCTCCTGCACCTTCCGCCTTACCCGGGACAGGCTCTTTTTCCAGAGGCCTGACTTGAGAGAGTCCGCAGCCGGCTCGGCGCCTCGTGGAGCGAGGTACGGAGTGACTTTCCAAAGCTGGAAAGGCGGAACCAGGAGTCGCTGCCCTCCCGAGTATTCGATCACAAGGTATTCCTGTTCTTCCGATTGGAAGGCGGGAATATTCTCGATCCCGACGAACCGGCCGATGCCGTAATCCTCATGGACCACCCAATCGCCTATCGCCAGCCTGTCGCTCCACTCGAGAGGAGGGGTAGCATCCCCCTCCGCAGCGGGTTGGGGGGTGATGCCGCTGATGTCGCTATCGCAGATGATGACGGCTTTTTCCGATGGGCTGGTAAAGCCGGAACTCAGCGGTTTCCTGCGCACCAGAGCTCCGCTTTCGGCGAAGCGATCCGCGATCGAGTCGTTTGCGGTATAGAGCGAAATTGCCAAGCCCTGTTCCTTCCAGTCGGCAAGGGCAGATTCCAGTGCCTGTCTTCTTCCCTTGAAGGAAGGGAGTCGGCCGAGGTCGATTCTCGCTGAAACCCTTTCGACGGAGGACTTGATCCGAAGAAGCGGAAAACGTGAGAGGCGGACGTAAAGGGAGTCCCACTCAGGGATTTCGTCCACTCCGGCCTCTTGTCTCAATCCCTCCCACACCCATCGGTAGTGATCTGCCTGGGAGGCAATTTCTGCGGGTTCGAAAAGGACCAAGCGACAGGATTCCGGGCAGAGTTCCTCGAGGAGGGGGGTTTTACCCTCCTTGACCGCTGAAACCGCGATTTCGTCAACAAGGCCAATGCTTCTCTGGGTCTCGGGCCTGAAAAAACGCAAGGATTCGATTTCTTCGTCCAGGAACTCCACTCTCAAGGGATTCCGGTTTGCCGGATCAAAAAGATCGACGATGCTTCCCCGAACGACGAACTGTCCTGGGGACCAAACCGTTTCCGTTCTTTCGTAGCCCGAGAGGAGAAGCCATTCGATGAGGGTGCCCCGCCCGGGTTCCTCGCCGGGCCGAAGCGTCAGTTTGCCTTCTGCAAGGGCAAAAGGGCTCAAGAGGGAACCGGGAGTGCAAACCAGGGTGCCTCCAGCCTTCTTCCACCGGGAAAGTTCCTCGCCGCGCTGAATCCGTATCCCCTTGTGCGTGAGTCCGTCTATTGTCAGCGGAATTTCAGGGAGTGTTGCGGTGAAGCGCCCCTCTTTTGAAAGGGCCCTGAGATCGGAAAGGAATTCACTTTGACGCCGCTTGTCGGGGAGGATGACAAGGGCCGGATAGGAAGGATCCCGTAGAAGCCAGGCTCTAGCGCCGTCCCCGGCCGTTAGCGAAAGATCCCTGTTTTGCCAGGGGCCCCATGCACCTCCCCTGATTCGGTCCGGCGGCAGAATAGAGGCTTCAGCCTGCATTGACGCGGTTCATGGCCCGATCGATACCGAGCCTCAGCCACAATAAGGCGGCATCGGCCGCCCTGTCCACGAAACTGTCCAGAAGCAGCCGTTCGTTGCTGTCGAAATCATCGGTTACGTAATCGGCAAGGCCTTTGGCTTGAACGGGACGCCCGACGCCGCACCGCAGGCGCGGGACCGCCAGAGTCTGGAGGGCGCCAAGGACCGAGGCAATCCCGTTGTGCCCTCCGGCGGAACCTCTCGCTCTCAAGCGCAAGGTGCCGAAGGGCAAGGCGACATCGTCGACGACGAGGAGGCACTCCTCCGGGACGAGGCCAAATTCCCTGACGGCGGCAAGAAGTGATTTCCCGCTTAGGTTCATGTAGGTCATCGGTTTTAGGATACCCAGGGAGTCGCTCCCGACTCGAGCAGGGCCCCAGAAAAACCCGTGGAAACGGTTCTGCGGGCCCTTCAAATGCAGGCGGCTGATGACCGCGTCGGCCACCAGCCACCCAAAGTTGTGTCTCGTCCAGGCGTATTCGAGACCAGGGTTTCCCAGTCCCGCGATCAGCTTCAAGCGGCTTATGCCTCCTCCTGGCTCTTTGCCTTGCCCTTCGCAAGCACCTCGACTTCCTTCTGTTCCCCTTCCTCCGGAGCGGCAGCTTCGGCCTCTCGCGGCTCCGCGGCGATTACGACGGTCGAATCCCCGTCATCAAGCAATTCCGCGGACTCAGGCAGGATCAGGTCCTTCAGGCGGATTTCCTGTCCAAGGGCCAGGTTGCGCACGTCTACGGAGAGGACATCGGGAATCTCCCGAGGCAGCACGTCGATCGAGACTTCGTGGAAAAGCTGTTCGAGGATGCCGCCGGCCTTCACCCCGGCACAGGCATCCCGGTTGAGGATTTCGATCGGGACTTTGACTTGGACTTTCTGGTCAGAGACGAGCTGGTAGAAATCGATATGCAGCAGGTGGCCGGTCAGGAAATTTCTCTGGATATCCCTCATCAGCGCCATTTCGGTTTTTCCGTCGGGGAGCGTGACTTCGAGCCGGAAGGTTTCCCAGTGTCCAGAATTGACTGCCGGCAGAATATCCTTGCTTTTTACCTTGACAGGTAGGGATTCAGGGTAGCCGCTTCCGTAAAACACAGCCGGAACATACCCTCCCTTGCGAAGTTTCGTGGCTTCCTGCTTACCGCTCTTCACCCTCGCCTCGAGGGTTACCTGCAGGATTTCGGACATGATGTTTCCTCCTCCCGGCGAATACGGATCCGGTTTTCCCGGTCCCGCCTAATAGAAAAGAATGCTGACCGAATGGTCAGAATGGATGCGGTTGATCGCCTCCGCGAAGAGGGGGGCGATTGACAGCACGGTAATATTATCCAACTTTTTCTCTTCGGGCAATGGAATCGTATCCGTCAAAACAAGTTGGTGAATCGGGGAATTCCTTAAATTATCGATCGCCTTGCCGGAAAGGACCCCGTGCGTCGCACAGGCGTAGACTTTTTCGGCTCCACGCTCAAGCAGGGCACGGGCCGCGTTCACCATGGTCCCGGCCGTATCGACGATGTCGTCGACCAGGATCGCGACTTTGCCGCGCACATCCCCGATGATTTCCATCACTTCGCAGAAATTGGCCACTTCGTGGGATCGCCGCTTATCGACAATGGCCAGGTCGGCGTTGAGCTTGACTGCGAATCTCCGGGCCCTTACGACGCCCCCGATGTCGGGAGAGATCACCACGATCTTTTGCTGCTCTATGGCCTCCTTGAGATTTTCCTTGAAGTAGGAAGCCAAAAGGGGAATCCCGGTGAGATGGTCGACGGGACGGTCAAAAAAACCCTGAATCTGTCCCGCGTGAAGGTCGGCCACAACGAGGCGGTCTGCACCGGCCTTCTCGATGAGGTTTGCCACAAGCTTCGATGTGATCGGTTCCCGTGCCTTGGTCTTGCGGTCCTGGCGCGCATAGCCGAAGTAGGGAGTGACCACGTTGATCCTGTAGGCGGAAGCCCTTCGCAGGGCGTCGATCATGATCAGAAGCTCCATGAGGTTCTCGTTCACGGGTTCAGAGGTGGGTTGGACAACATAGACATCCGCACCGCGAACGCTCTCCTCGATGGATAGCCCGATCTCGCCGTCCGAAAACCGGAAAAGCTTTGAGGAGGCCATCGGAACCCCTAGCGTGTCCGCCACCTTCTGAGTGAAGGCGGGGTGGGCTGAGCCCGTGAAGATCTTCATTTGCCTGAGCTGCGTGACCATCAGTCTTCCTCCTTCCGCGGAACCGCGCTTTTCCTGCCGGCCCAACCTTCGATATTTTTCTGCCTGGCGCGGCCCACAGCCAAGGCTCCCGGGGGTACGTCCTCCGTGATCGTCGACCCTGCCGCCGTGAAGCATTCGTCGTGCAGGACGACCGGCGCGACTAGCATCGTGTCGCTTCCGACAAAGCAACGGTCCCCGATTTGGGTCGGATTCTTCCGGGAGCCGTCGTAATTGCAGGTGATGCTTCCGGCTCCGATGTTGGTTTCCTTGCCGATGGTCGCGTCCCCCATGTAGGAAAGGTGGGGAACCTTGCTGCCTTCACCGATAGAGGAATTCTTTGCCTCCACGAATTTTCCGACGAGTGCTCCAGGGGCGAGCCGGGTGTTGTCGCGAAGGCAAGCGAAGGGCCCCACTTTCGCCTCGGGACCGATTTCGCTGTCGGTCACGCAGCAAAAGGCCACAATGCGGGCGCATTCCCCGATGGTTGAATTGCGGATGATCGAGTGACTGCCCACTAACGCTCCGCTTCGGATGGTGGAACGGCCCCAGATCTGGACATTCGCCTCGATTCGGACATCCGGCTCGAGGATCGCCTCCGGCCCGACCCAGGTCGTTTCGAGATCCAGGATCTTGACCCCTTCTTGCAGATGCCGCATGAGGATCCGGTCTCTCATCCGCCTGCCCGCAACCGCGAGTTGGTAGGGGTCGTTGATGCCGAAGAGATCCTCCGGATTGCCCCAAAGAAGGGCTTCGACCGGGAAATCCCTGCTTGCCAGGAGCGGAAGGACATCCGGCAGATAGTATTCTCCCTGGGCGTTCCGGTTCTCAAGAAGGTCGACGACTTCCCCCAGGGCATCGGTGCGGAAAGCGTAGATCCCGCTATTGACTTCCCTGATGGTCCGCTCTTGCTCGGTTGCGTCCTTTTCCTCGACGACTCGGCAGAAGCTTCCTTCTCGCACCACGCGGCCATAGCCGCGAGGGTTTTCGACTTCGAAGGTCAAGAGGGTCGCGCCGTTGGCCGTTGCGACGTGCTTTTCCAGAAGAGCTTTTATGGCCTTCTCCGTCAGCAGGGGCGCGTCTCCAGGCAGGACGACAAGCGTCCGAAATTGTTCCCACCAATCACGGCAAACCTGCACCGCATGCCCGGTTCCCTTTTGCTCAGCTTGGCGGAGCGGAACCGTCCCAGGCCAAGCCGAAAAAAGGTAGCGTTCGACCTCTTCGGCCCCATGACCAACGACGACGGCCATTTTTTCAATGCCCGCCCCTGAAAGGGAAGAAAGAGGGTATCGGAGAAGCGGTTCTTCCAGGATCGTGTGAAGAACTTTGGGAATCGGGCTTTTCATGCGAGTGCCCTTGCCGGCTGCAAGGACCAGGGCACCGATTCCTTCGGGTTTGACCATGAGACGCCGTCCTCCTTTAGGGCAAGTCGGTCAATAATCATCCGGCATTTTGCCCCTCGTTTCAAGTGGGGGCATCAAAAAAGAGGAAGGAGCCCTTCCTCCAGGAAGATCTATGGCTGGGGTGGCTGGATTTGAACCAGCGATGGCGGATCCAAAGTCCGCTGCCTTGCCGCTTGGCTACACCCCAGTTCGAGCCTGAACATTATAGCGTTTCAAAGCCCGGGAGTGTCAAGAAGCAGGAGTCCTATCGAGAACCGCCACGGATTCGACATGGGCGGTTTGGGGGAAAAGGTCGAACGGCATGACTTTTGCCAGGCGGTAGCCACCGTTTTGACAGAGAAGCTTGACGTCGCGGGCAAGAGTCGACGGATTGCAGGAAACATAGACCACCCGCGGCGCGGCAAGGCTTGTGATCGATTTCAGCACGTTGGGGTGGCATCCTGAGCGAGGCGGATCGACGACTACTGCTTCGAAAGGGCCGCTTGCCACAAAATCCGTACTTTCGGCCGATCCTTCGATCACCCTTGCGTTTTTTATGCCGTTTTTCTCGAGGTTTTCCCTCATGGATTCGACAGAAGGTTTCCATTCCTCAACGGCGAGGACTCCGGAGGCTCTAGCCGCAAGAAAACAGGTCATTGCCCCGGCACCCGCATAAAGTTCAAGCACGTTTTCGCCCCCGACTGGACAAGCTTCCCTGGCGGCCGTTTCATAAAGATTGACGGCTTGCCCAGTGTTCACCTGGGAAAACGAAGTGGCTTCAAATTTTAACGAGAAATTTCTGAATCGTTCGAAATAGAAGGAACGGCCCGAAACGCACCTTGTGAAAGGCCCGAATATCGTGTTCCCCTCAGTCGGGTTCAGGTTGAGGCAAAGACCGACAAGCTCCGGGAACCGCTTTCGGATGCGCCTGGCTAGGGAAGTGAGGTTTTTCATGACGGGAGTTTCGGGAAGACGCTTAACGACCAGGACGATAAGGAGTTCACCGGTCTCCTGCCCTCCCCTTAGGACGACGTGACGCAGGAGGCCCTGTCTTGAAAGCTCGTTGTAGGGGGATAACCCGGCTCGGTCAAGCCCTGGGCGCAACTCCGCGAGAAGAAGGTTCAAACTCGGCATGGCAACCGGGCATCGATCGATCGGGATGATCCGGTAGGTGTGTTTTCGGAAATAGCCGATCTCGATTCCCGGAGAGTCACCCCTGGCAGAAACGGGAAGGGAGACCTTGTTACGGTAACCGGATTGAAGGGGGCTCGGGCAGACACTGGAGATCCCCTCCATAGGGCTGATCCTGCCGATTCGGGAGAAGGCATCCTCGAGAATTTGCGCTTTTAGACTCAACTGAAGGTCATAAGAGGCATGCTGGAGTTGGCATCCGCCGCAACGCACGAACCAGGGGCAAAAAGGTGCAATTCGTTCCGGGTGCGGCAGTTCGATTTTGACAAGGCGGGCGGTGGCGAAGTCTTTCTTCTCAGCGGTCTTGCTCGCCAGCACGGTCTCGCCGGGCAAAGCTCCCTCAACGAAAACGATTTTTCCCGCGGCGTCCCGTCCGAAACCGTCGCCCTGGCTGTCCAGCTTTTCGATTTTTAACCTGATCAATTCTGTCGACACGTTGGTTTTTTTCATCAAAATGGGCGGGGCGGCCCCTAGAGGCCGCCCCTAAGCAATTCCCTCCAGAAGAAAGAATTACTTTTTCTCCTTCATCATGGAATAGCCTTCCTCGAAGGCCTGTTCGTTGAGTTTTTCCGTTCCCTTTGGCACTCGAGCCAGGATTGCGCGCTTGACGGATTCCGGCTGGACGATTTTAGCTAGTTCTAGAATTCGCGCTGTCGCTCCCAAAGCCACCATGTTGGTGACCATTTCCTTGCCGAGCTTTTCCTTTGCGGTTCTCGCGATGGGAAGCATGTAGATGTCCGCGTCGAGGTCAGGCCGCTCGGAAACGTAAAAATCATCGAGGATAATGGTACCGCCCGGTTTCGTGTCGTGGGCGTACTCCTCGCAGGCTTTCTGGGTCAGGATGACCTGGAGGTCCGGCCGCGTTGCCTTTGGGTAGTCGATTTCGCCGTGGGAGATGACAACCTCGGATTTGGACGCCCCTCCACGGGCCTCTGGGCCGTAGGCCTGGCTCTGGACGGCAAATACGTTCTCGTACAGGGCAGCGGCTTCTCCCGTCACCACCGCTGCAAGGATGACACCCTGTCCTCCCGAGCCGGCAAAACGGATTTCAAAACGCTCGCTCATGGAACCTACCCCCTAACCCGCTCGATCAGCTTGAGATAGGCCTCGGTATATTCCTGGGCCTCACGGTCGACAAACTCTCCGATGATGATTTTGCCCTTCTTCTCTTCCTCCGTCATTTCCTTGGCTTTCGCCTTGGGCACGGAATTGTCCTTGAAGAAGTTCAGGTTGTCGACGGGATTCGGGCGCTTGTTCTTACGGCCGAACTGTGTATGGCAATGGGTGATGATTTCCACCACGGAGAACCCCTTCTTCTGGATTCCTTTCTTGATGTACTGTTCGCAAAGGGCCGGCTGAGCGATGGTAGCCCTTGCCACATAAGAGGCCCCTGCCCCTTCGGCGAGCCTGCAGATGTCGAAAGGTGTGTCAATGGCCCCGTAGGGGGCCGTGGTGGCCCTTGCACCGACAGGTGTGGTCGGGGAAGCCTGACCGCCGGTCATGCCGTAGATGTTGTTGTTCATGACGATCGCGGTGATATCGATATTGCGCCTGCAGGCATGGATGAAATGGTTCCCCCCGATGGCCGTGCAGTCGCCGTCTCCCATCACGTCAATGACGGTCAGTTCGGGGTTGGCGAGCTTGATGCCGGTGGCGAAACCGAGCGAACGGCCGTGGGTCGTATGGACGGTGTTGGCGTTGATGTAGCCGGGCATCCGGCTCGAGCAGCCGATGCCGGATGCGATGACCGTTTCTTCGCGGGTCTTTCCGAGATCGATCAGGGATCTCAGGATCGCGTGCAGGATAATCCCGTGCCCGCAGCCCGGACACCAGATATGCGGGAAGAAGCGGGTACGCAGCCAGGGCTTGACTTCTTCGCGTGGCATGGTTAGGCCACCTCCTCGATCGTTGCGAGAATTTCGTGGGGGCGGAGGATTTCGCCGTTGACAAGGTTGCTCGGGATGACTTCGGCTTTTGCGCCCAGGGCGATACGGATTTCGGAAACCATTTGGCCGCAGTTCAGTTCCGGGACGATAACCTTCTTCGCTCTACTCGCCGCCTGGACCAGTTCCTTGTCGGGGAACGGCCAGATGGTGATCGGCCTGAAATGCCCGACCTTGATTCCTTTCGCGCGGGCTTCACGAACGGCCCGCACAGCTGATCGGGCCACGCAGCCATAGGAAACGACGAGGATCTCCGCGTCCTCGGTTTGCTCCAGGTCACACTTGACGATGTCGTCGCGGAACCGTTCGATTTTCCTGACGAGTCGGAGGTGCTTCTTGCCGATTTCGGCCGGTTCGTTCGTCGGGAAGCCCCAGTCGTTGTGGGTCAGCCCGGTGACGTGCCAGCGGTACCCGTCTCCGAAAGAGGCCATCGGAGGAATGTCGTCTTCCGGATCGGCCAGGTAGGGGACAAACTCTTCCGGGGAAACCCTGGGCTTTTTACGGTCGATGATCGGGTAGGATCCGGGTTCGGGGATGACGACCTTCTCCCGCATATGGCCGATGACTTCGTCGCTCATGATCAGTACCGGCTGCCTGAAGCGCTCGGCCATGTTGAAGGCCTCGATCGTCAAATCGTAGCACTCCTGCACGGATGAAGGCGCATAGGCAATCGTGCCGTGGTCGCCGTGAGTCCCCCACCGAGCCTGCATGACGTCTTGCTGCGAGACGCGGGTGGGCAAACCGGTGGATGGGCCGCCGCGCATGACGTCGATCACGACGATCGGAATTTCCGCCATGTAGGCCAGGCCGAGATTTTCCTGCTTCAGGGAGAAACCCGGGCCGGATGTAGCGGTCATTGCCTTGTAGCCGGCAATGGACGCTCCGATTGTGGCGGCGATACCGGCGATCTCGTCCTCCATCTGGATAAAGCGGCCGTTCATCTTAGGAAGTTCCTCCGCCATCACCTCGGCGATCTCCGAGGACGGGGTGATGGGGTATCCGCCGAAAAAGCGGCATCCCGCGGCGATTCCGCCCATGGCGACGGCCATGTTCCCCTGCCAGAAAGCCAACTTCTTAGGCATTCTCCACACGCTCCTTTACGGTGATGGCCATATCCGGGCAAATGTTCTCACACTGGCGGCAGCCGATGCAGTCGTCCATGCGGACAGGCTCGCACTTGGCCTTCGCGTCGAGTTCGAGAACCTTCTTCGGGCAGATGGCGATGCACAGCCCGCAGCCTTTGCACCAGGCCTTGTTGATTGTGACGTCGAACTTCTTAGCCAACCAATTCACCCTCCCCCAGCAGCACAAATCCGAGTTCCTTCGAGTAAGAACCCGCTCGCACCGATTATGACATTCCGGAAAACGATAAACAACCCTAAATAGAGTTCTTTATTATGAATATTGCTTTACAATGCGTCATCTTTGGCGAACCGAAGGTCGCTTTTTTCACAAATCGGGGGGATAGCAAAAGCTATCCCCCCGATCGATCGAGCGGATTCGGTTTTGACGGTCCGTTCTAAACGACGGCCGGTTCGATCAGCAGTTTGCCTTCGGCAAAACGGCGATAATGAAGCATGTCGATAGGGATGTCGGACTTGCCGAGAACGATGTGCTGGGCGAGCGCTTCCCCGGTGACGGGACCGAACATGAAACCATGCCCGGAGTATCCGCAGGAAAGGAAGAATCCCTTGACATTGTCCGCCTCGCAGATGATCGGCTGACGGTCCGGGGTCATGTTGTACAGTCCGGACCACTGCCGGACAACCCTAATTCCCTTGGCTCTGGGGAGGAGTTTCGTGAACACGCGGGACATGTGTTCGAGGAAATCCCAGGTTGCCCCCAGGGTGAAGTCGGCCGGATGGCCTTCCGGGCTGCAGCCGCCGATGATCGAGCCGTGCGGGCGCTGCTGGATGTAGTAGTTCCCGGAGAAGCTCATGAGCATCGGGGGGCAGACGCCGGGTTCCACCGGTTCGGTGATGATGATTTCGTGCCGCTCGGAGTAGTTGGGAATGTCGACCCCCGCCATTTTGGCCACAAACTGGGAATAGGGGCCCGCTGCATTGATGACGATCGGGGCATCGATATCGCCGCGATTCGTCACAACGCCGGCCACTTTGCCGCTATGAACCTTGACGCCGGTCACTTCCGTATGTTTGTGAAAGGTTACGCCGAGGCGTTTAGCCGCTTCCTGGAACGCAAAAGTCGTGAGGAATGGATCCGCGTGCCCATCGCGGTTGTTAAAGGTGAACCCGATGGCGTCATCCACGGCGACTCCGGGGCAGATTTCTTTCGCTTCATCCCTGGAGACGATCTTTGTCATGTAGCCCAGGGAGTTCTGAAGGGCGACGTTCTTCTGGAGCTGCTCGAATTCCGATTGCTGGTAGGCGACCATGAGATAACCGCTCTGGTTCAGGCCGACGTCCATTCCGAGTTCATCGGAAAGCTGCTCGAATTTCTCGACGCAGGCCAGCCCGAAACGGCAGTTCATCTCGGTTCCCCACTGGGCCCGAATGCCAGCTCCGCAACGCCCGGTCGAACCCGAGCAGACGGTATTCTTCTCCAGGACGACAATGTTCTTCACGCCAAGCTTGGCAAGGTTGTAGGCGACGGAAGTGCCGTTTATGCCTCCGCCCACGATGACCGCTTCCGCAGTATTCTTCCAGGACATCAGTTGTCGCCTCCCTTTGCCAGGACGCCGAGCTTGACGGGCTTCACGGGAGGCCGGAAGGTGCCGGGATCCACGTCCGCCATGGGACGGCCGGTAGCCCTGGAGATCTCGCGCATGATGATCTCGCGGCAGCCGCGCCCCTGGCACGGGC
>CAZFSR010000017.1:0-28659 GCA_964521575.1 uncultured Synergistaceae bacterium
TTTCCTACTTCTCGCAAGAAGGGGAGCCCGCTACAGGGCTCCCCTTCTTGCGTTTCTTTCCCCTGCACCCTTACGGGCTTGTCGTCCTAGTCTTCGGTCATGCAGTGACAGATGTCCTCGTTCTGGCCGCTACCCGGTGCGCAGCGGAGGTGCGTGATGTTTGTGCGGCCGCGCCGGTGAAGGGCGAGAAGGATGGAAAGAAGGGAAGACGGGGTGATCCCGATCGAGCGGGCCATTTGCTGAATCTCGATTTCTTCCCCTTCGTTGACCTTGCCGAGGATTTCCCTTCCGATAAGCTCGATCCACTGGCCGGTCAATTCCTGCATCTCGGGAGTGGCGCTCGATGCGAGTTGGGCGGTGCGGGTCACGGAATCGATGAGGCGGGCTGCGACGCGCGCGCAGATATCGGCAACCTCCTCCGGATGAGTGTCTCTTCCTTGTTCCATGCGTGAAACCTCCTCGAAAAGTGGGATGTGGCCGAAAAAACGCCTGACTGTATTTTTTTCATGCTATCATCCACGGTAGCATCATTCCATGACTGAATCAATGAATATGGAGGCTGGAATCATGACGATTCGAGTGGTCCTCCCCGGCTTCGGAAATGTCGGCAGGAATTTTTGCAGGCTTCTTGAGAAACGGGACAGCCTCGATGCCTTGGGTCGGAAAATCCTTTTAGTCGGGGTTGCAACCCGGGAACGCGGGTCCTTATGGTCGGATGATGGGATCCCCCTGGGAAAGCTCCTGGAGGCCGAAAGGCAGACACGCCGGGTGGACGCGCTTTCCTTGCCCGGGTGCAAGAAGGGGATTCCGGCCATGGACATGATACGGGATGGAAACTACGACATCCTGGCTGAATGCACTGCGGGGAACCTCAAGGCCATGGAGTTCGAACCGGGTTTTTCCCACATCAAGACGGCGCTTGAAAGACGGAAGCCTGTCGTGACGACGAACAAGGCAACGGTGGCGTTGAAGTTCGGGGAAATCGACACGCTTTCGAGAGCGGTGGAAGTGCCGTGGCATTTTGACGGGACCGTGGTTGTTGGTGCCCCATTTCTTGATTATGCCCGAACCTGCCTTGTGGATGCGGAAATCCGGGCTTTCGAAGGAACCCTGAGTTCAACGTGCAACTATGTCCTGGACAGCCTGATCGAGGGAGCCTCCCTTGACCAGGCCCTGATGGACGCACAGCGCTCCGGGATGGCGGAATCCGACCCCAGGCTCGATATCGAAGGCTGGGATACGGCGGCTAAACTGATGATCGTTGCCCAGGCGCTGATGGACCTGCCCTGCCCGGACCTGGGTTCCTTCCCTGTGAAAGGGATCAGGGGGCTGACTCGTGCCATGCTCTCCGAGGCGAGGCAAAAGGGGGGAAAGATTCGGCTGGTGGCCAGGGTTTCCCGCTCTTCGGAAGGAGCGGAACTTTCCGTCGGGCCGGAGGTGTTGCCACCGACCCACCCTCTTTCGCTGCTTTTCGGTCCGACGAATGGAGCGGTGATCCTGACCGAAAGCTTGGGGGAAATCTGCCTGTCCGGGACGGGAAACTCCCCTCGACAGGCGGCTTTTGCCCTGCTCCAGGATATTCGGAAAATTGCCCGGATGGAGAAATTCTGATGGCGTGGCGCATCGGGGTCATCTCCGACACTCATGGCGATCTTGCCGCCTGGGAAGCAGCAACCCGCCTATGGGGTCCGGTTGATTTGATCGTCCATGCCGGGGATGTCCTGAACGGCTGGAAGAGGCGCCCGTTGCCCCCTCAAGGCGGGAAGAAGGCGTTGGCGGAGGTTTTGAACAGATCGAAGACACCGGTCCTCATTGCCCGGGGAAACAGCGATGAATGGGAAGATGAGGCCTTGTTGAGGTGGCCGATGATCGAGCCGTTCCTCTTCCTTTGGTGGGAGGGACGCCTGCTGGTGGCGGGACACGGGACCGACTTCTCGGAGATCCGGGAGAAGAGCCTTGCCTGTGGCGCCGACGTCGTGATCACCGGGCATACGCACGTGGGGTCCCTGGTTCGAGAGGGAAAAACCATCTTTCTGAACCCCGGGTCGGCAAGCCTGCCGATGGGGCGCGATCCTGCGAGCGCAGCCCTTCTTGACGGAGATGGGATCCGCATCCTGACCCTGGAAAACGAACTGCTTCATTTCGAACCCTGGTGAACCGAGGGTATAATCCTTCCATGATCCTCGTAGACCTGCACACCCACAGCACTTGTTCAGATGGAACGCTAAAGCCCGATGCTCTCGTCCGTGCCGCCAGGGCCCGGAAGGTTTCTGTGCTCAGCCTGACCGACCATGACACCACGGAGGGGGTTCCGGCATTCCTCGCGGCCTGCCGGCATACAGGGGTCCGCGGGCTTCCCGGGATCGAATTGTCGGCGGAAGCCCCCTACACTCTTCATATCCTGGGGTACAACATCACCCCAGGGAATGGTCCTCTCGAAAAGCGGCTCGAAACGCTGCGGGAGCATCGGAAGGACCGGAATGCGGCCATCTGCCAGCGCCTTCGCGACCTGGGACTGGAAGTGACCCTCGAGGAAGTGGGTGCCGAGGCCGGTGGGGAAGTGATCGCCCGGCCCCATATCGCGAGAGTCCTGATTCGCAAGGGGTATGTCCAGGATATGGCGGGGGCTTTCCGTGCCTACCTGGCGGACGGGGCGGCGGCCTACGTTCCGAGAGTCCGTCTACCGGTGGAGGAATGCATTGACTTGATTCGGCAGAGCGGCGGTGTTGCCGTGCTGGCTCACCCCGGGCAGATGGGGGTGGGGGAACCGACCCTGAAAACGGTCCTGCAAGAGCTGAAGGAAATGGGGCTCTGGGGATTGGAGTGCCTTTCCAGCCATCACCGTTACGAGGAAATCTATCAATACTTGAAGCTTGCCGCCAGCCTGGGGCTCTACACGACTGCCGGGAGCGACTTCCATGGGTGGAACCGTCCCGGGGTGCAGCTAGGGATCCCGGTCGGGGAGGATTTTCTTCCCTGGGCCCGTCTCCAGGTTCCACTATGAAGCGGTCTTGATGGTGGCGTTAATCCTGCTTGGCTTGACGACCCTGGTGCTTTTCGCGCTGATCTACGGGAAATCCCGCGGAAGGCGGTGCGTCCGGGGATGTCATGGGTGCGGCGAGTGCGGCCGCAAGGAGAAAGACGCAAGGGGGGAATTTGTCTCGTGAAAGCGATCGACTTGAGGAGCGACACCGTGACGCGGCCGTCGGCCGCAATGAGGAAGGCGATGGCGGAAGCTGTTGTCGGGGACGACGTGTACGGGGAAGATCCCACGATCCGCAGGCTCGAAGAAACGGCTGCCGAGTTGACCGGGCAGGAAGCTGCCCTTTTCGTCACCTCCGGAACACAGGGCAACCTCGTGAGCCTGCTATGCCATTGTCGGCGCGGGGAAGGCGCCATCCTCGGCAACCAGTCCCATATCTTCAACTACGAAGGCGGCGGCCTTGCGGCCCTTGGGGGGATCATGCCGCTTCCGGTGGGGGACTCCGGCGGCCTGCCGGACATCGATTCAATTCTCGGGTGGGTTCGACCCTCCAACGTCCATTTTGCGCCTGCCCGACTGCTCTGCCTTGAGAGCACCCACAACCGCGAAGGCGGGATTGCAGTTGCCCCCATGGCCTTCCGCAAGGTGGCGACAGTGGCGCGGGATCACGGCCTGGCCGTTCACCTCGACGGAGCGAGGATATTCAACGCGGCAGTCGCCTGGGAAATGGATGTGAAGACCTACACGGGAGTTGTAGATTCCGTTCAACTCTGCCTATCCAAGGGATTGGGCGCCCCGGTCGGTTCCCTGGTTTGCGGCGGCAAGGATTTTATCGAGACGGCTCGACACTGGAGGAAGGTTTTGGGCGGAGGGATGCGGCAAGCCGGGGTGCTGGCGGCTGCTGGACTCCTTGCCTTGAAGGAAAACGTCGCCCGGCTCGCCGAGGACCACGAAAACGCTGCAGTATTGGCAGAGCGCCTTGCGGAAAGCGAGTTCCTTTCGGTGGAAGCCTGCCCGAAACGAACGAACATGGTGTATTTCGGAATCCGGAAGGAAGGCCTGACGGCCGTGGAACTTTCGTCACGGTGCCGCTTGAAGGGGGTCCTTTTCAACCCTGTCAACCCGAAGAGGGCGCGACTCGTCACCCATCTCGACGTCACTAGAGGCGATGTCAGGGAAGCGGCCCGCATCATCATGGAGGAGGCCGCGAACCGGTGAGGGATCCGATGAAGGCCGAGCAGGTCGAAAGTTTTTGCGGCTGGCTCATCGAAAAGGCGCTGAAGGGCGGAGCCGTAGAAGCAGATGTTTTCTACTCGGAGGGAGAAAGCCGGCACATCAGCCTAAGGGAAGGTTTGCCGGAGGAGGACGCCGGAGGTTATGGACACTCGGTGACCCTTCGTTCTCTCCTGCCGGGCGGACGCCAGGGACTGGCGTCCGCGAACCGGTTTGAGCGGGAAGATCTTTCGGAGTTGGTCGAATGGAGCCTTGCCAACGCAGCCGTCTCCGAACCCGATCCTTTCGTGGAAATCGGGGAGGGAGCGGCTGCCCTCGAGGTGGAAGACCTCGAACTTGAGGATCCCGATCTGAAAAGCCTAACGCACGAGGAGAGGATGAAGGCCTGCATCGAGATGACAGAAGCGGCCAAGGGGGACGACAGGAGGGTTGTCTCCGTGCGAAGCGCCTCCTGGAGCGATGGATGGGGATCCGTTCTCCTGGCGAATAGCCGGGGATTCATGTCCTGGCAAAGGGGCACAACCGCTTCCTGCGGAGTTGCGGTCGTACTGCAGGAGGGCGATTCCTTCGAGATGGGAGGGTTTGGCGAGGAATCCCGCTTTGCCCGGAAACTAGACCCCGTGTCCGTGGCGCTTCAGGCTGTCCGCAAAACAGCCATGATCCTCGGGGGGAAACCCCTTGAAACCGGCCGGATGACCGTTTTCCTCGATCCGGAAAGTTGCGCGGACTTCATTGACGCCATCGGCGACCTCTTTCTCGCGCCGAACATCCTCAAGAACAAGTCCCTGCTCAAGGATAAGCTGGGAACCGCCGTTGCCTCGCCGGCGTTTTCCCTGGTCGACGACGGGCGGCTCCATGGAGGGATGGCGTCCAGCCCCTTCGATGGAGAGGGGGTTCGAACCCGTCGGACGAATTTGCTCTCCTCGGGCTTTCTTGAGAATTATCTTTACGACCTGCGGTCAGCAAGGGAAGCGGGGGTTTCCTCGACGGGGAACGCGGTTCGCGGTAACGGGACCGCTCCTGATGCGGGATGTTCCAACCTCTTCCCTGTTCCAGGAAAGAAAGATCCCCGGACTCTTTATTCGGAGGCAGGCAGGGGACTTCTCGTCACCGAGATGATGGGACTCCACACGATCAACCCGGTCAGCGGGGATTTTTCGCTTGGAGTGAAGGGGGTTTTGCTGGAAGGCCCCGACCCGGTCCGTCCGGTCGCGGAAGTGACGATTGCCGGAAACCTGGCGGATTGGCTGAGGCAGGTTCATGCGGTCGGGAACGACCTCCGCTTTTTCGGAAGCACGGGCGGCTGCACGCTGGTGGTCAACGATGTCTCGGTCGCCGGTTCCTAAGCTTCTTCTCAGCCTGCTGGTGATCCTCTTTTCGGTTGCTCCTGCACGGTCTTCCGAAACGGGCTGGACACTATGGAAGAACAACGGGATCGCCGGTGTGGTGAGCGTGCGGTCCGAAGGCACGACCGACAAGGTCGGTCTCAAGTGCATGGCCGCCGTCCTGGGCTGCGATGCAGACGTGAAGGGAGATCGCCTGTTTGTGACCTGCGGCAAAAGGAAACTCGAGTTCGTCCTGGGAGCCGCCGCCGCCAGGACGGACGGGGGACAGCTCGTTCCGCTCGCTGAGGCCGTTAACGCCGAAGAGGGCGAGTGGTGGGCGGAAAACCGGGGAGCCCTGCGCCTCTTCGAGGGACTCCTCTCAGGGGGGAATGGAGCCGTGAAGCTTCGTTTCGCCGGGACGGCCCCTCTTCCCGAGAAGGCCGAAACTCCCCCGCTTACGCCCCAGCCGCTGCCGCCGGCCAAGGAAACGGCGGAAACGGCTCCTGCCGTTTACGGTCCACTGCCCCGGATCGAGGGGATTCGCTGGAGCCGGACAGCGGACCGGGTAAGGGCGGTCCTGGATTTGTCCGCCCCGCTCGTGCCGAGCGTGAGGAAACTGCCGGGTGAAGTCGAGTTGACCCTTGCCGCGGCGGCGAGCCGTTCCATCGTTGGAGTGCCCTCTCCTTATGCAGGCGAAGTCTCGGTTGCCATCACCCAGTTCGGAGACAAGACCATCGTTCGTTTCCAGCACCGGGCTGTATCCGTAAAGGATTTCCCCCTGCACAAGCCGGAGCGTTTCGTGCTTGATTTCATGAACGGGGGAGGAGACGCGGTAGCCTCGCCGGCGCCGGTGCAGGCGCCGGTATCGGTTGAGCCAGTCCAGGAACCGAAGCCTGCAACGCCCTTCTTCCCGGCAGCGATCCCGCTGGTTTCACCCGGAAAGAGGCCGGATGGAAAACCTTTCCTGGTTGCAGTGGACGCGGGACATGGCGGACATGACCCGGGTGCGGTCTCAGGAGGGCTCAGGGAAAAGGACATCAACCTCAAAGCGGCGACGCGGCTCGTCGCTCTCCTGAAGGAAGCCGGACTGGAAGCTCGCCTGACCCGTAGGGACGATACGTACCTCCGCCTGAACGAGCGGACGGACCTGGCGAACGGCTGGAACGCCGACCTCTTTATCAGCCTTCATTGCAACGCCCTTCCCAGAGGCAGGCATGCGAGGGGCGTGGAAATCTACCTGATGGCCCTTCCTACGGACAAGGATGCCATGCGTCTTGCGCTCTACGAAAACCGCGAGCTTGGCAAGAACGACACGGTCCAGGACGCGGACGCCAAGACGAACCTGCTTCTCAAGATCCTCGGGGACATGGAGCAGAACGCGAAGATCGGGCAGAGCACCAGCCTTGCGGAGAGTCTTTTCGGGTCGGGACGCAGTGCGGGTGTCCAGATGTCCCGGGTCGCCCAGGCGCCGTTCTTCGTGCTCCGGGGGGCCGCGATGCCGGCGGTCCTTGTTGAAATGGGGTACCTGACTGAGCCGGAGGACAGGCGGCTGCTCAACGACCAGGCTTTCTTGGATCGCCTGCTGCGATCGCTGGTCTCGGGCATGTCCGCCTACCTGAAGACTTTATCCCGTTAAGGAATGGAGGCCGAGGATGAAGAACGAAACAGCGAATCATCTGCAGGGAAGGCCGGCGCGCAGGTCACCGGAGCAGGCAAAAGCTCCGTGGCTGCTTCGGCTTGTCAGCTGGTCGGCCGTGATGCTTCTTCTTTTCACCCTGGGCTATTTTGGCACCGGGTTGATGCTGAAATGGGTGGACAGCCGGGGGGGCCCTCAGGAAACGACGATCGTCTCGGGGCAGGAGCCTATCCCCGGGGAAAAACCGACCCCCTCGCAACGGGGTTACAAGGTTTATTCCCTCAAAGGAGACCAGATCTCCGAAACTCGCACCGAGACAAACGGCGGGCTGATGGAGTCCGACATGAAGGAAGTCCTCCAGGCCCTTCTCGGGCTCCTCAAGGCGGAAGGGATCCTCGACTCCCAGGCTGCCGTCCTCCACGTGTTCAGGACGGGGGATCTCCTGTACCTGGACGTCAACGATGCCTGCGTCCGTTCGATCGCTGCCCTCCCGCTGCCGAAAGCCAATCTCGTCATGACGGGGATCGTCAGGACCGCTATCGAGAACTTCCGTCCGGTAACCCGGGTGCGTTTCCTCGTAAACGGCAGGGAAAGCGGAGAAACGAAGCCCGTCAACCTGGCGGTGGCCTGGCAGCTGGCCCGCAAGCCGTAAGCGTGAGAAGGGGAGTGGAGGGAGAACGTGGAAGGAATCCAGCTGAGGCATGATGGGAGAAAGCCGGACGAGCTCCGGCCGGTTTCGATCCGCAAGGCGGTCAACCTATACGCCGAAGGATCCGCCCTGGTTGATTGGGGAAATACGAAAGTCCTCTGCACCGCTTCCGTTGAAGAAAAAGTCCCTCCGTTCCTGAAGGGGAGCGGCAAGGGCTGGGTCACCGCGGAGTACGCCATGCTTCCCCGGTCGACCCACACCCGTACGCCGAGGGATTCGGTCAGGGGCATTGGCGGCAGAAGCCACGAGATCCAGCGCCTGATCGGGAGATCGATGCGCTCGGTTATCGACCTGTCGCTTCTCGGAGAACGGACGATATGGGTCGACTGCGATGTTCTCCAGGCCGATGGGGGTACGCGGACGGCAGCGATCACGGGAGCTTTCGTGGCTGTGGTTGAATCGCTACGTTGCCTGAAGGAGCGCGGGATGATCCGACAGTTCCCCGTAACCGGCTTCGTAGCGGCGGCCAGCACCGGCCGTGTGGACGGGATGGTTCTGCTGGACCTCGATTACACGGAAGACAGCCGCGCGGAAGTGGATTTCAACGTGGTCATGACCCGCGAAGGGGAATTCGTCGAGGTCCAGGGCACGGGCGAAAGCGGTCCCTTCAATCGGGAAAGCCTTCTTGAGATGCTTGACTTGGCCGAATACGGGATAAGGCGCCTCATCCGGCTTCAGGAGGATTGCCTAGTCCTCTCGGAGGAAGAAAAACGTGCCCTGTCCCTTTGAAGTGGTCCTGGCGAGCGGGAATGCCCACAAATTCGGCGAGTTAAGCGAGCTTTTCGCCCCAATCGGGGTTTCGCTCGTTTTTGGTCCCGACCGGCTCGAACTAGACGTCGAGGAATCCGGGAAGAGTTATGCGGAAAACGCTCTCCTGAAGGCGATGGCCTGGTCGAAGGCCCTCGGGATGCCGGCCCTGGCGGACGACAGCGGGTTGGAAGTCCAGGCTCTGGGTTGGGCTCCCGGCCTTTTTTCCTCACGGGTCGCTCCGACCGACGGCGACAGGATCCGGTGGCTACTCGACCGCATGCGGCATGAAGAATGCCGCACGGCCCGGTTCGTTGCCTGCCTTGCCCTTGTCAGGCCGGGTCGTTCGGGCACAAGGGTCATCCTATCGGAAGGTTTCTGCTGGGGAAAGATCGCGGCAAAAGCATCGGGCTGTTCAGGTTTCGGCTATGACCCGGTCTTCATCCCCAGGGGGCACGGCAAAAGCTTCGGCGAGCTCGGTGAAGGTGTAAAATCACGCATATCGCACCGTGCTGTTGCGAGCTTCGCAATGCGGGATATGCTGGAATAGGCATCTATGGTAAAATCTCTTTCTGTCCGCTTTGGAGAAACGGATTAGGGGGTGCTTCTATTTGAAGATCGTTTTCGGTTTGGTTCATATCGTCCTCTGCGTAGCGCTCATCGGGGTCATCATGCTTCAGCACAGGAAGAGCGGCGGTTTCCAGGGGCTTTTCGGGGGCGGCACCCAGGCAGACATGGGAGGCGGGCAATGGCAGCGCCTGAGCGCCATGACCAAGGTCACCGTCGGACTGATGGGGCTCTTCATGGCGATGTCGCTGGTCCTGGTGCTTCTTTCCTATAACTAGGCTGAAAGGATTTTCCCTATGGGTGCTTCCCGCCAGCTCGATTCGATGAAGGACGTGCACGATCTCTCCGTGGGGAAGTCGCGGCTCTTCAGCGCGACTCACGAGGAAATCCTCCTCGGGGAGACGACGGATGTCTATTTCGTCAAGACACTCGAACTCCTGCGGGCGTGCGGATGCGCCGACAGGCCGGTCGTGGCGGAGGTTTTTGCCCGCGGGGCGGGAATTTATGCGGGCTTGCCAGAAGTCCTGGCCCTGTTCCAGGACAAGCCCGGGCTTGAAGTGGAATCGGTTGCCGAGGGTGATCCGTTCGCAACGAAAGAAACAGTCATGCGGATTCGGGGGCCCTACTCCAGTTTCGGCATGTACGAAACCGTCCTTCTCGGGATGCTTGCCAGCGCGAGCGGCTGGGCCACAGCCGCCAGGGAGTGTGTTGAAGCGGCAGCCGGGAAACCGGTCCTGAGTTTCGGTGCCCGCCACGTCCACCCTGCAATCGCTTCAGTCATGGAGCGGACTGCGGTCGTGGCCGGAGGTTGCCAGGGCGCCAGCTGCATCCTCGGGGCGAAGCTTGCCGGCGTCGAACCACGGGGGACCATCCCCCACGCAGCCATCATCATCGTGGGAGACACGCTTGAAGTGGCGGAGGCTTACGATCGTTTCCTGCCCGAAGGCGAACCGCGGATCATCCTGGTGGACACGTTCAAGGACGAGGCGGAAGAAACCTTGAGAGTCGCGCGAAGCCTGGGCGACAGGCTTTCGGGAATCCGGCTCGATACGCCCGGCGAGCGGGGCGGAGTGACGGCGGAGCTCGTCAGGGAAGTCCGGTGGCGTCTCGACCAGGCGGGGTACCGTCATGTCCAGATCATCGTGTCGGGAGGGCTGAACCCTGACCGGATCCGGCTCCTGGCGAGTGTCGGTGCGGATGCTTTCGGCGTCGGAAGCTACATTGCCCATGCCACGCCGAGGGATATGACCATGGACATCAAGATGGTCGACGGTACGCCGGTCGCGAAAAGGGGAAGGCTGCCGGGACTCATCGATAACCCCCGGCTTCGGGAGGTCCTGCGTACGGACTGATCTCCGGGACTGCAGGGGTAATGACATCAGAAAACAATCAGGTTTTCAAGACGGGGGCCCTACCACACTCCCGCCAGAGAGAACCTTTCTTGACAGTGCCGGATACCTCCGGTATGATTCATTAGCTTTTTCGAAAGGGAATCTGCAGTTGGATCCCATGAAGGAGTGAGTGGTGAATGATTGGCAAGCGCAGTTACCTTGCGAGAAAAGAAACGGTGCAGCATAAGTGGTATGTCGTGGACGCGGCGGACAAGCCGATCGGCCGGGTGGCGGTCATGGTCGCCCGAATCCTTTCCGGCAAGAACAAGCCGATCTTCACTCCCCATGTCGATACCGGCGATTTTGTCATTGTCGTCAACGCGGACAAGGTTGTCCTGACAGGCAAGAAAGCGGAGCGCGAACGTATCCACTGGCATACCGGCTACCCGGGCGGGATCAAATCCGTCACGATGGGCGAGATGCTGGAAAAGAAGCCGGAGCGGCTTTTCGAGCGCGTCGTGAAGGGAATGCTTCCGAAAACCCGGCTGGATTACATCCGCAAGCTCAAGGTCTACGCCGGGCCGAACCATCCCCACGCGGCCCAGATGCCCGAGAAACTCGAAGACTGATTCGTCGTTTTCGAAAAGAGGAGGGAACACAGGTGCAATCCACGGCTTACAACTGGGGCACTGGAAGGCGAAAGGAAGCTATCGCCCGCGTTCGGGTGCGTCCCGGTGAAGGGAAATTCCTCATCAACAACCGCGAAGTCAGCGACTACTTCCCCCGCTCGACCTGGCAGCTGATTGCTCTCAAGCCGCTGAAGGTCGGAGGAGTGGAGGGAAAGGTCGACGTGTTTGTCAGGGCTCACGGAGGGGGTCTCACCGGGCAATCCGGTGCGACGTCCCTGGGTATCGCGAGAGCCCTGCTCAAGCTGAATCCCGATCTGCGGCCCGCGCTGAAGCGCGCCGGTCTCCTCACCCGCGACCCGCGCATGGTCGAGCGCCAGAAGTTCGGCCAGAAAGGTGCCCGCGCCCGCAACCAGTACTCCAAGCGTTAAAGCAGTGCAGTCAGGGAGGCCCCTTTGGGAGGCCTCCCTTTTTTTTGCAAGCACTTGACGGACCGGTTGGTCTGTAATATCTTCTCTCGAGAAGACAGACCGAACGGTCGGGAGGACGGGATATGGCGAGGAACGATGAAATCGAATCGAAGGAAATGACCCGTAGAAAGATTCTGGATGTGGCCCGCAGGAACTTTGCGCTTCACGGGTTCGAGGGGGCAAGCGTCGAAGGCATCGTCAAGGAGTCCGGACTGAGCAAGGGAGCCCTTTATTGGCACTTCCCCGGGAAGCTTGAGCTCTACAGGGAAATCATGGGAGAGGAAACAAGGCGGATCATGCAGTATTTCAGGGTTCCCGAGGAAACGAAGGGACACGTCGATCCGGTTGCATTCCTGGTGGAAAAGGGGAAAGCGATGATCGAGGACCTGACCGAAAACCCCGAGAGCCGCTTGCTTTGGGTTGACCTGACCGTCGTAGCGCAACGCGGTGATTCGCTTTCCAGGAACCTGGCAGGGGAGATCATCGATAGCGTCCTTGATTCGATCCTTCCTGAACTGGACAAGGCCTTTTCGGAAAAGATGCCGGACCGTCATTCCCTGAGTCCCAGGGATAGCCTTCTGTGCCTGACCCACATTTTCGACGGCCTTGCCGTCAACCTGGGCCTTCGGCTTAAGGCGGAAGACGCGAAACGCTACTGGGAGATCATGGTCCGTATGTTGCTGGAAAAGGGGTGTGAACGTGAAAAACCGTAAATTGCTGTTCCTGTTCCTGATTTTCCTGGCGGTTTGCCTTTTGGTGCTGGTCGTGGGGCGCCTGGCCTGGGGTGCCGAAAGTGTCGAAACGCTCACCCTCGAGAAGGTTCTCGAGATCTCCCGGGAAGGCAATCCGCTTATCCTCGCTTCCGAAGCCCGGGTGAAGCAGGCTCGGGGGAAACTGGTCCAGGCCCGGTCGGAGCAACTTCCCCAGGTATCTGCGTCCCTGGGATACCAGAAACTGAACGAGCAGCCCGAAACCTATGCGTTCGGTCTGGACGGCATCACGCCGATCGGGATCGTCCCGCTGGGATACGAAGAAACCTGGCAGGCCGCCGTGAGCCTGAGCCAGGTCCTCTATAGCGGAGGGTCGCTTTCGGCCCGGGTCGAGGCGGAGCGACTGGCCGTGTCGGCCCGGGAATGCGAGAGGGAACGGACCGTCCAATCCGTGGAGAACGGTGTCCGGAGGGCCTTTTACGGGCTTCAGAGAAGCCTTTCGAGGCGTGAGGTGGCAAAAGAGGCCCTGGAACTCTCGAAGGAGCACCTGCGGCAGGTGGAGGCCTTCTACAGGGCCGGGGTCGTGGCGCAGAACGAGGTCCTTCGGGTCCAGGTGGCGGTTTCCTCGGCGAAGCTGAACCTGATCCGGGCCGAAAGTGCCGTGCAGGTGGCCTGGAAGCAGCTTGAAAGAATCGTGGGGAAAAGCCTTGAGGGGCGGTTCGCAGTCCCCTCCGGCGATTCGGATTTGGAAAACTTCGGCGTCCCCGAAGATCCGCTTTCCAGGGCGCTGGCACAGAGACCCGAGCTGAATGGGCTGGAAGCATCCAGGAAAGCAGCACTCATGACGCTAAAGGCGGTCAGGGGACAGGTCATGCCCCAGGTGGGCTTTGCCGCCCGTGCTTCCGTGGCGGATGAGGATTTCTTTCCCTCCGAACAGGATGAGTGGAGCCTCTCGGTCTTTGCGCGCTTCAGGCTTTTCGACTCCGGCAAGGTCCACGGGCAGGCGGTGGAGGCCCAGGGTGCGGCAGACGAATTGCTCAACCGCCTCGAGGACATGAAGCGCCAGATCTCCCTGGAGGTGTCGGCTTCGAAGGTTGGCCTGGAAGGGGCGGTCCAGAGGGTGAAAGTCGCTTCGGATGCCGAACTGCAGGCGGAAGAGGACTACCGTATGGCCCTGAAGCGGTACCAGGCCCAGGTTGGGACCAATATCGACGTGCTGGATGCCCGCCTGGCCCTCACCGATGCCCGGAATGCAAAGGCCGATGCCGTGGCAGAGGCAAGGACCGCGTATGGCGATCTGCTCTTCGCGATGGGTGAACCCCCCGCAGGGGAAAAGAAGGAGACGACACGATGACGGTACGACTTCCCGAAATCTTCAAAGCCCGCCGTTTCGGGCTGATCGCAGGGGTAGCGGCGCTTTTCCTGGCCCTGATCGTTTTCCGGGGATACCAGCAGCACCAACTGAACTCGAAGCCGATCGAAGCCGAGAGGGTTCCGGTCGAATTAACCCTTCCCGAAGTCCGGACTTTCACGGACGAAGTTTCTTTTGTCGCGAACCTCGAACCGGAGGAGCAGGCCGCCGTTGTCGCCAAGCTCGCGGGAAAGACCGTGCTCCGGGTTCTTGTTGACATCGGTTCTCCTGTCAAGGCCGGACAGGTTCTGGCGGTCCTGGACGATAGCCTGCTGAGGCCCCAGCTTGCCCAGGGGGAAGCCACGGTCGAAAAGGCCAGGGCGGCCCTGGCCCAGGCTGAAACCCAACTGCAGACGGTGCGCAAGGATTTCGCCCGTTACGAACAGCTTTACGGCGAAAAGGTCATCAGCGGCCAGCAATTCGATCACGCGAAGGGACAAGTCGAGCTCGCGGAAGCCGGAAGGAGGCTGGCCAGCAAACAGCTTGCGGAAGCCTCTTCAGGGCTGAACCAGGTCAGTGTTCTTATGGGCTACCATGTTTTGAGGGCACCGATTTCGGGAGTGATCGCCGCGCGCTTCATCGACCCCGGAGATACCAGTTCTGCCGAAAAGGCCGCCTTCCTGATCAATCGCCAGGAAATCCTGACCGTGACAGGTTCCGTTCCCGAAGAGGCCTTTGCGAAGCTGAAGGTGGGCCAGGAAGGAACCGTCACCCTGGATGCTCTTGGAGAAAAGTCTTTCAAGGCAAAAGTCCTGAGGCTATCCCCCGCAATCGACCCGGTTACCCGGACCGGCCAGGCTGAATTGCAGATGAAGGCGGTGGAGGGGATGAAACCGGGGATGTATGCCCGCGTAAAGCTGGGAGTGGGATCCCATGAAGGCTTGTCGGTTCCGAGAGAGGCCGTGAAAACCCTGCCGGGCACGGGTGAAAGGCGGGTCTTCCTTGAAAAGGAAGGGAAGGCGGTAAGCCGCGTGATCCGAACGGGAACCGAGGAAGGGGACAGCGTGGAAGTGGTGGAAGGTCTCAAAGCCGAAGAACCCGTCATCGTCACACAATCCGCGAGGATCGGCGAGGGAACGGCCGTGGAGGTGGCCAAGCCTTGAGGCTGCCGGAATTTTCCGTTAAGAAACCGGTCTTCACGGCCATGATCTACGCAGCCATCGTCCTGCTCGGAGTCGTGACGCTGGCTGCCATGAAAGTCGACCTGCTGCCGAAAATCGATCCTCCTGTCATCACGGTCCTGACAACCTGGCCCGGAGCCTCCGCGAGTGAAATCGAGCAGAGGGTCTCCAAGGAAATGGAAGACCAGCTAGGGATGATCGAAGGCGTCAGCGATCTCTACTCGAAATCGGTCGATAACCTCTCGGTTGTTTCCGTGAAATTCAAGTGGGGGACGAACCTTGACGTGAAGGTCGGTGACGTGCGGGATGCCGTGAACTTCGCAAAGCGCAGGATGCCGACGGATATCGAAGAACCCATCGTGTTCCGCATGTCCTCGGGAACGGTTCCGGTGCTTGAAATCGCCCTGACGGCCGAGGCCTCCTACCCCGGCTTGTATCATTACGCAGACAGTGTCCTGGTAGAGGACCTCAAACGGGTTCCGGGGGTCGGGCAAATCCTGGTTTACGGAGGCCTGCGGCGCGAGATCCGGGTGGCTATGGACCTGGCTAAGCTGGAAGCGTACGGGCTTGCTCCCCAGGCTTTGGCGGCGGCCCTGGAAAGAGAAAACCTGAACGTCCCGGCTGGAACGCTCAAGGAAGGCCGGATCGCCTACAACGTCAGGGTTCCCGGCAGGTTCAGGGACGTCGGGGAAATCCGCGACATCGTGGTGGGAACCTGGCAGGGGAGGCCGGTCCACCTTGGCGATGTGGCGAGAGTCGAGGATTCTTACAAGGAACTCGAGATGAACGGCTGGGTGAACGACAAGCCCTCCGTGATCCTGATCGTCCTCAAGAACAGCGACGCCAATACGATGGAAGTGACGAACGCCGTCAAGAAGAGGCTCGGTGAGCTGAAGTCCCAGCTGCCGTCGGACATTGAAAGCACAACGTTGCTGGATACCTCCGAGTACATCGGGAACTCCATTCGCGACCTCTCGCACTCCCTGTACTGGGGGATCGTCCTCGTCTTCCTCGTGACCTGGGCCTTTTTGAAGCGTTTCACGGCATCGCTTGTCGTGTGCGCGGCGATACCCTTTTCTCTTTTGATCACCTTTACGGTCATGAAATTCCTCGGCTACACCCTGAACATCATGACGCTGATGGCCCTCTCGATGGCCGTTGGCATGGTCGTCGACAACGCCATCGTCTCGACGGACCAGATCATCTTCCACATGGAAAAGGGAGAGCGCCGGGGCGTGGCGTCGATCCTCGGAGCGGGGGAAGTGGGGGGAGCCCTCCTGGGTTCGACCACGACCACCGTGGTTGTCCTGCTGCCCCTGATTTTCGTCCAGGGTCTCGTCGGGGTCTTCTTCACGTCTCTTTGCATCGTCATGATCGTTGCAGTGGCCATCTCCCTGTTTGTTTCGATCAGTTTCGTCCCGATGGCCGGGAGCAAGGTCTTCAGGGTCGAGACAGAAAACCTGAAAATCCACGGCGTTACCGAGAGGTTCCTGAGGAAGCTGGAAACAGGCTACCGGGAACTCCTTTCCTGGGGCATGGACCGGCCTTGGACTATTTTCGGCGTCGCTGGCCTATTCATGGTGCTGACCCTGGTCGGTTTCAAATTCATCGGCACGGAATTGACCCCGGAGTCCGACACCAGTGAAATCTCCATCACCTTCCGCTTGCCCGAAGGGACGAGGCTTGAAACGACCGACGCACTGGTGAGGGAAGTCGTTGAGTATTGCCGCAAGAGCGTCCCTGAGCAGAAGCATGTCTTCGGATGGGATGGGCAGACTGAGGAAGGTTACGGGATCGCGACGGGAAGCGACGAGGGAAGCAACGTGGGAACGGTCGGCATGAAGCTTGTCGACAAGACGGACCGCAAGCGGTCGGCTTTCGAGGTCGCGGACCAGGTCCGCAGCTGGCTGAACAGGAAGCCGGGTATCCAGAAGATGACTGTCCTTGTCTCGTCTCCCATCCAGGCGATGTTCCTCGGGTCAAAACCGGTCAACATTGAGGTTTACGGAGACGACCTCAAATCGATCATCAGCGTGGCGGAAGAGATCAAAAGCCGGCTCGAAAGAACTCCCGGAGCCGTGGACGTCACGCTGAGCCAGAAACCCGACCGCCCCGAAATCCAGGTTCTCATCGACCGGGAAAAGGCAGCGCTCCAGGGGGTCAGCACGGCGTCCATCGCCTCCACTCTTCGCATGTACTTCTATGGCGTCAAGACGGGAGAAAACTACTGGGAGGGAGAGGATGACTACCCGATCCGGATTCGCCTTGACAGCCGGCAGCGGGACACGATGCAGGTGCTGGAGAGGTTGATGGTTCCCGCGGCGGGGGGAAAAACCGTAAGGTTATCCACCGTGGCCAAGGTGGTCCAGGATAGCGGGCCGTCCGAAGTGAACAGGAAAAACCGCCAAAGGTACGTCATCGTCGAGAGCAACGTCCAGGGGAGATCCCTTGGACAGGTGACGGAAGCGGCCAGGAAGGAGATCGCCTCGATGACGCTGCCCCCGGGAACGAGGATCGCGTTTGGAGGCCAGGTTCAGGAACAGGCCGATGCCTTCCGCCAGCTCGGGCTTCTGGTTCTTTTGGGGATCACCCTTGTCTACATGGTCATCGCTGCCCAGTACGAAGCCCTCCTTGACCCCTTCATCATCCTTTTCAGCGTGCCGTTCGCGCTGACGGGTGCCGTGATGGCCTTTCTTCTGACGGGGCTTTACCTCTCGATGCAGGCCTTCCTCGGCATCATCATGCTGGTCGGGATCGTCGTCAACAACGCAATCGTCCTCCTCGACTACGTCGGTCTTCTCAGGGCCAGGGGGATGCGATTGAGGGAATCCTTGCTGGAAGCCGGGGAGAGGCGTCTTCGTCCCATCCTGATGACGATGCTTGCGGCCTTTTTTGGAATGCTGCCCATGGCCCTAAGCCGGGGGCAGGGTGCGGAAATGTGGAGGCCACTGGCGGTTTCGGTCATGGGCGGCCTGACTCTCTCCACATTCATCACCCTGATCCTGGTTCCGGTCGTCTACCTGGTGACGGAGACCAAATTGCGCCGAAAGCCGCGCTTTGCCGAGGCAAAGGGGGTCGAATGACATGAAGCTGACCTGGATCCTGTGCAATGAGAGCATCGCCGAGGATGTCCGCGAGATCCTGGAAAAGACGCCGATCTGTGGCTTCACCGTGTGGCGGGATGTCCTGGGGACCTCCGCAGGGGGAGAAGCCCATTGGGGGGATGCGGTCTGGCCCGGGAAAAACTGGGCCTTCATGGCCGTGGAGGAAGACGAACCCTCCGCCCGTCTACTCGTCCTCCTGGAAGAACTAAAGCGCCAGGACCATGTCCGAAAGGCCGGGCTCAAGGCCTTCGTCCAGGAGGTCAGGGTGGCTCTTTGAAAAACTGGAAGCGTTTTCCGGTTGACAAGCCCGTTCCTCCAGTTATAATAGCTAGCGCACCTCGCCGGCGTAGCTCAGCTGGTAGAGCAGCTGACTTGTAATCATTGAGGCAACATTCCGGATTTTCGAACCCTTGGAAACACAAGCCTTTCGGTTTTCAATGTAAAGAGACAAGCAACGGACTTAAAAACAGTGGGTTTACTTTTGACCTTCTCTGGTGCTCAGGGAAGGTCTTTTTTTGCGCCTACCACTCCGCTAAATCCTTTTTCTTCTTTGGCCTCACCACCCGCCCTTCCCTTAAGTATTTCCTTTTTCGATGTTCCCTCTGGTCTAGGATGCTCTTACACCCCTTATGGTAATACTCTCCAGCGTGTTCCCCCTCTCTTCTGACACTCATTTCTTGCACATGCCCCCAATGATGACAAACAAAACACGGCTTGCTCAAGCTTTCAATAGGGGCGTTTCCCATAGCGCTTTGGGCGAGAGAAAGCCATAGTGCCGCTAAAAGACTTGTAGGGCTAAGGATGGGGACAATTTCCCCACTTGTTATGAATCCATAACCAGGAGTGGAAGGAAACGCCTCAAGTTGCTGGTTAAGGAATTTTATCAGGCAAGTGGCAAGAGTTGTCCTAGCATCCTTCTTTCTCTTAACGATAAGCCGTTTCCCTCCGAAGAAAAACAAGACCTGTTCTATCCCATAGGGGCGCATAGTGGCTGTTGTGACCTCATGGAGTTCTTGCTCGTTCCAGGAGGAGTAATTGTGAAGAGTTTTGACTCTGTCAGGTAGTTTTAAAAAAGACCTCATGGTGTCAATTTGCCTTCGCCAGAAATCCACCGTTTCAAGGGGCATTTGTTTTTCATCAGCCATTAAAGAATTTTTAGTAGGCGCAAGATTCCCATACTTATTAGCAAAAGCCACAATATCGCTTGAATTCGAGGGGTCAGTATCTAGGTTCGCAAAAACGTCAAATAAAGGCGGACCGTTCTTTATTGTTTTTTCCTCTTGCTCGGATTCCACGTTTGCTGGCACGGAAACAAAGAAGGGTATAGCCGCCTTATAGTCTGTCCCCCTGGGTAATAGGAGTTCTTCACCGGCTTCCCCCTCCCTTGGCTTGGCAATCAGCCTCCATTGGGGAGGTGTTCCTTTTATCCCCCCGCGAAAAAAACGGGAAAAGGCTTCCGAGCAGATAGCACCTGGAAGTACTTCGCCATTACGAACAACCTGGAAGCCCTCGCTAGGCACATTATTCTGAAAATACGCCTGATAGGGGGCTGCCATATTAAGGTCATCCATCGGAACCTTAGCAAGCCGTCTCTTCCTCACCTACTGTCCCCCAATAAAGTAAGCATTTAAATAAGTTGTTATAGCTTATTTTACTTCCTATGATTGCCTTGTCAAGCAGCTTAGCGAGACAAGCGATTTTGGGAACCCCTGGTATCAGAGAAATTAGGGGACTAGGGGTTTCCCCTAGGGGAGGTGATTAGAGATATGCGAACGGTGCTTAAAGACTTGCGGGAGAAGGCAGGTTACACCTTGCGGGAACTCCAGAAAGAAACGGGCATATCGGCTTCCCGCATCAGCCGGCATGAGCATCGGCGGGAAAGGATTTGGCGCGGAGACGTTGAACGTTATCGAAAGGTGCTTGCTATCCCGGCGGAAGGGATTGCAGATAAGGGCGGATTCGCAAGGTTCCTGGAATAGAAAAAAACCGCCTTCTGGCGAAAGGCGGCGGGAGGGTAGTACTGCAAATTTCTACCAAATGTTGAGGTGATTTTACCATGATTATTTGCCTCATTTCAAAGGCGGTTTCCCTATGAGCGGAGTTATTGAAGAAGCTAAACGTTACGCTTCTCTGGGTTGGCCTATAATCCCAGACCACACAGTCACCTCGGAAGGGCTCTGCTCCTGCGGGAATCCAAAATGCGAACACCCTGGTAAGCATCCGAGAATCAAAGCCTGGAACGAGGAGGCTTCCATTGTCACAGCCACAATAGAAAGATGGGGTAAGAATTTCCGCGATATGAATATCTCCGTCCTTACCGGACCTCGTTCAAACCTAGCTGTCCTGGATGTGGACCCACGAAACGGTGGAGCAGAATCCCTTTCCGTCCTTTTCTCACCGGAAGAGCTGGAAGCCTTACGGACTCCGACAGCCATAACGGGAGGAGGCGGGAATCACTTCTACTTCAAGTATCCAGGGAGTCCCTTCAAGAGCATCCCGGACCTTCTACCTGGAATAGAACTCAAGGCTGACGGTTCAAAGGTCACTCTCCCGCCCTCTTTGCATAAAAGTGGAGAGCGGTATGCCTGGGAGACATCTCCTTTTGATGTGGACCCGGCACCCTTACCTCAAAAGGTCCTGGAGCTAATAGCCAGGAAAAGGCAGAAAGACCGCACAACGTATGGTGAGGGTGAGCCTATCCCAAAGGGGGAAAGGAACAATCGGCTAACTGCACTAGCAGGAGCATTGAGAAAGCAAGGGGCATGTCGTGAAGCGATAGAAGCCGCCTTGATAAAGATAAACGAGAAGCAATGCGCTCCGCCACTCGAAGAACGGGAAATCCTTGCGATTGCCAAGAGTGTTTCTCGGTACAAGCCTGAACCGACTCTGTTACCTAAAAATAGGGTTCCTAATATCCTTTCCGCGGCAGAGCTTCAAAAAATGGTATTCCCGCCGGCAAAGTGGGCTGTGCCTGGGCTGATTCCAGAAGGGCTGACAATCCTAGCCGGTGCACCGAAAACAGGGAAAAGCTTCTTTGCCTTGTCAGTTTGCCTGAGCACTGCACAAGGGGGGATAGTTTTATCTGCTATCGAAACCACTCCCGGTGAGGTCCTTCTTGTTGCCCTTGAGGACCCGATGCGGCGGTTACAAAAACGCATTGAAAGCCTCTCCTTGGGAGAAGCTTGGCCGGAACGATTACACATTTTAAACGACTGCCCAAGAGCTCATGAAGGAGGAGACACCTTCCTGGATAACTGGCTAGAAGAACATCCCGGTACCCGCTTGGTGGTCATTGATACCTTCCAGAAATACAGGAAACCGCAAGGGCGAAATTCTAATGCCTATGAGGTGGACTATGAAGCGGCTGGAAAATTGAAAGCGATTGCAGACAATCATGGGGTCGGAATCCTGGTGCTTCACCACACAAGGAAGGGAGACACGATAGACCCCCTTGAAGCGGTTTCCGGAACTATGGGGCTTTCTGGGGCAGCGGATACTACTCTTGTCTTGAAAAGGGCAAGAGGAGAAAGGAAGGCCGACCTGTTCATTACTGGACGGGATGTTGAAGAGCAGACTCTAGCCCTGCGATTCGATGACCTCGGTTGGAAGTTGGAGGGGAAAGCGGATGAAGTAAGGATTTCTGAGGGGCGGCAAGAAATCTTAAATCTACTCAAGTCGTCCCTTGTGCCGCTTTCGCCAAAGAAAATTGCGGAAGGGCTAGAGAGAAAAAACAATTCAACCATACGAAACATTCTCTCAAAAATGGCTGATAAAGGACAAATCTTGAATCTAGGCGGAACTTACTGCTATGCGGGGTCTGGGAGCCATGAAAGAGATTAAATGCCTAAACACCATAAACAGCGTAAACCCAATAAACACCATAGACAGGATAAACAGGGTAAATGGTTTATGGCTGTTTATGAAAGTCCTTAGGAGCATAAACAGCTTTGAAGCTAGTAATTGCAGGGTTTTATGGTTCTCTGTCTATGTTGTTTATGGTGTTTATATAGGGTGGTGGATTGTGCAATGAAGGGGTCAAATTGCCAGAAGGGTGCGGCTAACCCGGTCCTTGTCTCCTATCATTGTCCGGTCTGCGGTCAATGGCTATGCGAAACTCTTCCAGGCTCCCTTGTGAGGTGTGAGAAATGCGGGGTATGGGGGACCGAAGGCGGCAAGGCTGTCTCGTCTGGGGAAGTCCGGGGATACACGCGAAGGGAACAGAAAAGACTTTATAAAGGGGGCAATCGGGATGATAGCGGGAAACGTGAAGAACGTGACTATGCAGGTAAGCGGTGACATTCTGACAATCCAGGTGGACTTGAGCAAAAGGCTCGGTCCTTCTTCAAGCGGCAAGTCCACCTTGATAGCCTCCACGGGCGGGGCGGTTGTCCTGAATAGTGGGGAAAAGGTCAACCTGTGTGTTTATAGGTCCTAATAGCGTTGCGCCAAACCGTTTCCGCAGACTAAGGGATTTCCTGATTGTAAAGATGAAACTAAAGGTTAGTATCAAGTGGGGGATGAGTAGGAGAAATTCATTGAGAGAGATAGGGGGAAGAGCGGATGGGTTTTTTTGACTTTTTAAAAAGAGAGAGCAAAGAAGACCCTATGCCTGGCTTAATGGAGGGAATGGTAAGTGCGACAGAAAGGATTTGTTGGGACGTGATTTTCCCATGGGAAGAACGTTACGTCTCTTTAGAGGACCAGAATTTAAAGAGTCATACGCAGAGCGAAATAAAAGGCTTTCCACCCTATTCCGAACTGTTGCTATACCTCTACTTTAGATTAGATTATGCTATTTCAACTGAAAGGAAGGGAGAGTCTATAAGACGGCAGTTGGGAGAATTCTGTTATGAAGCATTTTGCATCGGCAGTGATTTGTCGGAAGCGTACTTATCAGAGCAATTCGACATTAGAATTAATAGATATGCAAACGTAGCTAATGCCTTGCACCAAGGAAAAGCCAAGTACGAAGAGTTCGTGATGATAATGAGTGGTTTGGCGTTTTCCTTCATTAAACGGGCTCTTAAGGCAGGAAGTTACTCAGATTGGAGAATGACGCCGAAAACTGCAGTAACACCACTAGGGCTCATAGAAAGGATGAACTTGGAACCGGAATTCATCAGAATTGAGAACAAATATATAGGTCCGTTAATTTTAAGGGCTATCGAAGCTTGCCGATAGATAGCGCAGGGCAGAGGGAATGATACGAGTTTTTTTGGAACTGTCTTTTGCGCTCCTTCTTTTCGTAATTCTGAGCGTCAAGGTAGTATGGCGGTCAGAGAGACCTGCGTGGTGGAAGGTGATTTGGACTTTCTTTCTAGCTTTACTTGTTCTGGTTTTCGTGTTGCCTGATGAATATTTCATGGTTTTGTTTGTCATGATACACGGGCTGTTCTAGCTAGGGCTTGGAAATAGCAACTCTCTAGAAAAACCTGGATAGCAGCGGACTATGCATCAGATGCTATTTAGCCCATCGGAAAGCGAAATGTCCGCTTCTATCTCGGATTGAAAGCATTTTTTTGAAGCCATCCGATTAGGGAGAGCCTAGTGCATGCCAAAGCTTGTTGGAAGATGTTTTCTTCTTGGAACTGAGACATGGAAATTCTTGGAGATGAGTCAATATCAAAAGAAAATAACTCTTGACCGTGGGAAAGGTCGCTTCTCTTCGAATAGAGTTTTGATTTCCCTTTACTTAAGGATAAACCCGAAGGGATATGTTGGTCGAGAAATTCTTTGAAACGGCTAGTGATGGACCTTCCTTGAGTGAAATGACACTTCGGGCATGTAATATGGTATTCCTTCGGCAAGAAAGATTCGATTGCGCTTATCAGAGATAAGTATGAATTGGAGTAAGAATCGGAATGTCTTTGCACCACGCTTCCTTGGTAATACCAATAAAGGGCGCGACGGAATTTTTCTCGCTCCGGGAACGGCAACCCAAAATAACCTAAGGTTAGTTCTTTAGTGTTTGAAGCAATCTTAAGGGCAGCGTGTCCAGGAATTCCGCCAATCTCATTGTAATATTCCGCAGGGTCAACACTTGCCAATTCAGGTATTCCTTCTCTTTCAGAAAAACGCTCACATGTACCCTCGAATCCTTCTATCAGGTACCCTGGTTGCCTGAGTGCGCTGTAACTTCTGCCATTGTTATCTTTTTCTATAACCCATATATGGGTGGCAACTCGGCTAGGTAGCTTGACGCCAAATTCAAGTAAAAGGTTTAAAAGGTAGGCTATCTCTCTTTGGTAGTTGAAGCGAGTGGAGATATTTTTCCAACTGATGGGACTTGAAGGGTATGAAAATTCACAGATAAAAGGGAATCCTGAACCAATGCAATCTGGCAATGGGGCGTTTGGTGGAGGAGGAAGAAGCTGGAAATGATTTTGTACAGGGAAAGACCCTTCTACAGGTTTTGCCGCAAACATGACAGCACGCCCGATGGAGGATATTTTCTCCACTCTGAGACAGTTGTTGACGTGGTTCTGGATTTTAGAGATATCCTCCTTCCTAAGACGAGCCCGTGCGGCAACAAGCTTGTTCTTTCTATAGCATAGCTTGATTTCCCAATCGGCATCTGGAGTTTTACTAAAGAAATATTCATTCCCTCCAGGGGGGTATGCCCCACAAGGATAAATCTCAAAAAGGCAAAGAGCTAACTCGTAATCCGCGAACTCTCCAACCCCAAATTGCTTTGTAACATCCCTCTCTCGAAATTCCCCCATAGGGATTCCTCTCCCCTCTTGATAACAACCGTGCCTCAAAGGTAGACATATTAATTTTAGCTTGATTTTAAAAGAAATGGCAGTATGATTTCATGAAGAAGGAGGGGAATTATCTTGCTTGAGAAAGGGCTCCTAAGAGATTCCAAGTTGTATGAATGGTACAAAGCTAGGGAGAGAGCCTGTCTTAGGAGTTCAGGTCTAAATCCCGACCTCATTTTTGCAGGTATTACTAGGCTTGTGCTCATGTTTTCAGTCCATATGAAGGAAGAAAAGGGGCTACTTCGGTTCCTAAAAAATACAAAAGAGGTAACCTTTCCTATCGGTAAAGGTTTTGCTACAGATTCTTCTTTCTTCGAGATATGGATTCACTTTCTTCATTGTTTGAACGTGAACTATAGCGGTAAAAATCCAAAATGGGAAGCATTATACGATGCAATAGGTGACAAATTTATAGGTTTATTCAAGGAAATAGTTTTCCCTGATGATACGGAGTTGCAATCTGTACTTATGAGTAGAATGTTAGGGTATAGATATAACGACCAAAGTCAACAGCATACCTACCTAGAGCATGTTTCAGATTCAGATTATTTTTTTAGCGAAGCTCTTATTAGAAGTAAAGACAATAACAAACCCAAATCTTTTGATTATCATTTAATTGAGCCTAAAAGTCTTGGATTATATGAAAGGTGGGAAATAGTGTCTTACATTCAAGAGTATAAAACATATATTTTTCCAAATGCCATCTCCGCAATCGATTATTATTTAGCGAAATCTTCTTGAGGGGTTAGTGGGGGGGTATGTTCGAAAACATACCCCCCTTATTTTGGGTCTCTCGCTTGCCTTGCTAAACTGTTTAGCTTGGGCGCTTAAACCACTATCTCCTTGCTCTTACAAGCCCACGGCCACCGCTAAGCTCGCCTCATGGTTTGCATCATGCTCTATCTGCTCCAGGGCTCCTTCCCTGGAAAGGGAGTTTTCCGCCATCTCCAGCCGGTCCCAACGGTCATCTGATTGCCAGTCCGCTACCCCTGAAATTAAATAGGAGGCTTCGGCGCTGACCGCGACATAATACATTTCCGCCTTTGCGAGGGTGCGTAATCCCTCCTGGACCTCTTGGGGGAGTTTCGCGTTCAACTCCCGGTCAATCACGGACCTGTGGAGCCCGCTTCGCTCGAAAAGGGGAACCGCAATCTTTCGGTACTCCTCAACTGCGGTCACATCCGCATCCATCCCTCGCACCGCTTCAATCATCCCCTGGGGGTCATCCGGGTTCAGGTTCCGGGTTGCCTCCATTGAGTAGTAAAGCCTCTTGGCGAAGTCATTCCCCGGATTAGTCTTGACACCTTCCCGGACCTTCTGCACCTGTTCCTCTGCCCTGGAAACCTGCGCCTGGACCCTTTGAATGATGCTCTCCGCCAAGGTTGCCCTTTTCTCCTTGATAAGGTCCGTTCCGTACCTCCGGGGGTCCAATTCGGCGGCTCCCTTCCTCAGGTCCGCGATAGCCTTCCTGTATTCCACAAAAGCGTCCTTCACCACGTTTATCATGTCTATTTCCTCCCTTATCGTTTGGATGTTTGAATCTATTCGGCTGCGTGAGCCTTGCAGGTTTCCAGGATGCTCAGGAAATGCTTCTCCCTGTCCTGGCAACTGTTGATTAGGGCTTTCATCGTGTTATCGGTTTCCTTTTCAGCCCTTTCCAGCACCATGCACTCCATGATTTCCACGGGGTCCAGGGGTCCCGGTTCTACGAGAGGGAAGGTTGCTCCCTTTCCTCCCGAAGGGAAGAGTTTTAGAACTCCCATAGCGGCATCCAGCCTTCTGGGGTCCTCCGTGTCGTTCAGCGTGTCAGAAACCACTTCCAGCGCCTTGCTGGTGATTTTTCGGACGCGGTCCTGGGTCCCGTTCCAAAGCTCTAACCTTCCCCTGTTCATGGCAGCCATGAAATAGGGGTCCTCGTTGAGCCACTTGGAAACGGTCTGGCGGGCAACACCGATTTCTGCTGCCACCTCTGACACCCCTTGCCCGTCCAGGAGCATCCCTACCGCCTGAATCTGTTTTGGTGAAAGCTCATAGACTTCCCAAGGGGCGGCTGAATCCGTCTGCTTTTGTCCGTTTTCGTAACCCTTCCTTGCCATTTGTATTTCCTCCTTCTTTCAAGATTCCGCCGCCCCTCCCTGCGTTCTTGCTATGTCCAATCGTCTCCGTAACCCTTCGGCAAGGGTTTGCTAAGCCTTATCCTTCGCTCAATGTCTGCAAGGATTTCCTCCGGGGTGTCCTGAGGCATGGATAACACGGGATATTCCCTTCCAAATTTTTCCTCATACCGCTTCATAGCTTCGATGACTGCATCAGTAAACGGTTTTGGTTCGGTCATTCATGCTCCCCCCCTATTGATTTTCTTCCCTTTTTAACAATATTTTAGAGGCGGCGGACCACCTCCCCTCCGCCTAACAGCGCACTCATCACTCCCGCTTTGGAATGTCCCCGCCTTGCGTCCTCGCTTGTCAGGTTTACGTAATGGCGGGTCATCTGCATCGTGGAGTGTCCGAGTATCATTTGGACGCTGAAAGCGTCCGCCCCTCTTCGAAGGAGCAGAAGGGCAGCCGCGTGCCTTAGGGAGTAAGCTGTTATGGACAAGCCGCACGCTTTCCCGTAAACGGCTACTCGCCGGCTCCAGGCTGTCTCCGACAGTTGAGTCCCCCTTTCGGTGCAGAAGATAGGCGCACCTTTCCAGGAAGAGGGCTGGTAGGAAAGCAGGTCCATGATTCCCTTCAAGGTTTGGGGGGAAATGGGTAAAACCCTTGCGCTTCGCGTTTTCGCCACTTCTGCACGGACAACGATTTCCCGCCTTGTGGGGTTCAGGTCATCGCGTAGGAGTTGGAGCGCTTCTCCTGGGCGGATTGCCGTGTCAATGGAAAGGCAGAGCAGGGCATAGTCACGAAAACCGGCAAAGGTTCCCTTGTTCGGTTGCTTGAGGAGGGTTGCAACCTCCTTTTCCTCAAGCTGGACTATCCTGCCCCGCGGCTTGCGCTTCTTGAGACCGTCCAGAGGGTGCCGTTCTCCCCGGAAAAGCCCTTCGGACATGGACCAATCCCAGAAGCACTTGAGGTAGGAGAAGTGCAGGTTATAAGAGGAAGGGTTCTCGTAGTGGCTCAGGAACCCCATCGTTCTTTCCCTGGGGAAGTCCAGGGCATCGGGGAACCTCTTGAAAAGGAGGTCCAGGGTCTTACCATAGTCCTGGATGGTTCGGGAGGATAAACCACATGCCCTCTTATAGGTCAGAAAGAGGGGGACAATCTCCGCTGGACTAAGCGACCTTGCTTCCTTCCTTATCGGTATCGCGCACATAAAATATCAGCCTCCAAGGGTTTACATTCCCGAAAAGGCTGGTTTCCGAATAGGGCAACGGACTACTGCGTTTTTGAGGTGGGGACAGGGGTGAGAAAGAAAAGTCCCCCTCCTTCGAAATATCCGGTTGACAAGCCCGTGTCTCCAGTTATAATAGCTAGCGCACCTCGCCGGCGTAGCTCAGCTGGTAGAGCAGCTGACTTGTAATCAGCAGGTCGTCCGTTCGATCCGGATCGCCGGCTCCAAAATGAGAGGTTGCAGTGAAGCGTGGTAGGGTGGCCGAGTGGTCAAAGGCAGCAGACTGTAAATCTGCCGGCTAGCGCCTACGTAGGTTCAAATCCTACCCCTACCACCACTGATTTATAGAGGTTGGGCCGACTTAGCTCAGCAGGTAGAGCACATCCATGGTAAGGATGGGGTCTCCGGTTCAAGTCCGGAAGTCGGCTCCAGGCTTTGAAATGGGAGATCCGGGGCGGACGTTCCGGGTCTCTTTTAGCATGAAGGGCCTTATGATAAAATCAGGCCCTATGGAATCAATCGTTGAATCATGATTATTTCTGCAGGGAGGGTATCGAAGATGGCGAAGGAGCATTTTGAGAGGACGAAGCCGCACCTG
>CAZFSR010000018.1:0-24952 GCA_964521575.1 uncultured Synergistaceae bacterium
GGCTCCCCGGGTTCATTTGTTTGGACTTCTCCACTATAGATGAGGTCTGACCCCATCGGGTTTGACAGTTGGGGTAAAATAGGTCGGTTGGACGGGTCTCAGGGAAGCACTAAAGAGATTCATTCTCGAAGAAGCGGGGCGGGACCATGAGCACCATGAAGCTCCAGCAGGCGGCGACGCCCGCCTTGATCGCCCAGGCAAGATGTCTTTTCAGGGAATACCGGGAGTGCCTCAACAACGACGACTGGTTCCCGCGGTTCGAAGAGGAGCTGGATAATCTTCCCATCCCCTATTCGCCGCCTTCGGGGCGGCTCCTGGTGGGTTGCGTCGAGGGGAAACCGGCGGGCTGCATCGCCTTCAAGGCCGGTGAAACCGAGGATTTCTGCGAGATGAAGCGCCTTTACGTCCGGCCGGAGTTCCGCGGGATGAAGCTGGGGAAATCGCTGGCCGAGCTGCTGATCGTGGAAGCCGTCAACGCGGGCTACAAGGCCATGCGCCTCAGCATGATCCCGGCCATGGAAGAAGCGATGGGCCTTTACCGTTCTCTGGGCTTCAGGGAGATTCCCCCCTACCGCATTTCGTCCTGCGACGGCACGGTTTTCCTGGAACTGGTTCTCTAAAGCCGAAAACGATCCGGCCTTCCCCTAGCGCATCCCCTCCAGCAGGGCCTCGACGAAGGCCCGGGGCAACCGGTCCGGGTTGAGGGGCCCGAGAAGGCGGTCGGGAGGCATCCAGGTCCCCGGCTGTCTTGACGTGTAGTACTCCCAGGTTGAGAGCAGGCTGAATTCCTGGCTCCACGAGGCATCGTCCGTGGTGCCCCACCAGGCCCCCACCGGGAGCTCGAGGCTCACCCCGGCGTTGGAATAGTCTTTTCCCCCCGTCAAGACGTCCGTCCTGGCGATCCAGAAGCCGACCCTCGAATCCCCGAAGCGCCGGTCGACCGAGAGGCGCACCCCGCGGTCCTCGTCCAGGAACTGCCCCGCTTCGGCCACGAGGTCCAGGTCGTAGCGGGGTTCATGGAACCCCAGCTGGGCCCAGCCGCCCCACCACCAGCCGTTCCCCTCGTATTCGTTGCCGATGACGATCACGGGGTAGGGCGTCCTGAGGACCGGGGCATCGGAGAGCCCGGCGAAACTGCGCGGATCCCTTTCGCGGACCATCGAAAGCCGCCCTCCCGCGAACCATCGGCCGCCCCCGAAGTAGCGCCGCGCCCAGGCGTTCCCGCCGAACCAGTTCTCGTCGAGCCACCCGGCCTCCCCCACGAGGAAGGTGCCTTCCCCAAGGTTCACGACCTGGCTGACCACGGCCTTCCAGATCCGAGTCTCGTCGTTTGTCTCCGGTTCCCACCAGATCTCGATGTCGTTGGCCAGGGGAACCCTCACGTCGGCCACCGCCGCCCAGCCGCGGCTTCCATTCCACCCCGCGACGGCATCGAGGCTCAGCCGGGACATGAAGACGTCGTCCAGGGTGCGGTCCAGCCTTGGCTCCCAGGCGGGCTGAAGCCTCAGGGAAACGCGGTTCCAAGGACGGGCGGGAGCGGGATCCGTGCTCCAGTTTTCTCCTTCGCTCTCGCCAACGAGGCTCCCGCGGTCCACCCACGAGGCCTTCGCCTCTCGCGGCAGGTCCGGGTCGACCCGGCCCTGCCGGAGGCCGTCGAGGGCACTCCCCGGGATGTCCAGCCGCACCGCAGGGGTACCCCGCAGGAGGGGGACGATGGACAGAGACTCGGTCCCCCTGGGCAGCAGGTCCGCCGCCAGGAGGGCAATCCTGGCGCAGGCGCCGGGCGTCCCGTTCGCGGGAGCCTCGAAGGCGGCGAGGGCCCGGTAGGGGGAGACCAGGACACGGACGCCCCGAAGCCCCAGTTTTTCCGAAAGGGCATCCCGGAGAGCAGCGGCCATGGCGGCAAGATCCGCCTCGGCCCACGAATCGGCCAGGGGGACCTCGGCCCGGGCGAAACCGGCTTTCCGGCCTCCGAAGAAGGGGCGCCTGAGGTCGAAGCGCTGCGAAAGGCCGAGTCCCCATTCGGACCCCCTCTGCCAGCTCACGGAAAGATCCGTTCCCCAGGGGGTCTCGACGACGAATCCCGCGTTCCATTCCCGCTCGGGCGGATCCACGGTAACGTTCCGGTCGCGGGAATAATCGAGGTTGCCGTACTCGGCCTTGAACAGGATGTAGGGGGTGAGGATCCAGGAAACGCCGCCGAAGAAACCGTTGAGCCGGTCGGTCCCCCATCCTGCCGACAGGGTGAACGGCCACCGGTGCCGGGTGAGGACGACGTAGTTCGCCTTCAGGAGGCGCGTCCCGGCCAGGTCGAGCGCTCCCACGGCCACCGCCGGGAAGGTCCCGTCCTCCGGGAAGAGCAGGAACTTGACGTCCATGCCCTTGTCCTTGTAGTGCCCGTAGCCCGGGGAAATGACCGGGCCGTTCAGGAAGTTCGTCAGGCGCAGGTTGAGTTCAAGGCGGGGGAGGTAACCCAGGGTGACATAGGGAGAACTGAAGGGCTCGACCTCCGACCATCCGGCCCACCCCAGCCCGTCGCCGGCGATTTCCGCCGTGGGGTATTCCCAAAGCCCTGCAAAGCCTGCGTTGGAGGGCGTGGCCCCGTTGTTCCCGATGGGCGTCACGTCCGGGAAGTCCCAGGGGCCGGGGAAACCGGCCAGGGGGGATTCCGGCAACGAGAAGGCCGAGGCCCCGGGCACGGCCGAGAGGAACATCGCGGCCAGCAGGACGGCGAAGAGGATTGAAGCGGCTTTCTGCGGTCGGCGGTCGGGTTTCATCGGCACTTGTCCCTTCCTGTCAGAAATCGGGCGCCTCCCATCATAGCGCACCGCACTCGAGGCTGCTGCGGAAAAAACGGGCGCCCGTCCGCCGGGCGCCCGCAGCCTTTCAGTTTTGCACGGCCGAGTCCCGGCTTCTAGCCTCGCCTCCGAAGCATGAAGAGAGGCGCCAGCAGGAGCAGGGACGCCGGGGCCAGGAAGGCCGCCGAGCAACCGCCGCCGCCACCGCCGCCGGGGGTGGGTTCCGAATAGGGCTTGACGGCGATGAAATAGGCCGAAACCACGCCCAGCCCGGCATCCGCATCGTAGGGCCCCTGGTCCTCGATCGCGAAGGGGAAATCACCCTCGGTCAGGCCGTCGGTGGGAGCCGGGTCCCAGCATTGGTTTGCAAGGTTGTAGGCCAGAAGTTGCGTGGCACCGGTGACGCCGCTCAGGTAACCCCTGGAGGTGGGGTCGATCCCGCCCCAGGCGTAGAAGCCGCCGAGGATTTCCCAGCTTCCCTCCAGGCTGATCGGCTTTCTAAGATGTTCGTCGTCCGCAGGCAGAGGGGACACGTCTCCCTCCGACAGCAGCCTGGCTAAGACTCCAAGGTTGGGGTCATACCCTTCCGATACGTGACCGACCTCATGTCCGACCCCCAGCGCGGTACCGGCCAGCACCAGAAGTGCGAGGCCGACAAGAATGAAGCCCATTCGTTTCAACGCGATCGCCTCCGTCCATCCATAAAGATTTTTGGGCCGACAGCACACGGCCCCCATTCTAGTCCAATCGGCCCTTTCCGGGTATCAGGGAATCCCTGATTTTTTCCGCCCGGCCTAAAGAATAGAATAAGAGCGGCGCCCGGGAGAAACGGTTTGGCCGGGCCTTTCGCGGCGGCGGGTACATGGGTTGGCACCTGTCCCGAACTGGGGGAACGAAAATGACGGTGAGGCTGCTGGAATACCGGAAGGTGTCGGAGGGGCTCGAAGCGGCGAAGAGAATGGCCGGGCCGGAGGCGGTTTTCGTCGTCCCGACCCGGGAGGACAACCGGATCCTGCGCGGAATCCTCTCGGAGGGAAACCCGGCGGACCCCGTCCGAAGCCCCTGGACGATGCCGGAATTCTACCGGAAAACGCTGGAAAACCTGGAGGAGGCGGGCGCCTCCCCGGCGTGGCGGCGCCAGGTGGACCCGCCGGACCACTGGGCGATTTTGTCGTACCTGCTCGACCGCGTTTTCGAGGAGGCCGGGGAAGCCGGCGCTCCGCCGCCGGGAGCCCGCATGCCGGGCTTTATCCCGCTGCTGGGGGCCCAGCTTCGGGAACTGCTGCGGGAGGAGGCGGACCCCGAATCCCTCGGGCGCTCGCTGGGATGCGAGTCCTGCCCGGGAGGATCCCCCTGCCCGAGGCTTTCCAGCCCCGAGGGGCTGCTTTGCCGTCTTTTCCACGCCTACGACGGGTACCTCTCGCAGAACGGCCTGGCGGACAGCGCCTCCCTGCCGACGCTGGCCCGGGCGGCCCTGGAGGAAAACCCACGGGAAGCCGCCTCTTTCCTCGCCGGGAAGCGTTTCGTCTTCGCCGGGTTCCTGAGCTTCACCCATGCCCAGGCCGCTCTTATCCTGCACTTGGACCGGATGGGCACTCCCGTTTTCGTCCTGAAGCCGGCCGTCGGCCTCGCGGGCTTCGCCGACGCGGTAGACCAGCTCGTTCCCCTGGCAGACCGCTCAGGCCCCGCCCTGGACCTGGCTTTTTCCCGAGACGAGCCCTTTCCCGTCTTCGATCTCTGCGCCGGGAGCACCCAGCTGGAGCCCGACACGGTGGCCCGCACCCTCGCCCTCTGGAGCGCCGGGGACGGCCCCCTGGCGGCGTTTCCTTTCCCCGGATGGGACGGGATCGCCATCCAGGCCTCGCCTTCGGAGGCGGGCTGCTTTGCCTCGTCCCTCGCCCGGTACCGGATCCCCTTCCGGGAAGCGGACGGGCTGCCCGTTTCCTCCACGGCGCCCTGGGCCTTCGCGGGAGCGGTGCTGGATGCCGCCGGCGCGGGCTGGCCTCCGCTGGAAACCGCCGCGCTGCTGGCGTCTCCCCTGTCTGCGGGTGACCGCTTCCCGCTCGGGGAAGCACGCTCCGTTTCCCCGCAAGGGGAGAGAGGTTGGAGAACCTTTCTCGGACGGCTTGCGGACCGTGCTCCCGCCGAGGCCTTTTCCCGGGCGGCCGGGTTTTCTCGCGTGCTCGAGAGGGGCGCGACACCGGCCGGGCTCCTGGGCGCGCTGAGGGCCCTTTGGGAAAGCCAGGGAAGGTCCGGCGGGCAGATGTCCCGCCTGGCGGAACCGCACCCGGACCTGGACCCGTATGTCCGGCAGGCCTCGGAAGCCCTCCGCGAGCTTGACCGGAAGATCCTGCTCGAACAGGAGCGCTACCCGTCCATCGGCCCCGCCCGCGACCGCGTGCTGCGGAAAGCGGAAGCGCGGGCCTATCTTTCGGAATGGGCCGAGAAGACGAGCGTGAGGCCCCCGGCCCCCCTGGCCGGGGCCGTCGAGATTTACGCCGGGCCTCCTCCGGTGTGGGCCTACCGAGCCTGCTTCATCCTGGCCGGGGGCACAGCCAGGGCCTGGCCGGGCCCCCTGAAGGAGGCCCCTCTGCTGGGCGACTCGGCGCGGAGGGTCCTGAACGAAACCGGGCCGGAGGGGATGAAGTTCCGCCTCCCCCTGATGGCCGACCGCAGGCTGCAGCAGGAAGCCCTCTTCAGGCGCCTCCTGGCGGCGGGCGAATCGCTGGCCGTCCTGTCCCGCGCCGAGAGCGACGGGCAGGGGCGCCCCCTGGACGCGAGCCCGTTCCTGGGGGCCGCCCACTCCGCGGGCTGGAGCCGGCCCGCGGGACGGTTCCTCCGCCCCGTCAGCGCAGCCCTGCCGCGGGCGGGTGAATCCTTTTTCCCCCAGATCGAGCCCCGCCCGGGAGAACCGCGCGCCGTCCGCAGGCCCCTGCCGCCGGCGGCTTTCCGCGAGCCGGGCCCCTCCCCGCGCGCAAGCCTGGGCGAGCTCGACACCTGGCTTGACTGTCCCTTCCGCTACTGGGCCACCCGGCTCGCCGGGCTGGAGGAACGCACCCCGGGCCTTTTCGACCCGGCCAGGGCCGGGATTTTCCTGCACACCCTCTGGCAGGAGGTTTGGAAACGCCGGCTCGAGGGACCCGGTGAACCCCTCGCCTTTCTCGCGGAAGCGCTCTGGGAACCGACGATCCTCGATCCCGACGAGCGGAGGGGCTACCCGCCGCTCCACCTCGACCCCAGGCTCTCGCGCCGCGAGAGGCGGCTGAAGGAACTGGCCCTTCGCCTGGCCGCCCTGCAGGAGGAAACCGAGCCGGTTTTCCGGCCCCGCAGGATCCTCCAGCACCGCGAATATTCGATGACCCTGGAGGCGGAGGGCGTGACTTTCCGCGGCCGTGCAGACCGGGTGGAGGTGTTCGACGGCGGGTTCATCGTGCTCGACTACAAATCCGGCAAGGTCGACCCCTACAAGCGGTCGCTGCAGCTCGCGGCCTACTCGGCCGTCCTGGAGGGCTCCCTGGGGCTTTCCCCCTGGGGAACGGGCTTCCTCGGCCATGCCGACGGCCGCCTTTACCTGGCCCTGTCGGGCGAGTGCCCGCTGGCCTTCCCTCGTGGAAACGGCATCACGCTGGCGAAGGCCGGGACTCTGGAGGCCTCCCTCGACCGGGCAAGGGAGGGGCTGTCTTCCATGGCGCGGGGCATCCTGTCCGGATCCTACCCGGCGGCCCACGGCACGGCCGCCGCTTGCCCCCACTGCCCGGCCAGGGGGTTGTGCCGGCTGGGAGAGGCGCGCGGGGAGAACCTTGCACCGGAAGCGGAAAAGGAAACGGAGGGAACGCCCGATGAGTGATATGGCCGGATCCAGGGTTCTCGACGAGCTGCTCCGTCAGGCGAGGCCCGAGCAGCGGGAGGCCGTGACGGCCGTGGAGCCCCTCGTGGTGGTGGGAGCCGGGGCGGGAACCGGCAAGACGAAGACCCTGGCCTGGCGTTTCCTTTGGGCCCTCCTGGCTTTCCCGGAAACGCGGGTCGAGAACATCCTCACCCTGACCTTCACGGAAAAAGCGGCCAGGGAGATGAGGGAACGCATCGGCAAGATGCTGTCGGCCGCCCGGGAAACGGCGGAATCCCTGGGGTTGGGTGAGACCGCCCTTCGCCTGGCCGACGCGGAAAACCGGCTGGACGAGGCCTATCTCTCCACGATCCACGCCTTTGCCCTGAGGGTGATCCGCGAGAGCGGGCTGGTGCTGCCGGTCGACCCGAAGGCCGGGATCGTCAGCCCTCCGCGGGAGGAAGCCTTCTGGGAATCCTTTTCCGCCGCGCTGGACAGCCTGGACCCTGCGGAGGGCTCGCGAGGCCTTCCGGACCCCTGGCGAAGCCGGGCGGAAACGCTTTTCGCGTCCGCGGAGCTCGCCTCTGCCGTGGACACCTGGGGACCCGAGGCGGTGGCCGATTTTGCCCGGGCTGCCGTGGCCCTTCACGGGAGCCGCGGGATGTCCCCCGAGGCCCTGTGGGAATGGGATCCCTCGCAGGACGAAGACGTGCGGCTCGGGCTGCTGTCGGGCCGGATCCCCGCCTGGGAAGACCGGCTGGCCTTTTTCCGGGACGAAGTTTTCCCGGGTCTGGGAGACCTGTCGAAGGAAAAGACCGCGCTCGGCAGGAAGCTCGACGCCTTCTCCAGGACCTGGCGGCCCTGCCCGCCGGGCGGGGAGGGCCCCGAAAGGCTTCTCGCCTTTCTCGAGGAGCTGGACTCGACCCTGAAGGGGGCGAGCGGCAGGCTGAAGGACACCCTGGCGGAACTCCTGGGGCAGCCGCCCGCGGAGCTCAGGAAGGCGCTGCAGGACGAACTCCCCCTGGCACGGTCCCTCGTGAACGGCCTTTCCGCGGAGGAGCGGTCCTTCCGGAAGAGCCTGGCCCAAACCGCAGCCCTGGCCTGGGCCCGATGGGACCACACCAAGGCGGAGAGCGGGAACCTGTCCTTCGACGACCTGATCCGCCACGCCGCGCGGGCCGTTTCGGCCAATCCCGCCTACGGGAAGCGCTTCCTTCACATCCTCGTGGACGAGGTCCAGGACACGGACCCGCTCCAGGACGCCCTCATCGGGTCGTTGTGGGAGAAGGGCGGAGGACGCCTTTTCATGGTGGGCGACCTGAAGCAGTCGATCTACCGTTTCCGCCACGCCGAGCCGGTCCTGTTCGCGGGACGGATCCGAGCTGCCGCCCAGGGCAGGGCGGGGCGCTACGTCCTCCTGGACAGGAGCTACCGGATGAGGGAAGGCCTGGTGCGCTTCGTGAACGCCTGCTTCGGCCCGCTCTGGGAAGGGGAGCTGGGACGGGGCCTCGAAATCGCCTACGAGGCGCTCCGCGGCCCGGACGACGCCTCCTGGTGGGAGGCCCGGAACGGTCTTGGGACCCCGCCGGTCTGCCTCCTGCTGGAAACGCGGCGCGAGGATCCCGTTTCGGGGGAAACGGAGAAGAAACCCGTGATCCGTCGGCGCCTGGCGGACCGGCTGGCGGGCCACCTGGCGGAGCTTCGGGGGAAATCCGCCTGGGACAAGGACCAGGGAGCCCTGCGTCCCCTCTCGTGGAGGGACATGGCCGTCCTCGTGCCGGGAAGGACCCATTACCCCGCCCTGCAGGATGCCTTCGAGGCCGCGGGAATCCCGGCCGTTTTCCAGAAGAGCCAGGGGTTCTTTTCCAGGGGGGAGGTTTTCGACCTCGTCTCTCTGCTGAAGGCGCTGGCCGACCCCGGTGACCGGGCGGCCCTGGCGGGGTGGCTGGCCTCACCGTTTTCCGGGCTCTGCAAGGAGGACGCCCTGCAGCTGGCCGATGCGCCGGAACGAGAGGGAACTTCCCTCCACGGGCGCTTCCGGGAGGCCTTCCCCGAAGCCGCGGAACGGTTCGGTGCCCTTCGGGCCAAGGCCATGCTGGCCGGCCCGGCGGCGGCTCTCGAAGACCTGCTGGGCGACCCCTCGGCGCTGTTGAGCGCGCCGCAGGCGGACCGGCCGCGCATGGCCGCGAACCTGGCCCACGCCACCGCCCTGGCGCGGGAATTCTCGGCCGCCAGGGGACCGAGCCTCGCGGCCTGCGCCGAAACCCTCGGGAACGCGCTTCGGCGGGCCCTGCCGACGGAGGAGCCGGACTTTTTCGCGGAAGACGAGGATGTCGTTCGCGTCATGACGGTCCACGCCGCGAAGGGACTCGAATTCCCGGTGGTCGCGGTCCTGGGGCTCGACGAGGAGTTCCGCGGCGACAGCCGGAGAACGTCCCTGGTCCCGTCGGTTCCCCTGGCCTGCGTCGCCTCCGCCCTCCCGGGGGGCGACGAGGCTCACGCCGTCCTGTGGCACAGGGCCCTCGAGGACGAGGCGCTGCAGGAGGAGTGGGAACGCCTTTTCTACGTGGCGTCCACGCGGGCCCAGGACGTCCTCTTGCTTTGCGGGATCTGCCCCCTGGAAGCGGAAACGGGCCTTCCCGCCCCCGGAGAGGGAACATGGCTTTCCATGCTCGAGTCGGCCTTCCCGGGGAGCCTCGAGCGGGCCCTGGGGGAGATCCCGGAAACGCTTCCCGGAAGACCCGGCCCGGAGCGCGCCGAGACCCAGCGGACAGGAACGGAACGGGGGCATCGCCTGCCCGGGGACCCACCCGCCCTGGCTTCCGTCTCGGCAACCAGTTTTGCCCTTTTCTCCCGCTGCCCGAGGGCCTGGAGGCTTCAGGTGAGGCAAGCGCTTGAACTGGCCTGGGAAAAACCCGCCGCGGGAGAGCCGGGTGGCCCCGACCTCGGGAACCTGGCTCACCGGATCCTTTCCGAGTGGGATTTCACGCCGGAAAGCCTGGACCGGCTGCTCCCCGAAACGCTGCAGGGGCCAACGGACAGGGCGCTGCTCCGCCTTCCGCCCGAACTGAGGGCACCGGCCAGGGTCGACAAAAACCGGGAAACTCTCCGTGCGGCCCTGGCCGCGTTCCCCGGCACCCCCACGGGACAGAAAATCGCGGCGGCCCGGCGCGAAGGGACCCTCCGCCGCGAATGGCCCTTCCGCGTCGATCTCGAGGGCGGGCCGGCTCTTGCGGGCGTGATCGACGCCCTGTGGGAGGAGGAGGGGACCGTCCACGTGGTCGACTACAAGTTTGCGCATCCGTCCGACGAAATGGAGGACCTGGGGTTCAGCCAGCTGGCCTTCTACGGGGCGGTAATCCGGAAGCTGTTCCCGGGACGCCGGGTCGATCCGTCCCTTTTCTTCCTGAAGCCGGGCACGGCTCGTGCCCTTCCCCCCGGCTCGTTTTCCCCGGAAGAGGTCGAGGCCCGGGTCCGGGCCATGGCCCGCATCGCGGCGACGGGGCCTTTCGACCCGAACCCGGAGAAGTGTCCCGGCTGCCCTTGGCGCGAGTCCTGCGCCTCATCCCTTAAAATGGGAGAATGACAAACATCAGCCCATTCCCCCTTTTCCTGGTCGTGGACTGGCTGCTTTTCGCGGGCCTCGTGTTGGCGCCCTTGTTCATCTCGCTCGCCCTGCGCCGGAGGCACCGGTGATGCCCGTCCTCCTGCTGCAGATCCTCGTCTTCGGCGCCTACACGCTGGCCCTGGTCTTCCTGGCCGGGGAAGCCTTCAACTGGAAGGAAGACCGGCGCCTGTTCTACGTGGGGGGCAACCGCCTCACCCTCGTCCCCATGGTGGGAACCTTCGTGGCGACCTGGATGAGCGCGGCCTCGGTCCTGGGCTACACGATGTGGCTTTACGCGGACGGGTACGTGGCCTTCACGGGGAGCGTGAACGGCTGGCTCATCGGCCTCGTGTTCATGCCGTTCATCGTCCGGAAGCTCCGGGTCAGCCGGGCCCTTTCCCTTCCCCAATGGCTGGGGGACACCTTCGAAGACCCGCGTTTGCGGTCGCTGTCAGCCCTTGCCCTGATCGGGGCCTACACCTTCTACATGGTGATCCAGTTCAGGGCCTTCGGCACCATCGTGGCCACGCTCCTGGACATCAAGGTCCTGGTGGCTTCGGCCCTCGTCTATCTCTTCGTCCTCTACACGACCTTCGGGGGCCTCCCGTCGGTCGCCCGGAGCGACACCCTGAACCTCGCCCTCATCCTTGGGGGCGTCACCCTGGCCGCGGCCTCGCTGCTGCAGCGGGCCGGGTCCCTTTCGGCGGTCCACGCGGCGCTGGCAGAGCGGGCCCCGGAAATGCTGCACCCCTGGACGAAGGGATGGAGCCCCCTCGTGACGACCCTGATGATGCTTTCCTGGGGACTGGGCGTCGCGGCGAACCCGCAGTACGCGATCCGGCTGCTCTCCGCCCGGACCACCCGGGACGCCTACGGCACGCTGGCCCTTTCTTCGCTCATCATCGGGGCCATCTACGCCGGGCTGACGATTTTGGGGCTTTCCGCCTTCGTCCTGTTCCCCGGGGTGCGGGCCGCAAGCGACGAACTGGCCTTCACGCGGCTTTTCAGCCTGGCCCTGCCCCCCTTCCCGGCCCTCGCCCTCTTCCTGGCGGTGCTGGCGGCCGCGGTGAGCACGGCGAACTCCCAGCTTTTGCTGGCCGCCTGCTCCCTCTGCTACGACCTGAGCCCGCGGGAGGGTCGCACACGTGGCGACCTCGTCACGGAGGACCGCTTCCTTTTCCGGAACCGGCTGGCCATCGCGGGGATCGCCACGGCAGCCCTGGCCCTGAGCCAGTTCCGGCTGCCGGGAGTGCTCCTGATCGGCCGTTACAGCTGGACCGTGGTGGCCATCTGCTTCTTCCTGCCCCTCTACGTGATCCGCCACCCCAGGCCGCGGGGGCTTTTCGTGCCGCTTTCCGCCGCCCTTGTGCTGCACCTTTTCCTGACCGCGGGCCTGAAGCTCCTCCCTGAGCTGGCCCTCCTGCCGGCCCTGGCCCTGGAGGGCGTGCTGTACTTTTTCCCCTGGAGGAAAGGCCCGTGAAGAGCACCCGGCCGCTGAGCATCGAGACGCGCATCAAGGTGATCCTGACGGCTATCGCCATCGGGCTGACGGGCCTGACCGTCGGGACGGCCCTCACGCAGGGCTTCTTGGAACGGACGGGGGAGGCCCGCCTGCTGCTGGAGACGGCCCGGTCGGCCGCCGAGGGCCTTTCCGCTGCCCAGGTGGAACCTCTCCTGGAACGGCTCTCCCCGTTCTGGAAACAGGTCCCGCCGGGAACACCCGCGGAAACGGTGCGTTCCTCCGACGGCAGGGAATGGAGATTCGCAATGGACCGGTCCCGGATCTGGAACGCCCTGGTCTACCGGCAGCGCTACGTCCTCGTGGCGGGGCTCATCGGACTGCTCGTGGCGGTGGAACTGGCAGTGTTTTTGGCCTACAGCCTGACCCGCCCGATGAAGATCCTGGCCTGGGGGTGCGAGCAGATGCGAAGCGGGCGTTGGGTGCGCCTCCCGACCCTTTCCAGGACGCCCTACGAGCTGGAAGCCCTGAACGAGGCTTTCAACGGCATGGTGGAAGACCTGAAGCGGTGGCAGGATTTCCAGAAACAGGCGGCCCGGGTGGAGCGTCTCGCGGCCCTGGGCTCGGTGGCCGCCGCGGTGGCCCACGAGGTGAAGAACCCCCTGGCGAGCATGAGGATTCACCTGGACCTGCTGCAGGGGCGCCTTTCCGCCGAAGGGAAGGAGAGCGCCTCGATCCTCGGAACGGAGCTGGACCGGCTGAACCAGACGGTTTCCCAGCTTTTGTCCTACGCCCGGCCGAGACCTCCCCTTTTCGGCCCGGTTGACGCCCGCGAACTGCTGGCCTGGATCGCCTCCATGACCGCCACGCCTTGCCGCCTGGCCGGGGTGCACCAGACCTGGGGCGTGGAGGACGGCTGCCCGCCCCTCTGGGGAGATGAGCAGCAGCTCAAGCAGGTGCTGCTGAACCTCGTCCTGAACGCGGTGGGCGCCCAGCCGGACGGCGGGAGTGTCCGGCTCGAGGCCCGAGCGAGCGGCCGGAACGTGTCCATCAAGGTGGAAGACACGGGACCGGGAATCCCTCCTGAACTCCTGGAGAGGATTTTCGACCCCTTCTTCACCACCAGGCCCGAGGGAACGGGCCTGGGCCTGTCGATCGTGCACCGCATCGTGGAGGGGCACGGAGGAAGGGTGAACGTGGAAACCTCGCCGCAGGGGACGGTTTTCACGCTCCTTCTCCCGACCGCTCCGCCGGAGGAAAAGGAGGCCTGATCCCGTGGACATCTGGATCGTGGACGACGAGAAAAACCTGAACCAGGGACTGGCCCTGGCGCTTGGCGGCCAGGGTTTCGACGTGACCCAGGCCTATTCCCTGGCCGACCTTTCAAGCCTTTTGTCCGAGAGGACCCCGGACGTGGTCCTGCTGGACGTCCGCCTGCCGGACGGGGACGGGATCTCGGCCCTCCCCTCGATCCTCCGGGCCCGGCCCGAGGCGAAGGTCATCGTCATGACCGCCTACGGGGATTCGCCGACAATCGTGAGGGCCATCCAGGAAGGGGCCTACGATTTCCTCGACAAGCCCTTCCCGCTGGAGGCCGTGAAAAACCTCGTGGCCCGAGCCGCCGAATCGATCCTCCTGAAGCGCCGTATCTCGCGCCTGAGCGGCGACCGGTCCGTGAAGCTCGTGGGAGACTGCCCGGCCGTCTCCGCCATCCGGGACCTGGTGGAAAAAGTGTCGGGGCACCCGGACGTGAACCTCCTGATCACGGGGGAAAGCGGGACGGGCAAGGAGGTCGTTGCACAACTGGTGCACGCCGCCTCCTCCGGGTCCGGGGACCTCATCGCCCTGAACTGCGCCGCCATCCCCGAGGCCCTGCTGGAGGCCGAGCTCTTCGGCTACCGGAAAGGAGCCTTCACGGGAGCCGCCCAGGACAAGACCGGCCTGATCGAGAGCGCGGACGGCGGAACCCTGTTTCTCGACGAGATCGCCGACCTTCCCCAGGCACTCCAGGGAAAGCTGCTGCGCTTCCTGGACAGCCGAACCCTGAGGCCCCTCGGAGACACCCGGGAGCGAAAGGTTTCCCTGCGCGTGGTCTGCGCCACCGCGGCCGACCTGAAGGCCAGGGTCGAGCAGGGTTCCTTCAGGCAGGACCTTTTCTACCGAATCTCGATGATCCCCGTCTTCCTGCCCCCGCTGCGGGACCGGGGGCAGGACGTCCTGCTGCTGGCCGAGACGTTCCTGGCGGAGTTCAACCGGAAGATGAACCGCTCCGTCCGGGGCCTCACGCCCGAGGTCGAGGAGGTCTTCCTGCGCTACCGCTGGCCCGGGAATGTTCGCGAACTGCGAAACGTCCTGGAGAGGGTGTTCATCCTGAAAGACCCGGCTGACCCGGATATCCGGCTTTCCGACCTGCCCGCGGAGATGGTGGACGCCCTGGCGGGAGAAACAGGCCCCGCGGGCGGGCAGGGGACACTGGAAGACCGCCTGCTGGCCAGCGAAAAGGCCGTCCTCGAAAAGGCGCTGGCCGAGCACGAAGGGAACCGGACCCGAGCGGCGGAAAGCCTGGGCATCTCCAGGTACGCGCTCCTGCGGAAGCTCCAGAAGCACCACCTGGCCTAGTTCATGGAAAACGCCCGCCCGGAGATTCGCCTCGAACCGGCGACACGCCTTCGGACTCTCCCGCTTCCCCTCCTTTTCGCCAGGGTTGCCCTCCTGTCGGTCCCTTCAGCGGACCTTGCCTCCGTGCTGGAGGAACAGGCCGCGAAAAACCCGCTGCTCTTCGTAGAACTCCCGCGGGCCGCCCAACCCCGCGGCGCGGGATCCGTTCCGGACGAGGACGATGACGATTCCTGGGAGTCCGTGCCCGACCTGCCGAACCTTGACGAGGCGATCCGCCCGCAGGTCGCCCTGGTGCCGGAGACGGCGCTTTTGGGCCGGGGATGCGCGGAGAAGCTCGTCTCCTGCCTGGACACGCGGGGATACCTCGCCGCCCCGGTGGAAGAGCTGGCCGCGGCGATCGGGACGGACGGGAGGACCCTGGAAGCGGTCCTGGAGAAAGTCCGCGCCGTGGTGGACCCCCCTGGGCTGTTTGCCCGGGACCTCCTGCAGTGCCTGCAAATCCAGCTCTCGCGCCTGGGCCTGGAGGATTCCGATGCCTGGATCCTGCTCGAAAGGGGCCGCGAGGAGCTCGAACGCCAGGACCTGGCGGCCCTCCGGAAGAAACTGGGCTGGGAACGCGACCGCATACATGCCGCTCTTGCGGGCCTGCGCCGGCTCGACCCCCATCCGGGTCTCGGCTTCAATCATCCCGAAACGGTCCTGCCCGAGATCCAGGTCCGTTTCGACGACAGGGGAAATCCCTCCGTCCGCCTGCTGGCGGAAAACCTGCCCCGCCTGGTGATGGACGCGGATCTTCTCGCGGCGGCCGGGCCAGCTTCGCCCCGGGCGTTCAGGGAGGCCCGGGGGATCCTCTCCGCCCTGGCCGCGCGCATCCGCACGAAGCTGAGGCTGGCCATCCTGCTGGCTTCGAGGCAAAGCGCCTTCCTGCGCGGTCTTGCGGCCGCGCCCGTCCCCCTGACCCTCTCCCGCGCCGGGCGCGAGCTGGGGCTTGCCCCCTCCACCGTCCAACGGGCGGCTTCCCGCACCTGGGCAACGACCCCGCGCGGGACGATCCTTCTCTCCTCGCTCATGGGAAGAGGGCTTTCCTCCAGGCCGGAGCTCACCTCCCGGGCCCTCAGGGAAGCGATCCGGGCCGCCTGGCAGAACGGGAAAGCCGACGCCGAGCTGGCGAGGGAACTTGGAATCCCGGCCCGCACAGTGACCTGGCACAGGCACCGCCTGGGTTTGCCCCGTATCCGGCGGTCCTGACCGCACACTCCTCCCGCACATCCTTCCCGACGCTCCCTTTTGAACGGCCCTCCCCTGGGCACTCCCGTCCCTGGCCGGGCTCTTTGAAAGCCGGGTTTCCCTTGATGCCACCTTGTTCTGCCCGAATTTTCCGGAAACGGAGAACATTCGGCACCTATCGGCAACTTTATTGCTTATATCTCCAGCAGAAACCCAACTTCATTTTTCCTGGAGGTGTTCCCATGTCCGATTCAACGAACCACACCCTGCCGCAGCCCGGTTCCCTGGCGGAAGCGGCTTCGTCGCGCAAGGAGGTCCTCAGCGTCCTGCTGGGGGCGGCCTTCCTGATGGCCACCTCGGCCATAGGCCCCGGATTTTTGACCCAGACGGCGGTCTTCACGGACAAGCTGAAGGCGGCGTTCGCCTTCGCGATCCTGGCCAGCGTCCTCATCGACGTCGTGGTCCAGCTCAACATCTGGCGGATCCTGGGCGTTTCGGGAATGCGGGCCCAGGACGTGGCGAACAAGGTCATCCCTGGCCTCGGGTACTTCCTGGCCTTCGCGGTGGCCCTGGGCGGCCTGGTGTTCAACATCGGGAACATCGCCGGGGCGGCCCTGGGCGTGAACGTCCTCTTCGGGTCCAACATGGCCGTGGGGGCCATCGCCAGTGCGGCCGTGGCCATCTTCATCTTCCTGAACAAGGAGATGGGGAAGACCATGGACAAGTTCACCAAGATCCTGGGCTTCCTGATGATCGCCCTCGTGCTCTTCATGGTGTTCAAGACCCAGCCCCCCGTGGGCCTCGCCATCAAGGAGTCCGTCCTGCCGAGCACCATCGACTGGATGATGGTCCTGACGCTCGTCGGCGGCACCGTGGGCGGCTACATCACCTTCTCCGGCGCGCACCGCATCATCGACGCGGGCATCACCGGCCATGACAAGGTGAAGCAGATCAGCTTCGGCTCCGTGCAGGGCATCGCCATCACGGGGATCATGCGCTTCCTGCTCTTCCTGGCCATCCTCGGCGTCGTGGTCATGGGCAAGCCCCTCGACCCGTCCAACCCGCCGGCTTCCGCGTTCCAGATCGGCGCAGGCATGATCGGCTACAAGATCTTCGGCGTCGTCCTCTGGGCCGCGGCCGTCACCTCGGTCGTCGGCGCTTCCTACACGTCCATCTCCTTCCTGCAGACCCTCTTCAAGAACGTGAAGCAATACCAGCGCTGGTGGATCGTCGGGTTCATCATCGCCTCCACGACGATCTTCACGACGGTCGGCAAGCCGGTCAACCTGCTGATCTTCGCCGGTTCGATCAACGGGCTCATCCTGCCCCTGTCCCTCCTCAGCATGCTTCTGGCCGCCCACCGCAAGGACATCATCGGCGACTACCGTCACCCGAAGTTCCTCACGGCCCTCGGCTACGTCATGGTCGCCTTCACGGCCTGGATGGGCTGGCAGTCCCTCAGCAAGATCGTCGACCTGATCAAGTAGAATGGCCTTGTCGGGGGGCGGGTGTTCCCCGCCCCCCTTTTGCCGAAACGAGGTGAACCTTTATGGAAGAAAACCCCGCCCCGCGCGTCCTGGACGCGGGGGATTCCTGCCTGGTGGCGGAATTCGGCACGACGGTCGACCGGGCTCTCAACGCGAAGGTCCAGGCCCTGAAAAACGCCCTGACGAAGAGCGGCCTCAAGGGGATCGTCGAGCTGGTCCCCACCTACCGGTCGCTGGCCGTCTACTACGATCCCTGCCTCCTCGGGCGCGAGAGCCTGAAAGGCCGGATCGAATCCCTTTGCGAAAACCTCGGCGAGGCAGGCAGCGAGGCCGGCCGCGTCGTCACGATCCCCGTCTGCTACGGCGGGGATTACGGCCCGGATCTCGAGAACGTCTGCACCCACACGGGCCTCCCGAAGGAAGAAGTGATCGCCCGGCATACGGGCCGCGACACCTACTGCTTCATGCTGGGGTTCACCCCCGGCTTCGCCTACCTGGGGGGCATGGACGAAAGCCTTGCCACCCCCCGCCTGGAGAACCCGCGGACGGTGATCCCCGCCGGCAGCGTGGGCATCGCGGGCAAGCAGACGGGAATCTACCCCATCGACAGCCCGGGAGGGTGGCAGCTGATCGGGCGGACGCCCTTGGCGGTTTTCGATCCCCTGCGAAACCCGCCCACCCTCGTGGAGGCCGGAGACTGGGTTCGGTTCGAGGCCGTCAGCGAGGCGGAATACGAGAAAATCCGCTTAGCGGCGAAAGCCGGGAATTACACCGTGAAAATCGCCGTGCGGAAGGAGGCCGAGTGACATGGGCCTTTCACTGAACGTCAAAAAGGCCGGGATGAACACGACCGTCCAGGATTTCGGGCGCTGGGGACACCAGGCCATGGGCATGCCCGTCGCCGGGGCCATGGACCCGGAGGCCCTCGCCATCGCCAACCTGTTGGCCGGCAACGACCCGGGCGAGGCGGCCCTGGAGATCACCCTGCTGGGGCCCACGCTGGCCGTAGAGGGGGAGGGAACGGTGGCGGTTGCCGGAGCCGACCTGGGGCTGACGGTCAACGGATCTCCAGCGCCCCTCTGGACCTGCCTCTCCGTGACCAACGGCGACGTGATCTCCTTCACCGGCCCCAAGGGCAAGGGCTGCCGTGCCGTCCTGGCCGTGTCGGGCGGAATCGGCGTCCCGGCTGTCATGGGCAGCCGGTCCACCTATACGCGGGCCGCCATCGGCGGGTTCGAGGGCCGGGCCCTGAAGGCGGGCGACACCGTTTCGTGCGGCGAGCCGCCGGCGCTATGGAGGAGGACGGTCGGGTTCCGGTGCCCCGAGGAACTGAGGCCCGTCCGGGACCCGGAAGCGCCCATCCGGGCGGTGCCGGGCCCACAGGACGATGCGTTCACCGAAGAGGGGCTTGAAACTCTCTTCGGCTCGACTTACACGATCACGAACCAGGCCGACCGGATGGGCTACCGCCTCGAGGGGCCGAAGATCGTCCACAAGGCCGGCGCCGATATCGTTTCCGACGCCATTCCGCTGGGGGCGGTTCAGGTCCCCGGCCACGGGCAGCCGATCGTCATGCTGGCTGACAGGCAAACCACCGGCGGATACACGAAAGCAGCCGTGGTCCTGACGGCGGACCTGGCGGTCCTGGCCCAGCGACTGCCGGGGGAAACCGTCCGGTTTACCCGGTCGACCCCCGAGGAAGGCGCAAGGTTACTGGCCGAACGGGCTCATCGGCTGGCAGCCCTGGCGCAGCTGAGGTCCCAATACCGGGCCCGGCCGGAGGGCTTTACCGGCGGGATGCGGGTGACTTCGGGGGCTTTCAGGATGAGGTTCGGCGGAAAAACTGCCGCGATCGAATGGCAGGAACTGTAGAAGGGACGGGATGGACGCAATGGCGAAAATCGACCTGAACAGCGACCTCGGAGAAAGTTTCGGGGCCTGGAAAATGGGGATGGACCGGGAGGTCCTCGCCCACGTCACCTCGGCCAACGTGGCCTGCGGCTTCCATGCCGGGGATCCGTCGGTGATGGTGAAAACCGTGAGGGCCGCCCGCGATGCCGGAGTGGCCGTGGGAGCCCATCCGGGCTACCCGGACCTGGTGGGTTTCGGGAGGCGGAACATGGCCTGCACCCCCGACGAGGTGTACGCCGACTGCCTCGTGCAGATCGGAAGCCTGGTCGCCGTCTGCCGTGCCGCCGGGGTGGGGCTGCAGCACGTGAAGCCGCACGGGGCGCTCTACAACCAGGCGGCGAAAAGCGAACCGCTGGCCGAAGCCATCGCCTGCGCGGTGAAGGACGCCGGGGATGGGTTGATCCTGATGGGCCTGGCCAATTCCCTGTTCGAGCCGGCAGCGGCGAAAGCGGGCGTTCCCTTTGCCGCGGAAGCCTTCGCAGACCGAAGCTACCAGGCTGACGGGTCCCTCACGCCCCGTAACCAGCCGGGGGCGGTGATCCACGACCCCGAACTGGCGGCGGCCCGAGTCGTCCGGATGGCGACCGAGGGCGTGGTGGAAACCGCGGACGGCAAGCTCATCCATTTCAGGCCCCATTCCGTCTGCCTCCATGGGGACAACCCGGAAGCGGTCGCCCTGGCCGCCCGCATCAAGGGCGCCCTGGTCGAAGCAGGCGTGACCGTGACCACCATCAAGGAGGTGCTTTCCGCATGACCCTGACCATGGAAGACCTGGCCCACGTTTCCCCCGGGGAAGCCCGGGAGGCGATCCGCGCCGGGAAGTGGCGTCGCCCGACCTCGGGGCTCTGCCGGGGCCGCGTGCAGGCGAACCTCGTGATCCTGCCGAAAGAATGGGCCTACGACTTCCTCGTGTTCGCCCAGAGAAACCCGAAACCCTGCCCCATCCTGGACGTGACCGAGCCGGGCGATCCCGAGCCGCGCCTGGTGGCCCCGGGGGCGGACCTGCGGACCGACATCCCGAAGTACCGCGTGTGGAAAGACGGGAAACTGGCCGCCGAACCCGAAAATATCCTCGAATACTGGCGGGACGACCTCGTGGCGTTCCTGCTGGGCTGCTCGTTCTCCTTCGAGGGGGCGCTGCTCGAGGCGGGCGTCCCCGTTCGGCACATCGAGCTGGGGCTGAACGTCCCCATGTACCAGACCAACCTCCCCTGCAAGCCCGCGGGGAGGCTTTCGGGCCCCATGGTCGTGAGCATGCGCCCGATCCCCCACGCCCTCGTGCCCAAGGCCGTGCTCTGCACGGGGCGCTTCCCGTCGGTCCACGGAGCGCCGGTCCACATCGGCGACCCGTCCTCCATCGGCATCGCGGACGTGGGCAAACCCGACTTTGGGCAGGCTGTTCCCATCCACGACGGGGAAGTGCCGGTCTTCTGGGCCTGCGGCGTGACCCCACAGGCGGCGCTGATGGCGAGCAAGCCGCCCTTCGCGATCACCCACGCGCCCGGCCACATGTTCCTCTGCGACCCGAAAGATTCAGACTACGCGGTTTTCTAGCAAGAAAGGAAAAGAAAGGCGGGGGCCCAAAAGCCCCCGCCTTTTTCGCGCCGATCGGCCTAGAAATTGACCGTGGTGCGGAACCAGATCATGTTGTCGTCGTACTCGCCGTTGTAGTCGAAGAAGGAGATGGCCGCCGGCTCACCGAGGTCGACGTAGTCGTACCCCAGCTCGAACCAGAGGTTCGGCGTGTAGTTGTAGCGAACGCTGACCGTGTACTGCTTGTAATCGCAGAACATCATCGCCATCTGCCCGTCTATGATTCCCAGCGCGAATCCGTTGTCCACGTCGAAATCCAAGTAGCGGACATAGGTCCACCATTTGTCGTTCCACTTCTGCTTCGCGACGATGTTCAGGACCCTAACATCGGCGAAGGTGGACTCCAGGAAGGAGTTTTTCAATGTTTCCGCGTTAAGGGTCCAGGCATAGGGGTCGGCGTTGCGGAAGTAGAACCCGCGGTCGATCTGGGCATACTCGACCCAGAGGTCAGTGAACTTCAGAGCGTCCTGCTTGACCTCGAGGATCGCCTTCCACGCGTTGGCGTCCCATGCGCTGTCCTGGCTGAAGTACTGCCCCTTGAAGGCGATGTTCTCGTTGAAGTTCACGATCAGGTCGCCCCAAAGGGTGGAAAGGTCTTCTTTCCCCTCCTGGTAGTCGTACTTCACGTAGTTGGCGGCCGCGTGGAAGTTCTCGTTGAAGTCGAAGGCCAGGCGGGCGCCGTAGCGGTAGTAGTCGGAGTAGAAATCCTCTTCTTCGTCATGGGCGACGAACATCTCGAAGCTGCCCTGCTCGAAGGGCTTCTTGAACCAGATCGCCGTGGCCATCGGGTCAAAGTCGGTGACGTAGGCATCGTTCATGAAGTAGCCGGCGAAGTCGGTCGCGTAAAAGTCGCCTTCCCAGTCAAGCGGGAAGCGCCCCACCTGGGCGGTGATGTCCCAGGGGAACTGGATCGTCGCGTAGGCCCGGACCACGTCGAGGGAATTGCCGCCGCCTCCCTGCAGGCGGACGTTCAGCATCACCTTGTCGTCGACGTATTTCACGATGTTCCAGCGGAAACGGTCGACGCTCCAGTTGGAATCCTGGTCGACGCCCCAGGGGTTGACGTCGCCGTCGACCCACTTGGCCGTGAAACGGAAGTTGCCGCTGAACTTCCAGCCGCCGATCCTCTCCTCGAGGAGGGCAACCCGGGCATCCAGCTTGTCCACCTTCACGCCCAGCGCGTCCAGCTCGCTCTTGAACTCCACCACCAGCTTCTTCAGCAGTTCCAGGTCCTGCTTGCTGGCCTTCTCCATGTCGATGTTGGCCAGCATGCGGGCCACGACGGCCGCCATCTCGTAGCGGGTGGCCGCCTGGGGTCCCTTGAAGGAACCGTCCGGGTAACCCACCAGCTTGCCCCTCGCGGCCAGCTGCGCCACGGCGTCATAGGCCCAGTGCCCCGTGGGCACGTCGGCGAACGGGTTCGCGGCGAACGCCGGGGCGGCGAAGGCCACGAGGGCCGCGACTGCGATCAATGCAAAAATCTTCTTCATGTGATGGTCAACCCCCTTGGTTGTGGTTGTTCGCGGTCTTTCCGGGGGTTAAGGCCAAGCAGGCCTGTGAAGTGTCCTCGTTCCCTTCAGCACCTGTGCTCTTCCCTTCCCTCTCCGGGCCGATCCGCCTTCCAAATCCGCTCTCCCTTGTTGGCTGGGGGTTGGTGCACCTCCTTTCCTGCCTTCCGGGGTCACAGCGGACATCGAAGCACTTGTTCAGCATAGGACCTGCTTCATCATTTTACAAGAGAATCGGTTTTCTTTACGCCTGCATGAATATTTGTCCCTTATCCTCAACGATCTTTCCAGGCACGGATGACGCTTCTCCTGAGACACGGCGGTTGCCATTCTCCCAAGTCACGGATCATGTAGCCCGGAGGAGACTCCCGATTGCCTGTTCGTCATTCTGCGCGTGGTAGCGGCAGACCTACAGCCCCAGTTTGCCGGGGCGGGGCAGGATCGCTCGAGCCCCGCGGAGAACCTCCCTTTCCATGCCCTCGACATCCATCCGGACGTACCCTATTTCCTCTTACCGATCGGAAAAGATCGAGTCGAGGCATGACGTCGAAGCCCCGTCGCGGTCGGAGAAACGCCGGTTCAAAAGCTGGACGCGGCTGAGTTCCCCCCGGGACGGCTGGGGAATGGGCCCCACGGGGTGGTATCGCAGGAAATTCAGGACCTCCCGTATCTCCCGGCCCGCCGAAGGCTCGAAGTAACGCAGGATTTCCCTCCCGGATCCGAACCTCCTGCAACTTCCGGAGATAGTGCTTGATTTCTTTTCCAGTCAAGGGCTTTCCGGGATGAAGGCCTTGAGACGGTTCATGGCTGCCAAATCGCTAGTGCTCAACCGAAGTCTCTTTTCCCGTAGAGTTTTCCTTCGCCACCATCCTGCGAATCCAGTCGTAGGTCCTCTCAAGCCCCTTCTCCAGGGTGACCCGGGGTTCCCACCCAAGTTCCCGGCGGGCCAGGCCCAGGTCCGCATTCCGTCCCCTCACTCCCTGCGGCGCTTCGCGTACGTAGTTCCTCGAGAGGGTCTTGCCGGCGATCCTGGTGATGATGTCGGCAAGTTCGTCAACTGAGACAAGGCGATCCGAGCCGATATTGACAGGGGTCCTGCAGTTCGAGGCCATAAGGGCCAGGATGCCATCGACGCAATCGTCGATATAGCAGTAGGAACGGGTCTGCTTTCCGTCGCCCCAGATATCCAGGGTCCCCCCGTCCAGAGCCTCGGCGACCTTCCGGCATAGAGCTGCGGGCGCCTTCTCCCGGCCTCCGGCGTAAGTCCCTTCGGGGCCATAGATGTTGTGGAACCGTGCCAGGCGGACATCCAGCCTGTAATCCCGGGCGTAGGCCTCGGCCATCTTCTCGGTGAACAGCTTTTCCCAACCGTAGAAACTGTCGGGGTCGGCCGGCAAGGCATCCTCTTCGCGAAGCGGCATGACCTCCGCCTCCAACTGGCGGTATTCCGGGTAAACACAGGCCGAGGAAGAGAAGAAGAAGCGGCTGACCCCGTTTTCAGCCGAGGCCTGCAACATGTGCGCGTTGATCAGGACGTTGTCGTGTGCCACATCGGCCCCGACGGAGGTGATGAAACCGATGCCACCCATGTTGGCGGCAAGGTTGTATACCTCTTCGATCCCCTCGGTGGCCGCAAGGCAGGCTTCCCTGCACCGGAGGTCCAGCGTCACCCGCTCGGACCAGTAATCTTCTTTCATGTACCCGTCCCACTTGATGTCGGCCACACGAACGAAATGCCCCTGTCCCTTCAGGACCCGGGCCAGGTGACTCCCGATGAACCCCCCGCACCCGTTACGAGTATCCGAGCCACGCCGAGCCCCTCCCTCTCTTCAGCTCAATCCTTCCCGCATTCACACCCGGGAAGGAGACGATCCAGCCCCAGGAGAAGCCTCCCCGCCAGCCGCCTGCCAGGGGATCCCCCGGGAAAGTGGATATGGATGCCTTTCCTTCGGAACCGGAATACGGGTTCGACCACACCGTTTCTCAGGACATGGGTTGCGTCGCTGAGGCGGAAATCCACATCCCCCGCCAGTTCGATATTGAGGCGGTTTTCCTCTCCTTTTGCGATGACGCGCCCGGATTCGTCCACCTTCATGCCCGGAACGTGGCCATAGCCGTGGTTCTGGTGGATCGCCAACACGGATGGGGACGCATCGACCAGGATCCCTCCGCGCCGGACAGCCTCCCGCAGGAGCCAGTTATCCCACCTCATCCTCCCGATGGAAAATGGAGGCAGGCCAACCAGGAAACCTTTCGGAAAAACAAAGTAATCGATCCCGCAAGGGGGATGCAGAACCCCGTCCCTGCGGGCCCGGGCTTTCAAAGTGTCTGCTGCGCCGCCCGTAAAATCGAGCCTTTCGGTGACATCCAGGTCCCAGCGCTGTCCTCCCATGAGAAATGGACCGCCAAGAGCGGCCCCGATCCGCACAGCTTCCATGAAATCACGGAAGAGAAGGATATCCGCGTTCACATAGCAGACCAGGTCATTTGCCGCGAGGGCCTGGGCCTTTTCGAAAAGGTCGCTGGCTAGGGGCGTGCCGAAAGCGCTGCGCAGGGTATCTCCCCCGTGCCGGGCCCCGACTTCCTCGCAAGCCTCCCGTGCGCCGGGCTCATCCCCGAAAACCAGGATCTCGACCTTCGGATCCAGATTCGCCCAGGAACGGAGGGCGTTCATCTGGATCAAGCCGTCATGCCCCCTGAAAGGTTTGGGGGTGGTAAAGAGTGTCAGCATGGCATAAAGGATAATGCAGGTGGGGAAGAGAGGGAAGGATCGAAAAAGGCGAGGACCTAGAAAAGCCCTCGCCTTTTTCGCGCCGATCGGCCTAGAAATTGACCGTGGTGCGGAACCAGACCACAAACTATTGGGGTCAGACCTCATCTATAGTGGAGAAGTCCAAACAAATGAACCCGGGGAGCC
>CAZFSR010000019.1:0-15794 GCA_964521575.1 uncultured Synergistaceae bacterium
ACGTAGGTGGCGATCATCATCTCGTCGCCCTTGACCCGGTTCAGCAGGAGGCCGTAGGCGATCCCGAACAGCGTGGCAAGGGGGATCGCGATGGCCAGGGCGGCGACGAAGCCGAGGACGCCGGTGAAGGCGAACTGGATGCTGGTGACGGCGCCCAGGAGGCCGGCGATGATCCCCAGGGGCAGGCCGAAGTTGAGGCCGCACCCGGACTGGATCATGGGCACCATGGCCAGCACCAGGATGCCGTTCATGCCGAACCGCACGAGCGTGTCGCTGATGGAGGCGTCCACCCGGACGTTGACGAAGGGGGCCGCCACGAAGAGGGAAAGGAGGAAAAGCCCGATGATGACGCGGGGCCACCCGGCTTCCTCGATGAAGGCTTTCAGCTTCTCATTCATTGTGGAACACCGTCCTGTCCGCCTCTGCCCCGTTCCCGTTTCCGTTGCCGGTGGTGCCCAGCATGAGGAGGCCGAACTCCTCCACGGGGGCGGTGGGAGGCAGGATTCCCGAGATGCGGCCCTCGTCGACGATGGCGATGCGGTCGCAGACGGAACGCAGCTCTTCCAGCTCGGAGCTGGTCATGACGATCGTGGTGCCGTATTCGCGGTTGTACCGACGCAGGGTGTCGAGGACGAGGCGCTTGGCCCCGACGTCGATGCCCCGGGTGGGCTCGGCGACGAAGAGGAGCTTGGGCTTCACGGCGAAGGCCTTGGCCAGGCACACCTTCTGCTGGTTTCCGCCGGAGAGCTCGATGGCGCGCTGGCGGCCGTTGGTGCACTTGATCTGGAGGGCGTCGATGTACTCTTTCGAAGCGGCGGCGATGGCCTTGTCGTCACGCCACTTCACCAGGCCCCCCAGGAGGGACCGGGTGTAGGCGTCCTGCGTCTGCATGGCGGTGAAGACGATGTTCCACTCGATCGGTTCCTCGAGCAAAAGCCCCACTCCCCGGCGGTCTTCGGAAACGAAGGCCATCCCGGCGGAAAGCGAGAACCGCGGGTCGTTCAGGTAGACGGGGGCGTCGCCCAGGAAGACCTTGCCGCCGGCGGGGAACAGGCCCATGATGCCGTTGCCGATGCCGAGCTTGCCCTGCCCGGCCAGGCCGCCGATGCCGAAGATCTCGCCCTGGCGGACTTCGAAGGAAACGTCGCGGACGGTTTCGCCGGGCATGTCGACCCAGAGGTGTTCCACCTTCAGCAGGGGGGCCCCCAGGATGCGGTCGGCCGGGCTGGCCTCCGCGGTCTCCTCCATCTTGCGGCCGACCATCCAGCCGGCGATCTGGCGGACGTTGGTTTCGTAGGTCTTCGCTTCCTGGATGACCTTGCCGTCGCGCAGCACGAGGATCTTGTCGCAGACGTCCATGATCTCCTGGAGGCGGTGGCTGATGAAGATCATGGCGATCCCCTGGGCGGAGAGCTTTTTCATCCCCTCGATCAAAACCTGGGCCTCGGACTCCGCCAGGACCGCCGTGGGTTCGTCAAGGACCAGCAGCTTCATGCTCTCCCGGTCGATCTCGCGGGCGATCTCCGTGAACTGCCGGTGGCCGACGGGCATCTCGGTGACGATCATCTCGGGATCGAGCTCCACTCCCAGGGTGTTGATGGCCCTTTGGGCCCGTTCCCGCATGTGGGGACGGTCCAGGGTCTCGAGGCGGTTGCCGAAAACCTCGACGAGGAAGTTGTACTTGGTGGATTCGCGGTTCAGGAGGATGTTTTCGGTGGCGGAGAATCCCGGGATGAGCGAGAATTCCTGGTGCACGTAACCGATGCCGGCGTCGAGGGCGTCCAGCGGGTCGTTGAACCGGACTTCCTTGCCGTCGAGGAGGATCTTTCCCTCGAAGCCGCCCGTCTGGCCGATGACCGGCATGCCGAAAAGGATGTTCATCAGGGTGCTCTTTCCCGCGCCGTTCTCGCCCACGAGGCCGAGGATCTGGCCTTTCTCGAGGGAGAACGACACGTCGGCCAGGACGCGGTTTCCGAAATATTCCTTGCCGATGTGCTCCATTCTCAGAAGCGGCGTTGTTTCCATTGCCTTCGGATCACCTCGCTTAATTCAGGAAAGAAAGTGTTCGGCGGTGCGCATCTTTTCTTCTGCGGTTCAAACCACAATACCACAAAAGAACCTATTCCGGGCCCGGCCGTCCTGAACCGGGCCGGGGGAAAAGTTACCCCAACCGCCCCAGCTTGTCAAATTCGTCACAAGGAGCCGGAGCCTCAGCGGAAATGCCTGCCCGAGGCTCCTGGGAGTATGCCCTGGAGCGGTTTTCTCGAAAGTCGGCCGGGTGGAGGGAAAAGAAAGGGCAACCGCCTGCCGAGGCTGGAGCATCGTGTAATATATCATGAATATATCACGCGTTCATTAAACGGCTTGCCGCAAAGAAGGCATGCCCAGCTGGCGCGATGACAAACCTGCACAAAACAGAATGATTTTATTATCCTATACTTCGTAGGCGTTATTGCATTATAGCCTTGTTTATGGTGGTCTTTTCTTGCCTTTCGTGGTAGGATGTGTGGGTGTTCGCCCTTGGCATGAAACTCGCTTAAAAAAATCGCTTTGCAGGGAGGGGAGTGCGGATGACCATGAACAAGGGAGTGGTGTTCGGCCTCATCTTGGCGTTCGTCATGGTGGCGGGCTGCGCTTTTGCGGAAGGGCCGGGAACCGCCGCTGAAACGCAATTCGAGCTGGCGCAGAAATTCATGGAGCGCGCGGGACTGGTCGGCACAGCACCGGCGGAGGAACCCGCGGTCGAAGAACCGGCGCCCACGGAAGAACCCGCGGCTGAACCCGCCGAGGAACCGGCCCAGGATCCGGCGGTCGAGGAGGAAACCGTGGAGGAAACCATGCCCCCCGAGATCGCGGCGAAAGTCGCCGAACGGCACGCTTTCATCGGCTGGGCGAAGATGAACGGGCTGCCGGCAAGCCGGAACATCCAGGAGCAGGAGCTTTGGGGGTCGGTCTGGGGCAGCGTCCAGGCACAGGTTGCCACGGGCTCGACCGTCCAGGAGGCGATGGCCTCGGCCCAGGCGGCGCTGACCGAGGAACAGCTTGCGGGGCTCGAGAGCCTGAAGGAAACTCCTCCCGGACACCTCCAGAAGGCCGCGAAGGGAGCCACCGAGGAAACCGCGGCTTCGACCGCCTCGACCGAAACCGGCAAGGGAAAGGGTAAGGGAGAAGGCAAGGGCGAGGGCAAGGGTGGAGGAAAAGACGGCAAGGGCGGCGGCAAGGGCAAGTAGTTCCGCTCCGCCGGGGAAAAGGAATTGTATGCATACGGTAAAAAGCAAGGTCTGACCCCACAAAAGAGGGGAGCCGGAAAACCGGCTCCCCTCTTTTTGTGTCGTGTGAGGTTACTTCTTGATCTTGAAGTACTTCTCGGGAACGACGACCTTCGTCATGCCCAGGTAGCCCTTGCCGAAGACGTAGGTGTCCTGGTAGACGAGGAAGTAGTTCTTCTTCTTGACGCCGGTGCCGACGTCGGTGTAGTTGCTGGCGTTCCAGCTGGCGCCGGGGGTGTACTTCTCGTAGGCGGCAAGCAGGGCCTTCATGTCGCCGAGCTTGGCCTTCTTCTCGACGATGCGCTTGCCGTACTCGCCGAGGCCGGCGGTGGTGGTGTAGCCGTAGGAGTAGGCCCAGGTGCCCATGCGGGCCTTGCCGCCCGCGGCCACGACGGCCGCTTCAACCTTCTTCAGGATGGCGGGCCAGTTGCCCTGCTCCTTGGAGAGGTCGATGCCCAGCGCGCCGGGATAGCCCATCAGCGGGGAGGGGAGGTCGGCTTCCACGAAGAAGCCGCCGAGCTTGGCGACCTGCTTCAGGAGGGGTTCCGTCTGGGCGTCGTTGGTGCAGAAGAACGCGGTCTTCTTGCCGTACTTGGCGAGCCAGGCCGGCACCTTCTCGAGGATGAACTGCTGGGCTCCGGCCACGCCGACGTCGCTGGTCGGGTCCGGGGCGGTCTCGAAGGCGAACTTCAGGCCGAGGTCCTTGCACGCCTGCTCCATGATGGCGCGGCGGCGGGAGAGCAGCTCGTAGCTCATGTGGCGGGGGAAGGAGATGTGCACGAAGGTGTCGGCGCCCATCTTCTTGGCGGCCGCGATGATGAGGTAGCCGCGGGCCACGTTGTCGGCGTTGACGGCGATGTTGGCCACGGAGCCGATAACGTTCGGGTCTTCGTGGGGCTCACCGGCGAAGAGAAGGATGTCGGGCCTCTTCTCCTTGACGCGGCGGAAGGCCTCGGTGGTCCCGGGAATGGCCTGGTTGACCACGATGACCTTCATCTTGGGATCGTCGGCGAGACCGACGATCTGGCTGATGGTGGTTTCCATCTCTGACATGAAGTTGTCCGGGTAGGTGATGTGCTTGATCATCCCGCCCTTCGCGACGTCACCGTAAGCCTTGATCAGGGCTTCCGCGCCGCGGAGGTCGTCCTCCGACTGGGAAACGGTCCCGGTGACGACGCCGATGTGGAACGGCGCGGCAGCCAGGGCGGTTCCGGCCATGAGACCCATGAGCACGAGTGCAACGAGGAGCAGCGAGGCTTTTCTCATGTACCCTTTACCCCCTTCTATGGTTTTTGAAACGTGCTTCCGCTTTTTGGGATCCTGCCAGGAGAGGCGATAGCCGGAGATAATATATCAGTTAAACACCAACGGTTCAATGAGACTGAAACGAAAAGGGGGACAGGCCTTTCGGTCCGGTCCCCCGCCGTGTGCGTTCCCTAGGCTTCGATCTTGATCTCCGCGGCGCTCTCCCAAAGGCCGTGAATGTTGCAGTACGAGGCGGCAATGAGCATCCCGGGCGCCGTGATCTTCATGGCCACCTTCGCGTGGGGCTCGGTGAAGACGGGACCCTTGTTGGGACCGTCGACGGACTCGCCGTGGACGGTGAACTCCACGTTGGCGACCTCGAAGGGGAACTTGCCCCCCTCGGGCATGAAGTACAGCTTGATCCAGCGGATGTGGTGCTCCGTGGTGTTGGGGTGGGCGATCTCCTTGCCGACGCTGAGGTCGACGACGAACTTCTCCCCCGCCTTGACGGCTTCCGGGGCCTCGATGACCGGGGCATGCTTCTCGGTTTTCCAGTCTGCGCTCTTGATGATGTGCTCGAACTTCATCTGTTTTCCCCCTCTCTCTTCTCGAACCCATGTGAAATGTCCAGATGTTAAAATTACCTTTTGAGGCACTTTCTGTCAATCAGCGTACGATTGGCGACAATCAGCCTCTGAAGCCATTGTACACCCCGGGAATCCGCAGGATTGCCGTGGACAGGCACCCCGTTTTCATCCAATATACTTTCGTGAAAGTGCCCGAATTCCCGGGAACATTCGGAAGATTGCCAAGGAGGCAACCACGATGGGCAAAAGGACGATCCTGGCGCTTTGCGCCGTTTTTCTGCTGGCAACCCTCCCGGCCGCGGGGGCACAGGCGGCCCCGCAGCCGGATGAGGGACGCGCCGCCCTGCTGAAGGCTGCCCTGGAACGGAAGTTTTCCCCCCAGTCCATGGAGGTGCGGCTGGAAGGCGGACCCGACGCGAAGGGGTTCGTGAAGCGCGCCGTGGTCAGGGCAAAGGGAGCCGTTATCGATCGGCTTCGGGTGGAGAACCTCGTCATGGAGGCCTCGGACCTGCAGTTCAACCCGCCCGAGGAATGGGAAAAGAAGCTCGAGGTGAAGTCGGCGGGCGACACGCGAAGCCGCGGCGTGATCCTGGAGAAGGACATCAACGCGGCCATGGCCGAGTCGGTGAAGGGCGACAAAAAGTGGAAAAGCATCCGCATGGACCTGTCGCCCCGGCAGATCAAGGCCGTGGGAGTGTACGAGACGTATTTCCTGTTCAAGCTGCACCTGGTGGTGAAGCTGACGGGGAGACTGGACGCCTCGCCGGACGGCAAGCAGATCTTCATCCGGGACTACAGGCTGAACGTGAGCGGCTTCTCGATGCCCCAGGGGCTGACGGAGGACGTGATCGAGAAGGTGCAGCCGATCATCGACTTTCGGGAGTCCGTGTTCCCGGTTTCGGTGAAGAAGATCGTCATGGACGAGAATTCGATCTCCTTCGTGAGCGACCCCCCGCCGGTTTCGGACTCCCAGGCGGGCGCGAGGCCCTGAACATGGCCGGGCGGACGGCTCTTTTCCGCTTTTCGCCGATCCGTTCCCGGGGAAGGGCCGGGGAGTTGGTGCCCCTCGAACTGGAAAGGGACGTCCCCTTCCCGGTGAAGCGCCTTTACACGGTCACGGGCCTGTCCGCAGGGGAAAAGCGCGGTTTCCACGCGCACCTGAAGACCCGGCAGATGCTTTTCTGTCTCCGGGGAAAGGTTTCCGTGGTGCTGGAAAGCCTCGGGACCTCGGAGGAAACGTTCCTTGAAGACCCGGGAACCGGGCTGCTCCTCGAGCCGATGACCTGGCACGAGGTGACGTGCCTGGAGGAGGGGTGCGTGCTGCTCGTCCTCGCGTCCGAACCCTACGAGGAAGCGGATTACGTCCGCGACCACGGGGCCTTCCTGGCGCTCGAGAGGGGGAACTGAGCCGGTGGAGGCCGGGAAGATCCCCTTCAACACACTGAAACCGGTTTTCGAAAAACACCGGGAGGAATACGAGCGGGCCGCGCTGGAGGTTCTCCGGTCGGGGTCGTACGTTCTCGGGGAGCAGGTGGAGACCTTCGAAAGGGAGTTCGCCGCCTTCGTGGGAACGGAACACTGCGTTTCCGTGAACTCGGGTCTGGACGCCCTGAGGCTGGCCTTCCAGGCCCTGGGGATCGGGCCGGGGGACGAGGTGATCGTGCCGGGGAACACCTACATCGCCTCGGCCCTGGCGGTTTCCCTGAACGGGGCCGTGCCGGTCTTCACCGAGCCTGACGGCTTCTTCGGGCTGGACCCGCTGGAAGCCCGAAGGGCCGTCACGGGAAGGACGAAGGCGATCCTGCCCGTCCACCTTTACGGGCAGGCCTGCGGCATGGACGCCCTGTCTTCGATGGCCGCCGGGCTGGGGCTTTGCGTGGTGGAGGACTGCGCCCAGTCACACGGGGCGACCTTCGGCGGCCGGATGACGGGGAGTTTCGGGAACGCGGGCTGTTTCAGCTTCTACCCCACCAAGAACTGCGGCGCCTTCGGAGACGGCGGAGCCGTCACGACAAACGACGGGACCCTCGCGGAGGCGCTGCGCCGCCTGCGGCATTACGGCACGGGACCCGACGGGTCGCACGGGGCCGCGGGCTGGAATTCGCGCCTGGACGAGATCCAGGCGGCCTTGCTGCGGGTGAGGCTCCGGCACTTGAAGGAAACCCTGGAAGCCCGCGCCCGGCTCGCCCGCCGCTACCTGGAGGGGATCAAAAACCCGGCGGTCGGGCTGCCCCGGGTCCGAAGCGGAGCCGTCCACACCTGGCACCTCTTCGTCGTCCGCTGCCCGGCGCGGGACGCCCTGGCGGAATGGCTGGCCCTGAACGGGATCGGGTCGAAGGTCCACTACCCCGTTCCCCCGCACGCGACCCCGGTTTACGGGAAGCCCGGTTCGCCCCGGGGCGGGCTTCCCCTCACGGAGGCACTCGCCGGGGAAATCCTGAGCCTGCCCCTCTTCGAGGGGATGACGGAAGGGGATTCGGACCGGGTCATCGAGACGGTGAACGCCTTTTCGCCTCCTCGTAGGGGTTAAGCCGGTAGGCGGGAAGATCGTCCACGCTCTTGACCGCCTTCGCGGGCGAACCCACGTAGACGCCGCGGCGGTCCGCCTTTCCCTTCAACAGGGACCCGCTTCCCAGCAGCGCGTAGTCTTCCATGACGGCCATGTCGAGGAGAGTAGCGTTCAGGCAGACGTCGCACCCCCGGCCGATGCGGGAATAGGACGAGACCACGGCCCCGTTGGAGAAGTGGCAGAAAGGCCCTGCCTGGACATCGTGCCCGAAGGAGACGTTCGTCCCCACGAAGGAGCAGGCCCCTATCCGGACGCCGCTCATGAGGCAGCTGCCGGGGCAAAGGACGACGCCGGGCTCGAGGGTCACGCCGGGAGCCGTGAAGGCCATGGGGTGGACAACCGTGACGAAGCTTTCGAGGGGAACCCCCATCCGGGCAAACGCCTCCTCCTTGAGCTTGCCGTGGCCGACCGGGTGGATGGCGAAAGCGAAACGGTATCCCTCCCGGGCGAAGCGGGACGCGTCGTCCAGCCTGCCCACGACGGGCAGCCCCCGGATGGTGCATCCCTCCTCCGAAAAGAGGGCGTCGTTCAGGAACCCCTCCACCCGCCACTCGAAGCCGTGGCGAAGCCGCATGTCCTCGATGCACGCCCAGGCGTTCCCGCCGGTGCCCTCTCCCCCGGCGACCAGGATCCTCTCCATTCGGCCGGTCCCCCCTTTTTCGTTTCTGTTATGATCCTTTCAAGATGATTTTATCCCGACCGATCCGGCAGGAGGGGGTTCCCCTGGACAAGCTGATCGTCAACCTCGCACCGACGGGCCTGAAGCCGTCGAATCCCGTGAACCCGAACGTCCCGGTTTCCCCGGGCGAGATCATCCGGCAGGTCGACGAGTGCGCCGCCCTCGGGGTTTCGATCGTCCATCTCCACGCTAGGGAGGAGGACGGTTCCCCCACCCACCGCAAAGAGATCTTCCGGCGGATCATCGAGGGAATCCGGGAGCGGAGGCCGGACCTGGTGATCTGCGTTTCCGTCAGCGGCAGGGCCTTCCCCGAGTTCTCGCTGCGCAGCGAGCCGCTCGACCTGGAAGGCGACGCCAGGCCGGACATGGCTTCCCTGACGCTCGGGTCGATGAATTTCTACCGGGAGGCCTCGGTCAATTCCCCGGACACGATCCGGGCCCTCGCCGGGAAAATGGCCGAGAAGGGCATCAAGCCGGAAATCGAGATCTTCGACATGGCCATGATCGACCAGATGAAGTGGCTCGCCTCGAAAGGCTTCATCACGCCGCCGTTCTACGCGAACCTCATCCTGGGCGCCCCCATCCACCAGCCGCTCGACCCGGGCCGCCTGGCGCTTCTCGTCCGGGAGCTCCCGCCGGGAACCTGCTGGGCCGGGGGAGCCATCGGCCCCGCCCAGCCCCGCGTCAACGCCATGGCCATCGCCATGGGCGGGCATGTGCGCGTCGGCCTGGAGGACAACCTTCACTGGGATCCAGGCCGTTCACGCCTGGCCCGGAACGCCGAACTCGTCGAGCGGGTCGTCGGCATCGGGCAAACCCTGTGCCGGGAGGCGGCCACGCCGTCGGAGACGCGGGAGATCCTCGGCCTGCCCCAAAGGTGACCGCGTTGGCAAGCGGGCGCCCCCTCTTTTCCGTCATCGTCCTGCTTTACAACCAGGCCCGCTTCGTGGAGGAAGCGCTGGCGTCGGTCCGGGACCAAACCTGGGACCCCATCGAGCTCCTGGTCTGCGACGACGCCTCGACCGACGGGTCGGCGGACCTGGCGGAGCGGTGGGCCCTGGAGAACGGGGCCCGTTTCGCGCGATGGAAGGTGTTGCGCCAGGAGAAGAACCGGGGGATCCTGCCCAACCAGCTGGCCGGGATCCGGGAAAGCCGGGGGGAGTACGTCAAGACCCTGGCGGCGGACGATCTGCTGCTGCCGGAGGCCCTGGAGGCCGCGGCGGATTTTTTCGGCCGGGAACCGGGCTTCGGCCTGGCCTGCGGCGGGGTGCAGGCGTTCAGGGTCGTCGAGGGGCGGATGGAGCTGGGCGGGAAATCGCCCCGCCGGCGCAACCTTCCCCTGTTCAGCCTGCCCGCCGAGCTCCAGTACCGCGCCCTGGCAACGCGCCGATACAGCATCTCGGCGCCGTCCGTCTTCGCAAGAAGAGCGGCCTACGAACGGATCGACCTGGCTTCGACGGGAATCCGGCTATACAACGACTACCCGACCTGGCTGAGCGTCACGCTGGAGGGTTTCCGTTTCGGTTTGATCGGGAAGGACACGGTGCTGTACCGCAAAAGCCCGTCTTCGGTCTCGCAGAACCTGGATGCGCACGGGCCGAAGATGCGGAGAAGGTGGGAAACCGACCATTTCAAGGTCTACCGGGCGATCGTCCTGCCGAACCGTCACAGGCTGAGCCGGGCGGAGCGCATCGACGTCCGGTGCAGGGCCCTCAAGGCACAGAACTGCGCGCTCTACCGTAACCGGCCCCTGAAGCGGCTTGCCTCCTGGGCCTGCCTTTTCGCGATGTCGGCGGTGAACCCGCTGAAGTGGAAGGCCCTGGCCCTTTCCGCCCGCAGGCGGCTCGGGGCCGGCAAGGACTGAGGAGGCGCAAGGGAAAGCCCGTCCGCCTTTCACCAGTTCTTCGAAAGGATTTCAGCTTCCAGGGCGTCCAGTTCCGCCCGGTCCGGGGGCTCGAGGCGGGCCCGGAGCGCCTCCCGGGCCTTCATGCCGAGATTTTCCCGGCTTTCCCCCCCGGCAACATCCCCCCAGCCGATCTTCTGCTTCCCCATGTACAGGTCGAGGTCCATGATGCGGCTCCCGTTCCCGGCGTACTCCAGGCCGACCAGGATCCGCTTCACCCCGGGCGGTTCGAGGGGCGTGACCATCTTAAGGCTGTAGCATTTCAGCTCCAGCAGGACTCTCGCGAAGTCCCGGCTCCAGCCCTCGCCCACCACCAGCCCCAGTTCCAGGGCCTCCAGAACGCGCATGACCCGCCTGTAATGCAGGTCGTAGAGGCCGTACTTGTCGTAGAGCCGCAGTTCGATGGCGTTCCAGGACCGTTTGGACAGCCCGGACGTGACGTACCGGACGATGCTGCGGCGCATCAGCCGGGAAGCCACCTCGTTCCTCATGGGAAGAACCACGCGCCGGGGATGCAGGTCCGAGGGCTCGATGATCTTCCCCAGCGGTTTTTCCGTGAACAGGACGGGGGTCCCCTGCTGCTCGGGCCACGCTGCCAGGTCCGGCCCCCCGGTTTCCTCGGCCCCGAGCTCGGTTTTCAGGAGATCGACGATGGCGTCGAGTTCCCCGAAGGTCCGCACGATCAGCCCGCCCTGGCGGCTCTGCACCCGGTCGACCAGGGAACAGAGCCTCTCGTTCAGGAGGGCGCAGAGAAGGTCTTCGGTGCTTTCGCTGCTGACGAAAATGCGGCTCCCTTCCAGCCGGTTCCCGGAATCCCGGCCTTCCTCTCCCGAGGCGTCCTTCACGATGACGAGCGTCTGCTGCTCGCCGGCCTTTTTCCAGGCTTCCCCCAGGTCGTAGGCGTGGTCAGCCAGCCTCCGGTCCAGGAAACGTTCGAGTTCGTCGGCGTTTTTCGTCTCGAACAGGAGCAGGCGGGGTCCTCCCCTCATCAGCGAGATCATCTTTCCTCCCCCCTTCCGGCCCCCCTAGAGGCCGATTTTCCGTTTTTTCTGGCGCGCGTCGTGGACCGAGCGGGGGTAGTCGATGGAGTGGACGGTACGCGAGGCGAGGTCCAGCACGCGGATCTTCACGTTCCCGTTGAGGTAAACCCTGCCGTCGGCGTCCGGGGGCAGGACGCTGGTGTCGTGGCCGTAAAAACCGAAGTCGGCAGGATCGTCGGCCACGGTCTTCCACAGGTCCTCCGCCCGGTGGGCGGCCGCGATCCGCACGCCTTCCAGGTCGAGGCGGGCACAGCCCTCGTAGACCTCGATGCGGCCGGACACAGGCGCGGCGAGGGCAACCACCACCGCGGGATCGTCGTGGTTGCCCAGGACGAGGAAGACCCGCTCCGCGGAAGTCGCCAGGAGAATCCCGAGCAGCGCGTTCACCTTCGCGGCGTAACGGCAGGCGTCGGGGCAGCGCGGACAGAGCTTGACCTCGTCCGCCAGGTCGCCGGTGTGGAGGATGAAACGGGGCCTCACGGCCTTGGCGAGCCGGGCCAGGTCCGGGTAATAGATGGAGGGGGTGTCCGAAACGTGCAGCAGGGCGGAACCGAGCCCCCGCGCTTCACGGGGCACCGGCGGGTTCCCGGTCATGAGCGCCAGGGTCCGGCGCAGGGTTTCCCTCACGATCGGGGGCTTCAAGGCGTCGCGGCCGACGCGGCCAGCGCGGCGATGTCCCCCTTGAGGGTCCGGTACGCCGAGAGAACCTTCTCCACGTATCCCCCGCCCCCTCCGACGTATTTTTTCAGCGATTTCGCCAGGTCGCCGCCGGAGGACTTGTGGTAGCAGGAGAAGATCCAGGCCCCGGCCAGGATGTTGTTGCGGGGGTCGAAGAGATCCTTGACCGTCCGGATCGAGGGGAAGGCCTTCGGCAGGCTCGGGGCGTGGGCCTTCCAGTTGACCTGCATGAGCCCGATGTTGGAACGGCTCTGGGCCGACGGGTTGGCCCGGGATTCCCGGACGAGGATGGAGGCCACCACGAGGGGATCGACGCCGAAGAGGGTGCCCGCCTCCAGGACGTGGCCGGCGAAGCGCTCGGCCTTTTCCGCGCCAAGGTTCCGGTTCATGCGGGAGAAGAGGGCGGCGATGGCTTTTCGCTGGGCGGTGACCAGCGGGTCTTCCGCCGGAGCCGGCTCCTCCCGGACGGGTTCTTCCTCGGCAATGACGGCAGGGGGGTTGGAGGGGTCGTAGAGTGGCGGCGTGTCGAGCTCCTCGGCGAGGGCCGCGCCCCCGGGGAGGGTGAGGAAAACAAGGAGAAACAGAACGGACAGGGTGCTTTTCATCGATCATCCCGCCTTTCGCGAATAAAAGGATACCTCCAAAAGGCCGATTTTCGCAAATCCCCCCGCGGAACGGGACTGCAGGCGGGTTCCCGAGGACCCCCTTGCCCTTTGGGCCCCTTCCGTGGAGAATAGCCCTCATGACACTGACCATCCGGAATCTCTCCCTTCGCTACGGCGAGAAAATCCTTTTCGACAACATCGGCTGGACCCTCCCCGACCGGGCCCGCGTCGGTCTCGTGGGCGACAACGGGGCCGGCAAGAGCACCCTGCTGAAGGCCATCCTGGGGAAGGCCCAAGTGGATTCCGGCTTCATCGAGGTCCCCCGGGGGGCCCGCCTGGGGTACCTGCCCCAGGACCTGGTGGAGCTCGGTGACGGAACCGTGATGGACACGCTCCGCCAGCGGTGCGGCGTGGCGGAGCTGGAGGCGGCCCTGGCGGAATGCGAGGCGGCTCTGGCCGAGCTTGGCGAGGAAAGCCCGGAGCTTCCGGAGACCCTGGCCCGGCACGAGCGGCTGGTCCAGGCGCACGGGGCGCTGGACGCCTACGCCTTCGAGGCGCGGGCGCGGCGGGTGCTGAAGGGCCTGGGATTCGCCGACGGGGATGCGGAACGCCCCTGCGAGACCTTCTCGGGCGGCTGGAAGATGCGGATCGCCCTCTCCGCCCTTTTGCTGCAGGACCCGGAGATTTTGCTCCTGGACGAGCCGACGAACCACCTGGACACCGAGAGCATGGAGTGGCTGGAGGCCTTCCTGAAAAGCAGCCGCTGCACGCTGGTGACGGTGAGCCACGACCGCCGGTTCCTCGACAACGTGGCGACGACCATCGCCGAGCTCTGCCGGGGAAACCTCACGCTCTACCCCGGGGACTACGAGGCCTTCCTTCGGCAGCGGGACGAGCGGGAGGAGCGCCTGGCGCGGGAAGCGGAGGCCCAGAAAGAGGTCATCGAGAAAGCGGAACGGTTCATCTCGCGTTTCCGCTACAAGGCGACGAAGGCGGCCCAGGTGCAGAGCCGGGTCCGCATGCTGGAAAAGATGGAGACGATCCGGATCGACGCCCCGCCGCCCACGGTGGCCTTCCGGTTCCCGACGCCTCCGAGAAGCGGCCTGCTTGTCCTGAAGGGCGAGAACCTCGGCAAGGGGTACGGCGGGAAGCCAGTGTTCTCGGGGGTGGACCTGGAGATCCGGCGCGGCGAGAAGATCGCCCTGGTGGGGGTCAACGGCGCGGGCAAGTCGACGCTGTCGCGCCTGCTGGCGGGCGTGGAGCAGCCCGACTCGGGGACGGTGGCCCGCGGGCACGGGGTGAAACTGGCCTTCTACGCCCAGGAGATGGCCGACAACATGGCCACCGAGGGGACCGTCTGGGACGAAGCCTGCTCGGTGCTGTCGAAGACAACCCCCCAGGAGCGGCGCGACCTGCTGGGCGCCTTTCTCTTCTCCGGGGACGACATCGCCAAGCCCGTGCGGGTGCTTTCAGGGGGCGAGAAGGCCCGCCTTGCCCTGCTGAAGGTCCTGCTGACGGAATCGAACGTCCTGGTGCTGGACGAGCCTACCAACCACCTGGACCAGTCCACGAAGGAACGGTTCCAGAAGGCCCTGCTGGACTACGCCGGCACCGTGGTGCTGGTTTCCCACGACCGATACTTCCTGGACGAACTGGTGGAGCGAGTGGTCGAGATCCGCGGCGGCCAGGCCCGAATCTTCCTGGGCAACTACTCCGACTTCATCGCGAAGCGCGGCAAGGTGGCGCCCGAGACAGACCCGAACCGGGGTCAGGTCTTGAATTCCAGCATCCCGGATGCTGGAATTCAAGACCTGACCCCGGCCTGCACGGTCCAGCCCCAGGAACGCTGGAGCCCCCTGCCGGACGAAGCGGGAAACCCCGTTCGCCACGCGAACCGGCTGAAAAAGGAAAAGACGGCCCTTTCTAAACGGCTCGAAACCCTTGAAGACGAGATCGCCGACCGGGAAGACGAAAAGGCCCGGGTCGGCGCGGCGCTCTGCGATCCCGAAGCCCACACCGACCCCGACCGGATGCGGGACCTCGCCGGGAAGATGGCGGAACTCGAACAGGCCCTGGCCGGCCTCATGGAGCGGTGGGAAAGCCTCTCGGGCGAGATCGAGTCCCTTGACGAAGCCCTGGAGTCGATCGCGGGCCGATGATTTCCCCTGCTCGAGTCAGTTCCGGGCCTTCCAGCGCAGCTGCCGGTCCAGGACCTTGGCGCACTCCGCCCCGTACAGAAGGGCCTGGTAGGCATAGAAAATCCAGAGGAACATGAGGACGAAAGACCCGATGAAACCTTCGATGGACGAGAAGAGGCTTTTCTGAAGCAGGCTCCCGAGGACGATGGAACCCACCCTGAAGGCGGAGGCCGCGACGGCGGCCCCGAAGGCGGCCGGACCCCAGTCGACCCGGACCCGCGGGACGAAACGGTAGATCCCGAGCAGGACGATAAAACCGAAGAGGAACCCCCCGGCGAAGTCCAGCAGCCGGAAGAAGTCAAGCGGGAGGGCCAGGAAGAATTCCCCGCCCACCAGGAAGACGAGCAGCCCCTTCAGCGATCCCACCACCGATTTCACCAGCGGGAAGAGGAACAGGACCACGCCGCCGGCAAAGGACAGGACCACGGAAAGAGCCCGGTCTTTCAGCCACTCGCCCCAGCCTTCCGCATGCTCGGGCGGAAGCCCCCACATCATGTTCATGATCCGCCTGAGGTGAAACCCCACGCTCGAAGCCCCGTACAGCAGGACGGCGACCCCCGCGGCGCTCACCAGGAAGCGCGAACCCGGCGCCCTCGCGGCCTGGAGGAGCCGCTGGAGCACCGAAAGGCCCTCCGGGCTCAACAACTCCTTCAGGCGCTCGAAGAGAAGGGCTTCGCCCCTGGCGGTGCCGAAGAGAATCCCGAGGACGGCCGTCGAGAGGATCAGCATGGGAAAAAGGGCCAGCACGGTGAAGAAAGCCAGAGCGGCGGCCTTGACGTCCATCGCGTCGCGCCCGGCGGACCGCCATGCCCGCTTCATGAGCGAAGGAACCATCAGGATCCCGTTCGCGAACCGATTCCGGTTTCCCGGCATTTTTTCTCACCTGCCTCGAGGCTTTTCATTCATCATAATAACGCATCATTATGCAAAATTTCTTACCGGCTCGGCGAAAAATTGCATACATACGGTCGAAATCAAGATACCGTGTCCCGTCAAGGCTTGACATATAAAACTTTCCGTT
>CAZFSR010000020.1:0-14167 GCA_964521575.1 uncultured Synergistaceae bacterium
CGATGGGCAGCAGCTTCGCTCCCTGCGCGATCTCGATGTCCGACGGCACCGTCATAAAGTTCAGCTCTCCTTTTCTCTCCGGGTCCTTCGATCGTTATTTCAATCGATCAGCTTCGTCTCGATGATCTGCTCCATGTTGAAGTCGCGAACCCTCAGGTAATGGGCCACCACGTCATGGAGCGCATCGAGGGGGACAGGTCCCACCAGTTCCGCGTTGCCGACCGCCACCCCGTAGGATTCCGCCAGCATCTTCACGGTCTCGAAGACGAGCGGGATCGGGGTCAGCTTGTAGTTCACCAGGTTCATCGACACCTGCACCTGCCGGCGTTCCTCCAGGGGCAGGGCGATGGCCCGCACCGAGTGGAAGCCGCCGCTGCTGAACCGCACCGCCTTGGCGATGGCTTTCCCGATCTCCAGGTCGTCGGTCCGGAGGTTCACGTTGAAGGCCACGAGGGAGAAGCGGACCCCCGTCACCGTGGCGCCCCACTTCGGACAGAACTGGTTCGGCCCTTCGTCCGGCGCCCAGGCAGGGTCCTTCATCTTTTCCGCGAGAGCCTCGTACTGTCCCTTGCGGATGTTCACCAGGACCTTCCTCTCCGGGCGAGTGGCGGCGTCCTCGTAGTAGTACACCGGCACGCCCTTGCCGCCCAGGTATTTCCCGTAGGCGCGGGCGGTCTGGAGGGCCTCCTCCTGGGAAACGTTCCGGATGGGGACGAACGGGACGACGTCCACGGCCCCCATCCTGGGGTGGCTCCCCTTGTGGATGGTCATGTCGATCTTCTCCAGGGCGGCGTCCGTGAGCCTCTTGGCTCCTTCGAGGACCCTTTCCGGGTCGCCCATGAAGGTGTAGACGCTCCGGTTGTGGTCGCTGTTGGAGTTGATGTCCATGATCACGATGCCCTCGACTGCTTCCAGGGCCCCCGTGATCGCGGCGATCTTCTCCGTGTCGGTACCCTCGCTGACGTTGATCTCGCAAAGAAGGACCTTCCTCATGCCTGTTCGCTCCCCTTTCCGCCCGCTATCCGCCTCTCCGTCTCCCGGACGAATTCCTCGAGTTCCGCGACTTTTTCGGGATCCTTGATAAGCCCCAGGTTGGCCCGGATGTTGGCCAGGCACCCCCTGGCCGCCGCAAACGCAAAATCCTTCCCCACTTCCAGGTCCGATGCCGCGTTGGCGTTCGACTTCCCCTCCAGCGTCACTGCGGCCTTCGCGACCTCCAGGGCAAGCCGGGCGTTTCGCCGCGGCACGTCGGCGGCAACATAGGCCGCCTTCCCGATGGCCTGGCGCCTTGCCGCCTTTTCCTCGTCCGTCCCCTTGGGCAGGGCATAGGCCGCCTTGATGCCCAGGAAAGCCTCGAGATCGAGGACCGCCCCGTCACGGAGTTCCCGTGACGTCCGATCCAGCCCGTCGGCGAGGGTCTCGTACTCGCCGTCCGGCAAGTCCAGGCCCTTCCCCGCGGAAAGACGGGACACCATCGCCACTAGAGAGGCAGCCATGGCCGCCAACACCGCCGACGCCGCCCCCCCTCCCGCCGTGAAATCCTTCGAATCGTAAATCCTCTCCATGACCTCGTCCAGGTTCATCCTATCCCCGTCCTTCCAGGCGGCCGCCCTCGACGACGATCACGCCCCGCTTCATGACCCGGTCCACGATCCGGGCCCCGTACCGGTAGAAGATCTCTTCGTAGCGCCTGGCCTTCCAGACCTGGATGTCCGCCAGCTTCCCCGGCTCCAGGGAACCCCTGTCGCCGTCGAGCCCCAGTGCCATCGCCCCGCCGATCGTGGCCGCCATGACGGCCTCCCCCGGGAACAGGCCGTGCCTGCGGCAGGCCAGGACCAGGGCGAAGGGCAAGCCCTCGCTCCAGGCCCCGGGGTTGCAGTTGCTGGCAAGGGCCAGCGTGACCCCGGCTTCCCTCATGGGCTTTGGATCGAAGGGACGGGGGTGTGCGACGGAAAAATCCGTCACCGGCAGGGGAGTGCAAACCGTACCCGCCGCGGCGAGCTTTTCCAGGGCCGACGGCGGGGTGAAGTTCAGGTGGTCCGCCGAGATCGCCCCGATCTCGGCCGCCAGGTCCGACCCGCCCACGTAGGAGTAGGCGTCCGTGTGGATTTTCGGCCTCATGCCGAGATCCTTCGCCGCAGAGAGGATCCGGCCGCACTCCTCCGCGCTGAAATGGGTGTCCTCGCACCAGGCGTCACAAAAGACGGCCAGCTTCCTCCTGGCGACCTCGGGCAGCATTTCCGTCAAGATGAGGTCGATGTAGGCCGCCTTGGTCATCTCCGGCGGCCACCCGTGGGCCCCCAGGAACGTCGGCAGCACGTCCACGGGCAGCCTCCGGCCCAGCTCGGCCGCCGCTTCCAGCAGCCTGAGCTCGGACTCCGTGGTGAAGCCGTAGCCGCTTTTCGCCTCAATCGTGGTGGTGCCGAACTCGATCATGTTCTGCAGGCGCACGCCCGCCTGCAGAACGAGCGACTCCAGTGTCGCGTCCCGGGTGGCGGAAACGCTGGCGCCGACACCCGCGATGCCCCTGGCCCGGAGCGGCTCCAGGTCCGCCCCGGTGCACCGGGCAACGTACTCGTCGAGCCGAGTACCCCCGAAAACCAGGTGCGTGTGGGAATCCACGAACCCCGGAAGGATGACGCCGCCCGCAGCGTCGATCCGACGGGCCCCTTCGAGGTTGACGGCTTCCCGGACCTCCCTTTCCGTCCCGACCGCGAGGATCCTTTCTCCGGCCCCGGCGACCCAGCCGTTTTCGATGACGCCGGGATCGCTCCCCCGGCCCGGGACACAGGTGACGACCTGTGAAGCTCCCGCCAGGAACCACTCCGCTTTCTGGATGCCTCGGTTGTCCATGTTTTTCTCTCCTCCGGGTTCAAGAGGGCCGGCCCCCGCCCGTGACGGAAGGCCGGCCGCTGGTTTGCCGCTACGTCTTATTCTACTTCTCGGGCCCGAAGGTGACCTTGTCTGCGGGTTCCCACCAGAGGGGAACCTTGATGCTTTCCTTCGTCAGTTTGCCCTTGCCGTTGGCCACGTCCTTCGCGATCTCGTAGCCCGCCTGGGCGTGACGGATCACCCCAATGCCCGAATCGACCGTCATCGCCACTTCCAGCCGGATGTCGGCGTCGTCGGTGCCGTCGGCGATCTGGGTCACGCCCGTGTGGACCGCCTCGCCCATGGAGTAGTTGGCCTGGATGGCAATGAGGTCGCACATGCCGCAGGCGTTGAGCAGGCCGTTCAGCATCGGCCAGTCGGAGATCAGGTCGCCGCCGTCCTTCATGCGCTCGGACTCGAACGTCGGGTTGACGATGGAGCCGGAGTCGAGGTTGTCGCGGGAGAAGGCCACGGGGCCCTTGATCTCGCCCTTCCGGATGAGGTCGTTCACCGCCAGGGCGAACTTCTTCCTCTGGCCGAAGCCCATGTAGCAGACCCGGGCGGGAAGCGCCTCGATCGGCAGGTACTTGCTGGCAAGCGGGATCCATCGGCCCACGATCGGGTCGTCGCCGAAAAGCTCCATGGCCAGCTCGTCGGTCCGCTTGAGGTCGGAGGCCTCGCCGGAGATGCAGGTCCAGCGGAAGGGGCCGCGGCCTTCGCAGAAAAGGGGCCGGATGTAATCGGCCACGAAGGCGGGCAGCCTCATGGCTTCTTTCTCGGGGAAGCCGGCGTCCCGGCACTCCTTGCGGATGCTGGTGCCGTACTCGAACACGGGCACGCCCTTGTCGAGGTACTTCAGCATGACGGCCAGCTGGCGCTTCATGGTCTCGCGGGCCTTGAAGAGGTAGCCCTCGAAGTCCTCCTTGCGGAAGGCCTCGGCCTCCTCGGGGGTGTAGCCCGAGGGGATGTAGGAGATCGGGTCGTGGCAGGGGCACATCTCGCTCATGACGTCGGGCATGAAGCCCTTCGCGTAGGCCTCCTCGTAGCAGTCCGCCGCGTTGCCCACCACGCCGATGGCGAGGGGCGTCCGGTCGGCCACGGCCTTCTTCGCCAGGGCGATGGCCTCGTCCATGGAGGTCACGATGAGGTCCATGTACTTCTTCTCGACGCGGCGCTCCAGGATCTTCCGGTCGGTGTCGACGACGATGGCCACGCCGCCGTGCATCTTCATGGCCCAGCTCTGGTTGCCTCCCATGCCGCCGGCGCCGGCGGTCAGGTAGATCCGGTTCTTCAGGGAGCCGTCGTAATGCTTGATGGCCACCGCGCCGAGGGTCTCGAAGGTGCCCTCGATGACGCCCTGGGTGCCGATGTACTCCCACGGGGCCGCGGTGTACTGGGCGAAGATCGTCAGGTTCTTGGCCTCGAGTTCGTAGAAGATCGGCCAGGTGGCCCGCATGATGTTCGTGGTCGCCATGACGACGACGGGGGCATACTTGTGGGTCTTGAAAACCGCCACGGGCATGCCGGACTGGACGACCAGCGTCTCGTCGTCCTCCAGCTCCTTCAGGGACTTCACGATCGCATGGTAGGACTCCCAGTTGCGGGCGCACTTGCCGTTGCCGCCGTAAATGACCAGGCGCTCGGGGTGCTCCGCGTTCTCCATGTTGTTCTCCAGCATCCTGAGAATCGTCTCCTGGCGCCACCCCTTGCAGCGCAGGACCGGGCCTCTCTGGGCCTTCACCTCGTAAAGGATCTCTGCCTTGCCAGCCATTTTCTCACCCTCCGTTTTTTGTTTTTTCCCGTATGACAGCCCATGCTTCAGGGTCGAGGATACAGGCCCGCCGTCAAGGAATCATCAAAAGGCCTCCGGGGCCATCCCGCGGACCTTGATGGTTTAAAATCGAAGAGAGGGGTTAATGGCTGCGGCTGCCAGGCACGCATCGGGCCATCCCGGAAAGCGCACCGGGAAAGAATTGAAAGGGGACTTCGAGATGAACCACACCCTCATGCTAGACGGGAACAGCCTGACCCTGGAGGGTTTCCTTTCCGTCACGCGTGGGAACGCCCCCGTGGGCATAGCAGAAACGGCCCGCGAGCGGGTGATCCGGTCACGGGCGGTAGTGGACGGCCTCCTCGACGAGGGGCGTCCCATGTACGGCATCAATACGGGGTTCGGCCGGTTCGCCGACGTGGCGATCCCCGACGACCGGATACAGCAGCTCCAGGTCAACCTGATCCGCGCCGACGCGGTCGGCATCGGGCCGGGCCTCCCCCGCGAAATCGTCCGGGGAATCCTGCTCCTGCGAATCAATTCCATCCTCAAGGGCTTCTCCGGCGCCCGGCCGGTCATACCGGAAACGCTGGCCGCCATGCTGAACCGGGGCGTCCACCCCGTGATCCCCGAGAAGGGCTCCGTCGGCGCGAGCGGTGACCTCTGCCCGCTGGCTCACATGGTCCTGCCGATGATCGGCGAGGGGGAAGCCGAGTACGAAGGCGCTTTGCTCCCCGGGGCCGAGGCCATGGCGAAGGCGGGCATCCCCCTGGTCGAGCTGAAAGCCAAGGAAGGGCTTGCCCTCATCAACGGGACCCCGGTCATGACCTCCCTCTGCGCCCACGCCCTGCACGACGCGCTCGTCCTGGCGGCCTCCGCCGACATCGTTGGGGCCCTGACGGCGGAATCCCTCCGCGGGATCATCGACGCTTACGACCCCCGCATCCACGAGGCCCGCGGGCAGAAGGGGCAGATCAAGTCGGCCTCCAACCTCCGCCGCCTGCTCGAGGGGAGCACCTACGTCACCCGGCAGGGCGAGTTGCGGATGCAGGATTCCTATTCCCTCCGCTGCATCCCCCAGATCCACGGGGCCAGCCGCATGGCCCTGGACTACGTGAGGGGCGTCGTCGAGGCCGAGCTCAACGCCGCCACGGACAACCCCCTCGTGATGGTCGACACCGGGGACGTCTTCTCCGGCGGCAACTTCCACGGGCAGCCGGTCGCCATCGCGGCGGACACCCTGGGAATCGCCGCCGCGGAACTGGCCGACCTCTCCGAGCGGCGCATCGCCAAGCTGGTGGACCCGGCTTTGAACCACGGCCTGCCCGCCTTCCTGGTGAAGGAGGGGGGCATCAACTGCGGGTTCATGGTGCCCCAGTACGCCGCCGCGGCGGTGGTTTCGGAGAACAAGATCCTGGCCCACCCGGCCAGCGTCGATTCCATCCCCACCTCCGCCGGCCAGGAGGACCACGTGAGCATGGGCACCATCGGGGCACGGAAGGCCCGGACCATCGTGGACCATGCCTTCGCCGTGCTCGGCATCGAGTGGATGGCCGCCGCCCAGGCCCTGGACCTCCAGGAGCCCCGCACTCTCGGCAAGGGGACCCAGCCTGCCTACGGCCTGCTTCGGCGGCACGTTGCCGCCATGGAGGACGACCGGGTCTTCTACCGGGACCAGGAGACCGCCGCCCGCCTCATCGCGGCGGGGTCCCTGCTCGAGAGCGCCGAGAAGGCCGTCGGCAGGCTGGACTGAAAAGCGGGTGCAACAGGGCCTGATGGCTTGAGGAAGGAGGGGTCGGGATGGGTGTTCGTTTCCGCCTGCTGGGCGTGCCCTGCGTCGAGATCGACGGGCAGCGCTGGATCCCTCCCCTGCGCAAGGCGGAGGGCTTGATCTACTACCTCCTGGCCGAGGGGCCGGCGTCCCGCGAGCGGCTCGCCGCGCTCTTCTGGGGGGAGCGGGACGAGGAGTCCGCCCAGAACAACCTCCGGAACGCCCTGTACCTGGCCCGGAGAGCCCTCCCCGACCTCCTGCAGGCCGACCGCCGCCTTGTTTCCATCCGCCGGGGGGAAGACTCCTCCTGCGACCTCGACGAGATCGGCCGCATCGCCGACACCGGGTTTGCCGGCTGGGAACCACTCTGCGAAGAGTTCCTGTGCGGCTTCGAACTCCCGGACAGCGAGGAATTCACCGCCTGGCTCCGTGAAGCCCGGGCCGCCTCCCGCGAGAAAGCCCTTTCTGCCCTGCGGTCCCGGGTTTCCCGCTGCTACGAGGAGGAACGGGACGAGGAACTGCGCTTTTCCCTCCAGGCCCTGGCCCGCCTCGACCCCCTCGACGAGGATTCCACCCTCGAACTCCTGGAACTCTACGCGAAGAACGGCGAGACCGCGCGCGTCGTCGACCTCTTCAACACCTACCGCTCACGCCTCGCCGACAGCTTCGGCATCCGCCCCAGCCCAAGGGCCGAGGAGGTCTTCAGGCGCCTCATCCTCAGGGGGAGCGCCCGGAAGGAAGGGGACACCGGGTTCTTCTGGGGACGCACCGGGGAGATCAACAGCATCGTCGACGCCCTGGCGAAGGGGCGCAAGGGCCCGCTGGTGGCCAGCATACACGGCGAGGCCGGCGTGGGGAAGACCGCGCTGGTCCGGCGGGTCCTCTCGCTCGTCGGGGCCGAGGGAGACCTGCTCCTCACGGGAACGGCCTACGAGATCGGGCGGGGCTGCAAGTTCTCTCCCTGGAACGACCTGGTCCGCTCCCTCTCCGCCCGCGTGGACCTGGAAACCCTGGATCTCGACCCCCTGAAGGCCTCCCTTCTCTCGACGGCCTTCCCCAGCCTGGCCCGGGGACGGCGCGTCGCCGCCACCGACGAGCACTCCGCCCTGTTCGGGGACCCCAATCCCGTTGTCCTGGGCGAAATCCTGGCGGACGTCCTCGAGCGGGTGGCGGAAAACCATCGGATCTTCCTCTGGCTGGAGGACCTGCACGCCTTCGACGATTTTTCCCTCGAGCTCCTGGAAACCCTCGCCCTTTGCCTGGGCGACTCCGCGACGCTGTTCGTCACCAGCCGGACGGGAGAGGGGCAGGAGCAGCGCCTTCACCTCGCCCGCACCTGCGGCAAGGCCGGCACGCCCTTCCTCGAGATCTGCCTTCGCCCCTTCGGCCCCGAGGAAACCTACTCCTTCGCGCGGGCCATGTCGAAGGGCGAGATCCCCGGTTACGCGGGACCCGAAGCCCTCTACCGGGAAACCGGCGGGCTGCCCCTCTTCCTGGTGGAACTCCTCAAGTCCATCGGCGAGGGGGGTGAGGGAAGCGGCACCCGCGGCCAGGGCCTGGCCAGCGTCATCGCCGAAAGGGTGGGGAACCTCCCGGAGGACGAGCGGCAGCTATTGGACACTCTCTCGATCTTCGAGGACGGCGCGGACCTGGACCTGCTGGAGGACCTCCTCAGGCGGGACCGGCGCGCCCTTTCGGAAACCGTCGAGAACCTGCTGAAAAAGGGGCTGCTGGAGGAAACCGCGGGCGACCCCGCCCTCCCCACCCGGGTCCGTTTCCATCACGACAAGGTCCGGGAAACGGTCTACGAATCCCTGGCGGCATTCCGGAAAACGGCGCTGCACCGGGATGCCGCAGAGCGGCTCCAGCAGGAGTACGACTCCCGGGGCTGGGACCCCGGCCTTTCCGCCCGGCTCCTTCATCACTACGACATGGGAAGCCTCGCCAAGAAGGGACTCGACCTTCGCCTGAAGGAGATGAGGATGCACATCATCCTCAACCACGAACTTTTCCCCCTCCTCCCGGACGACGTCCTCCTCTCCTGCAGCACCCCCTTCAGCGACCGTCCGGACACCGAACGCCGGCTCGACCAGGTCCTCGACCTCCTCCACGAACTGAACCGCCGCGGGTCCGGCGACCCGGACCTCCTGCGGATGGAAGCGGCCTACCTGGAACTGCGGGGGGGGTACCTCATCGCCTGGGGCAGCTACCGGGAAGGCCGGCAGTACATCAACCGGGCCCTCAACCTCGCCAAAAGCGGCGGCTTCAGCAACATCCGGCTGCGGTGCCTCCAGCACGTGTGCTACCACTGCCTCCAGACGGACAACGCCGCCCTGCTGGCCCCGCACGCCCGCGAAATGCTCCACCTGGCCCGGGAGCTAAACCGGGAACCGTTCGCGGGAGCCGCGCTGCGCTTTTTGGGGGTCGCCCGGCAGCTGGAGGGGGACTTCTCCACGGCCGAGACGATCTACCGGAAATCCATCGACACCTTCCGGGCCCTGGGGGATGTCGGCAAGGCCCACACCCTGGGGGAACTGGCGGCCGCCAATTACATCGGGGAGGTCTACCACTGGCAGGGACGCCTGGACGAAGCCCTGGAGGCCTTCGAGGAATGCGCCCGGCGGGCCGAGGAGCGCAGCCTCTTCTGGGGGTGCAGCCTCTTCCACTCGAACGCGGCCAACGTGGCCTTCGACCTGGGGGATTTCGAACGGCTGGACCGCCACATCGACCGGGCGGTGGAGATCTTCGAGCACGGCCGGGGCGGCCGGAGCGGCTCGATGCTCTACAGCTTCAGGGCTCTCCGGGAAGCCCGGAGGGGACGGTATGCCGAGGCTCTGCAGGCGCTGGAGCGCGGCGAGGCCCTCTGCACGCCGATTCGCAAGAAATCGTGGACGGCCCCCCACCTCATGGCGAAGGCCTACCTGGCCGAGATGGCGGAGCAAAACACCGAGGCCCGCAAGGCACTGGGAACCTTCCTGACCGGCTCGCCCCGCGAATACGCCGCCGAGTGCGCCGCCATGTACAGGGCCCTGCATGTCCCGCACCGTGTCCGTGCCCTAGAGGAACACTTCCTGTAGCAACAAGAACCGGGGCGCCCGACAAGAACCGGGGCGCCCCGAAGCCTGACCGGCTGTTCCAGGATGACATCCCGCCCCCTTCCACAGGCTGGAAGGAAACGGCTACCGGCAGGCGGTCATTCTCTTCCCTGTTTCCAGGCCTTCTCGACCGTTTGGCTGACGAGCCCTTCGTCTGCGGTGTAGGGCAGCGTGATGTGATAGCTTCCCGGGTAGGCCGCGTTCACCTCCGCACCGACCTCGACCGAGTTCGGGCAGCGGCCCCAGGCCCGGCGGGCGACCCCTCCCAGGACGTCCCACATCATCGCCGAGCGGATGATCTCGTCCGTGCGCTCCGAGCCGTCCAGGAGCAGGCCGAAGCCCCCGTTGATCACTTTCCCGATTCCCACGCCGCCCCCGTTGTGCAGGGCGCAGAGCGTCATGCCGCGGGCCGCGTTCCCCGCGAAGCACTGGGTGGCCATGTCCGCGCAGATGTTGCTGCCGTCCTTGATGTTGGACGTCTCCCGGTAGGGCGAATCCGTCCCCGAGACGTCGTGGTGGTCCCGGCCCAGCATCACGGGACCGATCTGGCCGTCGCGGACCATCTCGTTGAACCTCAGGGCGATGCGGGTGCGGCCCTCGGCATCCTGGTAAAGGATCCGTGCCTGTGTCCCCACCACGAGGGCGTTCTTCTCCGCGTCCCGGATCCACGCCCAGTTGTCGTGGTCCTGGGGCCTCCGGTCCGGGTCGATGCAGTCCATGGCGGCATGGTCCGTCTTCCTCAGGTCCTCCGCCTTCCCGCTGAGGCAGACCCACCGGAAGGGGCCGTACCCGTAGTCGAAAAGGACGGGACCCATGATGTCCTCCACGTAGGAAGGCCAGATGAAACCGTCGTAGGTGTTCTCGCCGTTCTTGCAGATCTCCGTCACCCCGGCGTCGTAGACCGCCCTCATGAAGGAGTTCCCGTAGTCGAAGAAGTAGGATCCTTTCGCCACCAGGGCCTTGATGAGGGTGAAATGCTTCCTGAGCGTCTCGTCGACGCGGCGGCGGTATTCCGCGGGATCGGAGTGGAGCAGCTCGGTCCGTTCCTCGAAGGAGATCCCCGCCGGGCAGTACCCGCCGTCATAGGGGGCGTGGCAGGAAGTCTGGTCCGAAAGGAGGGGGACCGGGATATCGTGATCCAGCGCGTACTCCAGCAGGTCGACGATGTTGCCGTGATAGGCGATGGAGACGGGCTTTTTCGCCCGGATCGCTTTGTCCGCCATCTCGAAGGCCTCGCGGCAGCTTTCGGCCACCAGGGTCACCCACCCCTGGGACCGCCGGGTCTCGATGCGCGAGGCGTCCACCTCCGCGATGATCCCCACGCCCCCCGCGATCTCCACGGCCTTCGGCTGGGCCCCGCTCATCCCTCCCAGGCCCGACGACACGAAGAGGATCCCGGCCAGGTTGTCCCTGGGCCCGATCCCCAGTCTCTGCCGTGCGGCGTTGAGGAGGGTGTTGAACGTCCCGTGGACGATCCCCTGGGGACCGATGTACATCCAGCCGCCGGCCGTCATCTGGCCGTAGTTGCTGACCCCCAGCTGCATCGCCCGGTGCCACTCCGCCTGGTTGTCGAAGATCCCCACGAGGAGCCCGTTGGTGAGGATCACCCGGGGGGCCTCCGGCCTGGACCGGAAGAACCCGAGGGGGTGGCCGCTCTCGACGACGAGAGTCACGTCCTCCGTCAGTTCTTCGAGGTACTTCTTGAGGAGCCGGTACTGGAGCCAGTTCTGGCACACCTGCCCGGTTTCCCCGTAGGTGACCAGTTCGTAGGGGTAGAGGGCGATCTCGAAGTCCAGGTTGTTGTCGATCATGACCTGGAAGGCCTTCCCCGCCAGGCACTTGCCCTTGTAGTCCGAGATGGGCCGTCCCCAGATGCGCCCCTCGGGCCGGAAGCGGTAGGCGTAGATCCGGCCGCGGGTCCGCAGCTCCTCCATGAACTCGGGGGCGAGTTCCGCGTGCAGCGATTCGGGGACGTAGCGAAGGGCGTTCTTCAGCGCCAGTTCCGTCTCGGCCTTCCCCAGGGTCCATCCCCGGTCAGGGGCCCGCCGGATCCCCTCTTTGAACGGGGGGTACGGGGGCAGACTCGAATCCAGCCTGATGGTCATCGACCTTTCGATCTTCGCGTTCTCGTACATGGCCAAACCTCCTCCACGTCAGTCCGTCTTTTTCGTCACGGTCAGGATTTCCCGCTCCGTGTCGATCTCCACCCAGTCCCCGTCCGAAATGATCTCGAACGGGTCCGCCTCCACCCGGTCGACCATCGGGGTTTCCATGACCACGGCCGCCGAAACCAGGACCGGCTCGATCTCCCGCACGACGATCCCCGCCGGCAGGTTCCCCTGCACGGAGAGCTGGTAGAAGCCGTCCACCTGGACGACCGAGCTGCCCTTCCCCGACTGCAGAACGAGGATCTTCTTCGCGATCGAGCGTCCCTTCAGGGGATGGTTCTTCTCGATCACCTCGCCGGTCTTGGGATCGCAGAGGTAGAAGCACATGGCTTCCCTCGACACGATCGCCTCCCCCTCGACCTTGCCCTTCACGATGCTCCGGCACTTGTACGTTTTCACGGACATGTCAGATCTCCCCCCTGGCCGCGGCCTCGACGCACTCGGAAAGCCTCCGGATGACGAAGGGCTGGCCGCGCCTTTCCCGGTAGTACATGCATTTCGGCGAATCCGTCACCCCGAGCCCCCCCTCGAAAGACTTCCAGCAGGGTTCGTCGATGCAGGTGTCGGGAACCAGGCGGGCACCCGCCCGCTCGATGGTCTCCAAATGGCCGCTCCGCCTGGCGAGCTCGATCGCGTCGAAGGAGGTGAGCACCCAGAAGGCCACGTCCGGGTGAACGGTGCGGCCCTCAAGAAGGGAGGCGAGTTCCCGGAGCTGGTCGTAGGTATAGTGCGGGCATCCCAGCATGACCAGGTTGATTTTGCCGCCCTTCTCGGAGATCTCCTCCTCCTGCGCGGCCAGGTCCTTCGGGAGGACCGGGAGCGTGAACTCCGGCTGCTTTCCCCTGAAGGCCGCCGACACGGTCGGGGCCTCGGGGGTCACGCCGGCGATGTGGTACATCGCCACGGAACCGCTCGTGGCCATCTCCGCCCCGAGATAGAGGAGCTCCTCGGGGGCCGGGCGGCGATCCAGGTGCCGGAACGAAAGCACGGGGATATGGCTGCCGGCATGGCGGCCGATATAGTAGCCCAGGATTCCCCAGTCATAGGCGTCCCTCGGCCGGGCCTCGATATCGACCAGCATCGTCCCGCCCCGGTTTTCCTCGAAGTGGTAGCCGTAGAGGGGCGTCACCCCGGTCACGGCCGAGGCGAGGGCGCTGCAGGAGGACTCCCGGTTCGACCGGGCGCCGAGGACGGCGTTGACGTACGGGGTGGCGCTGGACTCGGAAAAGGCCACGTGCTCGCCGAAAGCAGGGACGTTCGTTCCCAGCCCGGGAGTGCAGCAGAAGGTCAGCTTCGCCCCGATGCGGCGGTAAACGTCGATCGTCCTCAGCCCCAGCTCGAGCTCGGCCTCCGTCACCTCGTAGTGCTTCGTCAGGCCCTTCACGTCCCAGGACGGGTTCGTCGTGGGAGGAACCTTGCAGGTCGCCCCGCCGTCCACGAGCAGCTGGCACCAGTAGGTGTCCCCTTCCTGGCCGCTCAAGGCGACGTGAGTCCGGCTAACGGGGATCATCCGCTCGGCATCGAAGGATTTCCCCAGGGCCACCAGCAGTTCCATCGCCCTCTGGACCCCACGGCCGTCTGCGCCGTCAAGCATTCGTTTTTCTTCATCCGTCAGCTGCAATGGCGACACCTCCAAAATTAGCGTCTATCCGGATACGGCCTTTCCGCCGGCGGCGCGCGGAAAAGCTACCTTCCGTAATAATCCTTCAGGACGTTCTCCTCGCTCCGGGCGATGTGATCGTAAAGCTTCCCGGAAAGCGCCTTCCCGTCCCGCTCCTTCAGGCAGGCGATGAGATCCAGGTGCTGGCGCACGGTGTCCTCGACGTTCGCGAGGGACTTGGCCGAGAGGGACTGGAAACGTTCGATCTGGGAATGATACGAGGAAAGGATCTGCTGGATCCGCTTGTTCGTGGAGTTCTGGACCAGGGTGAAGTGAAACCGCTGGTCGACCGCGGCCACCTCCGACCAGGGGACGGACTCTCCCCCAGCGACGCGATCCAGCAGACTTCTCCAGTCGCCCTCGAGGGAACGGATCTCCTCCTCGGGAACGCGAGTCACCGCGGACAGGGCCGCGAAGGGCTCCAAAAGCTTGCGGATGTCGTAGATCTCCTTCACGTCTTCCAGGGAAATCTCGGAAACGAAGGCCCCTTTCGCGGGGACGATCCGGACGTACCCCTCCTGGGCCAAAACCCGGAGCGCCTCGCGGATGGGCGTCCGGCTGATCTCGATCTCCCGGGAAAGGCGGTTCTCCGCCAGAGGCTCGCCGGGCTTGAGGGTCCCGCTTTCGATGGCGTCCTTGATCCACTTGTAGGCCGTGACCCAGAGTCGGTTGTCCTTTGCGGCGTTCATGGAGCCGGGCTCCTTCCGGAATAGCGGTATACAGACACTATACAGATGGAATCCTATTTTGTCCAGCCTTCTAAACCGGGGAACTTTAACCCGGGGTCAGGTCTTGAAATCGGGCATTGTCGACAATGCCCGATTTCAAGAC
>CAZFSR010000021.1:0-13398 GCA_964521575.1 uncultured Synergistaceae bacterium
CATGTGCGGCGCCTTCTCCCGCACCGCCGTGCGGAAGAAGTGGCCCGATCCGCCCATCGCCAGTAGCCTCCAGGGCCGGTTTCGCTGAACTAAAACCAAGCCGAACCGGGGTCAGGTCTTGAAGCTTCAAGACCTGACCCCGGTTCGCCGGTTTCTCCTACAAATTCCGCCTAAAAATTATTCCAGGATGGCACCCTCTGATGCGGACCGGACCAGCTTCGCGTATCTTCCCAAATAGCCTTTCAATTCAGCCCTCTCAGGGGGGGTCCACCGGGCTCTTCGCTCAGCCAGCTCCTCTTCGCCGATATTGAGGGTCAGCAACTTCTTCCGGATATCTATGGAAATTTCGTCACCGTCTTGAATCAGTGCGATAGGGCCTCCTACTGCCGCTTCGGGGGAAATGTGGCCGACGAAGCATCCGTTGTTCGTGCCCGAAAACCGGCCGTCGGTAATGATCGCCGTCGATTTGCCGAGGTTCTGCCCGTAGAGCATTTTCGAGGGGAGGTACATCTCTTTCATCCCCGGACCGCCTTTCGGCCCTTCGTACCGGATGACAAGGACATCTCCTGCCTTGATTTCCTTCCTGCCTATCGCCTCTACACAATCCCGCTCGCTATCGAAGCAAACGGCTTTCCCGGTAAAACACCAGGCTTCTTCCGCAATTGCCGCAGGCTTGGCCACTCCTCCATCCGGAGCGATGTTGCCCCTCATGATGACGAGTCCCCCGCGGAAGCAATGGGGATTATCAAGGGAACTAATTACGGCGGGATTAGGGGGATACGGATTCACATGCTCGTCCAGGTTTTTCCCGACATCCTGCAGGTTCACGGTCATTGCGCCGGTATGAAGGTATTTTCGAATGACCTTCATGACTTCCGGGATTCCGCCCGCCTTGTATAAATCCTCGCAATCGTACTCCAGGGAAGCGGGGTTGATCTTCGCCACCAGGGGAATTTTCTCGCTGTAGTGATCAAACATCGAAAGGATCTCTCGCGGGCTGAAACCAAGCTCGTGCCCCAGGGCACAACCGTGTATCACGACATTGGTCGACCCCCCGACGGCCATCATGACCATGATGGCATTTTTCAGCGCTTCTTTCGTCATGATCTGCCGAGGGGTAAGACCCTGCAAAACCATTTGCACGATTTTTTCACCGCTTCGGAACGCGCTCCGTGAACGCTCGTTGTAAACTGCGGGGATCAACCCGCCACCCGGAAGGACCATTCCCAGCGCTTCAGCAAAGGCGCACATCGTATTGGCCGTACCCATGTACTGGCAGGACCCGCAGGTCGGAGCGCAGGTCGTCGTCAGGTTCTGGAGCTCCCCGAGGGAAATCTGGCCGGTTTGGACCATCCCGACGGCTTCGGAAACCGACGTTGTATCGCTTTTTCTTTTGGTTGAGAAGGCCGGGGCTGAGCACATGAACCCTCCGGGGACCAGGATGGAGGGGATGTCGATCCTGGCAGCAGCCATAAGCATTCCCGGGACAATCTTGTCGCAGCTGCCCAGCAGGACGATCCCGTCGAAATAATGGGCCCTGGCCTGGATCTCGATGCTGTCCGCGATGATCTCCCTCGAAGGCAGGATGAAATTGGCCCCGGCGTGACCGTCAGCGAGACCGTCGCAACAGGCGATGACCCCGAACTCCACAGGAGTACCACCCGCGCGATAAACACCGTTCTTCACGCTCTCGGCGATTTTTCGCAGGTTACTGTGACCGGGGACCATCTCGTTGAACGAATTGGCGATTCCGATGACGGGCCGGGAAACATCCTCATCCGAAAAACCGTTGGCCTTCACGAGCGCCTTGTTGGAAATCAGCTCGAAGGTACTGAAAGCGCTTGCCTTCCCCTCCCCCACGAACCCACCTTCCTCTCATCCCTCGAAGCTTTGCAGGACAGGACACAACATCGAGCGGCTACGTTTCTGGAACGTTTCAGTGCCTTAACAATTGAACCAGCCCCAGGCTGACCGACGGGACATAGGTGAAGAGCATCAGGCAGGCGAACATGGCCAGGACAAACGGCAGGATCTGCCTGGATATGCCCTCGATCGACTCCCCGGAAATGGCCGAGGCAACGAACAGGTTGATCCCGTAGGGAGGCGTGATGAACCCGATCGCCAAGTTGACCGTGATGATGATGCCGAAGTGGATCGGGTCCACGCCCAGCCGGGTCACAACCGGGAGGAGGATCGGCGTGAGGATGATTACGGCCGCGATGTTGTCGATGAAGCACCCTACGACCAGGAGGAACAGGTTGATCATGAGCAGGATGACGACCGGGTTATGGGAAACGGCCCCCAGCCACTGGGCGATCAGCGCGGGAATCTGGGCGAGGGCCAGGTAGTTGGAGAAGGCCATGGAAAGCCCGATCATGAACTCCGTGGCGCCGTTGATCAGCGCCGAGCTCCTCAGGCACTCGTAGAGCGTCTTCCAGTCCAGTTCCTTGTAGACGAACTTCCCGATGATTACGGAATAGACCACGGCCACGACCGCCGCCTCGGTAGGGGTGAAGATGCCGCCGTAGATGCCCCCGAGGATGATGATGGGAACCATGAGGGCGCCGAGCGCTTCCCTGAAGGCCTTCCCCACGTGGGCAAGCGTCGGGGGCTCCTTGGAGCTCAGGTAGTTCCTCTTCCGGGCGGTGAAATAACAGACGGACATGAGGGCGATGCCGATCAGGATTCCCGGGACGACGCCCGCGATGAACATGTCGCCGATCGAGGTCATGGCGACGACGCTGTAGATGACGAACGGAATGCTCGGGGGAATGATGACCCCGATCGTTCCGGCGGACGCCGTCAGGGCCGCGGCGAAGTCACCGTGGTATTTTCTCTCCTTCATGGCCGGGATCATGAACGACCCGATGGCGGAAACCGTGGCCGGGCCCGAACCGGAGATTGCCGCGAAGAACATGCAGGCCAGGACGGTGACCATGGCCAGGCCGCCGATGATGAAACCCACCAGGCTCTCGGCCAGGTTGACGAGCCTCCTGGAGATCCCCCCGTTGCACATCAGGGCCCCCGCGAGGATGAAGAAGGGGATCGCCAGCAGCGGGAAGGAATCCAGGCCGGTGAACGACTTTTGAGCGATCATCATCAACGGGATGTCGGTGGTCAGCACCAGGCAGATCCCGGTTGCCAGGCCCAGCGTGATGCCGATCGGGATGCTGAGCGCGATGAAGATGATCAGGAGGGAAAAGAGCAGGACCGCTTCCATGGTCAGGCAGCCCCCTCTCCCGGCTGCTTCGCGAACAGCTTGCGAATCTCCACGATGAGGCGTAGGGCCATCAGGCCGGACCCCACCGGAACGGAAGCGTACGCCCAGGCCATCGGGATTTCCATGGCAGCGGAAATCTGCCCCCTCGTCAAAAGATGCCGGGTGATCATGCTCCCCTGGTAGGCCAGGAACGCGCAGAAGGCAAACCAGGTCAGCAGCACGAAAAGCTCGAAAATCTTGCGGGCCTTTCCCTTAAGCATGTCCGCGAACATTTCCACCCTGAAGTGGCTTCGTTCCTTGACCGCGTAACTCGCCCCGATCCAGGAAAGCCAGAGGAAAATGTACCTCGCCAGTTCCTCGCTCCAGGACAGGGAGTTCCGAAAGACATAACGCATGACGACCTGTATGAAAACGAGGATGGTCATAAAGGCCAGTGACCAGACGCAGAAATATTCTTCAAAGTTGTCGATGAATTTCCTCATCATGGTTGTTTCTCCTTGCACTCGTGATATTAGAAGGTGACTCCCGCCCCGGGGGGCGGGAGTCACGGGGCATCGCCGACTACTTCACTTTCTTCGCGATCGCGACGATCTCGGCTCCAAGCTGGTCCTGGAACTGGTCGTAAACAGGCCGGGTGGCCTTCACGAACAACTCCTTCTGCGCGGGCGTCAGGGTGTTGACCTTCATCCCCTTGGCCTTCAGCTCTTCCAGGAGCTTGTCTTCCTGGCTGGCGATCAGCTTGCGCTGGGCCAGGACGAATTCCCTTCCGCCTTTCACGACGACCTGGCGAAGGTCTGCAGGGAGCTTGTCGAGCCAGGCTTTGCTCGTCAGGGCCATCGTCGCGGAGAAAACGTGGCCCGTCAGGGAGTAGTATTTCTGCACTTCGTAGAACTTGGCGTCGTAGACGATCGCCACCGGGTTCTCTTCCCCGTCGACCGTCTTCTGCTGCAGGGCCGTGTAGAGCTCGCCGAAGTTCATCGGGGTCGGGTTGGCGCCCAGCAGCTTGAAGAAGGCGATGTGCATCGGGTTTTCCATCGTCCGGAGCTTGAGACCCTTCATGTCGGCCGGGACGAAAACGGGTTTGCGGCTGTTGGTGACGTGCCGGAAGCCGTTCTCGAAATACCCGAGGTTGACGAAGCCCAGGGGCAGGAGGTAGGAATCGAGTTTCTTGCCCAGTTCGCCGTCAAGGGCCTTGAAGGCCGAGGCGCGGCTGGTGAAAAGGAAGGGCAGGTCCAGGACCTGGAAGCGCTTGTCGAAGCCCGCGATCGCCGACGTGGCGGGCAGGGCGATCTGTATCGTGCCCATCTGGACGGACTCGGACATCTCGCGGTCCCCGCCGAGCTGGGCGTTCGGGTAAAGCTCGACCTTGATCTTGCCGTGCGAATTTTTCTCCACGTACGGCTTGAAGACATCGCGCATGCAGATGTAGTCCGGGTGGGACTCGGAAACGATGGTCCCGACCTTGATCGTATAGTCGGCCGCCATCACGGGCAGGGAAAGAGCGAAAACCAGCGCTGCCGCTAGCAGGATCTTGACCAGACGACTTGCCTTCATTTGACCGTCCCCCTTCTTAATTCAAGCAGACGTCCCTCTCGGGACCCAGTCCCCCATTCGCGACTTCCATTAGATACAACTCCTGTTCAACCCCGGTTTCCGCCTCTTCCCCCCCGTCCGTTCGCAGTCCCTCTGCTTGGCGTTACGCGGGCGATCCCGTCTGCTTCCCTCGCACCGGAAGGGCGACTCCCCCCAGCGGAAGCACGCCGACGCGGGCCCCCGGAATCCTTGAGAGGGCCTCGTCCAGCGCAGCCTGGACGGAGGGGAAGCGCTCGTAGCCCAGGATGCGGATGTCTTCATCGCAAAGCCCGTCCGTGACGATGAAGACGTGCATTTTTTCCCTCACGCGCGAATTGCAGGCCGCCAGGTCCGCCGAAACCAGGTCCGCATCACGGTCCTCCGGGGACGAGGCCCTTGCCTTGGCCAACACCTCGCCCAGGGAAAGGGCGAGCCATTCCCTGAACCTGGGGTGGTTGGTGGCGAGCCCCTCAGGGCAAGGGGCCGCGAAGACGAGGATCCCGCCGGACCGGGCAGCGAAGTAGGCCGAGATGACACCCTTTTCCGCCTGCCAGTAGTCGATGTCGCACGGCGACGAACTCACGACGACGACGTCGGCCGGTTCGGGGATGTGGACGCGGTAGGCCTCCCGAGCCAGGGCGGCCCCCTGGCGGTGGGCCTTCACGAAGTCCCCTGCAAAGATCCCGATGACCTCTCCCTGCCGGTTCCTGACGGTGTTGAGGATGAATGCGAGCCCGACCTTCCTCGCCACTTCCTCCATGCCCTGCCTGCACGGGTTTTCCATGACCCCGAGCGGGATGTCGGCAAGGAGGGCGGCCGCCACGTGGGTGGCCGAGGTCGTGGCAAAACCGCAGATGCCGGGCTGGACGATCTTTGCGCCCCCCGAGTAGCCAGCGTCGGAGTGGGGGACGATATCCCCGAGCCCGACCAGGAGGTCGGCCTCCAGGGCCCGCCTGTTGACGTGGACGGGAACCCCGTAGTCGCCCGCCCGGACCGTGCCGAGGTCGACGAGTTCCTCTTCTTTCGTCGCATCGTGCTGGAAAACCTTGAAGCGGGCCGCCATCCCCGCACCGATCTTTTCGACGATCTCGGCGTCCGTCATGACGCGGTGCGTTCCTGGAGCCGTGAGAAAGCTGATCGCGGAATCGGGGACCCCGTGACGACCCAGGTAGCCAACGAGAACGGGCAGTATGGTCTTCAGGGGAGTGTTGCGCGTGTTGTCCTCGATCAGGAGGACGATGTTCTTCTTCCCGGCCGCAAGCTCCGAGAGGGGCGGGGTGCCTTCAGGTGAATCCAGCTTCCGGAGGATCTCAGCCTCGAGGTCGTCAAGGGGAGGCACGTTCGGCATATCGCCCCGGAAGAGCAGCCGGTCTTCCGGGACCTCGAATTCTTCCTGTGCCTTCCCGTAGGGAATGGACAGCCTCATCTTTTGTCCTCTCTCAGTCCACGCTCACCCGCAGGATGCCCGCGTCGGCGTCGATCTCAACCTGGCGGCCGTCGGCGACCGCGTCGAAGAATGCCTCGTCGGCGGCGTAAACCGAGGGGATTTCCATGATGAGCAGGGCCGACACGAACACCGGGTCGGGATTCCGGAGGACGACACCCACGGGGGCCTTCCCCTTGCGGGAGATCTTGAAAAGCCCGTCCATCTGCACGACGGAACTTCCCTTCCCCGAGTGGGCCACCAGGACTGTTCCCCCCATCGACCGCCCTTCCAGGACATGCCCCTTCTCCACGACGACGCCGGTCTCCGGCTCGACCAGGTAGAAGCACACCGCCTCGTCGCTGACCAGGGCCGGTCCGCTGCAGGTCCCGCCGGAAATGGGCGAACACTTGAACTCCAGCGTGCGGCTCATTCCTTCACCTCCCCGGCGATTGCCGCCTCGATGGCCTTTTCGAGGGGCCGGATCTTGAAGTCGATTTTCCGGATCTCGTTGTAGTAGGCGCACTTGGGGGAATCGGTCACCCCGGACTTGCCGTAAAAGGGCCACCAGCAAGGAGGCACGTCGATGCAGGTATCCGTGACGATATGTCCGCCCGCCCTCGTGATGGTGTCGAGGTAGCCCATCCGTTCGGCCAGCTCCCGGGTCAGCGAACTCGTCAGGATCCACACGCCCACCGCGAACTTCTTGCCCTCCGCGACCCGGGCGATGTCTGCCACTTGCCTGATCGAAAGGTGCGGGCAGCCGAACATCGCGAAGTCGATCTTCCCGGGCTTGCCGCAGATTTTCTCCCGGACGCGGTCAAGATCTTCCTGCGTGATCTCCACGTGCAGCCTCGGCTCCTTGCCCCCGAAAGCCGCCGCCAGCGTTGGGGCCTCCGGGGTGATGCCCACGAAGTGGTACATGGCGACCGACCCGGAGGTGTTGAGCTCGGCCCCGAAATTCATGAAGCCCTCCGGGGTGGGCCGATGCCCGATTCCCACGAAGGCGGGCACCTCCGGTCCGGGATGCTTCAGCGGGTAGCACCAGCCCAAAAGCTGGTAGTCGAAATCGCTTTCGACCTTCGCCTTCACCTCGACAAGCACCTCGGCGCGCCGGTTTTCTTCCAGAAGGAGGCCGTATTCGGGGACGAGCCCCGTGATGGCCGCGCAAAGGGCGCTCTGGGAGGATTCCCGGTTGCTGCGGGCCCCGAGCACCGAGTTCACGTAGGGGGTGGCGCTGGACTCCGAAAAGGCGACGACCTCCCCGAATGCCGGGATGTTCTGCTGGAGGTAGGGCGTGCAGTCGAAGGTCAGGGTCGCCCCAATTTTCCGGTAGGCTTCGTTTGTGGCCGACACGATCTCGAGCCCCGGCTTCGGGATCTCGGCCAAGTGCCGGTTGAGGTAGGCGAGGTTGATGCTCGGGTTCACCGTGGGGGACACCTTGCACTTCCCCCCCAGGGCCAGCAGCTTCTCCACGAACCAGAGGTCCGCGTCCTGGGCGCTCAGGGCCACGTGCGTGCGGGTGATCGGCACCATGCGCTTCGCGCCGAAAACCCTGCCGACCCCCGCCTGTATCCGCATGGCGTAGGCCACGGCCTCCCCTTCGCTGCCGGCCAGCATTTCTTCCTGTTCCCTGGTTAGATCCATACCCATTCCACCTTCCGCGTGGTTTCCGGCGTTGACCTAATACCGCCTGTATTATGGCAATCCCGCTCGTTTCCGCACCTCGGGACCGCAATCCGGGCCTGTTGCTAGAGAACCTTCCTCAGGTGATACCGGTTGTTGAACTCGATATGGGCCCGGAGAGCGTTCTTGAGTTCCTCCTGGGACCTCTCGCCGATCAGGCGGATGATCTCGAGGTGCTGCCGGATCGTCTCTCCGACGAAAAGCTGGGTCTTCCACGAGGCAAAGACATACCGCAGCGTTTGGTGCCGCAGCACGCTCAGGAAATTCCTCAGGCGGACGTTCTCGCAATAGTCGAGGATAAGCCCGTGCAGCCGGGTATCGGCCTCGGAAAGGGCCTCTGCGGAAATTTCCGTGCCGCTTTCCAACCTCTCCAGGAAACCCTCCCAGATGCGCCTCTCACGGAGAATCTCGTTTTCCGGGATGTTCATGAGGGCCGTTTCCGCGGCCAGAGGTTCCAGGACCATCCGGAGATCGTTGATTTCCTTGATGTCCTCCATCGACATTTCGGCAACGATCGCCCCGCGGCCGGGGATGATCTTCAGCAGGCCTTCCTGGTCGAGCTGCCCGATGGCTTCACGAACCGGGGTCCGGCTGATGCCCAGCATCTCCGCGATGCGAACCTCGCTCAGGGGTTCTCCGGGCTCGAAGGCGTTTCCGATGATCAAGCCCCGGATCGCTTCAGCCGCCCTTTCCGCAAGCCGCTGGCCCGGTTTCCTGTTCTGGGCCTGGTCCGCCAGGTTTTTCTGTTCGATCATTCCACTCACGGCTCCCCGTCTTCAAGGACTCGACCATTCCATAATACAGGTGGTATTACGACTGTCAAGACGGCGGCCTTTCATCCGGTTGATACATCAGACAAAAAAAGACAAGGGGGGCTGCCGCAGCAGCCCCCCCTGTCCGAGCCGGCTCAGAGCCCCAGGTAGGCTTCCCGTACGCGCGGGTCGTCCTTCATCTGGGGGGACGGCCCCTCGAACTGGATCTTCCCCGTTTCCAGCACGTAAGACCGGCTGGAAATCTCCAGGGAGGCCCGCGCGTTCTGCTCCACCAGCAGGATCGTCAACCCGTGCTCCCGGTTCAGGGACTGCAGGACCTCGAAAACCTGGTCCACCAGCTTCGGCATGAGCCCCATGGAGACCTCGTCCACGAGCAGCAGCTGAGGGTCCGAGACGAGGGCCCTGGCGATCGCCAACTGCTGCTGTTCTCCCCCGGAAAGCGTCACTGCGTTCTGGCCGCTCCGTTCCGCGAGGATCGGGAAAAGCTGGTAGAGCCAGTCCAGCCGTTTCTTTTCCTTTGCCGGGTCATGGATTCCGTAGAGCCCGACGCGGAGGTTTTCCATGACGGTCAGTTGGGGAAAGACGCGGGCTCTCTCCGGGACGATACGGATGCCCATGCGGGCGCGCCCGTGGGCGGGAACCCTGGAAATGTCCTCTCCGCGGAAAAGGATGGATCCGGAACGGACGGGAACCAACCCCATGAGCGCGTTCAGGATCGTGCTCTTGCCCGCCCCGTTCGCCCCGATGATGGAGACGAGCTCCCCTTCCTCCACGAAGAAGGAAACCCCGTGGACGGCCTCGATGTCACGATAGGCGATGTGAAGGTCACGAACTTCAAGCAGCATTCGAGCCGCCTCCCTCTCCCTTTCCGAGGTAGGCCCGGATGACCTCCGGGTTCCTGCGGACCTCTTCCGGCGCGCCCTCGGTGAGTTTCCGCCCGTGGTCGAGCACGACCAGCCGGTCCGAAAGGCCCATGGCCACGCGCATGTTGTGCTCGATCAGGAGGATGGAGATGCCTGCCTCCCGGGTGCGCCGCACCAGCTCCTCCTGCAGGGAGATCTCCTCGTGCCGGAGGCCTGAGAACGATTCGTCCAGCAGCAGCAGGCGCGGTTTCAGGGCCAGTGCCCTGGCCAGCTCGAGCCGCCGGAGATTACCGAGGGGAAGCATCCCCGCCTTCTGCGAGGCCAGGGGCTCGAGCCCAACCTTTGCCAGGAGTTCCATCGCCCCCTCCCTCGTGGCCCGCCCCTTCCAGGAGGAGCAGGAGGAGAAAAACCTCCGGTAGCAGGGCAGCCCCATGGCCACGATGACGTTTTCGAGAACGGAGAGATCCGGGAAGGGACGGACGATCTGGAAGGTCCGCCCGATCCCCAGGGACGCCATCCGGTGCGGAGGAAGCCCGTCCGTGCGGATCCCGCCGAAGCGGATCTCCCCGGATGTCGGGCGGTAAACCCCCGAAACCGTGTTGAAGCAGGTCGTCTTTCCCGCCCCGTTCGGGCCGATCAGGCCCAGGATCTCGCCTTCCGCCAGGTCGAAAGAGACCCGGTCCAGGGCCTTGAGCCCGCCGAAATGCATGGAAACTTCCCGAAGGCTCAGAAGAACTTCGCTCATCGTCCGTGGCCTCCTTTCATCCGGGAGAAAATTCGCCGTGCAAGGCTGCTTTCCCCCAGGAGACCCCCGGGCTGGAACCGGATCATCAGCAGCAGCAGGGCCGCGTACAGGAGCATGCGGTAGTCGGTCAGCGGCCGGAACACCTCGGGCAGGACACCCAGGATAAAAGCCCCTAGCACCGGCCCCCACAGGGTTCCCATTCCACCCACCACGACCAGGGACAGGAACATGATCGACATGGGAAACCCGAAATCCGTCGCGCTGATGAAGCGCATGAAATGGGCGTAAAGCGCCCCGCCCAGGCCGGCCATGGCCGTACCCAGGACAAAGGCCGCGAGCTTGAACCGCACAGGGGAGACCCCCATGCTCGAGGCCGCCGCCTCGTCCTCGCGCAGGGCGAAACAGGCGAGCCCCGACCAGCTGCGGGTGAAAAGCCAGCTGACCAGGAGCACGGCCGCCAGGAACCCAAGGCACAGGAGAAGGAACGGGGTTCCCCTCAGCCTCTGTCCGAAGAGCACAACCCGGGGGATGCCGCCGATCCCCAGGGCTCCCCCGAAGAAGGGCACGTAAAGGAAGACGGAAATCACGATGAAGTTGATGCCGATTGTGGTGATGGCCAGGAAATCCTCCTTCAGCCGAAGGCTGGGAAGGCCGAGGACAAGGCCGATGAAGCCCGTGATGAAAAGGACGATCGGCAGTGCCGCCCAGAAGGACAGCCCCCCCACTGTCGTCAGGAGCGCCGAAGCGTAAGCCCCGATCCCGAAAAAGGCGGCATGGCCGAGGGAAATCTGCCCCGCGTAGCCGACAATGACGTTCAGGCCGCAGGCCACGATGGCCTGGATCGCGATGAAAGTCCCGATCGTGATGGCATAATCGCTCATGGCAAGCCCTCCCTTACCGGCGGCCGCCCAGGATTCCCTGGGGACGCCAGAGCAGCACGGCGATCATGGCGATGAAGGCCAGGGCGTCGCGCGGGAGGGGAATTCCCGCGTAGCCGATCAGGAGCGTCTCTGCGACCCCCAGCAGGACGGCTGCCAGGACGGCCCCCGGTACGGAACCGAGCCCCCCCACCACGATCAGGGCCAGGGTCTTGTAGGCCGGGACCGCGCCCATGGACGGGTAGACCTGGTTGTAGTAGATCCCCACGAGGATGCCGGCGACCGCCGCGACGGCCGACCCGATGACGAACGTCACGGAGATGATCCAGTGGCTGTTGATCCCCATGGCGCTGGCAATGGCCTTGTCCTGGGAGGTCGCCCGCATGGCGAGCCCCAGTTCCGTCTTCGTCGTGATGAACCAGAGCAGGAGGAGCACCCCGGCGCTGATCCCGTAAACGGCCAAAAGGGTCGAGGAAACGAAGATCCCTCCCACCGTGAAGCTCGGGAAAGGCAGCTGCGCCGGGAACGGGAGGATTTCGGGGCCCCCCACCAGGCGGCAGACTTCCTCGATCGCAAGCAGGCAGGCGATGCTGCCGATGAGGGGGACGTAGGGCGGGTACTTCAGGAGCGGGTAGTAGACGAACCGCTCGATGAGCACCCCGAGGACCGCGCAGAAAACCATGGATCCCGCGATCGCCAGCGCGAGGCTGTGGGTGGCGGCAAAAATCGCCAGCCCCACGTAGGCTCCGACCATGTAGACCGCCGCGTGGGCTACGTGAAGAATCCGCAGGATGCCGTAAACCAGGGCCAGCCCCAGGGTGATCAGGGCATAGATCGCCCCTATGGCAAGCCCGTTCAGCAGCTGCTCGAGGAATAATTGCATGAAGCCGGACCACACCTCCTTCAGCGAAAAGGGGGTGTGCCGGCGAAAGCACACCCCCGAAAACCGTGCGGCCTCCCTAGGGGCGGATCAGCTCCGGATCGTCCACCACTCCGAAGCGCCGGAAGAAACCGTTCTTCACGACCTGCACCTGCACCGGCTTGACGACTTCGCCGATATGGGTGAATCCCTTGATGACCCCGGTCAACCCGTTCAGGTTTGTCGTTTTTGCGATCTCGGTCCGGACCTTCGTCGGGTCCGTTCCGCCGGCCCGCTTCATGGCCTCGGTGATGATCACGAAGGCGTCGTAGGCGGAGGCGCCGACCATGTCGGGTTCGTACTTGTACCGGGCGCGGAACTCCTTGATGAAGTTCTGCACGACCGGGCGCGGGTCGTCGCGGTCAAGGTTCGTGACGAGGTAGAAGCCTTCCGCTGCGTCTCCGGCCAATTCCATCAGCTTGGGAGAGTCCGAGCCCTCCTCGCCGATGAACTTCGACTTGATTCCCAGCTCCCTTGCCTGCTTGAGCAGGGGGGCCGTCTGGAAATAGTAGCCGCTGGCGAAGACGAGGTCCGGGTTGGCTTCCTTGATCTTCGAGAGGTAGGCCTTGAAATCCTTCTCGCTTGCGGGGAACGCCTGGTCGTACACGATCTTCATGTCCTTCGCATACTTTTCCTGGTACATCCTGAAGCCCTGGACCATCGTCCGGCCAAAATCGTTGTCGCTCGTAAGCAGGGCCACGGTCTTCGCATTCAGCAGCTTGTGCGCCGCATAGGCGGCAGCCTTGCCCTCGACCGTGCCGAGGAACCCGTTGCGGAAGCAGTATTCGCCTGCCTTGGTCACGTCAGGGTGCGTTGCGTAGGCGGCCACCATCGGGATCTTCTCTTCCTGGAAGATGGGGGCAACGGCGCGTGTCGGCATGCTGTAGGACCCGGCCACGACCGCGTGGACCTTGTCCTTCTCGATCAGCTTGTAGGCCAGGGCAACCGCTTCCTTCGCGTCGATCCGGTCGTCATAGGTGAACAACTGGACCTTCCGCCCCTTGATCCCTCCCGCCGAGTTCAACTGGTCCACGGCGATCTTCACGGAGTTCAGCACGCTCAGGCCATCCGCTGCCGCAGGCCCGGTCAAAGGGGCCAGGAGGCCGATGCGGATCGGTTCGGCCGCCAAAGCCGTCCCGGCAAAAAACGCAAGAACGAGAGCCACTGCGATACCCGCCTTAAAACCCTTCATATGAACACCACCTCCTGATTTATTGAAACTTGACGGCATCATTATAAAACTCTCCGCGGTTATCCGCTTGTCCTAGAACAGCCCGGTGATGCGTCCCTGTTCGTCGATGTCGATGGACTCGGCCGCG
>CAZFSR010000022.1:0-3401 GCA_964521575.1 uncultured Synergistaceae bacterium
CTCTTCGATCCCGCCGAGTTTCAGTCCCTGGTTTTGGAGCGCGCCAAGGAATCATGCTTGGTGGGGGACCTGCTCGATGAGCTGACTGAACCACCGCCGCCTGACACCAAAGATACGATACCGTTCCTTGGCGAGACTCCTATCTATGAAGAGATTTTGAAGATCGTCTCGCGGGGTAAGATCGTGCTAAATGTTGGCGGGACTTGGGTTGGCCGCCTACCAGAGCATTCAGGGGATGAGGAAGCGCTCAGGTTTATTCGATCCAAGGCTTTCCGCTCCGGGAGGGAGCTGCGACAGATCCAACTTGGTCTTCCGACAGTGATTGGAGGGACGACCGTTACAGGTCCTGTGACTCAGCCTCCCATGCTTCCTCCCCAGCCACCCGCTGGAGGTGGTCAACAGCCCTCGGTTATACCTCCGATTGTGCCACCAACAGAACCTGTGGGGCCTTTGCCAACAGTGGCTGCTGCTAGAGAGGTCCATAGGACCCCCGAAGCGACAACGGGTATTAACCTGACCTCATGCTTCGAAAAGTGGGGTGTTGATCCCAGCGCTATGTTGGACACAACCAAAATCGAATTCAACAACCTAACCGTACAGCAGGTGAAGCAGATTCTTACACGCCTTCCTTCGAGTCTTAAGGCCTCCATGGAAGTGACCTTTACCAAGGAGGAAGGGGAAGAATGAGCCTCTCTCCTGCTTGGGTGGATATTGTTTTGGATTCCCCATCACCGAAAGAAGCCTGGAGCAGCGTCTTCTCGCGGCTAGGGGAGCTTTCTAAGACCTGCGCCTCTCCAGTTGATCTTCATAACCGGACTGTCGTTCCCGACCGCCTTCTTGCCGAAACTGCCTGGGAATTATGGGGGTGTTATCCGGACGCCGCACTCAGGACCGCAACCCGACTAAGGGAATGGTGCGCTGTCCCATCCAGCATTGGGCGCGCCGTACTTGTGCTTGATGCTTTATCCCTGCGCGAGATGCCTTGGCTTTTGAGAGGCGCTGTAGCACGAAATATCCAACCTATAGATGTGTGTGTGACAGGTGCTGAATCTCCCTCCGATACTGACCAATTCGCCCATTCGATGGGCGTCCCCTCTCGCAGCCACCTGGCTGGAAATAATGCTCCAAGCAGTTTTAACCTCTTCCCATCAAAGGCTTACACGGATGTGCTAAGCGTTCCATTTGAAGACGCCATTGAGGGCATTCCCCACGAGTCTAATGTGTTCGTGTGGCATAGCTGGCTCGACGATCTCATCCACGTTCACAAGAAACTCCCAGATCAAATCTACAAAACCGCGGCTACAACGCTCCAGGACGACGGATTCTGGAAATTCGTTAACAGGCTTCGGCAAGGAAGAAGACTGGTGATTACATCCGACCACGGCTATGCGGTGAGCAAACTGTTTTCAGGCGAGGAAATCGATTCGGAAGTTATCGAGAAACTGCGCGATACCTTCGGTGCAGCCCGGTACAAGAAAGTAAATGCCCCTTGGCAGGAACGGTTCATGCCCCCGATTGTGGTAAGCCACAACGGGCACCATATCGTCATGGGCCAAAGGAAGTGGAAGGTCCAGGGCGGCTTCCCCCAGGTTTGTCATGGGGGACTGAGCCTATTGGAGGTCGCGGTCCCTTTTATTGAACTGTCCCCGCTATAGACAAGGAGCCCAGAATGAATAACGAAAGAAAAGACCTTTTTGGAATTGAGGAATCGGTAGGCGTTGATAAGTTGGCGGGGAAGAAGCTTCCCAACAAGGCGAACGGTTACGAGCCGCTCAACCTGGGCAAGGCCATCCGTCTTCCGGTCGCTGATTTCAGCAATCCGGAGCGACCACCGGTCTGCCTGGAAGTTGATTTTCCCATCGCCCCTGTCAACGCGCTTTCTAACCTTGAAGGCAATGCTGGCAAGCCCATCTATCAGATGTCCAAGTGGTGGGCCCGTCGCCGCTCCAGCGTTTTTCGGAGCTTGTTGATCGCGGCCGCCACGGAAGCACCCGACGATCCGTCCCAAGCGGCCAAACGAGTCTGGGACCATTACTACTGCAACCACCAGAAGGCTGGACATTTTCGCAAGCTCCGGGTCCTCGACATCTTCATGGGAGGTGGAACCACTCTGGTCGAAGGCACTCGGCTTGGCTTTCAGATGGCAGGCGTTGATCTCAATCCCGTGGCCTGGTTTGTGACGAAGAATGAGCTTGCGTGCAGTGACCCCGTGCAAGTAAAAGCGCTCTTCGAGGATATTGAGGCGAAGGTCAAGCCTCTCATTCAGTCTTTCTACACCACGACCTGTCCGCGGGGCCACACGGGAAGCTGGGTGGACCGGGAAACCGGCGAGGTCGTGAACATCGATCCTGCTGAGATCCCCCCGGACCAGCGCGACCATTACCGGTGGGAAGGACCGGAAGTTATCTACACTTTCTGGGCTAAACACGGACCTTGTAACGCTAGAGACTGCAATCATCGCACGCCGATTTTCCGCACACCAGTCATCGCCGAAAAAAAACTGACCGCCTATTACATGCCCACGACATGCCCCTGCTGTGGTCATGAGTTCAATATTGAGCTGGGCGAAACTCGTATGGCTCCGGGAGTCGAGCGCGTCGTGCTCGATAACGAGCCGAGCTTCACAGAGACAAGCCAGGAGTTCGCCCAACTACTCAAAGACTACAGCAAAGGAAGCAAGGAGGAAAAACAGGAACGAATCAATCAGACCTTGGAGCGGTTGGACACGGAACCTGGAGTGCGTTGCCCGAAATGCGGTTCGTTCGCCGGAAAGAAGGTCAAGAAAGTTCTTGAGGATCACCGGGGCAGAAAACTGCAGATGGGGGATCTGGTCGTTTACGAGTTTAAAGTCGGAAACGTAAAGAAGAAGGACTTCGGCATAGAGAGCCGCCATGTCTACATGTATCTCCTGATTCATCCCAAGTGGCTGGAGGGCGCATCAGGTCTCGATGATGGTGTGGAACTGGGTGGCTACGCTGGGGCCGATCCGGAGATGACCGCCCGATGGTTCGAGGGGCGGCTTGAAGGGATGCGCTTCGTCGAGGTCCGCGGGCGCATCCGTCTGGCGGATGAAGAGATTTCCGAGGAGGACGAAGAAGAGGCCGGTGAAAACGAGGACGGTGCGGAGGAAGATGACGCCGAGTCCACGGCTGACCGCAAGAAGTTCGGCCTGCCCCGCGAGATCGTGCTCGCCGACGGTACACGAATTCAGACGCGGACGGGAACGGTGCCACAGCAATCCCACTTCACCTGCCAGAAATGCGGCAAGAAGCAGGACATCCTCGAATCGGTCAAGCCTACGAAACACACCGCGCCCGTCGCGGCATATGCCCTGCAATGTCACTGTCCGCAGTGCGACGCCGAGGGGTACAGCTACAACGGCCGCTACTTCAAACCAATTG
>CAZFSR010000023.1:0-1994 GCA_964521575.1 uncultured Synergistaceae bacterium
TGATCCGGACGGGAGAACTCCTGACCGTGGACGGCTTTCTCGGCATCGTGACCATCGGGTCGAGCAGCATCGCCCCTCCGCCATAGGTGTTAACCGTCCCTTCGCCGTACCGGCTGGGATCGCCTTATCCAGCCTGTTTATTCTGTGCTTGTCGGAACACCGGCTGAACGAAGATGGTCAACGCGGGGCGTCTTTCTTCGTTTGCGGTTTGGCCGTATGTTAAGTGCAGCCCCGCACCAACAGCCGTCCACCCTCCTTTCGTCATACCTGCGAAAACCGGCATCCAGGCAATTTGTGGATTCCGGACGGAAGCATGCCGGATGGTCGGTTTGGCATATGGCCAGTTTATTCTGTGGCGCGGTGCCAAGGGAGGGCCAACACGATGACCGGAGGTACCGGCCACTTTGGTTTGTGGCGCTGTGCCGGGTCACTCCCCCCAGGCTCTTATTGTTGACATTCAATCCTGGTATGACGGTATGAGAGCAGTCGCATCAGTCGTCTTGTTAATGAGCATCCTGGGGTTCGTTTTCCTCGTTTCCTGCCGGCACACTCCCGTACCCTTCGATGAAGAGAACTGGCGCCAGCGGGTGCAGGGGCAAAGCATCGAGAAGCTTTACGCGCCTCATTTCAACGACGGGCGCTATTTCAATCCCTGGCTCCCCATGGAGCATGGGGGTTTTGTGCGGCTGCTGAAGTGGAAGCTCTCCAGCAAAGCCGTCTATTCGGAGGAAGAGAAGAATCACCGGCCCGCGTTTATCCCGGACCTGAAGAGGCGGATCGAGGAGCTGCCTGAAGGCGACTTCATTACCTGGATCGGGCACAGCACTTTTCTCCTGCGCTTGCAGGGGGATTACTGGATTACCGACCCGATGTTCTCGGAACGAGCCCTGCTCCCTCGACGCATCGTTCCGCCAGCGCTCACCAGCGAGGAGTTGCGAGCCTTGACGCCGCGCTTGAACGTTTTGATTTCCCACAATCATTACGATCACCTCGATGAAGCGAGTATCCGTTCGCTGCCCCCGGATTCCAGGATCTACGTGCCGCTCGGTCTAAAGAAGTACATCGAGTCTTTCCATGCAGGTGAGGTTCAGGAGCTCGACTGGTGGCAGGAAATCACGGTGGCAAACGGCATGAAGCTGGTGTGCCTGCCTGCTCAGCACTGGTCCAGGCGAATCGGTCAGGGCTTCAATGAAACCCTCTGGGCCAGTTTTTTGCTCCTGGCCCCCGCGACCTCGGTCTTTTACGGGGCAGACAGTGGGTACTTCATCGGCTATAAAGAAATTGGAAGGCGCTTCCCGCACCTCGACTACGCGCTCATTTCGACCACCGCCTATCATCCCCGCTGGTTCATGCACTACGCTCATAAGAACATCCCGGAAGCGCTCGACGCCTTCGATGAGCTCGGGGCCAGGTATTTCATCCCCACCCAGTGGGGAACCTTCCCCCTGGGAGAAGAACCTCCCGGCTATCCGGCCCTGGACCTGAGGCGGACGATCCGGGAAAGAGGGCTGGACGGTTCGCGGTTCCTTATTCTGGACATCGGCGAAATCCGGCAAATCGGGCCAGGGTCAAGGATGGCCCGGATGAGCGATGGTTGAGACGTGCTGTTCCCTGTTTCTCGCTCGCTGAGATACTCCGATTCCGAAGCTGCGGCCTGCGAACCAGTGAGCGGCGTCAAAGCGGTGAGTTCACGCGAGACAGCGAATCGTAAGAGAGAATGAGAGGAAAGGATTTGATTATGAAAGGATTGCCTGGACGCAACCGCCATTTTTTGGCGACCGCGGTCGCCGTCTTGTTCCTGCTGAATGTTGGCCTGTGGGCCAATAGGACCCAAGCGGCCGGGATCAGGGATTCCGAGTCGGCCACCCACGGGGCCGAGGATGCCTTTCACCAGATTGTGGATACCTACAAGTTTCCCGGCTTCGAGATTGTGCAGTTGAATCTGCCCGTATTGAGCCATTTCTCCTACCTGTTGATTTCCGGTAAAGAGGCAC
>CAZFSR010000024.1:0-1531 GCA_964521575.1 uncultured Synergistaceae bacterium
CGATGGGCAGCAGCTTCGCTCCCTGCGCGATCTCGATGTCCGACGGCACCGTCATTCCAGTTCCCCCTTATTGTTCCTTTTCGCGAATCATTGCCAGCACCTGTTCCACCATGCGGGACATTTCCGATATCTCCTCAGAAAGCAAGGCCTGTTTTTCTTCAATCGCCTCGATCCGGCATTTTATGGCTTCAATCTCCTGCGTTGAGCTCAAGATCTCCTCCGTTCGCTTCCTTGCCCGCTCAATCGAAGCCCTCGCCTGCTTTCCAATTGCCACCGCCTCTTCGCTCATTCTATCCAGGACCTCGCTGCCCTGTTCTTCGATAACCCGGCCGATTTCCTGAACTTTTCTCTTCCAGCCGTCATCCATAGAAAAATCCCCCCCGGCGGAAAATAGAAAAAAGGCCAGGAACCTGACGTTTCCTGGTCTTCACAATTCCAATTGGCGTGCCCGGCGGGATTCGAACCCGCGACCTTTGGCTCCGGAGGCCAACACTCTATCCAGCTGAGCTACGGACACGCACCGTGCGGCGTTTAAATTACCACTTTTGCCGGGTGCCGTCAACGCCATGGAGGGAAGCCCAAAGGGAGGTCCCTCTTATTGAAAGGGACCTGAGCCCTTCGTTTTTGTCCTATAACTCTATAACCTTTCGACTTATTCGGTTCTTTGGGTTTTGTCTCTACCAGAAGCACACTGCCATTCGGCTGGTACAATCAGGTCAGGTGTCGAGAAAGGAAGGTGCGGAGCTTGGGTAAGTTTTCCTACAAAAGAGAAATAAAAGTTCCGGGAGGATATGCCCGCGCTTTCGAGGTCGAGCGGGGAAGCCTGATCACGGTGATCGATATCGAGGGAGGCCAAGTGGCGGATTTTATCGCCTTCAACCGGGATCGTGTCTCCGAACGCCTTTCCCCCTCCCATACCCGCCTTGCTTTACATTCGATCAAATTGAAGATTGGTGATGACCTACGGTCTAACCTGCGTCGGCCCATGCTCAAGGTGATTGAGGACCGGGTCGGAACGCACGACCTATTGATCCCTGCATGTGACGAACACCGCTACCGGGTCGATTACGGCGTTCGGGAGCACCGCAGTTGCGTCGCGAATTTCGAGGATGCCCTGGTTCCGTGGGAAATCTCCCGCGAACTGATTCCCGATCCCCTTAACATTTTCGAGAATTCTTCTATCGAGCCGGACGGCACCCTCATCCACTTGCCTGTCGTTTCACGACCCGGAGACTACCTGGCCCTTAAGGCCTTGATGCCCCTGGTTTGTGCCGTGTCAGCCTGCCCAATGGATTTGAACGTGACCGGGGGAGATCGCATTACGGACATCCTTGTTGTGATCGAGCACGAGGCCTGACGCTTCCCTCCCTATTCACAAACAAGGCCCTCGCGTGTGCGCGGGGGCCTTGTTCTTCACCACCTCTCGGCGGGTTCCTTTATTTTCCCTACGAACCAGCAGCGTATCGCGACTGCGAAGGGCGGATCGGGCCACTTCTTCCGCACGGCGGTGCGGGAGAAGGCGCCGCACATG